>JAJDTY010000023.1 GCA_022826945.1 Candidatus Binatia bacterium
ATAGCCGGCAATTTCTTTTTCACAAATCCAGGCGGCGCAATCCACGCCGAGTCCTGGGGCTGAGCCACCGCTGTATTCACCCCAGCTACCCTCGGCTCGAACCTGGCCGATCTGGCCGGTCCGAATCAGGACAATATCACCCGTCCCCACGCTGACCTTGCCCATCTCCGCAGCCCCGTCGAGGTCTGCGGGATAAATGGCCTCGCCTGGGTCGAGCCACTGTTTGCCTTTATAGCGTGGAATATCGAGTAGCACGCCGCGCGTGGCGATTTTATCTTTCGCGTTTTCCATGCCATTTTTCTTTGCGCCGGTGCTGTTGATTTCACTGGCTTCATAGCCGTTATACATTTTACCCTGGTACAGGATGTGGGCCAGCGCGTCCCACTGGGTGGCGCACTGAAGCGGCATGGTCACGGCGTCGTCCGTGTATTGAAGATTCGGGATATGGTCCTGCGCGCCGACGCTGATATCACCCCCATCTTGGAGCATGAAGTGGATCGGGTTAAAGCGTCCGAACGAGCCAGTCTGAGGACCCTTGTCGTCAAACGGGATGGCAAGGGAAATCACCTTGCCCTGCTTGACCAGTTGGGAGGCGTCGACAAGTTTCTGCGGGGTAATATAATTCAGGGTGCCAAGCTGATCGTCGGGTCCCCATTTGCCCCAATTCTTGTATTTCTCGGCTAGTGCCTTGACATCGTCCATCGAGAATTGTTTTGCCATACTCGTTCTCCTTCCGGCTTTCAGAAGTGTCGGGAATCATATTCTGATTTGCCATTCTCGATACTGCTGTTTGTCTTTCACATCCCCCGCCCGTCCGTCAACAGTAGAGAAAGTTCAGCTTGACGGCTTTTGATGCGCTCAGTATCTTCATTTCTCGATCCTGGAGAAAAGGCGTGCACGAGACTCTTACTATCCAAAGGAGTGTCCAATGAGTAGCGGCGACAAAACAGTGGAAGTGACTCTGCGGCTGTCAAAAGACAGGTATGAGCAGATACAACAAGCCGCGCGTATGGAACACCGCCCGGTTGAAGACCTCCTGGACAGCTTAATTGTCGAAGGGCTGGATATCCATACAAGCACCCGGGAAATACTGGAACAGGTTTCCCAGGGCTACCGTGCTCGCTTGGCACGAGAGGGGAAACTGTCTCAGTCTGCCGACGCTGTGAGACAAGAACTCAGCGACCTTCGGGAGCAGATCGCTCGTGACCTCTATCCGGGATGAGGCAGTCGCTATAGATACAAATGTGTGGATTTTTGCCCTGCGCAAAGAGCCTACCTATCCTGCCTGCGAAACCCCTGCTTTTCGACAAGCTTCCAGACCTCCAGATTTACATGCCACTCCAGATTTTTCTGGAATTCCAGCGGATTTACGGCTGGAGAAATGAGACGGGTCGTCCTTGCCCTGACGAGGGCTCGAACCGTAATTTCGGCTCACCCTGAGGGAGCTGCCATTCCCTACTTGGTGTCTGAGAACCGTGATTTCCTCAAAGCGTTACCTGAGTTACCTTTTACTGTGCCGAGACGATATCCATTCAACACAGTGGACTTCCTCATCCTTATCTTTATCTTGAGCGTGCTGTGGCTCTTGTGGCAGCTCCTCTCCGGTGCCATCTGGGTGATCCTGTACGTGGTGTATTTTGCCATACAGTGGTTCACGGAGAAGGACGACGACGGATGACTCCCCCTCCCTTATCTGATGCCTTTAATCGTGAAATCTTGAAGCCCCTCGCCCCACTCGACCACGACCGATTGTCCCGACTCGGGAAAGTCCTCTAGCATGTACTCGCCTTTCGCCCCGTGCAGGAAATCCGGTCCGAACGTCGTGACTGTGACCGTGGCGTGGAGTTGGTCATCCTTTCCGAGCACATCACGATGAGTAAACATAGTCGCCAAAGCGACGCCATGCCTCGCCAATCTTGTGAACCCCTTGCTCGTACAGCCCATACCCCATGAAACTCGCAGTGGCGAAACACAGCTCAGCATGGGGGCCCTCCGGAAGGGACCTCAGTAACTCACATAGCTTCGATTTTCCGGGATCGTGGTTAGCGAACACCAGTAACAATATTGGTGATTCGTTGCTGAAGCTGCTCAAATCTTTCCCGCAGTCAATGAGCCCCAAGTCTCGCTTCTGGTTGAAAACTTCTACCATCTCTTGCTTCAAATTATCTACTTTAGTTCGGTCAGACAGATAGCTGTTTACATCCTGAATATGCTGATGAAGCCCCGCGTCACCTTCGAGCGCTCCGTCGCCATATTTCATTTCGATGAAAACGAGTCGCCGGCCATGCGGCTGTTTGCGTGCTGCCAGCTTCGATGGCCAATGCACCGCAACCAAATCAAACCGTCCGCATGCACTCTGGTATTCAATATCGCAGATGTAGTAGTCCGTGCTCCTTGCGATACTCCCGAAATTATTATCTCGCAGAAGAATTTGCTGGAACTCACGCTCGTCTTTTCTATGTTCTCCGAGCCATTTGTCTATCGCCTGTTTGAGTTGAGGTAAAACACCAAGCCAAGCATCAACGCCCTCACCCTCATCGGGAAGCGTAGTCTGCCCTCTAGCCTTGAAGTAATTCTCGTCGAAGAAGACATTATATCCATTGCCGGTTTGCGTGACCTTCATCAGGTTTCCACCTCGGTAATAGACGTTGACATAATCTCCTCTCAACTCAAGACAAAGGCTTGGGTCGGATTTGACCGCATCTGTCAGCGAAAATAGCCTTCCTCCTTCCTTCAGATCGTTCAAGAATATGTCGTTGAGTTTACGCATTTTTACCTTCCTTAGCTCAGGTATCAAAAAGCCTCTTAGAGTTGGTAGCGGTCACGCATATAGGTTGCCCAGTCCGTCAGTCCTTCGGCTTCACCAATACTTATTATCTTTGACGCAGGTAGAGACGGGGCCATGCCCACATCTGGCAAAAGGCGTCTCCACTCCTCCCAGCGTTGGGCTATGTCAGGGTTGCTATCGTGCGGACAAAGCGCGAACCATGCCTTCTCGACCGTATCCTCCTGTTCGAGTCCTCGGGCGATGGCGAGATTCCGCATTGGTTGCTGCATGTCATCGGCAAAAGGGCATGGCCCATTCAGGTTGGCGTGTGGGAAGGCGTCCCGAACACTACCGTAGCTCTTTGCAAAAATATCCCAATAACGCCGGTCCCGATTCTTTCCCCACGGTCTACGAAGGTAGCAGGCGCTCGGATTGTCAAAGAAGAGCTTGGCGGAGTCACAGATATCTTTCCGGCGGTTTCCACGGCTGGTGCGTCCTTTACAACGCGTGAAGCCTCCTTCACTCAGCTTGACCTCTACCAGGACCACAGCGCGGCGGCGGTTGTCCAGCCGGCCCCAAAGTACAACGTCAACCCCCGTCGCAGGCTCATCGCCGACAGGATATTCGCCATCCAGTTCACTAAGCAACTCACCGGGCGGTATCCACTCGAAACGTATCTTGTCAATGGTCAGGCGGACGCCGATCATCTCGCGAACGCACTCGGACAGTCGCGTCCGTCTTCCTTCTCGAAACGGCAAGAACAGGTTAAACGCAAACGTCTGAGAACTGAGGATGTGATTGGCGTATTTGTGAAGCTTCACTGAATCAGCGAGCGCTACCTTCTCAGCCAATTCACGATAGTCGGAATAGATTCCGTCGGTCCAGTTGGCCCACATGGGTGGGTGTCTTCCGACCGTATCGCACCACGTCTCCATTCGCTCTCTCAAGGTGACTGCGAAGGACATTGGATGGTAATCGGATATATCGCCCGGCATGGTTATCCTTATTCGTCATCTACACTCACATCTTGCGTTGGCGGTGAAACGATGACGGACCGGTGCCGACCACGTCATTCATAGATGCCTTTCTTCTTCACTTATGGTCATCGTTCCTTATTTAAGCGGACTGCCAATGATGGCCGAGGCGATCACCGGGCTTGAGGTTGTGACCGGCGAGGAAGGCGGCTATGGGTAGGGCTTTTTTGCCTTCGAGTTGTACGCGGTCGAGGCTGAGGCTGCCTTGGCCGGTGGCGACGGTGAGCGCTTTGTCTTGTCGGTCGATGATGGTACCGGGTACAGTGGAAGCTTCGACCGTGCTCAGGTGCGCGGCCAGGATTTTCAGCCGCTTGTTTCCCAACCAAGTGTAGGAGGACGGCCAGGGATGAAAGGCGCGGATGCGGCGCTCAATGCTGACCGCGCTGTGGGTCCAGTCGATCGCCCCATCTTCTTTTTTCAGTAACGGAGCATAGGTAACGGCAGCGTTGTCCTGGGGCGTCGCAACAAGTTTCCCCTGTTTGAACAGAGTAATCGCTTCCACCAGCGCCTGTGCGCCAAGTGCCGCAAGGGTGTCGTGGAGGCTACCGCCCGTTTCGTCCGGTTTTAGGATGACTGACTTCTGAAACAGAATATCACCGGCGTCCAACTCCTCGCTCACCTCCATAATCGTGACGCCCGAGTGAGTTTCGCCGTGGGCAATGGCCCATTGCATGGGCGCGGCCCCACGATATTTGGGTAAGAGCGAGGCATGAATGTTGATGCAGCCACAGGGCGGCAGGTCCAGAATCGTCTTGGGAAGGATCTTGCCGTAGGCGGCTACAACAATGAGGTCGGGCTGCCAGCCCTGGAGATGCTCCAGGGCCGCGGGGGTGCGAATCCTTTGCGGCTGAAAAACTGGCACAGCATGGGCTTGGGCGGAGTCCTTGACGGGTGGCGCGTGCAGATCCAGCCGTCTTCCGGCGGGTTTGTCCGGCTGACACACCACACCGACTACGGTGTCCTCGCTCTCAAGCAGGGCTTGGAGCGCCGGCACGGCGAACTCGGGCGTTCCCATGAAAACCAGCCGCAACGGCCGGGCCGGGAGGAGCGGAGAGAACGGTGTGGACATATTGGGCAGGCTCCTCGCTGGTGGGAGGGATTGGGAACGAGGGGTTGGGGGTGAAGGGATTTCAGATTTCGGTAGACTCCGGCTGTTTGCTCCGTTCGAGCGGACGGCCTTCGCGGATCAATTTTTTGACCCGACGCGAGTACAGTTCGCGCTTGAGCCGACTGATCCGATCGATAAAGAGCTTGCCCGAGAGGTGGTCGAGTTCGTGCTGGAGACAGACGGCCAGGAGGTCTTCGGCCTGCACGGTAATCTCCTGTTGATCCAGGGTCCAGGCTTTCACTTCGACCTTGGCCGCCCGTTTGACCTCGGCCGTGTAGTCAACCACACTGAGACATCCTTCTTCCCAGACGATTGAACCCTCGTTTGCCGTGATTCTTGGGTTCACCAGCTTGAGCAGGTCTTTGCCTTTTTCTTCACGGTTGACATCAATGACCACAATGCGGTCTTGCGAGCCGACCTGTGTCGCCGCCAGCCCGATACCTGGGGCGGCATACATGGTTTGGACCATATCCTCGACGAGCGTCGCCAGGCTACCATCCATGTTTACAACTTCACTGGCCGCCTTTTTAAGGCGGGGGTCGGGGAAGGTTAAAATCTCGCGGATCATGGCTTTTCTCTAAATATGATTCATCCTCTCTCTCATCGAAAAGGTTAGGGTGAATCACATTCATACCACGCTATACGGATCAACATCAATAATCGTCCGCACGGTGCGGGATGGCTTGGCCTGGACAAAGGCGTCGTGCGCTTTGCCAATGAGGGCGTGTAAGAACGGACGGTCGGGACCCTTGACCAGCAACTGCCAGCGTTCCCGCCCCTTGATGCGTTCAATCGGGGCAGGCGCGGGTCCCAATATCTGGAGACCTGCGGCCCTGGCAGACGCAAACTCCTCGGACTGTCGTGCCTGTTCGACCTTCTGGAGAAAGAGGGAAGCCGTCGTCTCGACCTGTTGTCCGTCTCGTCCCTCGAAGCACACGTTAATCAGACGGGTGAAAGGGGGATAGCCAAGCTGTTTACGATAGTGCTGCTCTTGAGCGGCAAAGCCGGTGAAGTCATGCCGGGCGGCGCATTGTATGCTGTAATGCCTCGGAGCGTATGTCTGAATAATCACCATCCCAAGGTCTTGCCCTCGTCCGGCCCGACCCGCAACTTGGGTGAGTAATTGAAAAGTCCGTTCCGCGGCCCGAAAGTCCGGCCGGTTGAGCGTCACATCGGCCAGAATCACGCCAACGAGCGTGACGCCTGGGACATCATGCCCCTTGGCAACCATTTGCGTTCCGATTAACACGTCGAACTCGTGCGCCCGCCACGCCCGCAGCATGCGATCAAGCGCCCCCCGACGCTTCACCGTATCGCGGTCCAGCCGGGCAATACGGACCTCAGGCAGCAAATGCCTCAGGGCGTCCTCGACCTGCTCTGTTCCGATTCCACTCCCATCGAGCGCGGGTTCTTTACAACTCGGGCAGACCTCCATGCTGCGCCGGGTAAATCCACAGTAATGGCAACACAATATCTTTCGCTGAAGATGGAAGGTCAGGCTAACACTACAGTGCGGGCACGAGAGTGTCTCGCCACACAGGCGGCATTGCAGGTAATTCGCATACCCGCGCCGATTCAGAAATAAGACGCTTTGCTTGCCAGCTTGATAGTTCGCCCGCAATGCTTGTTGTAGACGGGTTGAAAAAATAGGGGCGGTTTTTCCTGAGCGGGCCTCCCGGCGGAGGTCGACAATCTCAACCTTGGGTAATGGACGCGCGGCCACACGTGCTGGCAGGGTCAGTGCCGTGTAATGCTGCGTTTGACTATGGGTATAACTTTCCAGAGATGGAGTCGCGGATCCTAAAATTACAGGACAGGAAGATATTTTACCCCGTACAACAGCGATATCTCTCGCATTATAGCGTATGCCGTCTTCCTGCTTGTAAGCCGTTTCGTGTTCCTCATCGACGATAATCAAGCCAAGATTCACCAAGGGAGCAAAGACAGCGGAACGTACACCAACAACAATGGATATCTCTCGGCGAGCAATCCGCTTCCACTCCTCCCAGCGTTCTTTATCGGTCATTGCGCTGTGGAGGACGGCGACGCCCCCACCAAAACGCTGTCGGACCTGAGCGACGAGTTGTTGGGTCAGGGCGATTTCCGGGACGAGAAAGAGTGCACTTTTGTCCTGACTCACAGCACGGCGAGCCGCCCTGAGATAAACCTCGGTTTTCCCGCTCCCGGTAACACCGTGCAGTAGAAGAACGCGAAATTCTCCCTTTTTCAGGGAATTTTCCACCTCGCTTTGTGCGCTCTGTTGGGCGGATGTCAAGGCGAGCGTTTCCCACTGGGCCTGCTCACCATCATCCCCGGAATCATCAGCACTCTCTTCAGTGTAAACCCCTACCTCGGCTATCGATTCAGAGGCTTCAGTGATAGTCCGAGGCCGGGGAAAAGATTCCACCAGACGAATCAGATTTAGTGATTCGAGGTGTTGAAGCGTGTCTCTTGTGGCCAACTGAGGGAAGCGTCGCTGCAAGGTCTTAAGGCTCGCTCTTTTCTTTTCTGTGACGTACGCTAGTAGTTCTTTCTCATCTTCTTTCAAACGGTCAACGAGAAGCTGCTTCCTCTGGTCGTCTTCCTCCGTGGCCGCCTTTTTTCTACGCCCTTTCTTTTTTGGCAATGCGACGGACACGGTGCTCTGATGACGTACTGTCCGAGGAAGAATGGTCTGCAATGCCGTTCCGGACGAAGAAAAATAATAATGTGCCATCCATTCCCAAATATTTTTTATGTCTTGAGGAAAAATAGGGACTTCATCTATAATATCGAGAATATCCTTCACTTTCTGGAGATGAACATCACCAGGATGAGAGGATCGGCCAACGATAATTCCTGTTACTTTTCGGCTACTTACGGGAACAACAACGCGAACTCCATCTTGGACTCGCGAAAGAAGGGCGTCCGGAACGCGATAAATCAATTCATTCCTTCGACTCATGGGGAGCGGAAGGGCGACAGAAACAAAGCAAGGATTCGTGGAACATTGGGCGCTAAACATTTGACAAGTTAGTTTTTATATTACATAGTAAGTACTGGAAATACTTAGATTAAGATTTTTATGGCTTCATTAAACGAAACCCTTGGACGCCTTGCCAGCCCCCTGACTTCTCTTGTTCCATTTGAATTGGATAAAGGCTACCTCAGCCTTGACATCGGTTCAAGCTTAATCAAGATGGTCGAGGTTCGTGTGCAGGGATCGCGTCTCAAGATCACGAACGCAGTGTCCTAATTAAGAATGAGGATGCGGAGCTTGTTAGACCGACACGCCATGAAAATAGCAGTCCCGTTGTGGGTCTGCCTGAGTGCAGGGGCCTGCACTCATCAGTCACGGAGTTTTAAGGGGGGACCTTCAAGCATGCTTCCTCCCGAACCGGCGACTCAGGATGCGGGGCAAAAGATTGTCATGTTTCGCCTGGGACGTCTTCCGACCAAGCCACTCCAGCTTCACGATATACGTGTGATTACGGATGCGGGGCAACGGACTGTCATATTTCGCTTCTCCCGTCCCCCGGAAAACCTGCATTGCTTTCCTCTTAGCGCACCGAGCCGTCTGGTTATTGACATCACCGGCCCGATTGAGGCGCTGCCTCAGGTCGCAACATATAAACCGGACGATCCTCAGATTAAGGCCGTCCGAGTGGGCAGTTCTGCAGGCCGTATGCGTCTCGTTGTCGAGTTGGCGATGGATGAGACCCCTCCGGTTTCTGTTGACACCAATGCGGCGATTCTGACTGCCCGGATCGGTCGGAAAACCAAAACAGCCAGTTCGAAGCACGTAGATGCCCAGATTCTTTTCATTGCCGAGAATGCAGACCTGACGCAGTTAGCCCAGACTCCTTCGATATCTCGGGTGGATGGACCCTCTTCTTCCCCGACACGGTCCCTTTTGAGGCATCTCTTTGAGAAGAGGAGCGAGTGCGGTGCTGGGTAGAGTATGGGTTTTTTATCTTTCTGACGCTAAAGATCGTTGAGAGCTGATCTCTGGAGGCTGTGGCTAATGTGAGTGGGAGGGAAATCGAAAAACCTAGAAGCCTGAGAACCCAGCGGAGACGTATTGGGAGAGTTCTCAGACTTGTGGGCTTCTCGCCCGTCGAAGATCTAAACAAGGAGAGTCTGTAGTGGAAATGGTAGGAACACTCGAAGGCTTGGGCGCCAAGTATGAATATACTGGGGTTGTGGTGAGTGGTGTCAAGGGTTGGCATCGAGCCTTCGCGCGTCTCTATCAGTGGGGGTATGGGGTTGATGTGGTGGTGGAAATGGAGAGACGAATATAGGGGCGGGCGTATACCCCGTCCGCCCCTATACAAAAAATTCAGTGAAATTGGAGGACTATAGGGCGGTCCCAAGCTTCCATCAAGAAAATTTTCTCCGCCCTGGCTCGTTACAGACAAAACACAGGGCGACGTTTTGGGTGGGGCGGTGGTGAAGGCGGCAATCTTTATTGTCGCTAGGGCCAGGGAGTTTTGCTTAGTGGGACAGCGCCCTGAATGGGCTGCTTAGGTTGGCGCTCTTCAGGTCGCTGTTGATGAAAGAGGTGGTGGTGGGGTTTTGGTTGGCCACGGCAAAGCTCCCTGGCTAGCACACAAGTCGCACGCCCGAACGTATGAGACATTGTAATGTTCTCTTGGCGTGGACGCAACATTATTTTTGTTGGCTTTATGGGAACAGGAAAAAGCCTGGTCGCCAGCCGTCTGGCAAAACGACTCGACCGCAGGTTTGTTGACACAGATACCTGTATTGAGCATGAAGCAGATATGTCGATTGCTCAGATCTTCGCCACTGAAGGAGAAGCAGCCTTTCGTCAACGAGAGCGGCAAGCCATAGCCCGCGCCTGTCAAGAAAAAGAGATGGTGATCGCCACGGGTGGCGGAGCCATTGTCGATAAAGAAAACGCCAGAACAATGAAAGCGAGCGGCCCGGTCGTTTGTCTGACCGCTCGTCCCGCCGTCATCCTCCAACGCGTCCAGGGTGACACCACTCGTCCATTGTTGCAGGAGCCCAACCCGCTCGAAAAGATCCAACGATTGCTGGCAGACAGAGCAGAAGCCTACGCCCGTGCTGATATCACTATTGATACATCGAGCTTAGGCCCGGATGCGGTTGTAGAGGCCACACTGACAGCCTTGACCCAAGCAGACTCCGCTGTGTAGAAAAGCCCTATGGATACGCTCACGCTGAACCTCGGGGCGCGATCCTACCCTATCCATATTGGGTCAGACATCCTCGGCACGTTAGGTCAGTTCCTCAAACGGCAAAATTTCCTCACTGGCCGAGTCGGGGTGATAACGGATTCCCATGTTGGCAAACACTACCGGAATCCGGTAACCAATATTCTTACCGCCGAGGGATTCGAGCCGGTAGTGATTGAGATTCCTGCGGGCGAAGAACACAAAAACTTGGCCTGGCTGACCTTTCTCTATGACAAACTCGTTGAGGGACGGATTGAGCGCAATTCGCCGTTAATCGCCCTAGGGGGAGGGGTCATTGGAGACCTCACGGGCTTTGCGGCGGCAACTTTCCGGCGTGGAGTTCCATTTATCCAGATCCCGACGACCCTCCTTGCTCAGGTTGACGCGAGTGTCGGCGGTAAGACGGCCGTCAACCATCCGGCAGGGAAGAATCTGATCGGCGCATTCTACCAGCCACGTATGGTCTTGATCGATGTCGCCGTCCTCAAGACGCTCCCAAAGCGTGAATTTGTGTCAGGGATAGCAGAAGTCATCAAGTATGGAGTTATTCTGAGTCCGGAACTCTTCGGGTTGCTTGAGGAAGAACTCACAGTACTCCTGAGTGTTAATCCGGCGCTTCTGGCCTCAGTGGTCAAGACATGCTGCCAACTCAAGGCCCTGGTTGTGGAAGAAGACGAAACGGAAGGGGATTATCGAGCGATTCTTAACTTCGGTCACACCATGGGACACGCGATTGAAAGTGCGACCAATTACAAAAGCTTTTTACATGGTGAGGCGGTCGCACTCGGTATGGTTTTCGCCACCCACCTGTCGCAACAACGGGGATTGTGTCGGCCGGCGGTACGTGACCGCGTGGTGCGCCTGATCAAACAGGCCGGATTACCGATCGACATCCCACAGGACCTTGCACAAGAGCATCTCCGGATAGGGATCGAAGCGGACAAAAAGGTTACTGCCGGAAAAGTCAAATTCGTCTGTCTGGAAGATATTGGCAAAACGCGCTTCGAGTTTATGAGTGCAGCCGAAATTGTCGGGCATTTATACCGGTCGACTTCCTGAGCGGCCGGCCCAGAATTGACATCTCTCATTCTCCTCCCTGGAGGACTCGACGCGCATCCTTGCTGGCGAACGCCGGGCAGGGGTGTATGGTGGATACATGCCGACGACAATGCGCAACCTTGCGTTCGGCCTCCTTGCCTTATTGTGGCTGCCGATCGGCATCGCCGCGACGACCCTGGGCCGTGGTATACCGTGGCCTATGGCACCATCTGCTTGGCTTTCATTAGTTGTGACTGCGCCTTGTGGCCTGCCGCTTGCCCTGGCCTGTCTCAGGCTCTGGCGGGTTGGATATCCGGGTACGGCCTGGGCCGCCTTCGCCGTACTAGCGCTCGTGACTGTGGTGGCGTCTCTATTCGCAGGCCTGCTCGGTCCCGTGGCAATTGCAATCTATGCCCTAGTCATCAGCGGACCAGCCTGGATACTATACGCTTTCTTACGACGTACACGACGCTCCCGTGTACCGAGAGAGCAGCGCTATTCAGGCCCCTAGCTTCCGAAAGCGCCTGAGCACCCTACGCCCATCTATAACAGAGAACACCGGTGAGCTTACCGGGTGGGGTGCTGTCGGATCACGTCGTACTCACCTGTGGGCCTCATTCTGTTGACACCCAGGAGCAGGCTTTATAGTCTGCCACGGTGTCAGAACACAAACCCTCGCGACCGTCTCCGTCTCGAAAAAGACACGCCGGCTCCCAGCGTCCCCACCAAGCCCAAAAGCCGAACACTCAGTACAGCAAAAAGAAGGCGACCTCAGGGTCGTCGCGTGCAAGCGGCCGTGCAGGCGACAAACCCGACTGGAAGCCGCCCTGTCCGCATGCGCCTCACTGTTACGGCTGCCCCTTTGTCTCCGTTCCCTACGACCAACAGCTTGAGAGAAAACAAACCATAGTGCAGGAGGCGTTTGCCGCATTTCCGTCGCTCAAGGAGATTGATGTTCCTTTGCCCGTTGCTTCGCCCAAAAAGTTTGGCTACCGCTCCCGCGTCAAACTGGCCGTGCAGGGCGTCAAAGGGCAAATCCGGATTGGCCTGTATGTCCCTGAAACACATAGGGTTTTTGATATCTCAGCATGTCCCGTCCACCCCAGAGAGATCAACCGTATCGTCGCCTTTCTCAAACAGGCGATAGAACGGCTGCATATTATTCCCTATGACGAAGCGCGTGATACCGGCCAACTCCGCTATATCGATCTGCGCTATAGTTTTTGGCAGCGAAAGACGCTGCTGCTGCTAGTCACTCGACATATGCACTTTCCCCAGGTGCACGACTTGACCCGTCAGCTTGAACGACGGTTTCCTTTTTTGAGTGGCATTGTTCATAATATCAATGACCAGCCGGGCAATGTGATCTGGGGAAAACGCTTTCGCCCCTTACGGGGCCGAGACTCTTTACTCGAACAAATAGGGCATGTCCGTCTCAGCATTCCGGTTGACACTTTTTCCCAGGTCAATCCGCCTATGGCGAAGCGTATTTACGAAACCGCTGTCCGGTGGAGCAATATGACCGGACAGGAAATCGTCCTTGATGTGTATTGCGGAATCGGCCCTATCGCCCTGTATTGTGCCTCGCAGACTAAGTTTGTGGCTGGGATTGAGGAAAATGAGCGGGCCGTGAACGTTGCAAAAGAAAACGCCCGGCGCAATGGCTATCACAATACCCGTTTCTTTCATGGCGATGCAGCGCAGAAGATAGAAGAGATCGCCACCACCCTCCCACCCATCGATAGGATTGTGCTCAACCCACCTCGGACAGGACTGAGCCCCGAGGCCTTCTCCTCGGTCATAGAAGTGAACGCGCCCAAACTGCTCTATATCTCCTGTTCTCCCCGGACGCTCGCTCGAGACCTTGATCGTTTTACCGACGCTGGCTATGCCGTTGGACGGGTCCAGCCATTCGATATGTTTCCGCAAACAGACCAAGTGGAAACGCTCGCCCTTATCGAGAAGAGAGGGAGGAGTTCTGCCTAAATCGGCGCTGGGCCCAAAAAAACCGCCCGGGCGGGAACTCTGGATTCGAGACGAGGCGTGGAGTGCGTTTCCTGGTCTGATCCATGGTTTTTCCCGTCGCTTACCAGAATCCTTCACCGCAGCTTCATTAGGCGCTTCTTTGGGCGCTCCGGACTGTCTACTCCATACCCTCAGGCAGGTTCATGGGAATACCATCGTGCATATTGGAGGAGGGGAAGCAGCATCCGGGTCGGAAGCAGATGGAATGCTCACAACCGAACAAAACGTCCTGCTCGGCATCAAGACTGCGGATTGTGTACCGATTCTCCTCGTTGCTCAACAAAAAATGGGCGAAAGAGGAAACGTGTCCTCCAATAGATACAAAAAGCTGGACACATTTCCTCTTCTTGGCGCTCTTCACGCTGGATGGAGAGGTACGCAGAAGGCAATCGCCCTCCGAGCAGTTGAACGATGTGCCGAGCGATGGGACGTTTCCCCCACTCAGCTCTGGGTCGCCCTGGGTCCATCAATTGGCGGATGCTGTTATCAAGTCGGCTCCGAGATCGGAGAGCCACTCTTTGAGCGCTGGGGAGACGGACAGCCGACAACCTGGAATCGGCAGGGAGACAAGGGCTATCTCGACCTGCGGGCGATAAACCGCATGCAGTTGATTCAGGCCGGTGTACTGCAGACGCAGATTCACTATGTTGGATCCTGTACATTCTGCCATCCAGATGAGTTTACCTCATACCGCAGAGAAGGGGCTCAAGCCGGTCGCCAGCTCAGCGTCATCGGCTGGCGTCCAAAGTGATATGCGCGTTGCTGTTATTGGCGGAGGCGGTTGGGGAACCGCCCTGGCGTGTCTCTTAGACTCGGTCGGGCATGAGGCCCAGGTGTGGGTCAGGCATGAGGTCTTAGCCCAGAAAATTGAAAGGACACGGGAGAATACGGACTATCTGCCTGGGGTGCGGCTCCCGGAGACACTCGGCTTTACCCCAGAATTGTCTACAGCGGTCATCGGCGCTGATGTTCTTGTTATCGCCGTTCCCTCCCATGCGATCCGTTCCATCGCCTCAACGCTGGGCTCCCTGCTCACGACAACACCGCTACTAGTGAGCACCAGTAAGGGTATTGAGCAGGATTCTCTCCAAACGATGAGTGGGGTGCTTACCGAGGTCCTCCCCCCACGGTTCGTACACAAGATCACCGTGCTCTCAGGTCCTAGCTTTGCCGTAGAAGTTGCACGTGGTCTTCCGACCGCAGTAACCGTCGCAGCGCAAGATCACGCCATCGCTCAGAGAGTCCAGACATTGTTCTCAGCTCCGACATTTCGCGTCTACACGACAACGGACGTGATCGGGGCCGAGATTGGCGGTGCGGTCAAGAATGTGATTGCCTTGGCCGTCGGAGTGAGTGACGGATTGGGATACGGCTATAACGCACGGGCGGCCTTGATCACGCGAGGTATGGCTGAGGTTGTCCGTTTGGCAACCCGAATGGGCGCACATCCCCAAACATTATCGGGCCTGTCTGGCATGGGTGACCTTATTCTGACGTGCACGAGTGACCTCAGCCGCAACCGAACTGTGGGTATTCGGCTCGGAAGAGGAGAGTCCTTGGAGGCTATTCAGCGGACCATGACAACCGTTGCCGAAGGTATCCGGAACTGCCGCTCGATCCTGGATTTAGCCCGGCGCCTGGCCGTTGATATGCCTATTGTGGAGCAGATATATGAACTCGTCTATTCCGGTAAACCGCCGACACAGGTGGTCACCGACTTGCTGGCACGCCAGACCAAGGCCGAGTTTCCACCAAGAGGAAATTGACATCTTGGGAGTGGTATGGTGGTATGGATGGCTAACCGAGTACAGCACACTAGGAACGGATGAATATCGATGAAAAGGACTTATCAACCAAGCAATACCAGTCGAAAGCGCACGCACGGGTTTCTCGTTCGGATGAGGACAGCCGGGGGTCGTGCGGTTATCAAGCGGCGGCGCGCGAAAGGGCGCAAACTCCTCAGTGTACGGACACCGCTCAAGCCAGCACGCCGCTAGCTGCTCGCACAGTCCGATACACATTTCCCAAAACGGCGCGTCTGCTGGTTCGCCGAGAATTTCTCGCCTTCCAAAGACGAGGAGAACGCCGGTATAGTCGCAATTTTATTATTATTACTTCGCCTGCTCGTACCGCTCGTCCCCGCCTTGGGGTGACGACCTCACGGCGCTATGGCAAGGCAGTCATGCGGAATCACATGAAGAGAAGGTTGCGCGAGTTTTTTCGAGTTCGGCAGGCATGCATATCCCCACCACGTGATATTCTTATTATTCCCAAATCACGCGCGCAGGAGCTCACTTTTGCCCAGATCGTTACCGAACTAGAGAGGGTGCTTCCCATTGCTCAACGCATGCAGTGAAATCGTTCACTTTTTCGGCTCGTCATGTGCTACGGTAGTCTCTCGGCTAGGCCAACTGGTAGTCGTGGGCGGACTCAAGAGCTATCGCCTCTTCCTCTCTCCGCTGATCGGTCCGGCCTGTCGCTTCTATCCCAGTTGCTCTCAGTACGCTCTGCACGCCGTACGCAAGCATGGGACACTCAGGGGGCTGATGCTCACGATTCGACGTCTCGCCAAATGTCACCCATGGCACCCAGGCGGAGTCGATCTCGTCCCCTAGCTCAGTTTGCGGACGTTTGAAGTTCTATGGATAACAAGAGTCTCCTCGCTATTGTCCTCTGTATCCTCATTCTTATCGGGTATCAGTCACTGATCTCCTATCTTTACCCGCCGCCTGACCCGCTCCAGCCCCAGACTCAACAGCCGTTCGTCGAATCGGAATCAGCCGCTCCTACGGGTCAACAGACCCCACTCCTTGTGGAACGCCGCCAGAGTGGTGTTGAAAAAGAAGAACAGACTTCTGTTATGCCCCAGCCCTCCTCAACAGCGTCCCCTGCTCCCGTTGAACAGGACATAACAGTTGAAACAGACGCATATATTGCTGTTTTTACTTCTATAGGCGGACGTATCAAAAGCTTCCAACTCAAACAGTATCCAGTGACGCTCAACCCAGATAGCCCGCTGTCGGAAATGGTCACCCCCGGAACTTATGGAGAGCTCCCCTTCGTCCTGAGCCTAAGTGGCAAGAATATCACTCTCAGTGATGATACGCTACCGTATACCGTGAAGGGGGTCGCCGCGGGAGAACGGCTCTTTGTGCCAGCGGAGGATGACAAGGATCTGGTATTCAGAGGGTCGCTGGCGAATGGGACAACCTTTACCAAAACCTTTACGTTTTCTGGAGAAGGGTACGGCATAGGTCTCAGCGTCGATGTCGCGCATATTCCTTTTACGGCTTCTACTCTCTCTTTGTCCTGGCTCGAAGGCTCACGTTCAGAAGGGAAATCCGCCTATTATGATGTCTACGGGCCGGTTGCGCTGCTTGGTCGGACCTTTGAATATGAAAACTCCTGGGATTGGGAGACCGGAGACTCATACGGGCCGGGGGATATTCGTTGGGCCGGGTTCACAAACAGTTATTTCTTGGCCGGTATGATGCCGCAGGACATCGAAACGGCCCAACTCTTCTTTCGCGATGAAGACGAGACCCTGGAAACACGCCTCTCGACTCCCTGGAACGGGGAAGCTCTCTCCTACACCCTGTATGTCGGTCCGAAGGATACGGATGCCCTGAATGCAGTTGATCCGGCCTTTGACCGAGCCATCGACTTTGGCTGGTCCCACTTTATTGCCCGGCCATTAGTCTCGTTGCTGAGACTCCTCTATGAGGTGACCGGGAACTACGGCATTGCTATTATCTTACTGACTGTCCTGGTTAAACTGGTGTTCTTCCCGCTCAGTAATAAAAGCTTTCGGTCTATGTCGGCGATGAAGAAACTCCAGCCGCAGATGGAACGACTCCGTGAGCAATATAAGGACGACCGACAAAAGCTGAACCAGGAAATGATGGAACTGTATAAGCGGTACGAAGTGAATCCGCTCGGTGGGTGCCTCCCCATGGTCGTACAGCTCCCGGTGTTCATCGGCCTGTACCAGGGGCTTTTGTACGCCATTGAATTGAGACAAGCCCCGTTTTTTGGCTGGATTGAAGACCTGTCTCAGCCTGACCGCTTGGGCGCGCTGGCCATTCCTTTCGTTGATCCTCCGGGTATCCCGGTACTGACCTTGCTTATGGGGGGATCGATGGTGATCCAGCAGATGATGATGCCAACCACCGGAGATCCGATCCAGCAGAAGATGATGCTCCTCATGCCGGTCATCTTTACGGTGATGTTCATTAATTTTCCAGCCGGACTGGTGCTGTACTGGCTTATCAATAATATCCTGAGTGTCGCTCAGCAGCACTGGTATACAAAAACGTATGGATAAAAAGCGTAAACGCGTTCAGCATCCGCATGTTATTGGAGGATACGTTTACGCTTTTCAAAGAGGAAAGACACCATGAGTGCAGTTGAAGCGGAAGGATCGACTATAGAAGCGGCGGTTGCAGCAGCCCTGACCCAACTCCAAGCGGACAGAGAGCAGGTTGAAATAGAAATCCTCTCTCAGGCCACAAGAGGTTTCCTCGGTATTGGTGGGAAGAAGGCACGCGTTCGGGCGACGCTGAGAAATCCTGTTTCGGTTCAGGAGCCTGAACCTGCGTCTCCGGCCGGGATTGAGAAATCTTCTCAGAAGAGGGGGAGAGGAGCACGCCGTCGTGCCCCTTCTGGAGAATCGGCCGCTCAGCCCATGCCCGTTTCCAAGGAGACAGGAGAAAATGCCTGCCAGATACTCTCAGAAACCCTGCGTCTCATGGGCGTAGAGACCCCGGTCTCGCTCAATGTCCAAGGGGCAGAAGCCGTTATCAATCTTGAGGATACCGTCGATGGCTTACTCATTGGGCGGAAGGGGCAGACGCTTGATTCCCTGGAATATCTGCTCAACCGTATGGTCGCCCGTGGAGAAGAGGAAGAGGCGCACCTCATCTTGGACGCCGAGGGCTACCGTGAACGTCGCCGCCAGAGTCTTGAAAGTCTGGCCCTCCGCTTGAGCGAACGGGCCAAGCGGCGACGAAAAACCGTTACCCTGAACCCGCTGAGTCCCCGAGACCGTCGCGTCGTCCATTTGGCGCTTGAAGACGACCCACTGGTGGTGACAAAAAGCATGGGTCGTGGGTATTTTCGTCGTCTCTCTATTGTTCCCGAGGAAGCCGGCAGTCCTCGCCGTGATCGAGATCGGCGGACGGCTCGCGCATGACCTGTTGTGTACGAGCATGATACGATTGCCGCTATTGCGACTCCCCCAGGCCAGGGCGGGATCGCCGTCATCCGAGTCAGTGGCGCGGACGCAGAAAGAATAGTCAGACAGCTCTTTCTCCCCCAAACGTCTTGGGAAAAACTTCATTCTCACCATTTCTATCTTGGAAAGGTTCAGGACCAGCCGAACGGCCGACCAATTGATCACGCCGGCTTGATCCTGATGCGCTCCCCACACAGCTATACTGGTGAGCATATAGCAGAATTGCACCTCCATGGCGGCAGTTTCCTGACTCGCCGGGTATTGGAGGCGATCCTCAATCAGGGAGTTCGGCTCGCCCAGCCCGGTGAGTTTACAAAACGCGCCTTTCTCAACGGCCACCTCGATCTCATACAGGCCGAGGCTGTACTCGACCTCATTCATGCGAATAATGAGACGGGTCTACATCTTGCCTGGGAGGATCTATCAGGCCGACTCTCCCAAACGTACTCGGCCATCCGGGACCGCCTCATTACCCAGACGGCCTACCTGGAAGCTTTTATCGATTTCCCTGAAGACGATATCCCTGAACACAGCCAACAGGAGCTCAGCTCAGCCTTCTCTTTAATTCGGAGCGATATAGAGGCACTCGCAGCGACTTTTTCCCAAGGAAAAGTCTATCGAGACGGGATCAGGACCGCTATTATTGGGAAGCCGAACGTCGGTAAGTCGAGTCTGCTCAACCTGCTGGCAGGTACAGAGAGAGCCATTGTCACCAAGATTCCTGGCACGACACGGGACATGCTTGAGGAGACCGTGATCGTGAACGGGATTCCCCTCGTCATACGGGATACTGCCGGGATTCGTCGGGCAGCGGATGAGATTGAGGAGATCGGCATCGAACGCAGCCTGTCCAGCATTGAACAAGCAGAAATTATTTTAGCACTTTTTGACCTCTCCCGACCGTTTGATGCTGATGATGCCCTCATCTGTGAAAAGATCAAAGGCAAGAGGTTTATCCTGGTTGGGAATAAGAGTGACCTCCCTCAGAAATTTGATGTGACCGACCTGTTAGACAGCCTGGATACTGAAGCGCAACAAACAGGAAACGTGTCCTCCAAATCACATAAAGCTTTTGATACGTTTCCTCTTCTTCGCACGGCCGCACTGTATGGTACTGGGATAGACGACTTAGGGGACAGCATACAAGAAGTCGCCCTAGGGAAGAAGCAATCTGGAGGAGAAGGTGAAGGGCCGTATAAGGGCGTTATGATCACGAAAATACGGCATAAAGTTGCTCTGGAAAAAGCTGCGGAAAGTCTCAAATGTGCAGAGCAGGGGTTGGCGGCAGGCCTCCCCCTTGACCTGATCGCTGTTGATCTCCACGCCAGCCTTGACCATATTGGCGCAATAACAGGCCAGGTCAGCAGTGAGGAGATACTCGACCGCGTGTTTCAAGATTTCTGCATTGGGAAATAGGTAAAGACCCATGGACTATGATGTTATCGTTGTTGGCGCTGGGCATGCCGGGATCGAGGCGGCATTGGCTGCGGCACGTCTTGGCAGTAAGACCCTGATGCTGACGCTGAACCTTGATCACATCGGTCAGATGTCATGCAATCCGGCCATTGGAGGGATGGGCAAAAGCCATTTGGTGCGGGAGATTGACGCGCTTGGTGGAGAAATGGCCCGCGCCATTGATGAGACGGGCATTCAGTTCCGTGTCTTGAATACGCGCAAGGGGCCAGCCGTTCGCGCAACGCGCGCGCAAGCAGACAAGGCCCTTTACCGGCAGCGTATGAAGAGAGTGGTGGAAACCACACCTAATCTCACCCTGCGCCAGGGCAGTGTGGAACGCCTCAGGGTTGAAAGAGGAAACGTGTCCCCCAATAGACATGAGATGCTGGACACGTTTCCTCTTCAGAACAGCCGAATCAGAGGAGTGGTCACTCAGATCGGCGAGTCCTTCTCAGCACAGACCGTTATTTTGACGACCGGAACCTTTCTCAAGGGTCTCATACACGTTGGCCTCAAAAATTATGCAGCGGGGCGGGCAGGGGACTTTGCCGTTGAAGGATTAAGCAGCCATCTGAGCGAGCTTGGTTTTCATATTGGCCGGCTCAAAACCGGCACATGTCCGCGATTAGACAAGCGAACCATCAATTACGACATTTTGGAGCCACAGTGCGGAGATACCCCTCCACCTGCTTTATCCTTTTCAACGGAGGCAATCGCCCAGGAACAATTGCCGTGTCATATAACGTATACGAATGAGAAAACGCACCAAACCATTGCCGCAGGACTTGATCGCTCACCCCTGTATTCCGGCGTGATTGAAGGCAGAGGGCCGCGCTATTGTCCCTCGATTGAGGATAAAGTCATCCGTTTTCAGGAGAAGCCGCGGCACCAGATTTTTCTCGAACCGGAAGGGCGGGACACCGTCGAAGTCTATCCAAACGGCCTTTCTACAAGTCTGCCACTGGATGTACAGCTCGCCATGGTCCGTTCAATACAAGGGTTGGAGGACGCAGAGATCATGCGTCCCGGCTATGCCATTGAATATGACTATGCCGACCCAACCCAACTCACACAGACTTTGGAAACCAAGCTGATATCGGGCCTCTACTTCGCCGGTCAGATTAACGGGACAACGGGATATGAGGAGGCCGCGGCACAAGGAATAATGGCCGGAATCAACGCGACAATGAGGGTTCGGGGCGAACCCCCGCTCATTTTTTCCCGAGATCAAGCCTATATTGGCGTTCTCCTAGATGATTTGGTCACGAAAGGAGTAGGAGGAGAGCCCTACCGGATGTTTACTTCTCGTGCTGAGCATCGGCTGTTACTCAGGGAAGACAACGCAGACGTGAGGCTGAGCGAATTCGGACGGAGAATTGGGCTCATAAATGAAGGATCAGCCGAGCGGACGCTCAGGAAAAAAGAAGAAATTGTCCAGGAAGTTCGACGTCTGGAGGAGACTGTACTAACCCCAAACGAGGCAGTGAATACCCAACTATCGGCTTTAGGTACGACAAAGATCAAAACGCCGACATCCCTGGCGAAATTACTCCGCCGGCCTGAGTTGTCCTTTGGAGATATCCAGTCCATCAGCTTGTCGCCCACCCCCCTCTCCACGGGAGTTGGGGCCGAAGTGGAGATAGAGGTCAAGTATTCCGGCTACATACGTCGTCAGGAAGAAGGGGTCAACAGGGTCCGGCATATGGAAGAGGCCCTTATTCCGAGTGGAATTGATTATACGGATGTCCAGGGTCTCTCAAACGAAGTCAAAGAAAAACTCCTAACCCTGCGTCCCCGCTCGCTGGGTCAAGCGTCGCGTATCCCGGGGGTAACGCCCGCGGCCGTGTCGTTACTGGCCATTCACCTGAAACGCACTGGGGCTGCCTAATTGATGGATAAAGAAGCCTCTTCTCTCTTAGAGCAGGGTGCAGAGACATTGCGAATACCGCTTACTCCACAGTCCCTTCGCACCTTATCCCTATATATAGATGAACTTCAGCGCTGGACTCAGGTCTTCAATCTTGTCGGTCAGTATGATGCGAAAACAATTATTCGGAAGCATATTCTTGACTCTCTCGCTTTTTCGCACATTCTTCCTGAGCAGGGCGTTTTTGCCGACCTTGGGAGTGGGGCCGGGTTTCCGGGGTTTGTCCTTGGCGTAACCGGGCAGAAGCGGGAGGTCTTTCTCATTGAAACACGAAGAAAAAGAGCAAACTTTCTGAAACAGGCTGTCAGGACAACAGGCGTAGAGAATATACGCGTGTTCGAAGGGAGAGCCGAAGAGTTCGCACTACAGGATAGGAGACCCGCTTGGTTCGATACTGTTGTCACACGGGCGACCTGGGATATTATTCACTTTCTGACCCTCTGTCTTCCGATTGTGAGGGAAGGGGGCCGTGCGGTAGCAATGCGAGGTCCCCGCAGGAAAGGCGGCGGAACAGCAGTAGAAGACCACTTCCCTCGTGACAGCTTCGTACAAGAGGCCATAAGTGAATACCGTCTCCCTTTTGGTGAAGGAGACAGATATGCCCTCTTTTTTAGAAAAAAATGTTTCACGTGACACATTTGTCCGCCATGTGTCACGTGAAACATGGCTCAATTCCTTCCCCAACTAACAGAAGATACACGACATTCTCTATAATCTTCCTTTGTTTCTGGGAATGTGCTACTGAACCCTGTGGCCAAGACCATTTGTATAGCGAATCGGAAGGGTGGGGTGGGGAAGACCACAACGGCTATCAACCTTTCGGCCGCCATCGGTATATCTGGAGCAAAAACCCTCCTTATTGACTGTGATCCTCAGGGGAATGCCTCCAGTGGTGTGGGGGCGCGTCCTGGCGAGGATGCGGCGACCGTTTATCAGTTCCTCCTCGGAGAGTGTTCGCTCCAGGAAGCGGTTCGAAAGACAGCCATTGAAAAACTTGACGTTCTCCCCGCCAATCATGACCTGATAGGAGCGGAAGTTGAGCTCCTCAACATCGAAGACAGAGAATATCGCCTGCGGACTCTTATTCGGCAATATGGCTCTGCCTATCGCTATATTTTTCTCGATTGTCCACCCTCGCTCGGCCTCCTCACCGTGAATGCTCTGACCGCGGCGGATAGCGTCCTCATCCCCCTTCAGTGTGAGTACTACGCCCTTGAGGGGCTGCGATCACTAATAGAAACACTCGACATCATTCGTGAGAGACTCAATCCGGACCTTGCCATTGAAGGTCTGTTGCTGACGATGTTCGACGCGCGCAATCGGCTCTGCCACCAAGTCGCCGAAGAAATCCGGGAATTCTTTCCTCAATACGTCTTTGAGTCCGTTATCCCCCGCAATGTCCGGTTAAGTGAGAGTCCCAGCCACGGTCTTCCTATTCTCTTGTACGATCCCTCGTGCCGTGGTGCGAAGAGTTATATGGACCTTGCTCAGGAGATGCTCAGGCGAGAGCCCGAAGAGTGGATTCATGCAGAGGGAGATTGCGGTTCCACAACAACGGTTGCAGCAACACCAGATACTCACACAACAATGAGCGTTCGCTCACTGGCAGAGGAAGAGGTGGTGAAGGATGAGTGACGTTGCCGTACACGTAAAAAGACGCTCCCTTGGCAGGGGTTTGAGTGCACTGATTCCCAAGGGAAAATCACTCGATACTCCGGCTGAGCGTCAGGTTTCCATTTCCGAAATACGACCGAATCCCAGACAGCCGCGGCGCTATTTTAATGAAGCGAAGATTGCGGAACTTTCGAAGTCCATCCGCAACCAGGGTATTTTGCAACCGCTGGTGGTCAGGAAAATACCCCAGGGGTATGAGTTAATACTTGGGGAAAGACGGTTCCGTGCAGCGCAGCGTGCCCAACTTGAACGCGTTCCAGTGATCGTTAAAGAGGTCAGCGACGCGGAAAGTCTCGAAATGGCGCTGGTCGAAAATATCCAGCGTGAGGAACTCACCCCTATAGAAGAGGCCCTTGCCTACCGACAGCTTATGGAGGAGTTTCATCTCACTCAAGAGCAGGTTGCGCAGCGCGTTGGTAAGAGTCGTCCTGTTGTGACCAATCTTCTGCGCGTTTTGAATCTTCCTGAGGACATAAAAGAGAATGTTGACAAGGGGACTCTCACGGTGGGCCATGCGCGCGCCCTGCTCGCGTTGAATGTGCCAGAGCAGCAACTGGAAATGGCCCGTCGCATTATGGCAGATGGTCTTTCCGTACGCGCAACAGAAACCCTTGTCTCACAGGCCAATATTATCGAGGGGCCGCCGGTTGAATCGTCTGCTCTAGAAAAACCGACGCTTATCCAAAGGACGGATGTTTATCTGAAGGCAGTTGAAGAAGACCTGACCCGAACCCTAGGAACCAAGGTGAGACTCGTTTCTCGGAAGAAGGGGGGAAAGATAGAAATTGAGTATTATTCCAATGAGGAACTAGAGGGGCTTGTACAGCGCTTAAAAGGATGAAAAGAAAAGGAGCGCTAAAGAAAGGGCAACTTGGAGAAGAAGTATTCCTACTTGTTCTTTTATATTGTGTTTGACCCAGTTTTGACTTTGCATTTCTATCGATAGGAGACCTTCTTTCGGTGCTTTCTTTCCCACCAGACTGGACTTTTATAGCCCAAATCATTCTTTTTCTTATTGTTTGGATCTGCTTACGCCGTTTTCTATTCGAGCCTAACCTTGTGGTGCTCAAAACGCGGGCACAGCGGACGGAGGGGGCAATGCGAGAAGCGGTGACAGTCAAGGCAGAAGCCGAGGCTATGGACGAACAGTATCAAACCCGACTCGCCACCTCCCGGGCGGAAGCACGGCAACGTGTCGACGCTATCTATAAAGACGCGGAAGACCAAGCGCGTTCAGTGGTTGAGGCAGCACGGAAAGAAGCCGAACAATCCATTGCCAACGTCCGAGCCAGCCTCTCTGAGGATATCCAGCGCACCCGCCAAAGCCTTGAAGCGCAGGTTGGTCAATTTGCCGATGAAATAAGCGAAAAACTCCTGGAAAGACCTCTCTCCTAGTATGGTACAACGTATACTCCCCCGCCTAGGTTTCACCCTCAGCAGCCTTTTTTTCTCTCTTTCCTGTTCCGACCTGGCGTGGGCCGCAAGTGACGCGCATGGGGGCGGCTCTTCTCTCCTCACCCTAGGCTTTTTTGCCATTAACTTTCTTATTTTTGCCTTTGTCATCCGGAGATTCACCCGAGACCTTATTCGACGCAAGCTTAAAGAGCGCCACGAGACGGTCGTTCAAGCGCTTGAGGAAGCAAAAAAGGCCAAGGAGGAAGCCGATAGACTGCGTCAGGAGTATGATACCAGGCTAGCCAACCTCGCCGCCGAAGAAGAAGAATTACGGAATCAAGCCGTTGATGCAGCCGAACGCGAGCGCCGGCGCCTGATGGAAGAGGCCCAACAGATGGCAGAAAGGGCAAAGACAGAGGCGCAACTTATCGCCCAACGTGAAGTTGAGGAGGCACGACGGACCCTTCGACAAGAAGTCGCAACACAGGCGGTAGCGATTGCGACCGAACTGATCCAAAAAAACGTGACGAGAGGTGATAACCGCCGACTCGTGGAACAACTGGTTCAAGAGGTGAGAAGTGCCGAGAACACAGGCGGCTAGACGATATGCCAAAGCCCTCCTGAGTCTCGCCCAAGAGCAAGGAGAGGGAGAAACGACCGGAGCCCAGCTCGGCCAGGTCGCCGAACTCTTTACCGACCCAGAGTTGGCAAAAATACTGGCACTTCCTGCGCTTCCAGCTAGCGTACGCCAGGACATGGTAGCCCAGTTGGTAGCCCAGGGCTCTCTACACGATATTGTCGAAAAGTTTCTGCGCGTCCTTGCGGACAGTGATCGACTCCAGGACATCAGCGCGATTAACGAGGCATACCAACAACTGCTGGATAAAGCTTTGGGGCGGGTTCGTGCGCGGGTTCGCTCGGCGGTCGAGTTGGAAGCAGAAGAAAAGCAACTTCTTGTGAATACATTCAGCCAACTCACGGAGAAGACGGTCGAGCCTACCTTTGAGACAGACGCGACACTCTTAGGTGGCGTTGTCGTTGAGGTGGAAGGGCGGGTGTATGATGCCAGCCTCAAGACACAGCTTGCCAGACTCGGCGATCAATTAGCAAGACAGATATAAGTATTTGAATTTGCAAGTTAATTTTATATAAATACTATCGCGAGAGGGACGAATGGAACTACGTGCCGCTGAGATCAGCGAAATCATCAAGCAACAGATCCAAGGCTACGACCAACAAGTTGAGCAACGCGAGACAGGCACCGTACTCTCGGCTGGAGATGGGATCGCTCGCATTCATGGTCTCGACCGGGTCGCCTCGGGAGAACTACTCCAGTTTCCGGGCGACCTGTATGGTCTGGCGTTGAACCTCGAAGAGGACAATGTCGGTGCCGCCGTCTTTGGTGAGGTGCAGTCGATTAAAGAAGGCGACGAGGTCCGCCGTACCGGACGCATTGCCGAGGTTCCTGTTGGTGCAGCCATGCGGGGTCGTGTGGTCAACTCCTTAGGCCAGCCGCTCGACGGCAAAGGCCCGATTTCAACAACGGAAACGCGCCGCATCGAAGTCAAAGCGCCGGGTATCGTCCTACGTCAGCCGGTCACCGAACCGCTACAAACCGGGATCAAGGCGATTGATTCCATGATCCCGATCGGCCGCGGACAACGAGAACTGATCATTGGCGACCGCCAAACCGGGAAAACCGCTATTATTGTTGATACGATTATCAATCAGAAAGGCGGCGATGTTTCCTGTATCTACGTCGCTATTGGCCAGAAACAGTCAACCATTGCTCAGGTCGTGGAGCGACTGACCCGGGCCGGGGCAATGGATTATACCACCATTGTTGTCGCGTCCGCCTCTGATGCAGCGCCGCTACAATTTATTGCACCCTACTCCGGGACTGCCATTGGCGAATACTTCCGTGATAATGGGCAGCACGCCCTGGTGGCCTATGACGACCTGTCAAAGCACGCTGTCGCCTATCGCCAGCTTTCCCTCTTGCTGCGCCGCCCGCCCGGCCGTGAGGCCTTTCCCGGCGACGTGTTCTATCTCCATTCACGCTTGTTGGAACGTGCCGCAAAAATGGGCGATGACCAGGGTGGCGGGTCGTTAACCGCCCTTCCGGTGATTGAAACCCAAGCCGGCGATGTCTCGGCCTATATTCCGACCAATGTCATTTCCATTACCGATGGGCAGATTTTTCTGGAGTCGGATCTCTTCTTCTCCGGTGTACGACCGGCGGTCAACGTTGGTATCTCCGTTTCCCGAGTGGGTGGTAACGCGCAAATCAAGGCTATGAAGCAAGTTGCCGGGTCGTTACGCCTTGACTTGGCGCAGTATCGTGAGATGGCGGCCTTTGCTCAATTCGGGTCTGACTTGGACGTTGCCACGCAACGGATGTTGGCCCGCGGCACGCGCCTGGTTGAGATCCTCAAGCAGGGACAGTATGAGCCGCTTCCGGTCGAACGCCAGATTGCCATTATCTACGCTGGGACCAATGGCCACTTGGACGATATCTCCGACACGGCGATTGCTCAATATGAGCCAGAACTCGCTCGCTTTATCGAGAATTCTCACCCGGACATTTACGCCGATATTCTCGCCAGGGGCGCGTTGGACGACGATCTCACCGGGCGGCTGGACACCGTGCTAAAGGAATTCAACGAGAGCTTTTCCGTATAGTTGAACCATGGCGACTCTGAAAGAAATCCGGAAACGCGTCTCGTCCGTCCAAAATATCCAGCAGATCACCAAGGCCATGAAGATGGTCTCGGCGGCGCGGCTGCGGCGGGCACAGGAAGCTGCGCTGGCCGCGCGTCCCTACGCGGAAAAGCTGGAAGCAGTCTTGCAGAACTTGGCAGCCCAGGGGGAGGAACTCGCTCACCCCTTTCTTACCGAACGCGCGGAAAACAACACCACACTTATTGTGATGACTTCTGATCGCGGGTTGTGCGGCGGATTCAACTCTTCTCTAATCCGTGAAGCCGAGGCTTTCATGCGGCAGCGTACCGAACAAAAAGTGAGTCTCATCCTCATCGGCCGCCGTGCCTATGATCACTTTAAGCGTCGAGACGTCACTATTGCCGAAGAGCATATTAATCTGTACGGACGGCTTTCCGCGGACTTGGCCCACGATATTGGCCGGCGGGTTGGCGAACAGTTCCTGAGTGGGGAGACCGACAGCTTTTATGTCCTGTACGCCAAATTTCGTTCGGCTTTAGTTCAGGTCCCGACCCTGGATAAAATTCTTCCCATTGCGTCAACACCGCAAACGGAAGACCAGAGCGCCTTGGATTATCTGTACGAACCTGCTCCACAGACCTTATTGGCCAGCCTGTTAGAACGCTATATCGACATGTTGATCTATCGGGCCATGCTGGAATCGGTGGCGAGCGAGCACGGCGCGCGGATGACGGCCATGGATAATGCAACCAATAACGCCGTTGAGATGATTGACCGTCTAACTTTGGATATGAACCGCGCCCGTCAAGCCGGAATTACCCGGGAACTATTAGAGATCGTTGCGACTGGCGAATCGTTGAAGGGATAGGGCGAGCATGGTCTCGCGTAGGAAACACTGCAGAGAGGATGCATACTGATGAATGTTGGTCAGATTACTCAGGTCATGGGCGCGGTGGTTGACGTGGAGTTCGAGGATAGCGCCCTCCCTCCCATTTATAACGCCCTGCAGGTGACCAATCCTGCGATCAGCGACAAGGAGTGGAATCTGATTCTTGAGGTCGCACAGCATCTTGGAGAAAATACCGTCCGGTGTATTGCGATGGACAGCGCCGAAGGACTCTCACGGGGCTTAGCGGTCCGTGATACCGGCAACGTGATTACGGTTCCGGTTGGTGGAGAGACCTTAGGGCGCATTCTCAATGTGGTCGGCGAGCCGGTCGATGAAGGGGCCTCGCTCGACCATGTCGAACGCTCGCCCATCCACCGGGCGGCACCGGCCTTTGTTGACCAAGCCACTGAGGTCAATATCCTGGAGACCGGAATCAAGGTGGTCGACCTGCTCGCTCCCTACCCATTAGGCGGAAAAGTGGGCTTGTTTGGCGGCGCCGGTGTGGGCAAGACCGTTATCCTCATGGAGCTAATTAATAATATTGCGCAGGAGCATGGGGGGTATTCCGTCTTCGGGGGAGTCGGCGAGCGGACGCGTGAGGGCAACGACCTGTGGCTGGAAATGAAAGAATCCGGAGTCATCGATAAAACTACCCTGGTCTACGGCCAGATGAATGAGCCCCCGGGCGCCCGAGCCCGTGTCGGGCTCTCAGCCCTCACCATGGCAGAGTATTTCCGGGACGAAGAGAACCGGGATGTTTTGCTCTTCATCGATAATATTTTCCGCTTCGTGCAGGCAAACTCCGAGGTGTCCACGCTTCTGGGGCGTATCCCCTCCGCGGTGGGATACCAGCCAACCCTGTCGACCGATGTTGGTGATTTACAGGAGCGCATCACCTCAACCAAGAATGGCTCGATTACCTCCGTCCAAGCCATTTATGTTCCGGCAGATGATTTGACCGACCCGGCTCCCGCCACCACCTTTGCCCACCTGGACGCAACAACCGTATTATCGCGCCAGATTGCCGAACTGGGTATTTATCCCGCGGTGGACCCGCTTGACTCAACCTCCCGTATGCTCGACCCCAACGTGATCGGCGAAGAGCACTACGCAGTTGCTCGTCAGGTCCAAGAAATCTTACAGCGCTATAAAGACTTACAGGACATTATTGCCATTCTGGGTATCGACGAGCTGTCCGAAGAAGACAAGCTCACGGTCGCCAGAGCCCGTAAAGTGCAGCGCTTCTTGTCCCAGCCTTTCCATGTCGCTGAGCAGTTCACCAATTTCCCTGGCAAATACGTACAAGTTAAAGACACAGTACGCAGCTTTAAGGAATTGGTCGAAGGCCAGCACGATGACCTGCCCGAGCAGGCGTTCTATATGGTTGGCACGATTGAAGAAGCCACAGAAAAAGCCAAGACTTTGGCTGAATAAGCAAGACGAGCATTATGGCCGATATCCTGCGTCTGCGTTTAGTCACCCCAGAGCGGCTCCTGCTTGACGAGGAGGTCGATGAGGTCACCGCTCCTGGCACAGTGGGAGAGTTTGGCGTGTTTCCCGACCACGCCACGTTTCTGTCTTCGCTCCAGCCTGGGCGCTTGTCCTATAAACAAAACGGACAAAGCCGGTCATTGGCGGTCAGTGACGGCTTCGCCGAGGTGGTGGACAACCTGATGACCGTCCTGTGTACGGAAGCCGCATACGCCAACGAAATTGACGCAGCCCAAGCGCAAGAAGCGGTGCGCGAAGCGGAAGCCGCCCTCGGTAATCTTTCGCCAACCGATGCCGGCTTTGAGAACGCTCAAAATACGCTCCGTCTTGCTCAGGTCCGCTTGGACGTTGCGTCCGATAGATAAACTGCTCAACTTCACTCAGACACTGTACGTTCGACAAGGGGCCGGTCCATCGGCCCCTTTTTCGTTGCGACACACGTGGTAGTATCACCCACGATGAGAGGCGTGCTGAAGAAGCAATACTCATCTTTAGGGTAAATCGATGACAGGTAATACTTTCGGCACCAGCTTGCGCGTCACAACCTTTGGTGAGAGCCATGGCAGGGCGGTCGGCGTCGTGATCGATGGTTTTCCGGCTGACTTCGAGATCGACGAGGCCGGTATTCATACCGAGTTGCAGCGGCGCCGGCCCGGTCAGTCCAAGCTAGTGACCCAACGTCAAGAGAGAGAACAGTTTGAAATTTTCTCTGGCGTCTATGAAGGCAAAACCACCGGAACACCGATGATGATCATGGTCTTCAACGAAGACACCCGCTCAAAAGACTATGCGGATATCAAAGACCTCTTTCGTCCCGGCCACGCAGATTTTACGTATTTTGCCAAATACGGTCATCGCGACTATCGCGGCGGAGGAAGGGCGTCAGCCCGCGAATCGGTTGGCCGCGTGATTGCCGGAGCCCTGGCAAAACAACTCTTGGTGAAATTCGGCATCGCTATAGTTGGCGGCGTCGTTCAGGTTGGCCGCGTTCGAGCACAGCACTATGTGTGGGATCAGGTTGAGCATAACGAGCTGCGCAGCGTTGACCCGGACACTGTATCGGCCATGCGCGAGGAAGTCGAACAGGCCCGAAAAGAACGGGACTCGGTTGGCGGAATCATTGAAGTGGTCGCCACCGGCGTTCCGCCCGGTTTGGGTGAGCCGGTCTTTGGGAAGCTCGACTCCGCCGTTGTGAGCGCCCTCATGTCTCTTCCCGCAGTGAAGGGCGTAGAGATTGGGGCTGGTTTTGCCGCCGCAGCCATGCGGGGCAGCGAGATGAACGACGAGATGGACGCCAGTGGCTTTCGCAGCAATAATCACGGCGGTATTCTGGGCGGCATTTCGTCTGGCGCTCCTATTGTGGCCCGCGTTGTGGTGAAACCGACGTCTTCGTTGCCACGCGAGCAGCAGACGCTGGACACACAGTTGCAGCCCAGGACAATCAGCACCAAGGGTAGACACGACCCCTGTGTTGCCATACGCGGCCTACCGCTGGCCGAGGCCATGCTGGCTCTCGTTCTCGGTGACGCCCTGCTCCAGGACCTGGCGACCCGAGGAGCTAGAGAGTCGTACTCTCCGCGGCCCTATCTCAAGCTCGGGAAATCCTAGTCCCTTCTGCTGAGAGACTCATCGCCGATACGCTATTCTTCGCCGCACGAGTCTCCTCCACGCCATGCGTCCGCTTATTCATATGATTCTCCATTTCGTTGTTCCGGCGCTGGTCGCCCGGATATGGTATTTGGAGCGCTGGCGGTGGGCCTTCCTGATCATGGTCGGAACGATGGCTGTTGATATTGACCATCTGCTCGCCGACCCTATTTACGATCCGAACCGCTGCGGCATCGGCTTTCATCCGCTCCACTCCTACCCGGCCATTGCAGTCTATCTGCTCCTGCTCGTGATCCCCTGGGTAAACTGGCTGAGACTGATCGCCCTGGGACTGATCATTCACATGTTTCTGGATGGGGTGGACTGCTTCTGGATGCGACTCGAATAGAAGGAAGACTCTATGCAAAAAATTATCGAGATTAAAAATGCGACCGTCTATCGTGGTCAAACTTGCGTGTTCGAGAATTTCTCTCTCGATCTGATCGAGGGTCAAAACACGGTCATCCTTGGCCCCAATGGTGCGGGCAAATCAACCTTGCTCAAGCTCCTATCTCGCGACCTCTATCCCGTTGCCCAAGCAGAGAGTTACGTGCGTCTATATGGGAAGGAACGCTGGGATGTATGGGAGCTGCGCTCCCGCTTTGGCCTTGTGTCCCACGATTTGCAGCAGCAGTATGTTGGCAATGCCCGTGGGCTGAATATCATTTTATCGGGCTTCTATTCGAGCATAGATATCGCCTGGCACCACAGCTTTAGTGACGACGAGAGGGCGCGCACACAAAAAGTCCTGGACACGCTCGGGATCAGCGCGCTGCAAGAGAAAACCTATGCGACCATGTCGACAGGTGAGCAGCGGCGCTTTCTCCTGGGGCGCGCGCTGATTAACGATCCTGAAACCCTGGTCCTGGACGAACCCACCAGTGGACTCGACCTGCAAGCGTGCTTTCAATACATAGAGACCATTCGGCATCTGATGCAGGCCGGCAAGACGGTGGCTCTGGTGACCCACCACATTCACGAAATCCCGCCAGAGGTCTCACGCGTTGTCCTGTTAAAACAGGGCAAGGTTATCGCAGACGGCGAAAAGCAAGAGGTGCTCACCAGCCCACAGCTCAGTGCCCTGTTTGAAACACCGGTCGAGTTGGTTCAGACCAATGGCTTTTACCAAGCCCTACCGGGCGCGGCCTGAGAGCCGCTACCGGAGCTGGGCAGCGAGTTGTATTTTATAGAACCGCGCAGCCGTATCATGGAAGAGCGCTATCCGCTCGTCGGGTGAGAAGTCCTGGACGATGCGCTTAAACGAATTCCACAGTACGGTGTACGAGCACGACGCCTTATCAACCGGGAAGTTACTCTCAAACATACAGCGGTCTACGCCGAACTGCTCAATACAAAAGAGGTAATACGGGGCGGTTGCCCGAGCAACTTCCTCAGAAGTCGGCGGTTTTTCCCACTTATGCCAGCCGAAGCCACACATCGGCATGGTGACGCCACCGAGTTTGACCACCACATTCTGACAGCGCGCGAGATCGACAATGCCCTTTTTCCAGACCTGCATGACCTCGTCCTGTTTGCCCGCGTACGGTCCAATACCGAGCGGTCCGCCAATATGATCCAGGATGATGGTTGCATCCGGGAACGCGTGGGCCAGATCAACCAAGTCGGCAAGCTGGGTGTGATACATCCATGCGTCAAAACTCAGGCCAAGCTTGTGTAAACAGGCAAACCCTTGCCTGAAGGTCGCGTCCAACAAGAGTCCTTCCGGCGGATGCGTATGCGCATTTCTGATCTTCTCATGCGTATGCCAGCTTGAGGCGTGCCGGATCCCACGAAACCGGTTGCGGCTGGCCGCCATATGCGCTTCGAGGACCGGCTCGACCGCTGGACCGAGAGCGAGATTGGCCAGACTGACGATTCCGGCGGCGACCGCGGTCGGTCCGTAGTTTCCACTCGCACTCTGGGCGGCGATGCCCTGCACAAATTCGGTCTCCCCGACCGGCTTCATCTCTTCGGGGCCGTCCTTTCGGTACATGGACACACACTCGACAAAAACCGTCTGAGTTACCCGATGCCCACCTCCGAGGTCTTGAAGCAATTCGTCCAGCAAGTATCGATTATTGGGATAGTCCCAGAGATGATGATGGGGGTCGCAAATAGGGAGGTCCGGTTCAAGCGCTTCTTCCTGGGTCAGTGTAAGCCAGGTTTCATGGTCGGTTGCCATAGCGTCTCCTGTCCAAAAAACGTTTTAGCGACCTCCCTGTCTTATGCCGCGCCCTTGTCCGGCGCAATATCCATCAGAGGTGAATTGACGTATCCCCCAATAGCTATACACTTCCTGTGGAGACGTAAGCGTTTTGGAAGCGTGTATGAAGGGATGGCAAATCTGGAGGATTTTTGCGGCCGCCGTGGTTATATCTGTGCTCTCTGGGGCCAGGGCTTGGGCGAACGATATCTATGTGCGGGCCGGGGTCGGTCTCGATTGGTCTGAGGACACGCGGTTTAAGGACAGGGACTGTACGAACCATACTCCGCCGGCCATATACGCCCTGTACGGCTGCGGGATGGGGAACGACGGAGCGCCCTTGAGCACGCACGGAGATTTCAGCGCTCCGGCCGGCTTCGAACTCGGACTCGGCCACGCCACCCTGCCGGCCTTGCGGATTGAAGCGTTGGTTCAATACCGCCCGCGATTCACCCTCACCGGCCGCGCCAACTTTTTGCAAACTCAGGGCCGGCAGGAGGTCTCGGCGAGAGTGTCCTCCCTATCCGGCATGTTCGCCGCCTATGTGGACCTACCGCAGTTAGGGATGCCGCGGCTCGGGCCGTTCAGCCCGTTCGTCGGTGGTGGCGTCGGTGCTTCATATATCGATATCGGCAAAACCCGCATGAAGTTCACGAGAACGCGGACTATCGTTCCGGGTGGACACCAAGTCAATTTCGCCTGGATGCTAACGGCCGGTGTCGGTACATCGCTGACCGATAAACTGACGCTTGATCTCGCGTATCGCTACACGGATTCTGGCTCTGTCGAGACCGACGAGGGAATCGCACGAGTCGTTAATCGGGCCGGAGATATCTTGGTTCCGCTCAGTGTAGGGCAAACGCGCGCCCATCTGTCGAGCCACGGGGTGTGGGTATCTCTACGCTACGCCTTCTACACGCTCTAAGGCAAAAGAGCCTCTCGTATCGCTCACGCTTCCTGCTCTGAAGGGCTTGCTTTGGTCTGAAGGGAAGACGTGTTCTTCTCGGCCTGAACAATCCACATACGGACCCACGGCAAAAGGACAAAAGCCGGCCAAGCCAGAAAAAAAGTCAGGGTGAAGTACGTCGCGTAGCCGAAACTTTGCGTGAGCACTCCGGAAAAGCCGCCTGACAGCGATCGCCCCAGACCAAAGAGCGCGCTCAGCAGGGCATACTGGGTAGCGGCCTGGCGTTTGTCACAGATACTCATCAGAAAAGCTAAAAATGGAGCAGTCCCCAGCCCCCCACAAAACGACTCGACGATGGAGGCACCATACATAAGCAGGTCAGAACGGGGGAGAGCCGCGGTCACAGCATAGAATAAATTGGACCCTGCTTGGGCCACTCCCAGCACCCACAATGCCCGAAAAAGCCCCCATTGTTTGGTGAGGTGACCACCAAGCAACGCACCGATGATCGTACTGACGACGCCAACCGTTCCCGGAATGATGCCGATCTGGAGCGGAGTAAACTCCCGGTCTACCCAGAACGGCCGGACCATCGGCCCTAACGCCATGTCCCCGAGTTTGAAAAGCAGGACAAAGAGAAGAACCGCAATCACACCGGGCCGCTGCCACAAGCTTCTGAGCGGGTTGAGGAAGCCGCGAGTGAGCGTGGTGGACCAGGATTGTGTCACTGGCGGACGTTGTAGTCCCTGCGCAATCCGCGGCATGTGGCTTGAGATCAGAGCCAGTCCGGCTAAGAGGACGGCCGCAGTCAGAAATGCCACCTGCCAACCGACAAGACCGGCAGCTCCAACAAACACTCCCCCGGCAATGATCAGTGCGGCACGATAGGTACTTACGCGGAGCCCATTGGCAGGCCCCATTTCTTTTTGATCCAGGAGTTCAATCGTATAGGCGTCAATAGCGATATCCTGGGTTGCCGCCAATATGGCAAGCGCAATCAGTCCGCCCCAGACCAGACCGCCACCTGTGGTTGGATCGAGAAAAAGAAGGAGGCCCAAGTCGAGCGCGAGCAGGCCCTGGCAGGTCACAATCCAGCTTCGCCGCGACCCCCATACGTCAACTAATGGAGCCCACAGAAATTTCAGCGTCCACGGCAAGCCCACCACGCTCAGCAGACCAATTTCCGTCAGGCTCATCCCATGTATCCGGAAGTACACCGGAAACGCGTCGAACAGGAGTCCGAACGGAAAGCCCTCGGCAAAATATAACAGGGCCACCCACAGTAGTTTCGTCCGAGTTGTTACGGGTTTCAGAGCCACCCCTACTTACCGACTCCGCTCAACTCCGATTTTTTCGCAAAACCGCTCGATCGGACAGAGGCTACATTTGGGAGAGGTTGGGTGACATAGAGTCTGTCCAAATGCGACCAGCAGGTCGTTATAGCCGATCCAGAAACGCTTGGGCAGACTTTTGCGGAGGGCCATTTCCGTTTGTTCCGGATTTTCCGTTTCAACATAGCCCCAACGGTTCGAGATGCGGTGAACGTGTGTGTCCACACAGATACCCGGTTTTTGGAAGCCCAAGGTCACAACCAGGTTGGCAGTCTTCCGGCCCACGCCCTTAAAGGTCAGGAGTTCGTCTATGTCGTCAGGGACTCGCCCCGCATAGACATCGAGTATCCGCTGTGAGACATCGAGCACGGTTTGCGCCTTGGTTTTATAAAACCCGACCGGATAAATCGCCTTCTTCACCTGAGCGGGTGTCAGGGTCACCATCTTTTCAGGCGTATCCGCCAGGGCAAACAGCCGCCGGGCCGCCGGACCGGTTGTTTCATCCTTGGTCCGCAAACTCAGCAGACAGGCGATCAACACCTGATAGGGGTCACGTGAAAACCCCGCCATTTCTGTCACTACAGGCGCGTTCCAACCCTCAGATACGTGACGCAGGATACCAATAACCCGAGAAATTGTTCTATTCGTCACCACTTCTTTCCCCTCCCCCTCTATCTCTGTATGGTGACAATAGCGACGGGCAGGGGCAAGTGGTCTTCCCGTTCTCGCACCTCTTCCTGGGTCCACTGCAACCCCGCTCGGTCAAGCTGCTGATAGAAGTCTTGGGTATTTGTCCGTTTGGCATCGGCAAGGATGGCCCGCCCAGCGGGGGAGAGATGCGTGGCAAGAAAACGCACCAGAGCGGGGAAGGTCGGCCGGTCGTATAAAATCTCCGCGCCAAGGATGAGCGCGAAATCTGTCTCCAATATATCATGGGTAAAGTCGAGCTGGCGCGCCTCGTATTGCGCACATCCATTTAACCACGCGTTCTCCCGCGCAAAAGACACCGCGCCAGCTTCTTTGTCGGCAAAGATGACCCGCCCCCTTTTTTGCGCGGCGACGATGCCGGTCAACCCGAGTCCACAGCCGAGATCAAGCACGGTTTGGTCTCGTACGTCGATAAAGCTGTCTATATAGCGGGCCAGGGTCAGCGCACCGGTCCACAGGTGCGCCCAGTATGGCGGCTCCTCCGTGTCGTCGCGCATCAGGGCCTCGCGGTCGACCAGCCGCTCAAGGTCTTTGACGCGGAGCAGGGTCAGCGAGCGTGAGCCTATGACCACCTCCATAGGCTCCGAGGAGTAAACGTGCCCTCCAACATAAACAAGGCGGTTGGCACGTTGACTCTTTGCCTCATATGCCAAGGCGTTCACTCAAAGGCACTCAGGCCGGTAATATAGCGGCCGAGCGTCAGACGGTGGATATCCTCGGTGCCTTCGTAGGTATTGACCGTCTCAAGGTTAAGGAGATGACGAATGACCGGATACTCATCCGTGATACCGTTTCCGCCGAGAATGTCCCGAGCGAGCCGCGTAGTGTGCAATGCGGTCGAAACATTGTTCATCTTGGCCATACTGACTTGGTCCGGCCGCATTTTGCCCGCATCCTTGAGTCGACCCAGCCGGTACGCCAAAAGCTGCGCTTTCGTGATCTCGGTCAGCATGGTCACGAGTTTGGCCTGTACGAGCTGATAGCCGCCGATCGGTCGCGAGAACATCTTGCGGTTTTGGGCGTAATCGACTGCGCACTCATAGCAGGCTATGGCCGCCCCAATCGCACCCCAGGAAATCCCGTAACGCGCTTGGGTCAGACACATGAGCGGAGATTTGAGGCCACCGGACTTCGGCAGCAGATTGTCCTCAGGAATCCAACAATCCTCGAAAATCAGCTCCGAAGTCACGGACGCTCGAAAACTGAATTTTCCGTCAATGTTCTGCCGGGCAAAGCCTTCGCGCTCTTTTTCAACCAAGAATCCGCGAATCACATCTTTGCCATCCTCTTCGAGCTTGGCCCACACTACGGCCACATCGGAGATTGAGCCGTTGGTGATCCAGCGCTTGGTACCGTTGAGCAAGTAGCCGCCGTTTTCTCGCCGCGCGCGGGTTATCATCCCGCCCGGATTCGAGCCAAAGTCCGGTTCGGTCAGTCCAAAGCACCCAATGGCCTCGGCCCGTGCCAGACGGGGCAGCCAGAATTTCTTTTGCTCCTCCGAGCCGAACGTCAGAATCGGATACATCACCAAGGACGACTGCACACTGGCGAACGAGCGCAACCCACTATCCCCGCGCTCAAGCTCCTGGCTGATCAGACCGTAGACAACGCTGCTCATCCCGGCGCCGCCGTACTCGGCTGGCACCGTCACGCCCAGAAAGCCCAGTTCAGCCAGTCGAGGAACAAGTTCCATGGGAAAAGAGCCTTCGCGGAAGCACTGCTGCACCCTGGGTAGGAACTCCTCATCCACGAAGCGGCGCGCCACATCACGGACCAAGCGCTCTTCTTCACTCAAAAATTCTTCAATCTGGTAGAAATCGGTGTCTATAAGATCCGCCACGGCAGACTCCCTTCGCAAAGAAACTGTATTGATCCTAGCCCCTTCCGCTACCCGGCGTCCAGGCCGCGCGGTTGTCCTTCTCCGCGAGGGTCGGAGACTCCGGTTATCAGGCCGGACTCCTGGTCAACATGAATTGCCTGGATGTTGCCAAAGCGGGAGCGTTTGCCGGGACCCCATTCCACGACCTTCACATGGTGGCCCATAGCCTGAAGCTTTTCGACGAGACCATTCGATTCACTCCCCGTTTGGACTTCCAGGTTCAGTCGGTCCGGATACCACTGATGGTGAATGCGCGTGGCAAACATGGCATCGGGCAAGGACATCTGGTAGGCGAGGACATTGAGCAGGACTTGCAGAACCGAGCTGATAATGCGCGACCCGCCGGGTCCGCCAATCACGAGTTCGACCTTTCCGTCCCGGGTCACAATGGTTGGACTCATGCTGCTCAGCGGCGTCTTTCGGGGGGCAATAGCATTCGCATCCGTGTTGCCGACCAGGCCAAAGGCGTTGGGATGGTCGGGCTGGGCGTTAAAATCGTCCATCTCGTCGTTGAGCAGAATACCGGTTCCAGGAACCATGACCCCGCTGCCGAAATACAAATTCACCGTCTGGGTTGTGGCCACAGCGTTACCATCTTTGTCAATGACGGACAGATGGGTGGTACTCGTCGACTCTAGCGGCCCCGTTGGTGTCTGTGGAATACCCTGACTGGGCGTGGCTTTGGAGACATCTATCTTCGCCCGTATGTCTTCGGCGTATGCGGGAGAGATAAGGCGCTCCACAGGAACGAACACAAAATCCGTATCGCCCAAGTAGCGAGCTCTGTCGCGAAAGGCTCTGCGCAGGGTTTCTGTCAGGATATGCGTGGTGCCGGGAGTTTGGAAACCGAGTTTCTGCAAAGGAAATCCCGACAAGACATTCAACATCTGAACGAGCAGAACGCCTCCAGAGCTCGGTGGCGGCATAGAATAGATACGCCTCCCCTGGAAACTTCCCGTCACCGGCGCACGGTCAATCACGGTATACTGATCCAAATCTTCCTGGGTCAGCAAGCCGCCTATCCGTTGCATTTCCGCAACAATTGCCTCTGCCACCCGACCGGTATAAAAGGCGGCTTTACCGTCCTTGGCAATGGCGCGCAGGGTGTTGGCTAGATCTCTTTGGACAAAGAGGTCGTCCTGTTTGAGCGGCTGATCGTTCCGATAATACACCGCCCGAGTTGCGTCGGATTCCCCCAAGACCTCAGCTCGGTAGGCTATGGCGCGGGCCAAATGCGGATAGACCGGAAATCCCTCGTCTGCCAGACGAATGGCGGGCTGCATGACCTCTTCGAGCGATAAACTGCCGTATCGCTGCTGGACCTCCACCAGTCCTGCAACGATACCTGGTACGGCGACGGCCAGCGGTCCGGTCCGGCTCAGGGAGGAAACGGCTTCTCCGTCCCGGACGAACATGTCTCGGGTGGCTTTGAGCGGGGCCCGTTCGCGGAAATCAAGCGCTAGGGTTTTGTGCTCCTTCGCCAGATAGAGCAGCAGAAAACCACCGCCGCCTATTCCGGTGGACTGTGGCCGGAGCACGCTGATGGCAAAGGATGTCGCAACCGCAGCATCAACCGCATTGCCTCCTCCACGGAGCATGGCGACGCCGGCTTCACTCGCCTGCGCGTTCGCGGCAGCGGCCATGCCGTGCTTGGAGGTTGAGACGAAGGGAGAGCTTTCTCCAAAGCCGGGCGCATCCGCGCCATACACCATTCCGGTAAAAGGGATGAATACGACCAGCAATAAGAGAATCTTCTTTCCTATTCGGACAATGCGAGCCTTCAGCATCATATTTTCCTCATGCAGACAGGAACGAATATAAGCGAGCCAGAGAAGCGCGACAATCCCTCTGGTCGATCAGATTGACTTCAAAAGACGGGGTTGGTACGGTTTCCGCTAGGCCCTTCGACAGGCTCAGGACAAGGAGGAGGACGCCATGGCTTCGGTGAACAAAGCGATTATTGTTGGAAATCTTGGCAGAGACCCGGAGGTACGCTACACGCAGAGTGGGCAGGCCATGGCACGCTTCACCGTGGCCACGACCGATACCTGGATGGACCGGGACAATAGCCGTCAGGAACGCACGGAGTGGCACAACATCGTGGTCTGGGGCAAGCAGGCCGAGACGTGCGGCCAATATCTGTCCAAAGGTCGTCAGGTCTATATCGAAGGGCGTATCCAGACACGAAAATTTGAGGACAGGGAAGGCAAAGAGCGGTATTTTACTGAGATCAACGCCCAGCAAGTGACGTTCCTCGGTGGCCGTGACGGCGGGGGCGCACGTTCGGGCCAGTCGTTTGATGACGAGCCAAGCGGCGGGTTTGATGATGTTGGGGCGGGCTCAGTTCCCCCGGATGATGATGTGCCGTTCTAGCTTGGTAAGTTACACCGCCTCCGTTGCAACCTCTGCGTAGCCCGGCCTGATGACGGCCCGTCCATTAGGGTTGACCGTCTCATATCGATAAGAGCCTGAATTCGTATCCGGCCATATAGCCGTGGTAATCGTCTGACCGGGGAGTACCGGTCGGGCGAATCCGGCGCTGAGTCGCCTGAGACGGCGAGGGTCCTTCTCGCAGACACTATCGATAAGAGCTTTTGATGCAAACGCCAGGGTGCACAGGCCGTGGACGATAATGCCCGGCAGTCCTGCCAGCTTGGCGACGTTTTCATCGATGTGAATGGGATTGCGATCTCCTGACGCTTTCGCGTAGCGAAATGTTTGATCCGCGTCGATGGTTTGGGAGACGCGATGCAGGGGGTCGCTATCGGGAGTCTCGTTGGCCGCGGTTCTCTTCCGAGGGCGACGTCCTTGGTCTCGGATAAAGGCGGTAAACGTGATGCGCTGAACAGTCTCTCCCGTCTGATTACAGCAGTGGAGATCAACGGCCAGGGACTCCCCCCCAGGCTGTTCTTCAATGGCGACAATTTGCGCTGTACTGTTGATCGTGTCTCCCGGGACAATCGGACGGAGGAAGCGCATGTCTTGCCAGCTGTGAACCAAACGGAGGACGTCGACATTCAGCTCGGTGTCAGTCACGACCATCATCAGCGAGAGCCAGCTTGCCACGGCACCAAACAGCGGTGGCGCAATAATGCCTTCGGGTCTGTCTACGTCAAAAAACCAAGCGTTATCCTCATTGTACGCGTGTGCATAGGCCATGGTTGCCTCAGCGCTGACGGCATATGACTGCGGGTCGTACTCTTTGCCAAGCAGGCTCCTATTGAGTCCCATGGCCTCAATCCCAGTACCCGTCATCGACAAAACTAATATAGCGGCCTTTGCCAATAATCAGGTGGTCCAGAATGGGGACACCCATAACCTCTCCGACCTCCCTGAGGCGTTGGGTAATCTTCAGGTCTTCCTGACTCGGTATCGGATCGCCACTGGGGTGGTTATGCACGAGGATAGCCGCGGCGGCTGACTCGCGGATGATGGGCTGAAAAACCTCCCGTGGGTGGACTAAGGAGGAGGTCAAAGACCCCTCAGAGACACGGACGTCTTTGAGTTTTCTGTTCTTGGCGTCCAGGAGAAGCACATGAAACTCTTCTTTTTTAAGACTGCCGAGTTGTTCACGGTAGTGATTGAAGACATCAAGGCTGGAACTAAACAACTCGCCCCGACGAATTTCTTCTTGTGAGAAACGCTTCGCAATCTCCAAAGAGGCTTTTATCTGCGCGGCCTTTGCCGGCCCGACCCCTTTGACCTCACACAGTTCGGCCGTGCTCGCTTCTTCCAGTTTTCGGAATGAGTCACCAAAACGGGAGACAAGCGCCCGACCGTGGTCAAGCGCACTCTGTCCAGAGCTTGCGTCACCGGTACGGAGGATGATGGCGAGCAATTCTGCATTGGAAAGAGTTGCCGCTCCGTGCTCGATCAGCTTCTCTCGCGGCCGGTCAGATTCGGGCCAAGTGCGGATGGGCGACGCCATGACTGAGGACTCACCACAATTGCAGGCTTTCTTATTTTTTCTTCTTTTTTTTACCGGCGGAGCGTCGGGACGTCTTGTTTTTTTTCGCGAGCAAACGGTCAAGTTTCATATTGAGGTTGATCAGGTTGCCTTGGACTTCTTCAACTCTTTCAACCAGATGCTCGTAGTCCGTCCTAGAGGGTATATTCAGCAGGGAGAGTATCGCCGCCATATTGCGGGCAACTTCTTCCCTTGCCTGGGCAGCATCCCGAAACGTCTTCTCCATAACGTCGTGCATGCAAACTTGTGCGAGGAGGTCCTTTACAAGATTGGCAAAGTTCTCTCTATTTGCCTCGTAGAGCTGTTCGAAAACTGTTTTCTCTTCATCCATACTCTGGGAGTCAGATGTTGCTCGGGAAAATCCGATAGAAACGGCTTAGTCAGAAATAGGGAGATCGTGTGGATTTCGCAGTCTTTCTCGGGTATTTCACCGGCTTACGTTTCCTCGACGAAACCATTGACCTTCCGGCGCTTGTTGGGACGACGCTCTTCATTCACTTTCTTGACGGGATTGCCTGCGGCCTCATGGCCAAGAGGAGTCACCGCCCGCTCTATCCCTGGGTTGTGAGTGGATTGCTGTTTGGCATATGGGCCCTCACACTGCTCCTTCTCCTGGTGATACAGGGAAGAGGAAGAGCAGGCGAGAAAGAGTAAACGTGCCCTTCAATTCCAAGAGGCAGAAGTCAGGCACGTTTACTCTTTGCTAAGTGAGCCCCGCCTTTCAGTATGCGATGCCGCCTTATCCGCAATTCTGGAGGCAGTCCCGTATGGGGTCCAGGTCAGGAAGTTGGCGGGCGTCCTCTGTAATCCAGGCGTACCGGACTGTCCCGCTCTTATCCACGACAAAGGCCGAACGTTTGGAAACGCCTTTGAAGCCGATCAAGTCTTCATAGAACGACCCATATGCCTGAGAGACTTCTTTACTGAAGTCACTCAGCAGTGGAAAATCATAGCCTTCTTTCGCCGCCCAGGCATCAAGCGAGAAAGGGCTGTCCACGCTAATGGCCACAACCTGAGTATCGTCATTCTGCAAGGTGTTGATATTGTCTCGAACCGAGCACAATTCCTTCGTTCAACCATCGGTAAAGGCAAAGGGAACAAAGAGGATGACGGTATTCTTCTTGCCCTTTGCCTCACTGAGTGCAAAATCCTGCATCTTATTGGTCTTGAGTGTAAAATCCGGTGCCGTTTGGCCTACCTGAATGCTCATAGCTACTCCTCCTCTATACTTTGTGCATTAAGAACTGCTTCTTTGTTTTCGGCTCTTCTGCGCTCGTCTTTCTCCTCTACGACCAACGCGATGCTGGAGACGTACCCATCCGCGCCAACGTTAAAGAGTTTAACACCTTGGGTGTTCCTGCCTATCACCCGTAACTCAGCGATCCGAATCCGTATTATCTTGCCGCTATCTGTCACGAGCATCAAGTCATCGTCCTCCTTCACCTGGAGCACACCGCAGACCAATCCGGTCTTGTCCGTGGTGCGCAGTGTACTGATTCCTTTACCTCCACGCGACTGTAACCGATAGTCCTCTATCCTGCTCCGCTTCCCATACCCTTGGGACGATACCGTGAGAAGCGTTGCTTCTTGGTTGAGGATTTCAAGAGAGACAACCTCGTCCCCCTCTTCCAGCGTCATCCCCCGAACGCCAGATGTGCCGCGGCCGGTTGCTCGGACCCCGTCTTCCGTAAATCGAATCGCCTTTCCGTTTCTGGTCGAAAGGAGGATTTCCTGTTTCCCGTCCGTTAACTGGACACCGATCACCTCGTCGCCGACACCAAGATTAATGGCAATGATTCCACCGCGACGAGGATTAGCATAAGCCATGAGTTTCGTCTTCTTGACCTGTCCCTTGCGGGTCGCAAAGACAATAAAGCCATCGTCCTGGAACTCTCGAATGGGGAGAAAGGCGGAAATTTTCTCTCCTTCTTGCAGCGGCAGAAGATTCACGATGGCTTTTCCTTTTGCAGTGCGGCTGCCCTGAGGAATTTCATGAACCTTAACCCAGTACACTTTGCCGATTGAGGAAAAAAACAGCAGGAAAGCATGCGTGGAGGAGATAAAGAGGTGTTCAACAAAGTCCTCTTCTCGGGTTGTTGCGCCAACAACCCCCTTTCCTCCTCGCCGCTGGGAGCGGTATTCAGTCAGTGGATTTCTCTTAATGTAGCCAGCATGGGATATGGTTACCACGACATCTTCTTCAGCTATCAAATCTTCGTCCGAGAGATCTGCGCTGGCGGACTGAATCTGTGTTCTGCGCTCGTCGGAAAATCGGCTCCGTAGATCAGTCAGCTCTTCTTTGATGACGCCGTCAATCTTCTCCGGACTGGCCAGAATACTTTGCAGCGAATCAATAACACCGAGCGTTTCTCGGTGCTCGGAGAGAATTTTTTCCTGTTCGAGCTGGGTGAGTCTCTGCAAGCGCATATCAAGAATAGCCTGCGCCTGTGTCTCAGTCAGCGCAAATTGGTCCTGAAGGGCTTGCCGCACACTCGCCGGATTCTGCCCGTGGCGAATGGTGTGGAGCACAGGATCGAGATTATCCAACGCGCTTTTGAGCCCTTCGAGCAGGTGGAGGCGCTCGTTGGCTTTCTGCAGATCAAAGGCAGTCCGGCGGCGGACCACCTCTCGGCGATGTTCAAGGAAATGCAGGAGGGTGGCTTTGAGGGTCAAGAGGCGCGGGCGGCCATCGACGATGGCCAGAAGAATGACCCCAAACGAATCCTGAAGAGGGGTCATTTTATACAGCTGGTTGAGGATGACGTGTGGGACAACGTCCCTTTTCAGCTCGATAACGATGCGCATGCCCTCTCTGTCGGACTCGTCACGCAGGTCGGAGATTCCCGTAATACGCTTCTCGTTGACCAGATCAGCAATACGCTCAATCAAACGAGCCTTATTCACCTGGTAGGGGATCTCATGCGCAATAATGCGACTTTTTCCGGTCTTCTCATCTTCTTCTATAGAGGTCCGAGCCCGCATCTGGACGATCCCCCGCCCGGTTTCATAAGCGCTCCTCACTCCAGAGCGTCCATGAATATACGCTCCGGTAGGAAAGTCTGGACCAGGGATGTACTCCATCAGATCGCGGTTTTTGAGGTCCATGTTATCGGTCAGAGCCAGAAGAGCCTCAATCACTTCGCCAAGGTTGTGGGGAGGAATATTGGTTGACATCCCCACAGCAATTCCAGAAGAGCCGTTGACCAGCAGATTGGGAAATTTACTTGGGAGAACAGCTGGTTCGTGGCTGGTATCGTCATAGTTCGGGACGAAATTAATAGTCTCTCGATCAATGTCGGCAAGCAACTCCGAGGTGATTCGGGTCATGCGAACTTCGGTATATCGCATGGCGGCGGGAGGGTCGCCATCAACCGAGCCAAAGTTTCCCTGGCCGTCAATGAGTGGGTAGCGCAACGAAAAATCCTGCGCCATACGCACAAGGGTGTCATAGACGGCCGCATCTCCGTGTGGATGGTATTTGCCAATCACGTCACCCACGACACGGGCGGATTTCTTATAGGGACGATTCCATTCATTCCCAAGGTCATGCATGGCGTACAGGACGCGTCGGTGGACCGGCTTCAATCCGTCACGAACATCGGGCAACGCTCGACCAATAATCACACTCATGGCGTAGTCCATATAGGACTGCCGCATCTCCTGCTCGATATTGACAGAAGGAAGGGGGTGGGAGTCAGTATAGTCTTCCATACGAAGGGGAGTCCTTTTTGATTATGACAGGGAGCGTGATGGGATTAGATATCGATATTCTTGGCGGAGAGTGCGTTCTCAGAGATGAATTTTCTTCTGGGCTCCACTTCATCTCCCATGAGAGTAGAAAAGACTTCGTCAGCCTCGTAGGCATCCTCAATCCTGACCTGCAAGAGAGTCCGTGTCTCCGGGTTCATGGTTGTTTCCCAGAGCTGTTCAGGATTCATCTCCCCAAGACCTTTGTAGCGCTGAATATCGACCCCTTTTCTGGAGCGCGCTAAGATTGTGTTAAGGACCTCCTCCTGGCTTCTCAGAATGGAAGAAGTATCTTTCGCGGAGAAATTGAAAGGAGCCGGCCCAATATTGGCAAGCGCGCTCAATAGTCTTTTCACTTCTACGGCCTCTGCTGACTCAACAAAGTCTCGATCAAAGACCACTCTTTGTCCGGAACCGTTCAGCCCCTGGGTGACGATAATCCTATATCCGTCAAGTTTTCTGTCTTCCTCTATGGAAAAAGAGGTCTGGCTACGGTCTGTCAGTTCTTTTTCGAGTGTAGAGAGTACCGGCTCAAGAAGGGTCCGCTTACTGAAAGCAGTGGGAGAGATATCTGGGTGGGAGAGAAGAGAACAGACAATATTACGATCTCTTCCTCTCCGTTCAACGAGATCAAGAATGCTATTCAGACGGAGGGAGTTCTTGACCCATGTTTTCAGCGCTTCCCCTTCAAGTTCCCCCACTAGGACATGCTCAACACCGAGGTCGACCAGGAAATCGTCGAGCTCGACATCATCTTTCAGGTAGTGATCGGTTTTTCCTTTTCTGACCCGGTACAGGGGAGGCTGAGCAATACATAAGTACCCATCTTCGATAATACCGGGGAGCTGACGATATAAGAAAGTCAGCAGCAAAGTACGGATATGGGAACCATCAACATCCGCATCCGTCATAATGATGATTTTATGGTAGCGCAATTTGGAGAGGTCCGTCTCGTCCTTCCCGACCCCAGCTCCTAAAGCGGATATCAGGAGACGTATTTCCTGAGATGAAAGCATTTTGTCGAAGCGTGCTTTTTCGACATTCAGAATTTTCCCGCGTAGCGGTAGAATAGCCTGTGTACGCCGGTCTCTCCCCTGCTTTGCTGACCCTCCAGCAGAATCCCCCTCAACAAGAAAAATTTCACTTTTTTCCGGGTCGCGCTCCTGACAGTCGGCGAGTTTTCCAGGAAGAGAGCCGGAATCGAGGGCTCCCTTCCGCCGCGTGAGTTCACGCGCCTTCCGAGCCGCCTCACGCGCGCGTGAGGCATCAACACTCTTCTGTGCTATCTTCTTGGCCTCTGCTGGGTGCTCCTCAAGGTAAACCCCAAGCTTTTCGTTCACCAACGATTCGACAAACCCTTTGACATCGCTATTGCCGAGCTTGGTTTTCGTCTGTCCTTCGAATTGCGGTTCTGGAACTTTCACGCTGATAATGGCAGTCAGACCTTCTCGAATATCTTCTCCCTGGAGACTCTCCTGATCTTTTTTGAGAAGACCGAGTGCCCCGACGTAGGAATTGATAGTCCTGGTCAACGCCGCCTTAAGTCCAACGAGATGGGTCCCCCCTTCTATTGTGTTGATATTATTGGCAAAAGAATAAATACTTTCGACATACCCCTCGTTCCATTGAAGAGCGATCTCGGCGGCGGTTCCGCTTTTTTCTCCACTAAAATAGATCACCTCGTGGTGCAGTGGTGTTTTCGCCCGGCCAAGGTGTTCAACGAAAGAAACAATCCCTCCTTCATAGAAGAAGTCGTGACGTTTCTCCGGCTCCCTTTCGTCAACAATGGAAATGTGGAGACCTGGATTGAGGAAGGCAAGTTCACGCAGCCGACTCGAGAGAATGTCGAAGCTGAAAGATCTCTCACCAAAAACCTGAGGATCTGGCAGAAAGACGACTTTTGTTCCACTCTCCTCAGTCTGCCCAATCTCTTTCAGTTCGCTGTCAGGCTGACCGCGATGGTATCGTTGGAAATAGATTTTCCCTGCTCTCCTGATCTCGATTTCAAGGATTTCTGAGAGCGCGTTGACGACGGAGACACCCACACCGTGCAGCCCTCCGGAGACTCGATATGCTCCTTTATCGAATTTTCCCCCAGCGTGGAGCTTGGTCAGGACGACCTGAGCGGCTGAAACGCCTTCGGTCGGGTGATTCTCCGTTGGAATGCCTCGGCCATTATCGATAACGGATATATGTCCTTCAGTATGGATGGTTACAACAACATGAGTGCAATAGCCGGCGAGTGCTTCGTCGACAGAATTGTCGACAATTTCAAAAACGAGATGATGAAGTCCTCTCTCTGCGGTATCACCGATATACATTCCCGGCCTCTTGCGAACCGCTTCGAGACCTTCGAGTACCTTTATTTGTCCTGCCCCATAGTCTTGTTCGAGCATGTACTCCCCAAAGGAGGCAGGTAGGTTTAAGGATTCGTCACACACCTCCCATTTTTTACACCAAAGTTTAGCATTTTCTTTACGTTACGTAAACCACGATCAGAAATAAAACAGTTTTCTATCAATTTATTTTCATAGGCATTATGACATAGGAAAATTCATGACTCTCCTTTTGCTGAAGGAGTCCCGGACTCATCTCATCTTTAAGAAAAAGGACGACAGAATCCCCTTCATTCATGACGTTTAATGCCTCGGTCAGATATCTTCCATTAAACCCAATCGATAAGCCCTCTCCAGCGTATGAGGAGGCAATCTCCTCTGTTCCCTCGCCCACATCCGGAGTATTAACGGAAATCTCGATCTTGTCTTTTTCAAACTGTAATTTTATCCCCCGGGATCTTTCTGTTGTGAGAATCAAAATACGGCGGAGAGCACTGAGTAATTCATCGCGGGGAAACTCAATACGGTGCGTATGCTCTTTTGGAACAACTTGCTGGTAGTCAGGAAATTCTCCTTCTATGAGGCGCATAAAGAGTTCAGTTGTCTCCTTCTTGAGGTTGACAACCGAATCGTTGACGGAAACGTCTATTGTTCCCTCGCTCTTCTCAAGGAGTTTCCGTGTTTCAACTAAGCCTTTTTTTGGAAGTATGACGCTTGGCCAGTCTGGCAGCGAAGGGGTATCGACCTCTCGCTCGATGAGGGACAGGCGGTGCCCATCGCTGGCAACCATACGTATCTTTCCCTCGTCCTGGGTCTCGAGATAGACACCGCTGAGGTTCAGGCGAGTCTCATCGGGTGAGGTTGCAAAGAGGGTTTTTTCGATCATCTCCCGTAGGGTCGGACCAGGCAAAGATATGAATTGATCAGAAGAAGAGGATTCCTCCTTCTTCTCTTTTTGCCCAGTTATTGTGGGAAACTCTTTAGGATCCAGACTGGCGATTCTGAAGTGGGACTTTCCACTATTGACGTCCACCCATCCATTTCCACTTGAGCGTAAACGAACCTGGCCAGACGGCAGTTCACGAATGATCTCATACAACTTCCGTGCATCCGCAGTCATTGATCCTGATGCTTTCACTTCTGCCTGGCACTGCTGGCGGATTCCAATTTCAAGGTCTGTTGCCCCAAGGGAAATAACGCTCTCGTTCTCTCCTGTAGAGTTTGATTCTATGAGAACATGAGAGAGCATGGGAAGAGAGGATCGTCTCTCAACAACACCTTGGACGAGATACAAACATTGAAGGAGGTCTTCCTTACCGACACTGAATTCCATATCCTCCTCCCTTCTCTTTTTCTTTCTCTACTTACTACTACTTATTTTTTATATTTATATATAAATAGATAATAATAGTAGTAGTAGGGCCTGTGGATATGTGGATAAGTGGGTTAAATGGCTGTTTATATTGAAAAAGTTATCCACAGGGGGGTGTGGATAACTCCAATAAACCTGTGGATAACTTTTTTTGCCTCTTTCCCAGGCTCATTGTTCTCGCGAGTTATCCACAGGTTATCCACAGGTTATCCACAGGTTATCCACAGGAAGAGAAGTCTGCCTACTCATAAATCATGATCTCTATTCTATTGATAATATCGCGCAGCTCTTCGTCTTTTTTAAACCGATTTTCAATTGCATGACAGGCATGCAGAACCGTCGTGTGATCCTTTCCTCCAAATCGCATACCGATCATCGGGTAGGAGGCGCCGGCAAGCTTGCGGCAGAGAAACATACCAACCTGCCTCGGAAACGAAACGATCTTTGTTCGTTTCTTTGAGATCATATCGGCAATGCTGACACCAAAATACTTACTCACCGTTCTCTGTACGGTCTCAATCGAGACTTTCTTTTCCTGGTCTGTGACTAAATTTTTGAGAACCTGTCGAGCAAAGTTGACGGTGATATCAGCCTGATTTAAGGCGGCCAGCGCTCCTAATCGTGTCAGACCACCCTCAAGTTCTCGGACGTTTGACGTCACATGAGAGGCAATAAAAAGAGCAACATCGTTGGGGAGGTGGATACGTTTTGCGCGTGATTTTTTTTGCAGAATTGCGACCCGAGTCTCGAGATCGGGTGGCTGGATATCGGCGATCAGTCCCCACTCGAAGCGGTTTCGTAATCGCTCCTCGAGTCCACCAATTTCGTTTGGGAACTTATCGGATGTTAATATAATTTGCTTATTTGACTCATGAAGGGAATTAAAGGTGTGAAAAAATTCTTCTTGTGTTCGCTCGCGGCCGGACAGAAACTGCACATCATCAAGAATAAGAACATCTGCGCGACGGAATCTATTTTTAAATTCCGTCATTCGATTCTTTCGTAAATGAGTAATCAATTCATTGGTAAAAGACTCTGAGGACAGATAAACAATACTGTCCTTTCCTTGCTTTGCCGATGTCTCGTGTCCGATCGCATTAATGAGATGCGTCTTTCCTAACCCAACCCCTCCATAGATGAATAACGGATTATAGCTTTTCCCTGGATGTTTGCTGACCGCCCTCGCCGCAGCATGAGCAAACTGATTGCCGCCACCGACCACAAAGGAGGAGAAGGTGTAATTCTGAATCAGTCCGTCTTTTTTTCCCCTCCCTTTTCCCTGGGCTGGTTGTTCTTGCTCTTCTGCTGGAAAGAGTTCTCCTTGGGGTTTTTCCTGGACATGCAGGACAAGGTGCGTTGGCTGACCAAGCACCTCAGTCAATGCATTTTCCAGGGGGCCGACGAGATTACTGAGTAGCCAATCCTTAAAGAGCGCGCTTGGGACCTCAAGATGGAACACGTCATCTTGGAGCCCAAGGGGCCGAATCGGTTTCAGCCAGGTTTCACTATTCGTCTTTCCTACTTGTCCCTCAACAATCCCCAACACTCGTTCCCACACCCGATACATGCCGCGTCCTTCCCCCACTCAACAAAGGTTATCCACACCTGTGGATAACTCGATAACTTCCTCTTTGAACTAAAGAAATATCCGTCAGGCGACAGGGTTATCCACACGCATTTGTCTATCTGCCTCGCCTTCTGCCCCAGGAAGTTCCTGTTCACCAACCGTGTAGTCAGAGGGGCGAGAAAAAGACCCATGTCTATCCGAATCAATGTGCCGCTTAAATTTTATGAGGCCAGAAAGGATAGTGTTACTGCGTCTTAAAATTTTTCTCTCAAGAATGCAAGGAAGAGGGTAAACTTTTTCCAAAGCGGTGAATATTACTAAAAAAAATTAAACTCATAACACGATGTGATATTATAAAAACTGGAAGATTGAAAGATCGTATTCACATTCCCTTGTTTTTCTTATCATTTCTGGAAACGTCTCTTGTAAAAAGATACGTTGTTCTCTCACATATTGTTATTTATACTTCTAGGAGAGCCCGTGCAGGGTGAGGGGATTCTCATAATTCCAGATCATTTGTGAGAGGGTTGCTTTTGTCTTGACTCTCTTATGGGTGGGTGGTAGCAGGGGGAATCTTCACAACTGGAACATGGGTAGACTCAGATGTCGACATCGCAAAAACTCTTCAATGAAGCGCAAAAATATATTCCAGGGGGAGTGAACAGTCCGGTTCGTGCGTGGCGGGCTGTTGGGGGTGATCCTCTTTTCATCCACCGAGGGAAAGGCTGCCGTGTTACGGATGCGGACGGGCGCGAGTATATAGACTATGTCGGTTCCTGGGGACCGTTAATAGCCGGGCATGCTCATCCGCAGGTTGTTGGGGCACTCGAGCGAGTAGTGAAGAGTGGAACCAGTTTTGGTGCTCCAACGGCAAAAGAGATTGAACTGGCAAAAACGCTGACTCAGACCATTCCGTCCATTGAGAAGGTCCGCCTGACCTCCTCGGGCACAGAGGCGACCATGACCGCCCTGCGTCTCGCCCGTGGCTATACTGGTCGCGCGAAGATCATCAAGTGCTCTGGTTGCTACCACGGCCACTCTGATGCGCTTCTGGTGAGAGCTGGGTCAGGAGCGCTGACGTTTAGTACTCCGGACAGTCAAGGAGTTCCCGAGGCCTTTAGCAGCATGACCCTTGTGGCTGAGTATAACAGTCTCTCCAGTGTACGAGCGTACCTAGAGGCGGACCCAGAGGGAGTGGCCGCTGTTATACTGGAGCCTGTTCCCGGAAATATGGGTCTCGTCCTGCCCGAGCAGGGCTTTCTTGAGGGCCTCCGGGAGCTCACCCGGGAGTTTGGAGTTGTGCTCATCTTTGATGAGGTCATGACCGGCTGCCGTCTCACCCGTGGTGGAGTTCAAGAGCTCTACCATATCGATCCAGATCTTACCTGCCTTGGGAAAGTGGTGGGTGGTGGTCTGCCATTAGCCGCGGTTGGCGGAAAGGCGGTGATAATGGATGGGCTTGCCCCTTTGGGGGGAGTCTACCAAGCTGGGACGTTGTCCGGAAACCCGTTAGCTGTAACCGCTGGGATTGAAACCCTAAAGCTTGTCCACACCGCCGGAGCCTATGAGCGGTTGAATATGCTCGGAGATATGCTGGCCGAGGGATTACGCGCCGCCATTCGTGAGACTGACATCAAAGCCTGTGTGAACCAACTAGGTTCGATGTTCACCATCTTTTTTGGGGTCGATCACGTTCGCGACTATGAGTCAGCCACCCGAAGCGACACTGAAATGTTCGCTCGTTACTTTCGCGGTATGAGCGAGCAGGGCATATATCTTCCCCCCTCTCAATTCGAATCCGCCTTTATTTCCCTGGCACACGGTGAGGATGAAATCCAGGAAACCCTACGAGCGGCAAGAGCGGTACTGAAGACCCTCGGTGGCTGAGGAAAAATGGCCCGGGAGAGTCCATTCATAACCTATGGAAAGTATGGGGCGCTTGGATTCGAGTTCGCTGGAGCCATCATCGCCGGTCTCTTGATTGGCAACTACGCAGACACTCAGTTTGGCACGACACCCCTCCTGATGGTCATCGGGGTGATCGTTGGCATGTCAGGAGCGGTATATCGTCTGATCATCGTGCTCCAGCGCCTTTCTGCCCGTGACAAAGACAATTGAGAGAATAGAAGTCCTGAACCTTGTTTTGGTTGGGATTGGTGCCGTTATCGGCTGGATAACCGGAATTATTCACGTGCCCAGCTTTGTACTTGGCGGTGGTGTGATGCAGGCCAACTTCTGGCTGCTCAAAAAAGTGGTTCGCTGTGCACTCGCTCCAGTCGATTCGCGCCGTAAAATTCATGCTGCCCTGTGGCTGACTGTCAAAGGCGGATTCTATTTATTCCTTTTAAGCGCGGTTTTTATTCGGTATCCCATTGACGCCAAGAGTTTTGTCGCCGGGGTCCCTTTACTGCTTATTGCCTGCATGATAATCGGCCTGAGCAGACCGAAGGATCAATCTGACCCCCCCCTGACTCCATGCTAATCAGTCTAAAAGACGAATATTGGCGAGCATATTGAACCGAATTTATGGAACACCATATCTTTCTCTGGGTCGAACATATTCCTGGGCTCAGCCTTCTCCCAGGTCATATCGCTACCTCCCTTCTTGTCTCTGTCGCCCTTATTCTCTTTGCTTATATGGCAAAGAGGCAGTTGGCCGCCGCAGATGATGTGGCGGTCCCGGATGACTCGCTGACCTGTCGGAACATGGCCGAACTCCTCACTCAGGGCATCTCTGATATGGCCGAGGGCGTGCTGGGGGACCGGGCGCAGAAATACGTCCACCTCTATGGTAGTTTTTTCCTCTTTATTCTGATCGCAAACCTCTCCGGGCTGTTGCCTGGATTTTCTCCCCCCACCAGCAATTTTAACGTGACACTCGCCTTAGGCGTGCTTTCCTTTGTCGCGTACAATTTCTATGCCTTCCAAGAACAGGGCTTGGCCTATTTGAAGCATTTTGTCGGCCCGATCTGGTGGCTGGGCATTTTGATGGTTCCGCTCGAACTCATTGATAATTTTGTCCGGCCTTTCTCTCTTTCCCTGCGGCTTTTTGGGAATATGACCGGCGACCACGTCGTTTTAGAGATATTTACGGATCTGACGAAAGTTGTGATTCCAGTCGTCTTTTATGCGCTTGGGGCTTTTGTTTCTCTTGTACAAGCGTTTGTTTTTACTCTGCTCAGCATGGTGTACGTCTCCTTGGCCGTTGCCCATGATGAGCATCACTAAGGGAAAGAGAAGAAAAACAGTCTATAAAACCATTGTCCAGGTGGCGGAGCGGGTACGAAGCGGTGAGGAGGATTAAGAGGAGGTGGACTCAACACTGCGCCATGGGGACATGAAAGGAGTAGGGCGTATGAAGAAACTATGTGTAACTGGTGTGCTGGCGGTCTGTATGATGCTGCTCACCGCCGGAGCTGCTCTCGCGGCTGACGGAGACGGCGATTCCTCAAGAGGAATGATCGCTCTCGCGGCCGGCCTCGGTATCGGCATCGCTGCCGTTGGCGCTGGCTTGGGTCAGGGCCGTGCGGTGGCTGCCGCTATGGAGTCTATCGGCCGGAACCCAAATTCGGCTGATCGCATCCAGACCCCGATGATCATCGGTATCGCCTTCATTGAGGCGCTGGCTATTTACGCGCTGGTTATTGCGTTTACGCTATCCGGAAGCGTGTAGATTGCCGAGTTCGGAAAAAGAAAAGGGCGCCGTGTCTAACGGTGCCCTTTTTTACAAGAGCTGCTGTCCGAGCCGAACAATCGAAAAGACGGCAAAAATAACGTAAAAACAGCTAATTCCAACGAGGAGAGCGGTTTTCGTCGGGCCGGGCCGGAGCGCCGGTGGGAGCAGCTTGCGGTTGATCACCAGAGTCAACGGCGTATAGACGGCCATCGCAATCCCGCCAAAAAACGCCGACCCCATCAAAAAAAGAATAGGTGGCAGGCTTTCGTACACATAGGTCAAGAAAGTCCCGAGTACGATCCAACCCACGGCAATGACCCCGTACCACCAACTCAGCGGTTTCTCCTGTGCCCAGGCATAGTTGGTATGTAGGATATCCGCGCCGGTCCGGGCGACTCCATCGATCAGCGTCAGTTGGGTGCTGAACAAACACGCGATCCCAACGAGAAGAAAAAGAATTTTTCCAAGCCCTCCCCCTACGCTGCCTAAAATCTCGGCCTCCTCCCAGACCAGCATCTCCTGGCTCGGCACGATGCCTTGCGGGTGGAGCACCGCCAGCGCGCCAAAGATAAACAAGAGAATGGTGAAGGTGTTAAGGAGCCAGAAAAAGAGCATTTGATCCACAGACAGATGTCTGAACCATGCACGCCAGTGCGCTAGGTTCGACTCAGTCTCGGCAATCTGAAACGCCCGTTCTGAAACAACTTCCTCCTGTGCTCGGAGTGGATTGACTACCTTGGGCATGAGCGCTCCCATACCCCACCCCTTGTCTCGGATATAGAACGAGAAAAAAAGATTCGCCGTTCCCCCGGCTCCAGCAAAAACAACAGAAGAGAACAGAATATACGTCGGCATATCAGGATGTTTGAACGGAAAGTTCAGCATCCCGTGTCCCAGCGCTGTCCAGGTTTCCGTATTGCCGACGACACAGGCAACCAAAATAAGACCGATCGTTACCAAAACGACCAGCAATTCCGTTGTCTTCTCAACCGAGGCATACACGCGCTTCGGGCCGAATAAGACAAAGGCAACACCCGCAAAGGTAATAGCCGTCCAGACCCAAGGCTCCCCCCAGCCCTGAGGGCCGACCATGAGCGCCTTGAGCGCGCCGCCGCAGGCCCGCGCCCATCCCGGAAGAATCCAGCCCAGTATGTTGAGCAGAATAAAGATCCAGGCAAAGTGCCGCGAGATTCGGCTGAATCCGGCGTAAATACTTTCTCCCGTCGCTAAGGTATAGCGACCAATCTCGCAATTAATCCAAAATTGAAGAAAAATGCCGAGCAGCGCCGCCCAAGTCATGCCGGCGCCAAATTGTGCGGTATTCCGCGGCCAGACAATCAGCTCACCCGCGCCGATTGAGAGTCCGACGAGAACAGCCCCAGGCCCTGCGAGCTTCCAGAAGCCACGAGCTTTTGGAGGAAGGTCCGCGGTTGTGAAGGCTGTGGGCATCTCTGCGGTGGACTGTTTCAAGACGGGCGTACGGAACTATACATACCCCTGCTGATACAGATACTCCGCCGTCAGGACTGCCCCTTTGGCTGCTCCCATCTTGGTATTGTGGCTGACAAGAAGATATTTCACGGCATTCTCAAGCGTCTGATCCGCCCGTAGACGACCAACCGACGTCGCCATGCCGTCTTCGGCATCACGGTCCAAGCGCGGCTGGGGTCGAAACGGGTCATCGTGCACGATGATCATATGCTGCGGAGAAGAGGGTAGGCCCATTTCGATAAACTCTTTGCCAAACTCGACCATCGCTGCCCGAACGTCCTCAACCGAACTGGGGGTGTCCATGGAGACCAACAGCGCCTCGGTATGGCCTTCAAGAACCGGCACACGCGTACAGGTCGCACTCACCAGAAAATTGGCGGGTGTAATGGCTCCATTTTCGAGAGTTCCAAGAATTTTGTGCCCTTCCTTTTCGACTTTCTCCTCTTCGCCGGCAATGAAGGGAATGACGTTGTCTATGGTGTCCATTCCGATCACACCCGGCGAGCGACCGGCCCCGGACAGCCCCTGCATGGAGGTCATGATGACTTTTCTCAGACCGAATTGATCGAACAGCGGCCGGAGGGTAATCGCCAGCCCAATCGTGGTACAGTTTGGCTGCGTGACAATATAGCCCTGCCAGTCGCGCTTTTCCTTTTGGGTATCAATCAGATAGATATGCTCCAGATTGACCCCCGGAATAAGCAGGGGAACGTCTGCTTCTTGCCGAAAGGCCGAGGCCGTGCTGACTACCGGCGTTGTTTTGGCGTACACCGGCTCTAGTTCCCGTGCCGGTCCTGATTCGACGGCTGTAAAAACGAGATCGATGCCCTGCAGGTTCAGAGAGGAAGCTTCGTGAACCGGAAGCGGCAGCATGGACTGGGGGGGCTCCTCCTCGCACCACCACCTCCGCGCCCCGGTTTTGGAATCGCGGATGGCTTCCGTATAGCTCTTGCCAGCCGAGCGCTCTGACGCAGCCAGCAAAGCAACCTCAAACCAGGGGTGGTCCTGGAGCGCAACAAGGAATTGCTGACCCGCAATCCCGGTTGCTCCAACAACGGCGACACGCTTTTTCATAGCGGGTAAAACAACGCGAGAGCGGACCAATTGTCAACACCCTGCGGTTGACTTCTTCGGCACAAGCTCGCAGACTCCTAGCTGACGTCTGGCACGAGGAAATCATATGGCCCTTGAGTACTTTGAAGAATATGAAGTCGGTACAGAGTTCGAGACAAAAGCGCGAACAGTCACCGAAGCGGATATCGTCAACTTCGTGAATCTGTTCGGTTTTCACGAGCCCCTGTTCATGGACATGGAGTTCGTCAAAAACAACAGTTTATTTGACGGCCGGATCTCGCCAGGCTCATTTACCTTTGCCCTGGCCGAGGGCCTAGCCGTGCAGTCCGGCATGGCCAAAGGTGGTATGGCCCTGCTCGGCATTGAAAACATGAACATCCCGGCCCCCCTGCGCTGCGGAGATACCGTCCGGGTCAAAGTCCGCATTCTCGGAAAACGTGAGACTTCTAAGCCAGACCGTGGGGTTGTCACCTCACTCACCCAGGTTCTGAATCAGGCCGATACGGTCCTCCTTGAGTATACCGTTAAACGTATGATCCGCCGCCGGCCAGTATAGTCGACGGGAACAAGGAGTGTGCATGGATCAGAAAATTCTTGAGCGCTTGTATGACATCGTTGGTCCTGATGGGGTGGTCGCGCATAAGAGCGCCCGCTCCGTCTACGACTGTGACGGCTATACCTTGGAGAAGGCCGTCCCTGAGATTGTCGTCCTGCCTCACTCAACGGAAGAGGTGGCGGCGGTCGTCAAATTCCTCAACAAAGAAAAGATCGCCTTTGTCCCGCGCGGAGCCGGGACCGGCCTCAGCGGGGGCTGCCTGCCGGTCGAAGCTCCGGTTATGATCGGGACCAGCCGCCTTAACAAGATTGTCCATATAGACCTGCTCAACCGCTATGTCGTAGCCCAGTCCGGCGTAGTGAATCTGTGGGTCAGTAATGCGGTCAAGGATCAGGGTTTTCAGTATGCTCCTGACCCGTCCAGCCAGCAGGCGTGTACCATTGGCGGTAATATCGCTGAAAATTCCGGTGGGCCGCATACGCTCAAATACGGCGTGACCACCAATCACGTGCTCGGGCTGGAAGTCGTTCTGCCAGATGGAGAAATCGTCACCTTAGGCGGGACGGTCGAGGACGTTCCCGGCTATGACTTGCGAGGGATTACCATAGGTGCGGAAGGCACGTTCGGGATTGTGACCCAGGCCGCTCTCAAGCTCACCCGCCAGCCGCAGTCCTACCGAACGTTTCTGGCCGTGTTCGAGTCGGTCCACCACGCCACCCAAACCGTTTCTGGCATTATCGCTTCCGGTATTGTCCCGGCGGCACTGGAAATGATGGATACGCTGATTATCCAAGCGATCGAAGAAGCCTTTCACTTTGGCTTTCCAACCGACGCTGGAGCCGTTTTGATTATTGAGATTGATGGTCTGGCCGCCAGTCTCGATCCCCAAACTGACCGGATTCAGGCGATTTGCAAACAGAATCAGGCCCGCGAGGTCCGGGTCGCGCGGGATGATGCGGAACGGACGGCACTCTGGAAGAGTCGCAAGCGCGCCTTTGGCGCCATTGGCCGTTTATCGCCCAATTACTGCACCCAGGATGGCGTTGTCCCGCGGACCAAGGTTCCTGACATTCTGCAGCGGATTACTGAAGTTTCAGAAAAATATCAACTACGGATTGCCAATGTGTTTCACGCTGGGGACGGCAACATCCATCCGATCCTGATGTACGATGAGCGCAATGCCGACGAAACCCGGCGTGTGGTCCAAGCCGGGAAGGAAATCTTGAACGCCTGCGTAGACTTGGGGGGCAGTCTGACCGGCGAGCACGGGATTGGTGTCGAAAAGATGGGCCAGATGCCGCTTATCTTCAGCCCTGAAGATCTGATGGTCATGACCCAACTCCGGTCCGTTTTTAATCCAGACAACCTGTGTAATCCCAATAAGATCATCCCGACACCCGGCGGCTGTATTGACGTGAGGACGCCTCGCCGCCAAGTCCCGCTCTAGCCCGCCGTAAGAGGATTGGAGCGAAAGCCAGCCCGATGACGCAGGCCGCAGATCGTCCGCCACCCAGCCAGTTCATCATCGATGGGCAAGTACCCGAGACGGTGGTCTACCCCGCGTCGACTGAAGAGGTTTCTCGCCTGCTGAAAGAGGCAAATGAACACGGTCGCGCCATAAGTCCTGTGGGGCACGGCGCGTTTCTTCATTTGGGTGGCGTACCGAAACGATACGAGCAGGCGCTGTGTACGACGGAGCTGAGTGCGATTGTCGACTATCAGCCGACCGATATGACCATTACCGTCGGGGCTGGCATGTCTCTGGCCCAACTCCAGGCTATTCTTGGAGAGAACGGCCAATGGCTGCCGCTCGACCCGCCGTGTCCGGAGCGGGCCACGGTCGGCGGAGTCATTGCCGCCAATCTCAACGGTCCCACCCGCTTCTCTCAAGGTACGGTCCGTGATTTTCTGATCGGCATAAAAGTGGTTCGCGCGGATGGGACGCTCATTAAAGGTGGCGGGCAAGTCGTGAAAAACGTGGCCGGCTACGATCTGCCGAAGCTCTACTGTGGGTCGTTTGGGACGCTTGGCGTTATTGTCGAGGCGACCTTTATGATCCGTCCCCGGCCTGAAGCTCAAACAACGTTCGCCCTAACCTTCTCCTCGGCGGAAAAAGCGGGCGAAGCCGCGCTGAAATTGACGGGCTCGGACATGCAGCCCTTTTTCCTGGAACTGGCCAATTTTTCTCCGCTTTCGTCATCCAGAGACCAACAGGGAGACGCCTATTGCCTCTTCGTCGGCTTTGCTGGGATTCAGGAAGAAATCGACGACCAGCGGAATCATCTCCGTGATGTGGTTGGGGATGATATCGGTAGTATTGAGGAGCTGAGTGTCGACGAGGCGCAGACGCTCTCCCAGGCCCTTCGTGATTTTCCTGTGTCCGGCCCGGCGACGCTTCGGTGTAAAGTCAGCCTGCAGCCAACCCAGCTCGCGGCATTCTGCACAGACCTGGAATCAGAAGCCCAGCGTCGCCATGCTCCAGTCCGTTTATTGGCCCGGGCCGGGAATGGCATCCTGTATGCGACTTTTGAAGGAGAGGCTGTCCCTGACGACCAGATTCTGTCCCTTGTTGACTGGATACGCGTCCACGCAACCGGTAGCAACGGATTTGTCGTTGTGGAAGAGATCCTCTCGGCGCTCAAGGAACGGGCGAATGTTTGGGGTAGTGTGGGCAAGGCATTTCCGCTTATGCAGCGGCTTAAAGACACCCTGGATCCCAACGGTATTTTGAATCCCGGTCGCTTTGTTGGTGGCATATAGAAAAGACGTTTTGCGATTCATGTGATAAGGCTCACCGCTCCCTATGGAACCCCTCTCTTTTGTAGACCACGAAAAATTTTTTGACTGCGTGCATTGCGGGTTGTGTCTGGCCTCGTGTCCAACCTATGTCGAATTAGGCACGGAGATGGATTCCCCCAGAGGACGCATCGTCATGTTGCGCGCGCTGCAAGAGGGACAGGCACAGCTCAACGACGAGGTCGTTCAGCATCTTGATCTCTGCCTTGGGTGTCGGGCGTGTGAAACCGCCTGTCCGTCCGGGGTGCAATACGGAGAGCTCATCGAAGGCGCCCGGCCCTTTATTGAGCAACACTATCGCCGGCCTGTGCTGGAGCGCGGCAAGCGCTGGCTCATGAACAAGACCTTCCCCAATCCATGGGGGGCATGGCTTTTCGCGCTGTCCCTCAAAGTCGGGGCCGCCCTTGGCCTGGCTCGTTTCGCACACTCCGAAGCCGTGCCTGCCACATTGCGCTATTGGTTCGGACTCTTACCGGAACGTGGCAGCGTTTCTTCCCAGCCCCTCTTGGACCACTATCCGGCCATTGGTGAAAAACGCCGCACCGTTGCCGTGCTGTCGGGCTGCGTGATGTCGGCGGTCTTTGGGGCGACCAATCAGTCCACGGTGAAGGTCCTTCGCCACAACGGCTGTGAAGTCCTCATTCCCAAGGCTCAATCCTGTTGCGGCGCACTCCTCCTGCATAACGGAGAGAAGCAGACGGCCCTGGCGCTAGCCAAACGGAATATCGATGTCTTCGACCAACTTGATCTAGACGCCCTTATCATCAACGCGGCCGGTTGCGGAGCGATGATGAAGGAATACGGCGAGTTGTTCAAAGATGACCCCGTCTACCGAGACAAAGCCGCCCGCCTCACGGGAAAAATGAAGGATGCGGCCGAGTTTGTGGGTGGCCTAGAGCTCAGGACACCCACCCGAGAAGTGCGGGTCAAGGCGACCTATCACGACGCCTGCCATCTGGCGCATGGCCAAGGGGTGCGCGATCAACCTCGTGCTCTGCTGCGGGCTATCCCCGGATTAAGAATGACCAACTTACCCGAGTCAGACTGGTGCTGCGGCAGCGCCGGTACGTATAATTTGACCCAACCGGAGATGGCGGCCCGGCTGCTGGAGCGGAAAGTCGGTAATATTCAGGCAACCGAAGCCGACGTTGTCGTGACCGGTAACCCTGGCTGCTTAATGCAGATACAGGCCGGATTACGGCAGAGTGGGCTGCCGATGAAAGCCGTGCACACTATGGACCTGCTGGCCCTGGCCTATGAAGACGAGCCGGGGAGCAGTCACTAGGGCCCCAAGTCGCGAGCCTCAGGAAAGAGCCCGCAGCCTCTCTGGAAGATCATTCGGAGCGGTGAAGACGAAAGCGCGTCCGGACTTCGTCATGACGAGCAGTTTCCGGTCTGCAAGATCAAGCAGGTCTGTTCGTGCCGTTTGATACGTTACCCCCTGGCTCTTCTCATGTGATGCGATCGTATAGCGCATACCTGGGTGGCGGAGCGCATGCCCGAGAAGATCGACTTGGCGATGGTTGATAGTAGCGGAAGACTGGAGAAACTGCTCAGTCTTTTGAATCTCGTCAGCCTTCTTGTCGAGATAGGTATATAATTCGTTGATAGCCCGCTGGATGACTCGAAGCTGGGCCAGAATAAAATACGTCAGGTCATTCTCGTCTGTCTCCGTATAGAGGAAAGATCGGACATATTTTGCCGGTGCCTTTCGAATAATACTGGAAATCGAAAGGAACTCGAACATCCAGAACCCCTGCGAGAGTACGGACCAGTAAAAGAGCGTCCTTGCCGCTCTTCCATTGCCGTCAATAAAGGGGTGATCGTAGGCGAGCCAAAAATGGAGAATAATGGCCTTTAGTATTGGGTGGAGAAAGGCTCCTGTCTGGGTTTGATTTGCAAAGTCGAACATGGCGGCCATCCGACCTGGAATGTGCTCGGCAGGCGGAGGCTGATACACGATGGTGCCATCACGCTCATCGACGACCGCGATTTGGTTACTGGGAGCTCTGAGGAAGTTCCTCTCAGCACCCTTCTCCAGGGTATCGCGGATTAGCGTTTCATGGATGATGAAGAGCAGCTCACGAGTGAGTGGCTGCTCTTTCAATTTGTCTATCAGACGAATGGCCCGGTAATTATTGAGGATCATCAGTTCACTTTGATCAATGGGTGCCCGCCCCGAGCGAATCATATCTTTTGCGACTTCGCGTGTCGTCGATGCACCTTCAAGTTGGCTCGAAGTAATGGCCTCCTCTATGAGAGAACGTTCTATATAGCGGTCTCTCGTCTGCGGGTTTGTAATCTGGTCCTGAGTAGTTATCCTGCCGCTTGCGTCTCGATCTATCTCATGCAGGAGTTCCAGTACTGGGTCAGCTAGGGAGTATGTGAAGGGCTTGCCGCCCTTGTCCTGTAGGAGAGGAACTTCCCTTCGTATCTGGAAGCGGGAAAATTTAATCCCTGTCCACCACTCTCGCAAAGAGAGTCCGTCTGGAGGTTCGAGTCTTTTCAACTTTTCCCAGTGCCGATACTTTCCCTGCGGGGAGGAGGAAATGCCTCTCGCAAGAACCTCCCCCAACCGCTCTGGATTTTTTACCTTTGAGAATAGGTCAGCCAGGGTTGGTGGAGTTGCAGGAATTTTCATCTTTCAAAATACTAATTTACTACTAATTAATTTATAATTAGTAATTAAACCTTGTTATAATGCATGATTGTACGGGGTATTAAATATAAATCTAATGACGATAGTATAATTAAATACTAATGAATGTACAATTAGTATTTTGTATGGGAAAAGAAAGGTGAGCCTGTCAGAAGGCTCATGGAGAGAAGGATGGAGAATATCCGGTTACTCGCTGGCGAGAATCTTCTTTTCGTCAAAGTCGTATAAGCGGAGGCAGTTCTGCCACATAATTTTGCGCTTTGAGTCTAGTCCAACCCCAGGCAGTTCAAGAAATTCCTTAATGCCGTTCGGGAAGGGCCCGTCAGCATGGGGATAATCGACCGACATGACAATATTGTCGTCGCCGATTTTATCGACTGTGACCGCTAGCAGCTCCTCATCGACATCCGTCCCAATAAAGCACTGGCGCTTAAAATACTCGCTCGGCTTGGCCGAGAGTTTGATCTCCTCTCCGCCGCCGTACTTCTTCCACTGGTCGTCAAGCCGGTCCAGCCACCACGGCAACCAGCCACAATTGCCCTCCAGAAAACCGACCCGCAGGTCAGGGAAACGCTCAAGCACCCCGCCCACAGTCATGGAACCCATGGCCAACATGAGTTCCATAGGAAAGGCGGACGAGTGATTCAGCGTGCGGAAATTCGGATGGTTTCGATAGCGATTACTCGCGTAATCCTGAGAAGCCCCACCGCTCGTTCCATGAAAGGCGAGGGGGACGTTCAGCCGGGTGATTTCTTTCCACAACACGTCGCATTCGGGTGCGTTGAAATAGCGTCCATTGCAGGGCATGGGCAGCAGAACGACGGCAACGTGGCCCTTGTCTTCTACGGCCCGGCGCGCCTCTGCCGCCGCCAGTTCAGGGTCGTGTAAGGAGACAATAGCGGCCGCTTTGAGACGCCGCGTATCGGTCTGACAGTAATCGGCTAGCCAGTCGTTAAACGCAGCGCAATAGGCCGTAGCGTAGGCGGGCTCTAAATCATCAATGGAAACGACCATGTGCGCAAAAGTGCGGTAGACGATCCCCACGTCAATACCCTCGGCGTCCATGGCATCAAGCGTAGAAGTGGGCTCGTACTTTCGCTCGCGGACTGACTTGTAGATATGCTCGGTGGGTTTATCGAGATATTCCTGGGCCTTGACCACTTCGGCAGACCGTGCCCATGGCGGGATCATCTGTCCCTGGACATCCCAGTGCGGAAAATTGGTCGGACTCCAGCCCAGGTAGCGGGGTTTCTTATCGCGGTATCGCTCGTCGAGGTATTTCTCGTACACCTCACCGTTTTCAATAACGTGGAGATCACTGTCCATTACATGAAAACCTGATCGCATAGCACTTCGTCCTCTTTATTTAGATATCTCCCAGCCTATCACACGGCGCGCCAACGGTATCAGGCGGCCCACTACTGCACAATGCACTGCAGCCCGTGTACCAGCCGTTTGCTCGCCTCGGCAGCTACCTCTTCGTCCAGTGCGCCGTAGGAGATACGTAGATAGCAGCCGGTTGTGAGACCGAAGGCCGTACTGGGAATGGCCGCAACACGATGCTCCCGGATTAAGCGCTCGGCCACGGTCATGGCATCCATATCGGTACGCACCCGCAGCAGGAAGTAGAATGCGCCGTCAGACCGCGGCAGGGTAATCAGCTCCCCCAACTCGTCAAGTGCATTTTGTATGATACGCCGGGTCACGGTCATCGCCCCGAGTTTTTCCCGACAGTAGGCCGAACCGACCCGCATCGCTTCGACCGCGGCGTATTGCGAGACAACCGGCGGACAGATCAGGATCGTATCCTGGGCCTTTTTGATCGCCGTATACAGGTGGTCCGGCGCGACCATCCAACCAATACGCCAACTCGCAAACCCGTAGGCTTTGGACAGCGAGTACAGCGAGATCGTGTACTCGCTGCTGTCCGCGATAGACCCTGGCGAGAAGTGGCGGGCGCCGTCGTAGGTGAAATACTCATAGGCTTCGTCACTGATGTGATACAGGCCGGCCTCCCGACAGAGGGCGTTGACCGCACACAGGTCTGACTCGGCGTACACCACACCAGCGGGGTTATTGGGCGATATGGTCACAATGGCGCGCGTGCGATCGGTAATCGCGTTTCTGATTGCGTCGAGTTGAAGCTGATAGTGCGCGTCGGTCGGCACGCACACGGCCTCGCAGTTGACCATGCTGACCGCCATCTCGTGGTTGAAGTAATACGGCAGTTGCAAAATAATCTGGTCGCCGGGATCGGCAATTGCCAGCAACGCGTTCATAAACGCCATATTGCCCCCGGCCGTCACGACGATACGCTGCGTCTCAGTCAGCGCGATACCGTTCTCCTCCAAGAGTTTGCGACGAATCATCTCCAAGAGCGGGTCAATGCCCTGGACGAGGGTGTATTTATGGTTGGCCGGATCGGCCTGGAACTGCTGCACCGCTTCCAGCGCCTCAGGCGGCGGGCCGTAATAGGCCACCCCTTGGCCCAGAGACACCGTACCAGGATGTGCGCGGATGAGTTCAGCAATCACCGGAATGATCGGCGTCTGAACCTCCTGCATCCGCCGACTTTCACGCATCATGTCTCTCGCACTGAGCAGGAAACTGCCCCCGGCGCGATTCGAACGCACGACACCCGGATTAGGAATCCGGTGCTCTATCCTCCTGAGCTACGGGGGCACGAAAAATACGGTGGGATACTACCCCATTGTCCGGTCTTCAGACAAGCCTCTGGATACGCCCTAGCTACTAAAAAGTCGGACCGATAGATGGGCGTGTTGCATCGCTCGGATATCGGCGAGCGGAACGAAAGAGCTGATCTCTTCGAGTTGGCTTTCCAGGGCCTGCCTCACCATTGGCATCACCTGCGGCCGAAAGTGAATGAGCAGCCCTTGGGCCTCCCTGTGCCCGAGACAGCCCAAACGGATGGCAGCGCTCAGAAAATTCACCATGAAGGCATACAGCAGCATACAACCGCCCCTGTGTTGAGGGATACGCCATATAGAGTGAAGGATAGCCAGACAAATAGGCAGATGCCCGCCACTCTTGCCTGCGTCGACGCCAGCCAGAAAGGTCTGGAAGAGCGGCTCCTCAACAACGCGGCGCAGGGTTTCCAGAGTGCCCCTACCCGAACGTACCGAGCCCTGCCGTAGCTCTTGCGGCAGGAGCGAAACGTTCAGGTAGCGATCGATCTGGTGCAAACGCTCAATATCTCCCTCCGCTGCGGCCTGATACGCGTGCGCATAGGCAACCAGATCGCACGGCGCGATTTTTCTTTCGAGATAATCGTGCAGGAGTTGAGACAGGTCGATGGTCGTGGACTGGTCACTGAGAAAGGTTTCTAGGCCGTGAGACAGGGTGACGGCGCCGGAAGGAAAGAACGAGTCGGTCAGCTGTAAGGCGGCTATGAATGCGGTGTCGTCCATGTGTTGTGGGCGTCTTTTGGCCAGGAACGTCGCTCATACCGAATCGTAAATTGCTCGAGGAGATGATGGGTCCGCAGGACGGTTTCCATCACCGCTCGGTCGAGTGTAACAGGCACCAGGATCGCCTCGTCGACACTCGCGATCGGCCAGTGCTGGTTGCCCAGCACATGACCGAGCCGCACCAGCCAGTGGTGTTGCTCGCTCGGGGGCAGTCCTGGGCGCAGCGTCAGAACCATGACCTCCTGAAGGGCGAGGTGGACGACAAGGCCCCCGTCCCTATCACTGAAGGCAAAAACGTCCCCATCCGCGATTTCCGTTCCACGGGGCAGGACGAGTCCCAGGTCCTGACCGGTCGCGGTCTGGAGGCGAAGCCGACTCTTCTGCGCCTCCCGCTCGTTAATAGTCACTTCTTCCAGTTGTTGTGCCTGCTCCCACTGCGTGACCTGAGCGGCAAGGTCGGAATCCTTATGGACATTTCCGAGGCGATGGCTGATGCGCAGCATGCGTGGCCTCCGTTCCTCATTTTGGCAGGTCTGGCGCGGGAACGCCCAGGTGACGCAGACGCAGCCCGTGCCAGGCCCGGCGTAATACCCGACGAACCGCTGGAACCTGCGTCCCTACTACTTTCACACAAACCCCACATTCTCCTGGCAGGACGGTTGTCCCAGCCACGAGAACAGTGTCAGGGCAGGATTCCTCCTGGATTTTCCCCTGGATTTCTCGTGCCCAGTTCTCGGTCACCGAGCAGCCAACGAGAACGGCTTGGCCCCAAACGTGATATCGACCCAGGACACCGGGGCCAGCGAGGCGCTGCTGGAATGGCAGGGCGAGGCCGTGTTCTCGCATGAGGAGATTGCCGGCTGCGTCAGTGACCGTCAGGCTGGTCGAGAGGGCTTCAAACGGCTCCTCGATTACATCCCCCCTGATGAGAAAGAGTTCGGAAAAGAAAAAGCTCGCCTGCAGGCCGAGTTGGATGTCCAGTTGCTGGCCGAAACGCGCGTGGGGAAAGAGAATAACGGGCTCGGGACAGTATTCTGCATAGGCCCCTGCACCCAAAACAAACGACACGCTTTGCAGTGCACAGTTGGCTGTCATGGAGTGGATTTTCTCTGCGGCTTGATTGGTAACATGGACTTGGGTCGTGTCGCCCAGTTCGAACTGGAGTGTTGCACGATCACCCTGAATCAAGCCGCCCGCAGGTGTTTGGACATATACCACCGCCATACCGGGGAGGGCGGGGTCCAAATACCAGGGCCGGGTCAGATGGAAAGGGTGGGAAACAAACGACTGCTGGAGTTGGGTCCTTCCTGACCCAGCTGCGGCAAAAGTCAGCTTGCACGTGCCCAACTTGCCAGCTGAACCAGCCGGCCGTTGATCCAGTGCATCAGACAGATAAGGCTGAAAAGACTTGGGCCAGAAATTGGTATCCGGGGAACGGTCCGGCCGGGATGTCGTATGCTCAGACACTGGCATGGTGGGCGCTAGACAAAGAGTAACTCGCGTTCAATCCATTCGCCTACGTCCTGAATCCCCAGTCCTGTTTTACAGTTGGTCAGCAGAACGGGCCGCGTGCCACGAGCCTGATGGGCGTCCTGGGTCATCGTCTCAAGATTTGCTCCAACATAGGGGGCAAGATCGACCTTGTTAATAATCAAGAGGTCTGAGCGGGTAACGCCCAACCCCCGTTTACGCGGGATGTCGTCGCCCCCGGCCACGTCAATGACAAAAACAAAGGCGTCGGCGAGTTCCGGAGAATATGTTGACGCCAGATTGTCCCCGCCACTTTCCAGGATAATGAGGTCCAGGGCGGGAAACTGCTCCTCCAGTTGACGGACCGCTTCCAGATTCATGGTCGGATCTTCGCGAATAACCGTATGGGGGCAGGCGCCGGTCTCAACGCCGACAATGCGTTCCGGGGAGAGGAAGCCGCGATTCCGCAGGCGTTGGGCATCCTCCTGGGTCAGAATATCATTGGTGACGACCGCGACCTGTCGCCCCTGCCGCTGAAGATAGGGCACCACCTGTTCAATCAGCGCGGTCTTTCCCGAGCCGACCGGTCCACCGATTCCGAGACGGGGAACTTCAGCATAGTCTGCCATATAACCTCTGCATGTTTATTGGAGGACATGTTTACTCTTTCAGGAAGCCCTGCTCTGCCGCTCTTTGGAGCGCTCGTTGCCGAACGGTTGCATCCTCTGTATCGCCCTCGGTCAGACCGTTCAAGCCGAAGACCGTCCGTTGTCCGCCGAACGGGACCAGTTGTACCACTTTCTCTTCTCCCGGCTCAAAACGAACCGCCGTCCCGGCCGGAATATCAAGCCGAAGGCCAAAGGCTGTGGCCCGAGGAAAACGCAACGCGCGGTTGGCCTCGAAGAAGTGATAATGCGAACCCACCTGAATGGGACGGTCTCCGGTATTGAGCACCGTGACGGAGCGCACAGGTCGTCCGGCATTCAAGACGACTTCATCTGCAGCCGGAAGAATTTCTCCAGGAATCAGTGCAGAGGCCGTTTTTTCAGGTGGCATGGATACCTCCCTTGTCTTTCTTTGTCCTCACTTCTACTGCCATGAGGATATGCTCAAAGCAATAATCTTGCCTGCTCTCTGTGAGGCGTAAAAGAGAGGGATTCAGGTAATTTGCTCAGATTTCACGGAAAACATGCTGAATTTACGGGCCTGAAAATCAACACCTTGTATAATAATAGGGCAAGTTGATGATTCTTGAACAGTTCACTGAACTCCGCTCATCCCACTGTTTTTCCTTGATATGTCGACTCCTCAACGTCGCGTAGACAGAAATTTTTTACAGCCTCGTACAGTCTGGCCTCTATTTTGCACTTTTCCTCGACTTTGTCTTAATCGCTCGTAGTCGAAGGGAAGGAGTAAACAAGAATATGAGAGGAAGAGGAAGATGTGTCGCCCAGGCCCGTCTCATTGCAGGAATTGTCATCAGCATGCTGACGACTCCGGTGCTGGCCGATGAACTGAGCGAGTTACGCCAACAACTCGCCGCGCAGCATAAGGTCATGCAGGCTCTTGAGCAGCGCATGATGGAGTTGGAAGCAAAGGAGCAGGAACGGACCGAGAAAGGGGTTGATTTTGGTTATGCGGCCGGAACACGGAAGCAAGGCTTTGCCGCGGAAGATGTGTATGACGGTGGCTTTTTTATTCGGAGTAAAGATGGGCGCTACTCGCTTAAGCTGAACGGTTTCCTGCAGGCTCGATACACGCTGAGCGCGCCTGATACGGGGAAAAGTCGCAATAATTTCGACGTTGCCCTGGCCCGACTAGCGTTTTCCGGGAATATCTTTGATCCCAAAGTCGAATATTTCTTTCAGTATGAAGCGACCACTTTTGGCAACACCAACCAATCAACCATGCTTGACTGGTGGATGCAGTATAGCCACTCCCAGTACCTGAAGGTGCAGGCAGGCCGTTTTATTCTGCCCTATAGTCGCCAGTTCTACACCCACCCAGGGAATCTGCTGTTCACGGACTTATCAGAAGCGGATTATGCCTTTAATCTACAGCGCGCGGTTGGTGCACATCTGAGCGGGAAAGTCGGGCGGCTGTCCTATCATGCGCTGGCCACTAACAGCATCCGAGCCCTGGATGCGGGCGGACAGCAGAACGCCGGTGCCGAAGTCGCCTGGCAAGGCCGGCTGGAATACGACATCCTTGATCCCTACGGCTATCTGGAAAGCTCCCCGACCCCGGCCGCCACACCGCAGATGTCTCTTGGTATTGCTGCGGCCTTTAACCCGGTCGATCAGGCCTCCCGCTTTCAGAACGTGATGCCCGGTGACCGTACGACCAACGTCACCATTGACGGTGGCTTCCGTTATCAGGGCCTGAGCGTCCAGGCCGCCGGCTATTATCGCCGCAATAATCTCGAAGCCATGGACGAGGTCGGCCATGACTGGGGCTACTACGGTCAGATTGGGTACTATCTTACGGAAAAACTGGAAATCGCCGGCCGCGTCTCCGGCGTAGATTTTCAGTTCGCCAACAATCCCCGAACGGCGGGCGATGTCCGGGAATATATGGGTGGTTTCAATTACTACCTGTACGGCCATAACGTCAAACTCCAAGTGGACTATAGCTTCCTGGATGGCGACCCGTTTCTGGGCAAGAGCACGAGCGCCGATCGCTTCCGGGTGCAGACCCAAATCCTATTCTAAAGCAATACAAAAGTAGAGAAGGAGGAATTGAGTGATGATTCGAATGAACGATGTTCGTGAACGTACGAAGCCTTTGACCGCGCGCTGGCGTTCCTCAATCGCCCTGATAGGACTGTTGGCCGGGCTGTTCACTTGGCTGTCGGCCGCTCAGGCGGCCGAGTCCATTAAGGTTGGCATCCTGCACTCGCTGAGCGGGACGATGGCGATTAGTGAAACGTCACTGAAGGATGTTGCCTTGATGGCGATTGAAGAAATTAACGAGGCTGGTGGGTTGCTGGGGCGTCCGGTCGAGCCGGTTGTGGTTGACCCGGCTTCGGATTGGCCGCTTTTTGCCGAAAAAGCCCGCGAGTTGATCCAACAGGAAAAAGTCGCCGTTGTCTTTGGCTGCTGGACCTCAGTGTCGCGCAAATCGGTCTTACCCGTTTTTGAAGAGCTGAACGGCTTGCTCTTTTATCCGGTCCAGTACGAGGGTGAAGAGTCTTCTTTCAACGTGTTCTACACTGGCGCGGCGCCAAACCAGCAGGCTATTCCAGCCGTCGAGTACCTGATGAGCGAGGATGGTGGCGGAGCGGAACGCTTCGTGTTGCTGGGCACGGACTATGTCTATCCCCGGACGACAAATAAGATTCTCAATTATTTTCTGGAATCCAAGGGGGTGGCAAAAGCCGACGTCATGGAACTCTATACGCCATTCGGCCACAGCGACTATCAGACCATCGTAGCTGACATCAAGAAATTTGCTGTCGGCAAACCGACCGCGGTTGTTTCCACGATTAACGGCGACTCAAACGTGCCGTTCTACAAAGAGCTGGCCAACCAGGGGTTGAAGGCTGAGGACATCCCCGTTGTCGCCTTCTCGGTTGGCGAGGAAGAACTCCGGGGTATTGATACCGCCCCGCTCGTCGGTCATCTGGCGGCGTGGAATTATTTTATGTCGGTTGAGACCCCCGAGAACCAGGGATTTGTGGAGAAGTGGAAAGCCTATGTGAAAAAACATCAGTTGCCTGGTGGCGATAAGCGGGTGACCAACGACCCGATGGAAGCCACCTATATTGGTATCAGAATGTGGGCTCAGGCCGTCGAGCAGGCCGGAACGACCGACGTTGACGCCGTGCGTCAGGCTGTTGGTAATCAGGTGGTGCGCTCACCCTCCGGCTTTGACATCACCATGGATGCCAAGAACCATCATCTGCACAAACCGGTCCTGATTGCCGAAGTCCGCGAAGACGGTCAGTTCGACATCGTCTGGAACACGGAAGGACCCATTCGAGCCCAGGCCTGGAGTCCTTTCATCCCGGACAGCGCCAAAAAGGTTGCCGACTGGACCTACCCCTGGGTGTGTGGTAACTGCACCGAGCCCAAGTTCAAAAACTAGGCGCTCTCCCCTTGACGGACCGGTAGCTGGAACGGAACCGGGGAGCGAATGCCCTGGTTCCGTTCTGTGGTTGAAACAGTATGAATGTCCGATCCTTTCTCTTGTATCTGAGCGCCCTCCTGATGCTCGGTCTCCCGTCTCCCCCCGGTGCCGGCGCTGCGGGGGGAGACCTCGCCTCTCTCCTCCAGGGACTCGGAGCCAAGAGCCGTCGGGACGTCCGGCAGGCAATAACGGCGCTCGGTACGCTGAACGACCCGGCCGCGCTGCCCGCTCTCGAAGCGTTGGGCGACCGGCGCTTGCGGGTCGACAAGGCTGGACTCGTCTACATCAAATCCGAAGATGGCAGCCTGCGCGACGTGCTCAGCGGGGAGACCGTGGAGCTGGAGGCGGCAACGTTGCGGACGCCTCGTATCAATAATGCCATTCGGCGAGCGCTCCGGCCGGTTATTGCCCAACTTCAGTTATACGCCCCCGACGCCGCCGTACGTCTGGCCGCGGCGGAAGAGCTGACCAAGCGTCCGCGGCCTGAGATGATGGACCGCCTGCAGGCTGCCCTGGAGCGTGAGACCGAGGCTGCCGTGCGGGATGTCCTGGCAGTCGCTCTGGCACAAATGCAGCTCCAGAGCGAAGACCAAACCGTGCGGCTGGCCGCCATTCGGATGATTGGCGAGTCGGGCAACTTGGGGTTACGGCCCCAACTGGAAGCCCTGGTCGCGACGCAAGAAGATGGCTCTTTTGCTGAGGCCGACCCGGAGGTGCGTGAAGCCGCCGAGGCCGCTCTGGCGAGCTTTGAACGCACCCAGTTCCTGATCAACAGCTTGGGGAACCTGTTCTATGGGGCGAGTCTGGGCAGTGTCTTGCTCCTGGCTGCCCTTGGTCTGGGGATCACGTTTGGCCTTATGGGCGTCATTAATATGGCCCACGGCGAGATGTTGATGCTCGGCGCGTACGCCAGCTATGTGGTCCAGGGCATATTTCAGGAGAGTTTCCCGGCATTGTTCGATTGGTATCTGGTGGTTGCGATCCCGGCCGCTTTTGGGGTGTGTCTGCTGACGGGGATGATCCTGGAGCGCGGGGTGATCCGTTTTTTATACGGCCGCCCCTTGGAAACCTTGCTCGCAACCTGGGGTATCAGCCTCGTGCTGATTCAGAGCGTGCGTCTCATCTTTGGAGCCCAAAATGTACAGGTGGCGAATCCGGCTTGGCTGTCGGGCGGCGTCGAAGTCCTGTACGGCGTGGTTTTGCCGTATAGTCGGCTGGCCATTCTCCTGTTTGTCGCGCTGGTGGTCGGCTTGGTCTGGCTCATTCTCCAGCGGACCCGCCTCGGTTTACAGGTCCGAGCCGTCACTCAGAACAGACCCATGGCCTCCTGCATGGGCATATCGGCCAACCGCGTCGATATGTGGACCTTTGGCCTGGGTTCGGGTATTGCCGGTCTGGGTGGGGTGGCGCTGTCTCAGATTGGCAATGTCGGGCCGGAGCTCGGCCGCCTCTATATTGTTGATTCGTTCATGGTTGTGGTGCTGGGTGGGGTCGGGAATATCGCCGGCACAGTGGTGGGCGCGTTAAGTCTGGGCCTGGTCAATAAGCTACTCGAACCGGTCGCCGGCGCGGTATTGGGAAAAATTGGTGTGCTCATTTTTATTATCCTCTTCATTCAGCAGCGGCCCCAAGGCTTATTTGCGCTCAAGGGCCGCTTGGCGGAAAGCTAAGCCGGTGGTGAGTTCTTCATTGTCTGAGACCTCTCCAGAGCCGCTAGTCGCCGACCCGTCTGCGCAGCCAGCGGAACAGCATGAGCCGCCCGGCTCCGTGCTGAAGACCCTACAGCGGCTTCATACCCGAGGTGAGTGGAGTCTGATCGGACTTTTCGTATTCCTTGGGGTGATCGTCATTCCCGGTCTGAATCTTCTGCCGGTCGACTCGGCGTTCCACTTTCCGGACTATCTCATCCCACTGATCGGCAAGTTCATGTGCTATGCCCTGGTTGCCCTGGCCGTAGACCTGATTTGGGGCTATGCCGGTATTCTCAGCCTGGGGCACGGCGTATTCTTTGCGCTGGGCGGCTATGCCATGGGGATGTATCTGATGCGGGCCATTGGGACGGAAGGGGTCTATCGGAGCGAGCTGCCCGACTTCATGGTCTTTCTCGATTGGAAGGAACTGCCGTGGTACTGGTATGGGTTTAGCAACTTTGGGTTTGCCCTGGGGATGGCTCTCTTCGTCCCTGGGATACTGGCCTATATCTTTGGGTTTTTTGCCTTTCGCTCGCGGATTCGCGGGGTCTACTTCTCTATCATCACACAGGCCATGACCTACGCCCTGATGCTGCTGTTTTTCCGTAACGACACGGGCTTCGGCGGGAACAACGGCCTGACTGATTTTAAGCGCCTGCTCGGATTTTCGCTGCAAGAGCCGACGACCAAGCTGGGGCTCTACGTGACCTCTGTAGTGGTCCTGGTGCTTGCCTATCTGGCCTGCCGCTATCTGGTGACATCGAAGCTGGGGCGGGTACTCATGGCCGTTCGCGATGCGGAGAGCCGTTTGATGTTCTGCGGCTATAACCCGCATAGTTATAAACTCTTCCTGTGGACCCTGTCCGCGGTGCTGTGCGGTCTGGCGGGCGCGCTATACGTCCCCCAGGTCGGGATCATCAACCCCAGCGAGATGCAGCCCGCCAATTCCATTGAGATGGCTATCTGGGTTGCGGTCGGGGGGCGCGGTACCCTGTCCGGTGCTCTGCTCGGCGCTTTTTTGGTTAATGGCGTCAAAAGCTGGTGTACGGCTGCGTTTCCCTATCTGTGGTTGTATATTCTCGGTGCGATGTTTATTGTCGTCACCCTCTTTCTCCCCCGTGGCGTGGCCGGTTTGTTGCGTCGGCAGGCTGAGTCCAATACCGGTGAGACGACGGGATAGGGGCCGGTCAGATGAATCGGGATATGCCAGAGGAAACAATCGATCAGGGCGGCAGTCCGTCGATGGCCCATGTGGCCCGGCCCGGACTGGATACCAGCCACGGTGTCATGCTCTATGTTGAAGATGTGACGGTAAGTTTTGATGGCCTGAAAGCTCTGAATGCGCTGACGCTGTATCTCAATGCCGGTGAGCTCCGTTGTCTGATTGGCCCCAACGGAGCCGGCAAAACAACCTTGTTGGATATCATCACCGGCAAGACCCGGCCGGATACCGGGACGGTGTTTTTCGGCAATAACCTAGACCTGACGCAACTCTCGGAATACGAAATCGCCCTGGCCGGAATCGGTCGGAAGTTTCAGCGCCCGACCGTCTTCCACGGCCATACCGTCTTCGAAAACCTCGAGTTAGCCATGCAGGCGAGTAAAAAGGTGTGGCATAGTTTGCTCGCCCGGCTGAGCCGTAGGCAACACGACCGTATTGCCTCAACCGCTGACACGATAGGCCTCCTCGATCAACTGTACACCCGCGCCGGCCTGCTCTCACACGGACAAAAGCAGTGGTTGGAACTCGGCATGCTGCTGATTCAAGACCCCCAGTTGCTGTTGGTGGACGAGCCTGTGGCTGGCATGACCCACCAGGAGACCGAACGAACGGCCGAACTGCTAGTTTCGCTGGCTGGCAAACATACCGTTGTGGTGGTCGAACACGACATGGAGTTTGTCCGCAGTCTGGCCCGGACGGTGACGGTCCTACACGAGGGGAGCGTCTTGGCCGAGGGTAGTATGGAAGAGGTGCAGAGCGACCCGCGTGTGGTTGAGGTCTATTTGGGAGCCTAGCCAGCCGAGGACGACGATGATCCGCATTCACGATCTGAATCAATATTATGGCGAGAGTCATATTTTATGGGATGTTGGCCTCCACATCCCGGCTGGGTCCTGCACCTGCCTGATGGGCCGGAACGGGGTCGGCAAGACCACCCTGCTCAAGACCATCATGGGTATCTTGCCCATCGCCTCCGGCAGTCTCCAGTTTGAGGACACCGAGCTGACGCGTCGCCCGGCTGCGCTGCGGGCGCGCCTCGGCATCGGCTATGTTCCCCAGGGCCGCGAGATCTTTCCGCAACTGACCGTTGAGGAAAACCTGCGCATCGGTTTGCCCGCGCGTCGTGATGCGGTCGGGGCTATCCCCGAGTCGGTATTCCACTACTTTCCCGTGCTCAAGCAAATGCTCGGACGGCGGGGCGGGGATCTGTCCGGCGGACAGCAGCAGCAGTTGGCCATCGGTCGCGCCCTGGTCCTGAACCCGAAGCTGCTGATTCTGGATGAGCCCACCGAAGGCATTCAGCCCAATATCGTCCAGGAGATCGGGGATATCCTGATGCGACTCAATCAAGAGGAAAACCTGACCATTCTGTTAGTCGAGCAGAAACTCCCCTTCGCCCGCCGGGTGGCGGATGCCTTTGCCGTGATGGAAAAGGGTAGCGTGGTTGCCGACGGACCCATCGCTGCCTTGACGGATGATATTGTCCGGCAGCATTTATCAGTCTAGGCTCTCGCCAGACGACAAAGAGGAAACCTGTCCTCCAACAGCGCGTAGATGCTGGACACGTTTCCTCTTCGGAGAACGGATATGCATTTTACTCCGCACGAACAAGAGAAGCTGATGATCTATCTTGCCGCTCAGCTAGCCCGTGAACGCCAGGCGCGCGGGCTGAAGCTGAACTATCCCGAAGCCATGGCCCTGATTACCAGCGCGGTGCTGGAAGGAGCTCGGGACGGTCAATCCGTGTCGGAGCTGATGTCGTACGGCGCGACCATCCTCGGCCGGGACGATGTGATGGACGGGGTAGCCGAGATGCTTGATTTGGTGCAGGTCGAGGCCACCTTTCCGGACGGGACCAAGCTGGTCAGCGTCCACCAGCCGATTCGCCAGATGAGGAGAGACGGATGAGTCAGACGATTGAACACCGCCGGTATGCCGCCATGTTCGGGCCGACCGTTGGCGACCGGGTCCGGCTGGCCGATACCGATTTGATAATTGAAGTCGAGCAGGATCATACGCAGTTCGGGGATGAAGTGAAATTCGGCGGCGGCAAAGTCATTCGCGACGGGATGGGACAGTCGCCCGTCCAGACCTCGACCCAAGGCGCGCCGGATTTAGTGATTACCAACGCGACCGTGGTCGACCACTGGGGCATTGTAAAAGCTGATGTCGGGGTGAAAGACGGCCGGATTTGCGGGATCGGTAAAGCCGGCAACCCCCTGCTGATGGAGGGTGTCTCGCCCGAACTGGTCATTGGCCCCGGAACGGAAATTCTGGCCGGTGAGGGCAAGATTCTGACCGCGGGCGGCATTGATGCCCATATTCATTTTATCTGTCCCCAACAGATCACCGAAGCCCTGGCGTCGGGCATCACTACCATGTTCGGTGGGGGAACTGGCCCGGCCACCGGAACCAACGCGACCACGTGTACCCCAGGGCCGTGGAATATCGCTCGGATGCTCGAATCGATTGAGGACTTCCCCATGAATCTGGGCTTTCTAGGCAAGGGTAATGCCTCACGTCCCGAGGCCCTCCGTGAGCAGCTCGAAGCCGGAGCCATGGGGCTTAAACTCCACGAAGACTGGGGTTCGACGCCCGCCGCGATTGACTGTGCGCTCTCCGTGGCCGACGACCACGATGTCCAGGTCGCCATCCACACCGATACCTTAAACGAGACCGGCTATGTCGAGGATACGATTGCGGCGTTTAAGGGCCGTGCCATCCACACCTACCATACCGAGGGGGCAGGCGGGGGGCACGCGCCGGATATCATCAAGGTGTGCGGGTTCCCGAACGTCCTGCCGTCATCAACAAATCCAACCCGCCCTTTCACCGTCAACACCATCGACGAACACCTCGACATGCTGATGGTCTGCCACCATCTGGACCCTGGGGTTCCCGAAGACGTAGCGTTTGCCGAGTCGCGTATCCGACCGGAAACGATTGCGGCCGAGGACGTGCTGCACGATATGGGCGCCTTCAGCATGATGGCGTCGGACTCGCAGGCCATGGGCCGCGTCGGGGAGGTGATTCTCCGTACTTGGCAAACCGCCCATAAGATGCGAGTCCAACGCGGCCGCCTGCCGGAAGAGACGGGGGAAAACGATAATTTTCGGGTCAAGCGCTATATTGCCAAATACACTATCAACCCGGCCCTGACTCACGGCATCGCCCACCAGGTGGGCTCGATTGAGGTGGGCAAGCTGGCCGACCTGGTGGTGTGGGAGCCGAAATTTTTTGGCGTAAAGCCGGAACTGATTCTCAAGGGCGGTTTCATTGCCTGGGCGGCCATGGGTGATCCCAACGCCTCAATTCCAACCCCTCAACCGGTGTTCGGACGACCGATGTTTGGCCATCTAGGTCGGGCTCCGGCCTCGCTGTCCATGAGTTTTGTCTCGCGCGCCGCCTACGAAAACGGCTTGGGTCAGCGCCTACGACTCCAGAAACCGCTCGTCCCGGTCCAGGGCTGCCGGAGCGTGGGAAAAAAAGACTTGATCCACAATCAGGTGCTACCGGAGATAGAGGTCAACCCGGAGACCTACGTTGTGAAAGCCGACGGTGAAATACTCACCTGCGAACCGGCTCAGGTTCTCCCCCTCGCCCAGCGATATTTTCTCTTCTGAAAGACGGTAAATATAAGTTTAAATTATAAATAAAACAAATTTAATTCAGGTAAACTTATCTTGTAAAAGCCATGCACCTCGGCTATAGTTCCTCTCATTGAACAAATCGTTCAGGTCATCATCGTCAGGTCCTCCCCGTCCTGATGGTGATTTAAGGCTCGCAGGTTTCCCCTCCTTTCCCCTGCGGGCCTTTTTCTTTTGATCGATCAGACGCTGAACACGTGAACGGACGCGACCGCGTTTTCGCCGTCAAGGACACCGCCGCCGTTTTCGGTCAGGCCGACCTTGGCGCCTGGGACCTGACGCTCACCCGCTTCGCCCCGGAGCTGCCAGAATATTTCGCAGATCTGGGCCACCCCGGTCGCGCCGACCGGATGCCCCTTGGCCAGGAGACCGCCACTTGGATTAACCGGGCAGCGACCGCCAAGCTGAGTCACGCCATCGTCAATCAGTTTCCCGCCCTCGCCCGCTTGGCACAGACTCAGCTCCTCATACACCAGCAGTTCGGCCGGCGCGGTGGCGTCGTGGGCCTCGATCACCTGGACATCATCCGGCCCAAGCCCGGCCTGCTCGTACGCCTTAAGAGCGACTGACGGCACGATGCCAGGAGAATCGACCGCCTGTTTATTGCTTGAACCTAGAGTCGAAGCTTTGACGTAGACGGGTCGGGTAGTGAGTTGGCGGGCTTTATCGGCCGTTGTCACCAGGACCGCGGCCGCACCATCGCCAATAGGGGAACACATCATGCGGGTGAGAGGATCCGCGATGAGGGGCGCTGCCAGCACATCCTCGACCGATCTCTTGGTTTGATACTGGGCGTGCGGGTTCAAGCTCCCGTTGGTGTGATTCTTGGCGGCGATGCGGGCAAACTGTTCCTGCGTTGTGTCGTAGCGCTGCATGTGCTGGCGGGCGAGGTTGGCATAATAGTCCATAAACACGCTGCGGGACTGACCGGCCCCCGCACTCTGCTCGCCGCTCATCTCTCTGGCAAAGGTATCGGCCAGCTCAAGGTCAATGGCGCTGCCAATCGCCTCGAATGTCCGTTGCTTATCCGGATGAAAGAGCTTTTCCATCCCGAGCGCGAGCACGACGTCATACATCCCAGACGCGACGTAGAGCCAGGCCAGATGAAAGGCCGTGGAAGAGCTGGCACACGCGTTTTCGGTATTAATGACCGGGATACCCCCGATGCCGAGTTCGCGCAGCACGACCTGGCCCCGGATACACTCCTGCCCGGTAATCAGGCCGGCCACCGCATTCCCCACGGCTGCGGCCTCAATATCCTGCGTAGTAACTCCTGCCGATTGGAGGGCCCCTTCAATCGCCTCACGAGCCAAATCCTTCATGCTGCGATCCACATGTTTGCCAAAGCGCGTCATCCCTGCGCCAACGAGTGCAACCTGTCGCATACTATTCCCCTTTCCTGTAGATGTGAGGGTTCCTAGTCTACCAAAGGAGGCAGACCGGATGGAAGATGCATTTGCGATTATCGGTCAATGGATCGGTCTGGTGAAGTCGGCCAAGCTGTCCATTGCAGAGGTGAGTCAGGATTGCGAAGCCCGCGTGGCCGCCGGAGTGGTCAGTGCCGAGGAGGACTTTCAGGAAGCGGTACGTTCCGTGTTTGAAGCGCTGAGCACCCTTCAGGTCCGCCTGGAAGAACAAGAGGAATTGCTGGAATCGGAACTGGAAGATGAATGAACGCAATAAATGTATGTTTGATACTGTCATATTCAATCGGGTCGTTGAGCACAAAGTATCTGTCGAGCTACTAGCAGAATGCGTCGATGTATACGCGACGCATATTCAGCGTGACGAGATAAACAATACCCCCATGTTCTGAGAAAAAGCTGAGTTGAACCAAGTATTTGTTGATATTGTCCTGGAAGAGCGCCCAACTGAGTCGGCTGTCTGGGGCGTGTCAAAGTGGGGTAGTAAATGGTTCAAGGACGGTAACCTGTACGAGCCGATAAAGGCAGCTTTGGACAAACGTAAGCAGAAGGAAAACAATACTCAGGATGCATTGATCGCGGAGGCCGCAATCAAGAATGATTTCACTCTTGTCACTGATGACAATCCTTTGAGAAAGGAAACATCAAAACTCGGCGCAGAGTGCATGTCCTGGGAGGAATTGATGCGGTTTTGTCGAAGATAACTTCAAGTAGTAGGTCGGATTACGCTTCGCTAATCCGATCTATGGACCTAGTACTCAATGTGATCCACCTTGTCCTGCCACTCCCGAAAGACCGCTAACGCCTGCTCGCGTAGCAATTGCTGCGCGGGGATTCGGCGCTCGGCCCACGGTAATTGTACTTCCTGGTAAAAGGCTCGGTCAGCGAAGCCAATCTCTCGGGCGTCTTCCGTGGTAGTGGCGAAATAAACTTTCTCGAGCCTCGCCCAATAGATGGCGGCGAGGCACATGGGGCAGGGTTCGCAACTGGTGTAAATTTCGCATCCCCCGAGGTGGAAGCTGTCGAGCCTAGCGGCCGCCCTTCTGATGGCTACGATCTCCGCGTGGGCCGTGGGGTCCTTGCGGGAGATGACTGCATTATATCCCTCTGCAATAATTGCTCCGGCCTTGACGATGACCGCCCCGAATGGGCCGCCGCCTCCGGCCCGCATATGAACGCGCGCGAGCGCTATGGCCCGGCCCATGAATTCCTGCTGCATCTCTCTCCTCACCTCCTCCGGCATAACGCTACGATAATCCCTTTTTAAGCACCTGATAACCGCTCAGAGGGCTGTCGGCTTACACTGCGCTCATCTGACAGCCGAGACTCGGTATGATAGAATCGAAAAAAGCGATTTCGGGTGCCAGAAACCGTTTTATCGCACTTCAAGGTGGGGAGGAGGATTCAGATCGATGACGAGGGATGAACTAGAAGGAGCGTTGAATCGTCTGGCTGCAGACGCAAAAAAAGCAGGAGGATGGGGCCGCAAGAAATGGACGTACAAAATCAAAAAATTATTGGTGCGTCTGGGCGGACAAGAGCAGTATCAAACTTGTGCCACGAAAATTGAGGCGGCAACCTGGCCCACGGAATGGCTCTATGACGTGGTGTGGCTGAAGGCGACCAAGGAATTTCTGGTTAGCGATATTGCACTCGTGGCGGAAATCGAGTGGGGAAACGAGAGGGACGTGTGGGACGAATTCCAGAAGCTCCCGCTGGCACGGGCTGACTATCGGGTGATGATTTTCGACGACAAGCCCGGATTACGAGGCCGGCTGATAAAGCAAGCGAGAAAATTCGGGAAACGCGGCCCAGGCGATCTATACTTCCTGGCGAGTTACGCAGACGGGGAATTTACCGTTCACGAAGAAGTTGCCCAGAGGTCGGAGGAACTGGCGGCGTAAGCCGACGGCCCTGGCAGCAAGCACCTAGTGGTGTAACTTTTTTGTGAACGCTCAGGTAGACATTTCTCTACCTTGGCGGGCAGAGCCGGCTCAGAACCACCCCTCTTCCTCGTCTTCAACGTCGTCTTTTCTGAGGGGGAGGGCTTGTGAAGGCAGACGGTCGTGCCAGCGCAGCACTCGATGGGACTGGCCTCCCGTGCGGTCAATCACTCCGGCCAGCCGGCGGGTGATACGTCCGGTATTCAGATAGCCGACGCTCTCTATGGTGACAATCGTGGGCAGACCCCCGCGTGCCGCGGTTGCGTCCAGGAACTCTTCCCCGCAGTTTTCGCGCCTTTGCCGGACCGTTTCCTCCGCAGTTTCCGCATCAACCCCCTGTATGGCCCGGAGCACTAAGGCGTTTGCGGTTTGCGTATTGGCCATATTGCCGCTACGCGCATTGCCGTACACCGTGAACACCTCGTTCAGGGTGTTGTAGAAGAGGTCCTGGGTGACGTCGCGAATCAGCAGGAGTTCATCAATCGTGTCAAGTGGCCCGTCCTTGGCCGGGTAGGCAATGTCCTGGGCCAGGTAGTAATCACTCTCAACCCCATTCAGCCGCTCCAAGGGGTCCGTGTCGCGCCAATCGAGGATCGCATCGGCCAAGGCGTCCCCGAAGTCCGGGTCAAAGTCCAGATTCGTAAAGGTCTGACGGAGAATAATCTCATCCGCTTGGTTGATATTGATCTTGCCGCTCTCGTCACTGACCCGGACCTGATACCCGCCCTCGCCATAGGGTTCGTCTCTCCACTGGCCATCGCTCAGCAGCCAGACGTCCGGGCACTCTTCTGGCTCATCATCGCTCAGCCGGTCGCGTGGGCCCAGCCGATCGTCGTCTCGGGTATCCCGCGTTCGGCCCTGCTGGCTCGTTTGGATGAGCTGGTAGAGGGCGCGGTTCAGTCCGGCTACGGCTAAATAATAGGTTTTGATCTCCTGTTGGTAGACATCGGTACTCAGCCCCTCCACCCGGGCGGTGCGGCCGAGCTCAATCGCCACAACCATGAGCACCATCAGCGCCCACACGACCACAATCAGGATAACACCACGTTCATTCCGCATTGCAGCTATCTCCGACTCCGGCTCCGACGGCGGTTCTGGGGAGTGCGCTGCAGTTCCGAAACCGGGTCTTGGACCTGAATCGGGACTTCGATCTGCCATTCGTTTGGCAGGTTGCTCACCTGGGCGCGCCATGACAGCCGCACGGCCTGGGGCAACTTGGGTTCCTCTTCTCCGTTCCAACTCTCGTGCCACGCTTCTTCGTCCTCGTTTTTCCGTTGCCCAAAATACTCCCAGACCAGCTCGTCCACATCAGACAGAACCTCAGCCTCCAAGTATAAACTCCCCTCCCGCTCTTCGGCTAAATCGGCTGGTAGGGTCGGAGCGGAAATCCGCATCCACAGTCCGTACTCGCCGTCTTCTTCTTTGATGAAATAGGAAACTTTTTCCAACCCGCCGATTTCGGGTCGGTCGGCAGAGGCCACGAAACGGAGTTCCTCTTCGTCACCGAAAAAGTAGACGAGACGCTCGCCGTCAACCAGCAGCATGAGCGGGTAAGCGGACTTCAGTTTCCGGACGATTAAAGAAAGGGCCGCGCGGACACGCTGGTTCTCAAGACTCCGGGAGGTGCCACGTTCGATCGCATTGGCACCAAAACCGAGCGCGCCATAGACGCCGAGGCTGACCAGACTCATCAGCGTCAGGCTGATCAGGAGTTCAAGCAGGGTAAAGCCGCGGACGTATCGCACGCTTAGAAGAGTAAACGTGTCCAGCAGCTTTGGATCATTGGAGGACACGTTCACTCTTACCGTTCCCCTTCTCTGAGGCTGTCCTCATCCTCGTACATGACCCGCATGGAACGCAGCTCGAAACTGCGGTGACTGTCCCCTTCCTCCCAGCCGACGCTGACCGTGATCTCCTTGAGGTGCAGCAGAGACGCTTGGCCGCCCAGTGCATCGTTTTCTCTTTCCGCAGCCTCTTCTTCAGTTTCATCCGGAAAGATTTCCTGCACCCGTGCCCGCCAGAAAAATCCATCCGGCAACTCTCCGCTTTCCTCTCCATCTTCCAGGAAATCCGGGGCAAAAAACCCGTCCATAACGTTCTGGGCATGGATGACCGCCTGGGTGCGGTGTGAGGCCTTTCCTGTGAGGCGGAGACTGCCGGCAAAGAGTTCCAGCACGGCCACCAAGCCGACCGCCAGGATGGAGAGCGCGATCATGATTTCCAGGAGGGTAAACCCCGCTCGCCAATGGTGTGTCTGACGCTGCCAGCCTTCTTTTTTCATACTGGCGGCCCCCCACTCTGGGTGGCGGTCCTCCTCTGTCTCCCGACTATTCTTCTCCGGCATAGCGGACGGTGGCTGTCCCCAGCAGTGGATTGAGCGCGATGATATAGGCGATCTCATTCGCCCCCCGCTGTTGTTCTATGGTGATCTCCCCGCCGGAATTTGTGCCGTCCGGATAAAAGCGGAACTCGACTTCTCCCTCCTCCCGCACCCACAGACTCGTGGCTGAGAGTTGAATGTCTTCATCAGAGGCAGTGATCTGCTCGTCTTCATGGTCAGACTCCTCCTCGCGGTCATCCCGAGCCGCAACCTGACGCCCGGACTCCTGCCAATAGTGATTCTCCTCGGGGTCAATGACGAGACGCTGCTCTATGCCATCTGTGAGCGCCTGTAGCCGTAAGAGTTCCAGCGTGGTTCGTAGCTGTGCCGCCGTTCGCTTTGGGTCACTGCCACTAAACCGATTCCCGACCGCAGGAGCGACAATGGCAAAGGCGATACTGATGATGACGAGAACCAGAATCAGTTCGATCAGGGTAAAGCCATGCTCTGTATTGGATGCAAAAAGACCGGACGGTCTGCCAAGATTGGAGAGTCTGTGTCGCATGGAGAGGAGCGAGCGCGGCGCTCATGGGTTGGAGGCTGTTTGCTGCTTCGCCTTCTGCAGGGCGTTCAGCTTGAGGATAATGACCAGCACGGCTCCGCCTATGCCGACCCCACACCGAAGCAGCTCCGAGGTGCCGTTCCATATCTCCATCAAGCAAAAGCCGATCACCCCCACCATGAGGGCGATCATGATCCGGTCCCACAGGTTACGCATGACGCTCTCCCTATCGAATGCAGTCCATATGCCGCGTCAAATCCTTGGTGATATTCTTCTGATGCGCTTCCAGGGTGCCGCCGCCAATCTCAAGCAGCTTTGCGTCCCGCCATAAGCGCTCAACCACGTACTCGTTAAAATAGCCATAACCGCCCAGCACCTGCATGGCATTGTCCGCGACGGTTTTTGCCATAGTCGTGGCGATCAGCTTGACGCCGTCCGAGTCGATGCGATGACCGGGCTGATCAAGGTCCATATTCCGTGCGGTGTGATACAGATAGGTCCGCGCTGCCATGTATTGGGCATAGGAATCCGCGATATAACGCTGGATCTGACCAAAGCGGTTAATCGGCTGGCCATAGGCGGTGCGCTCACTCGCGTAGCGAGTCATATCTTCGACACAGCGGCCGGCGATACCCGTAGACATGGCGCCAATCGTGACCCGCTCGATTTCCAGGTTGCGCATCATGTGGAGTACGCTGTCGCCTTCTTCGCCCAGGCGATTGGCAACCGGAACCTGACAGTCGTCAAAGACGAGTTCGGCGGTCATGGAGGCGCGCATACCGGTTTTCCCGTGGAGCCGTTGACCGAGCGAAAATCCGGGAAAGTCCTTCTCCACAATAAACGAACTCAGACCCTGCTCTGTTTTTGCGTAGACGAGAAAGAGGTTGCCCAGCGTGGTGTCATCCAGCGCGCCGTTGGTAATGAACATCTTGCGGCCGGTAATGGCATAGCTATCCCCTTGGCGGACCGCCTGCGTTTTCATCCCGAGCACATCCGTGCCGGCTGAGGGCTCAGTCATACACATCCCGCCCACCCATTCCCCGGAGAGGAGGGGCGGCAGATACTTCTGGCGCTGTTCGTCATTGGCGTTACGACAGAAATTATTGACCAGGAGCATGGCGTGGGCCAGATAGGCCAGACAGAAACCGGGGTCTGAGGCGGACAGTTCCTCGTGTGCGATAACGGCCGCCACCGCGTCCATACCCGCCCCGCCATACGCTTCCGGCACCGTAATGCCCAGCAGTCCGAGTTCGCCGAGTTCGCGAAAGAGGGGGATATTGAAGCGCTCCTGACGATCGTGTTCAAGCGCCTGTGGTTCAACCCGTTCTTTGACAAACTCCCGAACAGTCTGCCGCAAGAGACGATGCTCTGCAGAGGGATGAAAAATATCGACGTCTGCCGTCACGTAGGCACCTCCTCATCTTCGTGCCCCTAGCCTACCAGTATTCTCTACGTATTGCAGTCCTCACGGAGATTTTTCGCGGCATCTCTTGTAAAAAAGACCGAGCGGGTCTAGGACAGTCTTGAAAGGGTGAGCGTGCCTCCAATAAAAACATGCAGATGCTGGGCGTGTTTACTCCTTAAGTGAAGAGCCACGCACCGGGCGTTGGTCGGGCAACCCGGCGGCCCCAAAGAATGAGGCGCCCTGGGTACCTGTTCACGGGAGCGGCCTGCCGGGTTCCGCGGCGAAGAGAAAACGTGTCCTCCAACTAGGCAAAGAAGCTGGACACGTCTACTCTTGAGGCCAAGTCCAGAAAAAGATCAGTTTGATCGAGAATGGGTATGAATACCAGCGGGCATTTACGGACTGATCTGGTGAATATCTGCCACGTCATGTACCAGAAGGGCTTCATTGCGTCCTCAGAGGGGAATGCCAGCGTACGTCTGGGGCCGGACCGTATCCTGATCACGACTCGGGGAGTCCATAAAGGCTTCCTCCGAGCAGAACAGTTGATTGAGACCGATGTAGACGGGAAGGCGGTGAGTGACGAGCACGCGCCGTCATCGGAAATCGCCCTCCACCTTGCCGCGTATCGAGAACGGGAGGATATTACGGCAGTCATTCACGCCCATCCAACCACTGCGATTGCGTGTACATTAGCGGATATCTCGCTGGCCGACGGAACCTTGCCTGAAGTCGTGACGGCTCTGGGTGCAATTCCTACCGTCCCCTATGTAACGCCGGGGACGCGTGAGGCTGGTGAAGCCATCTGCCCTTTTATCCGCCAGTTCGACGCCCTGATGTTAGCTCGGCACGGCTCTGTCACGGTCGGCGGGACCCTCCAAGAGGCCTACTCAAAGCTGGAGATGCTTGAACACGCCGCCCAGATTCTCTTCCGGGCGCGTCTCCTCGGCGGAGGTGGACCGTTGCCGGAGGCGGAAGTGATCCGCTTATTACGCGCGGGGGGACACGATCCTGACCGCGTGCTCTCCCAGGTTCAGGCTGGAAAAATTCGACTCGCCAGTTGACGTAGGCATGGGTATTCTGAATCGTATCTTCAAGCGGGGCGCGTCTGAGGCGGAGTCTCCGCCGATCACCTCATCCCCCAGCGCCGAGGCCCAGCAGCTTCCTCCCCCCCAGGGCACGAATAATTATCTCGTCGTGATCCTTGATAGCTGCCGGTATGACACCTTTATGGAGGCCCGGCCGAAAACGGTCAGCGCTCTGGGTCAGGTCGAGCGGCGGTGGAGCTATGCGTCGTGGACCGCCCCGTCCCATTACAACCTGTTGATGGGATTGCTGCCTCACTCCAGCCCACGGCAGGTCTATGCTTCGGAGTATTACAAACAGGATTTTTTCAAATACCAGGAACGCCTGGGCGCCGAACAGGTTGAGTTCAAGAGTCTGGTGCCGCAGCTCTTTTTACCCACCTTCTTGAAATGGAAGCTGGGCTACCAGACGCACGCGATGGTCTCCCTGCCCGTGTTGAATCCGGCCACGCTGCTCAATAAGGATTTCGACTCTTTTACCCTGATGCCGACCCATAATGACATGGCCGCCATGCTCGAGCGCCTGTCCTTCTCACCTGACCGACCGTCGTTTTACCTGCTGAATGTTGGCGAGACGCACTACCCGTACGCCTTGCCTGACGAGCCGAGCGAGGAGTGGCCGAAAATTCACGGCGTGCATGGCGTCTTCAAGCATCTGGATGACGCTGTCGTCGGCGGGAGGCTGATCGAGGATGAAGCGGGGGAGCGGTTCTTCGACCAGGACAAACTCGACCTGCTTCGGCAGCGACAGGTCAACGCCGTGCGCTATCTTGACGGCGTGTTTGAACGCCTCTTCGATATCGTCCCCCCCAATACCTATATTACGATTACCGCCGACCACGGCGAGCTATTTGGCGAAGAGGGCTATTTCGGACACGGCCCCATCAACCACGAAAAGGCCTACGAAGTCCCCTTTGTTGAAGGCAAGCTGCGTTAGGGCTGGCCTCTCCTACGATCCGCCGGGCCTGAGGTACGGCAAGACGGCAACATCAATTGCTCTACCCGAACGGGTTCCGTGTTCGCAGTTCTGGAAATAGCGAGAAATCACGATCACGGGTGAGGAGCGCTTCAATACCGTGAGCCAGGCAGAGCGCGGCGATCCGGGCATCGTGGACGACCGCGCCACGCACCCGTGGTCGCTGCACGAGATCGCTCAATACCTTGAGAAAGTCGTCGGTCTCGCCGAGCAGACGATTATTTGGCGATGTGGTCCAGGCTTCGAGTTGCCGCCATGCACGCTCCGGCGATGTTGCTGCGTCTTTCCAAATTCGGGGGTTTGTTACGACACTCAGGAATTCGTAGCAGCAGGGCCAGGGAATCGCCCACACCTGGCTCCCCTCGGCAAGCGTCCGCACAATCGCAAAGGCGGCTTCATGCACGCGGGATTCCTTGCGGTGGGCGTAGACGAGCAGGTTCGTATCGACAGCAATCATCGTGTTTCAGTCTCTCCGTAGATCAACTCGCGCAGGTCCTGCCACGAATAGACCTCAAGAGGGTCCTCCGCGCCGGCATGGCCGGTGCTCAAATCGGGCAGCCGGTAGCGGTTCCGGGAGGGAGACGCAGCAAGCACCTGTCGGAGCCCGTCCTCAACCACGGCGCGCAAGGGGCGGCCCGTCTTCTTGGCGTGACGTTTCGCCCGTGCCAGCAATTCGTCGTGGATATCGAGCGTCGTTTTCATGTCTCCCATATTACCCATATATCATAGTATGGCAAGGCCATAATTCACTCACAGGCAGTACCCAGGCTCCTGCTCCTTCTTTGAGTATTGCCTGAAAGTCGGCTCCAATAAGGAACGGGCGCCGCGTTTAGGGATCATTGCTAGGCCGAACGGGAGGATGGGAATAATGCAGCCGCAATATGGCGTAGCTGGTCCATCGTTGCGGCCGCGGGTACGGCCGGCAGCAGGGTTATATGCTGGGCTCCAGCGTCAATATAGCGATGTATGGTGGCTACGCAGTCCTCAGTCGGGCCGAGCGCACTATACTTATCAATAATTCTATCAAACGACTGATTATATTCTGTCGACAGGGTGTGCACGGCATTCGCTCGCGCTGCTTCGTAGGTGGGCGCGATACAGAAATATAGGACCACACCCCCGGTAAACGTGGTTCGCGCGGCAGCCTGGCGTTGGTGCCAGTGCTCCAGCGCCTTGTCCAGGCTGGTGCGAAAACGCTCCGGTGTCACAAAATACGCGAACCAGCCGTCCCCGTACGTTCCGGCCCGTTTCAGCGCCGCGTCAACCCGGCCGCCGACCCAAATGGGTGGATGCGGTTGCTGAAGCGGACGCGGAGTCATCCGGGCGTTCTCAAATTGCAAAAATTGCCCATCGCACGTTGCTGAAGGATTGGTCCAGAGTTCCTTAATCACGCGCAGCCCTTCAGTGGCACGCCGGCCCCGTTCCCGTACCGAAATACCGCAGGCTTCATATTCTTTCTGAAACTCGCCCCCCACACCCACACCGAGGATGGCCCGTCCGCCGGACAGCCAGTCCAGGGTGCCTATCATTTTGGCGACCAGGGTCGGATTGCGCAGCGGGAGGAGCAGCACCCCGGTACCGAGTTTGATCTTCGTTGTTCGCGCCGCAAACGCGCCCAGCATGGTGAATGGGTCAAGCACTGGGCTGTGCCACAGCACATGGTCGCGGTAGAAGAGGATGTCATAGCCAAGCTGTTCGATTTCCTCGGCCCACCGACACAGCGTCGGTCCGGAAACCAAGCCACCCCCAAACCCGCCCAAGGTTGTTCCGAACGTGACGTGGCTCATCTTCCGTATCCTTCCCGTCTTCCCGCACCGCAGGCTCGCCTAAGACTAAAAGAGTAAACGTGTCCTCCAATAGACATGCAGATGCTGGACACGTTCACTCTTTGCCATGTTTGGCCACGACCTCATCGGCAAAACGCTCGATGGCGGTGGTGACATCGCCAGCCCGTAGCGCATGCATGTTGACCAAGAGGCGGTGCACGCCAAGGTCTTCATACACCGCAAGACTGTCCAGCCCCTCCCCGTAGTAATTCCAGTAGGCGGTAATTTCGAGTTCCTGTCTGTCACGGCCCTGGCGGTCACATTCTTCTGCCAGCGCCCGCATATGGGCCCGGTAGTCGTCCAAATCTTTACCAATCACATACCAGCCGTCTCCATATTTGACCGTGCGTCGGATAGCCGGTGCCGTCACCCCCCCAATGACCAGCGGTACTCCGCCAGCCTGGGCGGGTCTGGGCCGCATGGTAAACCCCTGCCAGTTGACAAACTCGCCTCGGAAATCAATTTCCTCACCAGTCCAGACGGCTTTGAGGGCTTCGAGATATTCGTTGGCCCGTTTACCTCGCCGCTCAAACGGAACGCCGATAGCGGCAAACTCCTCACGCAGCCAGCCTATACCCAAGCCGAGCATCAATCGGCCCTGGGACAGATGATCAATCGACGAGGCCCATTTGGCCAAATAGAGCGGACTCATCTGGGGCAAGATGTTGACCCCGGTACCCAGCCGGAGCGTTGCAGTGGCCGAGGCGATGAAGGTTAAGGCAACCAAGGGGTCGATAATCGGCGCGTCAGGTTTGAACGGCAGTTTTCCGTCCGGGTTGTAGGGATACACCGAGTCATAGTGCTTGGGAATGATCACATGCTCTGCGGTCCAAACGGACTCATAGCCGAGCGCTTCCGCCTTTTGGACAAACGGAATCACCATTTCCGGGTCGGTGAACTCACGCAGGTTAATGGGTACGATACCGAATTTCATACCTCCTCCTTCTGAGGGAATCGCCGTCCGGACGTGCTCAGGAAGCCAAGCCCGACCTGGATGCTCGAAGACGGCAGGTGAGACGAGCCGCCTGAATCGTGCCTGCCGTTTGGGTGTCTTTCCTGAAGGGAGCCACGGTCGGCTCAGAGACTATCCGACTCGTTGCTTACATCATTCCCGCGTTCCCAGCGACCGTTCGGCTGCCGGCATCCTCCTCCATCTGCTGCACGGCAAAGATGGAACGGTAGCCGGCGGACCAATCGGGCGGCATGAGGCACGGGCGCGGGTCGAAATCGATCCACTTCGCAGCCTTGCCACGGATAATGCGATTCGAGAGCGGAGATCGGTCTGTCAAATTGGTGAGCGTAATCGCATCGGCCGCCGCGTACGTCTGGAGGAGGAGGGGGCGCGTACGCGAAGAGTGGTTGGGCATCGACCCGTGGATCATGCGACAGTTATGGACGGTCACCGATCCTCTGGGGCCCTTCAGCCACACGGCCTTGTGTGTTCCGACGCGTGCTACATCCTGGTCGCTGAGAGCGCCTGTCCATTCATTGTTCTCGTTGTACAGATCAAACAGCGGACCCTTATGGCTTTCAGGAATCACCCCCATCGGACCCATCTCCTCGTCCACATCACTCAGGTAGACGCCAATAGTGAGGGGTGAATAATTGGTGTGTGGCCAGTACTGAATGTCCTGATGCCACTTCACCTCTTCACCTCCGTCCGACCATTTGAAGTTGAGTTTTGAGTGGTGGTATTTCACGTTCGGGCCAAGCAGGTCTTGGGCGAGATCGGCCAGCGGTCCTTCGAACGTAAACTCACGATAGACCGGATGCACGTCAACCGGACTAATGAGCCGCCGCAGGCGGGGAGTGCTCGGGGTATGACTCGGCTCAACGTCAAAGAGTTTTTTGGACGGGGTTTCTATCCGGCTCTGCTCAATGAACTCGTTGGTCGTGGCCCAGAGTGTCTCCAGCCATTCATCAGAGATGAATTTCTCCAGCAGCAGATACCCCTGATCAAAATAAAACTCGCGCTGTTCTTGGGTGAGGATCTTTGGACTATAAGAAAGGACCTCTTCCGTTTTCATAGTGTCTCCCTCTGTTGTGGATAGTTAGTCGCCAAAACTGGTCCCGACCAGACGAGCCGCCTCAACGAGGGGATGGTCCGGGGAGACCAGTTTCTTTTTCCCCGCGACCTCTTCCAAAGGTATGGGCCGGAGCTCCTGGTCCTGCACGGCCAGCATAAAGCCGTCGCGCCCTTCGCGCAGCAACTGGGCGCAGCGCGTGCCCAGCCAGGTGGCAAGGACACGGTCCGTGGCCGAGGGCGTCCCCCCGCGTTGCAGATGACCAAGAATGGTCAGGCGCGATTCCTGGCCCGTCAGGCGCTCCAACTCCTGGGTGAGGTGAATCGTATGGCCGACATGTTCCTTGTGGAATTTTTCCAGTTTGGCCGAGACTTTTTCCTTTTCTTCTCTGTCTTTGGCCTCCCTTTTTTGGCGCACAAGCTCCTCGACTTTTTCGGCGTCACTGAGGGACAGCGCGCCTTCCGCGACCACGACAATGCTGAAGTGCTTCCCCTGTCTGGTACGTTCCCGGATAGTCTGAGCAACCCGCTCAAGGTCATAGGGAATTTCCGGGATAAGAATGACATCTGCCCCGCCAGCCGTCCCGGCTTGAAGGGCCAACCAGCCGGCTCTGTGGCCCATGACTTCGACCACGATAATCCGGTCGTGGCTGGTCGCGGTCGAGTGTAGCCGGTCTACGGCTTCGGTCGCGATGCCTACCGCAGTATTAAAGCCGAACGTGACATCGGTCTTGGCGATATCGTTGTCAATCGTTTTGGGCAGAGTAATGATATTCAGCCCGGCTTTTTTGAGCCGGAGGGCGTTTTTCTGGGTGCCGCCCCCACCCAGACAGACCAGCGCATCTAGATGATGCCGCCGATAGGTATCAACGATGGCATCCGTCATGTCATGGATTCTGCCCCCAATGGACATCCGGTGCGGCTTATCCCGACTGGTGCCGAGAATGGTGCCGCCGTCGGTTAGAATGCCCGAGAGTGCTTTTCTGTCTAATTCCAGGGTTTGATTCTGTACCAATCCACGAAAACCGTTTTGAAAGCCGATAATCCGGATATCATAGGCTTCCAGGCAGGCCTTACCGACCGCACGAATTGCCGCGTTGAGGCCGGGACAGTCTCCACCACTGGTTAAAATGCCTACGTATTGCGCCATACGGTTGCGCCTATATTATGGTCTCCGCCTATTCAATGTCGAGAGCGGATCAAAAATCCGACACGTACGGAAGAATGTTTCGGACGGTAGCCGACCATGACAGCGAAAACAAGTTGGCGGCGGCATATACACTCATCCTAAGGAGGACGAACGCATGCAAACAGAAGAAACCCGGGCCTTAGTCAAAACCTATTACGAAACCCTGCCGACCGGAGACCGGAAAAAGCTGGCGTCGCTGTTTACCGAGGACATTGTCTGGTACCCGCCCCAGAGCGCGCCGATTGGGGTCATTGAGGGTCCGGAGGCGGTGGCCGCCGAACTGGGTGGCGACACCCCGAAAAAACTGTTCGATATGAAGACCTTCCGCCTGACCATCCACCGTATCCTGGCCGATGGCGACACCGCAGTAGTCCAGCACGCCATCTCTGCCAAGTCCAAGGACGGCGAGCAGTACGATAACGAATACTGCTGGGTGTATCAGTGTCGCGACGGCAAAATCGCCAAGATCGAAGAGTACGCGGATACGCTCAAGGCTGCCCGAATTTTTAAGTGGATGTGAGTGGAGGAACGCCAGATGCCACATAGGCAAACATGCGCCGATAATGGCGATACCAGTCGCTCTGAAAGACTTCATTCGGGTCGTACTGACGCTTGAGTTTCAGAAACGCTGTAAACTGCGGGTAGCAGGCATCGAGTTGCCTGCGCGTGGCCCAACGGTGGTAGGTCAGGAAGTAACTCCCTCCCTGTTCAACGGCCCTCTCAATGATCCGACGAAAGTCATTCGTTGCTTTCACTATCCCTTGAGGACTGTGGGGCACATGCAGGTTCATCACGATACAGGCGTAGGACTCCTTCGCCCAGGGGAGGAAAGCCTCCTCGTCCTTTTCAATGAGACGGATTGTGCCATAGATGACCCTGGCCTTGTCACGGCGAAAGTCCGAAGCAAGGGTGCCGAGGAAGGTGGCTAGCGCTGGCCGGGGAACATACACCTCGGTGATCATCTCAGTCCCCGGCCAGTGCGCACCGGTCCGTCGGTCAACCGCCCTGTGGTAGTCGTCAAGATAGGTGCTGAGCTGATGGGTGTCGGACCAATAGAGCTGACCACTGGTAGAAAGATAGTACGATGAATACATGTCAAAGGCCCGGCTCGGGTCCGTATGTGCCAGAAAATTGAGTTCGCGCCAGTTGTCCGGCTCTAAGCGCTTCTGCTCGGAAGTAATCGGGGTGGACATCTCAACCGGTTGATAGCAAGAAAATACGCCTTTCTTCAAAAACTCGTCGGATTCCGGGTCAATGGAGAACTGACAATCGCCGTAGAGATGTCCATCTGCGATACGTTGCTCAAAGGCTGGGAGGAGTTTGTCTATGTCAATGATCTCGACCACCCGTCGAAGCTTTCGGCGAGGCATCAAACGCAGGGTGACACTTGCGATCGCGCCAAAGAGTCCATACCCCCCTATCGCAAGCGCGAACAGCTCACTGTTTTCAGAGCGGCTGCACACTTGTACCTCTCCATTCGCATCCACGAGCCGGAAGGACTCAACATCGTTGATAATCGGTTTGAACGTCAGGCCGCGACCGTGAACGTTAGCGCCCAGCGCGCCGCCTAGACAGAGTCGGTCCGCCCCGGTCTGCTTCTGGATGATTCCCCACTGCTGTACCTCTCCTGCCTGTATTTTGATCAAATGGTCAATCAGTTCGGGCCATTGTATGCCCGCCTCGACCTCGACCAATCCACGTACGCCGTCGAAGGTGAGAACCCGATTCATTGAGCGGGTGTCGAGCAGCAGGGTATCAGCCCCGAACTGTTGGCCCCCCATGGCATGCCTCCCACCCGCGATACTGATAGTCCTGTCCGTCTGAACGCCCCGCTGCACGGCAGCCTGGAGGTCCGCCAGGCCGTCCGGCCTGACGATCTCGCGCACATAGGTGGGATTCAGTTGCGAGTGGATATCGTTGACCAGCACGGGATCATCATCAGCTAGTTTCTGAGCGAATGTGGTCGGGGCTATCACCAGCCCGGCACCTGCCTGGGTCGCCACAGTCAGAAAGCGTCTTCGTGTCAGCATGGCGAGACCTCCATATCCTCCCATGGATAGACTGAATCTCCTCCCCAATTGTCCCTCCCTCCCGGAACCGATACAACTCCCCATAGTGCTGGCATGCGAGGGAAGCAAATAATGAGCGAGCGACCGTTTAGAGTGCTGGGGATTCAACAAATCGCGGTGGGCGGGCTGGATAAGAATCCACTGCGGAAGTTCTGGGTCGATACCCTGGGGCTAAGCCTGAGCGGCAACTATCGCAGTGAGAACGAGAATGTGGATGAGGACATTGCGGTGATTGGCTCGGGACCCCTCAAGCTGGAAGTGGATTTAATGCAGCCTATCGACCCGGAGAAACGACCCAAGGTCCAGGACCCGCCGCTAAACCACATCGGTCTGTGGATCGACGACCTGCACGCCGCCGAAAAATGGCTGACGGCGCAAGGCGTACGATTTACGCCGGGTGGCATACGCAAGGGCGCGGCCGGCTATGATGTGTGTTTCATCCACCCCAAGGGCAATGCGGAGTTCCCGCTGTGTGGCGAGGGCGTGTTGATCGAACTGGTACAGGCGCCTGTCGAGGTGATTGAGGCGTTGTCATAGAACAGAACCCACCCCGGCCTTCGGCCACCCCTCCCAAGAGGGAATTATATACCTGATTACCCGCAGGAATAAAACAAAATTATAAAGAAGAATAGTAATGAGTATATATTGGTGGCAAGCTGGAGTTCATATTGATCCAGAATCAGATGAGGAGAGAATTTTTCTTGCTGAGTGTACAAGATTAAAAACCCTTGTACCGCTTGCCAAGGCGTCAGAGAAGTTCGAGGTCCGTTTCGAGGTTTTGGTAGGCGGCATGAACAAGTCTGGAGTTCTCAAGGGGCATAACAAGGAGTCCGTCATTTCCGTCGATGAATCTTCTAATACTCCCCTTGAGTGATTCTGATGAAGAGTTGCTTCGTACTATCCACACAGATTTGAGTACTTTGGTTGCTTCGAGTTCGTTACGAAGGAATGGAGTCAGGTCGTCGTAATTTCGCCCTGGTGCTCTCAGATCATAACTAATGAGATACAAGGTAGATGGGATTACCGTCAGCTTTTTTAATACCATAATCAACCTCCCATTTGGCATCCTCACTCACTATTCTACTATAGCAGTGAACACGTTGCGGAGAACCCTGGTCGGGTTACTCATGCAATACAATAGCCGCAGTTCGGCAAAATTGGCGATATTTCCCTTTTCTCTTCTGTCAACAAAATAGCCAAAAATTCCCAATAAAATCAGCTAATTAACTAAATTTCTCCCCATGTCGATTTGAATATATTGATATGGGGAACAAAGCACCTGGTAAATCACACCGCAAAGGTATTTCTCTCCTTCAACTCATCAGAATTTTCCCGGACGATGCCACAGCAGAAGCGTGGTTTGTCAAGCAGCGTTGGCCGCAAGGCGTCCACTGTCCCTTCTGTGATTCCGACAACATCCAAGAGCGCCCCACGCGCAAACCCCAGCCCTACCGTTGCCGGGAGTGCCGCAAGGACTTCTCCGTCAAAACCGGAACCCTGATGCACGACAGCAAGCTCGGATTCAGGATATGGGCGCTGGCTTTGTACCTGATGAACACCGGCATTAAGGGTGTCAGCAGTATGAAGCTCCACAGGGATTTAGGCATCACACAAAAGACCGCTTGGTACTTAGCCCATCGAATCCGGGAAGCGTGGGCAACTGGTGAGCAGATGTTTTCTGGTCCGGTCGAAGTAGACGAAACCTATATGGGCGGCAAGAACGCCAACAAACACGCCAGCAAAAAGATTCAGAATGCGAACGGAACCGTAGGCAAAACGGCAGTCGTAGGCATGAAGGACAGGAAAACGAACCAAGTACAAGCCACTGTTGTTGAGCGCACCAACCAGGAAACCTTACAGGGATTTGTGAACAGCCGAAGAGTACCAGGAGCGAAAGTCTACACTGACGAACATGGCGGCTATATCGGCCTCAGCAACCATGAAAGCGTTAAGCATAGTGTCGGGCAGTATGTAGAGAATATGGCGCATACGAACGGTATTGAGAGCTTTTGGGCGATGTTGAAACGTGGCTACTACGGCACGTACCACAAAATGAGTATCAAGCACCTGAGCCGTTATGTGAACGAGTTTTCCGGGCGTCACAATATCCGGCCCTTGGACACTATGACGCAAATGGCGAGAGTGGCACGGCGCTTAGCAGGGAAGCGGCTCTCCTATGCAGACCTGATTGCCGTGTAATTGCTTGACTCTGACTTTCCTTTCCGCCAAGATGCGGACTTGTACAGACCGAACGCAGACACCCGTTAAGTCGGGTCGCCTGCGGAATACAACAACCACATATACACGCGGGAGTAGCTACCCGCGTGGTGGTGAATAGGCAGGACTATCACTCCATCTGCGTTGTGGTCTGTACAACGGCCCGGCATACCGTTGCCGGGACTTTATTGTCAGAAGGAGGAATAATAATGAAGGCTGCATGTTTGTTTATGGTGGGAGTCCTGTTAGCGGTATCTTCTCAGGTGTGGGCGCAAGAAGACCGGCAGAAAATGGTGGTCGGAATTGGGGATATTCAGTATAAAGCGTCGGGACGGTCTCAAAGTGACGCATTTGGCGACATGTTGCTGACGGCGTTGGTACGAACACGAAAGTTCAAGATTATTGAGCGGGCGCGTATGGAAGAGATTATGAAGGAACAGGGCATGAGTATGTTTGGGGTGGCGAGTGGAGGCTACAGTGGAGGAGGATTAAATATCAGAGGAGTGGACTACATTATTACGGGAGCAATTACGGAATACGGAGAAAATGTGGAGAGGATGGGATTTGGCACTTTTGCGATGTCAAAGACCATAGCGTCTATGGCGGTCGATATTCGGCTCTTAAAGGTGGAGGATGGGGAAATTATTATTGCGGAGTCCGTAAGGGCCACGAAAGAAGGCGGGTCGAGTATGGTTGCAAGGGGATTTGCGACAGGTCAAGGGGCAAGTAGTGGGGCGCTGTTGGGGGAAGTGATGCGAGAGTGCGCGAATAAGGTGTCTGTGTTGGTATCCCGAAACATTCATTAGTGAGCAGGGAGGAAATCAGCATGAAGGATCGTCCCCCGAGAAAGCCAAAGGATACGAAAGAGGAAGTCTTGTTTGATTATGATTTGCAACAGGAGATAGAGCGCAAGCGACGGAGCCGGTTTATTGCCTATGCGGTGTTTCTGGATAAGGATGAGGAAAAGCCGAAAAAGAAGGGCTATCAGATATAATCATAGGGTGAGGTTCCTTATGGTCTTTCTATATAGTGATATAGGGATTATGAGAAACACGCTTATTGTCGTGTGACCTGTGGGTAAATAGTTATATAATTCCCTCCCAAGAGGGGATGAGGGGCAACCACGGAGAGTTACCCCGACACTGTCTTCCTCTCCAACCCCGAACTCCTAATCCCCAACCCTCAGAGATTTGCTACTTTCCCGGTACGCGGTACATCCGGATCGGATGGGATGTGCGGTGGAATTCGGGCAGGTCGCGCCAGGGCCGGCCGGCGGTGATACCGCCGTCTACCGCCAGGGCCTGACCGGTCACAAAACTCGAATCATCACTGGCCAGCCATAAGGCGGCTTTGGCAATCTCTTCAGGCTCGCCGACCCGACCGAGAGGATGCAGGTGGGCCGCGCCTTTGCGTAAACCGGCCACCTGTTTGTCCGTTGGCGACGGCCGGCCAACGGCCAGGGGCGTCACAATCGCGCCCGGGCAGATGCAGTTCGCGCGAATATTGAACTCCCCCAGTTCCAGGGCGACCGACTTGGTCAGATGAATCACCCCTGCCTTGGCCACACTGTAGAGGTGGGTCGCCATGCCAGCTTCCACGCCGGCCGCGCTAGAGGTGCTGATAATACTGCCGGACTGCTGTTTCTTCATAATGGGCGTGGCATGCTTGATACCGAGAAACACGCCTTTGAGCAGCACATCAAAGGTCATATCGTAGTCTTCCACACTGATGCTCTCGATCGGCCCCAGCGCCCCGCCAAATCCGGCGTTATTGTAAATACAGTCTAACCGGCCCCAGCGTTCGACCGTGGTATCAATGGCCGCTTTGACCTCGGCCTCCTGGGTCACGTTTACCTGGACAAATGTGCCCTGGTCTCCTAGCTCCTGCGCCATCTCCTGGCCCTTGTCCTCCTGCATATCAGCCACCACAACCCGTGCCCCCTCTGCGGCGAACAGGCGAACGGTTGCGGCTCCAATACCGCTGGCCCCGCCCGTAATCACGGCGACTTGCCCATCCAGTTTGCCCATGTTTTCCTCCCTATTCCTTGTTTTCTACTGCATGACCGACTTTTCTCGCGGCCGTTGCTCCGGAGAGAGCGAGAGCACGTAAAAGACCAGGTCCCATAGATCGTTTGGCTCCAATACCTCCTCGTATGCCGCCATGGAGGAGCCGTCCATGCCATTGGCGATGCGTCGATAGATAGCGCTCGGCGTATGGCCGCCGCGGAAACTCCATTTATGGGTGAGATCGCGGGGGATGATGGGATCGCCCTCCGCGGTTTTCAAGTCCTGACCCGAGCGTCCGTTCCCCCTGCCTTCTGCCCCATGACAGCTCGGACAGCCAGAATCCACGTAGATCGACGCGCCTCGGGCGATGCGTTGCTCCGTCACCTGGGGTGTCGCCGAAACCGGAGTTGGTGAGGGCTCTGATCCAGAAGCAAAACGCGGTGAGAATTGCTTGATATAAGCGACTACGTCCCACCGCTCCTGCTCGCTGAGAATAGCCTCAAACGCCGGCATCCCACTTCCGGCCAGCCCTTTGGACACGGTGCGGAACAGGTCCGCGTCGGTGGGTGGACTGCCACTGGGTGTTGAACGATACCGGAATGAGCCGCGCACGAAGTTTCGCGGTCGCGGCAGCCAGCTCAGTGTCAGCATGCCCCGTCCGTCACCAGCCTCGCCGTGACAGCCGCTGCACTGGCTGGCGTATATGGCTTTGCCCCGAAGAGGAAATGTGCCCAGTATCTTTGTCTGACTGGAGGACACGTTTCCTCTGTGTTCCGCGGCTGACGCCTCAGCGGTCATCTCAGTTCGTTCACCTGAGGTTGATTGCTTCGATTTGTCGTACTCCTCAAAAAATTCAGCAACGGCGCAATCCGTCAAAAACAAGGACAAGTCGCTCCGCAGGCGGTCTGCCAGATAGAGCGCTATCCGATTCTGCCCAAAGGCAATCGAAGCTGACTGCCTGTCTGGGGCAACACTGAGCAGCCGGGCATTGAGTCGGGGGCGCGCGGGGCTTTTAGGGGCGGTAACGCTGTGGAAGAACTCTTGCCAAGGGCGCAGCGTCTGTGCATCCATAGTGGCCAATCTTTCGGCCAGATCAACGTCGAATATGCCGCCGCGAGAGGAAAAAAACTCTGGAAAGTCAGCGTCTCGCCAGCGGCGTTCGGCAACCATATGTCCCAGGGCCTGCCCAAAAGGGAGGATGACATCCTTTTGCCAGACCGTGTCTGTGGCCCAGCGGAAGATGACACCGGGTGAGTCGCCTTTTTTTTGGCTCAGCCCGATGATCTGGAAGGTATAGAGCTTTTTCGCCTTCGCCCATACAAGAAACGCGGACCAGCGCGGATCGCCGGGTGTTAAGGTAAAGGCATCAGACCGAAGGGCTGCCGTCGGATTATAGCTCGTGCGGATAGTGCTACAGGTCTCCGCAGCCGGTGACAAAGACGGAGTAGAGCAGTGCCAGAGCAATACAAGCACGGCTAGCCGCCGACTATATGTTCTCAGCATGGTTAAGGAGGGATTGGGGATTAGAGACGAGCAAGGCCAACACCCAATCCCTAAAACCGAACCCCCAATTATAAATCGACTTTAATGTTCAACTCTCGCAACTGTTTGCTATCGACCCCACCTGGCGCTTGCGTCATCAGGCACTGGGCGCGGGCCGTTTTGGGAAAGGCAATGACTTCGCGCAGCGAATCCATCCCGGCAAACAACATGGCCAGACGGTCAAATCCCAAGGCAATTCCACCGTGGGGAGGAGCGCCATACGACAGGGCTTCCAGCAGAAACCCGAACTTCTCCTGAGCCTCAGCCTCACCGATGCCCAGCAAGGTAAAAATCTTTTGCTGTACGTCCTGGCGATGAATTCGGATACTGCCCCCGCCCAATTCAACGCCGTTCAGCACAACATCGTAGGCAAACGCCCGTACCTTTCCTGGGTTGGTCTCAAGCAGGGACAAATCCTGGTCGTTGGGCGAGGTAAACGGGTGATGTTTAGCTACATAACGATCCTCGTCCGCGTCGTATTCGACCAGCGGGAAGTCCGTCACCCACAGGAAACGCATATCGTCTTTGGGAATCAGCCCGAGTTTGTCGCCCAGATAGAGACGCAAGCGTGACAGCACCTCGCACGCCACCTGTTCCTGATCGGCAATCATCAGCAACAAGTCCTTTGGTTTGAGCCCGAGGGCCGCTTCAATTTCCTGTTTCCGGTCGTCACTCACGAATTTCGCCAAGGGCGACTGCCATCCATCCTCGGTCAAACGAATCCAGGCCAGGCCCTTTGCCCCAAAATCCTGGGCCAGCGGAATCAGATCATCGAGTTCTTTGCGTGAGAATGGATCGTCCGACACGATCAGTCCGCGCACCACGCCCCCGTCGGCAACGATCTGCCGAAAGACCTTGATGTCGGTCTGACTGAACAACGCGGACAGCTCCTGGATTTCCAGACCAAACCGAATATCCGGCTTATCATTCCCAAAGCGGGCCATGGCCTGGCTGTATGGCATCCGGGGAAACGGGGTGGGGACGTCGATGCCTTTTACTTCCTTACACAACCGGACCATCATACCTTCAATAAGCTGGAACACGTCGTCCGGTCGGACAAATGACATCTCAATATCAATCTGGGTGAACTCAGGCTGGCGGTCGGCCCGTAAGTCTTCATCCCGAAAGCAGCGTACGATCTGAAAGTATTTTTCCATCCCGCTCACCATCAGCAACTGCTTAAACAACTGTGGCGACTGTGGCAGGGCATAAAATCCGCCTGGAATGACCCGGCTCGGAACGAGATAGTCACGCGCGCCTTCCGGGGTACTCCGGGTCAGGATCGGGGTTTCCACCTCAAGAAACCCCTCGCCGTCAAGATAATCGCGGACGACTTTGGCCAGTCGATGCCGTAGGCGTAAGTTCTCGAACATCTTTGGCCGACGTAAATCCAGGTAGCGATACCGCAGCCGGGTGTTCTCCGCCAGATCGGTCTCGGCATCAATCGGAAACGGTGGCGTCCGCGAGGCGTTGAGCACCCGTAACTCTTCCACGACGAGCTCGACTTCGCCAGTTGGAATATTCGGATTAATGGTCTCTGGCGAGCGGCGTTCTAGTCGGCCCTGGGCGGCCACTACATATTCCAGGCGTAGCTCTTTTGCCTGCGTGTGGGCGGTGGGGCTGACTTGCGGGTTACAGACAATTTGGACCAAACCGGACCGGTCGCGGATGTCGACAAAGGTCACACCACCATGATCGCGCCGGGAATGTACCCAGCCCATCACGGTCATCGGTTGCCCGACTTGGGTCACGCGGGGCTCCCCGCAGTAGCAGCTCCGCTGCCAATCACCTAAAGACTCCACACTCACTCCCTTGTTGTTACCTGCCGGGACTCTTCCGGCTCGGGTTATTCATTCTTATGAGGAGCGGTAGTATGCCAGAGGGCGCCTGATCGATCAATTGAGGGGCGTGGATGAACCCTCCGTCGAACTCGCTGGATCGCACTCCGATTTGCCCTTGGTCCGTGCTCTTTCTCCGTCAAAAGAAGGCTTCAAGTTGCGCAATTGCCTGCTGCGGCAATGCCGCGATCTCTCCGGCTGTCGTATTTTCTTGGACCCGTTCGAGGCGCGAGGTGGCGGGCAGCAGAACTGCGTCTTCGGATTGTGCGAGCAGATAGGCGAGCAACGCCTGACCCGGAGTTGTCACCCCATAGGGCTCCAGAAACGAGAGGTCGCGCCGTTGCAAGACCTGAAGCAGTTGAGATCGATGAAAGATCGGACACAGCGGCGTCATGATTAAGACACCCATATTACACTGCTGAGCCAAGGGGAGGATGGCATGTTCGGCTTCCCTGTCCCCGATATTGTACGGAATCTGGATCGTATCAAAGATGCCGGTCTGCATGGCCGTCATCATTTCCGGGAACATGCTGGTTCGATAATCGGTCATACCCAGAAACCGAATGCGACCCGCGGCCTTGTATTCTTCAAGGAGGGGAGCAACCGTGCGCCAAGCCGCCATATTATGAATCTGCATGAGGTCGATGACCTCAACCTGAAGTTTCTGGAATGACGCTTCGATGAGGCGTTGAGCGGAGGCGCGATCCGAGGCCAGGACCTTGGTTGCGATCACCACGCCATCGCGTCGGCCTTGCAGCACCCGACCCAGCACACTTTCCGCCTCGCCATACATGGGCGCGGTGTCAAAGAGATTCACCCCGCAGGCCAGAGCTTCGGTCACCAACCGTCCGACATGCTCGATCGCCTGCTCGCCCCGCACATCGAACGCCTTCCACGTGCCCATACTCACGGCGCTGACGCGCAGGCCGATCCGACCCAGAGTACGATATTGCATCGCTAGGTTCTCTTTTTCCCGAATCCCTGCCTAATACAACACTTCCGTATCTCTAAGTTGGGCGATCTCTTCGTCGGTATGCCCCAGCAGGTCCTTCATCACATACTCAGTGTCCTGGCCCATGAGAGGTGCGGGGGAGCGGACGCCGTTTGGCGCGGCGGTGAGCTGCCACGGAATGCCGATATGGGTTTGCACCTCCACCTCGGTATGCGGCAAACGGGCAAAAAAGCCACGCGCGTTCAAATGCGGGTCCTCGCTCAAGTCTTTGCTGTTCATGGACGGAAAGGCGGCCACTCCCACGGCCTGGAGTGTGGTGGTCACCTCCCATTTCGTTCGCTCTTTGGTCCACTCCGTCAGGACGCGTTCGAGTTCCTCTTCGTTGGCCTTGCGGTCCGCCGCGGTGCGAAAGCGTGCGTCCTGACCGAGATGGGCCTGCCCGATGGCCTGACATAATGCCTGCCACTCGTCATCCGTCCCACAGACGATAGTGACCCATTCATCCTGGCCATCCTCCTGTCCGGCACAGCGGAAGCAGTTGTGCGGAGCCATCCACGGGTCCCGATTGCCGATACGCGGCGGTTGGGTGGTATTCATGGCATAGTCCATCCAGCCTTCCGCCAGTAACGCCACCATGGTTTCCCATAATGAGGCATCAATATGCTGCCCTTTACCCGTCCGTTTTCGCACGGCCACGGCCGCGGTAATGGCCACCGCGGCGTTCAGCCCACCGTTCGGGTCGCCATACGAAATCCCGACTTCCTGGGGACCGTGCCCAGGGTAGCCGGTCAGCGAAGACAGTCCGGTCAGCGGCACGATGGCCGGCCCATAGCCCATATAGTTTTTCTGCGGACCGGTATGTCCATAGCCGGAGATGGAGGCCATGATCAGCGCCGGATTCCGCTTTGCCAGCTCCTCATAGCCGAGACCCAAGCGCTCCATCACACCCGTGGCAAAGTTTTCCACCACAATGTCCGACTGCTCAATGAGGGCGGTGACGATAGGAATGGCTTCCGGCTTGCTCAGGTTGAGCAGGGTACTTTTTTTGCCCTGGTGCCACTGGTTGAAATAGCCCGAGCGATTGAGACTCGGCTCCATGCCGGCTGGATAAATGGGCACGCGTCGTCCGAGGTCGGGACGCACATGCGATTCAACCCGAATGACCTCGGCCCCTAGATGGGCCAGTTGTAAGGCGCAATAGGGCCCGGCCCAGGCCCAACTAAAATCGATGACGCGCAGACCCTCAAGGGGGAGGCGGGTGTCGGGGGTTGGGGATTGGGGAGACGGAGTCGGGGGGGCTGATTCGCGCAGCGCCTCGTCATTATGCTCACCCAGCAGGGGAGCCGGACGGCGAATGTCCCACCACGGTTCTTTAAGCTGATAAGGCGGGCCCAGATGGGTCAAGGTCCCGGCCTTGGGGTGGGTTACGTCAACAAAAAAATTACGGGCTTTGAGCTGCTCCTGCTGGGCCATGGTTTCCATGGACAACACGGGGGCAAAACAAATCCGGCGCTCCTGGCCGGCCGCGAAGAGATCTTGGACTTTCCAGCCCTGCATCCACTCGTCGAGATAGGTCTTGAGCACATCCCAGTTCTCGGCGCGGACAAAGGGGTCTTTGAATATCTCCCAGCTCGCCCACTCGGGATTCCCCATGAGGTCGACTAGACGCTCCCACTGGTCCTGCTCAACCGTCACCACAAAGATCAGGCCGTCCTGACACTGATACATGCCCCAGGGATAGATCAGGCGGCGGCCCAGCCGAGACGCCACCTGACCCATATAGGAGTAGTAGACAAAGTTCTGTTCCAGGAAAGAAGCAACAAACTCCTGAATCGAAAGATCGATATGCTCACCCTGGCCGGTTTCGTAGGCCTTACCATAGGCAGCCAGGCTGGTCATGGCGGCGGCCAGTCCGCCCTGAAAGTCAGCTTGGTGGCCGGCAGCCTTGAGCGGAGGCAGATCCGGCCAATCTGAGGCTCCGGGGCTCAGCCAGGCCCAGCCGCCCCCATGGGCCAGGTTCAGCTCATAGGCTCTATAGTCTTTATACGGGCCAGTCAGTCCAAACGGGGTGATCGAGCACATCACTAGGCTGGGATTCACCTGCTGAAACGCTGCGTAGGAGATGTCGAGTTCAGCCATAGTCGGCGGGGCATAATTGTGAATGAGTACATCGGTCTGCGCAATGAGAGACTTCAGACGTTCAGCATCCTGGCGGATATCGAGAGTCACACCGCGCTTATTGGTATTCAAGTACAAAAAGAGGCCACTCTGCTCCGGGTCGGGCTTCCCCTGAGGAAAAGGACCTCGGGTTCGCGCTAAGTCACCGTCTGGTTCTTCGACCTTGATCACGTCGGCACCAAGGTCTGCCAGCAGCTTTGTGGCATACGCCGCAGACACCATATTGCCGAGTTCCAATACGCGAACGCCTTCCAAGCCTTGCATAAAACAGGTCCTCCTTGTGTGAAGAATAAACGTGTCCTTCAAAGACAAAAAGTCGGATACGTTTACTCTTTGTACCCCGTAGCGGGCCTATCAAGGAGGCAACAGCGCGTCAACGCTACTCTGTTGTTTCCGCGCTTCCCGCCGCCCAATTGAGGCGAATATCCCAGGCATAGATTTTGTCTAGCGGAAGCGTCGGGGCGGTGGTGTTATCAACGTATTCGTACACGTTTGCCAGCGGGCTCACTGTTGCGTCACGGCCGTAGATAAAGTCCTGCTCTTCGACAATGAGCTTATAGGCTTTGTTGAGCAATAAGGCCCGAGCAGGGGATGGGGTAATCAGCTCATAGACATCCCGGGCCGCGGCAACGGCTGCATAATTGACTGATCCGTCCGTATGGTACCAACGCGCCGCCATTTCCGGATTGCTGCGAAACTCGGTGCCGCCACCCACACGTTCGAGATAGGTTAAGATTTCCCCTTGCTGCTCGTTCATAGTGGGCGCGTCCGGCATGCCACGCAGATTGATATAGCCCCAGCCAGCAGCTCCGTCGATTTTGCGCGGGAAGCTATACGTCTTATCAATCGAAGAGCCAACCGTGTTATGGCAGCCCATGCAGAACATGGTTTCTTCGTAGGTATTGAAGCGCAGCCGTCCGTCCTTGTCTTCGATAAATCCTTGGAGCAGCCAGCCCATTTTATTGTACAGACCCGCATGGCCGCGGTCTGGATAGTGGGGTAGCGTGCCTTCCAGCTTTTCCTGATACTCTTCGTCATAATAATGAGCGAGGATCGTTTTAGACAGGAAGTCTCGCTTCCGCATATACCGCACTTCTTTCATCCGCCGCGCATTCGTGATGCTCCCGTCCGCGCCGACGCCGACATAGCGCACGGTATGCAGAAATTCCGTCCGGTGGGGATAGACATAGGGTTCAACCCGTGTATCACTCGCCGCTCCCACATAGGTTGCCGAGCGGGTGAGGGCGTGAATGCGGCCGAGCGCGCCGTCGCCATCCAGGTCCTGGCCGAGTTGAGTCTCATCAATGGGCAGACTGCCAATGCTATCAAAGCCCTTAATCGCAGCTTCGAGAATCGCCAGATTGGCCTTATACACTTCGCGCGAATAGACCCCGTCTTGGGTATGCCGAAACTTGGCCGGCAAGCGGATCATGACATCATCGGTAGACCCATTGGTCGGCCAAAACGTACTCGGAAAGGGCTTATAGCTAAAAGCCACCCAATGGCTGCCATCCTTAGCAAAGCCCTCTTCATCAAAGGCGGCTACCCCATCAGACAGGTCTTGAAGTCGGGGAATATAGCCCCGAAAGTGAACCGCCTCCAATCGGCCGGCCAGTTCGGAAAAATTATCTTCGTTAATCCACGCCTGTATGTCCTCATCGCTGATCGCAGCAACCCGCTCACTACGGTCCTCAAACAGATTCCGCCAGCGATTGGTTTGTCCTTGGTCACTAAAGCTATACGCGCGTTGCAAATGGGCATCGTTCATCCGATTTTCACGGCCCGGGATATGATCTTGATGACAGACGTAACACGGATTAAAGCGGCCCTCGGTCCGGGTATAGCATTGCGGAGGAATCACCGCTTCGGGGTTATAGACGCCGACCAGTCCCGGTCCGGGGGAGCGGGGCGGCAACACCGCCGTCCATCCTTTCAGCAGCTCAACCTTTTGGACCGAGGTGAGGGGATAGCTGACCGCTCGGGTCGGTTGGGCGAGTTGAGTCGGTTGTGCCATTGAGTCGGTTGAGTCCAGACCCCAAAGACCCAAGAGACCCAAAGGACCCCAAAGACTCAAAAGACTGACCAGGAGACGCTTCATCGCGTTCAGGGCTACTCGATTTGGTTTTTGGTTCCAAAACCAAAATACCGGTACGTTTGGAGCTGCAGCGATCTCTCGGTCCGTGCGCCAAAATCATATTTGAGTGGTCTCACCCTGAAGCCGGTCAGACGGATAAGATCATCGGTGCGAAAATCATCTACCAAGGGCATGTTCCCATCGGCGCTATGTTGGATATTGAAGTATGCCTCAGTACCATCAGGAGTAAAGATGAGACCAGTCGGTTCCGCAGACTCGTCTGCCAGTTGCAAGAGACGTACACACCCGTCAGACTTCACGTCTCGGTCTGTTCCATCGGGTAAACATGCCCAAATGTCACCATTTGGGTTATCCTCAATCACGTACAGAACACCCGTGACAGGCTGAAACGCGAGGTTGTCCGGCTGGTTTAACTCAGGGTCTCCCTCAATAAAGCGATTGATCACGACCTCGCCCGTCTCCCCACTCGCTGCAGTGATATCTCGGTCAATGGCGCATTGCACCTCTCCATAATTGCTGGCCGCCTTATTGCCAGTTGCAGCAAAGCAAAAGCGTACGGCATTGGGATTGTCCGTATCATTATACATAGGATCGCGATGCAGGTCCTCGGGACGGTAGTACGCCGATGCACCAGCACTATACGCCGCCTCACGCCCTATACGGGGCATCCCCTCATCAGCACTATCTTCCGAAGCTGTAGTCGGTGAGAGCTCTACCCAGGCGCCTGCGCCGATCTCACATCCCTGTCCGAACTGTTGCCTATTATCCCGACAGGACGCTTGAAGCGCATACGTTACCCCCGAGACGAGTGGGGATTGGTCCAGCGCTATGATGGTGTCCGAGCCGGGAGTGCGTAACAAGTCTGGGATAAATTTGTAGATGGCTCCTCCATCGGTGTCCCCCGGCTCGTAGCTTCCAGGCCGCTCTTCATCTCCAGCAATGACGACGCCGGTTTCATGGACGAGAAAACCTTCGTAGCGAATGACTGGAAATGCCGTACGCTTGGTAATATGACCTGAAGCGTCATTCCCGTCTTGATCCACGATCCGAGCGGGAGCTCCCCCACTCCCCCGATCGAGGATTGTGTATTCGTCTGGCGTCAGGGGGTTCAGGATTTCATACACTGATCCGGTATCACTCACGAAATCTTCTTCTGTAGCCAGCACGGTACCCCAAGGTGTGGTACGAATCCCGTCACAAATGGTCATCCCGCGCACAATCGTACTGACCTCCCGGGTCTGCAGATTAATCACTTGGACGCCAGGGGTCAGTTTATCGCCTGGTACAAACGGCTCGCCACAAGGGTCACTCAGACAGCCGAGGACTTCTTCAATACAGCCGACCATGTGTGTCGGATTGTTGGAACCATGCGGCCAGAAGGCCATCTGGTCCCAGTCTTGGCCAACTTCACGGGAAAAGTATTCGGCCCGAATACCGTTACTGAGAAAAGTGAGCTGTTCTTCTACGGTTTGGGTCGGGGTACGGAAATCCGGGTCTTCTTGACTCTCCGCTTGTAGCGTACACACCAATACAAGAACTCCAGCAGTGCTCAGACTGCGAAGGCGATTGAGACCGGACATGAAGCGCTCTCCTCCTTACTATCGCACGTTAAAAAACTAATCCTGCGCTCTCGGTAGAGCCTGGAAAACTTTCGAACAGGTTTTCCTTCGAGGATCGTTGTCTATAGACAATGCAGCCTTACGCTCGTCGTGTTACGGGAATTTTATACTGGCATGAAAAGAGTGCAGCGTTTTAGTGACAAATCTGATGCGATTCTCTTACAGGAATATGACAGATGAAACCGCGAGATGAATGGGAAAAGCATGATCAGACCGGCCCGATTGAACGGATGAGCGACCTCGGCAATGCGTCGAATATGCTCACGCCGCTCATCTTCAGAAAACGCGAGGTCGCGGGTGAGACCAAGCGCATTTTGTCTCCGTCAAGACGATACACGTGAAAGCCTTCATAGTGTAAGCGCCGTTCGAGCTACGCAGCTCAACCTTTTGGACCGAAGTGACGGGATAGCTTATCGCTCGGGCTCGTTCGTTCGGTCGAGTCTTGACCCCAAAGACTCATCGGCGCTACTCGATTTGGTTTTCGGTTCCAAAACCGAAATATCGATAGGCCTGACGTTCGAGACGGTACATCGTCCGTGCGCCAAAATCATACTTTATGGGTCTGACCCGAAACCCAGACAGCCGGATGAGGTCATCGGTCCGAAAATCATCCACCAAGGGCATATTGCCGTCGGCACTATGCTGGATCGCAAAATACGCTTCGGTTCCATCCGGCGTGAAGAGAAAACCGGTTGACTCGGCAGAACCATCGGCAATTTTGAGCAATCGCACACAGCCGTCAGACTTGATATCATCGTCCGCGCCATCCGGTAGACAGGCCCATACATCGCTATTCCCCTGGCTCGTCCCATTGTCCTCGACAACAAACAGCACTCCCGTTATCGGCTGAAAGGCAAGATTATCCGGCTGACTGAATTCGGGGCTGCCCTCAATGAAGCGGTTTATCACGATCTCTCCCGTTGTTCCGGTTGCCGCCGTCACATCCTGATCAATCGCGCATTGTACCTCGCCGTAGTTGCTGCCGGCATGGTTCCCGGTGACGGCAAAACAGAAGCGGACGGCACTAGGCTGGTCGGGGTCGCTGAACATCGGGTCACGATGGAGGTCTTCGGGGCGGTAATAGGCTGTCGCCCCGGCCGCATTGGCTGCCTCGCGGCCAATGCGGGTTTCGCCCTCATCAATACTGACCTCGGACGCGACGGTTGGTGTGAGTGGAATCCAGGCGCCGTTGCCAATTTCACAGCCCTGGCCGAACTGCTGGAGGTCATCCCGACACGACACTTGCAGCACGTATGTTGTGCCTGCGATCAGGGGAGATTGATCGAGGGAAGCAATCTGCCCGGTGGCGGGGTCGTATAGAGTGGTCGGGATGAATTTATATACGGCGCCGCCGTCGGTATCGCCCGGCTCGTAGCTACCAGGTCGCTCTTCATCGCCCGCAATCACTACGCCCGTTTCGTGCACCAGGAAGCCTTCGTAGCGGATCACGGGAAAGGCCGTGCGCTTGATAATACGGTCCGAGGCGTCCCGGCCGGTCTGATCTACGATCCGGGCTGGCGCGCCGCCACTGCCTCGCTCAAGAATGGTAAACTCGTCATTCGTCAACGGGTCCAGGATTTCGTACACTGCCCCGGTGTCGCTGACGAAGTCCTCTTCCGTTGCGATCACCGTACCCCACGGTGTGGTCCGGATCCCATCGCAAATCGTCATCCCGCGCACCAGGGTGGTGACCGCCCGGGTCTGCAAGTCAATGACCTGGACGCTCGGTATCAGTTTATCCCCAACGACAAAGGACTCACCACAGGTGCCGCTCAAACAGTCGAGGACTTCTTCAATACAGCCGACCAGATGGGTTGGGCGAGTGGCACCGTGCGGCCAGAACACCATCTGATCCCAGTCTTGTCCGACTTCACGAGAAAAGTATTCTGCCTGAATACCCCTTCTCAGGAAGAGAAATTGCTCCTCCACGGCTTGGGCTGGTGTCCGGAAATCGACTTCTTCCTGATCCTGACTCGCCGCGGGTGGCGTACACGTCAGGATCAGAATCCCTGTCGTGATGACACGCTTGAGATCAAACACTCAGGTTCTCCTCCGGAAGCGTCTGTAAGGTGCACATGAAAGGCCGCCGTCTACAACAGCCTGATACGAGCCGCGATCGCCCGAAACACAGTGTCGGCAGATTCCTCAACTGTGTGATCAACCGTCGTCAGCCGGAGTGCTGGCGTTGGCGGCGTTTCGTAGGGAGAGGAGATGCCGGTAAAGTCTGGAATCTCCCCGGCCCGCGCCTTTCGATACAGCCCTTTCACATCGCGCTCCTCGCATACTTCAAGCGGGGTATCCACATACACCTCAAAAAAACGGTCTGCACCGATGATCTCTGCCGCGTGTCGCCGGTCTGTCTGAAAGGGGGCAATGACCGGAACTAGGACGATGAGCCCCGCCTGGTTAAAGAGCCGCGCGACCTCGGCAATGCGGCGAATATTTTCTGCACGGTCCGCTTTGGAAAATACCAAGTCCCGATTCAACCCCAGGCGCAGATTGTCGCCGTCGAGCCGATAGGCGTGGAACCCTTCCGTATGCAGGCGCCGCTCAAGTCGTTCCGCAATGGACGATTTTCCAGAGCCGGACAAACCCGTCAGCCAGACCGTGAGCGCGTGCTGTTGCAGGGCCTGCTCACGCTCGGTCACGGTAATCAGACCGGTTTCCGCCCGGATATTGGCTTGGCTGTGGGTCCGAACAGACACGCCCGGCCGAGCAGGCTGCCCTCCCTTTTCTGTAGGGACCGACCGAGCGGAGCGAGGGAGAGGGGTAAAAAGAGGTTCCGGTTTTCGATCGATTATCATCCCGGCGCCGACCGTGTTATTAGTCAGGCGGTCAATAACGACAAACGCCCCGGACGTGCGGTTCTTGCGGTACGGGTCACAGGCAATCGGCTTTTCGAGGGCAAAGGCGCACCGGCCGATTTCATTGAGCGCCAGTTGCGTGGCATCTTCCCGGTGGAGAGTATTCACGTCTATGCGATACCGCACGTCGGTAATGACCCCAGGCGTCATGGTGGTGGTCTGCTTAAGAAAATACTGCTTACCGGGTTGCAGGGGCTCCTCAGCCATCCACACCAGCATGGCTTCAAAGTGCGTGGCGATGAGGGGGACATTGTTGGGGTGAACCAGCATATCTCCACGACTGACATCAATCTCGTCTTCAAGCGTCAGGGTCACGGCCAGCGGCGGCATGGCCTGCTCTACTTCCCCCTCAAAGGTATGAATGGCTTTCACCCGGCTCGTTTTGCGTGACGGAAACACCATGATTTCATCGCCCGGCCGCACGATGCCCGAGGCCACCGTTCCGCAAAAACCGCGGAAGTCCGGGTTGGGCCGATTGACGTATTGGACCGGAAACCGAAAGTCGATCAGATTGGCATCCGAGGCAATATAGACCTCCTCCAAGAGGTGCATCAGCGGGCTGCCCGTATACCATGGCATATGCGCGCTTTTGTTCACCACGTTATCGCCGCGCAGCGCTGCCATGGGTAGGAAACGCACATCGTTCAGCTCCAGTCTGGCGGCAAAGTCGGTATAGTCTTTGACTATCCGCTCAAACACCTCCTGACTGTAGTCCACCAAGTCCATCTTGTTGACGGCAACAATGATGTGCTTGATCCCCAAGAGAGAGGCGATAAAGCTGTGTCGCCGAGTCTGGGTCAGGACACCGTGGCGGGCATCAATCAGGATAATGGCTAGGTCACAGGTTGACGCCCCGGTCGCCATATTTCGGGTGTACTGCTCATGGCCTGGGGTGTCGGCAATGATGAATTTGCGTTTGGCGGTCGAAAAATAGCGATAGGCGACATCGATGGTGATGCCCTGTTCGCGTTCGGCTTTGAGGCCGTCGGTCAGCAGAGCGGGATCAAATTCCGTGTCGGTCGTACCATGCCGAACCGAGTCTTTTTTTATCGTCTCAAGCTGATCCTCATAGATCATCTTGGCATCGTACAGGAGCCGACCGATCAGGGTGCTCTTGCCATCATCCACGCTGCCGCAGGTCAGAAAGCGCAGCAGGTCCTTGCGCTCATGCTGGGCGAGATAGGCTTCGATATCGGTCACGATCAGGTCGGATTGGTGAGACATACTAAGAGTTAGAAGTAGCCTTCCTTTTTCTTCTCTTCCATAGAGCCGGACTGGTCAAAATCAATGACGCGGCCTTGTCGTTCGGACTGTGTCGCCAGCAGCATTTCCTGAATAATCAGCGGCAGGGTGTCCGCCTCGGATTCAATCGCTCCCGTCAGCGGATAGCAGCCCAGGGTACGAAAGCGGACTTTTCTCAACTGCGGCCGTTCGCCCGGATGGAGCGGCAGACGGTCGTCGTCAACCATAATGAGCACCCCGTCACGCTCGACAACCGGCCGTTCCTTGGCAAAGTACAGTGGAACTACCGGGATGTTTTCACGGTAGACATATTGCCAGACATCCAACTCGGTCCAGTTCGATAAGGGAAAGACCCGGATACTCTCGCCTTTATCAAGCGTGGAATTATACAGACTCCACAGCTCGGGACGCTGGTTCTTGGGGTCCCAGCGGTGGTTACGGTCACGGAACGAATACACGCGCTCTTTGGCCCGTGATTTTTCTTCATCTCGCCGTGCGCCCCCAAAAGCCGCATCAAATCCGTAGTGATCGAGCGCCTGTTTGAGGGCCTGCGTCTTCATCACGTCGGTGTGTTTTTTGGACCCATGCGTAATGGGGCCGATACCTGCTTTGACCCCGTCCTGGTTAATATACACGATGAGGTCGAGGCCGAGTTCGTGTCTGATGTAGGTATCGCGGAAGGTGATCATCTCCCGGAATTTCCAGGTCGTATCGATATGCATCAGGGGGAAGGGGGGCTTCCCCGGCGCAAACGCTTTCCGAGCCAGATGCAGCATGACCGCCGAATCTTTACCGATGGAGTACAGCATGACCGGATTGTCGAACTCAGCCGCCACCTCACGAATGATATGAATACTTTCAGCCTCAAGATAATTGAGATGCGTGAGGGAATAGGAATTCTTTTCATTCGAGGCGGGCTGAGGCCCACGGGGCTCCACGTCTCCTCCTTCCTCAATCATGGGCCGGTGTCGAGCAGACCGAGCAGTGCGGGTTCTTCTCAACCACCTGCTCGGTGCAGTGAAACGCCGGAAATGTATACGCCAACAGTTTTGGCGGGCTCTCCGCCTCGGGCTGAAGGATGATCTTCAGGGCTTCGGTAACGAGTTGGGTACCCAAGAAGAACGCGTATGGAGAAAAGAGGAAATATGCCCTTCCTCGATCGGCAGATGCGGGATACGTTTCCTCTTTACCGCGGGCCGGAGAGTCAAGCGGACCTCCAGCTCCTGAGAAAAGACAGCGCAGGCAGGGCCGGGCAGCCCTGTCACCCCGACTTACGAATAAGCGGGCGTTTTCTCCGCTGGCCGCTCCCCACACAAACGGCTTGTGCTGAGCGTACCACCCATCGTGCAGCGCATCCGTTGTTGCCAGGACCAGATCATAGTGGTGAGGTGGTTGTTCGTCCTCATTCGGATGGGTCACAATGGTACAATCAGGATTCAGACGCCTGAGTACGTGTGCCACCGGTTGCTCATCCGGTCCCAGGGATTGCTCCGCAAGAACGGAAAAGATCTGAGCGGCTTTAGCCCGCGCCACGCCAATAGTCCCAACGCCGGCAGCGACGAGATAAAAAAGCGCAGCGGCGGCGAGCAGCCCGTCCCCGTCAACGTACACCTGACCCTGAAGAATTTTTTCCTGCCCCTTTCCGCCGACCTGGGGCAGAATGATTTGTCGGCTATAGCGTTCGATCTGGACGTCTTCGAGCATGGGGACTTCTCAAGCCTCTATGAGTCCATTGAGTCTTTGGGGTCTTTTGGGTCAAGACTCAACGGACCCCAATGTCTCTGTCACGCTGCACCCTCTGCCCGAGCGTTGGCCTGCCGCTGATTATACTCTTTCCAGCCGATCCACAGATTGGTGCTGAGATACTTGTCTCCGAAGTCCGGAAAAAGCGTTACCACCATGCCCTGATCGATCTCACGGGCCACCTGGAGCGCCGCCCACATCGCCGCGCCGGATGACTGGCCAACCAATACTCCCTCTTCCCGACCAAGCCGATATACCGTTTCATAGGCGTCTTCAGTTGAGACGCTGATTTTTCGGTCCAATTGCTCTTCATGGTAGATGCCCGGCACAATGGAGCTGTCCATATGTTTCAGCCCCTCAAGGCCATGAAAGGCGTCATCCGGTTCAACCCCAACAATCTGAATGTCCGCGTTTTTCTCCTTCAGGTAGCGTCCGGTTCCCATCAGGGTACCGCCGGTCCCCATGCCGGCCACAAAGTGAGTGATCTGCTCTTTTGTCTGCCACCACAGCTCCGGCCCAGTTGTCTGGTAGTGGGCCAGCGAGTTGTGTGGATTGAAGTATTGATCCGGTTTGAAATAGCGCTCGGGATGCTCCTGCAGCCGCTCCCGACACAGTTCCAAAGCTCCGTCCGAGCCGTCCATGGGGCTACTGAAAATCATCTTTGCCCCATACGCGGAGATAATTTTTTTCCGCTCTATACTGACGTTGGCCGGGATGCACAGCTCGACCGGATAGCCCAGCACGGCGCCGATCATGGCCAATGCAATACCAGTATTCCCAGAGGTGGAATCGAGAATGATCTTGTCCGGAGTTAGCGCGCCGTTTTCGATTCCTTTTTGGATCATGCACAGCGCGGGACGATCTTTGACCGATCCACCCGGATTGAAACCCTCGAGTTTGGCATAAACCCGGACACTAGGCGCAATGTCCGTACTCAGCCGGGTAATTTCAAGCAGCGGCGTATTCCCAATCAGGTGAAGAACGGACGGAACACGCAGGGGACCTGCTGGGGGTGGTCCCTCGGTCGGAAAAAGAGCAAACGTGTCCAGCATTTCTTCTCTATCCAGAGCCTCCGGCAATAGCAGGCACGATAGACACTTCGTCGCCCTCGTTCACCGGCGTATCCAGGTTGTTAATAAAACGAATGTCTTCACCATTCACAAAGATATTGACAAAGCGACGGACTTCGCCGGCCTCGTCACACAACCGTTCTTTAATCCCAGGATGATTACTCTCTATATGATCAACCAAGGCCCCAACCGTGGCTCCATCGGCCGAGACTGCTTCCGCGCCGCCAGTAAAGCGGCGTAGCGGGGTTGGGATACGGACCTGAGCACTCATGTTCACTCCCTCCTGATTCAGAATCACTCATCTGCTTTTTCTAGCTTCTACTGTTACGTTTTTGCTTCGGTCTGACAATCACCCTGTCCGAAAGAGGCAACGTATCCAGCATCTCGTGTCTAGTGGAGGACACGTTCCCTCTTTATGCTCAGAGCACAGGACAGCGTCTTTCCAACTCATAGGCTTCGGGCCGGATACTCGTAATCGTCTGCTGCGTGCCGCACAACGGACAATGCGGGCTCGGGCGTACCCGGACCTCTCGCCAGCGTAAGGCCAGGGCGTCATAGGTGAGCAGGCGATCGGTGAGCAGTTCTCCTTCCCCACTCAGGTATTTCACCGCCTCGGCAGCCTGAACACTTCCCAAACTGCCAGCCAGGCTGCCAAGGATGCCGGCCTCCTGGCAGGTGGGGTTCTCATCGGGATGGGGCGGAACGGGGAACAGGCAGCGCAAACACGTCGTTTGCCTCGGTAAGACCGTCAGCGCCTGACCGTGGAACCGCACGATGCCGGCGTGAGAAAGCGGTTTGTTGAGCAGCACGGCACCGTCATTGATCAAAAACTTTGTGGCCACGCCGTCCGTTCCGTCAATAATAAAATCGTAGGCGGCAAAGATATCCGCGAGATTCCCCGCATGCAGCCACTCGTTATAGGTCACCACTGTTATCAAGGGGTTGAGTTGCTGAATTTTTTCCCTGGCCGAGTCGACCTTTGGCTTTCCGATATCCGGGATAAAGTGCAAAATTTGCCGTTGCAAGTTTGATAGCTCGACCCGGTCCGAATCCACCAGACCAATCGTTCCCACCCCGGCCAGGGCGAGCGTCAATGCCGCCGGAGAGCCCAGGCCGCCGACGCCGACCACCAGGACTTTCCCCTCACAGACGCTCTTTAGAATAGGAGATGCGGCGCGTTTCATGCTGTCTTATTTTCCCAATAGAATAAAAAGCCTCTTCCCAAGAGGAAAGAGGCTCGGCTACGCACGCTCTCTGCCTAGGCGACAGGTCTCATTCGTCCTCAAACTCAAAATCTATTTCCTCGATATCGATACCCAGAACGGCCTCTCGTCCGGTGCTGAGTGCGACATCTCCGTTCGTGAGGGCGTCGGAAGAGGCTGCTTCCTCATCTATTATTTCAGCGTATTCAACTCCTGACTCACTCAGCTCAACCGGCTCACTCTGCTCGACTGCGGCAACCGCCTCGTCGTCCTCAGCCTCTTCTGCCTCGGCCACCTCCGTACCGACTTCAACCTCATCGTCGATAGTTGTGTCCTCGACTGCGGCAATCTCTTCAACGACATCCTCGGTCTCTTCTTCAGCCTCCAATACCCCAGCGGCTTCCAATGCTTCCGCGTCTTCCTCAAGCGCACTAGCGTCGTCCTCAATGTCAAGGGTGAGGATGTCAGCGTCAGAAAGATCAATGTCGTCCTCGTCGGAGACATCCTGCTCGGTCAGTTCCAAGGGTCCGAGATCGTCTGTCTCAACGTCGAATTCCAGCTCCTCAATGTCGGGCGTCTCCAGAGCCGCCCGCTCTGCTTCCAAGGCCTCCAAGTCTACTTCCCGATAATCATCGCCCACTTCGTAGGACCGGTCATCGTCAAAGGCGTCATCCAGGGCCCGCTCTTCCTGCTCGGCCTCTTTTTCTGCTGCTAGTCTTTCTGCGTCCGCTTCCGTTCGGGCGAGGCGTTCTGCCTCTTCCTGTTTTTTCAACTCGGAGACGAGCAGCAGCAAGGGATCGACTCCGGCAACAAGTAACCCGTCCGAGTCGGTCGCCTCGTCCTCCGGGTCGTCCTCTTCCGCATTGGGGGCCTCGCTATCCGCTCTCCGTGCAGACTGAGCGCGGGCCGCCAGCTCGGCCAACTCGACGTTACCCTCTTCGTTCAAAATCTGTTCGAGCCGACCCAGGGCTTCCACCGTGGCATCCGTCTCGGAGTATTGCTCAATCAGGCTGCGCAGGCGTGCTTTTGTGGCGGTAAGATTGCCACGCTTCTCGTTGAAGTTCGCCACCATCAATTCGTGGGCCGCTAGGATATCACGCGCCGATTTGCTTTTTTCCTCAGCCTGGAGGACGAAGGCACTTTCTGGATACCGATCTATCACCTCTTGAAAAAATCCGTCCGCCCGGCGTGTCACTGCCTGATCGCGATCCTTGGAGCGAATCTGGCTATAGTTCGTAATGCCGAGAAAATACTTGACAAACGGCATATGCCTGCTGGTCGGATAGGCCCGCTCAAAGTCCTTAAAAGCCGCAACGGCTTCGGCGTAATTTTCTTCCATAAACAGCCCATAGGCCGTTTTGAGCTGGGCTTCCTCAGCGTACGGGTTGAGCGGATATTGATCGAGCAACTCCCGATACTGATCGGAAGCCCCCAGATAGTCCTCATCCGTGAAAGACTCGGTTGCCTGCTGATAATATTCTTTGGCCGAGGGGCGTCTGAGGGTTGCCGAGCATCCCCATACGCCCACCAGAAGGAGGCTCAAGCATAAGACCCAGATTCGTTCGAACATTGTTCTGCACGCTAGAGGATTTCCGCAAGGGTTTCAATGTACCCGCCGCTGCGTACTGGCGAGAGGACAAGGGGCCATCGCGCCACACCGGAACGCGCGGGTACGCAGACGGCGGCTACCCTTCAAAGGGCTGTAAGCCGTCTAGATCGGGCTCTCCCTCGACGGGCATCTGGGCATCGGACTGGGCCTTGGTAAATTCGTACAGGCGCTGCTGAGACCGAACAGGGGCGAGCGGGTCGGGCTCTACCCGCCTGGAGCGCCCGTCGGGTAGGATCGTGCGGGCCTTGACTGTGTCGGCCAGCTGAATGCTGAGTATTTCAAAAAGCTGGGCCTGGATATGGGGATCAAGGATGGGAAAGGCGACTTCGACGCGGCGGTCCAGATTGCGTGGCATCCAGTCGGCGGATGCCAGAAAATACTCGGCATCGCCATCATTATGAAAGTAAAATATGCGGGCGTGTTCGAGGTAGCGGTCGATAATGGAAATCACCCGAATCCGTTCGGATATGCCCGGCAGTCCGGGCCGCAGGCAGCAAATGCCACGGATGATAAGATCAATCTCCACCCCCGCTTGGCTGGCCGTGTATAGCTCCTCAATCATGGCCGCGTCAACCAGACTGTTGATCTTGGCAATGATTCTGGCCGGCTTGCCCTCCAGGGCGTGTTCTGCTTCGCGCCGAATCCGCTCAATCATCCCCTCCCGCATACTCGTGGGAGCGACCAGGAGGTGATGAAACGTCTGCGGACGGGTATAGCCGGTTAACAAGTTGAACAGGTCGGTGAGATCGTCGCCAAAGGACTCGCGGCAGGTAAAGAGACCGAAGTCGCCGTAGATGCCGCTCGTATTCACATTATAGTTACCGGTCGCGAGGTGGCAGTAGCGACGGATGCCACCATTCTCACGCCGTACCACCAGACACGCCTTGCAGTGCGTCTTATAGCCGACCAGCCCATACACCACATGGGCGCCAACCTCTTCGAGCGCCCGCGCCCAAGTAATATTGGCCTCCTCATCAAAACGGGCCCGGAGTTCGACCAGGACAGCCACTTCTTTACCCGCTTCTGCGGCCCGCGTGAGTGCCTGGGCAATGGGTGAGGTTGGACTGACCCGGTAGAGGGTCATTTTAATGGCCAGGACATTCGGGTCGGTCGCGGCCTCTTCCACAAAGCGCATCACCACATCGAAAGACTGGTAGGGATGGTGCACCAGGATGTCGCCCTCCCGAATGGCACTCCACATGTCCGGCTTTTTCTCACAGGCCGGGACCTGCAGGGGTGTCCACGGTTGGTCTTTATGCTGCGGCAGGTCCACGGCTCCATAGAGCTGGAACAGGTCGGTAAAAGCGGTGAAACCCTCACCGGCGTACAGGTCTTCGGGGTGCAGGTCGAGTTCATCAATAAACATATTGAGGACGGCCTGCGGCAGGTCGGAGTCGTATTGTAGCCGTACCGCGGTCCCCATGCGCCGGTCGCGTACACTCTCTTCGATACTCGTCAGCAGATCTTCGGTTCGGCCGAGCGCCAGGGCCGAGTCCGCGTCCCGCGTCACCCGGACGGCATGACACGACAGGATCTCATAGCCGTGATACGGGCGGGGCAGGTACAGCCGAACCACATCTTCGAGCAGGATAAAGATATGCTTGCCAGCTGGAGCCGGGAGCGCAATAAAGCGCTGGACGACTTGGCTGGGGATATGGACGACAGCCAGTTTGGTCTGGGGCAGACGCGAAGTCCCGGCCGAGCGCAGGGCCGCGACCAGACACAGGGCGCGATTGCCGAGATGGGGAAAGGGATGGCCGGGATCAATCGCCAGCGGCGTGACAACCGGCAGCAGGGTCCGCCGAAAGAAGTCTTCAAGAAAATGACTTTGCTCGGCATTCAACTCTTCCGGGCGGGTAATATGAATTCCCTCCGCCTCCAGTTGCGGCTGAATGGTCTCCAGAAACCCTCGGTGTTGTTCCTCGGCCAGCTCATGGACCCGTTTTGAGATAGCGGTCAGTGTCTGGGCCGGTGTCATGCCATCCGGACCAGCCTCCAGGTCGCCCTGGACAATCCGCCGCTTGAGCCGCGCCACGCGGACCATGAAAAATTCGTCCATATTGGCACTGAATATGGCCATGAACTTGACGCGTTCGAGCAAGGGGACACTCTCATCGAAAGCTTCCTCAAGGACGCGTCGGTTGAATTCGAGCCAGGACAACTCACGGTTAATAAAAGGCTTGTCTTCCATGCAGATACCGCCGTCAAGAGGAAACGTGTTCTCCTCTCCAATGATAGAGAGGTACTGAACTCGTTTCCTCTCTCTATCAGACATCAGGTCTACGCTCCGAAAACGATAGATATAAGCGCAGCGTGCTGCAACCCCAGGGGGATTTTACACCGATACGAGTTCATAGGAGCGAGAGGGAGGGGCGCTGGTAGGGCGTGTGATCCTTGGGGAGGGAGATCGACACTACGCCTGCCAGCGCCAGGGGGAAGGATAACACCTTCTCTCCTATCGGAGAGATTTTACCGAAGAGTGACAGGTCGGTGACAGTCTGGTTATACATGCGGCATCGGGGTTCAAGATATTGAGAGGGGGCGCTGCCAGGGCGTGTGATCCTAGGGAGGCGGACCAACATTGCACCTAGCAACGCCAGGGGGAGGGACAACATTTCTTTTCTCTATGTTTCCCTCTTGTATGACACCATTGTGACTCGCTGATGAAAAATGTGTGACACTGCTAGGTTGCACCCGTTCAGGACGCTCTCATCTCATTCCAGGCCATTCATCTTTTGCGATTTGGCAGCTACAGTTCGGACGAGAAGCGATACGACGCATGGAAGCACAGACGACATATCCACCGGTTGCCGCGGCCTCTCCTCAGGGTCACCCGCAACCGCCTTCCCTCGAACATCTCGTCATTCAGGCCGAGCTGGGTCACGACGAGATGGTGCGGACGGGGATAGCCGCCTTACATCCGGCGGATACCGCAGAGTTATTGAATGTGCTGGAAGAGCCTGAGGTGAAGTTTAAGGTGTTTGGCTTTCTGGCCGTACCGCAAGCAGCCGAAGTCTTAAGTCTCGTTTCCGCACACACCCAAGACGATCTTGTTGAACGCTTGTCGGATGACGGGCTCGGGGACCTGATCGAATATCTTGACTCTGATGATGCCACGGACTTGCTAGCCTCCCTCTCGGCCCGCCGCGCCAAAGCTATCCTCGACGAAGTACCACAGGACCTGTCCGATGAGGTCACGCAACTCTTGCGCTATCCCGAGGATACGGCTGGCGGGATCATGCAAGTCGAGTATATGGCTGTGTCCCAAGGGACGCGTATCGACCAAGCCACTGAGATGATTCGCAGCCGGAGCGATGAAATTCCGGATATCCACAGCGTCTTTATCGTCAATAACACCAATCGCCTGGTCGGCGTCCTCCCCCTCCGAAAGTTTATTCTCGCCCGCTCGGCCGATCTTGTCGAAACCGTCATGGACCAGCAGGTCATTTCGGTTCGGGCGGACCTGGACCAAGAACAGGTCGCCCAGATGTTCAAGAAATATGACCTGATCTCTTTGCCCGTGGTTGATAGCGCGGGGTGCTTACTCGGGCGTATTACGGTCGATGACGTGGTTGATGTCATGGAGGAGGAGGCGACGGAAGACATTTATAAGCTTGCCGGTCTGGATGAAGAGGAAGAAGTGCTGGACTCGCCCTGGCAGTCCATCCGTCTTCGTTTGCCCTGGCTGGCACTCAATTTGGTGACCACCACGCTGAGCGCCCTTGTCATTGCCTTTTTTGAAGGAACGATTCAGCAAATTGCCATTGCTGCGGCCTTTATGACGATTGTCGCGGCCCAAGGTGGGAATGCTGGCGTGCAAACACTGACCGTCATCGTTCGGGGTATCGCGCTGGGGGAAGTCCCGCTGACCCAAACCAAGCGAGTGTTAGTCAAGGAACTGACTATCGCGCTGGGCAATGGTCTGGCTCTTGGTGCTGCGGCTGGCGTTGTTGCCTACCTGTGGAAGGGCGATGCCACACTGGGGATCGTGCTGGCGCTGGCGCTGCTGGCCAACTTGATCATTGCGGCGTTTGTCGGGAGTGTGGTCCCTCTGACTCTCCGCCGCCTGGGTGTTGACCCGGCGGTGGCCTCAAACGTGTTTGTGACAGCCTGTACCGATATTTTTGGCTTTTTGTCTTTTTTGGGCATTTTAACCTTGTTCTTACAATTTATCTGAAAGGGTGACACAAGCGTCCCTTCCGTCGTGTAAGGAAGTCTATGCAAAGAGGAAATGCGTCCGGCATCTCAGGTCTATTGGAAGACCCGTTTTCTCTTTGTGCCGCATCCCTGCTTATGGCGGCCATCAGTCTTTGCCTCATCGGCTGCTCTGAAACCCTGATCCCAACTCTTCCGCCGGCATCAACCCATACGCCCGTGGCTCAGCTCGCCCAAGAGGGAAAGCTGGACCCGGACGGTATCTGGTCGGACGACAACCAAGCCATTGAGTTTTCTGTTCCCGCGGAACAACTTGCCGCCCTGGTGATCCAGGCCGCAAAAACCGAAGGCTGGCACGCACGCGATACGGTGAATAAATATAAACCTCACCCCCTTTCTCCTCCTGAAGGGAGGAAGGGCGACACGTATTTCGTTCATCTGTTGAACCCGTTCGAAGAGCACTGGTTCGGGTATGCGCAACACGACATCATGATTTACACCACACAGGGGAGGAGCGCGGTCCAGGTTTCGGATGGAGGGCCGATTGGTGGAGACGATGAAAGTGCTCTCCCACGCACGCTTCTGGACCCGGTTCGGGAGCATGTTCAGGCCTATTTGGCCGGTCGCCCGCTTACGGTCCGAGAAAAGCGTCAACTCCGCGAGGCCGCGCTCGCTCACCCAGAACGCCTCCCAGAGGAGCGTCTGAACGATATTAAGCGTCTGCGCGACCAGGGTTATCTCAACGCCGAAGAATACGAACGGAAACGGGCAGAAATTCTGAAATCATTGTAGGGGCAGGCAGGCACCTATCAATTTCTCTAATAATAGAAATTCGCATAATTCAGGCTGAGTTATCTTCCCAAGCCGGTTTGTTCGTGCTATGAAATCCCTCATACTGGTTATGAATACAGGCATACATAGCTGAGTTCTCCCCGACTCAGCGTGTATCGAGGCCCGCAGGTTTCCCCTCCTTTTTCCTGCGGGCCTTTTTTGTTTCCTACGGATGACAGGACAACGACGCCCGGAAGATAGAAATATAACAAAAAGCGATAATCCAGATGAGAGCGCCTGGGGAGTGCATACTCTGGCTCTGTCCCGTGTCATAGAAGTTTCAACCTCAAGAGACTCCAGCGTAACATGCGCTCCTTATACTCAGCCCCGTGGTACGAGGTATTGCCAGCCGGCCAACCGGCCTGAAGCGGTCCGGCCAGTCCTCGCGGCTCTTCATCCCGCCGCTCAAGCCGGCCTTCCCCCGCCCGGTCACCACCTTGCCCGTCGAGCGGCGGGTCAGGGCCACCGCCGTCGATACGCTGATCGTCTCCGATGTGCACCTCGGAACCGAGGTGAGCCGGGCGTCCGCCCTGCTTGCCACGCTCAAGCGCTCGACCTTTAACCGGCTCATCCTGCTCGGCGACATCTTTGACGAGCTGAACTTCGCTAAACTCCACCCCGGTCACTGGAGCCTCCTCTCTCATGTTCAAAAGTTGGCGGTACCCCGAAGTGGGATTGAGGTGGTCTGGGTCGAGGGAAACCATGATCGGCTGCTATCCAAAGTGATTCGGACTTTTCTTGGTATTCCGATCTACAAACGGTATGAATGGGTCCATAGAGGAAAAAAGTTGCTGGCCCTGCATGGTCATCAGTTTGATACCTTCATCACCCGCTATCCGTATATTACCGGCTCCGCGGACCATCTCTACCGAACCATCCAACGTATTGAGCCGCGTCACTACCGCTTAAGCCGTCTCCTCAAGCAGAACAGCAAAACATGGCTCCGTATCTCCGAGCAGATCGCCTGGGGAGCATTATCGTATGCAAAAAAACGGGGCGCGACCCAGATTTTCTGCGGGCACACGCATTATCCCATGTCGCAGCAATCTGCCGGAGTGACGTACTATAACGCGGGTTGCTGGACAGAGACACCGGCAACGTTCATCACAGTGAGTGATTGTGTGGCATTGCGCGAGTGTATGTAAACGAACAGGCCATTCCATGGAAGGACGGCATCGGCATGCTGGATGAGATAGGACAGGAATGGCTCGCCTATTTTGGCGGAGACTCGACAGCTCTATGGACGTTTGCTCTGGAAGATATCCGGCTTGGTCTCGGGCTCGCGGCGGGTGGCTTAATAGCACTGTCGATTGGACGCCGGCTTAGGACTGGACTGGTGACCCTTCGCGCCGCGGCCTTCGTCCCCTTCTTCTCTCGGTTTCTGTCCAAATGGGTCAAGTCATACGATTATTCGGACGAGGAATTCTTTCGCGCAGATGGGGCGGAAGAGAAGTGGATACCGCCTCGTAAACATGCCCTTACGCGGTTGGCGGCCTATTTTCAGGCATATCATACCCAATCGATTGCATGGGGGAATGCTATCCGTGACAGCTTTTCCGACTTACGCTTTACCGACGCCAACCGGGTTCCTTTCCCTTTCATGCGTGTCGTCCGCGAGAAGTTTAACCTGTGCTCAGTAGTGACTGCCTCGGATGGCCCGAAGTTGTGCGATCTGGACGAACATTGGACACTTGATGTGAGCGGATCCTATGGTGTCAATGTCGCAGGCTTCAACCGCTATAAAGAGTGGCTGCAAAAGGGCTGGGAGCATGTGAAGGACCTGGGGCCAGTGCTTGGACCGCTACATCCGCTAGTGGCGGATAATGTGGCCATGCTCAAGTCTATTTCAAAGCTTGACGAAATCTCCTTTCACATGAGCGGGACCGAAGCAGTTATGGCTGCGGTTCGCCTCGCCCGATTTAACACACGGAGAAAGCTGATCGTCTGCTTCTCGGGTGCCTATCACGGCTGGTGGGATGGTGTGCAGCCGGGGCTAGGCAGTGAGCGCGACCTCAGCGACTGTCTGACTCTCAAAGACATGCACCCGGCTTCGCTCAATGTATTACGAAGGCGAGCACAGGAGATTGCCGGTGTTCTGGTAAATCCAGTGCAGTCATTTCATCCCAACTCACCCCCACCCAGCGATGCCGTCCTGCTGACCAGTGCCGTTCGTGACGCAGTCGGAAAAACACACGACGAGCACACACCCTACGCGGCCTGGCTACATCAATTACGGGAGGTGTGTACCGCCAATAACATTCCTCTGATTTTTGACGAGGTGTACACCGGCTTTCGCCTCGCTCCAGGTGGAGCCCAAGAATACTTTAGCGTTCAGGCGGACATGGTGGTGTACGGTAAGACCGTTGCCGGAGGGATGCCTATTGGCGTGGTGTGCGGCACGGCCGCTCTCATGCGGCGCTTTGATCCTGCGCATCCTATGCGCATCGCGTATGTCATCGGGACGTTTTCCGCCCATCCACTGGTGATGGGGACCATGTACGAGTTTTTATGTTGGGTGACCCAGCCCGCCACCGCCACGCTCTACGCTCAGGCATCCCGACAGTGCAGCCAATGGGCTCGGGAAACAAACCAAAAACTTGCGGACACCGGGCTCCCGGTGCGAATTGTACATCTCGTGACAGTCTGGACAGTGCTCTTTCAGGAATCAAGTCGATACAACTGGCTCCTGCAATACTATCTGCGTGCTGAGGGCCTGACCTTAAGTTGGGTGGGTACCGGGCGTTGTTTAAGCAGCCTTGACTTTACCCGAGCAGACTATAGGGAGCTTCAAGCCAAGCTGTTCGCTGCGGCGCTGAAGATGAAACGCGATGGATGGTGGTTAAGCGAACACGAACAACCGGGAAGGGAGAAAAGAATGCGGTCTCGTCTGGTGCGGGAAATGCTCGGCAGTCTGGTACAGGTCCCCCGACCGATAAAAAGTTTTTACGCAGAGGTCATGCGGCGGAAAAAAGATGACCATGTCGCTTCGCATAGCAATGCGGTTAATCAATTTTTTCATATTCTGAGTTCAAGTGTCTTTCTGTACTGCTATGTGCTGCTGTTTTCGGATTTGACGACGGCAGTCTGCTGGAGTCTGGCTGCGCTTCTGGTGCGGCAGGTCGGGCATGCGCTCATCGAACCGCCGTGTCACGACAAAGAGACCCTGCTCTTGGGCTTCAACACACGCAACAAGTCGCTCATCGTTACCGGCTATGTGCTGATCCCGGTACTGCATATGGGCTCTGCCGGGGACTGGACGCTGACCTTCCTGAGCAGCCAGCTTGCGAGCATTGCACACCACTGGTTTGTCCTCACCCTGCTGGTGGTGACCGGACGTGTGGCCTATCTCATCTGGGCGCACGATTTTCGGATTTCCATGATCTGGTTTATCAAACTCATCACCGACCCCCTGACTGATATTATGGCCTACTCCCCCCGCTATCTGCGCCCCTGCCGGGTCCTGCTCCCGCCCTACACTCGTCAGCACCAGAATCAGTGAACGCGGTGAGTATCTGGACCTTTTTGGTTGTCGCTTTTGTCCTGAGCCTGGAACGCTTGTGCTATGCCTGGGTCTGGCGACATACCGACATCTTTCGAGAACTGTGCACCCACCCAATGGTGACAGTCTTTGGACAGCCTATCGATGTGTTACGGAAGCTTTTTTACGGCTTTAAGGGGGTACAACTCGGGGTGTTCCTCTGGTGGTGTGTCGTGTACGGACAAGAATCGAACAGCTTGGCGAGTAGCGATACGGCAGCGCTTGGTGGCGGAATGATTCTTATCGTTGTCGGACAACTGCTCAACTTTATGGTGTTTTACCGCTTGGGCAAGGTTGGTGTATTTTACGGGAACAAGTTGGGCTATCCGATACCCCGCTGTTCCCTGTTCCCCTTCTCGATACTCCGCCATCCTCAATATATTGGAGCGGTTGCCTCCATCTGGGGCTTTTTTCTGGCCATGCGCTTTCCGCATGACGACTGGTACTTATTGCCCGTCCTTGAAACCGTCTACTATGCCTGGGGCGCGTATCTCGAGCGGTAACGTGTTTGTACTCGCTAGAAGATTCCTGCTTTGCACTCAAAGGCCAGCACGCCCCGGCCTGTTTGTACTGGGGGTAGTACTCTGCGCGTGCGGGCTCCTGCCACGGCTGAGCCAGGCTGGCATCTTCGGTATCTGGGCACCCAAAGATAATCGGGTCCAAGTCCAACTCTTTCCGTGTCGAGATGCAGTGTGTGGAAAGATCGTGCGGTTGCAGGAGGACGGGCAGACACCGGCGTGCCAACGACTCGATCGAGAAAATCCAGACCCGGACAAACGGAGGCGCCGAGTACTGGGACTACAGATTGTGAACGGTTTTCGGCAAGCACACCCTCACCTGCCGACTGATCGGGAAATTCGTTGGGTTGGCGGGTTTATCTATAATCCGGACACCGGTGACACGCTGGGTGATTCGATTTTCAGCTATCAAATGGAACTGGTGACGGCCGATACACTGACGATTGGCTTCCAAGATTGTTGGCTGAGTTGTGCAGGAAACAGGACCTGGCAGCGCGTACACGCACCAGAACCCAGCCCAACCTGTCCCGATCTATGAGAATCGCGATTATTACCGATGCCTGGCATCCCCAAGTCAATGGTGTCGTGCGGACGCTGGCATACACGAGTGAGCAACTCGAAGCAGCCGGGCATCAGGTTCTTTGTATCACGCCACAGGCGTTTACCACTTATCCCTGCCCGACGTATCCGACCATTCGCCTTGCCCTCTTCCCACAGAAAGGTGTTGGACAGAAGCTGACTGCGTTTCGCCCGAACGCCATCCACATTGCAACGGAAGGACCGCTCGGGCATGCAGCCCGCAGGCTGTGTCGCCAATGGGGGCTGCCCTTTACTACCTCCTTGCATACCCAGTTTCCCGAATACATTCGAGCACGCTCCCCTATCCCAGTACGCTGGTCTTATCGATACCTCCTCCACTATCATAACCGCGCTGTGCGCACTTTTGTCCCAACACAGTCCATGCAAGAGCGGCTGCAGGCCCGTGGTTTTCAAAACCTGCACATATGGTCTCGTGGGGTTGATACCACCCTCTTTCGTCCACGGCCGAAATCGTTTCTTTCAAGGGCCCGTCCCATCATGATGTATCTCGGACGGGTTGCAGTCGAAAAGAATATTGAGGCGTTTTTGAACCTCGATATACCAGGTTCAAAATATGTCGTCGGCGACGGCCCTGACCTGCCGAAACTCCGCGACCATTATCCGGACGTCTTTTTTGCCGGACAGAGGCTGGGACAGAACCTTGCTGCCTATCTCGCTGCTGCGGATGTGTTTGTCTTTCCGAGTCTAACTGACACGTTTGGACTTGTCTTGCTTGAGGCACTGGCCTCTGGAGTGCCAGTGGCGGCCTTTCCTGTAACTGGCCCCTTAGATATTGTGCAGCAAGGAAAAACCGGGATTCTCGATACCGACCTGCGCCAAGCTATTATTGGAGCGCTCCGGCTGAACCCGGCTGACTGCGTCGTTTTTGCCAGGCAGCACTCATGGCAAAAGTGCACTCAGCGGTTTCTCTCCCTCCTGGAGCCATTTGAAGAACCCTGCTGGCCAGTCGCCTCCTAGAGAGCAAGCGACCCGTGTGTACCGCCACTGGAGACCGAAGCCAGCACCTACTCTTGCAATATTGAGAATATGTATACATTGCTGAGCTCTCCCCGGCTTAGCATGTATCGAGGCCCGGAGGTTTCCCTCCTTATTCCTGCAGGCCTTTTTTGTACTTCTATATTTTGCATCCTTTGTCCCGTCTCATCCGTCTGTATAAACAGATTGCGTATTATTCGGAGAGAGAATACATAACAGCGAAGGAGGAGCGGATGAAAATTGTCAGCTTTAAAACGTGCCCTTTTGTTCAACGCGTCACCGCCCTGCTGGAGGCTAAGCATGTTCCGTACGATGTCGAATATATCGACCTCAGCAAGAAGCCGACGTGGTTTCTCGAAGCCTCTCCGAACGGCCAGGTGCCGATTCTGATAACAGATGACGACCAGGTACTGTTCGAATCCGATGCGATTGTCGAGTACCTCGATGAAACGACAGGAGACCCCATTACCGCCAACGATCCGGTCAAGAAAGCCCAAGACCGCGCCTGGTCCTATCTGGCGTCAAAGCATTACCTGCCGCAATGCAGTGCGCAACGCAGTACGGATGAACAGACACTGGAGGAAGGCCGAACAACATTAGGCACGGCTTTCGCAAAAATAGAATCTCGGCTTGGAGAAGATACATACTTTAATGGAGATACTTTGGGTATGGTGGATATCGCTTGGCTGCCCTTGCTCCATCGCGCCGCGATTATCGAACGCTATACGGACTTCGACTTTCTCGGGGCATTTCCAAAAGTGAAGCGATGGCAGGAAGCCATACTGGCAACAGGAATTGCCGGAAAGTCGGTTGCTGAGGATTTTGAGAGCCGATTTACCGCATTTTACTTGGCGGATACGACCTATCTCGGCCAGCTCGCAAAAAAACAATCCGGAACAGCCTGCTGTGGACCAACGGAATGTCGCGAGGAAGACCTCGCGTGCTGCGCATAACCACCAGGACTGTGGCCCGCGCGTACTCTCAATACTGAGAATATGCACAGTTCATGCAGATGTCTTTGCTCTGTAATGTCAGTGTCATATTCTTTGGCTTAGGTCATATGGCCTGAGTTCTTCCCCTTTGGACTCCGTTTTCTTTCAAGAGTAGAGTACACTAATGGCAACAAAACCGTCTCCTTTTAAGCCGTCGCAGGGGCTGAGTGTTTTTGAGCGCTACCTCACCGTCTGGGTCCTGTTGTGTATTGCGGTGGGTATCGGTCTGGGGAGTGTCGCACCGGGTATTGCGACCTTTCTCGACGGGCTTTCCTTATATGTTGGCGACGCGCCGGTGGTCTCGATTCCGATTGCGATTTGTCTGTTTTTCATGATGTACCCTATCATGGTCAAAATCGACTTTGCCGAGGTCATTCGAGCGGGGAAAAGTGTCCGTCCGGTTGGACTTACCCTGTTTGTCAATTGGGCCATCAAACCCTTCACCATGTATGCGATTGCCGTGCTGTTTCTCGGGACCTTCTTTCTTGATTTAATAGGCCCGGATGCCGTTGACTACGTTAAGATGCCGTTCGGTCTCAATCTGCCGGTGGGGTCGTCTTACGGCTCTGGAACCGTCGTACTGATTGACGGCATCAAGATGTTGGAGGTGCCGCTGTGGCGCAGTTATCTGGCCGGCTGTATCCTGCTGGGCATCGCGCCCTGTACGGCCATGGTTCTGGTCTGGGGCTATCTGGCCAAGGGGAATGACGGCCTGACGCTGGTGATGGTCGCGATTAATTCCCTGACCATGCTCGTCCTGTATGGTGTGCTGGGTGATGTCCTTCTCGGGATCGGCCGTCTGCCCGTCCCCTGGCAAGCCCTGCTGCTGTCCATTGGCGTGTACGTCGCTCTTCCACTGGTGGCGGGCTATTGCTCTCGTCAGTGGATCATGCGGACCAAAGGCGAACAATGGTTCCGTGAGCGGTTTCTGCACTTTCTCACGCCGGTCACCATTAGCGCTCTGCTCATCACCCTGGTCCTGCTGTTCTCTCTTAAAGGCGAAATGATTCTGTCCAATCCGCTGATGATTGTCTGGATTGCGCTTCCTCTCTTCATTCAAACAGTCCTTGTTTTCGCCCTGGCGTACGGACTGGCGAGAGTCCTCAGACTGTCGTACCAAAATGCGGCCCCAACCGCGCTCATTGGGGCCTCCAACCATTTCGAGGTTGCCATTGCCACGGCAACCATGCTGTTCGGGCTGTCATCCGGAGCCGCCCTAGCGACCGTTGTGGGTGTGCTCATCGAGGTTCCGGTGATGCTGCTGCTGGTGCGCTTCTGCCAACGCACCGAGGGCTGGTTTACCTCGACCGCCCCCGCTCCTGCCCAGGACCTGTCACCCCAGCCCGGCCACACTACCGCCGTCAGCAAGTGAGCGCCGTCCCAGCAACCTGAGCATGAAGCGCCTGCGCGTTTTATTCCTCTGCACGCATAACTCGGCTCGAAGCCAAATGGCTGAGGGACTTTTACGGGCGCACGGTCCGGCACGTTTCGAGGTTGCCAGTGCAGGGACCCAGGCGACACGCGTACATCCACTGGCGATCCGAGCCATGGCCGAACTTGAGATTGACATCTCCGGCCAGCGATCAAAAACCCTGGACCGATTTGTCAACGTCCCTTGGGACTATGTGATTACCGTATGCGATAACGCCCGCGAGCACTGCCCGGTCTTTCCCGCAGCCGCTCATCGCCTGCATTGGAGCTTCGCCGATCCCTCTCAGGCCCACGACACGGAGCAAGAACAACTCCGTACGTTCTGTCACGTTCGAGATGCCATAAGACAGCACCTCCAGGCGTGGGTTGCCCGGCTCTAAGGGCAGCAGTGTCACAGCTCAACCACTTACTCTCCCATCGAAAATCATTATTTTTTCACAGGCTTTTCATATTCCTGCAATCTCGAATTCCTACTATCCCCCTCTGGCCGTAAGGAGGGAACATACTGTTGAAAAAAGTTCTGGTAGTGGAAGATGAGCCCAGCACCGCTCATCTAATTGCCTATAATCTGGAGCAAGTGGGCTACCGCGTCGAAATCGCCGAAGATGGAGAGCAAGCCTGCGCACGGGTCGAATCCTTTGGACCCGACTTGGTGACGTTAGACCTCCTGCTGCCGCTGAAAAGCGGCTGGCAGGTCCTGGAATGTATCCGCTGGCATGCGGATGCACGCGTCCGTCAGGTACCGATTATTGTGGTGAGTGCTCTGGCTTCTCAGCGGCAGCAATAAAGAACTACAACATAGCGGCGTACACCACTGTTTAAGCAAGCCATTTTCCATTTCCGAACTCTGTCTACTTGTCCACCGGCAGCTCTCTCCTGCCCTGCATAAGTCAGCACACCCAGGCTATCAGGCAAACGGATAGATTATATTCATCCTCCGCATTTGACGAAATTCTTTTTCATATTCAGCATCTTACATTTCATACGACGGATTCTGGCAGACGCCTGTCCAAGATTTTCACACATTCATAACGGCCCTGTCACTTTCTTGTAACAGCCCGAACTTATCCTGTTTGCCTCTGGCCCGGACGAGAGGGGGTGATCTGCGGAAACGGCATACATGCGTCAACCGAGGTACTGGAGAAACGTCAGAGCAAGAATTCAACACTGGAGGAGGAGACATACTATATGAGACGATTGGGATTAGCGTTCTGCGTCGGCCTTTTTGCGGCCGGGCTGCTCCTAGCACGACCAGCCCAGGCCAAGAATGTGGCCGCAGAAATCCTGGATATCCTCAAAGCCAATGGGCAGATCAGCGAGGAGCAGCACCGCGATCTGATGATTAAGGCCCAAGCCGAGGATGAGAAGGTTGCAGCCGCCTCGGATTTGACTCAAAAGGTCGAAGGCTTAGAGAAAAATGTCGGCAAGAAGAACTTTCTGGCCGCCTACTGGAAGAGCGGGCTGCGGCTCGACTCGGCCGATGGCAAATTCAAGCTGAAGGTCGGCGGTCGGATCATGAACGACTGGGCCGTCTACAGCACGGACAAGAAGGTCCGGCGACAGTTTGGCCGAATCGGCGATGGCACGGAGTTCCGGCGGGCGCGCTTCTTCATGGAAGGCAGCGTCTACGGTAACATCAAGTACAAGTTTCAGTACGACTTCGCCAGCTCCGATCCATTCAAGGACGCCTATATCCAGCTGAAGAAGCTCCCGATGGCCGGGAACTTTACGGTCGGCCATTTCAAGGAGCCGTTCTCGCTCGAAGAGCTGACCAGCAGTAAATACATCACCTTTATGGAGCGCTCGCTGCCCAACGTGTTCTCCAGCGGCCGGAATCTTGGCGTGCGCTTGAACCGGGCCTTTATGGATAAGCGCGCCACTGCGGCGTTCGGCTTCTTCCGGGAAGGCAATCCGGCCGACACCAGCACGACCTTCGGCAATAGCGGGATCTACAATGCCACGACCCGGTTTACGATTCTGCCCTGGTATCAGGAAAAGGGCAGACAGCTCCTCCACCTCGGACTGTCATACCGGCACGCGTTCCACGACAAGGGCAACAAGATTCGATGGCGTCAGCGGCCCGAAGCGCACCTCGGTCCCCGGTTCGTGGAAACCCCGAAGTTCCACATCGAGGACGTGGACTACTTCAACCCCGAAGTGGCGCTGGTCTACGGCCCGGCCTCGTTGCAGTTCGAGTGGATGAGCGCCCTAGTCGACCGACCCTCGGGCGACGACATCCAGTACGACGGGTTCTACGTCTTCGGCAGCTTCTTCCTGACCGGTGAGAACAGGCCCTACAAGACCTCCAGCGGCGCGTTTGACCGAGTCAAGCCCAAGAACAATTTCGACTGGAAGGGTGGCTACGGGGCGCTGGAACTCGCGGCCCGCTACTCGATGCTGGACCTGAACGACGAGGATATGAACGGTGGTGAGTTGAGTAACTTCACCTTCGGCGTCAATTGGTATCTCAACCCCAATGTGCGCTTCATGCTGAACTACGTACGTGCGATGTTGGATGAAGATGACTGCTATTACAAGGGTGACATGGGTGACCACTGTGGCGATGCTGATATCGTCCAGGCGCGCTTCCAGGTCGATTTCTAAAGTAATCCCTATGGAGGAGAGAGTATGAAAATGCGAAAACTACTGGCCCTGTGTGGAGCCGTGGCGCTGAGCGCCTCGGTGGCAAACGCTCAGACGATTCAGGTCGATGCCGACCTGCCTAGCTATGAAAAGGTCAGCGGCATCTCGGGCAATCTGAACAGTATCGGTTCGGACACACTCAACAACTTGATGACCCTCTGGGCCGAAGGATTTAAGAAAGTCTACCCCAACGTGAACGTCCAGATCGAAGGCAAGGGCTCAAGCACGGCCCCCCCGGCCCTGATTGAAGCCACGGCCCAACTCGGTCCCATGTCCCGTGCTATGAAAAGCAAAGAAATGGACGAATTTGAGAAGAAGTTCGGGTACAAACCGACCCCGATTCGTACCTCGCTCGACTCACTGGCCGTCTTTGTCAACAAGGACAATCCGGTCCAGGGCCTCAACCTTCAGCAGGTCGATGCCCTCTTCTCGAAAAACCGCAAATGTGGCGCGTCCGTGGATGCTGCCACCTGGGGCGACCTGGGTCTGACCGGAAGCTGGGCCTCGGTCCCGATCAGCCTGTACGGCCGGAATTCCGCCTCGGGCACCTACGGGTTCTTCAAGAAGGTCGCGCTGTGCAAGGGAGACTACAAGGATACGGTGAAAGAGCAGCCGGGCTCAGCCTCCGTGGTCCAGGGCGTGAGCGAAGACCGCAACGGCACGGGCTATAGCGGTATCGGCTACACGACCTCGGGCGTGCGCCCCATCCCCTTGGTCAAAGAGGGCAGCGACTATGTCGAGCCTACCTATGAGAACGTGGCCAGCGGGAAGTATCCTCTATCTCGTTTCCTATACGTCTATGTGAACAAGGAGCCGAACAAGGCGCTCGATCCCCTGACCAAGGAATTTCTCAAGTTTGTCCTGAGCAAAGAAGGACAAGAGATTGTGGTCAAGGACGGATACTATCCAATGTCTGCCAAGCTGGTGAACGAAGATCGAGCGGCCTTGGAATAAGCGTCCCTCTTACGCACACCTTCGAAAGAGGAAATGTGTTCTCCAATAGCATATATAGTGCTGGACACGTCTCCTCTTTGTACCAGGATGAAGGAGCCGAAGGGCGGAGATCCTCCGCCCTTCCTCTTTATCTACCGCTTGCCCTGTTCGCAGAATAGCATAAGGTAGGTCTATCATGCCGGAGACGCAGGAACGTCCATCCCAACCGTCATCGCTGCCGGCCGCAAACGGAGTGCAGCCGGTCGGTGTCCGTCTCTCGGCGACTGAAGATAAAAGCCGGCTTCAGCGGAAAAAGCTGGTTGATAAGGCCGCGACTATTCTGATCACCTTTGGTGGCTTTGCCGTTATTCTGAGTATTGCCGCCATTCTTTTTGTGATCGTGGCCGAAACCGTACCCCTCTGGAAGGCGCCAACCGCGGAGCTTGAGACCCCGCCAATTCCGCTGACCGACTTGGTCGGCAGCGGACCCCATGCGGACGTCCTGGCGCTGGGCATCGATGAATATCGAGAAATCGCCTACACCATTACCCAGGCGGGAACGGTTGATTTTCTCTCCCTCGCGGACAACCAACTCCTCCAGCGCTATGAGATCCAAGCTCTACAGGGGCGACAGATCACCGCAGTGCACTATCGCAACCTGACGCATACTGCTGTGCTCGGAACCGCCGACGGTGTTGTCATTCCCCTGACGATCTCCTTCCCGGTCTCGTTTGAGGGTAAGACCCGGATCAGCACGCCCAAAGTCACGGAAGACGAGGCAATCGTCCTCGACCCACAAGGCCGCGCTATTGAGGCGCTGACCTACCAGAGCACCAGTGAAGACGAGGAGAAGATGACACTGGCCGCCCTGCTCGGTCCACGCACCCTCCTCTTCCTGTCTCGAACAGTCGAAGAATCATTCCTAGGTGAGTCTCAGGTGTTGGAACACCGCGCAGAGCTCTCAGCCGCACTGGGTGTGAACGTGACGGCGTTGACGTTAGATGCGGAACAGCGGAACCTGTTTGCCGCATTGGAAACCGGTGAAGTGATCCATTGGGATATCCGCGACGCCGCTACACCCCAGATCAAGCCGCGCTTGCGGAGTCAAGAGCGGGCTCCCGTCCGGGCAATGGCCTGGTTGATTGGCGACCGCTCTCTCGTCATGGGCGATGACGCCGGGGGTGTGAGCGTCTGGTTTCAGGTGCGCGACCAGGATAATCCGGTCGAACTCCCCTTTCGTGAAATTCATGTGATGCAGTCCCACGACGCAGCCATCACGACCATCTCCCCTTCTCCGCGGAATAAAGGCTTTGTGACCGGTGATACCAGCGGCACGGTCCGTATCCAGTATTCAACAACCGAAACTACCATGTTGAGCCGCGACACAGCCAGCAACTCGATTATGCAGCTCGCCTATGCCCCACGGACAAATGGTATCGTTGCCCTCAATCAAGAAGGCCAACTGTACAACTGGGCGGTTGACAACCCTCATCCCGAGATCACTCTCTCGGCCCTGTTCGGAAAGATCTGGTATGAGGGCTATGACGCTCCGGACTATACCTGGCAGTCCAGCAGTGGAACGGACGACTTTGAACCGAAATTCAGCCTTTCTCCACTGGCCTACGGAACCTTAAAAGGAACATTTTACGCCCTGCTGTTAGCTATTCCCCTCAGCCTATGTGGTGCGCTGTACACCTCGCAGTTCATGCATCCGCGGCTGCGCAATCTCGTCAAGCCCTCGGTTGAGGTGATGGCCGCCTTACCCAGCGTCGTGCTCGGCTTTTTCGCCGGTCTGTGGCTGGCACCCTTGGTGGCCGACATGGTGCCAGCTCTATTGTTGATGTTCATCGTGCTGCCCCTGGTGACCCTGGGCGCGTCATGTGTCTGGCGGCTGCTACCCCTTGGCTTTCGCAGTAGCCTGAAACCGGGTGTAGAACTCCTGTTCCTGGTCCCACTGATCATGCTCGCCATCTACATTTGTGTCGTGCTGAACAATCCGCTGGAGGCCGCCTTTTTCGCTGGTGATTTTCCCCAATGGCTGTACGACACCTCCGGGGTTCGGTATGACCCCCGCAACTCGCTGATTGTGGGCTTTGCCATGGGCTTTGCTGTCATCCCCATTATCTACACCATTTGCGAGGACGCTTTTTCCAACGTTCCTCAGCATCTGATTTCAGGGTCGTTAGCGCTGGGAGCGACGCGGTGGCAAACGGCCCTGCGGGTCGTGCTGCCAACGGCCAGCCCCGGTGTATTCTCGGCCATCATGATCGGCTTTGGACGGGCGGTCGGGGAAACCATGATTGTCCTCATGGCCACCGGTAATACGCCCGTCATGGACTTTGATCCCTTTACCGGCTTCCGCGCCTTATCGGCGAATATCGCTGTGGAAATCCCGGAAGCACCCCACGGCGGGACGCTCTACCGTATCCTCTTCCTGGCTGCTTTGTTGCTCTTTATTCTAACGTTTCTGGTCAATACCGCGGCGGAAGTCGTCCGCCAGCGCTTACGAGATCGCTATGGCCGCATCTAATTCTTCGGCGCCCGCAGCGTCGCACGTATCGAGGGGGGGTATGTTCAAAGGCTTTCTACGCAGCGGTGACCCGTTCATCTGGCTGACAGGGGGAACCCTGGCTTTCAGTCTGCTCATGATCGCTGCCTTAATCTGGATCGTGGGGGCCAACGCACTTGGGTTCTTTTGGCCCGACCAACTCAGGGCCGTTGACCTTCAGGGCGGGCAAAAGCTCCTGGGGTCGGTCCGTGCCCAAGAGGTCATTCCGCAGTCGGTCGGCGACGGCCAGGAACAGTACCGGACGCAGTTCCAGGTCGCCAACCGTGACCTGTACGGTTCCGATTTTCGCTGGGTGGATGACAGCCTGATGACCGGGCATGCGTTTCCGGAGCAGGCGATTTATTTGGAACGGTATGAATGGGGTCCGTTTTTTGGCTTTCTCACCACGGTGCGACAGGACGGCGAAATCGTAGCCGAGGGCTTTGACCAGGCTTGGCCAAAATTCCTCGAACTCCATGCCAGGACCCAAGCTACGCTCGATAATATCCACATCATCGAAAAGAAAGACATCGGGGATATTAACTACGAGCTCGAACAACTGCGTATTGAGGTCAAGCGGACGCAACGCAAGGAGACTGACCCGACCCGGGCCGCCGGAAAAATCGCCGTTCTTGAGGAGGATATGGCCTCCTGGCGACAGGCCTATGAGGAAAAGGCCCAGGAACTCACCGCGTTATACCAGGAAAATTCGCGCTATCACATTACTGTGCAGGACATTAACGGCAAAGAAAAAGAGCTGGCGATTGCCGGCGTGGTGCGCGGCTTTCTGCCCAATAATATGAACCGGCTTGAACGCTTCGGCCTGTATGTCGCGCGCTTCTGGGAATTCTTTTGGGAAGACCCGCGCGAGGCAAACACTGAGGGCGGCGTGTTCCCCGCCATTTTTGGGACGGTCATGATGGTCATCATCATGAGCATTGTGGTGGTCCCTTTTGGCGTGGTCGCCGCCCTGTATCTGCGCGAGTATGCCAAGCAGGGTCCCCTGGTTCGCGCCGTTCGGATTGCGGTCAACAACCTCGCCGGTGTGCCCTCGATTGTGTTTGGCGTTTTTGGCCTTGGATTTTTTGTGTATGCGATCGGCGGAACGCTGGACCAGCTCTTCTATCAGGATTCTCTCCCTACCCCGACCTACGGTACCGGCGGGATTCTGTGGGCCTCGTTGACCTTAGCCTTGCTGACCGTCCCGGTGGTCATTGTGGCTACCGAAGAATCGTTGTCCGCCATCCCAATAGAGTGGCGGGAGGGCTCATTAGCGCTTGGCGCGACCAAGTGGGAGACCCTGCGAAAAATCGTTATTCCCGGCGCGCTGCCAGGCATCTTGACAGGGACTATTCTGGCTATGGCCCGCGGTGCCGGGGAAGTCGCTCCGCTGATGATCACCGGTGTTGTCAAACTGGCCCCGACCTTACCCGTTGACGGCCACTGGCCGTTCTTTCACCTGGAACGGAAATTTATGCATCTGGGGTTTCATATTTACGATGTCGGTTTTCAGTCGCCGAACGTCGAGGCGGCCAAGCCCATGGTCTTCATGACGACCCTGCTGTTGATTGTGATCGTCATCGCCTTGAACCTGGCTGCGATTGCGATTCGGAACCGTTTACGCAGCCGCTTACGCTTTGGCGCCTTTTAAAGGGAGAGTGAGTATGGAAAGCCAGGGAAAATCTCCAGTCGGCCATGCCGTGACCTTGCCGCCACGATCGGCTTCGGGCAACGGCCATGACCCCACGGCACTCGGCACGCGTGACACCGTAGAAATCGAAATCCGGGACGTCTGCCTCAGCTACGACGGCAGGACCCAGACCCTCAAGCATATCGATATGGATATTGCCAGGGGCCAGGTAACGGCCTTCATTGGTCCGTCGGGCTGTGGCAAGTCCACCCTGCTACGCTGCCTGAACCGTCTGAACGACCTGATCGATGGCTGTACGACCAGCGGTAGTATTATCGTGGGCGGTATCCAAATCCTCGATCCTACGCTTGACGTCACCGAACTGCGCAAACGGGTTGGTATGGTGTTCCAAAAGCCAAACCCCTTTCCCAAAACGATCTATGAAAATGTCGCCTACGGGCCGCGCGTACTCGGTATTCACAATAAGGCGCAGCTTGATGATATTGTCGAGAAGAGCCTGCGTAGCGCCGCCCTCTGGGAAGAAGCCAAGGATCGGCTGCATGACAATGCGCTGGGTTTATCCGGTGGCCAGCATCAACGCCTGTGCATTGCCCGGACCATTGCGGTTGAGCCGGAAGTCGTCCTGATGGATGAGCCCTGCTCCGCTCTGGACCCGATTGCCACGACAAAAATTGAAGAACTTATTCATGAGCTGAAAAAGCAGTATACGATTGTTATCGTCACCCATAATATGCAGCAGGCCGCACGAGTCTCGGATTTCACCGCTTTTCTGTATTTGGGTGAGTTGATAGAGTTCGGAAAGACCGAAAAATTGTTTACCACCCCGGAAAAACAGGCAACCGAAGACTATATTACCGGCCGATTCGGCTAGAAGCGGAGGCCTTATGCCACTTCATACGGATAGCCAGTACGAAGAAGAACTTCAGCAGCTTCGGGCCAAGGTGTTGGAAATGGGCGGACTGGTTGAAAAGCAAATCGGGGACGCCTTTACCTCGTTCGTCGAGCGCGACTCGCAGACCGCCCACGAGGTCATAGAGCGTGACCATATGGTCAACTATCTTGATGTTGCCATTGATGAAGCCTGTATCCGCCTGCTCGCCCTGCATCAGCCGGCCGCTCGGGATTTGCGCTTTATTACCACCAGTCTGCGAATTTCCACCGACCTTGAGCGCATCGGCGATATTGCCGAGAATATCTGTGAGCGGGCGATCGAACTCAATCAGGAAGCCCCCCTCGCCCCACGGCCGGAATTACCCGAAATGGCCGAGGGCGCCCGGGCCATGCTGCGCGACAGCCTCGACGCGTTTTTGCAGTCCTCCTCTGATGTCACTGCCGCCCCCGACACGCGCATCTCCCTCGGAGATAAACTCAGCGATTTTGTGGCCGAGGCGCCCGACCTCGCCCTGAGTGTATGCCAGCGCGATGACCGGATTGATGATTTAACCGCTCAGATTTTCAACACCATGCTGTCTCAGATGCGGCGGGAACCCGAATACGCCAGCCGCACCATGCGGATATTGTTTATCGCCAAATACCTTGAGCGGGTTGCGGACCACGCCACCAATATCGCCGAGATGGTGATCTATCTGGCAAAGGGCAAGAGTATACGCCACATCTCGCCCTTACCCGAGTCAGTCTAAAACAGAGGAAGTTATGGCGGGACAACAGCAGACAGCGGAGGTAGCGGGAAGAGGAAACGCGTCCTCCAATAGACCTGCAGATACTGGACATGCTTCCTCTTTGGCCAAGCGGAAAGTGCTGATCATTGAAGATGAAAAAGATATCCGCGACCTGGTTCGATACCATCTGGAAACCGAAGGTTTTACCGTTCTCGAAGCGAGTGACGGCGAAGTGAGCCTGCATCTTGCCGCTACCGAACGGCCGGCGCTTATTATTCTCGACCTCATGCTGCCCGGCCTGTCCGGCCTTGAGGTGTGTCGAACGTTGCGCGCACAGGACAAGCTGGCCACCGTCCCAATTCTGATGCTGACGGCGCGCGCCTCCGAGGTTGATAAGATCCTGGGTCTCGAAATGGGGGCGGACGATTATATGACCAAGCCCTTCAGCCCGCGTGAACTCGTCGCTCGGGTCAGGGCGGTCTTGCGTCGGACCTATGGGCCGCCGGCGGATCAGCCGCATCAGATGTATGTCTGTGGTCGGCTGCAGATCGATTACGATACCTACGAAGTAAGGCTCGATGGCAATCCGCTCGAACTAGGTCTGCGCGAGTTTGAATTGCTTAAATTTTTCGTCCAGTCCCCGAACCGGGTTTTCAGCCGGACCCAAATCCTTGATCTGGTGTGGGGGCATAACGTCTATATTGAGCCCCGCACGGTCGACGTCCATATCCGCCGTCTGCGGAAGCGCATCGAACAAGATGACGCCAACCCGAGTCTGCTGCTGACCGTGCGTGGGGTTGGGTATAAATTTAATCCGGAGGCGCTCGAGACCTAATCGCGCAGCTACCGGATACAACACGGCCCGTTCGTGTGAGAGATAATATTACCTTTGCCGTTCTGTTTCCGGTCGGCCTCGCTCTGCTGGCCCTGCTCCATCTCCTTTTGCTCTTTCCCTCGGACGCACGGCCACAGTGGATCTGGTACGGAGCCCTTGTCTGTGGTCTCGGTGCGCTGGGCATTGCATTGCGTCAGCGCACACAGTTCCGGCGACGTTTGAACGCACTCAGTGCCTTTCTGGAGGTGGTCCCGGATCGCGCCCCGCCACCCGCTCTTCCTGTCCGAAAAAACGACCTGTTGGGTACCATTGAATACCAGCTCTCCCGACTCTTCACCACGCAAAGCCAACACCTTCAGCAGCTCCAAGACGAGAAGAAAGAACTTGAAGCCCTGCTCCACAGCATGGCGGAAGGCATTGTCGTCATTGATCCGCATGGCAACATCGTACGCTGTAACCCGGCCGCGTTGCGCCTGTTTGGTTTGGACCCCACGGAAGACTGGCAGGGCCGGCCCTTTCAGGAATTTTCCCGCCACCCGGTTCTACACCAGCTTTTGTCCACCGAATCGGCTGAGGGCGTTACCAAGGAAATCGAAGTTGAGGACCGGGAGCCACGACAGCTCGCCGTAAGCGTCTTGCGTCTGCCCCAGAGCGGAGGATACGGGACGCCTCAGGAAAGTCAGCCGACAACCGGCGGACATGTATTAAGCTGTCACGATCTGACCCCGATCAAACAGCTCGAATCCATCCGGGCCGACTTTGTAGCCAATGTGTCGCACGAACTCCGCACCCCGCTCACCGCGATCAAAGGCTATGCGGAAACCCTGCTCACGGGTGCCCTCCACGACCCCGAGCACGCGACCCGCTTCCTCACGATTATTGACCGGCACTCGGAGCGCCTCAGCCGCCTCATTGACGACCTGCTGACTTTATCCAACCTGGAATTGGGGCAGACCGAGCTTCACCGGAAGGAACTCCATATTCCTGAACTCGTCCAGGAAGCGTTTGATATGCTACAGGAGAAGGCCCAGCGGGGGCAGGTCATCCTCTCTCAACATACCCCGTCCGCCCTCCCCACTGTGAGGGGAGACCGGGACCGCCTGCATCAAGTCCTGATCAACCTGATCGACAATGCGGTCAAATATACGCCCGCCCAGGGCCGGGTCTCGGTCACCGCGGAACTGCACACCGCGCGCGACGGCACAGGAGAGCCACTGGCATGGTGGGGACATTCCGCTTCGGCGGAGTACGCTCGTGAGGCGCGTGATGCCAGTGCCCTTGATGTCACGGGCAACGGCGCTCAGGACTGGCTGGAGATTGCCATAGCCGATACCGGCTGTGGTATCCCGGAGGCCGATATTCCGCGTCTGACCCAACGTTTTTATCGGGTGGATAAAGCCCGTTCCCGCGAGCTGGGGGGAACGGGCTTGGGGCTGGCCATTGTCAAACATATTGTGATGGCCCATAACGGCGCACTTCGGATCGAGAGTCAGGTCAATCACGGAACCATAGTGCGGGTCGCCCTGCCGTTGACGCTCCCTTCGTCGGAGCACACTGCCCAGACTTCTTAGGGCTGCTGCCAGTTTTGGTGCACCCAGGAGAGCGCGGCCTGTCGGGTGCGCACCCGGCCTTCGAGCTGGGCCTCCTCCAGCGCTCTCAGGATGGTGGAGAACTGCGGACCAGGCTGAAATCCGAGCTGGATCAGGTCCCGGCCATTCAACAGCCGGGGCGGACGCAGTTCCTCAGGGTCGAGCGCGAGCAGTTTTTGACGGCAGAAGGTATACGCCTCAAGATTGCCGTGCGACGCCAGGGCGTCCAGGCGGGCGAGGTCCAGCAGCTCTCCAATACCGTCGAGGCGTAGAAAGCGCTTGAGCGTTGCTGCTCGCATGCGGGGTGCGTCCAGCAGCCGCAGGTGGTTTTTGACGAGAAAGGCCACCCGCTCCCAGGTTGCGCGTGAGCGTTTCAGACGCTGACAGATATCGATCGCCATCTCCGCACCGGACTCGCAGTGGCCGTGAAAGGTGATGCGCTCTCCGGCCCGCTGCTGGCAGTGGGGCTTGGCGATGTCATGGAGCAGCGCGCCCAAAGCCAGGCTCTCGTTCGGCTGCTCAAGGGCATCGAGCTGGTGCAGAACTAATAGTGTGTGAACAAATACATCGCCCTCGGGATGAAAATCGGGCGACTGCGCCACCCCGCGTAGCGCCAGGACTTCGGGCAGTACGGTCGCCAGCAGGCCCGAGTCCGCCAATAGCTCCATCCCTGAGCGTGCGCCGCCCTCGGTCAGGAGTTTCACCACCTCGTCGCCGATGCGCTCCCAGGCCATGTCGGTCAGCGTCGAAGCGATTTGGCCAATGGCGCGCCAGGTCTCGGGCTCGATAGCGAAGCCTAACCGGGCAGCGAAGCGGACGGCCCGCATCAGGCGTATGCGATCTTCGTGAAAGCGGGCGGCCGGCTCTCCAATGGCCCGAATGATTCGGTTGTTCAGGTCCGCCTGCCCGCCCACATAATCGATGACCGTGTCGGTCAGTGGGTCAAAGAATATGCCGTTAATCGTGAAATCACGTCTTAGCGCGTCCTCCCGGGCGGTGCTGAAGCAGACCGCTACCGGGTGACGACCGTCGTTATAGGCCCCATCCGCCCGAAACGTCGCCACCTCATAGGGAACGCCCTCCAGGACGACGAGGACCACCCCGAACTGCGCCCCGACCGGAATCGTCTGCGGAAATATCTTCTGGACCTCGGCGGTCCGGGCATCCGTGGCGATATCGAAGTCTTTGGCCTGAATGCTCAGCAGGCGATCTCGCACGCAGCCGCCGGCAAAATAGGCCGTATAGCCATGCCGGTGCAGCGTCTGCACAATCGTCCTGGCCTGTTCCTCCCGCTGGCTCATACGCGTATGGTGACACGCCGCGCCTGGGAGAGCAATGGAACGCAGTGACCCTGGACGCTTGCGACGCCTAGGCCGCCTCGATAGAGTTGGCCCATTGTGGGAGTTGCACTCTACGCGCACGATATCTGTACCGCCACTAGAGGAAAGCTCAGGTGGGGTCGCCCGGACACGCTCTTTACCTCGGTCAGCATTGATTCGCGTCACATCGCTCCCCGGGCGCTGTTCGTCCCGCTCGCTGGCGAACAGGTCAATGGGCATCGTTATATTCCGGCTGCGGTGGAGGGAGGTGCGGCTGGCTTTCTTTTTTCGCCGTCTTTCCTGGAAAGAGCAAACGTGTCCTCCAACAACATGCAGATGCCAGACACGCTTACTCTTTTCGTGCCGCCGGACGGGGCCACCGGCATTGAAGTCGCCGACCCGCTGCAAGCTCTCCAAGCCCTCGCCACCTGGCACCGCCAGCGGCTGTCCGCGCGGGTAATTGGGATCGCTGGCAGCAACGGCAAAACAACGACTAAAGAACTGATGGCCCAGGTCTTTACCGCTCAACGACCCACCCGGGCGACCCAGGGAAATCTGAATAATCACATCGGTCTGCCCCTGACCCTGCTGCGCGCCGCGTCGGAAGACGCCTTCCTGGTCCTGGAAATGGGGACGAGCGGTCCCGGAGAGCTCACCCTGCTGGGCCGCTTCGCACAGCCCCACATTGGTGTCATTACCTCCATTAGCGAAGAACACACCGAGACGCTCGGTGACTTGGCCGGGGTGCTGGCCGCCGAAACCGAACTCCTGTCTGCGCTACCGCCCGACGGGGTGGCTATTGTCAATGGCGACGATCCCGTGCTGCTGGCCGCCGTCCGGCAGCAGGCCCGGTGTCGGATTGTCACGTTCGGTGAACAGCCTGCCAATCAGGTGCGGGCTTCGCAGATTCAGGTGTCGCGGACGGGGACGCTCTTTGAACTGCACGTCCAGGGACAGCACCGCCAAGTGCAACTGCCGCTCATCGGTTCCCATTGCGTTCCCGCCGCCCTCGCCACTATTGCCGCAGTCCTAGAGAATGGTTTGGACCTTGATGTGGCCTGCACAACGCTGCGGACCGCCCAAGGGGCGCCTCGCCGTCTCGCTTCGTTCAGCGTGCCGACCTACCAACTCACCGTGCTGGACGACTGCTATAATGCGAATCCAGCCTCCATGCAGCACGCGCTCCAGACCGCCAATACGATTCGGCGCGTCGGCGAACGCCTGCTGCTCGTCTTAGGCGATATGCTCGAATTGGGAACAGTCAGCGAGTTGCGGCACGAAGAGATTGGGGCCTATGTCGCTGGGCTTAAACCTGCGCCAGATTCCTTGGTGACGGTTGGTCAATACGCTCCGCGGCTTGCCGAAGCCGCGGAGCGGGCCGGGCTCCCGGCCCAGGTCTTTCCTGACGCAACAGCCGCCGCCCCGTGTGTCCACGCTCTGGTACGGCAGGCCGACGGGCCGCAGCTCATGCTGGTCAAGGGCTCCCGCGGTGTGCATCTGGAGTATATATTGGAATCGCTCGTCGATCACAGGGACGACGCCCACGTCGCTCCCACACAGGAATGAAGAAGGAGAAAACATGACCCCTCAGATCGGCATTATTATGGGTAGTGACTCAGACCTTGATACCATGAAAGAAGCGGCCAAAGTCTGCGAGGAGTTTGAGGTTGGGTATGAAATCCGCGTCCTGTCCGCCCATCGGACACCACACGATGCCACCGACTACGCGAGTCAGGCGCACGAACGGGGCCTCAAGGTCATCATTGCCGGGGCCGGGGGAGCTGCCCATCTGGCGGGGGTCGTTGCCGGCCATACCCCCCTGCCGGTTATTGGGGTTCCGATCAAAAGCGCGGCCTTAAGCGGCCAGGACTCTTTGCTGTCCATTGTCCAGATGCCGGCCGGTGTGCCGGTTGCGACCGTCGCTATTGATGGGGCCCGCAACGCCGGCCTGCTGGCCATACAGATCCTGGCAACCAGCAACGCCGGTCTGCTAGAACGGTTTCAGGCCTTCAAAGCCGAACTGGTTGAAAAAACGCGAGACAAAGACCGGCGCTTACAGGAGCGCGTGAAATCAGGTGGGCTGTAAGGCTCTCAAGCGGGTATGCGTATGATCTCCGTCCATGAGGCCCTGACTCAGATTTTGGAGACCGTCTCTCCGCTGGCTGGTGAGCGGATCAGTCTGTTTGAAGCAACCGGGCGCGTCCTGGCTGAGGAGGTCCAGTCGGTCCGCAAAGTCCCGCCGTTTACCAACTCCGCCATGGATGGCTATGCCGTGCGGCATGATGACATTCAGTCCGCCCAGGCAGACCAGCCCGTTGCGCTGTCCGTCCTGGAAGTCATTCAAGCCGGTGCCGTGCCAACCAAAACGGTCGAAGCCAAGACGGCGAGTAAAATCATGACCGGGGCTGTCCTGCCGCCGGGCGCCGATACCGTCATCAAGGTCGAAGACACCCAGGAACAACCCGGCCAGGTGTTCATTCACAAGGCCGGTCCCAAGGGTAATAATGTGCGCGCGAGCGGTGAGGACATCCAACCCGGCCAGACGATTCTCAAGTCGGGGCGGGTCCTCCGTCCGGCGGATATCGGGCTGCTGGCCTCGGTTGGACGCAGCTTTGTGCTCGTTCATCAGCATCCCAGGGTCGCTATCTTGAGTACGGGCGATGAGCTGGCTGAAGTCGATATGCCGCTGCAGCCGGGCCAGATTGTGAACTCTAACGCCTACACGCTGGCCGCGGCCGTGCGTGAGGCTGGCGGTCAGCCCGTTCCCCTGGCCATTGCTCGCGATAGCCTGGAAGAAACGCGCGCCGCGCTCGAAGAGGCCGTGCGCCATGATGTCGTGCTGTCGACCGGTGGAGTGTCGGTTGGGGATTTTGATTTTGTCAAAGCGGCCATGGATGATATTGGCATTGAGCGCCTGTTCTGGCGGGTCGCCCAAAAGCCGGGTAAGCCGCTGACGTTTGGCTTGCTCCGCGGACGACCGTATTTTGGGCTGCCGGGCAATCCGGTCTCCGCTCTGGTGTGTTTCTATCTCTATACCTGGGCCGCGCTACGCCGCATGGGCGGCTACCGCAGGCTCTTCTTTCCGACCGTCCAGGTCACTCTTGGCGAAGATATTTCCAAGGCTCAGGGCCTGACAGAATTCGTCCGTTGCCAGTTGACCCGGAACGGGCCCGGCTATGTGGCGCATTCAACCGGCACCCAGAGCTCCGGCGTCCTGAGTTCGCTCTCTCTCGGAGAGAGCTTGGTGATCGGACCGCCCGAGATGGCGCTTCTCCGCAAGGGTACTACCGCAACCGCTATTGTCCTTGATCGGGAAGAGTTCATGCCCGCCGAGCTGCCCTTTTAGGCGACCCGGACCTGCCCCCACCCGTTGACTTTCCCCAGGGCTTCTGATTTGCAAAAAACTTCTTTTTGCAAGGAGGCTTCTGTGGAAAACGGCAAAATCTGGATGGACGGTGAACTCGTTCCCTGGGACGAGGCAAAAGTCCATGTCCTCACCCATACGCTCCACTACGGTGTGGGCGTATTTGAAGGCATTCGCTGCTATGCGGGTGAAGACGGTCGGTCCGGTGTTTTCCGCTTACCCGAACATATCGAGCGACTGTTCGACTCGGCCCACATCCTCGGGCTCACGGTCCCCTTTTCCCAAGACGAAGTGTTGCAGGCTTGCCTGGAAACGGTTCGGGCCAATGATCTCAAGGAGTGTTATATCCGTCCACTGGTCTTTGTGGGCGAGGGGGACCGAGGCCTGCACGCCAGGACCAACCCGATTCGCGTTTCCATTGCGGCTTGGGCTTGGGGAGCTTATCTGGGCGAGGAAGGATTGCTCAAGGGAATTCGGGTCAAGACGTCGTCGTTTCAGCGCTTTCACGTCAATACCCTGATGACCAAGGCCAAGGCTGTCGGTACCTATCTGAATTCCATTCTTGCCGGCCAAGAGGTCTGGGCTCTGGGCTATGACGAGGCCCTACTGCTCGACACCGACGGCTACGTGGCCGAAGGACCGGGAGAAAACATCTTTGTCGTCCGGCGGGGCAGGATCAAAACTCCGCCGCTCTCGTCTTCGCTCCTGCCCGGCATTACCCGCGATACCGCCATCACCCTGCTGCGCGATATGGACGTCCCGCTGGAAGAGGATCGGATCACCCGGGACGAGGTCTATCTTGCCGACGAGGTCTTTTTTACCGGCACGGCTGCAGAGGTGACGCCGATTCGCGAGCTTGATGACCGTGTAATCCGTGGGGAAACGCCCGGAGCGGTAACAAGAGAACTCAAGGCCCGCTTCGACGCGGTCATTAAAGGCACCAATCCAAAATATCAGGATTGGCTGACCTATGTGTAGAATTTGGGATTGGGATTTGGGGGTTGGGGATTGGCCCCGAACCTCAAATCCCTGATCCCTAGCCCCTCCTCATTCATGTCCTCCGTTCGAAATCTGTGGTTTGATAGCCGTCATTTGCTCGGTGATGAACGAGGCCAAGCCTTGTTGGCCGAACTCGATGCCCTGCCAGTCCCGGCACGGGAGACCCTGCTGGCGGCTGGGGACCGGCTGGCGGACAGTTCGCTTACCCTGGCCCAGGTGTTCTGCCGCACCGCACCGGCTGCCTGGCACACGTTTGGGGAGGATCGATTTGCGCAATGGGTGCGGGTTGGCGAACGATTTGTTCGGGACGAGCCGACCTCGCGTGAGGGGGCCGCGGCGTATTTTTCCATCCCCCCCGACGGTCTTGCCCGACTCGGCTGGGAACAGGTCGAGGCGTGGGCCGCCATCGGCCGTGAAGTCCTTCAGGTTTCGCGCCGCTTGGGTGCGCAGTTTTTGCAGACCTCGGCGCCGTTGCTGCCGATTCTGCCGGCTCCGCTCAAAGACCGTCTGCGCGCTTGGGCAAGGCACGGGAGTGCGCTGCTCAGGCAAAAAGGCTGGAAAGGTGAGTTTCTGGCGCTCTCCTATTTTTCCGCCGCCCCGACCGCTCTGCCCGTTCTGAGCCCGGAAGAGATGCGGGAGTGGGCCGTATTAGGCGTGCTCGTCCAGGATTCCGGCCCGTGGACGTTTTACACGTCGCTGCCCGAGGGCTTTGCCGAGTTGGCCGAAAAGATTCGCCTCCAGTTATTAGTGGACTGTCAGGCTGCGGCCAACCATTCCCCCACCGCGGCAGCAGCCGTCTTTGTTCAGTTTCCTGCGGTACTGGCCGGGTTGCCACCCACCCTTCGGACGTTTCTCCTGACCATCCTGTCTCCGGTGATTCGATCCAACCCCGAGGTCCTGCTCCCGCTCTTTCCGCTCATGGTCCCCTGCCTCAACGCGATTGAGAGTGGGCAGCGGCCCGCCCTGCGCGAGGCATTAATCGCCCTGGCCCAGGATTTCGCGCCCGGCATTCCCCCTGCCATCCGGACCTTACCCCGAGCCTTTGAGGAAGCCGGCGAGCAGCGGCTGCTGGAATGGATCGCCACGGGACGATCCATCGGACGCGCTCACCCAGAAGCGGGGGTGGCCTTTTTTGCACTGGAATCGCGGACCAGCCTGCGCGTCCTCCGCCACGACGACACGGGGGTCGATCTGGACGAAGTCCAGGAAGTCCTGCGCAAGTATATCCAGATGTTGTCCGGCTGGGCGGCCGGTATCGAGCGTCAGGAATTCTTCTCTTATCCGCCGGCGCTCGAAGAATTTCCCCTTCCCGGAGACGCTATCCCGTTGCCGGCCCGGATCGACCTTTTTCCAACGTATGAAGAGAATTTCAGGCTTTTTCGTGCCTTGGCCATGATCCAGGCCGGCCGGCGTGAGTTTGGCACCTATGACTTTCGTCTGGAACGTCTGTGGCCACAGCTCTCCGTGAAGGTCCGTCAACTCAGAGAAGCTTCAGGTTCGCCCACCGGCGGTCTGAGCGCTTTCTTTGCCTGCTTTTCCCATCCCCATGTGGTCGAAGCCCTTTTTCTGCTCGTGGAAACGCGGCGCGTGACCCAGCGGGTCGGTCAGTCCTACCGCGGGTTGCGGTTGGACCTCGACTGGCTGAACGCCGTATCGCTGCCCTCGCTCCTGCCCGAAACCTTGCGGGCACTCTTTGCCACTCTGCCGCTTCCCTCACAGCCGTCTCACACGGTGTATGATTCGGCTCGATGGGCGGCCGACACGTATCAGCGCATTTTGTCCTCTCTGGTGATGGTGCAGCCTCAAGATCATGACCCGGCCTCGTTTGAGGCCGCGCTGTTTGAAAAAATGACCGGCGATGCGCTTATCGACCCGGATATGACTGATGACAGTCCGCCACCGACAGAAGAGATGCCGGAACTGCCTCAGTTGACTCTGGAGCCCGAGGAAGACGACGACAGTGGAGGAGCGCCGCTCTCCCCGGAAGAGCTCAAAGCCTTGCTTGAGGCCGGCATAGAACTCAATATCCGCCAGGGCAAACCAGATAGCCTGAACCCACAGGGCTTATATATTACGGACTTGGACGGTAAGCTGCCGGTCCACTCCGACCCGGACACGCTCCTGCCTGAGAATGGGACGGTGGTGAGTACCGGGCGCCGAAGAGAGCGGCAGGAAGCTCTGACCTTTTTTTATGACGAGTGGGATTATCATATTGCCGATTATCGCGCGCGCTGGTGCCGGCTGCGTGAAATTATGCTTAGCGGCGATGCGGGCGAGTTTTTTGCCAAGACCCTGGGCGACTATGTCGCCCTCACCCCGGCCATCAAGGCCGAGTTTCAACGCATCCGGCCCGAGCAGTATCGACTCGTGCGCGGACTTGAGGACGGCGAGGAGTTTGATCTGAACGCGGTGGTGACCGCCGTCAGCGACCGCCGGGCACGGCTTGCGCCATCGCCCAAGGTCTACACCACCAAACGCCAGACCGAGCGGGATGTTGCGGCCCTGTTTTTGCTGGATATGAGTGCTTCAACAGATGAACCCGTGGTGCCGCTGCCATCCACGTATAGCCAGGACGACCCCGATGATTGGCTGGCCGCATGGAAGAAAAAACCCGCGGAGCCGCAGCCCAAGCCACGCCGTATTATTGATGTCACTAAAGAAGCCCTGGTTTTGATGACAGAAGCGCTGGAGGAGATCGGTGATGCCTATGCGGTCTACGGCTTTTCCGGTCAGGGCCGTGACAATGTCGAGTTCTATCACGTCAAATCCTTCACCGAGCCTCTCTCTCCGACCATTAAGGGTCGGATCGGCGCGATTGAACCCAAGCGTTCGACGCGGATGGGTCCGGCCATTCGTCACTCCCTGGAAAAGCTCAGAGACATCGCCTGTCGGGTCAAGCTCCTGGTTTTGCTCAGCGACGGCTTTCCCCAGGACATGGACTACGGCACTGACCGGCGCTCAGCCGCCTACGGCATTCAGGACACCATGATGGCGCTGCGCGAGGCCGATCAGGCCGGCGTGCTGACCTTCTGTCTGACCATCGATAAGGCCGGCCATGATTATTTACGGGACATGTGCGCGCCCTCCCGCTATATGGTTCTCGAAGACGTGACATCCCTTCCCACGGAACTGCCAAAAGTATATCAACGCTACATCCGGCCCTGGCAGACCTGAGCCAGCCGGGATCACAACGCGTAAAAGAGTAAGCGTGTCCTTCCATAGACACGAGATGCTGGACACGTTTACTCTTTTCAGGATGGAGGACATATATGGATATTCAGACGAGTGTGGCAGTCGTCACTGGTGGCGGTTCCGGCTTGGGCGAAGCAACGGCGCGGACGCTGGCGGCCCAAGGGGCCAGCGTGGCGGTGCTGGACCTGAGCAAATCGAACGGCGCCGCCATTGCCGAAGAACTCGGGGGAAATGCCGCGTTTCTTGAAGCGGATGTGACGAATGACGAGCAATTGGCAGCAGCCCTCGCTCAGGTGGTCAACCGCTTTGGTGCCATCCATGTTGCGGTCAACTGCGCCGGCATTGCCACCGCAGGCCGAACCTTGGGCAAAGGTAACGAGCCGCTCAACCTCGGACCGTTCCGCAAAACCATAGAGGTCAACCTCATCGGCACGTTTAACGTGATTCGCTTTGCTGCCTCGCACATGGCGAACAATACGCCGAACGACGACGGTGAGCGAGGCGTTATCATCAACACGGCCTCGGTTGCGGCCTTTGACGGGCAGATCGGGCAAGCGGCCTATTCGGCCTCAAAAGGGGGTGTTGTCGGCATGACGCTGCCGATTGCCCGCGACCTGTCTCGTGCCGGTATTCGCTGCTGTACCATCGCGCCAGGGATTTTTGAGACACCGATGCTGATGGGGCTGCCCGAGCCAGCCCGGCAGGCGCTCGGGGCCAGTGTGCCCTTTCCGCAACGTCTGGGCCGTCCGGCGGAATACGCTGCCCTGGCCTGCCAGATCATCGAGAACGCCATGTTAAATGGTGAAACCATTCGGCTTGACGGTGCCATCCGTATGGCGCCCAAATAGCCGATCCATTGTCCGTGGCTTACAAACGCAAGGACGCCTTCTATAAAAAAGCCAAGCAGGAAGGCTATCGATCCCGCGCGGCGTATAAACTCCTGGACCTCAACCGCGCCTGGCGCTTTTTACGGCCGGGGAACTGGGTCATTGATCTCGGTGCGTGGCCAGGCGGCTGGGTCCAGGTCGCGGCCAAGGCGGTCGGGCCGTCCGGGCGGGTGCTGGGTATCGATCTGGTCAAGCTGGAGCCCCTCCCGCTTGCCGGTGTCACCCTGGTGCAAGGCGATGTCACCGACCCGGAGCAGCAGCACGCCCTCCTCGCCACTCTGGGCCGCCCGGCTGATGTCGTCCTCTCGGACATGGCGCCCAAGCTGAGTGGGGTGCGCGAAGCCGATGACGCCCGTGTCTCCGCGTTATGCCAGACCGCTCTGAGTTGCTGCGGCCCCCTGCTGCGGCCAGGCGGTATCTTATTCCTCAAAACCTTTATGAGCGCCGAATATCAGCCTTTTGTCGCGACGTTACGCTCCGCCTTCAAGACAGTCAAAACCTCCCGTCCGGAAGCGACGCGCAAGGGATCGGCCGAAGTCTATGTGCTGGCGAGCGGCAGAAAAAAGACGGTTTGACAGCCTGTCAGGGCTAGGATATGACCGACGGGCTTTTCCCTATCTGGAATGATAATCCACCCTGAGGACAATCGTTATGTGGCATGCTCCGTTTCTCTGGCTGAGCGTCTTGCTCTTCCTCTGCGGCCCGACCTGGGCGGGTCCGGAAATTCGCATCTTGGACACCCCGAATCGACTGCTCTTTTCCGGCTTCTCTTCCGCCTTATCCACGTTGGGCGATGTGAATGGCGACGCGATCCCCGATTATATTGTCGGCGCGTACGAGCAAACCTGGGACGAGAATAACCATCAGGGCCGGGCCTTTATTTTCGACGGTCAGACCGGCGAACTCTTACTGGAGCTGGACGACCCGTATCCCCAGGCAGATGCCGCGTTTGGATTTTCCGTTGCCGCGGCGGGCGACGTGAATCAGGACGGCGTCCCGGATTGTATCATTGGCGCGTTCGGCCAGGGCGAAGCTGGTAGTGCGGAGGCGCTGGTCTTTGGCTGGACTGCCGAGGACGGCAGCGAATACAACGTGAGTAAACGCGTGGGCAGCGGACAGGCCTTTGTCTTTAGCGGCCGTGACGGGCAGCTCCTCCACTCCCTTGAAGCCCCCCAACAAAGTGCGGGCGCGGGGTTTGGCTGGTCCGTCGCTTCTGCCGGGGACCTGGACGGAGACAGTATTCCTGAGTTCATTGTCGGCGCGCACAGCCAGGACAACGAAGGCCGGGCGTTTGTCTTCAGGGGTCGTGATGGCACTTCCCTCCATACCCTTGCCCCGCCACTCGATTCCGGTGCCGAAGGCTTTGGCTGGACGGTCAACTCGGCGGGCGATCTGAACCGTGATGGCGTCCCGGATATTGCTGTCGGTGCGCCCTACTCCACTGTCGATGACCGGAGCACGCAGGGACGGGCCTATGTGTATAGCGGCGCAGATGGCAGCCTGCTGTACCACATCGATCATCCCCAGCCACAGGCTGGCGCGTCGTTCGGCTGGTATGTCACTTCGGCCGGAGATTTGAATGAGGACGGCGTCCCGGATCTGCTCATTGGTGCGCCCTATCAGGATGTCGGCGCAGTCGCCGCCCAGGGGACGGCCTTCGCCTTTAGTGGGACCGACGGAAGCCTCCTACTGACTTTCCACGACCCGGCCCCACGCCCCTCGGCCGGGTTCGGCTGGACAATGTCCGCCATACCGGATGTGAATACGGATGAGATCCCCGAAATCCTGGTCGGCGCCCCATTTCAGAAGGTCGATGAGTTTCACATCCAGGGCGAAGTCTTTCTCTATAACGGCCGCGACGGCCGCCATTTGATTACCTTTGACAACCCCTACCCGCACCAGGGTTCGATGTTCGGCTACGCGCTGGCCTCGCCTGGCGATATTAACGCCGACCACATCCCGGAGTTCATTTTCGGGGCGCCGGGTCAACACATCATGGATAAGCCGGCCGTTGGTCGCGCCTTTCTGTTTGTGTCTCAACGCTAGGAGGATACAGCGTAAACGGGTCCAGCATCTGCATGTCTGTCGGAGGACAGGTTTACGCTTGGGAGAGAATTGACAAGGAAAGGTCCAGGTTCCTAGAATGTGCTCACTTATCATGAGTCAATAGGGAGGCGAGCATGGGAAAGTCCATCCTGACTCTATCTCATCTCTACGGCAGCGGTGGCAGCCTGATTGCCCGTGAGCTGGGTCGGCGTTTGAACTGGACGGTCTGGGAAAAAGAGATCGTGCGGCAGATCGCCTCGCAGTATCAGGTCGCGGAAGACTATATTGACGCAAAAGACGAGCGGGTGGACTCCTTTATTGAGCGTATGGTCGGTCTGTTCGGCCTGGGCGGCTTTGAGTCCGCCTACGATATTCCGCCGCCCCTCTGGCTCAACGATGCCCAACTCGTCCGCATGACCAAAACCATCGTCGAGGAGGTGGCCCAAAAGGGGAACGCCATTCTGGTGGGCCGCGGCGGGAATCGTATTCTTGAGCACCATCCCAAGGCCCTGCACGTGTTCCTGTACGCGCCGCTCGAAGCGCGGATTGAGCGTGTGATCCAGGCCGAGGGTCTGAACCGAGATCAGGCTCGGCAACGGATTGCCGGCATGGATAAACTGCGGGCCGATTACGTCCACACCTTCTACCACGGCGACTGGCGCGATCCGAGCCACTACACCCTGCTGCTCGATTCCAGCCGCTGGGGAGACGAGGGGACTGCCGACCTGATTCTGTGGGCCCTGGAGCATACCCCCTAAAACCACCACCAGGAGTAATCCATGCAGCCTGTCCAGACCTTTCTCAACACCGATAGGGATTTGCTGTGTGCCCCGATCCTGCCCGTCATTGCCGAGCAGGCCGCTCGCGCCGACCGGACGCGTAGCGTCGATCCGGGCGTGATCACCGCCATTAAAAACACCGACCTCATCCGGGCCTCGGCCACGCGCAATATCGGCGGGATTGAGGCCAGTATCGGGGCCGTCGCCCAGGAGTTGGAAGCCGTGGCCGGGGCCTGTGCTTCAACCGCTTGGTGTCTATGGAATCACTTGTGTGTGTTTCACTTTATTTGCGGTCAACTCGGCCCGGATGGCCGCAGTGTCCTGAGGCAGATGGTCGCGCAGCGGGAATGGGTCAGTTTTCCCGCGGGAGCGGGTACCAGCGTTCACGGCAAAATTGAAGGGGAAGACCTGATCCTCAACGGTCGGGCCAGTTTCGCCTCAGGTTCTCGTTACGGTGACTGGGCCGCCTGCCTGTTTGCGCTCGATCGCGAGACACAATCACCCGGCGAAAAGCCGGATTTGCGTTTTACCGTTGTTCGGACCGATGCTCAGGGCGTGTCCGTTGACCCAACCTGGCTCTCAATGAGCCTGCGGGCTTCGGCCACCGATCATATCAATTATGAGGCCGTGACCGTTCCGGCCGCGTTGATCCGGTCTTTTCCCATCGACTTCCGGGTTCGATTTCGAGATCCGGACCACCCTATGGTCGCGCACCGCTATCGTGAGGACTGGACGGCAGTGTCCGATCTCTGGCTGGGCGCACAGGCGGTCGGGGTTGCCTCGGCCGCGTTAGCGGAAGTCTGCCAGGGGCTGAGCGGCCGGGTGGCCATTTTTGGGGTGAAAGTCGCCGAACGGCCCGCGGTCCAGCTCAACATCGGCCAGGCCGGAGCCGCTATCAGCTCGGCCCGCGCAGCCGTCTTGACGGGCTGTGCGGAAACGGACGCACGCCTCGAGGCAGGTATCATCCCCACGGAGACGGATTATCTGCGCCAGCTTGGCTATAGCATGACGGCGATTCGGCTATGTGACGAAGCCATGCGCCTGCTCCTGCGCGTCCAGGGCGGCAATGGCTTGCGTGAAGGCGGCTCTTTTGAGCGCCGCTATCGTGACTTTCAGGCCATGCCGCTGCATATCAACGCCCATCCCGACCGGGTCTCGGAACTGGTGGGGAAACATCTGTTAGGCGTGGACAACGACGCCCCGTTTCAGTAGGGGCGATGTATGCGTTGCCCTAGAAAAACACCGTCAGCCCGCCGCGGACCTTGATGCCGTAGCCGGACACCATATTCGTATCTGCAATGCCCGGTCCGCCACCGCCTTGGGGACACCGGCTGTCTCTACCGACTTCGCGCCGGAGGCAGGAGTCTGTCGCAAACTGCGTCTCTCGCCAGTCGATGTCGGCGAGGTTGAGCACATCAAAGGACACCTCAAGGTTGCGCCACCGGTAGCGTAACAGCAGGTCGATGAGGGTATAGCCCCGCGCAATCACGCTCCGATCTTCATTGGCGGCTCGGTCATCCAGGAAGCGCACCCGCAGGGCGGCAGAGAAATTCTCAATCGGGTAGGCCGTCAGCCCCCCGTTCATCAGCAGAGTCGGAGCCAGGGGAATGGCCTCGCCGGTGACGCGAAAGCGGGGGTCGCTATAGGTCAGATCATAGTCGAGCAGCAGCCAGGGCAGTACTTCGACCCGGACCTCAATATCCACACCCCAGCGGCGCGTGGGGCCACGCTGTTCGGTCGTGCCCTCGTCACCCACAAAGACCAGCTCACTACCCAGGTCGAGCCACCACAGCGAGGAGGCCAATTCGACCCGGTTATACAGCCTGGTGCGCGCTCCGATTTCTGCACCGGTCGAGCGTGCCAGCCCGCTGCCCCCCGGCTGGACCGCATCCCGGGCATCGTTGGAATGATAGCCCATCCCAAAATTGAGAAAGAGGTCGGTCTGGTGCCAGAGGCTCGCCGGGTTGGTGAAGGGCGACACAATCAGGCTGGCCTTGGGGCTGACAATACCGTCGGTCGTATTGCCCTGGAGCCGCGGGGTGTCGGTCTCCTCGTTCGGAGACCGGTCATCAACATCAAAGACAAATACGTCGCCGCGCAGGCCAACGATGAACCGCAGCCACTCACGTAGAAACAGTTCGTGCTGGGTGTAGCCGCTAAAGGCATTCTCCCAGACTTCGGCTTTCTGGGTGGTGAAAAACCGCTGTCGCCGCTGCTGCCGAAACAAACCGACATCGGCGTTATCGTTGCGCGTCTCAAAACCAACGGTGCTCTCAAGCGGCATGGTACCAAGCGTCCACATCCGATGGTAATGTGCCCGGCCGCCAAACAGCACGCGGCTATCGAGTTGTTCAATACCATCGCCCCGCACCGGGTCGCCGCTGAAAAACGTAAAGTTTGAGAACATGCGCAGCCGGTAGCGGCTGAAGTAGAGTTGCACAAACCAGCCTTCCTCTGGACTGGGGGTTGCCGTATAGATGAGATTCACGTTTTCCCGGTCCGAGCGCCCGCCCTCGGTCGAGTCGAGCGAACCGAACCGGTCCAGCCGTCCGCTCCTGACCTCTCGGAGTGGAATCTGGCCCGAGGCATCCCAATCGCCGGTATATAGCGAGGTCCACAGACTCAGCTTCGAGGTTGGACTCGGGCTGAGGCTAAACTTGCCGAAGAAATTATATTTGACAAAATTCTCGCCGTGCTTGAACGGCCCATCGGTGAAGTAGACTTCGTTGGCGACCAGACTCTGCACCGGACCGAGGCGCGGCGACAGGATGCTGACATAGCGCATGGTGTTGAAAGACCCGCCGACGGCGCGGAGCGAGTTTTCGTCGGTATCTTCTTTGGTCACAAAGTTGACCGCGCCTGAGTTGGCAAAATTCCCGGCGTCCGCAAAATAGGGACCCTTGCGGTAATCAATGGACTCGACCACCTCGGGGATCAAAAAATTGAGGTCGGCATAGCCCTGACCGTGAGCGTGACTGACCATATTGACGGGGATACCGTCAACACTGATGGCCACGTCGGTGCCATGGTCGTTATCAAACCCGCGCAAGAAGTATTGCATGGCTTTACCGCCCCCGGCATGCTGACCAGCCACAAATCCGGGCAGATTATTCAGCATTTCCGAGGCTGTGTTATGCGGCCGGACGGCAAAGTCTTTTTCGCGCACCCTGGTTTCGGTGGCCGCGCTGATCGGCCGGCGCTCGGTGACAGTCATCTGCGGCAGCCGTTTTGTTGCGTTGGCGGAAGGGTGTCCGGCGTGTTGCTGGTCGGCTATGTCGTGGCCATAGCTCATCCCTGCCGTCCACAGCAGCACAATGATACAGCACACCCAGCCGGACAAACGGTGCAGGACGAGGCCCTTTTCTTCAGGTATTACATGGTCGTTCGCTTCTTGCATGGCGAGTATAAAACCTCCTCCTCTCCGGCCTCGTCTGTATCATAAGTCGTCGCGGTTGGCGCACATGGTCAGGGAATGATGACAAGGTTCTGGAGGGACTCTTCCCATCGGAGCCTAGGGACTGCACCGGATGGAGGAAGAGTCGGACTGGCAAACGGGCCTCTCTCCGGGGGGGCTCCGTGGGCGGCGGCCTCGAAACCTCAGCCGCTCGGGACCTCGCACACATCGTAGATGGCGGGTAAACCATAGGTTGCCCCTACGTCAGTGGCGCACACGAGACCGGCGGCACACTGCCCCGGGTCGCAGTCTCCCTCGCCGGCTTCACACGGGTAGTGTACGCCGCCCGGCACACAGAAGTGCGGGTCCGGGGCCTGCGTGAGCGTGCCGCTGGGCACCTCGCACACATCATAGATGGCGGGGAAGCCGTACTGTGGCCCCACGTCAGCAGCACAGACCAAGCCGGCCTCACACTGGCCGGGGTCACAATCCCCTTGCCCGACGCCACACGGCCCGTAGTCTCGACACAGGTGCGGGTCGGGGGTGGAACTCCCCCCTGGTCGTTCGCAGACATCGTAGTGGGCCGGCAGGCCATACCGTGACCCTACGTCCGCGGCGCAGACGAGGCCGGCGGCGCATTGGCCCGGATCGCAATCGCCCTGGCCGACTCCACAGGGCCGGGTCACACAGAAGTCGGGGTCCGGGGGGAGGGGCGGGGGCGCGAAGTCGGACGAGAACACGGCGATGTCGTCGATATACCAGCCGTCGGCGGTCTGAGCGGCGTCGGTCGTCATCAAGAAGGAGAACTGTATTGACTGTCCCACAAAAGGACTCAGGTCAAGAGACGCCTGTCGCCAAGTAGAATTCGTATTGGTGATGCGCAGGATGTCTCGCTGGCTGTATGTCCACTCGCCCTGCTGCGGATGTACCCGAACGATGCCGCTGTCACCACTCCCAAAATCGTACCGATGCCAGAAGGTCAGGGTTGCTGACCTGACCTCGGTCAGATCGATCCGCGGAGACCATAATTCAGCCAACACATTATTTTGATAATTCCCGTTGGGACTATCCGTCCAGGCATGAGACCCGCTATGGGAGGCCGCCGTCGTCAGCTCCCAGGGATACGGGTTCAAAGAACAGTCGTCCCGCTCAGGGAGAGTGCAAGAACCAGCCCACCAGCCATTTGTTCCGCTCTCCATGTCATCGGCAAACAGGGTCCCCTTGGCGCCCGCCTGGAGCACGGTAAAAATCTGTCCCCCGATGGTGAGGGTACCGGTCCGGGCAGTGCGGTGGGGATTAGCGGCGACCGCGTACATCACACTGCCATTGCCGCTCCCGCTCCCACCGAGGATCGTGAGCCATGGGCTCTGGCTCTCTGCTGCCCACCGGCATCCACTCGGCGCCACGACGGCGACGCTGGCGATGCCCGCTCCCCGCACCAACGCGCGGGTGGGCGAGAGGGCCTCGGCGCAGACCGTATACGTAATGGTCACCTCGAAGCCGGTGGCGTGTGCCGCATCAACCGAGACCTGGAGACCGGTGGCGAGGTCCGTGAAGGTCTCGCCCATCGTCCACATCGCCCCCGCGTCGTTGGGATCGCCGTTGTTGTCGATGTCTACCACTTGGGCCAGTCGGTCGGCTTGGGTGGTATCGACTTTATGGATGACCACCGCTTCGTCCGGGATGTCGTCGTCGTAACCGGCAAAGAGCCGGGTTTCGACGGTGTAGAAGTCTGTGCCCGAATCCCCAATGGGAATCTGGGCCAGCAGGTAGCCCTCGGTGCCCGGCTGAGCCAGCCGTTCGAGGGTAATGGTGCGGGTACTGTTGCGAGGAGCCACATACTTGCGAGCTGGGGGAATCCAGCCCAGAAAGTCCTTGTGGTAGGCGATGGTGTGGACGCCTATGCAGCCATACTCGGGATCAAACAGCCGACAAAACCCGCCTCCGCTCATGACGTCCCAGGCAGAGTCGTAGGTGGTGGGACTGAAGGGAGGATCATCTTGGCCATAGGGCCCGGAGGAATGCTGCAAGCCAAAGGTGTGGCCCATCTCGTGGGCCCAGACGTATTGATTTTCAGACCCCCCTAATGACAGGGCCGTGACACCATAAAACTGCTGCTGTTCATCCATTGTTAAAAAAGAGGAGCTGGCAAACCCGCCCACGCTGAGGTCCCCGTTGAAGATCAAGTTGATACCCCAGAAATCCGGGAAGAACACGTCCCCATCGCCGGCGGCAATGCAATCGGCTTGCAGGCGTCCTGCGTCAAAGTCTTCCTCTCCATCCCCGTCTTGGTCATACACATAATACGAACGAGGGTGGGGCAGGTTGTACCAGCCGACCACCATACTGCCGCTCAGATCGGGGATGTTCCCGTATGAGACTTCGTTCCAATAGTGCCCCAGCTGGGGCTCTGAAGACCCCATCCAGTTCTCGTAAAAACTGACCGGATGGGGGGTGACATCGGTGGCATCGCCAAACCGGCAGAGGATCGTCACCCAGGCCTGGGAGCCCCGCACCTGAGCATCGCTCTCGGCGGCCTGGCGTGCGAACCGGAGGGGAGCAGGTTGAGCCGGCAACGCGTCGGCGGCGAAGGGCTCCCACTGCAAGGCGGGCGAGGGGGAGGGCGCCCACTCGATCGCGTGGACCCGGAACTGTTCTGGGGCGGCCGGCCCGCCCGCTTCCCATGCTCCCATCACGGTCACCCGCTTGCGGTTCAAGGCGACGGGGCCGCCGAGGGGCTGCATGAGGGCGACGTCAATCAGCAGTGCGTGTCGCTCGCCCGAGTCCTCGGTCAGGAAGTAGGTCGTCTCAGCGGTCAGGCCGGTGTCGGTGGGATAATCGGCGACCATAAAGGTGAACCAGCCGGTGAGAGTCTCGTCTTGGGCCGCGGCGGGCGGAGCACTGACCACCCATACTCCCAGCAGGAACAGGACGAGAGAGAGTTTGAAAATAGCGCGGCGGCGATTCACCTTTTCTCCCTTCATTGTCTTGAGAGAAGCCGGGCTTCCTGTCCGCTCCTCTCCCTACAAAGTCAGGGTGAAGTCGTCGATCAAGAGTCCCGGCAGTCGGCTGCTGCCTGTTGAGCGAGCATGATAGGTGTTGGGGTCGAGCAGATAGTCCCGTTCGGCGGTGATGCCAACTAGGTTCGTCCCCAGCATGCGATAGAGCGATTCGTCAAACCGCATCACATTGAGCGGTGCCTGAATCTCGCCATTTTCTACCCAGAAGGTGGCAAACCGGGTCATGCCGGTCATACGGCAGGCCGCCCGGTCCGAATAGTTCAGATACCACAAATTGTTGATATAGATGCCGGTATCCAGCTGCGTCAGCAGCTTGTCCTGAGTCAGCTCCCCTGCGGCCATCTCAATGGATTCAGCCGCCTCCCAACTCGATGCTCCATTGGTTGCCACGCCGTATTCCTTGGCAGACCGGGGCGACACCAGACAGTCCCCCCGACGACCGTGGGTGATGAGGCGGACTTGGTCCGGTTTCCGAAAGCCATCCTCCTGAAAGTTCGGAGCCACTCCGTCACGCGTATTCTCAATAAGTGTGACCGCAGGATGTAGCTCCGCTCCCTCCTGTGTTATCTTGATCAGCGGCGTTTGTTTCGTCTCTTGTTCCTTGAGGCCGAAGCCGCCCCAATTCAGTAAGTCCATGATTTCACACACGGCCGAGGGCGCGAGATACACCCGGTAGCGGCCCGGCGTAATGGTCTTGGCCGGCATGGAAAGCGCAGCCAGTTGCTGGGCCGCAGTATCGACCTTGTGTTGAAAGACGTTCGGACTCCACACAAAGCCGGCATCCGCCGTTTTCACTGCTTTGTCTCCACTGAGATAGAAACTCCAGTCCACACTATAGGTATAGGTAGAGAACCAGTTGCGCTGGCCAAAGGAGTTGGCAAACCCCGCGTGGATGCCGCCGGCCGCATAAAAGCCAACCAGGTCTCGTCCCTGTCCGGCTTGCAGGACGGCGTCGACAATCATCCCGCGTTCTTCCGGCAGGCGGTTTTCGCCGTGATGTTCGCTCGACTGAACTTCAGTCGCGTACAGCAAATGCGGGTCTTCGGGCAGATACGGAAGCTGGGCACGCAGGCTGTCCAGCACGGTGCGGGCGCGCTGACTGTCCACGGTAAAGTCGCCGCACAGGCTGATATCCCCGGCGGCGTGGCGCTGCCCGACAATGATTTCGACCGTGATGGAACGTTGCGCTACCGTTCCCGCTTGACGGATGGCGCTGTGATTGAAGCGGACGAAGTCCGAGTCCTCAGCCACGAAATTACACAGCGCGTGCTCCTCCCCGGTCAGGTGGCCGATGATGAAGTCGGCAAGCTGGTAGAAATACTCTTGCATCTTCGTGGGTCTTTTGGGTTCTTTGGATCCCCAGAGTCCTGAGGGTCTTTGGGGTTGCCGTGACTCAACTGATGCTTCTTTACTCTTTCTCGCCCCCAAAGACCTCAACGTCCGAGAACACGCAGGCCGGAGCGGCATGCCCAACACGGATGACCTGATTGGGCTCACCCTTGCCGCAGAACGGGGTGCCGAGCACCTCATAGCTGTCCAGGTTGCCGACCCTGGCTAGGTTACGCCAGAACGTGGCCGACACGCCCCGGTAGTTTGGTTTTTTGACCACCGTTGTCAGCCTGCCATCCTCAATCAATTGGCCCCACTCGCAGCCGAACTGGAACTTGTTGCGCGAATCGTCGATGGACCAGGAGCAGTTGGTTTTCATATACACGCCCCGCTCAATGGCGCCGACCATGGACGAAAAATCGGACGTTCCCGGTTCCAGATTCAGATTTGCCATGCGGTCAATCGTCGGCCTGTTCCACGTATCGGCGCGGGCGTTGGCAACGCCGGGCATCCCCAGCCGCGCCTGCGAGACCGCCCCGCCCAGCCCGCGCAGCAGGCGGCCGTTCTTGATCAGATATTCTCTCCGGGCGGGTTGGCCGTCATCGTCGAATTGATAACTGGCATACTGTTCGGGTCGGGAGGGATCAAAGGTGATATTCAACAAGTCCGAGCCGTACTGGTATGTACCGAACATGTCCGGTGTCACAAAGCTGGTCCCGGCATAATTCCGTTCATCTCCGAGAATGCGATCTAGCTCAAGCGGGTGGCCGATCGACTCGTGAATCTGAAGCATCATTTGATCCGGAGCGAGGAGAACGTTCATCCGTCCGGTCGGACAATCGGGCGCACTCAGGAGCTGAACCGCCTCGGCGCTGAGTTGCGGCGCGACCGTATAAAATCCGGTCTGGTCCAAGACTTCCAGCCCTCCCTGGCGGCAATAGCCGCGTCCGCCGAACGTCCGCGTGTGCGTCTCCGTCCCGGCATTGGCGGTGACGCTCAGCATCGGGACGGTATAGAAGCCCCGCTGGCGGATATGGGAATCACTATTGGTGATATAGAGCGTATCACTCTGCGTATGCCACAGGCTGGCCTCCCAATCGACAATCCGCTCGTCCGTTTTCAGGCGGGCGCTCTCCTGCTGGAGCAGCGCGATTTTATCGGCCAGGGGCACAGTATCCCAGGCGACAGCTACCGGCGTCTCATATTCACCCCGCAGATGGGCAAAGCCCACCTGGGAGAAGTCCGTCACGCTACACTCCGCGCCGCGTTGCGCCCAGCCCCTGGCGTGTTCGAGTGCGCGACTTAATCCCACCTCAGTCAGGTCGCTCGTTCCGGCATAGCCGCATCCACCCTGATGGATGACCGTCACCATGGTCCCCAGGTCGTCGCCGTTTGACACGGGCTGCAAGACATCCTGGCGGACCGCCAGCGACTCCGACCGCTCATGCACAATACGGAGCGAACAGAAATCGACGCGGGGCATGACGCGCCGAAAGCGTTCGGCTATCTGCTCGTGTTGCTGATCCATGCCTCCGCCGCCCCGACTATGCCGAATCGTTTTCTTCTGTATTCAGCACCACTTCATGGATTTCCAGCACATTCGCGCCGGCAAACATTTCCGCGGGCGGGCGGTTGCTATGGGCGATGCGGAAGGACTCGCTTTTTGTCCAGTCCCAGAACGCCTGCTCGCTCTCCCAGTAGGTTTGAACCAGATAAAACCCCCGTTCCTCTTTCTCTTCCCACTCACCCGTCTGGTGGTTGAACCGACGCTGGACCGGCCGCATCACCAGATTTTTGATAAACCCTGGGGACTGGTCAATCAGATGGGCTCGGTGCCGAAACCGATCCTCAAAGTCTGCTTCATGTCCCTCCGCAACGGGAATCCGGTTGGTGACGACAAACATGGTATGTGCTCCTCCGCTCCACATCAGAATACTACACCTTCACTGTAAAAGAGTTACCGAAGAGATGGAAGCACTCCCTGGACGGTAACGTAGCAAGCGTCGTCGGCCCGAAGCCCTCGGGGCTGGCACCTTTCGTTCCTGGCGAAGGCATGTGCTCGGAGGGAAATTTGAACGTAGGACATGATCAGCCGCTCGCACGGTTGCGCTCAACACAAAAAAGCAATACAGTCCCATCAGAAGGAACGGGAGCGGAGACAGTTGCTCCCCTGTCGAGTTGAGCTGGTTCGCACGATCATAAGCCCTGGGGACCTTCTCATATGGTTCTCAGGGCTTTGTACGTTTTAGGAGGTTCTCCTCCCTCAGAAAGGAATAGTATGAAAATCTTTGTTGGTAATCTTCCCTTTAGTACCACGCAGGAAGAGCTGGAATCCCTCTTCAGCGAATCGGGCGCAGTGACCTCGGTCAATATCATTACCGACCGGTTCTCTGGAAAATCGCGGGGATTTGGCTTTGTCGAAATGGACAATCAAGAGGAAGCGCAGGCGGCAATAGAGCGCCTGAACGGCAATGAACTGCAAGGGCGGCCGCTGACCGTCAACGAAGCCCGCCCACAAAGAGAACGCTCACGAGGCCCAAGGAGGGATGGCGGCGACCGCAACTGGTAGAAAGAATCAACGTGTCCTCCAAAAGCACGCAGATGCTGGACACGTTTGCTCTTTGAGGAAAACGGCACTCGGCTTCTCAGGAGGCATCCCATGATTAGGGCAAAGGACGGTGATACCGTCCGCGTTCAGTATACCGGCAGACTCGACGATGGGTCAGTCTTTGACTCGTCCGTGGAGCGCGAGGCCTTGCAATTTACCATTGGCAAAGGCCAGGTGCTCCACGGGGTTGAGCAGGCCATCATTGGGATGCGTCCCCAGGAGTCAAAAACTGTCCTCGTTCCGGCTGCGGAGGCCTATGGTCCCCATCGGGACGAGATGACTACCGAGGTCCAGCGCAGCCAATTTCCGACTAGCGTTCAACTGAAAGTTGGCCAGCGCCTCCAAATCAAGCAGAAAAACGGACAATCGATCGCGGTCTCAGTCCTTGGGTTGTCCGATTCGACTGTCACGCTCGATGCCAACCACCCTCTGGCGGGCAAAGACCTGACGTTTGATCTGCAACTCGTCGAGATCACCTGACCCCTCCTCCAGACGAATGCAAGCCGGGTCACGCCGTCCGGTCCGCGAGCGGATAGGCGCTCTGGCAGGCGTGTGCGGCGGCCATTATCAACGAAAGAGGAGGCAAGCCATGCTGCAGCGAATATTTCATGTCAACATCGTGGTAGAGGATCTGGACAGAACGCTCGCGTTTTACTGCGACGTGCTGGGCTTTTCCGTGGTCTACGGTGAGGTCACGACCGACGATCCCATCATCGCCAGAGGTTTTGGCTACGAAGGGAATGGTCGCATGCGCTGGGCGCTCATACGCCTCGGTGACGACGAGGATGCGCTGCTCATCGATGTCGAGCAATGGATCGAGCCCGCGACGACGGGCCGGCCTTACCCCGAGTGTAGCAACAACGGGATCGGGCGCATCGCGCTTAAAGTCGGCGACATCGACAAGGCCTACGGCGATCTAAAGGACAAGGGCGTGGCGTTTCTTTCGCCCCCGCAGACGCTGCACTTCCCGGGCTTCGGCGACTTCAAGTTCTGCTGCTTCCGGGATCCGGATGGCATCGTTCTCGAACTCGTCGAAGCCTGAGCGACGGATCGCGCGGGGCGGCGCAGAGTAGCTAAAATCATCACCTTCCTAGTCACAGTCAAGGGAGGTCCTATGAACAAAGCGCCTCCAAATTACGCAGAAAAACGGACAATCGATAGCAGTCTTAGTCCTTGAGCTCTCCGACTCGACCGTCACGCTGGATGTCAACCATCCTTTGGCGGGCAAGGACCTGACGTTTGACCTTCAACTCGTGGAGATCACCCGACCCCTCTCCGGACGTATTCCGCCGCCCAGTCCGAATCGGCCTGTGGGGGGGATTATTCAAGTGGAAATACGACCCGGCAGCAGCGGCCAGCCGGCAACGCCCCGTCGTGATTGGGCAGCGTCAGCCGTACCCCGAACGAACCGCTGGCCGAATCGAATACACGGTCAACCACGGTCACCGGCTGATGAAGGTTCATGAAGGTATGGCATAGGGCCAATAATCCTTCTTCGATACCGCTCCGGCCTGCTTCAGCAGCTCTCTGACTGGCCTCTCTTCAAGAGAACCGAAAGAATAGTACTAGAGTATATGAAAATCGTAATCTTAGCTTAACGAATTGGATCTCAAGGAGCACAAGAGCGGACAAGTTTTTGCTGACAGGCTAGATACAACAAGACCCCGATGGGGTCAGCCCTCGGGGTCTTATGTTCATTGACGAGTCACCAGATTTGATAGTCAGAAGTTGGCTCCTCGGGTTGGACTCGAACCAACAACCCATCGGTTAACAGCCGATTGCTCTGCCGATTGAGCTACCGAGGATCATAAGCCAGACAATATTGCCAGCGCCGTTGTAGCAAAGGAAAAAATAAGAGTAAAGGTGGGATTACATCTCGCGCCGGCCCTCAATCGCCCGGCCGAGGGTGACTGCGTCGGTGTACTCCACATCACCGCCCATCGGAATGCCGTGGGCGATCCGACTCACCTGGACACCTAGCGGCTTAATGACCTTGGCCAAATACAACGCGGTTGCCTCTCCCTCAACGTTAGGGTTGGTCGCAATAATGACTTCTTTCACTTCACCGGAGCGCAGACGGTCCAGGAGGGGGGCAATCTTGAGTTCATCCGGCCCAATGCCGTCAAGCGGGGCCAACACCCCGTGCAGGACATGATAGCGGCCCGTATATTCATGCGAGCGCTCGATGGCCATCAGATCCGCCGGTTCTTCAACGATGCAGATCGACTCGGTACTCCGCTGCAAATCGCTACAAATGGCACACCGCTCGCCCTCAGCCAGCCCAAAGCATTCCTGGCACAGGGTTGTCTCGGTCTTCACCGCCCAGATAGCCTCGGCTAGGCTTTCGACATAGTCCCGTCCCGCGCCCAGGATGAACATGGCCAAGCGCGTCGCGGTTTTCTCTCCGATCCCCGGCAGTCTTCCCAACTCTTGGACTAGGCGAGCCAGGGCGGGGGTCAGCGTCGTCATAAAGAGTCAACGTTTCCTTCAATAAAGATGCAGATGCTGGATACGTTTACTCTTTTCCATCCCTCATCGTCAATGCTCTCACGCGTTCAGCCCGGGAATCTTGAGCCCTCCGGTGACTTTCCCCATTTCAGTGGCCATCATGCTCTGGGCTTGCCGAATGCCTTCGTTCACCGCGGCAGTAATGAGGTCTTGCAGCATTTCGACATCATCGGCTGAGGCCACCGCAGGGTCAATACGCAGCGCGACGAGTTCTAACCTGCCGTTCACCGTGGCTGTGACCATACTGCCGCCGGCCGAGGCCTCAACCGTCTTTTTCCCAGCATCCTCCTGAATCTGGGCTAGTTTGGCCTGCAACTGCTGGGCCTGCTTCATCATATCTCCCATATTTTGTGCCATGCTGTGTCCTCCACTCTGTCCGTATCTAGCCGGTCCCGCTTGCTCTCGGTGTCCGCCTTTCCTGGATTTCTCCGCCAAGAATGTCCAGAGCGGTTTTGACGAGCAGGGCTGCCGGGTCTTGGGCGCTCTGGTGCGGTGTGTCTCTCTCACCCGGTGGAGAGATGGGCCCTTCTGTGGCCGGTCCGTGTTTTCCCTTTTGCACCTCAATGGTCAGCTTGCGTCCAAAAAACTGCTCGGCGGATTCCTCCAGAATAGTCCGATTCTCTTGCCGTGATAACTCTTTCAGATAGGGGTCCTTGTCCACGCCAATCTGTAAGACGGTCGAGGTCTCGTCGAGCAAATAGCCGGCCTTGAGCGCAAAAAAGAGCGAGATTTTCTTACTCCGAACCATGGCCAGAAAACCGTCCCACTGCTCGCCCTGTTCCATGTGCTCCACTGTGTCGTGCGCAACAGGAGCCGCTGCGGGAGCGGCAGGAGGACTAGGGGTGGAAGCTCGCTTTGAGCCCTTTGAGTCCTTGAGACCCGAAGACCTAATAGACTCAGTAGACCCAATAGATCCAGCCGAGGCGGAGGGCCGAAAGCGCTGCTGTTTGGCCGAGGCTGGACGGTTACTGCTGCTTCCAAATTCGTGTTGCAACTCCTCCAGTTTGGTCAGCGCTTCCTGAATCGGAAGAACCGGCGGCTGGCTGGCCAGCTTGACCAGCGCCATCTCAATAACGAGTTGGGTATAGGCCGACTTCCGCACGGCCTCTTCCGCCTCTAACAGAGAGGCAAAGAAGCGCTGGAGATCCTCCCGCGAGCGCAGGGACGCCTGTTTGCGGACGATCTCCACCTCGTGATCGGGCAGGTCGGCCAGAACAGATACGTCAGAACTCACCTTGGCAACAACGAGGTCGTGAAAATGCTGGAGCAGATCGTGACACAGGCGACGCGGATCATATCCGTATTGGTACAGATCTCCTGTCAGCCGGAGCACCTGAGCCGGGTCTTCGGCCAGGATCGCTTCAACCACCCGGAACAGGGCCTGACGGTCGGCCACGCCCAGGGCGTCTCTGACCGCCGCCTCATCAACCCGCCCGTTGCTCCACGCCACCACTTGGTCGAGGAGTGACTCGGCATCGCGTAAGCTCCCGTCGGCCTCCCGCGCAAGCAGGGCCAGCCCGGCCTCATCACATTCAAAGCCTTCTTCCTGTGTCAGGTGTTCGAGTTGCTGTATGAGATCGCGCAGGGCGATCCGCTTGAAGTCGTAGCGCTGACAGCGAGACAGAATGGTCTGCAAAATTTTATGGGATTCGGTTGTCGCAAAAATGAATTTGACGTGCGCGGGCGGCTCTTCCAGCGTTTTCAGGAGGGCATTGAAGGCGGCATTTGAGAGCATATGAACTTCGTCAATAATGACCACCCGAAAACGGCCCTTGGCCGGTCGGTACTGCACCCCTTCGGTCAAATCGCGAACGTTGTCTACCCCGGTATGTGAGGCGCCATCGATTTCCAGGACATCAATGGCGCTGCCGTTCGTGATCTCCTCACACTGGCTACAGGTGTTACAGGGGTCCGGCGTTGGCCCCCGTTCACAATTCAAGGCTTTGGCGAGAAGTCGGGCGGTGGTTGTTTTCCCTACCCCGCGCGGCCCGGTAAACAAGAAGGCATGCGCCACGCGTTCGCTACGGATCGCATTCCGCAGGGTGCGTGTAACATGCTCCTGCCCAATGACGTCATCGAACGTCTGAGGGCGCCACTTCCGGGCAAGGACGAGATAGCTCATGGCATCGCCGACAGTTCGGAGTTGGGGTATTACGCTATGGTGTCAATGGCGATAGCTAGGCAACCCTACGGCACAGGGAGAGTTCCGGTACCGCTGCTTCCTTCCGGACCTGACGGATTTCCCGGCTTCCCTTGCGCAGGACCTAGCTATCACCTCGGGCGAGCATACCACAGAACAAACAGAGGGGCGATATGGTGAGCGAGGCATCGGTGAAACTTGGCCGGAAGAAGCAGGGTCGGCAGCCTGAGCGCGTGCTGCACTTAAACGAGGACACCGGCTTGGTCGAGCTGGCGGGTTCAAAAAAAGAAGTAGACACCGCGCTCAAGGGGGAAGAGATTCTTGCCTTCTTGGAGGAGCAAGAAGAGCCAGTGCAAATGGTGACCATTCAGGCGGAATTAAAGTGCTGAAGGAAACCGCTGAACGACGCGCTCCGGGCGCTGGTCGAGCGGGGTAAAATTGAGCGCTCGGGGAGCGGAAAAAGGGGTGACGTGTACCACTATTTTGCTGTTCCCGAGAGTCCCAAAGAAGCGACGGCTCCGGCAGCATGCTGGGAACAGCAACTGTTCAGTGATTCCGAAGGGTTAGCCCTTGAAAAAAAGCTGTTCCGCTGTTCCCTGCATATAATAGGGAACAGAAAGAACAGATTCGACCCCGGACAGACGCCTCGGCATGGTTGATGAGCTGATGCATGGAGGCCTCGGCCAAGCCTCGGTAGCCGCTCTACTCATCGGTGTGGAGTTCGCTGCCTGGGGTAACGTGCTGACAGACTTCCTGAGGCAACGTCGCCC
>JAJDTY010000079.1 GCA_022826945.1 Candidatus Binatia bacterium
GGGCGACGTTGCCTCAGGAAGTCTGTCAGCACGTTACCCCAGGCAGCGAACTCCACACCGATGAGTAGAGCGGCTACCGAGGCTTGGCCGAGGCCTCCATGCATCAGCTCATCAACCATGCCGAGGCGTCTGTCCGGGGTCACGTCACCACGAACCGTATTGAGAACTTCTGGGCCTTGCTCAAACGCACCATCAAAGGCTCGTATGTGAGCGTGGAGCCGTTCCATCTCCGCCGGTATCTGGATGAGCAGGTCTTTCGGTTCAATGCGCGGGGCGGCCGGGACGCGGATCGCTTTGTGGGGGGGGCCAGCGCGCTTGTGGACAAACGGCTCACCTATCAGCAGTTGATCGGCGAGGGAGACCGAGCGGACTTAGCCGCCTGTTAAACGGCGCACGGTCTGCTGGGCAGGGACCGCCGGGCTGTGCTGCGACCGCCCCGTCCGGCGCGCCTTCGGGCGGAGGGGCGGGGTGGTGAGCAGCCGTTTCGCCAGGGCCTCAAAGCGCTGGATCGCTTCGGGGCCTTCAAGATACTCTCCGGCTGGAGGGGGACGCCTCTTCATGGGGCGGAAACCTACCACACGACGCGTGGATTAGCCAAGTATGTTATTACCCTAATTAGGGGAACAGCGTATATAATTCCCCTCAAAAGCTAAGGGTGGTATCTTTCCGATATGATCAGACCACGCGTCTATATTGAGACCACGATTCCCAGCTTTTACCACGAAGAGCGCTCTGCTCCCGACATCGTGGCGCGCCGGGAATGGACGCGGCGATGGTGGGACAGTGCACCCGAGCACTACGAGCTTGTCACCAGCCCGGCCGTTCTGGACGAGCTGGCCCGCGGGATCCCAGAACGCAGTGAGAGACGCCTGTCGCTGGTGCGCAATCTCCCGCTCCTGCCCGTCGAATTGGCCATCACCGAGATCGTCCAAGGGTATATCAGGCACAAGCTGATGCCGGCGGACCCTGGGGGTGACGCCTTGCACTTGGCGCTCGCCTCCTACCACAAATGCGACTTTCTGGTAACGTGGAATTGTCGGCATCTGGCAAACGCGAACAAGTTTGGCCATATCCGCCGGGTGAATACGATGCTCGGCCTTTTTATTCCGGCGCTCGTGACCCCGTTGGAACTCTTTGGAGGGAGTGATGAAACAGACTCGGAGTGACCCGGTAATCGACGAGATCCGAGAAGTGCGGCACCGCATCTCGGCGCACTTTGGCCATGATCCGACCCAGTTGGTCTGCTTCTACATGGAAATGCAGAAGCAGTACCAGGATCGGCTGATTGAGGCCCCCCAGAGTTCTCAGGACCGGGATAACCAGCCACCTGACCCGGCGCTTTGAGGCCTGGATAAGCCCGCCCGCGTCCTGGGGCGGAGCCGTCCTCGCCCACCATGTGCCGCGGTCGTGCGCCTGCTTCGCCCGCAGTGATGAACGGCGAGAGCCTGCCTGGCGCGGGTCGCCTGCGCGGGCATCAGCCAGCGTCTACGACGCACCGCTCTGTCCCTCTGGACAGACAGCCGATCTCCGACAGCACCCTTGTGGACTTTGCGGGCGGTCTGAGTCATGCGATTTCGAGACAAAGCGGGCATTCGTCCGCCATATCTTTTGCGCTTGACGAGAGTGACAGTCGTACCCGTATGTCTCTTCGACCGCGGAAGAAAACAGGGCGGCGTTTTGACCTTGCCCGCCTCATCGGCGATCGCGTGTTCCGCAAACAGATACATGCACCCGCCGAAGCACTGTTCCCCGCGACGCGTGCGCACCGCTACCGGCAGCAGGTGCAACGGTCGTTCGCTGCGGAGCTTTTGAGTCCGTTCACTGTTGTGGACGACATGTTGGGTGGGGATTATTCTGAGGAAAGACAGACTAGAGCCAAATTCACATTAGTGTAGCGCCCAATGGTTTGCGGGTGTGCGATTGAGGGCTTCGCCCCGGCTGAGTGGGCCAGTTATCGCCGATACTATAGATAGTACCTCGCTACACCACCCTGAAAACTGCTCTAGGGTCGCGCATCATTTTGAGGTCTCGCCAATGACGATTCAGACCCAGTTGGTCAATCACCGGCGTATTGGTCTCGACGATGCGCCGGACATTGGCGATCATTCTCTCTCTCTAGCGAGAGGAGTTCTGCGAAAAGGGGTGTTGCAACCACATCAGGGGCGGGGTAGATTAGCACACCCTGCTCCGAAGCGGCGCATACACGGCGGCGTACCCAAGTGGCTAAGGGAGAGGTCTGCAAAACCTCCATTCACCGGTTCGAATCCGGTCGCCGCCTTGTCACTCCTCCTCAGTCCGGCCCGTGTGCCGCGGCCCAAAACACACCCCCCTCTCCGAGTTCTGGATAAAATCGAGCAAGGCCCGGACATCGGGAGACGGACCGGCCGCTGACAGGCGTTCGACCTGGTGACGCATATTGCCCCGCTGGCGGAACAGGGCCGCAAACGCCCGCCGCAGGGCGGTGATCCGCTCCCGACTGAAACCGGCCCGCCGCAGACCGACGACGTTTAAGCCGCGCACGGTATGGGTGCCGTCCATAATACAAAAGGGGGGGACATCCCGACTGGTCCGGGACAGTCCCCGCAGCAGGGCCAAGGTGCCGATCTTGACAAACTGATGCACGACACAATTACCCGATACAAAGGCCCGGTCCGCGACTTCGACATAACCGGCCAGGAGCGCGCCGCCGGCAATGATCGTCTGATTGCCCAAGCGGCAATTATGCGCGACATGAGCGTGCTGCATCAGATAATTATCGTTGCCGATCACGGTTGCGCTCTCGGGCTGAGTCCCGCGGTGAATCTGACTGTGCTCCCGGATGATATTGCGGTGACCGATTCTGAGAAAACTCTTTGCGCCCGAATACGACACGTCTTGCGGAACGTGGCCGATGACCGCACCCATGTGAATCTCATTGTCTTCGCCGATCTCGGTCCAGCCGGTCAGGACGGCGTGGGCCAGAATCCGCGTTCCGCGTCCGACCCGGACGGTGCCGTCGATCACCACATAGGGACCAATGTCCACGCCAGGGTCAATGTCGGCCTGCGGGGAAATAACGGCTGTCGGATGAATCGCCATGCCTGACACGCGAAGGGCTCAAACCTTGTGCGGCTCGGGTGCGTCGTTCTCCGCGGGCGTCGGGTCGGCTGGCTCGCCAGCAATGTGATAGGTCTCGCTCGCCCACGCGCCACGGTCCAGCGTCCGGCAGCGCTCCGAACAAAAAGGACGGTAGACATTGCCCTGCCAGGCCGCTTCCTTACGGCATACCGGGCATCTGACTGTCCGCATCACAGCTCCCCTGATGGACTAAGGACACGCGCCCTCCGGCACGGAGGTCGGCCTGTTGAATGATTGGAACGGAAAAGCGGGCGACCGGACTTGAACCGGCGACGTCCAGCTTGGGAAGCTGGCATTCTACCACTGAATTACGCCCGCTCAGGATTATCGTCTGGCCCTCCACCCAACAAAGACGGGAAAGCAACCTGGAAAAAGAAAACCCCGGCCTCGTCCTACTCTCCCACAGCATGTCGCTGCAGTACCATCGGCGCTGGAGGGCTTAACGGCCGTGTTCGGGATGGGAACGGGTGTGGCCCCTCCGCCATTGAGACCGGGGAAATTTTCTAGCCATTTTAATACCGACCTCACCCCGGAGTGTCAAGCCTGCCGCCCGCCCCGGAAAGTGCTCTCCCACAGTTGCGGCAACGGTAAGCGGCGGAGTAGGGAATCCTCATCCCCAGCAGCTGGGGCAAGAGGGCTTCCACTCCGGCAAGGTCGGAGGCGGGGCCGGGCGGGAGATGGAAGCCGGTCGGATTCCCCAGCGCACGGCGCAGGGATTGTCGTGCTCAAGCCCCCTCACGGCCTTCGAATACCCGTGTACGGTGTCAGGCGTAGAGCCGCCTGCACCTTGACAGGCGTAACGAATACGTTGCAATACTCCTCGGGTCGAAGGTCTCTCTTTACGACGAACCTAGAAGGAGATGCCTGCCGTTCCCGCTCCATTCAGAGCTGTCCATGCCTGGTGAGAAATGAAGCCAAGAAATGCCTTCCGAGACTGCGCCATGCGAGGTGGTTCATTACATCGAGGCCGACGGGCGCGATGTGATTGATGCCTGGCTGAGCAGCCTGCGAGACCGGAGGGCAGTGGCACGGATTGCCGCGCGGCTGGAACGTCTCGAACTCGGCTTGCTCGGAGACTGTCGATCAGGGAAGGGTGGGGTCATGGAGCTCCGTATTGATTATGGCCCTGGGTACCGCGTCTATTTTGCTCCGATCCAGCAGCCCGTCATTTTGCTGCTGGGTGGTGGGACCAAGGGAACCCAGCAGGCTGACATTGCCGAAGCGCAGGCACGGTTGAAGAATTGGCGGTCGAGACCGTGACGCACTCGGGGTCAGCCGCAAGCGAGGGGATCATGAAACAGGTGAAGCATAACGAGTGGCTGCGTAAACAGCTCAAAGATCCGGGTTTTAGCGCCGAATATCTCACGGCCGCGGCAGAGGACGAGGAGCCGGCCGTCTTCCTGCAAGCGCTGCGGAAAGTCGCCGAGGCGCAAGGCATGGCGGCGGTCGCCAAACGGGCGGGGATTCCCCGGGAGAGTCTCTATCGCGTGCTGTCGGCCAAGGGGAACCCCCGGTGGTCGACGCTGGCCCCGGTCGTGCGGGCGACGGGGTTGAAGCTCAAAGTCATTCGCCCGGCGTGAGGCGTGGGAGCGGACCGACCTCAACAACGGAGAATCCTTGAGCGGTGTATGCGCCAGGAGCCAGGGAGCGGTCGGACTGTCTCTGTGCTATCAACTCTGAGTGTGAGGCATGTGGGGTCGGCCCCTTTGACTCCCCCCTGCCACGGGGACTCCCCGGTTAGGCCGTTCCCTCACTACCCTGAGGCTTCCACGCGCGAGGTTCGGTCCCCGCGATCACCATTTCGTCCCAATTCGGTGGTGGCCTTCCTGCGCTCGCTGGAGGGGGAGAAGAGTCGGGTGCAGAACTTGGAGCGCCTGGAGTAGGTAGGCTAAGACCACTCTCAGACCCCGATAGGGCTCGTCCATCTGGGAGGCATCGTTATTCACCGCTCGACGGTTTAGTTGTTCCTTTCCCATCACCTCTCCGTGCTGAGTAAGGTGAGATGGGATTTCGGCACCATTGTATAGAATTCCCTCCGGGGAGAGGAGGCCGAGTCTCCGCATGAGGGGGAATCCTCACCCGGGCGGCGTGGCGGCAGGTCGCGCGGAACGGGCCGGCATCGATCGTAGCGAAAATCAAGTTGTACCCGATCATAGAGCACCCGCGGGATCAGTCTGCCACGCAGACCCGTTTCCAATTCCACCAAGCCATAGCGCGCCAGGGTCTTCAGCGTACGCGACAGATTCGACTTCTCCCGCCCGGCCAGGCGCGCCAGCTCCGTAAGCGATCCTGGGTGTTCACGGGCAATCAGAGCCAACAACTCCTGATTGTGCTCAGAGAGCACCTTGACGAAGCCTTCGACCGAGGGAAACCAGACAGTCGGTTCTCTCCGTGTCGGCTTGTACTCGCCCCGGGCGATGCGCGGGGATAGGCGCGGCGTCACGCATGACCATACCGGTCTCGTCGCGCTCGGCGGCTGGCGCCGTGAAGAGGTTGTAGAGCGTCTTGTACAGGCCATAGCAAGCGGGGGCATCGCGCCACATCAAGCCGTTGCGCAGAACCTGAAGGATCCCGGAGAGCACCCGCCGGTCATCAACCCGAGGGACGCCCCGAGGCTGAGGGCAAAAGCGGCTACAGACCGGCGAATTGTGCCTCGGTGAGCCAAAGGTGAGGGCCTGACAGGACAAAATTCCTGTTCCAAAGCCTAAACCCCAACGGAGTGCATTTTTCTATCATTTCCTAGGGACGCGGGCTACGGCCGTGTGGTAAGAGGCTTTCCCTAACCTGAGTTCGGGTTAAGCGAGGAAGAACAGGGGTATGAAACATCTTGTCGGGGCGCTTCCGTTCGTATTGCCGTACCTTTTCTCCTTCTCCCTGCTGTCTGCCGCCAGCCAGGGCGGCTGGTTTATCTTCATACCGTTTTGGCTCTGGGCGGCCCTGGGCGACCAGATCTTCGGCCTTCGCATAACGAATCTTGACTTGGCCACACCGAAGCGCGAACTCTGGGCCTACGACCTCGTGCTCTGGTTGTGGGTGCCTTGTCATCTCGGTGCGACGCTCTATGTGTTCTGGCAAATTCACAACTCGGAGTATCTTTCCACAGGCGAAGGTATCGCGCTCGCAGTGACCACGGGCATAGCCGCACACACGCTCGCCGCCGGACACGAACTGGTTCATCGGGCGGCAAGGTGGGAGCGCTGGCTTGGCGAAATCCTATTAAGCTCGGTCGCGTTTGCGCACTACCAGACCGAGCATTTATTTCTCCACCACCGGCATGTCGGCACCCCGCTTGACCCAGTCTTTGCTGCCAAGGGGCAAACCGTCTGGAGCCATACCCCTGTGGGCGTGATTAAGAGTGTGTTCGAGACTTGGCGTGTCGAATGCGACCGGCTCGCTCGGCTCGGCCTTCCCGCCTGGCATCCGACGAATCCGCTCTGGCGCTACAATCTGCTGACCGCGGCATGGGCCGCACTCCACGCCTGGATGGGCGGCTGGTTCGGTGTCGGACTGTATTTCTTGCAGTCGCTGGTCGCGATGACCCTATTGCGCGCCGTCGACTACGTGGAGCACTATGGGTTGCCACGGCAGCTCCTGCCAAACGGCAGATACGAACGCACAGAGACATGGCACTCCTGGAACGCTAGCCATACAGTCTCGAATTGGGCGCTCTGGAACGTGCAGCGCCACTCCGACCACCATCGTATAGCGTCCAGGCATTATGCACTCCTCCAGCATTTTGACGAGGACACCGCCCCCCAATTGCCCTACAACTACACCGTCATGTTGACCATTGCCCTGATCCCCCCGCTCTGGTTCAAGATCGTCAATCCGCTCGTCGATGCCTGGCGGGAGCGGTTCTATCCCGAGGTCGAACCGGCCTCCTGGCGGGCGTACGATAGCAAGCTCTACCGCCTGCGCCCGCGGCAGCTCGCGCTCATCAAGGAAATTATGGCGACCTCGTCCCGCTGGGGTCGTTGGGCCGAGCGACATCCGTCGTTGCTTGACAGCCTTGAAGACAGTGTATTCACTAATCTGCACCTCCCGGACGACCTCGGACTGGACGAGGAGACCTTCAAGATCGCACGGCGTGGGCTGGTCCGGCTCTTCTATTCCCAGGAATTCGAGGCCACCGAACTCAAGGATATTCTTGCGGAGTCGGACTCGCCTCTCGATATCGACGATGCCCTGCATGAAATCCGCGCCTGGATAAACGCGCGGGTTTTCCAGGTCGGCATGCACATGCTCCGCGGTAATATGGAGCCTCAGATGTCGCAAGCAACATTCGCCGATATGATCGAGACCTCGGTCGAGGTCGTCGTGAACGCCGTCGCCCAGAGACTCACGACCAAAGTCGGGGCGAGGCACGCCGGCCAATTCGCCGTCGTGGCGTGTAGCCGTCTTGGCAGGCGAGATGTGAAAGTCGAGGACGAGTTGGAACTCTTGTACCTCTACGACAGTCAGCCAAGCGGTGAAAACGGCTCCCCCGCAGGTCTGCCCTCGAAGCAGTACTATGATCGCCTCTCCACGCAGTGCATGGCCTCCTTCCGCTCACTCGCCCGGGAAAACATGCTGTTTGGCAGCGTCACAACGCCGAACGGCAGGTTCGGCAGCAACAGCCCTGCCATGTCCTTCACCGACTTCGAGGAGCGCTGGCGGACCGACATCTCGCTGCAAGACGGTCTGGCCCTGACTCAAGCCAGGGTGATTTACGGCAACGAGTCAGGCGTGCGACGCTTTCGGCAGGTCAAATGCGAGGTGCTCGCCAACCTTTACGAGCGCGCCCAGAGCGGGAGTGAACTGGCCGGCCAGCGTGCAGGTCCCCCCCCGGCCACGCTGAGCCCCGGCGGGATGCCGATCCCGAGGAATGTCCATGGAGGCCTGGACGATCTGGATCAGGTCGCGTCCTATTTGAAGCTCCGGTATGGGAGCGAGTGCCACGGCCTGCTTGATCTTGATACCAACGCGGTTTTCGCGCAGTTGTCAGGCGCTGGTTTGATCGATGAAGAGAGCGCAAAAGATTTGGCGGAGGCGTCGAGCTTATTGCACAATATCGAGATTATTTGGCATATGACGGCGCGCGACCACGCGCACGACACTGAGATGAGCGAGGCGAGGGAAAGGACGATCTGCCTGGCCTGCGACCAGGAATCCATGCCTTCTCTGGCGAAGCACGCTCGGGAAACGGTTGAGCGCGCGGCGGAACGCATTGACCGTCTGCTGGCTGCTGCCTGACAAATTTTATGTTCTGGGTCGATCTGGGAATCATTGTTCTTCTGGTGTACTCGGTGGTGCTGTGGTGGTATCGTAGCCTCCCCCGCCGCCTGACCCTGCTCACTGGGCTGGCGACCGTCACAGCCGCGGTGTCTGCCATTGCCGTGGTCAAACTTCGATGGCAGGCCTGGCCGGGTGTCTTCACAGCCGCGTTTGTGCTCGCGCTCTTACTGGCGGGCCGGTTCCGCCCGCGAGTCGTGACCCAAGGATGGGGATACGCTACCTGCGGCGTCGTGCTGAGCGGCCTCACGGCCGCTGCAGTCCTGACGTTCTACTGGTTCCCGCTCGTCGACCTGCCCATCCCGACCGGGCCTTACCAGATCGGGGTTCGAGACTTTGTGGTGGCCGACCCAAACCGAACAGGGATGTTCCAGGATGCGCCCGGGCAACCCAGAAAGCTGCCTGTCCGCGTGTGGTATCCGGCCGAAACGGTCGAGGGCTACGAGGTCTTGCCGTACTTCTCACGCCTCGAAACAGAGACGACGGCTCGTGCACTCGGAGAAGGCTCTCCGCTCGGTTCGTTCTTCTTTCCCTACCTCTCTTACAGCGATACCCACTCCTACATCGACGCACCGCTCAAGGTCGACACGAAGAATGGGCCCACGGTCATCTTCAGCCACGGTTACCGAGGATTCAAGGGACAAAACACTATTTTGATGGAGCACCTCGCCAGCCACGGCTACATCGCCTACTCCGTTCAGCACACATACGAGTCCTCCCCCACGGTCTTCCCGGACGGTGACGTGGCCTGGATGGACCCAGGGATGCTGGAAACCATCGAAGACTATCAAGCGGAATTGCAGCGGTCGGGATACCGACCGGAGGTGATTGAGGTGTACACCGCGCCGGACTTCGCAGTCCGTCGGGCGGCTCAACTCACCCGCTACCGACGCGCCCGCGAGTCCGCGCAACGGTTGGCGACTTTCAGTGCCCCGCTATGGCTTGAAGACCGCAAGTTCCTGCATGACGCCTTGGAGAGGGGCGATGTCCCCGCCAGCGTCCGCGACATCGTTGCGGCCAGCAACTTGCAAGCGACGGGGCAACTCGGCATGTCGTTTGGTGGCTCTGTCGCTGCGGCGGTCTGCCTGGTCGATACCCGGTGTGCGGCAGTCGTCAACATCGACGGTGACGACAGACATCAAACCCCGTTCAATACGAATATGCCGGCCCCCATGCTCGTCCTGCACTCGGACCTTGATTTCGCAGTGAAGCAATTTCCCGGCGGAGAGGACGAGGTTGGGCAGGGCATTACTGACTTTGCCTACGAACGGCACGAGACCGCCGGGCTTCGCTCCGACCTGTATCGGCTGTGGATCAAAGGGACCTCGCACTACGCGCTGTCCGATTTCTCCATCTTCCTCTCCCGCAACGGCAATCGGCTCGCCGTGCCCCTGTTCGGGCCCCTGGACGGGCAACTGGTCAATCGGATTCAAAACGACGTCATCCGCTCCTTTCTGGACAAATATCTCCGCGGGACCGCTGTCGAATACCCTGCCTCATTGGCTCGGCAATACGAACCCTGGGTGGCACCACAGGATTTGACGGAACTCCGTGAGTGGTGGCTGAAAGAGCACCCTGAGGACGCCACCGTCCGGGTTGTCCTCAAGACCGCGCAGACCGATATCGAACTCGCGCTCTACCCGGAGCGAGCGCCGCGGGCCGTCGCCCGCTTCCTCAAGCTCGTTGACGGGCGACGCTTGGATGGCGTGTCGTTTCGACCTCCCGCTACGGGAACGTATGGGGAGGGGAGTGTCCTGACTGTTGCTGCGCTGCCGGGCGCCGCTGGTGAAACGCCGGGCGGTGGCTCACGCTCGGCGGACGGGGGCGCGCCCGCTCCGCCGGATTCGCCCGCAGTCACCGGCATTCCCTTTGAAGCCGGCGTGGTCGCGTTCGGAGCCCCGTCCACAGGCCAGGCCGACCCCCGACTTTTTTTCAGTTTAGAGGATCAAGGCGACCGTGGAGAAGTCGTGCCCTTTGGCCGCATCCTGTCCGGCTTGCGAATGCTACAGTCTCGGCAGCATGTCATGTCAACGGGAGCGGTCCCGGATTTACCCGCTCCCTTGGTTATTGAGCGAGCAGTCCGCCGG
>JAJDTY010000040.1 GCA_022826945.1 Candidatus Binatia bacterium
GCCCCCTGTCCGGATCCGCCTGCTTCAGGATGCTGTTCCACGTTCCCGGTGCGAGATCCTTGCTGAGCCTACCAGCGACCGTGACGGTTCCAGGCTTCTCCGGGTGCCTGAAATGACGGTGACTTCCACGTGTCCGAACGAGCCGCCAACCATCGCGTTCGATGAGGCGAATCGCGTCTCTGACCTTCGGCACCCGCCGTATACACCCATCCGCCCCGGTTGACCTGACACGGCAAGCGTACCCCGGGTGGCCCGTACCGAGACCCAGGACGCGCGTCTTGTGACCTGGGCTGCGCGCAGCCTGGGACCCTCCACCCCGCTGCCAGCTTCCTCTCCATCGAGAGACCGTTGCACAACGCCCCTCGTCTTCGAAGGTGGGACCGCTCTTGCTCCCTCTCCTCGGGGAAAGGGTTGGGGTGAGGGGTCTTCCGCGCAACCACGTCAGGGTTATGCACAGCTCTCTCCTGGGAGAAAGGCAGAGCCTCCCCCAGCCTGCCCCGGACTCGATCCGGGGGTGAAGGGTCTTGGCGGCTCACACCTCAGAAGAACCCACGACCCACCGCCACCAAGTAGGTCGGACAGCCGGGTGCGACGTAGGCTGAGACGCCAGACCGGCGGGGATGCGAGTGATGACGACCAACACGACCAACGAGTTCCGACAGGCCGCCGACCGTGCGCTCGATTTCCAGGAAGCCCACGTCGACGCCGCGGGCCGCAGTTGCATCGACCCCAACGACCCGGGTCTCCACTTCAAGCTGCCCTACGTGTTCGCCTACGGCGACCGGCGTGAGTTGGCGCTGAAGGTGCTGGATCACATCGAACACAACCTGCTGGCGGACGACGGATCGTTCCGGGACGACCGGTTCAACGGCCCCGCCAGCGCCTTTCTCTACCAGGCCGGCTGGCTGGCCTGGAGCAGCGCGGCATTAGGGCGCTTTGACCTGGCGCGGCGCGTCGCCCGGCGGGCAATCCAGGAACAGGATCCCGAACTGGGCGGCTTTTGGAACGAGACCCACCAGGGCCGCGAGCAGGGAGTACTCAACAGCTCGTCCGCCGCCGCCGGTTGCGCCGCTGCTGGCGAACTCGACGCCGCCGAACTGGCCGCCGGCTTCATGGAACGCCTGGTTGAACTCCAGCCGGAGCCGGACCAACGCTTCCACTTTGGGCTGTACGCCAATGGCGAGGTCATCGCCGACTCGGACGCTGAGACCGGCCGCAACTACTTCGATCTCGACGGCCCCTGCCGTCCGGCCATGTTCGCCACCGCCATCGCGGGTCTGACCTGGCTGGGCCGCCAAACCGGCGACGACCGGCACTTCGACCTGGCCCGCGCCTACGCAGACCTGATCCTGTCGCACCGGGGCCAGCCGTGGACGTCGCCGTTCGCCTCCAAGACCGGCTGGGCGGTCCTGCAACTCAACGTCAATCGACCCGATCCCGCGCTCACCGACTACGCCGAGGCCGTGGGCCAGCGCTTCCTGCAACTCCAACAGTCGGACGGCAGCGTGGACCTCACCGTCTGGCCCGGCATGGAAAGCGGCGCCCCCCTCCCCCTCCGCCTCGGCAACCTCTGCGACTGGTCCCTCACCGCCATCGCCCTCGCCAACGGCGCCCTATAACTCCTCACCAAGTACCTCGGCCGATTGCCATCGCCACCAACGCCGCCAAACAAATATCCAGTCCGGTACCCAGCCGTACGTCAATGCGGAACGACCCAGGCTGCATCAGCGGGACAATCCGGCTGCCTCGCGTCGCAGAATCTCGGGGTCCCATATCTGCTCGGCAATCTGCCGATAGAGTTCCTGTCGCTCGTCGAGATCGCTCCGATTGAAATTACAATGCGGTTTGAACGGGAGATTCGATTCCTTAATGAATCTAAGAAACCCTGGATTGATCTCGTAGGCCTTCTCGTTGAGGCTCTGGGCGAGCAGATTCTGCCCGAAGTACGGACCATATTTTTGCACATACGGCTTGTCCCCGAACGCCGCATTGAAGCTTCTGGGTAGAAGGAGCAATCCACCAATTCGATCACGATGCCACGCGAAGTCATTTGGATGCGAAAATTCGGAGGTGTGCCGCTCAGGGTGATTTGCCCATACGTGCTCCACTTGATAGGGATCACTAAGGCGCCAATCAGTATATTCAAGATAACGGGATTTCTGCCCAGATCCAATAGCCACGTGATCAGTCATGCGAGCAAGCATCCTATGGATCTGTGGTCGGTTTCTTCGATGAAGTCCAAATCCATTATTACCGAAGGATAAACCATCCTCACCCAGTCTCTTGCATAGGATTTCGGCCAAGTCGCCTACCGACTTTCCGCGAATCGCCTTTATCACCAAAAACATTCCATACTGCATTGTCGAGTAGGCAGTCGATCTCCAGTTCCAGATTCGACGTGCAACTAAGCTGTCGATATAAGACGATACTATTCTGAGTTTACATATAATTTCAGCTTCAGTGTCGGACTTATTGATTGGCGCAAGCAACATCGGATACTGCAGGGTGAAATTGTTTTGCTCATTGTAGTAGATCCATTCCAATCCGTCAGTGAGATGATTCCCAGCCTGCCGTATATGTTCATACCAACGACTATAGAATGCAAAGTCTTCACATATGAATCGTGCAAATTCAGACGGCTCCGTCAACGATAGCTCGTCAACATGATCCCGAATCCATCGATGGAACTCAGTTCCAATGAGTCCAAAGTCGCGAGGTTTGGCACCCCGTCTTCGCTCTCGGATTGACTCGGCGTACTGGCTACGCAACCAAGCCGTAATTGCATTCGCCTCGGTTCCTCGTCCTAGCTTCTGTAGGGACTCCACACGTTTTCGCCAAATCTCGCTTGCCTCATGGCGACTCTCTGTCACGTTAATGTTCGCTAGCAGGTAGCTCTTCAACATTTCGGTGGGCGTGAGGGACAATCCGCGATCATTCATGGTCTCGAAAATCGTATACGCGTCTGCGTCCGTGGAAGCAGTGATTTCCACTAGACGGACATTCTCGATCAGCCAGTCCACAAAGTACGGAAGCGCTTCATCCTTCAGGTCATCCGGAAAAGCCTTCTCTATGTCCTGAAACCTGTCCAGGATGTTCACCACTGACTCCGGTTGATCCTGCCTCTCAAGAGTTGAACCCGTGAATAGGGCATTCATGCACGCCTTGCGCTCAGGAACTTCAAGGTTGAACGATCTTTCTCCGTAGCTCAGCGAGAAAATAAGACCAGCAATCAGAACTTGCTGCTGTTGATCGTCGAGTTCACGGTGAAGATAGATCAGCAGAAGTGTGAGGGACGTGATGCGTTGCTGTCCATCAATGATGAACCTCTGGCCGTCTCTTTCGCTGATGATGATTGACCCAAGGAAGTACCGGCCATAATCTCGGACTGCGGCTCTTGGGTCACCCTCCTTGTAACTCTCGTGAAACTTCTCAGCGAGATCTTCAATTAGCTCGATAACCTGCTTCGATTCCCAACGATACTCTCGCTGATAGTAGTCAATGGCAAACTTGGCTCCTCCGCCCAGGAGATTGCGTACGTTCTTTGCATCTCCTTGGATTTCTTTCATCTTGCAGTCCTCGATATGTCGATAAACTTGACGAGTAACTCGCCGGACCTGTGTTCCAAATCGAGTGTCCACTGTAAGCGATGGCCCACACGGTAGCATACCCACTGGGTATCTCGACAATGCCGGTTCATAGGCCTGTCAAATTGCCGATACATGATGTCATGCCACCAGAATGGACCATCGCCTTCCTAGTGCCGAGTCATCAATGGCAGACGCTCAGCAATAGCCGCCTATACCAAGAGGCTACCTGTAGGAAGCAACCGAGCACATGGATGTTGCTCAACTTGCCGCAGGCCGAAGGTGTCGCCGATGTCCCCGACGTGAGCTGCATCGAGGCACAGCCTGTGGGCGCGACGACATGCCGCCAGCATCCACGCCACAAGTATTGGCACTTCGTTCGACCTAACGTGCTGAGCCTTCCACCAGCCGCTGTATTGCGGGCCGACGATTCCACTTCCTCTGGACGCCAACGGCGATGCCAGCACCAACGCGGACGCCGAACCGGGCCGGAACTACTTCGATCTGAACGGGCCTTGCCGACCCGCCATGTTCGCCACCGCCATCGCGGGTCTGACCTGGCTGGGCCGCCAAACCGGCGACGACCGGCACTTCGACCTGGCCCGCGCCTACGCAGACCTGATCCTGTCGCACCGGGGCCAGCCCTGGACATCGCCGTTCGCCTCCAAGACCGGCTGGGCGGTCCTGCAACTCAACGTCAATCGTCCCGATCCCGCGCTCACCGACTACGCCGAGGCCGTGGGCCAGCGCTTTCTCGAACTCCAGCAACCGGACGGCAGCGTGGACCTCACCGTCTGGCCCGGCATGGAAA
>JAJDTY010000037.1 GCA_022826945.1 Candidatus Binatia bacterium
TGGCATTATTGGACCGACTTGACGCCGAGGGCTTAATCGTGACCAAGCACGGCAAGCCGGTCGCACGCGTTGTTCCCTACGATCAGCAGTGCGCCGACCTGATCGGCAGCCTGCAACACAAGATCAAAATTCAAGGCGGCATTTTGACAACCGGTGTCCACTGGAATGCCGATGCTCAATCTTGACACACACATGCTGGTCTTCGCGCTCAACGGGGAACTCCGGCCGGCTGAGCGGGCGCTCTTGGCCCAGAACAGATGGTCAGTGGCGGCTATTGTCCTATGGGAATTGGCCAAGCTGATTGACCTCGGTCGGATAGACATGGACCTTGACGACTATGACGTAAGCCGGATCCTGAACCGCATACAGATATGGCCGCTTGATCTCGCTGTTGCACGCGCCTCCACTCGTCTCGATTTTGAGAGTGATCCAGCAGACCAACTCATTGCCGCCACCAGCATCGTGCACAACATTCCGTTGCTCACGCGCGACCGCGTCATACGCCGCTCGAAGCTCGTCCCCCTGGCCATTCCCGGAAGTGGCTGAGTAAACGCAAGGAAAGGCCGGTCGCATGGGCCAACACACGTCACTGTCACGACTCGTAGCCCGGCTGAGCCGGACTGCCTGCCCGGCGAAGACGAACCGTTCAGCGGCATCTGGACCACGCGCTTTTATGAGCAAGGCTCCAAAATGCGAGCGCAGGTTGCCAGCGGCGGCGGTGAAGCCAGCGGGGGTAAGTTGAAGGTAGGTGGAGCGTTCGGGCCTCAGCCCCGCTGAAAAGGGGATTGCAATATGAGCTTGCCCGCTCCACTCCTCTTGAGGTAGCGGCTGTGATAGATGGGGGTAAAGCGGTGAAAGGAGTCCCTGAAATGACGACCTCCACCATCGATACCCATGAAACCGTGCAGCAATCCGATGAGAAACGCTCACACACTATGGCGCTGCCTCCATTGGAAAACGGTGACCGGCTGATGCGGGAAGAGTTTGAGAAACGCTATGCTGCCATGCCAGAGGTGAAGAAGGCGGAACTGATTGATGGAGTGGTGCATATGGGCTCACCGGTTCGCTTCGGGAAACACAGTGAACCCCACGCCGCACTGTTGACGTGGCTGGGGACGTATGCCGCGTTTACCCAGGGTGTCCGGCTTGGGGGCAACGCAACCGTCCGCCTGGATTCGGATACGGAACCACAGCCGGACGCTCTGCTGCGCATAGAGCCGGAGGTGGGTGGCAATTCGCGTATCAGCGAAGACGATTATATCGAAGGCGCGCCCGAGTTGGTTGCCGAAATCTCTTCCAGTACTGCATCGTACGATCTGCACGACAAAATGGATGCCTACTGTCGTGCGGGTGTGAAAGAGTATCTGGTCTGGCGCGTAGACGATAAGCAGGTTGACTGGTTTGTTCTGCACGAGGGGGCGTATATGCGTCTTGCGCCTGACGCCTCCGGGGGAATGACGAGCCCGACATTTCCGGGCTTGCGTCTGGCAGTCCCGGCATTGCTGGCGGGTGACATAGCGCAGGTCGTTGGAGAGCTGCAAAAGGGACTGGACACTACCGAGCACGCGGAGTTTGTTGATCACTTAGAGGCGCAAACCTCACCCCGCTGAAAAAGGATAAGAACCCCTCACCCCAGCCCTCTCCCCTTGAGGGAGAGGGAGTAAATACAAGAAAACTTTCCCCCTGAATTAGTGCTCGCCCGAACGACAGTCCCATTGGAGAAAACAGATGCCTGCCCACCTGCTTAATTTTTTCATTTTTTCCGGTGCCCTGATTCTCTCCTGGGTGGTCGGCGCGGTCGTGCCGCCGACCTGGACGGTGAGCCAGGCCGTGTTGGACGTCCACACGGACAGCGACGGGCGTTTGTACTACATCGCCCGGAGCGAGCCGGTGTATTTCGAGGCGGTTCCCATTGATCGGGCAGAACTCAACCCGGCCCGGGTTGACGGCTCGAACGTTGCGCCCGCAGTGACGGAGGAATTTGCGGTGGCAACCGTCTCGCGCGACGGACAAGACACGCACGTTTATTACCGGCTCACCGCCCAGTATCACTGGGGTTATTGGTCATTGCTGCCGGCGGTTGTTGCGGTGCTGCTGTGTTGGGTTACGAGAGAACCTGTCCCCGCGCTACTGGGCGGCATTGTCTCCGGCGCGCTGATTCTGGGGCAGTACGACCTGACGGGCCAGGTGCTGATTCCCGCCCTGGCCACGACCAATGCGGCCGGCATTCTGTTGCTCTACTTGTGGCTGCTCGGTGGACTGATGGGAATCTGGTCGCGGACCGGAGCGGCCCAGGCTTTCGCCGAGTTCATGACCGTGCGTTTCGTGCGTGGTCCAAAGACCGCCAAGCTGGTGGCCTGGATGTTGGGCGTTATCTTTTTTCAGGGTGGCAGCATGAGTACGGTGCTGGTCGGCACCACGGTCAAGCCGATTGCCGACAAGGAAAACGTGAGCCACGAAGAACTGGCCTATATTGTCGATTCGACCGCCTCGCCCATTGCCTCACAACTCGCGTTCAATGCCTGGCCGGGTTATGTGCAGGCGTTCATTTTTGTCTCCGGGGTCGGTTTTCTGGCGACTGAAGCAGACCGCATCAGCTTTTTCTTTCAGAGCGTTCCGTTTTGTTTCTATGCCATTTTCGCCGTCCTCGGCACGTTTTTGCTCGGTATTGAAAAGCCCCTTTTCCTGGGCAAGCGGCTGGCTGCGGCCATGGACCGCTCCCGCACCACCGGTCGGCTCGACGCGGACGGGGCCGAACCGCTGAGTGCCAGGGAATTGCAGGCGAGCAACGTGCCCGTGGGCTATACGCCGCACGTGCTGGAGTTCTTCCTGCCGCTGGGCGCGCTGATCGGCATTGCGATCGGCACCTTTGTTGTCACGGACTCGCCCAATGTGCACTGGGCGTTTGGGGCGGCCCTCCTCCTGGCCGTGGGCATGGCGCTGGCCAAGGGCATGGCGCTCAAGGAACTCATGGCCGGGTTTCACGATGGCATCCGGGGCGTTGTGCTCGGCTCGGTGATCCTGCTGCTGGCCATCACGATCGGCGGCGTCAACACCCAGACCGGGGGCGCGGTCTTTCTGGTCGACCAGCTCGGCGAGAGTATTCCCTACTTTCTCCTACCGGTCCTGCTCCAGCTCCTGACCATGATTATTGCCTTTTCCACCGGAACGAGCTGGGGCACCTATGCGGTGGCGTTTCCGCTGGCCATGCCGCTGGCCTGGGCCATTGCCGGCGCGCACGATCTCGCCCATCCCGAGCTGTTCATGACGCTGTGCTTTGCCGCGGTCATGGACGGCAGCGTCTATGGCGACCAGTGCTCGCCGATTTCGGATACGACGGTTCTGAGCGCCATGTGTACCGGCTGTGATCTGATGGACCACGTCAAGACGCAGATCCCGCAGGCCTCGGTTGCCGCCGGTCTGGCGGCCATCTGCTGGACCAGCATCGCGTTTCTGACCGCGTAAAGCCAAGAGAACGTCAAGTTTGTGTCCCTCCCGTCGAAGAGATACAATGGGCCTGTACTATTCTCACGTTTCTATGGGGAGGTTCTGATGTCTTTCCTACTGCGCTTTTGTCTTGGGCTCGTTGTCTTGATGCCGTCTCTGGCGCACGCCACGTTCAATCTGGAGAATCCGGCGGATGGTTCTCCTTATTCAGGTCTTGGGGTCATTTCGGGCTGGAAATGTGAGACGAGCGGGGCGCTCACCGCCCGTATCTACGATGAGGACATGGTGCTGGCTTGGCCGACCCCGATTCCCCTGGTGTACGGGTCCGAGCGGACCGACGTCCGCGCCAATGGCTCATGTCGTGAGAATGGCCATGACAATGTCGGCTTCGTTGCTATCTGGAACTGGGGGAATCTTGAGCATGATGGGACCTACACGGTGGTCGTCCAAGAGGATGAGGTGGAGCTTGCCCGGAGCACGGTTACGGTAACCATGCTCGGGCCGGAGGAGAAGCCGCAGGTTCTGGAGGGAGCAAGTGGTGAGTGCCGTATCCCGAATTTCCCTATACCGGGGGAGACCACGACCTTTCAGTGGAATCAGGCGACGCAGCATCTGGAAGCGGTCTCGCGGAGGTCGTCCAATGACCTTAGGGAGTGTGAGGAGGGTCTGACTGTCGAGCCGGGAGGGATGTGTAGTTTCTTTTTCAGCGATACTAGCTTTGGTGAGATTGATGGTATTTTTTCTGTTAATGCTGAAGGCCAGGGGTGTGTGGAGGTGGATATAGCAGAAATTCCCTGTTTTAACACTGATCAGGATTTTGATACTCTCCTCCGCGGTCTTGGAATTTCCGGCATTGAGGTCACCAAGAATGCCGATGGCAGTTGGACCATTGACAGCTACCCGACCGATCTCTGAGGAGATGCTGACGTCTTTCCTGCTTCGCCTTTGCCTTGGACTCATTGTCTTGGTTCCGTCTCTGGCGCATGCGGCAGTGCTTGACATTCCTGGCGCTGATTCTCACCTGTCTGGCGCTGGTGTGATCACGGGCTGGAAGTGTGAAGCTGCGGGGGACCTGACCGTCCGTTTCTTCAGGCCGGACGGCTCAGCGGTCTTCTTCGAGGCGGAGCAGAGCGACACCATTCCCCTGGTGTACGGCAGCGGACGGCCCGATGTCCGCCTACGCGGAGCCTGTGCCGATGCCGATGTCGGCTTTGTGGCCATCTGGAATTGGGGGAGACTGGCCGATGGGACCTACACCGCGGTCGTGTACGATAATGGCGTGGAGTTTGCCCGCAATACGTTCACAGTAACCAACCTCGGGGCAGAACTCCTGACAGGAGTGAGCGCCCAGGTCAGTGTCCCGAACTTTCCTCAGGCCGGTGAGACCACGACCTTTAAGTGGAATCCGAATACTCAGCATCTGGAAGCGGTCTCACGGGAACCGTCCTGTAGAGAGACGCTCACGATGAATCCGGGAGAGACGTGCCGTGGCTCCATCTCTCTTGAGCTTAAGACCTCCCGCCTGGGTGAGGTCAGCACCGGCTTTACTTTTTCTGTTAAGGCTGAGGGCCGGGGGTGCATAAGCATCAGCGGCATTCCTGCATTCAATTATTGCTATTCGGCCCGCCTGCCGGATGTTCTGGGGAAGGCCGGGGTTTCTGTCACCAGGAATGCGGATGGGAGTTGGACCATTGATCGCTTCCCACTTGTTAATCTTGGGGAGTGCGTTATTGACTTAACGGTGAAGCCGGGAGCGAAGTGCAGTGGCTCTGTAGACCTTGACATTGTCGAGCTTGACTTTACTTTTTTTGTTGAAGACAGCGGACGAGGGTGTATCAGGGCCGAGGTGGATGTGCCTCTCGTGGGTGATGAGGACATCAAGGCGTGCTTTGATGATCGTGAGGCTTTCCAAAAGGTTCTTGACAAGATCGACGATGTTATCGAAATCCCCGCTTTTGCCGCCAAGAATGTCGATGGCAACTGGACCATTCTTACCGATATTGCCGATCTCTTCTAGGAGTGTTCTCTCATAGCCGGTCTCTGGACCTCATGGCTCAGGCGCCGGCTGCTCACCGAGGGCCGCGAGCAATTCCTGGCGGACGTAAGTGTCTCGCTCGCGATCCAGGGCGGTCCTGATACTGGCCGTGTGTGCCAAGCGGCCCAGCGCCCAGGCCGCATGACCGCGGATCAGGGGTTCGGGGTCGTGGAGGGCTGCTTGCAGCGGGCCGACCGCGGCGGGGTTGTCGCTATTGCCCAAGGCGACGGCGACATTGCGCAGCAAACCGCGGCGCTTGGTGCGCCATACCGCGGAGCGCCGGAAGCAGGCTCGAAAGCCGTCTTCGTCCAGCAGTAACAGGTCGGGCAGGTACGGAAACAACTCGTCCACCAAGTCGTGGCGGGGCTGGCCAAACTTGGCATTCCACGGACAGACTTCCTGGCAGATGTCGCACCCGAAAATCCAGTTGCCGAGCTTGGGGCGTAGCGTGTGTGGAATCGGACCGCGATGCTCGATTGTTAAATAAGAAATACACAAGGGCGACTTGAGGACATAGCCCGCTGCCAGGGCGTCGGTCGGACAATCATCGAGGCAGCGCGTACAACTGCCGCAATGGTCGCTCGGCATGCCTTCGCCTTCGAGATCGAGGCTGACAAGAATCTCGGCCAGGAAAAACCACGACCCCATGGCTTTATGCAGCAGCATGGTATTTTTGCCGAACCAGCCCAGGCCGCTACGATACGCCCAGTCGCGTTCCAGCAAGGGGCCGGTGTCCACATACGGCCGGGCCCATATCCCTGGCTGCTGATCTTTCAGAAAGGCAACGAACTGTTTCAGCTTTTTTTGAATGACATCGTGATAATCCGCTCCCGCCGCATAGGCGGCCATGCGACCCCGCAGTTCGTGTTGCCAATCTATCTGAGGCAGCACGGGCGGAGAGTAGGGGAAGCCCAGGCAGATGACGCTGCGGGCTTGCGGAAACGGGATATGCGGGTCAATGCGTCGTTGGGGTTCCCTGGCTAAGTACTGCATCTCTCCGGCAAAGCCCTGGGCCAGCCAGTCGCTGAAAAACGACGCGCGTGGTAGTACCGATAGGCGCGTGAAACCACACAGGGTAAAGCCGAGTTTGGCCGCGTGGGTCCGGATTGCGTTTTCGAGTGACACGGCTTTGTGGTAGCATACACGCGTCCGGGTCAAAACGGGCACAGGGATTGACGCGGGGAAAGATAGACCTTATCTATCTCCTTTGAGGAGGTCGGCATGGACAATCTGGATCAAGAGACACAAACCCAATCCAATGACACCCCGCAGGAGGCGGCTCCCACAGCTGATGGACCGGCCCTGTCGCTGTCTGATTTGGCCGTAGAAAAAGTGAAAGAAACCATGCTCAAGGAAGGCATGGAGGAAGGCGGGTTGCGGGTCTCGGTGGTCGGCGGGGGCTGTTCCGGCTTTCAGTACAGCCTTGGCCTTGATGCCGCCGCGCGGGAGGATGATATTGTAGTCGAACAGGGTGGCGTCAAACTGTTCGTTGATCCCATCAGCCACCAATACGTCCATGGGACCATGCTTGATTATGTCAATGGGCTGCATGGGGCGGGCTTCAAGTTCGTCAACCCGAATGCGACCCGAACCTGTGGTTGCGGCTCGTCGTTCGCCGTCTAAGTCTCTCTTCCCCAACTGAAGAAATACCGTAGGGCCTGGAACTCTCCAGGCCCTTTTGCTTTCCATGCCCCGCTTCGCGCATCTCATTTTCGACCTGGATGGAACCCTGGTTGATACCAAAGCCGACTTGGCGGCGGCAACCAATCATATGTTGCGGGAGCTGGGTCTTCCGCTGCTGTCCGTTGCCCAAGTTGAAAGTTTTATCGGGCTTGGTGCGCGCGTGCTGATCGAACGGGCGCTGGGCCAGGAGCGAGCGAATCTCGTTGCAGCAGGCTTTACGCTCTTCATGGACTATTACGACGCCCATCTACTCGACCGTACCAAGCCTTATCCAGGTATGGAAACGCTTCTCACAGTCGCCCGCGACCAAGGGAAATGTTTGTCTGTTTTGACGAATAAGCCGGAGCGGCCAACCCGAGAGATTCTGTCGGGTCTGGGTCTTCTGGATCATTTTCAGGCGATCATTGGGGGCGATACCCTTCCGAAGCGAAAACCTGACCCACAAGGGGTTTTCGTGTTGCAGCAAGCGGTCGGCCACGCTCGGACCGAGACGCTGCTGGTCGGGGACTCTGCGATTGATATGCGCACGGGCCAAGTCGCGGGTATTGCTACCTGTGGGGTAACGTGGGGATTTGGACACGCAGGTTTTGAAACCTGCCCTCCCACGTTTCTGGTTGAAACGGTGCCGGCCCTTCAGCGGATCGTTATGGGGCCGTCGCTATCCCCCTAACGGTCCGCGCAGCCGTTCGGCCATGCGGACCGCCTCAACGGTCTCTCTGACATCATGGGCGCGGATGATATGGGCCCCGTTGACCACCGCAATGGCGGCACAGGTCAGCGAGCCTATAAGCCGATCCTGGACGTTAGGCTGGTCCAGAATCTTGCCAATAAAGGATTTACGCGAGGCTCCGACGAGGAGGGGAAATCCTAACGACCGCAGGTCTGCCAGCGCCCGCAGCACCAGGCAATCCCACTCGTCCCAGGCAATCCCAGGCTTGCGAAAGAATCCAATCCCAGGGTCGAGCACGATCTGTTGCCGTGGAATGCCGGCTTGCTCCGCGCGCGCCAGACTGTCCCGCAGGGCGTTTTGGATGCGCGCCAAAGGTGGTCCACTTTGGGGGTGTTGTTCACTTGCCATCAGAATCGCGCCAGATCCAAAACGGGCAATCAGCGCAGCCATGGCCGGATCATGCCTCAGACCACTGACATCGTTGATAATCCGAGCGCCCGCCCGCAGGGCGGCCTGGGCTGGCTGGGCTCGCTTGGTATCGGCCGAGATTGGAATTGAGACGGTCGCAGCAGTGGCTTCAACTGCCTGGGCTAAACGTTCAGTTTCTTCTGTAACGGAAATATCGGTTTTTATGTATGGGGCAGTGGACATTGCCCCAATATCAATGATATCAGCTCCCTCACCTGCCAGTGCATGCGCCGTTTCCGCTATCTGCTCACGATTGGTCTGGACTGAGCCTGGGTAAAAAGACTCAGGGCTGACGTTCAGAACGGCCATAATCCGGACCGGTAGTGTATCGCCGACCGGAATGCCTGCCAATCGTGCAGAGAGGGGGGGAGGGATGTGGCTCATGAGGGGCATGCTATACCGTTACTGAGCAGAAGTTGAGACCGGCCTGGGGAGAGACGGCAGAAGCGGCATTTTTGGTTTGCGGGCTCCTGCATTTTTCACTACACTACCCTGGCATGAGTATAGGAGAGTAGCACTATGAAATTGTACGACTTCCCCCTCAGCCCCTACTGCCAGAAAGTCCGCCTCGTACTGGCTGAAAAAGAGTTATCGTACGATAAGGTCTTTGTTGATCTGACGAAGAGCGAACAGCGCAGTCCTGAATTTCTCCGGTTAAATCCGTACGGGAAGGTACCGGTCCTGATCGATGACGAAGAAGTCATTTACGACTCGACGTTTATTAATGAATATCTTGATGATGAATATCCGCATCCTCCCCTGCGCCCCGAGCCTTCCGGGGATCGGGCGCGGGTACGGATGTTTGAAGACTTTGCTGACACGTCCTTTACGGCGCAGTGTGGACTGCTGTATGCCGAGCAGCGGAAACCCGAAGATCAAATCGATCACGAGCGTGTGCAGCACTATCAGGGAGACGTCATTCGCGTGCTCGAATTTCTTGACCGGCATCTGAACGGCAAAGAATATCTGGTTGACGAATTTTCATTAGCCGACCTTGCGTTTACCCCTCGGTTGTTGATTCTGTCGCAGCTTGGCGTGGAACTCCCTTCTCGGCTCAGACATGTTTCGGCTTGGATTAAGCGCTTATCCCAGCGTCCGTGTGTGGAACAGTTGCTGAAGGAACTCAATATGGCGTAGCCTGTCCGGTATGGGCTCGGGGGGCCTGACAGCTCGGATATTGCGTATCCCCAGTGAGAAAAGCGAGGCTGCTGTGTCTGAACTGCCTGACATTATTCCGGTTTTTCCATTACCAAATGTCGTTCTGTTCCCGCGCGTCCAGCTTCCGTTGCATATCTTTGAGCCGCGCTACCGCGCCATGGTGCGGGATGTCATGGAGGCAGAGCCGCCGCTTATCGGCATGGCCTTGCTCCGGGGTGACTGGCAGGAGCAGTATGAAGGCAATCCTCAAGTGTTCCCGGTCGGCTGTGTAGGCAAGATGGTGAAGACCGTGCCGCTCCCGGACGGGCGGTTTAATATTCTCCTGCAGGGGCTACGGGAATATCGCATTCAGGAAGAATTTCACGATAAAAGCTATCGTCGGGCTCGGGTAGAATGGCTCCCGCAGAGAAACCAGACGCTTGAGCCAGCGCAACGTGAGGCCCTCGGCCGTCTGTTAGCGTCCTATTTGCAGAAGGATGAGGTGGTACAGAAATTCTTGGCAGACCCCGATATCACCGATGAACTCTTCATTAATTTCTTTGCCTTTCAGCTTGACCTCCTGCCTATCGAGAAGCAAAGCCTGCTGGACGCCGCAACGCTCGACGAACGGGCAGCCTGCTTGCGGGATACCCTTGACTTCAAGTTGTCAGAGAGCAACTGGCCAAAGGGTGGGGGTGGGGGAAAAGATCGTCTCCACTAGAAACTGCCTTGACAAACATAGGCCCCCTCATAATAGTGAGATGCGACGGGTAGCGGCGAGCCCGCTATTAGACAGAGGTAGATAGGACTCCATGAAACGTAAAGAAGAGATGACGTGGTGGGAGCGACTGTATATCCCGGAAATCGTGCGTGGTCTTGTTGTCACCATGTCCCACTTCTGGCGGAATCTGACGCTGCATATGCTGCATGCGCTCGGCTTCGCCAAAGGGACGCGGGCTGCATATACGGTCCAATATCCGGAAGAGCGCAAGCGCTACCCGGACGTCTATCGGGGGAGTCACCGGCTGACGCTCAAAGAGGACGGCTCGGTCCGCTGTACCTCGTGTTTTCTGTGTGCAACGGCCTGTCCGGCCAACTGCATTCACATCGAGGCTGGGGAACACCCCGACCCCGACGTGGAAAAATTTCCGTTGCGCTACGAAATCGATACCCTACGCTGCATTTACTGCGGGATGTGCGTCGAAGCCTGTCCATGTGACGCGATCCGGATGGATACCTATGTGCATCCGCGCATTTGGGGCTATGATCGTAAAGATTTTATCGAATCCAAAGAAACCCTTATGAATCGTTCCCGCACCCTGGCGACGGGTGGCCGGGATTCCATTATGACTGAAATGCTGGAGAGTTATCAGGAAGCAGAGCAGCAAGTAGCCAAGGAAATTGGCGCCCCTGGAGCCTGAGGCTCTCTCGCGGAGGCAGACTATGGCAAAGACCTATCAGGAACTCATGACCGAGGCCCGAGACAGTGTACCGGAAGTCACGATTGATGAGGTGCAAGCCCAAATGGAAAACGGTGCGCGGCCAACCTTGCTCGATGTGCGGGAACGCGAGGAGTACCGTGAGGGCCATCTTGAAGGATCGGTCCCGCTCCCGCGCGGTTTTCTCGAAATGCGCATCGAAGAGGCCGTCCCGGATAAGAATACGCCCATCGTGGCGTATTGTGCCGGCGGCGTCCGCTCGCTCATCGCCGCTCGGACGCTCAAGGAAATGGGCTATGAGAATGTGACTTCCATGTCCGGCGGCTATACGGCTTGGAAAAACGCCGGCTATAAATGGGTGGCGGATCGACAGTTCACCCCAGATCAGATCACGCGCTACGCACGCCATTTTACCCTGCCGGAAGTCGGGGAAGCGGGTCAGGCCAAATTGCTCGACGCCAAAGTATTATGCGTTGGGGCGGGCGGCCTCGGATCGCCGGTGGCTCTATATCTGGCCGCGGCCGGGGTCGGTACGATAGGGATTGCCGACCATGACACCGTTGATATGAGCAATCTCCAACGCCAGATCCTGCACACCAACGACCGGGTCGGGATGCCCAAGGTGGAGTCGGCGCAACTGACCCTGAACGCGCTCAACCCCGATGTCAATGTCGTCCAGTTCAAAGAGCGCCTCTCTTCCGAAAACGTCATGCGCATTATCGACGACTTCGATATCGTGGTGAACGGCTGCGATAATTTCCCGACCCGCTATCTCATTAACGACGCCTGCGTCATGGCCAAGAAGATGCTCGTCGATGGCTCGATCTTCCAGTTTGAAGGCCAGGTCACGGTGGTCGATCCGACCGAAGGCCCTTGCTATCGCTGCCTGTTTCCCGAGCCGCCCCCTCCGGGGATGGCTCCGAGCTGTGCCGAAGCCGGCGTCCTTGGTGTGCTGCCCGGACTCGTCGGCTGCGTGCAGGCGCTCGAAGTGATCAAGATCATTCTCGGTGCGGGCAAGCCGCTTGTCGGACGGATGATGCATTTTGATACGCTCAGCTCGGAAATCCGGGTGTTGAAACTGCGCAAAGATCCGAACTGTTTGGTGTGCGGCGCCAACCCGAAAATCAAGAAGCTGATCGATTACGAAGAGTTTTGTGGTCTGCGACCGGCCAACGCCGCCTAGCCCGATGGGGTCAGTCTCAGCACCACCGCATATGGCCGATTCCGTCACCATAACCGTCAAGCTTTTTGCGGCGCTGAAAAAATATACCCCGCAGGGGAGTCCGGATGGCGTCTCACTCTCCCTGCCCGCTGGGGCAACAGTCCAGGACGCGGTTGATATGTTGAACATTCCACGCGAGCAGGCGGGTATGCTTGTTGTGGGTGATACCTATGTCGAAGTGGGGACGGTCCTTGAAAACGGACTGGAACTGAGCATTTTTCCGCCGCTTGCCGGTGGGGTGTGTGGATAGCCACGGATAAGAAGGGCGCATGCCAGGGGATGATAGTGGAAAGGGACACGGTCTACCGTGTCCCTTTTTTTACCTTTAGGGGGAGGGACGAATCGTGAGGGTTGATCTCAACGCTTTACAGGCAACTGCGGATACACTGCGTATCCACTCATTGCGTACCACAGCCGCAGCAGGCTCCGGCCATCCGACGTCGTGTATGTCCGCTGCGGATATCATGGCGGCCGTGTTCTTTGCCGACATGCGTTTCGACCCCGCCAATCCGGCCCATCCGGGCAATGATAGATTTGTGCTGTCAAAAGGACACGCCGCTCCCGTCCTCTATGCGGCCCTGGCGGAAGCCGGAGCCTTGCCGCTGGAGCAGTTGCCTTCGCTCCGCAAGTTCTCCAGTGATTTGGAAGGCCACCCCACGCCGCGCATCCCCTGGGTGGGTGCCGCAACCGGCTCACTCGGGCAGGGACTCTCGGTCGGGGTCGGCATGGCGCTGAATGGTAAACGCCTGGATAAGCTCGACTACCGCGTCTATGTCCTGCTGGGCGACGGAGAGGTCGCAGAAGGCGGTGTCTGGGAAGCCGCGGCCATGGCGTCGTACTATCAGCTCGACAACCTCATTGGCATTGTTGATGTCAACGGCATGGGGCAGAGCGAACGGACCATGTACAATTTTGACGTGGAAACCTATCAGCGTCGTTTTGCCGCGTTCGGTTGGAATGCGCTGGTGATTGATGGCCATAACATCGAAGAAGTCATAGCCGCGCTCAACCAGGCCCACGCCACCAAGGACCGACCAACCATGCTGGTCGCCAAGACGTTCAAGGGGAAAGGCGTCTCTTTTCTTGAGGATAAACCCGGTTGGCACGGAAAGCCGCTCAAGGGGGACGATCTGGACAAAGCGCTGGGTGAGTTGACGCTCGACCAGCGCGTAGAGGTGCCCGCTGTGATGCGACCGCAAACCAACGGGTTTTCTCCGGCTGGTGCCAGCGGAAGCGTCCCTGCCCCGGCCTATGAGTTAGGAGAGAAGATCGCGACCCGCGTGGCCTACGGAACCGCCCTGGCCAAGCTCGGAGCGGTGGACTCCCGGTTGGTCGCTCTCGACGGGGATACCAAGAATTCAACCTTTGCCGAAACCTTTCTCAAGGCTCACCCGGAGCGGTATTTTGAGAGTTATATTGCTGAGCAAAACATGGTCGGAGCCGCGGTCGGGCTGGCCGCGTGCGGCAAGATTCCGTTTGCCTCGACGTTTGCGGCCTTTCTCACCCGGGCGTTTGACCATATTCGCATGGCGGCCATCTCCGGCGTGTGCATCAAATACGTTGGCTCGCATTGCGGGGTCTCGATTGGGGAAGACGGCCCGTCTCAGATGGGGTTGGAAGATTTGGCGATGATGCGGGCCATTCCCAACTCGGTCGTGCTCTATCCCAGCGATGCAGTGGCAACCGAACGTCTGGTCAGCGCCATGCCCGACCTGCCCGGTACGACCTATCTGCGTACCACCCGTCCGGCAACGCCGGTGCTCTATCCCAACACCGAGGAGTTTCCCATTGGTGGCAGCAAACTGCTGCGGTCCAGCGATAACGATGTACTGACAGTCGTTGCCGCCGGGGTGACGCTGCACGAAGCGCTTGCGGCCAGCGAGACGCTGAAGGGCGAGGGGGTGGCTATTCGCCTGATTGACGCCTACTCGGTCAAACCGATTGATGCCCAGGGTCTACTGGCCGCGGCCAGCCAAACGGATAATACCCTGCTCGTGGTCGAAGACCACTATTATGACGGCGGTTTAGGCGACGCCGTGCTGAACGCGGTTGCGGCTCATGGGGTCAAGGTTCACAAACTCGCGGTGAATGGCGTCCCTCGCTCCGGTGCGCCGGCAGAGTTACTCGACGCTTTTGGCATCAGCGCTCAACATATTGTTGCCCGCGTCAAAAAGCTGACAGCCTAATCAGCTGGACTCATGCTGGGGAGGGAGTCGATATCTCCTCTTGGGAGGGGTGCCGCGTAGCGGCGGGGTGGGTTCTTCCTCATCTCGTCATCTCTAGGTGCCCTCTTTATACAACGGCCCGTGTCGGGTTGGACAGCCCTATGTCTTCTTGCAGAATCCGGCGTAGTAGATGGGCTTGCCCGCATCCATAAACTGACGTTCAAAGTCGGTCAGAATCAACTTGCCGTTTTGATTCCGCTGGTCCCGTTGCCAGGGAAATTGCGTCAGCTCAGCAACTGCCTTCAACTGTTTGACCATTTCGACAAAATACGTCTGGACATCGGTGGCGATCAATATTTTTCCGCCGGGAACGAGGGCGCGGGTGAGCGCGACGCAGAAGTCGCCCCGAAACAGACGCCGACGGTGATGCCGCCGCTTCCACCACGGGTCCGGGAAGTAAAGATGGAAAATGGTTACGGATTCGGGCCGAATCAGGGTGTCGAGCACGCAACTGATATCGGCGGCAAGGGCGAGCACATTGTCCGGCTGTTCGCGCTCGATCAACTCCTTGATCCGATACACCCGCCGTCTGGAGAACTCGACCCCGAAGAAATTATGCTCTGGTGTGCTTTGGGCCGCCGCCAGGAGAAAAGCGCCTTTTCCAGGACCGATTTCAACTTCAACGGGATTGGTATTGCCGAATATATCCTTCCAGGCTGGAGGAGTAAGTGGGGGCGGGATATTCTCGGCGCTCATAGCGGAGGGAGTGTAGCGGGCTACCGGGGATTATACCACTCCATGCCGGACGCCTAGGGCTTTGTGGGGGACACACCGATTGTCCTACAGCAGCCCCCGTCCCCCATCCACCGAAAACACCGCGCCTGTACTGAAATCGGACTCCGCTACAAAGACCACGAGCTGGGCAACTTCCTCAAGGGTTCCGGCGCGTTTGACCAGGGTCTTCTCGATTTCGCGGCGCTGGATCTCCTGGGGCGTATCGTCCTGGAACAGAACTGGTCCCGGAATAACCGCGTTGACCATGACTTCGGGCGCGAGTTCCATCGATAATCCCTGGCTGAAGGCCAGCACGCAGGCCTTTGAGACAGAGTAGGGCACGTAGTCGGCCCAGGGGCGTTGCCCGGCGACATCGGCCATGTTGATAATATGACCCCAGCCCCACTCCTTCATGCGTAGACCGATCTTATGGGCGCAATAGAAGGTGCCGTCCAGATTCACGTCCATAATCTGTTCCCAGTCATCAAGCGTGACCGTATCAATCTGAGTGCGGTAAAAGAGGGCCGCGTTATTGACTAACACGTCGATACGACCGAAATGCTCAAGCGCCTGATCGATCATGCGGTCGACATCCGTTTCACGGCTGATGTCGGCCTGAAGGGCGAGCGCCTCATGACCGGCGCTTCGGAGTTCTCGAACGGTTACTTCCGCTTCGGCCTGAGAGGTGTAGTAGTGGACCACGAGTTTGCAGCCCCGTTCGGCAAGCGCAAGGACGATGGCTTTCCCTACACGCTTTGCTCCGCCGGTGACGAGGGCGACTTTGCCGCTGAGGTCCATAGGCGTTTAGGTAAACGGCTCAGATTGGGGCTGGAGGATTACTTCAGCCGGACAGGCGCGCGGTGAGGCGGTGGCAATATGGTAGGCGGCCTCTGCGACGTCATCCGGACTGAGGAGCTTCTCGCGATTCAGCCGCTTATTGTACGGAATAAGCGCGGTGTCAACCGAGCCCGGACAGAGCAACGAGACCTTGATGCCGTACCGCCGCACCTCCTCAAATAAGGCTTGCGTAAAGCCCCGCAGGCCGAACTTGCTGGCCGCATAGGCGGCCTCGCCGGCCCGCCCGCTCAAGCTGGCCGTTGAGCCCAGCATGATGATGGTGCCGTGCCGGCGTTCAATCATGGACGGGAGGACGCGCCTGGTGAGAGACATGGCCGCGAACAGGTTCACCCGTAACACGGATTCCCAGTCGGTGAGGCGTGACTTCACGATGGGCGTGCGCGGAGGTCCGCCACCGGCGTTATTGACCAGGATGTCAATGCGTTTGTATTGCGCGAGCGTTTTCTCGATGAGGGTCGTGACCTGCGCATCCTGCTGTAAGTCGGTCGGGATCGAGAGTGCCTCGCCTCCCTGGTCCTGAATGCTGCGCATCGTATCCTGGAGTTCCTGTTCGGTCCGGGCGGCCAGAACCGTCCTCGCTCCCGCCTGAGCAAGCCTGAGGGCGATGGCTCTGCCGATGCCGCGGCCCGCGCCGGTAACCAGGGCCACCTGTTCTGACAGAGGGGGGGAGTGAGCCGCCATTTTGTTGCTTTTACCATGACGGAACGGTAGTATCCAATCCGCTTTTGGCCAGGTGGAGAAAGACACACAACGAGGGAGGAGCTATGGCGTACGAATATGCAATCTATGAAAAGGAAGGCCATGTTGCCACCATCACTATGAATCGCCCGGAGCGGCTGAATGCGGTGCACCCCCCGGCGGCCGAGGAATTGTCGGCAATCTGGGATGACGCGCTCGCCGATGACAACACCTGGGTGATCGTTTTGACCGGGGCTGGGGACAAAGCGTTTTCGGCCGGGAACGATCTCAAATACACCGCCGAGCACGGCTTTCCGAAAAAGCGGGCCAAGGGTGGCTTCGGGGGCTTAACCGACCGCACCGATATCTGGAAACCAACGATTGCCGCAGTGAACGGTTTTGCCCTGGGTGGCGGGTTTGAGATGGCGCTGGCGTGCGACATCATCGTGGCTGCCGACCACGCGCGGCTCGGGTTGCCCGAACCGCGTGTCGGCTTGGCGGCTGCAGCCGGAGGCGTTCACCGCTTGCCGCGTCAAATGCCGCTCAAGATTGCGCTTGGCTATATGCTGACCGGCAAGCATATGACCGCCCAGGAGGCGCACCGCTGGGGTATTGTGAATGAAGTCGTCCCACTGGCCGACCTCAAGGCCACGGTGAAGCGTTGGACGGACGAAATCCAGGAGTGTGCCCCTCTGTCGGTCCGGGCGACTAAACAGTGCGCCATGATGGGCGCAGGGCTGACCCTGGACGAGGCCTTTGCCCAGTCCTACCCGGCATTGAAGCAGATGATGAACTCCGAAGACGTGGTCGAAGGACCACGGGCCTTTGCCGAGAAGCGCAAACCGAACTGGAAGGGGCGATAGGTATTAGGGGTTGGGGCTAGGGTTCATGGCAAAGACCGAGCAATCTTCTTCCCCAACCCCCAACCCCCAACCTCCAGTTCCCCCTTCCCACACCCACATCCTGCGGGTTCGCTACGCCGAGACCGACCAGGCGGGGATGGCGCATCATGCCGCCTATCTGCCGTGGTTTGAAGAAGGACGGGTGGCGTTTCTGCGCGCGCTGGGCAAGCCGTACCGTGAGCTTGAAGCTGAGGGGATTCACTTTCCGGTTCGGGAAGTCCAGTGTCGCTACCGGGCGGTCGCGCTGTTCGATGACGTACTCAGTCTGACGACAACGCTTGAGGCGGTCGGTGGCGCGAGCATCCAATTCGGCTATCGGGTTATCCGGCCGGCTGACGCTATGTTGATCGCGGAAGGGACGACGCAGCACGCCTGTGTTGATGACGCAGGCAGGGTGAAACGGCTGCCCCGTGAATTGCGGGCGGTGTTGAGGGTCGGTTGAGTCAATTGGGTTGATTGGGTCGGTTGTCGGAGTCCGCCTCGAGACCTATACCGTGTTCTGCCGCTCCCGGAGCTGTTTCAGATATTTCGTACGGGCCTGTTTCAAGAAGTTATGCGTTTCCGGCCAGCGATAGTCCGCATAGGTGTACACAAAAGGATGATATACAGCGTGGTGATAGAGGAGCGTCACCTCGGCATAGATACCCTGAGAGAGGTAGAGGCGATGGGCCTGAGCCTTGGTTGATGCCAGGACAAGCTTCGTCGTATCAATATAGCCAGGGTCGAGATTCACGCGGCGCGGTGAAGCTGGACCTGGTGGGACGGCAAAGTCGTATTCCAACTTGTTGGCTTCGAGTTTCAACCGAATCAGGTCTTCAGGCATGATGAGTTGCTCAAACGTCACAAAACGCCGCAACAGAGGATCCCCCATCTCCGCTCGATAATAGTCCGTGGTCTCCCAGGGAAACACAGCGCTTTCCAAATCAATCCGGCCATAAGCCGCTTCCAGCCGCGCAGTCGCCTGAGCGAAGAGGGTCGTATCGGCGGCGAGCAGGCCCATCAATAATTTCACGGGCCGGGGGAGGCCGGGCGTGCCCATCTGGGGAGGGACCTACGGGGATTTCTTCAGGGCCAGCAGACGGTTGTAGACCGCATGGGCGACCGCGTCTTTGGACATGAGGGGGAGCGGTTCCTGCTGGCCGGCTCGGTCCAACAGCGTGACGATATTGGTATCGCCGGCAAAGCCTGCCCCTTCTTGCGTCACATCGTTGGCCACGATCATATCGAGATTTTTCGAGTGGAGCTTGCGCTCGGCATTTTGGAGGACATCTTCCGTTTCCGTGGCAAAGCCGACCAGCAGTCTATTGCCCTTGTCCTGACCGAGTCCGGCCAGAATGTCTGGATTGCGATCGAGTAGAATGGAGAAGTCGCCCTCTTTCTTTTTGATCTTCTGAGAAGCAACCTGGGCCGGTCGATAGTCGGCAATAGCCGCGGCTGAGACGACGATGGTGGCCCGAGGGTAGTGGGCGAGGACGGCCTGCTGCATTTCGAGGGCGGTGCGCACCGGACACAGACGGACCCCGAGCGGGGTAGCCAGCGCGGTCGGCCCGCTGACCAAAGTGACCTCCGCCCCACGTTGGTGGGCAATGCGGGCCATGGCAAAACCCATTTTCCCGGTTGAGCGATTGGTGATAAAGCGCACCGGGTCAATGGGTTCGCAGTTGGGGCCGGCCGTTACGATGACATGCTCCCCCTGCATATCTTTTTTGGTTAGCGTGGCTTCCACGTACTCGACAATCTGTTCAGGCTCGGCCAAACGACCCTTGCCTTCGTAGCCACAGGCCAGCTCCCCTTCCGCAGGTTCAATAACGTGGTGACCGAAACGCTGTAGGGTCTTGAGGTTTTCCTGCGTTGCCGGATGGGCATACATATGGACATTCATGGCCGGCGCAACGACAACCGGAGCCCGCGTGACCAAGAGCAAGGTTGAAAGCAGATCGTCGGCAATCCCGTGCGTAATCTTGGCCAGGATATTGGCAGTTGCCGGCGCAATAAGCACAAGGTCGGCGGTATCCGCCAGTCGGATATGCCCAATTTCGGATTCTTGTGTCAGGTCAAACGTATCGGTTGACACCGGATTGCCGGACAGCGATTGCAGGGTAAGCGGGGTAATAAATTCCTGAGCGTTTTTAGTCATCACCACGCGAACCGTGGCCCCTGCCTTGACCAGGAGGCGGACGAGCTCGGCTGCCTTATAGGCCGCAATGCCGCCGCTGACTCCAAGAAGGATGTTTTTGTTTTGTAGTCCCATGTTGATGGCAGCGCCCTCCGCTCCCTCCACTTTTTTCACCGTATTATGCATCATACGGGGGAAAAGAGGCGGGGGGCAAGGTCTTGGGCCGGATCACCGCTCCTCGGACAGTTGGGCATTTTCGCTTGAATTGACAAGATGTTTGCACTCCTTGACGTTTTTCCTGCCTTTGGCATTATGTGGGAAGCCTCAGGACGGGTCTGAGGAAATGTCGTCCGATTTGAGTGTAATGTGTCTGCCAAAGCCAGTCTCTCGCAACCAGCTTCCTTTTCGCCACAGGACTGTGTCGCCGCTGAGCTTGAGCAGGTTGAAGAACGGCTGACCGAACTCCTCCAATCCCGCGAACAACTGCTGAGTGACATCGGGCATTATCTTGTTGGGGCAGGTGGGAAACGCGCACGGCCAACTGTGGCCCTCATGGTGTTTCGCGCCTGTGGCGGGAAAAATGTGAATGACATCGTTGATGTTGCCACCGCCCTGGAACTTATTCATTCCGCCTCTCTCCTCCATGACGACATTATCGATGAAGCAGAAACCCGGCGGGGGAAAGAGTCGGCCCTGCACCGCTTTGGATTGGCAGAGACCTTAATAGCCGGGGATTTTTTATTTGGACGGGCTTTTGCGCTGTGCGGTCGTTTTGAGGAAAAGGTCATTACCTGGGCGACGGACGCCTGTATCAGCCTGACCGAAGGAGAAGTCTTGCAAGACCGCTTGCGCCACGACCCGAACGTGACGCGGGACGATTATCTGGAAATCATCGAACGTAAAACCGCCTCGCTGTTTGCCCAGGGGGCGCGGATGGGAGCCCATCTTGCCGGGGCGTCGCCGGCTGTTGTGGAGAGTCTGGCCGAGTCCGGCTACTGCCTGGGTATGGCCTTCCAGATTGTTGATGATGTACTGGACGTGGCCGGCGATGGCAACCGGACGGGCAAGCCAACCGGAGCCGATCTCAGAGACGGCAATCCGTCGCTGCCGCTTGTGCTGGCGCTCGCCCGTGACTCTGAGGTCAAGCGTGTCTTTGAGAAACAGTCGCCGAGTCAGCAGGAAATTGACAGCGCCCTGGAGCAGGTTCGCCGCTCTGGGGTGCTCGATGAAGCCACGCGCATGGCCCACGCTTACAGCAAGCAGACCCTGAGGGCTTTAGAAGTGTTGCCGCCGTCGCCCTATTACGACGGTCTTGCTTTTTTTGTCTCCCAGCTTGTCAATCGAACTGCCTAGGCATATCCTTGACAGGTAATGGCCGCTGACTCGCCACACGCACGACTTGCCCAGATTACCCACTCCCTGCATGCGTATGCAAAGGAGTTGCAGGCTGGCGGAGTCGAGGGCTTCCCGCCCGCTCCGTCCGTCACACATCCACCCTCTTCGACGATACCGGCTGGCCAGGACTCGCCAGGATCAATCGCCGACAGTCGGGTGGAAATGGTCGAATATCAGTCTCAACAGGCCACTGACGCACCCGCCCCGACCACGACTTTTCCGGCTTCGGACGCGGCTGCTTCAACAGCCCCAGCCGGGGAAGCCTCTCTGGCTGCGGTCAATACACTCGCCGAACTCCGCACCGAGATCGGCGACTGCCAGCGCTGCCGTTTGTGTGAAAGACGCAATACCATCGTCTTTGGGGTGGGGAATCCCGATGCAGAGATCATGTTTATTGGTGAAGGGCCGGGCTACGAAGAGGATAAACAGGGTGAACCCTTTGTTGGACGGGCCGGGCAGTTGTTGACGCAGATCATTACCAAAGGCATGCAAATGCAGCGCTCGGACGTTTATATTGCCAATGTCGTCAAATGCCGTCCGCCTGAGAATCGGAACCCTGAACCTGATGAAATTGCGGCGTGTGAGCCCTTTCTTGCCAAACAGTTGGAGATCATTCGGCCCAAGGTTATTATTGCCTTAGGAAAATTTGCCGCCCAGACGCTGCTGAAGGATGCGACCCCCATCACCCGTTTGCGCGGGAAGTGGCAGTCCTATCATGGGATAAAGCTGATGCCGACCTTGCATCCGGCCTATTTGCTGCGCAATCCGAAAGATAAGCGTCTGGTGTGGGAAGATATTAAAGCGGTACTCCGGGAAATAGGGCGTCTCTAGCGTGCGAAAGCGTTGCCGTACAGTTCGACTCGTCCGACTCTTTTCCTGTGTCTGTCTCCTGACGGGCCTGGGCATGCTTCTCGCTATGTCCGCCCAAAGTCAGCATGCCCATATCAACCGGATTGTTATCGACGCCTCGATCAATCCGGCGGTGGGTGACTTCATTCACGAGAATATCGATCAGTCGGCCCAAGAGGGGGCTCTAGCGCTGATTATTCAGCTCGATACCCCAGGCGGCTTGCTGAACTCGACCAAGAGCATCGTCAAGGACATGCTGGGCGCTCCGCTGCCTGTTCTCCTGTACGTCTCGCCCAGCGGGGCGGGCGCTGGCTCGGCGGGTGTGTTTATCACAATGGCCGGTCATATTGCCGCCATGGCTCCGGGCACAACCATAGGCGCGGCGCATCCGGTTGCCAGCGGCGGACAAAATATAGAAGGCGATATGCGGGAAAAGATCGAAAACTTCACCGTGTCCTTTATCGAATCCATTGCGCAGCGGCGGGGCCGCAATGTCGAGTGGGCAGAGAAAGCGGTCCGTGAAAGCGTTTCGATCACCGAGGTCGAGGCGCTGGAGAAGAACGTTGTTGATTTTGTTGCGACGGATGTCCACGATTTGCTGAATCAGTCCAGCGGACGGTCCGTTGAGGTTGGTTCGGAAAAGATCACCCTGGATTTCAGCCCGGCCCAACTGGATGAGGGTCGTTTCAATATTGTTACGGTCGAAATGCGGTTGAAGCATAAGGTGCTGAATATCCTGGCCGACCCCAATATCGCCTACCTGCTCATGATGGCCGGTATGCTGGGTTTGTATCTTGAATTCTCGAACCCCGGCCTGTTGCTCCCCGGTCTGGCGGGCGGTATTTGTTTGATTCTTGCGCTGACGGCCTTTCAGGTCCTACCCATCAATTATACCGGGCTGGTCTTAATCGGACTGGGCATGGCGCTGCTCGTAGCGGAGATGTTTCTCCCCAGTTTCGGTATCTTGGGTGTCAGCGGCATTGCCGCCTTTGTGCTGGGCTCGTTGTTCCTGTTCGATACGCCTGACGCTGAGCTCGCGGTTGACCGCGGCATTATTTTTGCCGCCTCGCTGGCCGTGGGGACCTTCATGTTCATTGTCGGCTCGCTCGCCGTGAGGGCGTGGCGCCGCCCGGTCGCGTCAGGAATGGAAGGGCTCCAGGGAGAAATCGGTGAAGTGCGTACCCCGCTTACCCCGCAGGGAAAGGTCTGGGTGCATGGCGAGTACTGGACGGCTCAGAGTGACGAAGAGATTGAGGTTGGTCAAAAGGTCCAAATCGTCGAGGTCGATCATATGGTATTACGGGTACGCCGCGCAGCGAATTCATGACGAAGAGGGGGATACTCCATGTTTGGTTTTGGTCCGGCAGCAACATTTCTGGTTATTGGTCTGGTACTTCTGGCAAGCGGCATCAAGATTCTGCCCGAATATGAGCGGGGGGTTATTTTCCGACTCGGCCGTCTGGTGAAGCATCGCGGGCCGGGGCTGATCTATGTGATCCCGTTGATTGAACGCATGGTCCGGTTGGACATGCGGACGATCACCCTGGACGTACCCCCACAGGACGTGATCACCAAAGACAACGTCTCGATCAAGGTGAATGCCGTCCTCTATTTTCGCGTTCTGGAGCCGAATAAGGCCACGATTGAGATCGAGAATTATCTGTTCGCCACCTCGCAACTGGCCCAAACGACGCTGCGGAGTGTCTGCGGTCAAGCCGAACTGGACGAGTTGCTGTCCGAGCGGGACAAGATTAACGCCCACCTACAAGAGATCGTTGACACCCAGACGGACCCGTGGGGGATTAAGGTCTCGCTGGTTGAGGTGAAACATATTGACCTGCCCCAGGAGATGCAACGGGCGCTGGCAAAACAGGCCGAGGCCGAGCGTGAACGCCGGGCCAAAGTGATCAATGCCGAGGGGGAATTCCAGGCGGCCCAGCGGCTGGCTGACGCCTCGGGGATTATCGAACAACACCCGGTCGCACTCCAACTCCGCTATCTGCAAACACTTTCTGAAGTCGCAACGGAGAATAACTCAACCACCCTCTTCCCGGTGCCGATTGATCTCTTGCAGCCATTTCTGCGCGGGATGGGAGGATCGGCACCGACGGACAGCCCGCCAGATAATCCGACAGCCTAAGATGCCTTTCTTGCGAGTCGATTGACTCAATATGTATCTTCCCCTCCCTTACGGGGGAGGGGTCTGTTATCCCTCCTGAATGGACCTTGCTGATTTCGACTACGACCTGCCAGCCGAGTTAGTCGCTCAAGAGCCGGCGAAACAACGCGATCAGTCCCGTCTGCTGTATGTTGGACGTGGCGACACTTCCCTCTCGCATCATCGGTTTTCGGACCTGCCCGGCCTGCTGCCCAAAGACTGTGTGCTGGTCTTGAACAACACCAGGGTTATCCCGGCTCGGTTACGCGGGAAGAAAACGACCGGCGGAAAAGTCGAACTCCTCCTGGTTCGACGCACCGCTGCTGAGGGAGCAGTCTGGCAGGTCTTGTGTAAAGGCGGCCAGAACCAAAAAGTCGGTGGGCGGATTAATTTTGCGGATAATTTTTGGGGCAAGTGGGTGGAGGCACCGAGGGCAGGGCAGGGAAGTATCCGCTTCTTCCCGGAAAAGAAATTTCAGCAACTTGTTGAACAACACGGAGAAGTCCCGCTTCCGCCGTATATCAGGCGCCCGCCAGGCCGGCACGCCGCAGACCAGGAGCGCTACCAAACGGTATATGCCCGGCAACCCGGTGCGGTCGCCGCTCCGACTGCCGGGCTGCATTTTACGCCGACATTACTCGATGAGTTGGTACAGAAGGGCATTCAGCTGTGCTTTGTCACCCTGCACGTTGGTCTGGGCACGTTTCAACCTATTCGGGTAGAGCAGGTTGAGACGCATACGATGGGAACCGAATTGTATGAAATCGATGCGGCAACCGCAGAATGCCTTAACACGGCCAAAGCATCAGGGAGAAAAATCATTGCCGTTGGAACAACCACAACACGAGCGCTCGAATCATCAGCCCAACAGGCGGGCCATGTCCGACCCGGACCGAATCAGTCCGATTTGTTCATCTATCCCGGCTATGAATTTCGGGTGATAGACGGCTTGATTACCAATTTCCATCTCCCCCGTTCGACCTTGCTGTTACTGGTGTCCGCCTTTGCCGGGCGCGAGCGCGTACTGCACGCCTACGCAGAAGCAGTCAAGCATCGCTATCGATTTTACAGTTATGGGGATGCGATGTTGATTGTATAGGCAGGACAGAAGGTGTCCCGAACATGCCTGAATAGGTCCTCGTCATGCGTCTATAGGAACCCCGGCAAAGCTCTTTATCCAGTTGCTCTGTTCAAGAGTATCCGGGACGGCACAGCCCCGTGCTTGGTGAATTTGAGCCAGGGCAGCTTCCGGGTCTACCCCGGCTGAGACAAGTAAGAGGGCTGCTATAAGGCTTGAGCGTCCAATTCCTTGCCGGCAATGGACGGCTACGGATTGGCCAGCTTCAAGTGCTTTCTCCAGTTTCCTTACTAAGTCAGTCGTTGCCTTTCGTGATGTAGGGACCCCTCGGTCCTGGATGGGATAGGCGTGGAATTGGATGCCCCGGGCCCGACACAAAAGCTCTTCCTGATGTAGTTCAAGCTCAGTATTTTCATCGTGGGTGAGGAGTGAAACCATTACATCGAGCCCGGCTTCCTGCCAGGAGCGGACTTCCTCTTCGAGCCAGTCGCCTCCGCGCGGACGCGGGACAATGGCCAGACGACCGCGCCAGGGGCCTTCTATCCAGTACGCCGTTGTTCTCATAAAAGTCTATTCGTTACGGCAGCGGCTCCTCGTCAAAGTTCTCCTCAGGACCGTTGGCTTCCCACCGTCCGCCAAACACCTTGTACTTTATTCCGCATTATCACCAGTAAACCTGGCCAGTCGGTCTCAGCGACCTGTTCAATTGCCTGCATGACACGCTGGTGAATCTTGTGGCGATTTGGCTGTCGCAAACGGACGATCAAAATCTCATAGTGTTCCGAGGTACGATACTGTGTGAATCCCTTATCTGTTGTAATCAGCAACCGCCTTTCCCTCTGGACCATCTCCCACAGTGCGTCGTCTTGTATCCCCTCATCAGGAGTCCCGCGAATATCGCGTATCTCATGATCCACGAATGCAGGCGCTCGCACGGTCATTGCAGGGATATGTTCATCAACGAAGATTTTCATGCCTCGCCCGAAAACGTTTCTAGCGGGCTCACTTCTTCCTCTGCGAGAACGGCTGCATAGTCAAAGCAGGCAAGGATGTCTTCCTGCGTTAGTGAGGGATATTCTCTGAGCATGTCTTCGACAGTATCCCCATTAGCCAGCATACGGAGGATAAGATGTACGGGGATTCGAGTCCCTTTAATACATGCCTGTCCGTGACAAACCTTTGGATCAATAGAAATACGCTCGTACATGCCCTGTTCCCCTTTTATCTCAGGCTCTACCGGGAAGCTTCCTCAGCTCCAATTGGCTCCTCCGATATCACGAGTTCAGACCGGAAGTTAAACCGGCGAGTGCTTAGCAGTAGCGATTCGCTCCCTACCCGCATAACGCCTATCCTTCTTACACTTCAACGGTAGCCCCACACGTAGTTGCCAGCCTCTGAAAAAACGCATAAAACGGCTCGACAGGCCAAAAGAACAATTCACACGTTCGCGCTACCCCCGTTCATGTTTCAGTTCACGACGATACAGGCAGATTCGGCGACCCAGGCACGCCTCGGCACGTTGCAGACCTCGCATGGCCGCGTGGCCACGCCGGCGTTTATGCCGGTGGCAACCCAGGGGACGGTAAAGTCCATGACCCCCCAGGAACTGCAGACCATAGGTGCAGAGATTATCCTGGCCAATGCCTATCACTTATATCTGCGACCGGGTGTCGAGTTGGTTGAGCAAGCGGGCGGTTTGCATGCATTCATGGGGTGGGATGGGCCGATTCTCACCGACAGCGGCGGCTATCAGGTGTTCAGCCTGAAATCGCTGTCCACGGTCACGGAAGAAGGCGTGGAGTTTCGTTCTCATTTGAACGGCTCGCGCCATCAGCTGACGCCTGAAAGTGTGGTCCGCGCCCAAGAACGTCTTGGGGTCGATATTGCTATGGTCCTGGACGAATGTGTGCCAGCGCCGGTGGATGCGGCCGAGGCGGAACGCGCGGCCCATTTGACCGTCCGTTGGGCAGAACGTTCATTGGCGGCCAAGCAACGAGACGACCAAGCCGTGTTTGCCATTGTTCAGGGCGGGATGTTTCCAGCCCTGCGCGAAGAGAACGCGCGCGCGCTTGTCGCCTTGGGCTTCCCCGGCTATGCGGTTGGTGGCCTGAGTGTCGGCGAGTCACCTGCTCTGACGCACGAGTTGGCCGCCCATACCATACAGTTCCTACCCGAGAGCCGCCCGCGGTATTTGATGGGGGTGGGGACGCCGGAACAGCTCGTCCGCTATGTGTCGCTCGGGTTTGATATGTTTGACTGCGTGATGCCTACGCGGAATGCCCGGAACGGAACGCTCTTTACCTGGCAGGGCAAACTGAATATCCGTCGGGCCGAGTATGCGGCTGACTTTCGACCCATTGAAGATGACTGTGCGTGCTACACCTGTCGGCATTTTTCTCGGGCGTATTTACGCCACTTGGCCGTGGCTGGCGAGATCTTGTCTGCGCGGCTCAATACGTTGCATAATTTGTATTTCTACCAACGCTTGATGCGTACCATGCGTGAAGCCCTGGCTGCGGGCCGCTTTGCCGAATTTGCCCATCCCTTTCTGGAGGCCCATGCGGTTGAGCACACGCAGTCAACACAGGAGAGTGTCTCATGAGTCTTGCCTTCGCCCAAGATGGAGCCGCACCAGAAGGCCCCGGGCCGTTAGTCCAATTTTTCCCGCTGATCCTGATCTTTGTCGTGTTCTACTTTTTGTTGATTCGTCCGCAACAGCAAAAGGCCAAAGCGCACCGGAACATGCTCAGCGAACTGAAACGGAATGACGAAGTCGTGACGGTGGGCGGACTGTACGGACGCATTATGGAACTTGGGGATAACGTTGTGACCCTCGAACTCGCGCAAAACATTCGGGTGCGTGTCGAACGCTCCAAGATCGAGGCCGTGGCCGAGGAGGGGGGCAGCCGGAAAGCAGGTGGAGACAAGAAATCGGGAAGGGATAAATAATGCCCCAAGGTCTGCGCTATCGCCTCCTTTTGATTGTCGGTCTCGCGCTGTGGGGGATCCTCTATCTCATCCCGTCTTTCAGTTCCGTACTGCCGGGTTGGTGGCCGTCCTTTCTGCCCTCCCACCATATTCGGTTAGGTCTCGATCTGCGTGGCGGGACGTATTTATTGTTGACGGTCGACCTGGAGAAGGCCGTTGAAAACAGTCTGGACCAGTACGCCGAGGAATTCCGGCGGGCGCTGAGTGAAGCCGGGGCTGGTATCGTCGATATTCGGCGAGCAGGCAACACCTTACGCTTTTCCGCGATATCCGAATCAGACCGAACGATAGTGCGGGAGATTCTGGCCGACCGCTTCCCCATTCTCGAGCCGCGGATCGGCACCGGTTCGAGTGCGGATATTGTCGTTGACCTTGACAGCCGCCAGATCGAAGCACTCCACCAGTACGCGGTCGATCAATCCCTGGAAACCATTCGCAACCGGATCGACCAGTTCGGTGTGGCAGAACCCATTATTCAACGCCAAGGCGATCGGGATATTCTGGTCCAACTGCCCGGCATTCAGGACCCCGAACGCGCCAAGGAATTGATCGGTAGAACCGCGGTATTGGAATTCAAGCTGGTGGCGGAAGAGGGCAGTACGCGCGAGACCGAGACCCTGAATGGTCAAGACCGAGACCCGCTGAGCGGGGAGCCGATTCGGACTACCTACACCCTGGAAAGACAGACCTTGCTTTCTGGTGATGGGGTGGCCGATGCCCGTGTGCGTCCCAGCGTAGATATTGAGGGGCCATACGTCGAGCTGATTCTGAACAACCGCGGGGCTGAGACCTTTGAAGAAATAACCGGGGCCAACGTCGGCCGCCGTTTAGCCATTGTGCTGGATAATACCGTGTACTCGGCTCCCGTGATTCGCGATCGGATCGGCGGCGGACACGCCTCCATCACGGGTGGGTTTGACATTAGGGAAGCCCGTGACCTCGCCATTGTCTTACGCGCCGGTGCGTTGCCTGCGCCTGTCACCATCGCCGAGGAGCGGACAGTCGGACCGTCTCTCGGGCGGGACTCGATTGAACAAGGAACCATGTCTTTTATTATTGGCGGGATCTTGGTCGTGGTCTTCATGGTCGTGTATTACAACCTCGCCGGCCTCTTGGCCGACCTCGCGCTGGCCTTGAATATCCTGCTGCTCCTGGCTGCTCTGGCCATGTTCGACGCGACCCTGACCCTGCCGGGTATTGCCGGTATTGTCCTCACCGTGGGTATGGCGGTGGACGCCAATGTGCTGATCAACGAGCGTATGCGAGAAGAGGTGCGACTCGGCAAAGGGGCGCGGGCTGCGGTAGACTCCGGCTATGAACGCGCCTTGCCGGCTATCTTTGACTCGAATATCACCACGTTTTTATCGGGTCTGATTCTGTTTCAGTTTGGGTCCGGTCCCATCAAGGGCTTCGCCGTTACCCTGTGTATCGGGATCATCAGCACGGTGTTCACGACGGTGTTCTGCACGCGGGCGGTGTATGACTATTTTCTGGTGCGGCGGCGGTTACACACCCTGAGCGTCTGAGCCGGGCAAGCAGTGAAGAGTATGAGACCATGGAACTGATTAAAGCTGTCACAACGATTGATTTTCTGCGCTACGCCAAAGGCGCGTATCTGTTTTCCGCTCTGCTTATCCTGCTCGGCATCACCGCCTTTTGGTACCGGGGCGGGTTGAACTATGGGGTTGATTTTGCGGGCGGGACCATCGTCCATGTCAAATTCAGCCAGCAGACCGATGCGGCGAGCATTCGTGCTGTCGTCTCTCAAACGGATATTTCAGATATCACGGTCCAGGATTTTGGGCAGAACGGGGATGAATTCCTGATTCGGATCCCCAAGTCGGAAACGGGCGCGGAAAACTTCTCGAATCGGATTCGCCAGAGTCTGGCCGATGGCTACGGTCCTGAGGCGTTCGACGTCCGACGGGTCGAAAGCGTCGGTCCGAAAGTCGGGAGAGATTTACGGCGGAAAGGCATTCTCGCCGTGGTGTTCGCCACCTTCATGATGGGCGGCTATATTGCTTTCCGATTTGAACCCCGGTTTGGGGTGGGTGCGGGTGTCGCCCTGATCCATGATGTCTTGGTGACCACCACCGTCTTGCTCGTAGCAGACGTTGAGTTCGATCTGACCGTTGTGGCCGCGCTGTTGACTGTCATCGGTTATTCGGTCAACGACACGGTCATTGTGTGTGACCGTGTGCGAGAAAACATGCGCAAGCTGCGCCGTGAGACCATGCGGACGATCATCAACCGGAGTATTAACGAAACTCTGAGCCGCACGGTGATTACGACCGGGACGGTCCTTATGGTCATCCTGGCCCTTTTCTTTTTAGGGGGCTCGGTGATCCATGCCTTTGCACTCGTCTTGCTGGTCGGGATGACGGTCGGTACGTACTCTTCCATCTATGTTGCCAGTCCGGTTATCCTGCTGTGGGAAAGGGAGACCGCCAGGCAGTGAATGGCCCAGGCGCACGGCTCGAAAAACGCTGGCACCTGCGGCCGGCCGACCCGAGGCGAATTCAGGATCTGATCGAGTCAACCCAGCCCGAACCCCTCTCCCCCGTCACGGCACGGCTGCTCGTCAACCGCGGCATTGATACGGCCGACAAGGCGGTCACATTTTTATCTCCTACCCTGCGTACGGGTCTTCGTTCGCCCATGCTCTTCCCTGACATGCGGCGCGCGACAGACCGTTTGCTCCACGCTCGCGAGCAGGGTGAACGGGTGTGTATCTGGGGCGACTACGACGTTGATGGGGTGACCGGCAGCGCTCAGCTCATCCTGTTCTTGCGAGAAATTGGCATGGACCCGAGGCTGTATATCCCCCATCGGACCCGTGAAGGATACGGATTGAATACGCCAGCTATTGAGCAATTGGCCGGTGAGGGCACGCGGGTCTTGGTGACGGCCGACTGCGGAGCAGCCAGCCATCAGGAGATTGCGCGGGCACAGCAGCTTGGTATCGATGTGATCGTGTGTGACCACCACCACGTCCCGGAGGAAAAACTGCCCGCCTATGCCGTGCTGAACCCGATGGTAGCCGGCTGTCCCTTCTCCTTTTCCGGATTGTCCGGGGCAGGCGTGGCGTTTTATTTGCTCATGGGGCTGCGGATGCGGCTGCGCGAGCAGGGGGAGCAGCCCGTGCCCGACTTGCGGCTCTATTTGGATCTGGTCTGTTTGGGGACGGTGGCCGACCTTGTGCCGTTGATTGAAGAAAATCGCGTGCTCGTCACTCACGGTCTGAGACAAATCGCAAGCAGCCAGCGTCCTGGTATTCGTGCGCTGCGAGCGGTGAGTGGTGATGACGCCGTGACGGCGAGCTATATCGGCTTTCGTCTCGGACCACGCATCAATGCCGGGGGGCGGTTGGCCGAGGCGCGCAAGGCGGTTGAACTGCTCACGACAACGGATACCGAACGTGCCCGGTTGCTGGCTGTTGAGCTGGACAAGGAGAACATCGACCGCAGAGCCATCGAAGAGAGAATATTGCAACAGGCGCTCGCCTTGGCGCGGGCCCAGCTTGAACAGGGCCTGTGCTATAGCTTTGTCTTGGCCTCTCCCGAATGGCATCCTGGGGTGATTGGCATTGTTGCGTCCCGCTTGGTCGAGCGCTTTGGACGTCCGACCATCCTCATTGCGATTGATGGCGATATGGGGAAAGGGTCGGGACGGAGCCCCAAGGTTTTCCATCTGTATAAAGGCATACAGGCGTGTGCCGAGCACTTGGCTGGTTATGGCGGGCATCGTCAGGCTGCTGGACTGTCGATACGGACGGCATCAATATCGACCTTTGCAGACGAGTTTGAGGCGGTCGTGCGTCGGCATCTGACTCCCGATGATCTGACTCCCATTATTGAGTTTGACGCCGACCTTGATGTTGCGCTGGTCGGACCGGAATTGCTTGATGAACTGCATCGTCTTCAGCCCTGCGGGCAGGGTAATCCAGAGCCGGTGTTTCGGTCCTCGCAGACCGAAGTGGTCAGTGTCCGCGTCGTTGGCGATCAGTCCCACGGAAAAGTCGGCCACCTCAAGCTCGTGCTGCGATCTTCCCAAGGGGGACAGCCCATTGATGCTATCGGGTTTGGGATGGGCGACCGTCCGATTGTTCCCCGCCAACAGGTTGACGTACTCTACACACCAACGCTGAACGTCTGGAATGGGCAGGCGAGTCTCCAGCTTCGCCTGCGCGATCTAAAAGTTCACTAACCCTGCGAAATTACACGGACATTGACGATTAAGGGGGTGTGTGGTATACCCCAGCCACCAATTTGAATCATATAGGAAATAGAGAGCTGTGGAAGAAAAAGAAGAAGTGCTGCTCAATAGCCGACAGGTGGCCGCGCTCCTTGAGTTGAGCCCGGATACGGTCAACGAGCTTGCCCGGAAAAACATCCTCCCAGGTGTCAAACGGGGCAGGCAGTGGCGGTTTCGTCAGCAGGACATCACACTTTTTAAGAAACAGCAGCAAAAGCAGGAAGCCGCCTAGACTGCGAAGGGGGATAGCGGGTGCTGGCTACACAGAATGAGCGGGATACCCGGCACGCTCACGAAAGCAAGATTTACTCCGAGTTTTCCCATCTCTACGATAAGATCTTCGCTCGTTTTTTTACCGACCGTATCTCTGCGGTCATCCAGGGCCTCGGCATTCAGCCCAACGCCAGCGTGCTCGAAGTGGGGGTCGGAACCGGCCTGTCCATGGAGGCCTATCCGCCCCATTGCCAGGTGACCGGGGTAGACCTTGCTCCCGATATGTTAGAGCGTGCCCAGCAACGGGTGGACGAGAACCAGTGGCGACATTTTCATTTGCTGACGATGGACGCCATGAACCTCGACTTTCCAGACAACTCTTTTGACTACGTGACCTCGTTTCACGTCATTAGTGTCGTGCCTGACCCCGTGCGGATGATGCGCGAAATTCACCGGGTCTGTAAGCCGGGCGGAAAAATCGCCATCATCAACCATTTCCGCTCAACCAAGCCGGTTATTGGCGCCCTTATTGGTGCCCTCGACCCTCTCACCAGACGGCTGGGCTGGAGCGCCTCACTGCGCCTGAAACAAGCCTTTGACGATGTTCCCATCCGCATTGAGAAGCGGTATAAAACTCACCCGATGTCCCTGTTCACCGTGGTGCTGGCCGAAAACCTGAAAAATGGTGCTGCCCCGGACAACAGTCCGGCCAGGAATCTTGGCACCGCCAGCCGGAACGGTACCCATCTCGCGTAAGCACGTCTCCACCAAGAGTGTACCCGGCTGACCGGGAGAGCGTTTCCCCCGCCCGTGATTTTAGAAATTTGCCGGTCTGCCCACCGCAGCCAAGAGCAGATGGGGGAAATCCACAGTCATGCCATCAACCCCGGCGTCAATGGCCGTACGCATTATATCGGGGTCTTTGATACCCCACGCCCGAACTTCGAGGCCCGCGGCCTTCCAGGCCGTGACCAACTCACGGGAAAGAAATGGGGCCGGCGGGCAGATTTGATCAAACCCGGCGTCCAGCACGCGTCGGGTGGTTTCCGGTTTGGCATCGATCGTCAGCAAGCCAACTTTCGCCGTGGGTGCATGGGTCTTGAGATTGTGGACGATGGAAAAAAAGAACGACGAGAAGGTGACTTGGGCCAGCAGCCCCATGTCACGGACCATGTCGAGCACCCGGAGTTCTATGCCGCGCTGTTTGACTTCGAGCACGAGATGGGTCCGTTTGCCGTAATGCGCCAGCGTCTCTCGGAGTAAGGGGACCCGCGCACCGGCATAGTCTGCACTGAACCAGGAGCCGGCATCGAGCCCTTTCACCACTGACCAGGGGGTATCGTGCACAACCCCCGACCCATCGGTCGTCCGGCCCAGGTTTTTGTCATGAATCAGAACGAGTTCACCGTCGCTGGTGGAATGGACATCGGTCTCGATTGCGTCCACGCCGATCGACAGCGCACGGTCAAAGCTTGCCCAGGTGTTCTCCGGAGCGAGCGCCGCGGCGCCGCGATGTCCAATCACTTGCATGAGAAAACCCGCTGCCCGGACAAATCCCCACCCCCGCGTCCTAATTCAACTCCTGACTCGAATAGCCCAAAATGCGCCGCGCAATAATAAGCAGGTTGATCTGCTGAGTGCCCTCATAAATATCGCTGATCTTGGCGTCCCGCATCCATTTTTCGAGCAAGGTTTTCCGCGAATAACCCAACGGGCCGAGCAGTTCGACCGCCTTCTGCGTGACCTGGGTGACCATGCTGCCGGCTTTGGCTTTGGCCATAGAGGCTTCGAGATTGTTCTGGATCCCCTGATCGAGCATCCAGGCCGCCCGCCACGTCAACAACCGCGCGGCCTGGAGATTGGCCTCCATATCCATAAAGTCCCGCTCAAGCGTGGTCAGCTTTGTCGGTGGGGTGGCGTAACGAATGGTGATTCCTTCTGCCGCAAACGTTTCGCGGACATAATCCACCGCGGCCCGCGCCACACCCAGCGCACTGGCCGCAACCAGTGGCCGGGTGGCGTCAAATGTGGCCATGACCCCCTTGAAACCCGTGGTCGATTGCTTGACCTCTGCCTGGCCGAGAATATTATCGAGCGGAATCCGACAGTCTTCAAAGACGAGCATTGCCGTGTCCGAGGCGCGGATACCCATTTTGTCTTCCACTTTGGCAACCGTCATACCGGGGGTGTGGTGATCCACCACAAAGGCCTTGATCCCCGCGCGTCCGGCCGACTTGTCCACCGTGGCCCAGACAACCACAAAGCCCTCTGATTTTTCGGCCGCCATGAGCCCGCTGGTGCAAAAGATCTTGGTGCCATTGATGACCCACTGATCCCCGTCCTGTACTGCGGTCGTGGTGAGAGCGGCCGAATCCGAACCGCAGCCCGGCTCGGTAATTGCCATTGCGCCCCACTTTGGTTCCCCGTCGCGGAAGCGGGACAGAAAGCGCTCTTTCTGCTCGGGAGTACCGGCCGCCGCGACCGCGGCCCCGCCGAGTGCCGGATGGGGAATGCTGAGATACAGTCCGACATCGCCCCACGACAGTTCTTCAATCAGGACTGCCGAACGGACGGTGCGTTCCGAGGGGCGTCGTTCGACGGACTCCGCCTTTCCGCTCGCCTTCTTCTTGCCATCTCCGAAACTGACCAAGTTTTTGGAGGCCTCCCACATCATGTTCAGCCATTCCGTCGGCTTTTCGTGCTCGCGCTCGTCATACTCGCGCGAGATGGGGCGCATGGTCCCGTCTGCAACGGCGTGGATCATGTCGCGATTTTTTTCAACTGCCGGGGAAAGGGAGAAGTCGATCATGGTTTGTCTCCAATGGGTCTGTTGGGTCGTTAGATCATGGCCAGCCCCTCAAACGTCGCAAACCCGCGTCCGTTCCGGAGCCAGCGTTCAACCGGATGATCCCGGATATAGCCGTGCCCGCCCAGGGTTTGGACGGCGTTATCCGCCACTTTGAGAACCATAGTGGCCGCGTAATTCTTGGCCAAGCACGCTTCGCGCGTTGCGTCTGCGCCAGTGTCGATTTTCCAGGCCGCCTCCCAGACGAGGAGGCGCGCCGCGTCGACCTCCATGGCCATCTCGGCCAACATAAAAGCGATGGCCTGTTTCTGGGCAATAGCCGTACCAAAGGCCCTCCGCTCCTTGGCATACTCCCGCGCGTACTCATAGGCGGCTCTGGCTACGCCAACGGCCATGGCCGAGAGGGCGACCCGCGAGCGGTTTAACACAGGCTGGATATCGCCTTGCAGTTGTGAGGAAGCAGGAACGCGGCAATTGTCCAAACGCAGTTCATACGTGGCAACCGCTTTGAGGCCCATATTTTTCTCCCGCTCGCCTATGGTCAGTCCTGGCGTATCCTGAGGGAGAAGAAAGGCTGCGATACCGTTGTCTCCCCTGGCATAGACCAGGAGATGGACCGCCTCGGCGGCAAGCGGCACAAAACATTTGGTGCCGTTCAGGACAAACTCGCCGCTGTGTTGCGCGGCTGTTGTGGTGAGTTCGTTGAGGTCAAAGCCGAAGCGCGGCTCCATAACTGCGGCCGTGCCGGCTGTGAAATGAGGGCCGATATAGGCGCTGAGAATCTGCGCCTTTTGCTCATGTGTCCCCAGCATTATGACCGGATAGGTCACCAGTTGGGGCGAGAGAATATGAAGCGCCAGCGAGAGGTCCCCCCAGGCCAGCTCTTCACAAATGAGTGATCCTGTGACCGTCGAAGACTCGGCGCCGACACCACCGTAGGCTTCGGGAATCGTGCTTTGCACCAGGCCGAGCTCCCAGGCCTGCTGGGCTGCAGCATTGGGAAATATCCCGCTCTCATCCGCCTCGTGTGCAAGCGGGCGGAGCTGTTCGCGGGCAAATTCCGCAACCGTATCCCGAATCAGTTGTTGTTCGTCGTTGGGTTGAAAACCAAGCATACCGGCCGTCTCCTCGTGATTCCTGTCCCTGCGCCGCCCCTAGTTTAGCATAAAAAGGGAGAATTGAACCTTGACTCTCATATGCCCAAGTGGGATGCTGAAGCATCAACATCATTCCACAGGGAGGGAAGACTATGGGCTTACCAAATGGCGTGCATCATCTGGCGATCTGTACCAAGAATATGAAGGAGCAGATTGAGTTTTTTACCCAAGTCGTCGGTATGGAGCTGGTTGCGCTGTACTGGATGCATGGCGTGAAGAATACCTATCACGGCTTCGTCCGTCTGGGCGACAGCTCGTCCATCGCCTTTGTCCAAGGCCCGGAGAGCGGCGAGATCCAACCCCAAACCGGGGTCTCCCATGCAAGCTGGACCGCGGGTCTGGTAGCGCCAGGTGCCATGCAGCATCTGGCGCTCAATGTAGACACAGAAGAAGATTTGCTGGCCATGCGGGACCGTGTCCGCTCGCACGGGCACTGGGTCATGGGGCCGCTCGATCACGGCTTCTGCAAGTCCATTTATTTTGCCGGGCCAGAGGGCATGATGCTCGAATTCTCGACTTCCGAGGGCGAAGCGATTGATGCCGAATCCTGGATTGATCCCGAGGTGGTGAAGCTCAACGGCATCAGTCTGGAAGAGCTGGAACAGTATAAAAACCCTCCGGCATTTGAATCCCAAGGGGGCACAGTCCAAAACCCCGAGGTTGACTTGAATGCCCCCCCCATGCAGTTCCCACCGGGCCAGGAGGTCGTCTACTCGATGTCGGACGAAGAGGTGACGACAAAACTGAGCGAGACCACACCGCCCGTCCAACCGAATCACTGACGACGCGTTTCTGGTTCACCCGGTTCATGAGTACGAATTGCGACCGCAGGAGGGGATATGGCAGCACAGCACGAGAGCTCGCAATCACGGCTGATCGCCGTCAATGACTTTGCCTGGCAGGAATTGATGCCGGGCGTGCAGGCCCGCAGCCTGTGGACTGACGAAAAAACCAATAGGCGGGCGCTGATGACGCGGATCACGCCCGGCCTGCAAATGCCGACCCACAAGCATGTGGGCGACGAACTGGTCTATCTCATCGAAGGGACCCTGTCGGATGAGTTTGGCACGATAACCGCGGGCAATATGGGTTATCGGCCCGACGGGTGCGTCCACAGCGTATCGAGTAACACTGGGGCAACTGCTATTGCGATTATCACCGGTGGGGTGGAGCCTGCGACCGAACGAGGGAACGCCCCACCGTCCCAGGTCTTTTCGCTGAGTCAGCTGGAATGGGCTGAGGCCCGGCCGGGTATCCGCCTGAAGTCCGTTTGGGAAGATCAGGTGGCCAGGCGACGGGCCGTACTCGCGCGCTTTGAGCCGGGCTCGGTGCTGCCCTTGCATCGCCATAACGGGGATGAACTCATCTTCGTGATCGAAGGGGAAAACGAGGATGAGTCCGGCCCGGTGCCAACCGGCAATATGAGCTATCGACCCAACGGGTGTACCCACACCGTCACAAGCAAAAACGGGGCGACAGCCCTGAATTTTGTCTGGGGCGGGGCAGAGATGATCGAGTAGACGTCTGCGTCAAAAAATTTCAACCCGTAGCCTCGCTGTCTGCCGGGCTGTTCGACTGCCAGAGCCGCCAGCCCGGCTATGCATCGTCCGCCTCACCCGTTCGCCCCAGGGTCCACACCAGTACGGCACCAAGGCCAACCCCCAAAGGGAGTAAAAGAAGGGGGGGAACGCCAAAACCGGCCGGCAGATAGCCCAAACACAGCGAGATCGCCCCAACCGTGAGTGCGTACGGTAACTGCGTTCGTACATGAGTGATGACATCAACCCCGCTGGCTGTAGCGGACAATATCGTTGTGTCTGAAATCGGCGAGATATGGTCGCCAAAGCAGGCGCCGGCGAGAACCGCCCCAACCGTGGCCAGGACCGGAGGGCCGACCGTCCCGCCCGCAAGGGAGACGGCCAGGGGAACGACCAGCGGAATGAGAATGGCCATCGTACTAAACGAGCTTCCGGTCGCAAAGGAGATGGCCGCTGCCACCAGAAACGTCAATGCGGGCAGGCTCCACGTGCTCACACTGCCGGTCAGTAAATCGGTCAGGGCGCGCGCTGTGCCTATGGTTTCGAGCGCCGTCCCCAATCCCCAGGCCAGATACAGAATCACCAACGCGCCGAGAATACGCCGCATACCGCGCCAGCTCGCCAGTAGCACTCCGGGGAGCATGAGGGTCCGGCTGTATAAAGACAATACGATGGAGACCATAAAAGCCGTGCCGGCACCCAGCACCATAGACCGATAGGCATTGGCCGACCCCATAATCGAGAGGAGCGTGGGATGGGCCGGACCACTCGCTCCCGCACTGGCTCGGCCGTCCAAATAGAGAAAGGCCACGGTTGCCAGCAGGAGGCTCAGAATAGGGCCCGCCGCCAGCCAAGCGGACTGGGCCGGCTCGGGTCTCTCACTCTTCTCGATAGCAAGTGTGGCGGCTCGCGTTTCGTGTTCCAGACGGGCCATGGGTCCAAAGTCCCGACCTGACAGGGCAACCGCGCCAACAAAAGCCAGGGAATAGATGCTGTAAAAACGAAACGGCAGGGTGCTCACAAAGAAGAGCAGGAGACCGCCGGCAAGCGGAACGCCTTTGAGCGCGTCGGCGAGCAGCCCCAACTCGTAACCGATCCATGTTGAGATGACGGCAAATGAAGCCACCGGAGCCGCAGTCGAATCCACAATATACGCGAGCTTGGCGTGCGAGAGCCTGTGGCGATCATAGAGAGGACGAAAGGTGGTGCCGACCATCAGGCAGTTGGCATAATCGTCAAAAAAGACGAACAGACCGGCCAACCAACTGGCAGCCATGGCGCTCCGTGGGCCGCGAACGATCCGTTCAGCTTTGCGGACAAGCGCGATGGTTCCGCCATTGCGCTCGATGACCGCGACCATGCTGGCCACGAGGAGGGAAAACGTCGTAATGAGAATGTTGTCGGCATCAAACGCCACGTGGAAGAGGAAACCGGCCGTTCGTGTGGCCGCGGCCAGGGGGTCGAGTTGGGTGGCGAGGAGCGCCCCACACCCCAGGCCGATGCTCAATGAGAGGCGCACCCGTTGGGTGGCAATCGCTAGGCCAATAGTGACCAGTGGAGGGAGGAGGGTGAGGGGCGAGCCATACCATTCCATGGGGTGTGCCCACCGGCGTGCTTACAAGCCCAAGCTCATCCCTCCATCAGCAATCAACATCTGGCCGGTAAGATACGACGCCAGCGGTGAGGCCAGAAACAACGCAATGCCGCCTATGTCCTCCGGTGTTCCCCAGCGTTTCATGGGGATCGAGTCAAGCGAATCCTGATAGCGGCGCGGATGGTCCCAGGTGACCTTGGTGATCTTGGTGGCGATCAATCCTGGGGCGATCCCGTTGACCCGGATGCCGTCCCCGGCCCAAGCCTCGGCCAGGGTTTTGGTCAGGGTGACGAGCGCCCCCTTGCTGGCACTATACGCGGGGTTCCCCAGCACGGAGAAAAAGCTTGCTCCCGAGCCGAGCACGATGATGCTGCCCTGAGTTTTGGCCAACATGGGCTGGAACTTGGTGCAACTACTCATGACGCTCATGAGGTTGACGTCCAGTACGCGCCTGAAGGTTGGCATCTGAAACTCGGCCCGCTTATACTCGACAATACCTTGTGAGGCGACCAGCACATCAAGGGAGTCAAAGGGCAGTTGCAGGGCCTCGACGTTGCGGTCGCTTGACACGTCCCATTGGAAATAATCCAGGCCGTCCAGCGCGGAGCCTTCTTCGTTCGCGTAATCTGCTGCGCTTGCGCGGGTACCGGAGACAAAGACCCGCGCGCCGTGGTCGCGGAAACGGCGCGCGATGCCGTTTCCTATCCCGCTCGACCCGCCAATGACCAGAACGGTTTTATTATTGAAATCGATTTCATTCATTGTTGATTGCCCCTCTGCTGAAAATTGCCCATTGTGACGAAGCCAGCCTACTGTAACGAGTGTCACCCGGCTGAGAAAGGGTAGGAGAGGGCATGGGCGGCTTGCATCCCGACGCAGGGACAGGCATGTAAGAAGGCACCGACTATAGTAAGGAGGGAGCTATGGCTTTACCGCAAGAGATTCGTCCGATTAACAGTGAACTGATGGATGCAATCACGCAGTCGTCGGACGCGGATTGGATTCCCAATCCGGATGATCCCGAACGCGCCTTTATGAGGGTGCTGTGGACCGGAGAAGAGAGTGGCCGCTGGATGGTGCATTTCCGTTGGCTGAAAGGCTATGTCGCCCCGCCGCATAAACATCTGAGTGCGGCGCACACCTATATTCTTTCGGGCAAACTCAAAGTCCGGGGCGGTACATTTAACGCCGGTGATTATGTCCATGAGGCCAACGGCATGGTCCACGGAGCCACCACCGCGTTGGAAGACACGGAATATCTGTTCATGTGTGACGGCCCGGTCATCTTTTTTGGCAAAGACGAGTTCACCGGTTATCTTGGTTGGGAAGAGATTCGGCGCATGCAGCAAGCCCATGAAGCGGCCAAAAAGAAAGCTGCGGCGCGGAAGAGGTCCGCATCGAAAAAGCGCGTGACCGCCAGAAAGCGGACCACCAAGAAGAAAGCCGCCTAGGTGGCGGTACTGCCGACCAGCGTGTGAGTTACTAACGCCCGGAGTGCTGACGAACGGACTCTGGGCGTTGTCTTTGGAGCGGTGGAGTGCGCACCACGCGTGCTCTACTCCTTAGTCCAGCGCTCGGATACATTGTCTGCATGTCAGAAAACAAAGCCGCGTCACCCCCTGCAGTTCCTGCTGCCACCGTCATCGTGCTTCGGAATGCGGAGCGCGGACCAAAAGGCATCGAAGTCCTGTTATTACGCCGAAACGCAAAAACCGCCTTTCATGGCGGGGCCTGGGTATTCCCCGGCGGACATATTGATCCCGAAGATCATAATCCGGACGCACCGGGCGATATGCTGGCTGCCGCCCGGCAGGCTGCGGTCCGCGAGACTCAGGAAGAAGCCGGCCTCAGCCTCTCGAAAGCGGACTTGCTCTATTTTTCGCACTGGACCACACCCCTGGTTCGACCGAAACGTTTTTCAACCTGGTTTTTTGTTGCCCAAGCTGGCAGGGATGCCGTTCAGGTTGACGGCACGGAAATCAACGCCCATGCCTGGATGCGCCCACACGAGGCGCTGGCAGCACGGCAGGCCGGCGAGCTTGAACTGCCGCCGCCAACCTTTGTTTCACTGACGAAACTCTCGGCTTTTGGAACGGTCGAGGACGCGCTCGCGTATGTACGTGGACGTGAGCCGGACATCTTTTTCCCCAAGCTTGAGAAAGTCGAGGACGGCTATTGTTCGATCTATCACGGCGATGCCGGATATGAGTCCTCGAGTGTCGATGAACCGGGAAGGCGTCACCGGTTATGGATGCGTAAAAGTGGCTGGCACTACGAGCGCGCGCAGGAGCATGCCGGTTGAGCGCGGTTCCGCTTTTCAGGAGGACATGACCATGGCCGTATCGTTCTCAAAAATTACGGATGTCTTTGGGGCGGAAGTTGATGGGGTGGACATCGCGGCGGGTGTCGGCGAAACAGCCATGCGGGACATCGTCGATCTATTTAACGACTATTCCATCCTGGTTTTCCACGACCAGAAAATAAACGACGAGCAGCAGATTCGTTTCAGTCGGCTCTTTTCCGAGGTCGGTCATTTTGGCGGACTGGAGAAAACCGTGGTGCAGAATGCCAGTGGTGGGACCGAGATCGCCGACCTCTCAAACGTTGAGCCCGACACCAAGGTCATTATCCCGCCAACAGACAAGCGCATGGTCTTTAACTCCGGCAACGAGATGTGGCACACCGACAGCTCGTTCAAGCGTGTTCCGGCAACCGCTTCTCTGCTGTCCGGCCGCGAGGTCCCGCCGACTGGGGGAGAGACCGAGTTTGCGACCGAGCGGGCCGCCTACGCCGACCTGTCCGTAGCCATGCGCGAGCGGATCGGTCCGCTGATCGCCATTCACGATTTTGCGTATAACCGCAGCCTGATTGATCCGAACCTGATGACCGAGGAACAGAAGCGGGAGACTCCGCCGATACCGCAGGCGGTGGTTCGAGCCAACCCGGCCAACGGTCGCAAGAATTTCTATGCCGGAGCCCACGCATCCCATATACGCGGGATGCCGCTCGAAGAAGGCCGGGCCCTGCTCAAAGACCTGACCGCCATCGCCACTCAGCCCCAATACACCCTTCGCCACACCTGGCGCGCCAACGACCTGGTGATCTGGGACAACCGCTGTTGCCTCCACCGTGGCCGCCCCTGGGATAAAGCCCGCTACCGCCGGATCATGTATCGCACCACGGTCGCGGGGGTCGGACCTACCGCGGAGTAGGAACAGGTCGGAATCCGATCTCTTCCTTGAGCGGGGCGGTTGAGATTCAGAGCGGCTGCCTAACGTCAGCCTATGCTGCCGAATCCTCTGACAGCCTCCTCAGCTCAAACCTGCCTCTAATGCTATCATTTTGATATCAACATGAGCAAAAGCTGGGGGTGGTACGTCATGGCTCAGGTACTTGTACGAAACTTGGACGAAAAAACTGTTGCTCAACTGAAGAAGCGGGCCGCAGGGAACGGACGTTCTCTCCAGGCTGAGTTGAAGCTGCTACTCGAACAGGCGGTACGACCTGATGGGATGGATGCGTGGCAGAGCGTAAAGCAGTTTTGAGAGAAAATGAAAAAGTCGCGACGAATTTTCTCCGATAGCGCGACACTTATCCGAGAGGACAGCAAACGGTGAGTACCGTTGTTGGTGATCCCATCGCAGCCTCGTCTATGCGGCGCTACAAGGCCGCTGGGACAGGAGCCGGGTCCGAATGTTCTCGCTTCTGCCTGAGCGGGATAAGCTGATCACTGCGTAACGTGACAAGAGCGTAAGTGTAGCCGTCTCGGGCGACGAACTCGACTTCAAAGGCGTCGTCCGTATGGCACTCAACAACCGTTCCAATTTCTCCACGATGAAGATCGTGGTCTGGAAGGTCAGTTGTCAACGCTACGACATCAAGCAGTCTCACATCGGCACTCATCAGTCTTCCTCCTGAACAGGATAGTACGTTACAAGGCGCGGGAAATCCTCAGCAGAGCGTATATTCCATACACTTCGCAGGGAAGCCTTCCTGCCTTTCCACTCCAATATAAAGTCCACACAGTATCGTTGCCCATACTCGTCTCTGTCGTGGATATCAGCATCATGGTCTTTGACTGCTTGAAGCAAGAGGGCTCGAAGTTCTTCAGAATTATCCGAATTTATTCCCAAGCGTGTAGCAAACAATAAGGCTTTATGCTTGCCGACTCGATGTTCTGTGTTCAGTGCGTAATCTTGTAGTTTACGGATATCAACGAAGGCTCGTTTTGCGTTTGGGATTCTCACCACATCTATCCTGAAGACGAAGTGTTCCTTTAGGCCTACGCTACCAGCTCCTTCACCTTCTCTTCCTCAACGAGCACTCCGGCCTCGGTGAGCCGGGCAATCTCGGCTGCGGAATAGCCCAGATGGGTGCTGAGAATCGCCGCATTATGCTGACCAACGAGCGGCGCCGGACCCTGAACCTCGCGTGGAGTTTCGGAAAAAACGAAGGGCGCATTGGTAATCTCCATCCGGCCAAATACGGGATGCTCGATCTCGGCGACCATGCCGCGGGCGCGGATATGCGGATGGTGAAAAGCCTGACCCACATCAAGAACGGGTGCGCAGGGAATGCGCGCTTCGGCCAGCACGTGCAGGGCCGCCTCATCGCTCGGGAAGGACTGGAGCCAGGCTTCAATCATGGCGACGAGTTCGTCCCGGTTTTCGAGCCGCCGTTCGTTGGTCGCGAACTTCGGGTCAGTCACCAGGTCTTCGCGGCCCATAGCTTTCGCCAGTTGGGGGAATTGATGCTCAACCGCCTGGAGCACGAGATAGCCGTCTTTGCCGTGGAAGACACCCAAGGGGGCGACCCCAAAATGGTGTGCTCCAAAGCGCTTCGGGTTCTGCTCACCATTCGTGAGTGCGTGCAGGGGAATATTGATCATGTCCATAAAGAAGAGCGAATCGACCTGGGCGATATCGATCAGCTGCCCTTTGCCGCTGCGGTCCCGGTAGAAGAGCGCCGCGCACACCGCCAGGGCCGCATGCACGCCGGTGTTGGTGTCGCCGATATAATTACCGACGTACTGGGGCGGGCCGTCCGGGTCGCCGGTCATATGCATCACGCTGCTCATGGCCTGTCCAATGATGTCGTAACTGGTGTTCTTGGATAACGGACCGGTCTGGCCAAAGCCCGAACAGGAAGCCATGATGATCTTGGGATTGATCCGAGCCGCACTCTCATAGTCCAGGCCGAGCCGCGCCATGACGCCGGGCGCAAAGTTTTCAACCATCACGTCTACCTTGGCGATCAGTCCGGTGGCGATTTTCATGCCTTCCGGCTTTTTCAGATCGACGCACAGGCTTTTCTTGCCGGCACAGGTATAGAGAAACATCGAACCCAGGCCGCCCTGGACCGGAAAAAGGCTGCGGCCAAATTCCCCGTTCGGCGCGGGCTCAAGCTTAATGACCTCGGCCCCAAGATCGCTCAGAATTCGGGTACAGGTTGGCCCGGCCAAGGCGTGGGTAAAGTCGAGTACGGTGATCCCGCTGAGGAGCTTTGAACAGTCTGGATTGGACGTTGCCATGTCAGTTCTCCCTTCGATTGTCCCGCTACTGTTGCCTCATCTGTTCGTGAATGGACGGCCCTCGTGTTTCTCTATATATCTCGTGTGGACAGTGCAAAAGTCAACGCAGGGAAGAAAGGACACACGGATGCGTATTGGTATGATGATTGGTGAAGGGGCGGGCGAGTCGCCTACTATGGATGAAGTCATTCGGCGGGCCCAGCGGGCTGAGGAAGTCGGGCTCGATAGCAGCTGGCTGGCGCATATTTTTTCACACGATGCCATTAATCTGCTCGCCCTAGTCGGTCGGGAGACCTCACGTATTGAACTGGGAACGGCGGTCGTACCGACGTATCCGCGCCACCCCGTGGTGATGGGCCAGGCCGCACTGACCACCCAAGCCGCGTGTAAAGGCCGTTTTACGCTGGGCATCGGGCTGTCCCACCAGATGGTGATCGAGGGCATGTTCGGCCTGTCGTATACCCGTCATATGGCCCATATGCGCGATTATCTGAGTGTTTTGAAACCGGTACTGCGTGGCGAGGCAGTAAAATACCAAGGTGAAGAATACCGTGCCAATCTTGAGGTTGCGGTCCCGGGAGCCGACCCGGTCCCACTCGTGCTGGCCGCGCTCGGACCCAAAATGCTCGACCTGTGTGGGCGTGAGGCCCAGGGCACCGTCACTTGGATGGCCGGCCATAAGGCGCTCAAAGACCATGTCGTCCCACGGATCACCGCAGCGGCCCAGGCGGCCGGTGCACCGGCGCCGCGTGTCATTGCCGGTGTGCCCATGGCGGTCACCAATGATCGGCAAAACGCCCTCGAAGTGGCGGCTCAGGTCTTCGCCATTTATGGCCAACTGCCCGCCTATCGGGACATGCTGGACCGGGGGGGAGCCCAGGCCCCGGTTGATATGATTCTGACCGGCGACACGGGGGTCATCAAAGACGAGGTCAAGCGCCTGGAAGATATCGGCGTTACCGATCTGTGCGCTTTTGTCTTTCACGCCGACGATACGGCGTTTGAGCGGACGGTTGATTTCCTGGGTTCGCTGAACTGAATGGCTAGTGCGCATCTGCTATGACCCTCAGCGTAAAAACTCTTGTCCGTAGCCTCCTGTGTTTGATCGTGCTGGGGACCGTATACACAGGGGGGTACGCCTTTTTGCTGGCTCGCCACGAGCGGACCGTCCAGCACGTGGCCCTGCAAAAAATCATGTTTTTCTCTCTGGTCGGAGCGGGGAATACGGGTGCGCTTGAAACCGGCATGCAGATGTTTGACAGGGTGCGTAGACTGGAGGTTCAATCCGCCCCCCGTTTTGTGAACTTTCTGTGGCAGACTCTCGACACCGCTACGCCAAACGCCCATATTCTTGAGGACTGGGCGGGACGTTTCTTTGCTTCTTGTGAGGCTGCCGTCTGTCAGGACCTGTCTCTGCGTGGGCTCAATCTCCGGGGGATACGCCTGAGCGGAGCCCGTTTGGCCCGGGCCGATTTGAGTGGCAGCGATCTACAAGAGGCCGATCTCTCGGAGGCGGATTTAAGCGAAGCCGACCTGCGTGGGGCGAACCTGACCGGGGCACGCTTGGTTGGTACCCGCCTGCGCTATGCCAATTTTCTGGATGCTCAACTAACGCAGGCTGACCTGGAGAACGCCAACCTGTCAGATGCCGAGTTGCAGGGCGTTCATCTCGGCCACGTCAATCTGCAATGGACAAAGCTGAACCGGACCAATCTGACCGGAGCGAATCTGGCCGGAGCCAATCTGTATGGCGCTGACCTGCGCGATGCAAAACTCGAAGGAATCAAGCTGCCCGGAGCCGTTCTGGTGGGGGTCGATCTCATAGGTGCCGGTCTTATAGAAGCGGACCTGCAAGGGGCCGACCTTGAAGAGGCTGATTTGATTGAGGCCAAGCTGCGTGGCGCAAACCTGGTAGGGGCGAACCTGAAAGCGGCGAACCTGCATCAGGCGCATCTGTTTCAAGCCAATCTGACCCAGGCAACGCTTGCTGGCGCAGACCTGTTTCAAACCAATCTGGTAGGTGCAAGCTTAGCTGGTGCTGACCTGAGCAAGGCGGAATTAAAACAGACCGACTTCAGCCGAGCCAACCTGAAAGGAGCGAACCTGTCGGGAGCCAATCTGGCCGGTGCGGAATTGTCCGGCGCGGAAATCGACGCTCATACACAATTGGACGAAAAATGGCGTCTGGTCTGGGATATCGTCAACGAGAAGGGCAAGGTGACCGGTCTGGCCGGTGCCAACCTGCGGGACGCCGCCCTGGCCGGCGTGACCTTGGAGGGTGCCGATCTGAACGGAGCCGACCTGCGTGGCGCCATCCTGCGTTATGCCATCCTCACCGATGCCGATATGACCGGCAGTTCCCTGCAACGGGCGGATTTGCACGAGGCCGACCTGGCGGGGGCGAATCTGGCCGGAGCCGACTTAAGCGAGGCGCAGGGACTGACCAGAGAACAACTCGAAGCGGCCAAGACGTATACGGCCGCGCGGCTGCCCGACTATCTGAACGGGCGGGAGTGAGTCGGCTTAGACAGACCGTCCTTCAGATCAGAATACTCAGCCCCACTATAACGCCCAGGAGGGGCGCGGCGAGCATGAGGACACCGCACAGTGACCAGCCGACAAAAGTGAGCCGGTCGCTGCCCCTGGTACGTGATGGTAAGGTCGTGAGCCCGAGGCGGTGGCGCAACGCACCAATTGGAGTTGAAAACAGGGCATCGTTCAGCTCGGATCGATAGAGATTGGTACAGTGCCGCCCACGGATAAAAGCCCGGTACACAGCAACCGGGTTGAGCAGTAAACCGATGGCCATGACCTGGAGGTTGATAAACCAGGCCACAGAGTTGTGTGTACAATCGGAGGCGATTTCCCAGGCGGAAATCCCGGCCTCGCCACTCCAACTCGTGGGGTATTCAGTCAGGACGTGGTGAACATTGTGGAAACGGACCGCCCGGATGCGGGCCTGAGCATTGGGGAGAAAGAGGGTAAGGGGACCAAACTTGAACCTGATCCATCGGTCGGTATAGCCGCCATCGCCCAATTTGTTGACGCGGAAATACTGCGTCCGTGCGTCTCTCACAGTGAGATGGTCAGCATACCGGCTCATCCCTGTTCACGCGAACTGCTTCAGAAAGCCCAGCAGTGTCTCGGTCACCTGTGTCGGGCGTTCCATTTGTACCCAGTGACCGGCGCCCTCGATATAGACCTTCCCCCGTAAATCCGTCACAAAGTGATCCATCAGGTCAACCCAACCGCCACCGCCAAAAGACAGGACCGGGTCTTTTTCCCCGGCAATAAAGAGCGCTGGTCGTTCGATCTTGGCGTTCTCCAACTGCGGAGTCAGCTCAAGGTTATGATCAATATTACGGTACCAATTGAGCGGACCGCGAAAGCCACTCTGCTCGTACTGGGCGACATAGTAGTCAAGGTCCTCTTGTGTCAGCCAGGCCGGAAGCGTGTCCGGCTCGGGCAGGCCATCAAGAAATTTCGCGGTTGCGGGCTTCTGCATCAGCATGGCATTCGCCGGGGCGTCGCCGGACGCGATATAATAGGTCAGGCGTAAGGTCTTGCGAATATCCGCTTCAAACTCGGCTTCCGCCACCCCCGGGGTCTGGAAGTAGACGATATACCAGAAATTATCCCCAAAATTTTCCTGCCTGGTCATGGTCCCGGCCTGACCGCGCACATAGGGAACGCTCAGGCCGGCAACGGCTTTGACCCGCTCTGCGTGGAGCAGGGTCGTATGCCAGGCGACGGGCGCCCCCCAATCGTGGCCGACAACGAGGAACTGCTCGTGGCCCAGGGCGGTTGCCAGGCCGGCAACATCATTGCTGAGGTCTACGATATTATAGGCGTCTATGGCTCCGGGTCGATCACTGCCCCCATAGCCGCGCTGGTCCGGGACCGCCACCTGAAAGCCGGCTTCGACCAGGGGGTCGATCTGATGTCGCCACAAATACCAGCACTGCGGAAAGCCGTGGAGGAGAATGACGAGCGGTCCATCGCCCTCAACAACCGTGCGCAAGCGAACGCCGTTGGTTGTGATGATCTGAAAATTCCGGTTTTGCATGGACGAACTCATGAGCACTGCATCCCTCCGGGTCAGGCCGTATGCGTTTGCCTATTGATTCGCTTCACCCCACCCCCAGGGCGGGGGTGAGGAGGCCGCTCCCTACTTCGCGTTGGGCTGTCCTTGGGCTATATCGGCGATGGCCGGACGATAGCCGGTGTCCTTTTCGTAGCGCTCGATTTCCTTTGCCACGGCGTTCATGGCCCCACCAATCAGCGTGTCGTGATCCGTTCGGCACCACTCTCTGGAAGACACGGCCCGGTCGGCGGAACTCTGAACGTGGGGGAAGACTTCCTTGGCCAACAGCTCATAGGAGTTGAGACAGGCCTGGCGCTCGGCCCAGTCGTTGGCCATCAGCATATAGCAGCCAAAGCCACCGGACTGTTTGGTCAGCCGTTCGAGTTGAGCGATCGCATCATCCGGCGTGCCTATGACGGCGGTTCCAGACTCAACCAGGGCTTGGGGCCATTTGCGCGGGTCTGACTCATCCGGGGCGAGGGGCAGAGCCACGACATTCTGGAAGTAATCGACCCAGTCATAAATACCGTACTCGACCTCTTTGAATGCCTGCTCGCGGGTGGGTGCGATATGCATCGGTCCGACCAAGCGCCAGGAGGACCGATCAACCGTCTGGCCGTATTCCTTGGCCTGGTCGTTCCAGACCTTCCAGTGATCGCCCAGAACGGCAAAACCGCCCATGCTGGTCGCGCCCAGTGAGAGCAGGCCGGCGCCGTAACGTCCCGCAGTCCGGGGACCGGCCGGGGAGACGGTTGCCGCGACCGCAATTTCAAAATGCGGGTAGGTGTACGGCCGGAGTTGGAGGCGGGCATCTTTCAGGGTGAACCAGTCGGTTTCCATGTTGACGGGTTTGTCCGAGGTCAGCAACTGAATGATTGCGCCGAGCGATTCTTCCATGCGTATGCGTTGCGTGTCAGGCGGGATGCCCATCATATACGCATCCGATGGCAGAGCCCCTGGGCCGACACCGAACATGGTCCGCCCGCGCGTCATATGGTCGAGCTGAACAATACGGTCGGCCAGGATCAAGGGATGATGATAGGGCAGGGAGCTGACGCCGGTGCCTAAGCGAATATGGTTCGTCCGCTGGGCGGCCGCGGCAATGAACACTTCGGGCGAGGCAATGATCTCCAAACCGGCCGAATGGTGCTCGCCGATCCAGGCTTCGTCATAGCCCAGCTCGTCCAGGCGAACGATCAGCTCTAGGTCGCGTTCAAGGGCGAGTGTGGGATTTTGACCTGCGGGATGAAAGGGGGCCATAAAAATGCCAAAGCGTAACGGGCGTTCCATACTATCCTCCAGTCCCAGGCGTGACGGCTAGCCTTTCCTGGTCAGACTGCCGCTTCAGTCCGGTGATACAACACGAGACAATCGAACAACGTAAGCAAACCATAGCGGACTCTCCGCTGGGGCTCAATGCGCGCATGGTGTCTCAGCTTGTTACGCCTCAAGCAGACCTAAAGCCTGATAGGTCGCGTGTTCAAAGCGCTCGTACACAGGGATAGCCTTGACATCAAAAAAGGGCAGAATCTGCATCAGGATAACGCCGGTGACCCGCTTGGTCGGATCAATCCAGTAATAGGAGTTGAAGAGGCCGGCCCAGCTCAGGCTACCCGCCGAGCGTGCCCCTGGCAGCGCGCTGGTATTAATCAAAAATCCCAGGCCGTGTTTATGCACGACGCCGGGGGAGAATTTTACATCATTGGAGAGCGGTGGGACGGCGGTGGTCATGTCTCCGGCAGCGAGGTCGCCAATATGATTCTCTGACATCAGCGCAACCGTCTCGGGCTTGAGGATCTGCTGCCCGTTATGGCTGCCGCCTTTGAGAATCATCTGGACAAAAGCTAGATAGTCCGCGGCGGTCGAACTCAGACCGTGGCCGCCGCTCTGGTATTCGGCATCGGGAGTCACCAATTCAATATCCGTCGGGGCGAGTGTGCCGTCTTCACCGCGCTGATGGACACTGACCGTGCGAGCCTCCTGTTCTGCCGAACGAGTAAAACCGGTGTCCGTCATGCCCAGCGGCTCAAACATATTCCGGGTCAGATAGTCACCCAGGGTGTGGCCGCTGACCGCCTCAACCAGTTGGCCGACCCAATCCGTATTGATCCCGTACTCCCAGCGTTCTCCCGGATCGCACACCAGTGGCATATTCAACGCCGCTTTTTTACCGCTGCCAATGCCCGGTTCTCCGGTTGCCTCCTGGTATTGGCCGAGACCGGGGTTCCAGATCTCATAGCCAAACCCGGCGGTATGGGTCAGAATTTGACGGGCGGTGACGGGGCGTTTCGCCGGACGGAGTTGCGGTTGTCCGGCGGCATCAAACCCTTCCAGCACCTGAAGCTGGGCCAGGGCAGGCATGATTTCGCCCAGCGGCTGATCAAGGCCGAATTTGCCCTGTTCGTAGAGTTGCATGGCCGCGGCCGAGGCGACCGCTTTGGTCATGGACGCGATGCGAAAGACTGTGTCGGTTGTCATGGCCGGACCGGCATTGAGCTTGCGTGTCCCAAACGCGCCGGCGTACACCGGACCCGAATCTGTGGCGACCGTGGCGACGACGCCCGGAATATCTCCGGACTCTACCGCCTGATTCAAAACGGCATCAATCTGTTGCATGGCTCTCCCTTCCTTTCATTCCTGGACATCTGGTGTGACTTTGATGGCTACGGTCTTGCCCGACTCCACACGGCTCACCCGTGGCCGCGCAAAGCCCAACCAGGCAAGCCAGTATTTGTTGTTATAGGATTCGCCCATGCGCGCGACGATAGTCGCATCCGTAAAAATCTCGGCGGTGCCGGTAAACGTAGGACCGTCCCGACTCCCGACGGCGATTCGTACCGTGTTGCGCCCATCCAGAATGCGCTTGGCTTTATACGAGTTTGGTGAGGCGGTGGAATAGATCACCTCATCGGTATACCAGAACCAGACCGGAGCCGCGCTGCCCCACTCGCCGCTCTTGCGTTTGGTAGAAACATAGATCTCCTTAGCTGTGTGGAGCTGGGCAATCGTGCTCTCATCAAGCGCATGAACCATGCCCGGAATAAACCCGGCCAGGCCGAGCTTGAGTAGGATAAGCAGTGCGGAAAAGGTAGACATCGTTTCCTCCAGAAGAGCGTATCACTCCGCTTCGAGCGCGTCCGACAAACGCACGAAGGCGTTAAAAAAATCTTCTTTGAACTCCTGGACCACAGCCGCGGCTGACATCTGGCGATTCATCAGGCCGACCCCCTGGCCGACCCAATAGGTTGTCAATTCCTTGGCCCCCGCATGACCACTCTGGGAGAGCTTGTCCACTCTGCCCAGTGCGGGCTCGGTGACCAGGGACTGTAAGGGCATCGGCAGCGGCGTGGGGCTGTCCTCAGCCTCCCAGGCGTCGGTCCACGGAGACCTGAGCTGGCGCGAATACTTGCCCGTGCGGGCCTTTGACCTCACCGTGTCACGGGAGGAGGCGTGCAGCATTTTTTCCTTGACGACCGGATTGGTTTCGGCCTCGCTCGTCGTCAGCCAGACCGAACCCGTCCAGACTCCCGCGGCCCCCATGGCCATGCAGGCGGCCATTTGGCGGCCCGTCACAATGCCTCCTGCAGCTAAAACCGGAATATTGCCATACGGCTGAATGGCTTCATGAATCTCGGGAATCAGCACCATGGTCGAGACATCACCACAATGGCCGCCGGCCTCTCCGCCGGCAGCAATCAGCACATCAACTCCGGCTTGCACCTGGCGGATGGCATGCTTTTTTGCACCGACCAGAGCGGCAACATGTACGCCGTGCTGTTTACCCATCTCCAGCATGATGGTGGGCGGGACACCCAACGCATTGGCCACGAGCTTGATCGGGTGCGAAAAAGCGACCTCCAGAGTTTTGGCCGCGCCACTGGCCTGCATATTCTGGCTGGCCCGGAACGTCTCGTCGCGAAAGCTGTACAGTCCCTCCGCTGGGATATCGTGCTGGGCCAGAATCCCGGCCGCGAACTGAAAATACTCCTGGGGAATCGCCGCCTCGACCTTGTCTCGATTCAGCCCGCCAACACTCACCTCGGCCATCTTGTTGGGCACGATCAGATCGATGCCGTACGGCTTGCCCTCAATGTGCTCATCAATCCAGCGTAGCTCTTCTTCCAGGCGGTCCGGCGGATGGGCGACCGCGCCAAACACCCCCATGCCGCCCGCCTTGGAGACCGCCACCACGACATCGCGGCAGTGGGTAAACGCAATCAGGGGAAACTCAATGTCAAACATCTCGCAAATAGGGGTTTTCATAGGTCTGCTCCTAGTCAACCAAGGCCCTGACTTCAGCCGGACTCGGGCCGCCCGGACGGAGGAGGACGATGGCGTCGTCAAACCCGGCTTGGGCAAAGCGCTGGAGAATGGCTCTGGTCTGGCCCAGATCGTGATCAGCCGTCAACTGAATGGTGGAAACCATGGCTCTCCGTCCGCCAGCGGCACGATAGCGTCCGAGGGCATCTATGACCTGGTCGGCGGTCCGGTAGAAGGCGGAAGCAACCCAGCCGTCAAAGTCTTGTGCAGCCCGCTCTACCCCAGCGCCCCAGCTACCGAGAATGAGGGGCGGGCCGCCCCTGACCGTTTTCCATGGTGTCAGGTCGCAGCGTTCGTTCTTCCCCTCGGCAAGCAGTCGTTTCAATTGCGTAAGGCTGGTATCGAAGGTCTTGAACCGGTCCGCATAGGGCCGCTCGAAGGCGATGAAGTCCGTTTTCGTAGACCCTGCACCAAGACCGAGCGTGAGACGAGCTCCACAGATTTGCATGAGAGAGAAAATGCGGTGCGCCAGGTCAGTCGGCTGGTATAACGGGAGCTGGAGAACCGCTGTCCCCAACTCGACCTCCTTGGTCGCCGTTGCGGCGGTTGCCAGCGCTGTAAAAGGGTCTGGCAGCATAAACCCTCTACCCACTGCCTGAGCCACCCAGAGACTGTCGAAGCCCTCTCCGGCATAGCGTTTGGCCTGCTCTGCCAAATCGGTAGGCCGGGGTTGCGACGATAAGAGACCGATGATTGCGCCGAGCCGCATGTCACTCCAGTCCCTATTTCTTTTCCTTTTTCTCCAGGTCGCGCAAAAACTGAATGTTCAGCTCGAGTCTTTCCCCCAACCACAGGGCTCGGTGCGAGTGGTCGGCGATATCATCATCGGTCCGTGGGTGAATAAGCACGTTGAGACCGGAGTGGTTAAGCATCAACCAGGGCACGAGGGTCTCGAACTGATCCGGCTGAAAGGCGACCTGATACATGGATTGCGGATGCGGCCCCACGGGCTTGTCGCGCCAGCGGCCCATTTCGACCTCGAACTGGTCGCTGATCGCTTCACGGATGTCCGCGGCAGTCGCGCGGGTGGACTCATCATAATACACATGCGCGTGAAAACCTCTGATTGCGCTCTTGTCCTGCTGCATAGGGCCTCCCTTATGACTGGAATAATGTTATCGAACGCCGCGCGTATTATCGCCGGCCGGCTCTCCGGGCTGCGGCCGCCAGTCAAAACCGATCTGTCGCCACAGGTCACGATAATCGTAGTCGGTTTTGAGCGCGAGGTTGAGACGGTTATACGAGGCAAAATCGCTGACAAGATGGATCAACTGCACCACGCCGGCATCGGTCAGGCCGATCTCGTGCAGGTGGGCAATATCTGCATCCGTGACATCCTGCGGGCTGAGGTTCACCTGCAGGGCAAACTCCACAATGGTTTTCAGGCGGGGGTTGGTGATAGACGCCGGACCCTCAGCCAGAAACTGCCTGGTGTAGGCTTCGTCGGTCCGCAGGCCGTAGTTCAAAATGGTACAAAAGGCCGCCGTGCAGTAGGGACAGCCGTTGGCCTTCGAAACGGCAATACCGACGTGCTGAATTTCCGCCATGGAGAGTTCGCCCAGTTGCCACAGGACCTTGGTTGTCCCGAGCTTGGCCTTGAGCAATTCCGGGCAGTTCAGTTCAACATAGAAGTGATTAGGCACCGCGCCTTCCATGTCGGTGACCCAACTGAAAATTTCCCGGATAATCGGATCGTCAATATGCTCTGGTTTGTTGAGTACCACACGGGCCATACGTCACCACCTGTTGATTGTTGACTGAGGCGCTACGGGTCCAAAGAGTAAATGTGTCCAGCATTGGAGGATACGTTTACTCTTCGATGATCTTCGCCCTGATTTTTAATATCCCGCTATCCACCGAGATGCAAAGTCAGTTGCTTCTAGGGATTGAAAGCAAGTCCTTCAACCGTCATGTCGGTCAGGCCGCCACGACGGTTTCTAGGCTGTTGATGTCATCGCCGCTTATACCGTCATAGTGCGGACGCCGTAGAGCGGGATGCGGGCGTCTCTGGTGACGAGAATCAGTCCTTCGGCTTGGGCCTGGGCGACCAGCATCCGGTCGAACGGGTCGCCGTGGTGCGGCGGAAGGGCGCCGGCCTGCTCCGCGTGATAAGACGTCAGAGATAGTGGTGTAAAGCCCTGCTCTCTGATACTCGCTTCCAGGTTGTCCGGGGCACGCAATTTCCCAAGCGCCCGTTTGACGGCGATCTCCCAGGACGCTGACCGAGCTGACGAAGACTTCGTTTTGCGCATCCTCTAAGGCTGCACGAGCGCGCTTGCTCAACTTCCGGGGTTCGGTGAGCGTCCATAAGAGGGCATGGGTATCCAGCAGGAAACGCTCCATTACTCGTCTTCATCCGGGAATATCTTTGAGTTGTAGAACGAATCGATAACGTCCTGGGGTGTCTCGTCAAAGTCCGGGGCAATCCAGATTTGACCCTTCAATGCCCCGAATTTCCGTTTGGTCTTCGGCTTGCGATACGGCTCCATCCGTATTCGCAGGCTTTTTCGGCGTACCACAGGCGGGTTTGGGGGTCGCGAGCTTTATCAAGAAGAACACAGTTGTGGAACCAAGGAATTTGGGCAGCAACTTGCTGCACAAATCGGCGGTCGGGCCAAGCGGCGGCGAAGGTGCGCATGTACTTGGGATTGCGCGGTGAGAATCCCCGCATAGCGGGAAACACTTCTCGGAGGTCATGGGACAGGCGGTCAATGACCTTGGCCCCCCAGCTTTCCTTGTCCTGGCGTTCAAGAATCCTCTTGCCGATATCCCAATACAGAAGAATCGCGGCGGCATTGGCGGCCAACACCACCTGCAAGCGCTCTGAGCGAATACGGTCTTTAATCTCACCGAGCAGAGCAGCATAGTCAGCCGGTAGCTCGCTTTTTCCTACCGGTGCGGGAAAGGACACCTCTTTACGTCTTCGCCCAACGGACTTTCGCTCGGAGTTCATGACAGCCGCTTCGCTCTCTCTTCGGGCGAGATGCACGCGAAGAATCGTTCAAGGGCGTCAATTGCGGTCAGCGTTTTTGTCATGGCTCCCTCTCGAATCGGCAGTCTTTCCCAACAACCCTCCATACATTGCCGGGTCCGGCTCAATTTCCACGACTTCTCCATCCCGCATGACAACAACGCCGGTACCGGTCTGGTGAGCGATGAGGTGAGCGCGTTGAGCGGCCCGTATGAGGGCGGCTGTTACGCCTTCCGTGTCTGTGTCGCCCAGATTGAGAGACTTTTTTTCAGAGGGTTCTTTTCTCATCGTTTCTCTTCTCCAGTAGGATAGGCGTCGTGCCGCTGTTGTTATACCACAACCAATCGTCAACACAGAGCCGGTATATTGTCTTGAAGTTATGGAGACCGCTGTCGAAACGGCGACGTATGAGCTATTTAGGGATGTGGTGCCCGCCTTGCTGTACGCGCAATGCTACGCGCTTGATCGCTTCTTCAGGTGTTGGGAGCGATAGAAATATCAGCCTTACCTTGTAACCATCAGTGCGCCACTGACGGATCATTCTGACATAGCCTCGGCCCGCCAGCGTTGTTTCAAAGGCGAAACTCCTTCCCGCGCGGGCATGAGTGTTGATTTCTTCCAGCATCAGCCGCCCGGCGCGAATGGCCGCAGTCGCGGGACGGAAGGGAGACAGGCCCGCTGCTATCAGGTCGGCGTTGACAAAAACTGGACAGTCCGCCTCGTTGGGCAGGTATTCGAACGCAAAGGTCGTTTTGCCGGCTCCGTTCGGGCCGGCGATGATAATGATTTTCTTATTCGGCATTCACGGCGTTAGAGTTGGGACCTAGTCGCTGCTTATAGCGGGTGCTGTGACAGGAACTCCTTGAAGACGGTGAGAAACGGCTCTCGGGCCGAGGACACAAAACCGTGTCCAGCGTTGTCGAAAATAGCCAGTTGCGCGTTTGGAATCTCTCGGGCCAGAATCTCGGAATTGGCCGCCGGAATCAGCACGTCGTCACGCCCGGTGGCGACCAGGGTTGGGGCAGTAATCTCTTTGAGCTGCCGGTACACGCGCAGGGTCATGGTCGCGTCTAAGTGACGCTTGTAAGCAAAGAAAGGAGTGGAATGTTCCAGGACACGACGCATGGTGGCTTCGAGTTCATCCCGGTGGGTGGCGATATATTCTTGGGAGTAGGACAACTTCCAGCCCTCCCGAACGGCTTCTTCCGGCGTCTGTCCAGCACGGCCTTTGAGCGCCTCCATAGATTCCGGTGGGGCAGGGACAGAGTGCTTGCCGCCTGGGGTGGTACAGCCCAGGGTTAAACTTGCGATATGCTGCTGGTGGTGAATGCCGATTTCCTGGGCAATCATGCCTCCCATCGAAATGCCGAAAACGTGAGCACGTGGGATGTCGAGCGCGCTCAGCAAACCCACGGCATCACTGGCAAACAGTGCAATAGAGTAGGGCTCGTCCGGTTTATCCGACTGTCCGGTGCCGCGGTTATCATAGGTAATGACCTGATAGTCGTCGGCCATGCGCGCGACAAATTCCCGGTCCCAGGCCGCCGCAGGCCCGCCCAGCCCCATGATGAGCAGTAGCGGCTGACCCTGCCCCTGAATCGTATAGTGCAGATTGATCCCATTTACCTGTGCGTGTGGCATACTCTTCCTCCTTTGTGTGAACGTCTTATCCAGTTGCGGGGAGAAGCGCAAATCGGGGAGCGGGCGCTATTTACCGATTCGTGCAGTTTGGTATAGGTCCATAGCATATGCAAACGGCTGCTTCCGAGATTCCCGCTATCCGCCAGACGGTGAAGAAGCTGTCCCAGATATCGACGCTGCGGGCCGTGTACCATCTGGTTGAAGTCTGGGGTGTAATTGGGCTGGCGGTCTGGCTGAGTGGCTGGGCCTTGCCTCCATCCACGGGCATCTGGGGAGCGTGTGTTTATATCGGTGCGGTCGTCGTGATTGCCGCGCGGCAGCACGCCCTGATGGTCCTCGTGCACGAGGCGATTCATAAACGGATATCGAGAACAGGATGGCTCAACGATACTCTGACCCGTGTGGCTGCGGCGTTTCCGGTCTTTATCTCGCTCTCGAAGTGGCGCTTCATCCACCTCTATCACCACCAGTATACCTATACCAAGGACGATCCGGACCGGGCTATCTATGCCCGCTACCCCCTGGGCAGCGGACCGTTTTGGCGGCTTCTGGCTCGGGATGTGTGTGGTCTGAACGTCATCTCGACGTTGAAGTATTTTATTGATCTGCCCTTTGTGACGCGGGACTTTAATCGAAAATTCTTGGGTGAGGAGCACTCTGGCCGCTATCGGCAGATCGCTGATATGGGCCAGTTCACGATCTTTTGGGTGGTGGTGTTAAGCGCTGGTTTTACCTTGTGGGGTTGGGAATTTGGGACATGCTTGGTGTTGTACTGGCTCGTACCGTACTGCACGGTGACCCAGATCTTCTTTCGCATTCGGGGGGCGATTGAGCACGGTAATGTGCCCGACCCTGAGAACGCCTACCAACAGACGCGGACCTATTTCATGCCCGCGGTCTTGCGTTTTTTCTTTGCGCCCAAGCAGGTGAACTACCACCTGGAGCACCACCTGTATCCTTCCGTGCCCTGCTATAATCTTCCCCGGCTGCACGCCGTTCTCAGCCGGGCAATCTATCCTGCCGAGTCCGGCTATTGCGAGCCATTCTCCACCGGTCTCAAAAAGTTGGTTCAGAGGTAAGGGGAGGGGGAAAACTCTCGACAAAAAACAGGGCAGCCGTATGGCTGCCCTGTGTCTCTGCGTCTGTCCCAGATTTTCTACAGATCGTACGCTCGGGCCGCGTTATCGCCCAGGATGTTCTGCTGGTCAGGCGGTGGGAGTTCCTTAATCCCATTCTGTAAAGTGTTGAGGGCGTCCGGGAAGCCGTCAAAATGGGGGAAATCGGTGGACCAGAAGAATTTATCAGATCCCCAGCGCGCGGCAGCCGGTGGGATCATGCTTTCGTCCACATCACAACCAACCCAGCACTGACGGCGGAAATACTCACTCGGTGGACGCTTGCAGGCCGTCATGAAGCCGCTGTGTTCCCACTTGCTGTCCATCCGCTCGACAAAATGTGGCACCCAGCCGGCTCCGACTTCCAGAACCAGCAATTTGAGATTCGGAAAGCGTTCCAGGGTGCCGCCCTCAAACATGCTGACAAAGGACGCCTGGATATCAAAGCCCAGCGTGACAGACAGGAAGTAGAAGGGCGAACCGTGAAAGGTGGTATGGTCATACCAGGCACTACCGTGAAAGTCTGGCCGCGCAATCACGTGCAGGCCGACCGGCATCTGAATATCCTCCGCAACGGCCCAGAACGGATCGTAGGTCGTATCGCCATAGGCTTTCCCGTTTGCGGGATAGGGGGTCAGCATGACGGCCTTCAGCCCCAACTTGGCTGCGCGTTTCAACTCAACAATGGCGGCCTCGGGGTCCATGAGGGAGATGTGCGCGACTCCGTATAAGCGGTTGGGGTAGTGGTGACAGAAATCGGCGATCCAGTCGTTGTATACGCGGTTATATGCCAGGGCGAGTCCAGGGTCATTGACTTCACCTTCCCACAGCAGGCCGATCGTAGGAAAGAGTACCGCCGCGTCAATGCCGTCAGCGTCTAACTGCTTGATCCGCTCATGCGGGTCGTAGGCCCCCTTGGGACCATCCATATACAGCTGGTCTTTGGAGAAGACGAGCTCACCGGGCTTGCCAAAACCGGAGGCAACGCCCATCCCTCTGATGGTCGGAGAAATCTTACCGTCAATGACAAGTGCCTCCCAGCCTTCCTCATCTTTGACGAGGTGCAAGGCGCGCTCTTTGTATTTCGACTCAAGGTTCTCCTTCCACAAATTGGGTGGCTCTAAAATATGACCATCGGCGTCAATAATTCTTCCGAGTTGCATTGCGCGTCCCTCCTTGCACACAGATAGACTTTGCCTCGCTTCTAGCTCACTCTGCCCCGGATTACAAACCGTTTTACGCTTTTTGTAGAGGGTGATGAGAGGGAAGGCCTATCCCGCCGGACTCGAATCTATATCACAAAATGTTGTTCTACTATATTTTTCAGAGAACGCTCCCCTTCTTCCTCACGATTTTCCCCACTTTGGCTGTGGGAATACAGGGGACTATTCACCTGTCAAGGGAAGGGCGGTAGGCGATCCTGGTACACTTGCACCACTGACATCGGCAAAGTGTACCACTTGAGAGTGCTGTCCTGATTTGAACCCAAACAGCCCAATTTCAAAGCGGACGGCCTAATTTGAATTTTTGGCCTCGTTGTAGTGTTGCACTGCGGCTTTCAACGTCGCGAACTGCTCTGGCGTACTTGGTGGGATGAAGGGTAAAAGCATTGGATCACCAACGAGTTCACCGGGTATCACCAAACGGTGGTTTCCGCTTAAATCCCTGTAGTTGATAATCATAGTTGGATGAGAGCCTTGACGGTCTCTGGTCTGGTTCGCCATTGCTTCCTCCTAATGCGCGACTCTGTGTCCTGGGCGATGCCATACCGCCGGGCGGGTAGCTTCCTGAAGTTCCCCCTGTTCCTGCGCGGCCTACGCCCACTCTCTCAGTACCTGCAATGCGTTGCCAGGCCTGGGGTCTGCATCGCGGAGGCGCTCTGATTTTTTCAACATCTTCCGCAGAATAGTGTCTTGACGGCCCATAGCGGGGCCTATGGGCTTGCCCATGGAGCGTTCCTTCCTTCTGCCCTCGTTGCTGTTGCCTCCTTACAAGCAACAGTCGTCGTCGAGATCAGTAATCTTTTGGATTAGCCCTAGCTTTTGTCAGGGATTTTCTTACCTATGCGGGATTTTTAGAGGGAGAGCAAGCAGGCGGGCCGCGACATTCGTAGGCAGTAAAGCTGGACGCTGCCCCGCTGACGATTACCGCTACGCGTCTTGCGAAACTCAAGGTGCGCATGGCAGCGGCACCCCATGTCGGAGTGCACATGCGCCATCAGCCAAGCGAGGGAACCGTCTGGAGCCAAGGCGTTGGCTAGCTCCGCGTCGATGGAACGATCATAGTACACCATGCCAGAAAACCCGACCCAGTAGAGCTGAACAAGGGTCTCCTGTCTAGCTGTTCGAAACGGAAAGTCCAGAGCGTAGTGGTCGCCCCCACATTCCCGCCAACTCTCGGTGTGCACGGCGCGGCAGGATAGTGTATAGGAACGCTGATTGAGGAGGCCCATGCCGGCGGCTGACCGGTAGGGAGGGGAGAGGAACCCGCATATGAAACAGACCGCTGACGCTCTTGTGCGCGCCCCCACGGACCTGAGTAATTTTCTCGGGTGCCAACATCTGTCCGCCCTCGACCTGCGCGCGGCGCGCGGCGAACTCGAGCGGCCCGTCCGGTACGACGAGGTCCATGAGGAGCTGCGAGAACGTGGACGCGCGCACGAGCAGGCGTACCTTGCACATCTGCGCGCCCAGGGCTTACGCGTTGCCGGTGACGCGGAGGGCAGCACCAACGAGGCAACCCTGACGGCGATGCGCGCCGGCGTCGACGTTATCTACCAGGCAACGCTCGCGCATGACGTCTGGTCCGGGCGTGTCGACTTTCTGCGCAAGGTCGATGCGCCCAGCAATCTCGGCAACTGGTCGTATGAACCGTTCGACACCAAGCTGGCCCGGGAGACCAAGGCGGGCACGATCCTGCAGCTCTGTGTCTACGCCCATCTCCTCGAGAAGATCCAGGGGACACGCCCAGCCTTGATGCATGTCGTCCCGCCAGGCACTAACTTCGAGCCGGTGAGCTACCGGGTCGACGACTTTGGCGCGTATGTCCGACTTCTCGAATGCAGCATCGATACGTTCATAACGCAGCCGGCTGCGACCTACCCGGAACTGGTCTCGCACTGCGACTACTGCGCGTGGTGGGCGGCATGCGAGGCACGTCGGCGCAGCGACGACCATCTGTGCTACGTGGCCGGGATTTCCCGCACGCAGATCAAGACACTGCGCACGCTGGGCATCGAAACGCTTGCCGGATTGGCGGCGCTGGAGCCCGTTCCGGAGCCGTCCCACGGATCAAGAGACGCATTGGAACGTGTCCGGGAACAGGCGCGGGTGCAACGGACCGGACGCGATGTGGGTGAGCCCTATTACGAGTTGAAAGCCCCTTTCGACGCCGAGCACGGCCTGGCCCTCCTGCCCGAGCCCACCGGTGACGACATCTTCCTCGACTTTGAAGGCGATCACTTCGCCACGGAAGGAGTCCAAGAGTACCTCCTCGGCTACGTGATGGCCGACTCCGGCGGCAATCTCGTCTACACGCCGCTGTGGGCGGAGACCCGCGAGCAGGAGCGGGCGGCCTTCGAGGAGTTTATCGACCTGGCAATAGCGACCCGGAGACGCAACCCGGGCGCGCACGTCTATCACTTTGCGCCCTACGAGCCGGCCGCGCTCAAGCGCCTTATGGGCCGGTATGCGACCCGCGAGGTCGCGCTTGACGAACTCCTGCGCGGTCGCGCCTTTGTCGACCTGCACCTGGTAGTCAAGCGCGCCGTGGTCGCCAGCGTCGAGCGTTACTCCATCAAGGACCTTGAGCCCTTCTTCGACTATGGGCGTACACAGGACCTCCGCGAGGCGACGGCGAGCCGGCGAATCGTGGAGAATGCCATCGCCGACGGTGGTCTTGATGAACACCTCGCATCGCACCGGCGGATCGTCGAGGACTATAACCGGGAAGACTGCGAGTCCGCTTTGCGGCTGCGCAACTGGCTCGAACAGCTCCGTACCGACGCCATCACTGCGGGCCACGATCTCCCCCGCCCCGCGGCCGAGAGTGGTGAGGCGTCCGAGGACATCAGCGACCTCGATCGCGCGCTGCAGCGCCTGCGCGACGGTCTGCTGGACGGGATCCCGGAGGATCCGGCCGTGCGGTCCGCAGACCAGCAGGCTCGGTTCGCGTTGGCCCACATGATGGAGTTTCACCGCCGGGAGGACAAAGCGGGCTGGTGGGAATACTTTCGCCTGCTTGATCTCGAGGAGGCGGACTTCGGCGACGAGCGGCGGGCGCTGACCGGGCTGGCCTTCGAAGCAGTCGTGGATCCGAAGTCGGCACCGCTGCAGCGCTACAGCTTCCTCCCACAGGATCTCGACGCCCGTCCAGGGGACGATCTGTACGATCGCGAAGGCAACAGAATCGGAAAAGTTGAGGCGGTCAACTATGCTGCGCGCACGATCGACATCAAGAAGATGGTGAAGACAGCGGATGCGCACCCGACGGCTGTGGTCCTCCACAACCGAGTGCCATCCGATGTGTTGCGCGAGGCGCTCATGCGGCTCGGGGAAGCCGTTCTCACGAGGGGACTCGCTCCCGGAGATCCCTTTCGTGCGGCCATGGACCTGCTGCTCCGCCGCCCGCCCCCGTTGGAGGGTGCCGGCTCCAGTTTACAAGGGCCTGAAGAGAAGACCGTTGAAGCGGCCTGCCGGATCGCGCGCTTCCTGGACGGCAACGTGCTGGCGATTCAGGGGCCGCCCGGGACCGGGAAAACGTACACGGGCGCGCACATCATCTGCACGCTCGTACGTGCCGGACTCAAGGTGGGGGTCACGGCGGTCAGCCACAAGGTGATCGTCAACCTGCTGGAGGCTACGGCAAAGCAAGCTCGCAAGGATGGACTTTCCTTGACTCTCGTCCACCGTCAGACAGGGAAATACGAAGGCGAATGGGAGATCGAGCGGAGGTCCAACTACGGAGATATCCGTTCAGGACTCGAGAACGGCTCCATCGATGTGTTGGGCGCTACAGCGTGGTGCTGGGCACGGTCCGACTTCGAACAGAGCGTCGATGTCCTGATCGTGGACGAGGCCGGCCAGATGGCGCTGAGCAATGTGTTGGCCACTGCTCCGGCGGGGCGAAGCTTGGTCCTGCTCGGCGACCCGCAGCAGCTTGAGCAACCGCTGCAGAGCAGTCATCCCGAGGGCAGCGAGGTGTCGGCCCTCTACCATCTGCTGGCCGGGGAGCAGACGATGCCGGCGGACAAGGGCCTGTTCCTGGATGAGACCTATCGGCTGCACCCGGACATCGCACGGTTTACGTCCGAGATCTACTACGAGGGCAGGGTCGCGGCGCGCCCGGGGCTCGAACAGCAGGCAATCGTTGCGAAAGATAGGGGAACGTCGCCCTTCACTGGTTCGGGGCTCATCTACGTGCCTGTACCGCACACGGGAAGTCAGGCGCGGTCGCTGGAGGAGGTTGAGGTCGTAAAGAGAATCGTAGACGACCTCACCAGCCGGTGTTGCTGGCGGGACAAGGGTGGCTCGATCCATCCTCTGACGGCACAGGATATCCTCATTGTCGCTCCGTATAACGCCCAGGTCTCCGCGCTCGTCGAGGCCATGCCGCCGCTCGCCGAGCGCATCGGCACGGTCGACCGCTTCCAGGGGCAAGAAGCGCCGGTGGTCCTCTATTCCATGACGTCCTCGCACCCGGACGAGGCCCCGCGGGGGATGGAGTTCCTGTATAACCGTTTTCGGTTCAACGTCGCCACGTCACGGGCGCAGGCTCTCTGTATCCTGGTGGGCAGTCCCGATCTGTTTCGCCCGGAGTGCCGGACGCCACACCAGATGAAGATGGCGAACGGCTTCTGTCGGTACGTGGAGTTGGCCAGAAGCGTTGAGGTTGCATAGCTGGTGAGAGGGAGCAAGCGAGGTGAGGAAACCGCAGATTACAGCTTGCACGTGTGTTATACGCGGAGTCCTGAATCGGTTGAGGGGATGTGATGGTGGTTCTTTGGATAGGTCAAGTTGATGGTTAGTTTTTTGTCGAATCGCCGAAGAAGTATACTCAATATAAATGTGCCCACGAGCAGGTATGAGGAGTAATGCGATGTCAGACCGTTTATTGGATCAATTCCTTGAAAAAGGCCTGCTGGACCTGAAAGGAAACGATGCATGGTATGAGCACATCACATTGGCGGCAGAGTCGCTGTCCACTTATTTGCAGGCCAATCCCAAAGAGATTATCCCTTTCACCTATGCTGCGCTCTTACCTGATGTAGGTGATCAAAATCCGGCCATCAAAAAAACCCTAGATTTTCTAAAAGCGGAATGGAAGACCTATGCCTCGGTGTCGATGGCGTTACCGAAAGCCATGCTGCGTGTGATCGTTTTGGACGCCTTGCTGATAAATGCCGAGTTGGACGATGCGATGAAGTCAGCGCCGGCACTGTTGCTAGCAAGCGCACTGCCGCATCTTTCTGTCGGAAAAGAAAAAGAAGTCTGGAAGACGGCGCTTGATGACTTACTCCGCGCTGTCGAACGTCAGGCTGAAGCAGCCTGGTCGGTTCCAAGCCGGATAAACATATCGGCTTTCCCGAAGATTAATGTGCCGCCATCCCGTTTTTCCGTGAAAGGCGGAGGGGTTGATAAAAAAGTACTTGAAAAGGGTATGCGTGCCGCTGCTGGCCCTCATGATGAGCAGGGCCAAGCAACCGGTGGCAACCAGCACTGGCCGCACCAAGGAGACCCTTGGAGCTACGAATTCGCGCCCCTTGCCGCCTCAGCGATAAGCAAAGCCTTCGTGGCGCTAGCCGAAGAAGAGAGATTTTCTCCAGCCCGTGGCATTATTGAACAGATGATGCACTGGCATGAGGACCTGGACGGCATCTTCGTGAAACAGTTCCAGACTACTGGATTCGACGCGCGTCTGTGGGAACTCTATCTCTTTGCCGCCTTTGCCGAGATGGAATATCGTATTGAGCATATCCACGCCGTGCCTGATCTCACCTGCGTAGGGGTGCTGGGAGAACTCACGGTCGAGGCAATGACGGTCAATCCAAGTAGAGACCAAGACGGCTCAATCAGGCCGCAGCCGCCACGAGATAGCCCCGAGCAGCAGCGTGCTTTTCTGCACGAATATATGCCGATCAGGTTTGCCAAAACCCTAACCTCGAAGCTTGATAAAGAATATTGGGAAAAGCCGAGCGCCAAAGACAAGCCCCTGCTTTTCGCAATTCAGGACTTCTCCGCCGAGGCGTCAATGGTGTCCACACGCTCCGCATTGGAGGTCTACCTCTATGGCTATGACCACGAGTGGGAGCATGACAGCAACGGGCAATTGACGATTACGGCTCGACCGGTTGGGGAGCATCGATGGGGCAAGAAGGCGATCCAGTCCGGGTTCTTCGACTTACCGGGAGCCGAGCATGTGAGCGCCGTACTGTCCAACAACAGCGGGACGATCTCGAAATTCAATCGTATGGGCGTTTTGGCCGGGTTCGGCTCTCCCAGGGTGGTGCTGGTTCGTCAGGGTTTTGCAATGGACCATGATCCTAATGCAGTTGTTCCTCAGGAATTTAGGTACAGGGTGCATGCTTCGGGGCATCAGGAAACTTGGACCGAAGGGTTAGACGTCTTTCACAATCCTCGTGCCATATACCCGATTGATCCGGCAATGTTGCCCGAGGCTGCTCACCACCGACGTCTCAGGGACGGGAGGGTAGAAAGCCTCATCCCGCCTTTTCATCCTCTTGGTTCACATACGATCATCTTTCTTTCCGAAGATGAAGTCGCACCCTGGCCATGATGTCAGGTTTGTTGGCTCAGCCTCTTTCACGGAAAAATTCTTGGCGGTTAAGGAGACAGCATCATGCAGTCGCGCAAGCAGGTAGTTGAGTGGATCGATGGGTGCGTTCTCGGGGACCTCCGCACGATAATTCTTGGAATACAAGAAAGAGAAAAAAGAGGGGATACGCAATTCCTGGGTGGTTGTAATTTCCGCCTCGCAGGAGGCTGCTGCGAGGCACTTGAGTATTTCGGTCGGGTGTATGACGGTAAGGGAGATGCCACGGCGTATGTCCGGAGATACGTGGAGAGATTTCTACATCCCATTGATGATCGCTACGTAAAAGTCTGGCCGATTCTGTGGGACTCCTTCCGAAACGGAATCCTCCATACCTCGTGGACCAAGCCCGTATGTATGGAAGGTTCCCAAGAGGAAATCGCCGTCGGGGCAAACGTTTCTCCTGACGGG
>JAJDTY010000069.1 GCA_022826945.1 Candidatus Binatia bacterium
CGCAGATTCGTCTTTAGGCCAGATTCCCCAGAACCATTACTATATGATCGAAGCCGTCCGACTGGATGGGACCGAGGAGCAAAAGGAGTTCCTTTTCAAACGGGTGTTGGAGGGCGACCGCTTTGGGAATGCCTTCGTCGAGCGTGGCACAAAAACCGTCTTTGACTTTCAGACGCGCCTCACGGCCTCCGGCGACAGATTCCTCCTGAACGGCAGAAAGTTCTATTCCACGGGGGCGGTGTTTGCCCACTGGGTGCCGGCTGTCGCCAAGGACGACCAGGGGCGGATTGCCATCGTCTTTGTCAGGCGTGATGCGCCGGGGGTCACCATCATCGACGACTGGTCAGGCTTCGGCCAGCGGACCACAGCCAGCGGGACCGCGGTGTTCGAGAATGTTGCGGTCGAGCCTTTTCATGTTATCGACCATCAGGCGGCGTTTGATCGGCCCACCCCGATGGGCGCCGTTGCTCAAATTTTTCATACCGCAGTCGATGCCGGTATCGCTCGTGCAGCCCTGGCCGAGACGATCGCCTTTGTCCGTCAGTATACGCGGCCGTGGATCGATAGCGGCCAGGAGCACGGCTACGAAGACCCGTACACGATTTATCAGATTGGCGAGCTTGAAGTCCGGGTGCACGCCTCGGACGCTCTGCTCGAACGGGCGGGCCGTTTTGTGGACGCGGCGGTTGCCTCACCAACCGAGGAGAACGTCTCTCAAGCCTCGATCGCCGTGGCTGAGGCAAAAGCCATGTCCACGGAGGTCTCTGTGCTGGCCACAAACAAGTTGTTTGAGTTGGCCGGCACCCGCTCGACGCTGGAGGAGTACAATCTGAACCGTCACTGGCGCAACGCCCGCACCCATACCCTGCACGACCCGGTACGCTGGAAATATCACGCCATTGGGAACTACTGGCTGAACGGTGTGCCTCCACCGCGGCACGGGGCGAGTTAATCCCGCTGCTTTGATGACAAATTATTCTCCGTCTGATCTATAAGGAGGTCAGGTGAGACCTACTTCTCGCCTGAGTACGCACGTCATCGGGGAATGTGACCCGGACGGAGCGACTCGTCGGATAGAGATAGTCTTCCCCCGATTCATCAACTACGCGTAAGCAATCGACTTCTGCTGCCTTCTGGTCAGGAAGGACTTGGTACACCTTCCAGATTTCCAGGTCTTCGTAGCTTTCATTGGCTACGCAAATGGCGAATTCACATTGCTCTGTTGGCATATCTGGCAACCTTAATCTAGGTCACGAATGGACAGATTAGACGCAATGCTTTCAATAGCCGTTAATTCGCCGAGGAGTTCAAAATCGCTCCCCATGCGATAGAGCATAACCGCCGCTCAATTCATACACAAGTTGCAAACCTACCTGTGGCACAGGACACCTACGCCGACAATCAATTGCTCTTTGCCGGTGTGTACTCGGCCAGAAAACGCTCGACCGCCTGCTTGGCTGCCGAGTGATGCTCGGGCTCTTTCCAGTTCTCAACCAGCGTGGCGTTGGGGGCGAGCGCGGCAATCTCTCGGGAGGTCTCCTGCGGATGATAGAGATCGTTTCCCAGGAGGACTAAGAGCGGCGTTTGACACTGGGAGACAAATGCTTTCGAGACGTTGAAGAGAAAGTCGCCGCTGTACATATTTGTCTTGAACGACTCCCAGGCCTCGTCGCTCACGTCAGGCCGCCCAGGTTTTAGCTCGGCGGCCCAACCGTCAAACATGTCAAAAAACGCCTGGCGGTTATCGGACAGCCCAATCGTCTGAAAGAGAATGGCCGACGCAACCCGCTGCGGTGCGGCCTGGATGAGACCCATGCAGTAGGGTCCGCCAATGCACATACCGGCCACATGGAAGGTCTCAACTCCCAAATGATCCATCAACGCCAGTTGGTCTTCCGTGTAGGTATGCCAGCTATCCGCGGCGTTGATCGGAGCGGTTGATTGGCCAGCGTTGCGTTGATCCATGGCGATCACGCGATAGCTGGGCGCAAGCTGCTCAATGGGATTCCAGGGGGTTTGCTGCCAAAAGGGCACGGAGGAGCGCATCCCTCCCGGTGCGATAAGTAAGAGCGGAAATCCAGAGCCCTGCTCTTCGTAATACAACTTGGTCTCGCCACGTTCGAATATCGGCATACTTGCTTCCCTTCACTTTTTTACCGGAAGATAGAAACTTCCAGCGATCTTTTCAAGCTACACTCGGCTCTGAACTAGGCCGGACGCTTGACATGTCTATACTGCAATAAGCTAGAGTGACCCTACACTGCTGAGAATCCCTCAGTCTTCCAGACAAAGGAAGGAAATGGACGATGAAACAGTATCGCGTCATATCGGCCGACTCGCACGCCATCGAACCCCCTGACCTGTGGCAGCGTTATCTGCCCCAAGCCTATACAGACCGGGGGCCGCGTGTCATTTCGGAACCCACGGGAGACATCTGGGTGTGCGAGGGCATGCCGTCGCATATCGCGAAACGTCCGATGGGCGCGGTGGCAAAAAGTAAAGAGAAAGCCTACGCCGCGGCCGCAGCAGGCGAGCAACGCTACGCCACGGATGCGAACGATTGGAACCCGGATGCCCGGGTGGAATATATGCGTCAGGACGGGGTGGATGCCGAGGTGCTGTATCCGAATTACGTTATGCGGGCCTTTGGCATCCCCGACCCGGACCTGCAACAGGCCGTCTGCCAAGCGTATAATGACTGGCTGAGTGATTTTTGCAGCACCCATCCACAGGAGTTATTCGGCATTGCCGTCATACCGGTCTTTGATGTGGACTGGGCCATACGGGAATGCCGACGCGCCAAGGAGAAGGGGCTGGTTGGGGTGCTGTTGCCGCAAGATGCGCCCGACGGCTCGCGCTATTCGGCAGCCCAATGGGACCCGCTGTGGGCGACGCTGGCCGAACTCAACATGCCGCTCAGTCTCCATATTATTGCCTCCGGCCATGCCAACACCAATTGGACGCGAGATGAGACGGGCGAAGAAAGCGCGGCGGTCGGCTACGCGGTCCTGCCGGTCCGCATGGCGCGGGCGTTTGGCACGTTTATCCTGGAGGGCGTGTTCGATCGCCATCCGGGCTTAAAGCTGATTTCCGCCGAGAATGAACTGTCGTGGGCCGCCAATTTTCTGGGTCGTTTGGACTGGGGTTATCATCGCCGCACCATGGCGAAAGACCCCATGGTCAAATGCAAACGCTTACCCAGCGAGTATTGGCACGAGCACTGTTATCTGACGTTTATTGATGACCTGCCCGGTGTCATGCTGCGCGAGTTCATCGGTGTGGACCGCATTATGTGGTCGTCAGATTTTCCCCACCTCGACAGCAGCTGGCCCGAATCGCGAAAGTTCTTGGAGAGACATCTGGCCACCGTCCCCGCCGATGAGGCCCGGCCGATTGTCGTAGAGAACTGTGTGCGCTTGTATGGTTTGGGAGAGACGTGATCTGAGGGGGCTCTAATAAAGAAGAGGATGGGTCCGGCGGTCCATCCTCCTTTTAGTGTCTACGAATCGGCGCTCAACAATTCGGCCAGCCGCTCATCGGCGTAGTACACAACAATCGCGCGTTCGGCGAAGTACCATTCCCCGCCATCGCGGACAAAGTGGTCATCATATCGACCAATCGCCTGACGGGGTGTGGTTTCGTCTTTGGCGATGAGGTCGGCGTCCATATAGGACACCACCCGCGCCGCGTCTCCGTTCAGATCAATCTGAATGTTGGATATCTTATGGCGGAGGTGGGTCAATTTCGCCCGGAAGTGCTTATGGTAGTTCGCATACCATTCGCGCACGGCCTCACGACCATTATACCCATCGTTCTCTTCAATGCTGACCACTAACCGCCCGTTAGGGTGAAAGAGCGCGGCCACATCATCCGCATTCCCGCGATCAACCGCATGGCAATAGCGATCAATCACCCGGCGGATGGCGGCTTCGTCCACGACCCGACGCATTTCGTCACTCATACCGATTTCTCCTTTTCAGTAGCGTGCGTTATCAAGGACTGCATTATTTGTACGCAGTACTTGATTTGATCTTCGAATTTGAGCCACGATTCCGCACGTTTTGAGCCGTGGAAAATGTTATTCCGATACCGGAAGACTACCACGACGATTAAGAACACCTTCTCACAGTTTAACAACGTATCGACGGGTTTTTCGAGAAGTGACTCAAACTTGGTGTATAGCTCACTCTTCGGCTTTTTGTTCTCATGCATCAAGTTCGAGAGGAGATTTTTATTATCCCGGTATCTGGAGTGAAAGTGTTCAACGATCGAACCTAGGGGAGCGGGATCAAACCCTTCCTCGTTGACAAGACGCTGGCAGTGAGAGGCAAGGGTCTTTCCTCTTGCAAAGCCCCCAAAGCACCTCGGTTCCAGTAACGACCACGCAATTAGGAATCGGATCGCAGTGGGGTTGCCCAACAGGTCCGCCACTTCCTCTGGTCTTCCTCCAAGATAGTCCGCAAACCATGCATCGAAGTCGAATGTGCACATGTAGCCCCACAATGGTATCGGACACAGGTGGCAACGTATTACGCCACCGGCTCCAGCACCACCACCGGAATTTCGCGCTCGGTCTTAGCCTGATAGTCAATATAGGGCGGATAAATGACCGCCATTTTTTTCCACAGCGCGGCCCGCTCTTCGCCGCTGGTGGTTCGGGCTTTGGCCTTAAAACGTCGGGCCAGCACCTGCACTTCAACGTCCGCGTTGGCAGCCAGATTCAGATACCAACCGGGATGTTTGGGGGCGCCGCCTTTGGAGGCGACCACAATATAATTCCCATCAGCCTCGCCATAGATTAAAGGCATGATGCCTGTCTTGCCTGACCGACGACCCGCTGTGGTCAACAACAGTGTCGGGAGGAGCCCTGGGCCGCCAACCGGCGCGGAATCCCACATATGCCCGTCAGCGCCATCCGTATCAAGGTAGCGCTGTAAATGGTCTGCAATCCAGCTTGGCAGATTATCCGGTATCTTGACCTCACTCATACTATCCTCCTTGTCCTTCGGTTGACTGTCTCACACACTGATACTCACTGCTCCGGCAAGTCTTCCAACAGCAGGGTTCGAGCGGCCATGATGACATGCTTTTCGACCCCGTTCCGTCGATGTTCATTCGCTTCTAAAAATTCCTTGCTTTCCACCATATCAATGAAGGCGGCTCGACTTGGATAGTAGACAAGTATCGCCCAGTCCCAATCCACATCGCCACCCTCCTGCAGGGCTGCTTCGGCGACCGGCCCGGCCCACAGCACCCGTCCGCCTCGCGCCTCAACGAGCTTCTGGACCGGTTTGGTGTACCGGGCGTAAGCTTCCCGGCCGGTTCCGTCACCGTCAAGCGAATGCGTTCGATACTTGATCAGGTTGATCATGGTAACCGGGCCGTTGTCGGACGACTGGCGGAGCAGATCGACGTTGAATGTGCTCATCGTTTTCCTCTTGTAATCTTCAGAACAGATCGAGCTGTTTCTTCTCCTCACTCGCATTTTTCAGGAGATGGAATCCATGCGCTTCAGCCCAACCTGGATCGGGGCCCTGCCAACCGAAGCGTCCGAGGTCGGTCACACCTTTGACCGTAAAAGAGACCCCTTCCTGCTCAAGCAAAATCTGCTGACGCTGCCCGGTACTCACCCTGCCTTGGGCGTTAATGACCCGCTGCCACGGCACGGGCGGGTCCGGCTGTCCGTCCCGCAGGGCGGCCATGGCGTCTCCAACGTCTCGTGCGGTTACCGGCGGTCCCATGATCTGGGCGATTTGGCCGTAGGTTGCCACCCGCCCGTAGGGAATTTGCCGGGCAATTTCGTAAATACGCGAAAACGCCGAGCGCGGCTCGTCGGGTTCTCCGGCTCGATCAGGCTGGTGCATCCGGCTTCCTCTCCTGTGCTCTCAGGTAAAGCGCGGCATCACTTTCGTGGCAAAGAGCTCGAAGCTGCGCAGAATGGTATCCCGCGGCAGGAGCCCATCGCCCAGCAGGAAAAACATTTCATCCGTCCCGATTTTCTGGGCCAGCTCGATCTTGCGCGACACGCTGTCCGGGTCTCCGATCAACGGCTCGGCAACCCCCAGTCCGAACGGAATCCCCCACTTTTCCCAGAACCAGCGGGTATCCGCCATGATCTGCGGCGTTTCCGAGGGGTTTTCCGTGAGGACGAGTTGGCCGCCTAAGGCCAGCTCGGTGCCGGGTCGGACCGTCCGGCCCGCCTTTTCCGCCTCCTCCCGATAGATATTTTGCAGGCGGGCGCATAACTCCTCGTGCAGCAGAATGATAATCGGCTTTCCGCCTTCCCGTCCCCAATAGCGAATGGATTCCGTATTATGGGTAAAGCCGGCATACAGCGGAGGGTGCGGCTTCTGGTACGGACACGGCGCGATACCGATCTCCTCTATGGTCATGTCATCCTTCACTCCGGCGCCGAACTGTGTATACGCTTCCATAGGGTGCGGATTTTTTGCGCCTTCGGGCGGAAACTGCCAGAACTCGCCGCGATGGGAAAATGTATCAGCGCTCCAGGCCTTCTTGATGACCGCGACCGCCTCTTCGAACGCCCTGCGGTTTTTGAGGTCGGACGCTTGTTTTTTATTCCAATGACCGACGGCTTCGACACCGGGCAGAGTGCCGTAATTCTGGACCCAGCGAGCCTGATAGCCACGCACGAAGGCAACGTTCAGGCGACCCTCCAGCATATGGTCCATCATGGCCACATCTTCAGCCACGCGCAGAGGGTTGTGAGTGTTGAGCACATAGCCCAGCACGTCAACCTTTAAGCGCGTGGAGTGCTGGCCGATAAACATGCTCAGCAAACCGGGGCTGCCGGTGGCTTCCATGCCCTCAATCTGAAGATGATGCTCGGGATGCCCAAAGCCTTCAAAGCCAGCTTGGTCACACACCGTGACATATTCTTTGAGGTCTTTGAGCATGCGCTGGTAGAGATCGGGGCGCTTGCCGGCCATGCCGCGTTCGAGCTCTTTTCGTGTTCCCACCGTACCATAGGCAATCGCGTGAAATTTCATACAGTTTGTACTCCAGCCTTTCGCAGCGTCACCCTACCCCATATGTCCACACAAAAAAAAGGTGGGTCTAGCGGACCCACCCTCCAAAGCAAGAGTAACGCAACAAGAAAAAGTATAGAGAAGTTGTTCCTCTCCCTACGCTGGCACCGAGCCCTTGAGCAGAATACGCTGGTGGATACGGTGTCGGCCCGGAGGAAAGTCCATATTGACCGAGTGCGTCACGCTCCGGTTATCCCACATGAGCACATCCCCGACCCGCCAGGCATGATGATACTGATATTGTGGCTGCGTCATATGGGTATGGATTTGATCGAGCAGCGCGTCACTTGCTTCCCGTTCCATCTCCAGGATGCGGTCAGTCCGGTTCGAGTTAAAATAGAGCGCTTTTTGGCCCGTCTCGTCATGGGTGCGAATCAAGGGATGAACGACATCCGGCGTTTCCTCCGCTTCTTCCTTGGTGCGCTTCATCGCTCGGGCCGGGGCACGCATGGTGTCATAGCTGTGAACGGCCCGCAGGCCGTCGAGACGGGCTTTCATGTCTGTAGATAAATCTTCGTAAGCCGCGCGCGCATTGCAAAAACGGGTTTCCCCTCCATGTTCAGGAATTTCCAGGGCCTGCAAGAGCGTCACCTTTGCCGGCACCGCAAAATAGGAGTCATCCGTATGCCAACCCGAGCGCCGGTCGAAGAGCAAGTCGGCCGGTTTGTCTTCCGCGCTTTTATACGTGCTATTAAAGACCGAGACTTCCGGAACCTCCTCAACCCGCATATTCCGCAGCAGTTGGATCTGGGGTTCACCAAAATACCGGCTGACTTGGGCAAAGGCCGCTGGCGTCAGCGGTTCCGACCGCAAACACACGAGATGATAGGTCAAAAAGGCGTCTTTAATGGCCGAGACAGTCGTATCACTGATTGGCTGTGTCCAATCGACACCTGCCACCTCAGCCCCGAGGGCGTCACTTAATGGCCGAATATGAAGCATCATCGCTCTTCCTCCCATATCGCCGGACCGGCTTGCCGCAGTTCTCGAGTTCGTCTTCTCTTTATGCCAGTCGGGTGAGAAAAAAATCAACCATCAGAAATGGGCCAGATAGCCGCCGTCAACTGCCAGCACTTGTCCGGTGATATATGAGGCGGCCGGCGAGGCCAGAAAGACCGCCGCTCCCGCGATTTCCACAGGCTCGCCCCACCGTCCGAGCGCAGTCCGCCTTTTCAGCATGTTGGCAATTTTCCGGTCTGCAACAAGGTCGCTGTTCGTCTCGGTAGCAAAAAATCCCGGCGCGATGGCGTTGACGGTAATGCCGGACGGGCCCAATTCAGCCGCCAAGGCCCGTGTCAGTGCTTCAAGGCCACCCTTGGTCGCGGTATACGCGGCGTCCCCGCTATTGGCAATAGGACCGGCGATCGAGGTGATGTTAATAATCCGCCCGTCTCCCCGCTCGATCATCAAGCGGCCTGCTTCTCGGCTTACATTAAACGGCGCAAGCAGGTTCACCTCGATGAGTTGGCGGACCGTATTCAGCTCAAATTCAAAGAGCTTTCGACGGTCGCGTCGGCCAACGTTGTTCACCAGAATATCGAGCCGACCGTAGGTGTCTCGGATGTGTTGGAAGGCGGCAGACACGGCCCCTTCGTCGGCAATATCGCACACCAGCGCCTCGGCCCTACCCCCCTCAGCGGTAATGGCGGTCAAGGCCCGCTCAAGCTGGTCCCGGCTGCGGCCGTTGACGAGCACTCGGGCTCCATGTCGCCCAAAGGCTAGGCCGATTTCCAGGCCCAGCCCGCGTCCCCCACCGGTAATCAGCGCAATTTTTCCCTCAAGTGAAAATGCTGCTGGTATCACGACCGTCCGTATCAGGCACTGAGACTACAGCCCCACTCGATTCCGTTGCGGAGCAATTGTTCAAACGGCCGAGTGTCCCACGAGCCACGAAAGACCCGAGGCGTTGTTCTGTCATCATCGACACTCTCATCAACAAACGGCTGCATATTGCTGGTTGTTGAATGGCAGTGGCCCAGCGCAATATAGGCGACACTTCCCTTGCCTAACGCTCGGGTAAAGCCCAGCACCCGCGTTTTTCCGTCCGGTTGTAGGGCGGTGTCTTCATCGTACACAAAACCAAACCCTGACGGGGACGGGTCTTTTGCCAGCTCGGTGGTCAATAGAATCTCCGAATTTGCCGGTTCCTGGAGTTCAATCAGATACAGTTCGTCCATGACTTCAAATGAAGCGGGGAGATCCTTGGTCAGGACATGCTGTCGATTGACCACATCAACCTGGAACTTCCGCAGTGGCGGATGGTTCAGAAAGAACCCACCCAGGGTTGCATGATGGTCGGCCTTGACCATTTTACGCACGCGCCGGTCGTTGCCCACCGGTGCCGCCTTTCCACCACTCGTCCCGTGCAGCCCCAGCCAACGCCCGCCGTCTTCGAGCCACTGCCGGAGGAATCTGTTCTGGGCTTCGTTGGGGAAAGGGCCTGCGACATAGGTCACCAGCAACTGACACCCAGGCAGCCATTTGTCGATGTCGGTAAAGTCACCGCTGACTGAGGCCGTGACATTGGGCCGCTCGTGTAAAAGCCGAAGAATACGCAACCGGGCATAGTCCATATCGTGCCCAGCTGGAGAGCCCACCGGGAACCCGCCGGTAATCAGGTGAACGCGAACAGGTTGAGGATTGCTCATAAGACGACCTCCTTTTTCCGGATCCTAGCCTATCCACCCGGTAGCCGTCACCCTACCAAACCTTGCGGCGAGCGACCAGTCACGGCCCCTCTTTTGACTGCGAGGAAAAACCCATACTATTCCGGCCATCATCCCGGACACTGATTTCTCCGCCCGGGACACAGACGAGGAGCACAATGTCAACGCAAGCCATTGAGACAACCCGTTTTCTTTCTCACAGCGCCGTGCGGAAAATCGCGCAGCAGTTCGGGACACCGGTGTATGTCTACGACGAGGCGCGCCTCACTCAGGCGGCCCAAGAAGTTTTGCACTTTCCAAACGCCTTCGGCCTGACAGCACGCTACGCCATGAAGGCCCTGCCCAACGGCAATATTCTCCGTTTGTTTGACCGTTTAGGGCTCCATTTTGACGCCAGCTCCGGCTTTGAGGTCGAACGGGCCATGAAAGCCGGCATCGACGCCCAGAAGATTGCCCTGACCGCCCAAGAGCTCCCGCAGAATTTTCAGGATTTACACGCAGCCGGCGTCGCATTCAACGCCTGTTCGTTAGATCAGTTGCACTCGTTTGGCGAGCATTTTCCAGGCCAGGAACTCGGCATCCGTTTCAACCCCGGCCTCGGCTCCGGCGGCACGAATCGGACCAATGTGGGTGGTCCAGCGGCCAGTTTTGGGATCTGGCACGAGGACAGAGCAGCCGTCCAGGCCATTGTCCAAAAGCATGGGCTCAAGGTCATCCGGATTCATACCCATATTGGCTCGGGCTCAGATCCCGAGGTGTGGCAGCATGTGGCAGGTATGAGTATCGGCCTGTTAGAGCATTTTCCGGAAGCGCACACGCTTAACCTTGGCGGGGGATATAAAGTGGGCCGGATGAGCCACGAAACCTCAACCGACCTGCAAGAGGTCGGCCAGCCCGTGGTTCAGACTTTTGTGGCCTTTGGGGAAGCCACGGGCAGAAGAATCCGACTGGAAGTCGAGCCGGGGACGTATCTGGTCGCCAATGCTGGCTGCGTGATTACCACGATCCAGGACCGGACCCGCACCGGGAAAGACGGCTACGACTTTCTCAAGATCGACAGCGGCATGACCGAGGTGTTGCGTCCCAGTATGTATGGCGCGCAGCATCCGCTCGTTGTTGTCCCGGCAACGGACGCAGCCGAGCAGGAGCAACGACCGACCATAGGCGCCATTGTTGCCGGCCACTGCTGCGAATCCGGAGATATCCTCACGCCTTCGGCCGGCGACCCTGAAGCGCTGGAACCTCGCGCACTCTATGACGCCGCTATCGGTGACTATTTGGTGATTGAGGGCTCGGGGGCGTATTGCTCCGGCATGAGCTCCAAAAACTACAACTCGTTTCCGGAAGCGCCGGAGGTGCTCTACCTCGGGCCGGAGCAAGAACCCGTGCTCATACGCAAGCGGCAAACGCTGGATCAGATCGTTCAGAACGAGATGCTGGTGTAGCGCGGGCGGAGCAACGTCATCGGCGCTGGTCCGCCTCCAGGTTCTTCTGCAGCGAATCGCCAATAAACGGCCGCAACCAATACGGATTGAGAAACTCGTGTTCAATAAAACGCGGATCGTCACTCAGCGACGCGCCATGGTCCACCGTTGTCCAGTAGGCATAGAACTGCTCGTGCAGGAGCGGGTCGGAGATGGCAAAGTCTCCCGCTTTCTCGCGCTGTTTCAGCCAGGCGTGCATGGCGTCAAAAGCTTCAAGCCCGGCCTGCTGCCATAAGACCCGTCCACCATCGTATTCCTGGTAGAGATGACGCTGGAGTTTCCAGTTGGCAACCATCCAGCCGGCAAAACGTCGTCCCGGCGGTCTGAGTTGGCTATCAATCGCCTGCCGTTCGTCCTCAAGGCGTTGTTTCTCCTCCGCCGTCAGTCCTGGCTTGGCAAGCGCTTGTTCAATCTCTGCTCTACGGTCTTTGAGGGGGTGGTCCTGAGCCTTGAGGCGTTCATTATGCCAGCCATCAAAATGCGCAGTCGCATTCGAGACCTCACGCTCTGTGGGTTGCAGCTCCTTGCTGTGAGTTGCGCGGTACTGCTGCATCACCGGATGGCTGAACAGGTTGTGCAATTCGATCGAGAGCGCGACTCCCTCTTTGTCCGCGAGCTGGTCTCTATACACCGGCTGCCCCAGCACCGTACCGATTTGCTCACGCGACATTTCTTCGGCGAGAGCGAGAACGGGCCAGCAGAGCAGCAGACTGAGGACAAACAGCCTCGGCAATGGTCCCCCGACCATCCGTTTCCCTGGCACTTCGTGATCTTTCATCGACTGCTAGCATGGCAGAAAAGCCGGGGAGAAAAAACTCCGCTCGCGGTACGAGTACCGGAATACAGTGGTTTTCCCATTCACCTCCGTCTGACCGCATGATAGACCTCTCCTCATACCGCTCCAGAGGAAAGGAAACGCGTGGACTATCAATATACCGTCTACGGCCTGGAACTCAGCCTGTTCACCCGCAAGCTCGAAGCGGCCATGATTTTTTATGGCGCGCCATTTGTTCGTAAACCAAAAACCCAGGCGAACCGGCAAGAGATTGAGTACCGTTCAGGGACCCATCAAGTCCCGGTCTTACACACACCCGAGAACTGGATGATCGGCGATACGACCCCCCTCATGATGATGCTGGACAATCGGTATCCCGCCCGAGTGATGTTTCCTCACGGTCCGCTTGGTGTCCTCGTGCATACCATTGAAGAATTCTTGGACGAATGGGTGGCGCGGGTGATGGTCCATTACCGGTGGCATTATGAAGAAAGCAGCCGCTTTGCCGCCGAGCGGATTACCCGAGCGACCATGCCGGACGCGGATGAGACAACCATTGCCACGGCTCTCACAAACGCGCCGATTGCCGAATGGGGAAAGCGAGCCTGTCGTGCCACCGGCACCGCTTCCGAGAGACAACAACGCGCCGCAGAGGCCGAATATATCCGTATTCTTGATGCCATAGACCGACAACTTCAGCAGACACCCTATCTGTTAGGCACCCGTCCGTGTGCGGTCGATACCATCGTCCTGGGCGGCCTACGGGCTCACACCTATATGGACCCTGACCCAAAGAAGATCGTCGCTCGGTATCCCCGTATTGTCGCGTGGTGCGAGCGAGATGCAGACCGCTGGGACGGGACTGGAGAGTTGGCGCCGTTCCCGCAATCGACTCCCTTTGCGCAGATGCTGCTCTCGGAAATGCCAACAACCTATAAGCCCTACATCCTGGCGAACTCCCAAGCCCAAGCCAACGGCACGAAAGCCTTTGTTGTGACAACCTATGCAGAAGAGGTCAGCTATCTCTCCCGCCCCTATCCCGAGTTATCCCGGCGCATGCTCGTCAACCGTATTGCGCATCAAATCAACGCAGAAGAACGCCGGACCGTCCAAGACTGGCTAGCCGAGGTCGGGCTGGCAGAATGTTTTCACTGAGTTTTCGCCGCAGGGCTTTGTCTGTTCTGAAGGAAGATTTCCCATGCCTAAAAAAAAGATGTTGGTAGCCGGCGCGTCCGGTTTGGTTGGTTACGCCGCGGTCGAGCACTTCGCGCAGCAGGACGATTGGGATGTGGTTGGGGTTTCACGCCGTATCCCTGACGGACTCGAAGATGCTGAGGTCATTTCGGTCGATCTGACGGATGCGGCCCGCTGTGCGGAAGTCTTTGGTAGCATGTCAGACGTGACCCATCTGATCTATGCGGCGCTGTACGAAAAGCCGGGGCTGGTTGAAGGCTGGTTTCAGAAAGACCAGATGGAAACCAATCTGGCCATGCTGGATAATCTGTTCTCCCCGCTCGAAGCCGTCGCACAGAACCTTCAACACGTGTCCTTACTCCAGGGCACAAAAGCCTATGGCGTGCATATTGAACCCTTTCCCGTTCCGGCCCGCGAACGCTGGCCGCGCCATCAACACGAGAACTTCTATTTTCTGCAAGAAGATTATTTGCGCGAGCGGCAGCCTGGCAAAAACTGGCACTGGACAGTCTGGCGACCACAGCTCATCCTCGGCCAATCGCTGGGCAGCAATATGAACGTTATTCCTGCTCTGGGCGTATACGCTGCGTTGCGCAAGGAGGCCGGGCTGCCCCTGTCCTTCCCCGGCGGCCCCCCTTTTGTTGTCGAGGCAATTGATGCAGGAATGATTGCCCGAGCGTGCGAGTGGTCAGGGACATCAGAAAACGCGCAGAACGAAATTTTTAATATTACGAACGGTGATGTCTTTGTATGGCAAAATGTGTGGCCGGCTATCGCTGATGCGCTCGGCATGGAGGTGGGTCCACCAGAGCCATGCTCCCTTGCGGAAGAGATGCCCAAGCGTGAAGCCGAGTGGGCGGCTATTGTCAAGAAGTACGATCTGCGTGCACCCACCAGCCTGAAAGAATTTGTGGGGCAGTCCTTTATTCTGGCTGATTTCACCTTCGGTTATGGCAGCAGAAATCAGTCTCCACCGCCCATGCTGGTGAGTACGATTAAACTCCGCCAAGCCGGCTTTCACGAATGCATGGATACCGAAGATAATTTCCAGGCGTGCTTCAAACGCTTCCAAGATACCCGGCTCTTGCCACCGCTGTAGAATTGAGACATACAGGGTGAAGCAATTCGGAATACAGGAGATATCACATGTCAGCATACATGATCGTTCAGGCAGAGATTACGAATCCCGAGAAGTTTCCCGAATACCAAAAACTTGCTCTCCCTGCCGTGCAGAAATACAAGGGTAAGATTCTCGGTCGGGGAGCACCGGACACAGTCGAGGGCCAATGGGTTGCCCCACTCGCCCTCATCATCGAGTTTGAGTCGGTCGAAGTCGCGAAGGACTTCTTCAATTCTCCGGAGTATACCGCCGCCCGCGAGGCGCGTGCGAACACTGCCAATTTCGTCATGTCTATTATTCCGGGCGCGTAGTAAACCAACACGCAGGGTCGGGTCGCTCTGGCCCGCCCCTGCTTTATCCTTCCTTTTTTGGAACCGAGGCCTGAAAGGCTGGGCGTTCTCTCAGCCGGTCGTAATACTGCATCGCCGTGGGGAAGGCGTCAAAGCTGAGGAACTGATCTCCTAGGTAGATGCTATAGCCGACGTTCACATCGGCGGCAGAAAATCCACTGGCGAGCAGGTAGTCCCGGTCTTTGAGGTGGTTGTCCAGCACCTCAACCGCCTTTTCCAATCGACGCGATTCCAGTTTCTGAATAATGGGCGAACGTTGTTCTTCGGGAATGAAGACCGACTGCTGGACCAAGCTGGCACCATGAACGGCGACGGTTTCGGCATAGTGTATCCACTGCAACCATTCATACCGCTCCGGATGACTGGGACCACGGCCAAGCCTGCCATCGTCGTATTTTTCACATAAATACTGCGCGATCGCGCCTGACTCAAAAATCGTCTGCCCATCGTCAACCAGACAGGGAACCCGGCCAAGCGGATGGATAGCGAGATATTCGGGCGCACGCAGCACCTTGAGGTCAAAGGCCATCTCAACCAGTTCAAACTCAATGCCAAGTTCATGCAACAGCCAGAGAGAACGCGTCGAGCGCGAGCCGGGGACGTGGTAGAGCGTAATCATTTCTCCTCCTTCACATAAAAAGCCCGCATGCAGAGAGATTAAGAATAGCAGCTAGGCTCCCTTCTGAAAGGAGCGGGGAGAGAACGCGATTCCCCCTTGCTTCCTCACCCCCGGAAGGAGTACACACAAGCTGAGCAAGGAGGGAGTGTTATGGCGCATGTCAGCCCGGTTCCATTTGAGCAGATTGACCCTGAGGTTCAGCAGATCATGCAGACCTATGACAAGGAGTATGGCGGCTCGGCGTTTTTGCAGGCATTCGCCCATGCTCCTGAGGTATTCAAGTCTTTCGTCAACTATTACTTCCCGCTTATCTTTGAGACCCGCGGCAGCATCGATATGAAGCTGACCGAGATGGTGCGGTTGAAGGTTGCGGAGCGCAACGACTGCGCCCTTTGAATTAACGGGCGCGTTGCTTTGGCAAAGCAACAAGGTCTGACGGAAGAACAAATCGGTGATCTGTCCATCTATCAGGACAGCGAGATTCTCACTCCGCGTGAAAAGGCTGCCGTCCGCTATGCCGACGTGTTGGCCGGGGATCATACCCAAGCCTCACCAGAGCTGTTTGACGAACTGCGTCAGTACTTCACCGAACCGGAGATCATAGACCTCGGATTTCGGATTACGGCTTTTGTGGGCTACGGGCGTTTTATCCGCGCACTCGGCCTGGAGAAAGGCGGCGTGTGTCCGCTGTCGGAGGCACATACCAACGGGGCTGAGCAAATCGCCTGACTTGGGCCTACCATCCACGCTACGCGTCTGTCTCAGACTGCATAGCCTTGCGCACCGACCGATAGCTGCGTTGGGCGAGGGAAAATTCCAACGCTGGTGAGAGACGACTGATCCACCAGAAGAGCCTCCACCAGCCCGGAACAATAATCAGCGGTTTGTTTCGGGCAAGTGCGTCCAGCACTTTTTCAGCAAACACAGCCGGGTCCATAGGCCGATATTTTCGTATGAATTCTTCCTGGACTTCTGGCGGTACGGGCTGCAAGTTCTTACCGTATTTCCCACCGTACAGGATGGGCGTCCGAATAAACCCAGGGCAGAGCACGCTGACACGGACACCATAGGACGCGGCTTCGACCCGGAGCGATTTGGAAAGGCCGACGACCGCGTGTTTTGTAGTCGCATAGCTGACAGCCGCTGGCATGGGCAGCAGGCCGGCCATGGAAGCGGTATTGACGATATGACCGTAGCCCTGGCTGAGCATCACCGGATACGCCGCCTGCACCCCGTTGACCACGCCGTGCAAATTGACGTTCAGGACACTGTCCCAGTCCTCAATCTGACAGACCCGTACCTCTCCCCCAATCGCAATGCCGGCGTTGTTGAACATATAATCCAGCCGACCTTGAGCTTGAGCCGTCGCCTGGACGAACTGGTCTACCGCAGAGAAGTCCGTAACGTCCAGTTCAACCGCGGACGCCTTGCCACCTCGTTCTTGAATGCCCGCCGCGACCTCTTGAGCAAGCGCCACTTGGCGGTCGGCTACAACAACAGACGCCCCACGTCGGCCCAGTGCTTCACTCAGCGCACGACCAATGCCTGAGGCTCCACCGGTCATAATAGCGACCGCGCCATCAAAGATGCGGAGGGTACCGTTGCGTTCCATTTCTTACCAAAAGAAGGGACGTTGTCTCCCTCAATAAGGACAGCTGAGCCCGCCCTCTGCTCAGTCTGCCAGCGGTACAACTCCAACCATCGCTGGGTCGTCTCCAACCACGCGGGTCGTATGCCCCCCACCGGTCAAGTCGGCGGCAAGCACAGCATCTCCCGGTCCACAGCGCTGGACCGATCCGTCCTTAAAGCCGATTTCCATCTGACCCCGTAACACAATCACATACTGTCGCCGAGGGGCATTATGCCAGTCCATGGCGGTCCCGGCCGGGAGTTCTCGGAAGAAAATCTCCTGGGTTGCTTGGGGCGCTTCTTGACTCGGTTGGGCACTTAACGCCGGCTCCTCAATATGCGATTGTCCGTCGTCCCCTGTATACATATGAAAAAGACTCATACTCTTCCTCCTTCAGAAGGGCTGGCAGGAAGGCTCAAAACGACCCAAAGCGGTCGCTCTATGGGGGGCTGGCCTGAACCGCCTTTAGGGCACAGACACAACCCGCAATCGCAGCGATGGTTCTGACCCAATGTACCGTTTGCCATTGGCTAAGCGCATTAGATATCTCCGCTACAGGGACCGCCCCCTCAGCTAGCGCAGCATTGGCGCTGCTGAAATAGATGGGAAACGTCGCAAGCATACAAAGCGCGCAGACAGATGCCGCGATGAGCCAGTTTCGGCTCGGGGTCTTTTTCCACATGGCCAACCCCAAGGCCAACCAGGTTAAGCCCGTCGCACTAAACCCAAGCGGCATCATGAAGCTGGCGATGTGAGCGGAGTTATCACGAAAAATCGGCACAAACGA
>JAJDTY010000008.1 GCA_022826945.1 Candidatus Binatia bacterium
GGCCCTCGCCCCGCGTACGGTGGCCCGCTTGTGGGCGGCGGTGGGGCCCATCCTCGCCGCCTTCTCTCCTACGGAATGTGCTCACTATGTCCGCCACGCTGGCTATCGCCTCGCTACACGAGAATGAAAACTGCTCTAGCCGTTCAGAGGGCTCCCGTCATGCCGGACGTGATCCGGCATCCAGAGGGCAGAAGGGCCGGGGACCTGGATTCCGGCTTGCGCCGGAATGACGTTGCTGGTGGAGGTTCCGAGGCTCCTTCCTGCATAGCCTCGCAAAGTGCTCTAGCACGCTCAGGCTACGAGGCCAAACACTCCCGGACCGCCGCGTCAATAAAATCGTTATCCTCCGGATTCATACCAATTCCCGCCAAATGTCCCCAGATGGATGGGATTGGCCGATATACGGCGTTCGGCATGCAGTCTGTCTCTGCTTGGCTGTCTTCGGGCGGGAAGTAGAGATCGGTCTGACCCGGCATAACCATAGCCTTGGCGGAAATTGTGGCCAGCGCTTTTCGCCAGTCTCCGTCAAATCCCGGCGAGTCACCGACGTTATGATCCTGCCACGTCTTTGCCTGGGCCAGGAGATTATTCGCGTCACACAGGAGAAAGAAGTGTTCCCAAAAATAGACCAGGAAATCTTCGACGCTCGGATGGCCAAGCTGCTTGAATAGCTCTTCACGATACCAGGCCTGCGACAGGCCCCAGCCGGCATACACCCGGGCCATGGCGCGAACACCTGTGGCTGGCGGTTGGGCGTAATGGCCGTGGTTCCAGGCCGCGTCCGCTCGGAGCGCAGAGGTAAAGCCTTCGATAAAGACATGGGTATGCGGAGTGGTCCGCGCCGCGCCGCACCACGGTGCAATCCGCTCGACCATATCCGGATAACTGACCGCCCACTGAAAGCACTGCTGCGCGCCCATCGAGTAGCCGGAGACCAGCGCGAGCGACTCAATGCCAAGGCTCTGGACAAGCGCGTGTTGCGCCCGCACATTGTCGCGGATGGTCGTTGCCGGAAAGTGCGGGCCATTCATGGGAATAGGCGTCGTACTGGGAGAAGAAGACAGCCCGTTGGTAAACATATTGACGCCGATCACACAGTATTTGGTGGGGTCGAAACACTTGCCTTCCCGGATCAAGAACTCGTAGCCGGTGTGATCGCCGGAATACCACGAGCACAGTAGGATGGCGTTGTCTTTGCGGCTGTTGAGTTCGCCATAGACCTGATAGGCGAGCTGTGCCTTGCGCAATACGAGGCCACATTCGAGCGGAAAATCCCCTAACGAAAAAATCTTATGCTCTGGCATGTCGAGTCCTCCTTCAATTGCCTTGTATCACATTATAACTCTGTATACCCAAACGCGTTCAGGGCAGGTTTTCACGCTTGCGGTCAGCCCCAGGTAGAGCGTATCGCAAATCAGCCGAGGAAGCTCTTTTCTTTCAGTACCGGGAAGACGGAGGCGATTCGCTCGAAGTCCCTGTCGTGATGCAGCAGGGTCGTCTTGGACTGTATGGCGCACGCCGCAATCAAACAGGCCGCGGTTGAGCGCACGGTGACGCCGCGTTGCCGGCAATCCAGGTAGATGCGGGCGGCAGAGGTGTGACCCGCGGTCATATCGCTGAATGAATAAAATTGTTGCCCACTGAAGTAGCTTCGCAGTCGATCAAAAGATGCTGCGTCGCGTGCGCCCTGGAGAATCTCCATATAGATCAGGTGCGTAATCCAAACGGCGATGGGATTCGACAGCAAATCTCGTAAGAATTCGACGTGTTGGCAATCTCGACCTTGGATGTAATCGACCCACACGGAGGTATCTACCAAGTACATGCCGCGTCAGGCTCCGGCGGCGCGCAGTTTCTTGTAGTCATACTCCGGGTCGAGGAGATTCGAACCCTCGAGTTTCCGCAGGTCGAGACGCTTCCGATGGTTGACGAATTCCTTCAGCGCCTGATGGACCAGTTCCCTTTTGGTCTTTATCCGACTCAATTCCTGCGCTTCCCGAACAAGTTCGGCATCAAGCTCGATATTGGTCCGCATTTCTTACACCTCTCAATATGTATTTCTATGTGTATTCATATCGGATGCTGCGTGTCAATCTACTGACGGCGGTTGCCGGGTAGCGATGTCGGTCGGTCCCACCGCTGATTTATGCCTTGTATCCGAGCGCGTTCAGATAGGCTTTCACGCTTGCTACCAGCCCCATGTAGAGCGCATCGCAAATCAGGGCGTGGCCGATGGACACTTCGAGTAAGCCGGGTAAATGCTCTGCAAAGTAAGGCAGGTTCTCCAGGTTGAGGTCGTGTCCCGCATTCAGCCCGAGTCCGGCTTCTTGTGCTGCTTGGGCCGCGGTGTGATACGCGGCATAGACTTGGTCCTGCTCGGCACTGCCAAAGAGACGGGCGTATCGTTCCGTATAGAGTTCAATCCGGTCCGTACCAACCTCCTTTGCCCGTCTGACTTGGTCACCGTCCGGATCGAGAAAAAGACTGGTTCGTATGCCGTTGTCATGTAAACGCTGCAAGACCTGACCGAGCCAGGCGACATCACCGCTGAGGTTCCAGCCAGCGTTTGAGGTCAGCACGTCCGGCGGGTCGGGTACCAAGGTGCACTGGGTCGGTCGCACTTGGCAGACCAAATCCAGAAACTCGGTCGAAGGGTAGCCCTCGATATTGAATTCAATACCGCTGTGGTCTGCGAGCAGGGAGGCGAGGTCTCTTACGTCCTGATAGCGAATATGGCGGCCGTCCGGGCGTGGATGCACGGTGATACCATGGCAGTCGGCGTCGATGCAGGTCTGGGCGGCCCGGACGACATTCGGCTGGTCGCCGCCCCGGGCGTTGCGCAGGGTGGCGATTTTATTGATGTTGACGCTGAGTTTGATCATGGTGATTCCGATCGTTGTTACTCAATTCACAGGACTGTACGGGTCGTCCCGATTTTTCTAGTATGATGTTACCTGCATTAAACTAGAAGGGGCCAGAACGCTATGGGTGACTATCTGCAAGAAATTGCCAGCCGTTTGGTTGGCTATGACACGGTGAGTCAAAAGAGCAATGTCGAAGCCATGGCCTACCTCGGCAATCATTTGGAGGAGCATGGTTTCCGGGTTACCTTGCAGCGCGCAGAGGTCGCCGGGGTGCCCAAAGCCAATCTGATTGCGTTTGCCGGCCCACCCGAGCCGGACGGCCTGATCCTCTCCGGCCATGTGGATACGGTCCCGTTTCTCGATCAGCCCGGCTGGACACGCGATCCGCTGACCCTTGGCGTGGAAGATGATCGTGTCTACGGCCGTGGCACTTCGGATATGAAAATTTTTCTGGCACAGTGCGTGGACGCTGCCGCTGTCCTCGACCTTAGGCGACTCACACGACCGGTCGTCTTCCTGTTTACCGCGGATGAGGAAGTCGGCTGTCTGGGCGCGGAACGCCTTATGCCCGAGTTGTCTGACCTGTTGGGGAATATCCCCAAGCCCCGCTTGGCCTGGATCGGTGAGCCGACCTCGTACAAAGTCTTTCATACCCATAAGGGGGTGGCGGTTTTCTCGATTAGCGTCCGCGGTATGGGCGGCCACAGTAGTACGCCCGAGACCGGAGTGAACGCGATTGCGGTTGTCGCAAAGGTCATCAATACCATTGGCCAATATCAGGCCGAACTGCGCGCCGCTCCATCCGCCGAATTTGCCGAGCTGTTTCCGGACTCACCCTATCCGACGCTGAACTTCGGATTGGTTCGCGGTGGGACCGCGGGTAATATGATTGCCGAGCAGTGCACGATCCAGGTCAGCTACCGACCCCTGCCCAAGGCCGACCCGCTCGACTGCCTGCACGAGATTACCCGTCGGGTCCAAGCCCTTGATCTGGTTGATTTCAGCGGCTCCTCCCATCAGGCCAGTGTCGAGTTCTCGAAGCCGCTCGTAGTGCCGCCGCTGTTTTCGCCTCGGGAAACTCCCCTCGAAGGCGCATTATTCGATGTGGCCGACCAACAGACCAGCGGTGGGGCGCCGTTTGCGACCGACGGCTGTCAGTTTGCCTCGGGCGGTATCGCGTCTCTGATTTGTGGGCCCGGCGATCTTGACCAAGCCCATCAGCCCAATGAAAGCATCCGGCGAGAGACCTTTGAGAATGGGACGAGCCGTATTTTGTCCGTGATTGAAAAATTATGTATGGCTGAGCAGTTCTAGGAGCGAACGATGTCAGTACATGAGATACGCCATCCCTTAGTGCGGCATAAAATCGATTTGCTCCGAGAGGCTGAAACCGGACCCAAGCTTTTTCGTGAGTTGAGTGCAGAGTTGGCGACACTGCTCACCTATGAGGCGCTGCGGGACTTAGCGACTGAAAGGAAAACGATCCAGGGCTGGGCCGGAGCGGTTGAGGCGGATCATCTCAGAGTGGACCTGTTGACGGTTGTTCCGGTCGTCCGGGCCGGATTGGGCCTTTTACCTGGCGTGCTTCAGATTCTGCCGCATATCGAGGTCAGCTTGGTCGGGTTGTACCGGAACGAAGAAACCTTGGAGCCCGTGCCCTATTTTGAAAAACTGGTTGACCGCCTGCCCGAGCGGACCGCGCTGATTATTGATCCGATGTTAGGAACCGGCGGTACCTGTAGCGCGACGGTTGACATATTAAAGGGAGCCGGCTGCCGGTCTATACGGGCGATCTGTCTTGTCGCGGTCCCGGAAGGACTGACGCGCCTGGCGGCAATCCACCCGGACGTTGACGTGTATACGGCGGCCGTTGATGATCGCCTCAACGACATTGGCTATATCGTCCCTGGCCTTGGCGATGCGGGTGATCGGATTTTCGGGACGCCGCATGGCGGTTAACGTTCTGATGGACGTGACGACAGGAGAAAGGAAGAATATATGAAATTCGCGTTAGTCGGCGTTGGGAGCGGGTCAACCGTGCGGCCTGAGCCCTTGACCCAAGTGGCCCAACAGGCGGAAACCCTCGGCTATGAATCAGTCTGGATTCCTGAACACTTGGCCGTGCCGGTCGAAATGCAGGCGCGCTATCCGGGGTCTGCGGACGGCAAGTTCCCCGGCGGGCCGGGTGTCAATCTGCACGATCCATTTGTGGCGCTGTCCTTTGTGGCGGCCCAGACCACCACGATTAAGCTCGGAACCGGCGTCTTTGTACTTCCCCTGCGGAATACCTTGGCGGTGGCTAAAGCGGTGGCCAGCCTGGATGTCCTGTCGCAGGGGCGGGTGATCTTCGGCATTGGCGTGGGCTGGTGTGAAGAAGAGTTTGCGGTGGTCGGTATGCCGTTTCGTGACCGGGCCGCGCGGACGCGGGAGGCAGTGCGCGTTATGCGGACCTTGTGGACCGAAGAGACCCCGCAGTTTTCCGGGAAATTTCATGACTTCAAGCCGGTGGGGTTTAACCCTAAGCCGGTTCAGGACCCTTATCCGCCGCTCGTTTTTGGTGGGGAGAGTCGGGCCGCTCTCAAGCGGGCGGCTGAGTTGGCGGACGGCTGGTGCGGCATCCGCTATACCCCCGAGAGCGTCAAACCGTATGTGAGCCAACTCGAAGAATTGACCCAACAAGCCGGCCGGGATTTTTCCAAATTTGAAATTACCGTTGGGCTTGAGCCTAGTGTCCAGCCGACATTGGATACGGTGAAACAGTTTGAAGACGCCGGGGTACACCGCCTGTTCGTGTTTGCTCCGGGCTGGGTGCCGCGTCGGAAATTTCAGACCGACCTGTATCCGCAGATGGAAGCGTTTGCCAACAACGTGATGGTCAAGCTGTGACCGACGGCTCAACGCGGCCATGATACCAAGTGGAGGATAGCGTATGGCGAAAGAGCAGATATCGCGTCGGACTTTTCTCAAGAATACCGGCGCAGCGGTGACCGCAGCCGCGTTAGCTAGCAATCTTACTCAGCCTCGACCCGTCGCGGCACAATCTACCGGTCAGCTCCGGTTCGGAGTGCAGACCCCGCCGCAGCATGTGTCCTACAGTCAAGTACAGGACATATGGCTGGAAGCCGACGAACTCGGCTACGATAGCGCCTTTGGTTTTGATCACTTTCTGCCGATCTTTTCCGATCCAGCTGGTCCGTGTTTAGAAGGCTGGACCTTGCTCGCGGCGCTTGCCGCTCAGACGAAGCGCTTGAAAACCGGCCTGCTCGTCACTGGCAACACGTACCGTAATCCGGCCTTGCTCGCCAAAATGGCGGCAACGGTCGATCATGTGAGTGGCGGACGCCTGATTCTGGGGATGGGCGCGGGCTGGTTTAAGCTGGAACACGACGCGTTTGGCATCCCGTTTTACACGCCGGGCGGGCGGGCACGACGGCTCGTCGAATCTGTCGAACTCGTCAAAATGCTCTTCACTCAGGAAAAGACAACGTACGAGGGCAAATACTATCAGATTAAAGATGCCCCTTTTGAGCCCAAGCCGGTCCAGAAACCCTATCCACCTATTCTGATTGGTGGAATGGGACCCAAGGTAGTCCAGCCGCTAGTCGCCCGACATGCCGATATCTGGCATTTCTTTGTCCGCAAGGGAGGAGCCGAAGCTGCCAGAAAGATCGCTGTAAAATTTGACGCTATCTGCAAAGAGGTCGGACGTGACCCTGCCGAGATACAGAAGTCTACATCGCTCAGCCTTGAGCAACTCAAACAGTCGCCTGATGCTGTCAGGGCAGCGATCCAGGCCTATGCGGATGCCGGGGTGCAGTATTTCATTGTGTCGATGTATCCCGACTACGATCTCGCGTCCTTCCGTCGCTTCGCCAAAGAAGTCATACCCGCGTTTCGGCAGGTGTAGGAGCGTATGCAAACGAAAATCCCCGCTGTTTTTATGCGGGGCGGGACCAGCCGGGCGGTCTGCTTCCGGGAGGAGGTGTTAACTGCCTATCCGCTGCCTGTGCGTGAACGCATCATCCTGGCCGCTCTGGGCAGTCCCGATGTCCACGGCCGGCAGATCGACGGCCTCGGCGGTGGGATTTCTTCCCTCAGCAAAGTCGTGATTGTGGGTCGCAGTACGGAGGCGGACAGCGATGTTACCTTTACCTTTGGTCAGGTTGACGTGCGTACACCACACATCGACTGGAGCGGCACCTGCGGCAATATGGCGGCGGCGGTCGGTCCGTTCGCCATAGATGAGGGTCTCATCCCAGCGCTGGAGCCAGTGACGCCCGTGCGGGTGTTTGTGACGAATACGGGTAAACGCTATATCGCCCATGTCCCGGTCTGCGCCGGCCAAGCTGCGGTCGAGGGCGAGTATACGATTGATGGCGTCCCCGCTCCGGGGGCGTGTATTACCCTGGAATACCCGGACCCAGGTGGCTCACTCGGAGGGACGCTACTGCCTACTAGCCTGCCGTGCCAGCAGTGTGAACTGGCAGACTCACGTGTTGTAACGGTCTCGGTTGTAGACGCCGCGATTCCAACGGTCTTTGTCCGTGCCAGCGAACTGGGTGCTGATGCCACTCAACTCGCGCCCGCGCTCGATGCCGAGCCGACCTTACAGCAGACGCTGGAAGAGATACGCTGTAGAGCCGCTGTCCTGCTGGGTCTCACCCCCAGCCTTGAGGAAGCCCACGAGCAGTTTCAACACACACCCAAAGTCGTACTGGTTGCCCCGCCAGCAGCCTATCTGGCAAGTAGTGGCAGGAGAGTAGAGGCGGAAAGCATTGACCTGCTGGCCCGCACGATTTCCATGCGGAACACCCACCGTACCGTGCCGGGAACGGTCGCGATGTGTACTGCTCTTGCCGCTCAGGTTGAAGGGACTGTCGTGCATGAAGTCGCCCGGCAGACGGTCGCACACAACATCCGGATCGGACACCCTGCCGGATTCATGGAGGTCGGGGCCACGGTCTCACGCCGGGGCGGGCAGTGGTACGCCGAGCGGGTGACAACCAAGCGGACGGCGCGGCGGATTATGGAGGGGGCGGTCCTGGTGCCTCAAAAATATCTGGACGGCACGGTCTGGTTTGGGGCGGAGAAGAGCGACGCTTAGGGGCGGCGCCCATGCTCCACTCAGACCATCCGGTCAATCCGAACAGTCCTGCATTAACTCCAGGGTCGTGCCGTCTGGATCGCGGAAGTATACGGCCTTGACCTTCCCGTAGCCTTCTCCCTCCAGATCGAACATCTGTGGACGCGAATAAAACTCAACGCCCTTGGCGCTCAGGTCCTGGTAGGTCTTTTCAATGTCTTTGACCCAGAACGCGACTTCTGTGATGCCAGGGTTGGCCAGACCTGGATACGGATTGCCCGTGTCGCCGGGCTCAATAAAGTGCAGGAGCTCGATCGGTGGGCCCTTGGGGTCATCCTCGTAACGCAGGTAGACGGCGCGCAGTTTTGTATCCGGCACCTGGGTGACCGTGCTCGCCTCTTCTCCCTCAATGGTCACATCACCAATGACCTTGAGCCCCAGCATGTCCCGATAAAACCCGACAGCCCGGTCCATATCCCGAACCGTAATACCAACGTGTGCAACAGCTCCGAGCATAATGGCTCCCTCCTTATCCTATGCCCCTGTCAGGGGCTGGCGCTGAGCGCCGGTGTGGATTGATTTGTTCCTAGCACAGTTCGTTTGCACAATGGGAGAGGCGGGCGAGATTATTCTGTCTCGTGCCTCAGGGCTTACGATCCATAGCCCGTCGTGACTTCCACCTGGATATTATCCGGGTCGCGTACATACACTGAGCCTTTTTCGCGCGAACCGTGGAGAGAGTAGGGTAGGTGCTTTGCATCCAGGTTGGCTAATAGTGCTTGGAACTGCTCGGATGTGGCCTTGAGCGCAACATGATGCATGCTGCCCACGCCCCGGACGGTTGGCTCGGTGTCTTTCTCCGGAAAATCAAAGAACGCGAGCTGGTTCCCACCGCCCATATCCAGAAAGATATGGGTGGACGTTGGCTCGTCACGGTTGGTGACGATCTTGGTCAGCCGCATGCCGATGACCTCGGTATAGAACTGAATCGTCTTTTCGAGGTCCAGGCTGATCAGCGCCAGATGGTCGACTCCACCGGTATACTGCGGCGGTGCTGTTGGTCGGTCATCGGCGAGATATTTTTGCCTGAGCGTTTCTCGCCGCGTTTGGTAGGTGTTGAGGTCGGTCATGATTTCCCCCGTGCAATTCTTTACAGCTGCTCCCAATCCACACTTTGCTCAAAGGTGTGCGCAACGCGCAAGAGTGTACTCTCCTGCCAGCGTCGGCCAACGAGTTGCAGGCCGACCGGTAAGCCGTCGCGCAGGCCGCAGGGCAGGTTCAGCGCCGGATGGCCTGATAAATTGAACGGGCTGGTATTTTGGCCTGCCGCGGCGCTACGTCGGACCAGGTCTTTGAGGGTCAATCCTGCTTCGAGTTTGGGGGCTCGCATGGGCGTGGTCGGCAGGGCAAGAATATCGACTTTCTGAAGGGCGTCTTCGATCTGCTGGGTAAAGCTGAGGCGGAGATTCTGGGCCAGGGCGTAATAGCGATTGTTGTACTCGCGGCGGAGATAATTCCCGACCGGCAGAATCAGTTTCAGAAACGGTGGCAGGTCGTTGGCCCGGGCGCGGCGGGCGCGGCCAAAGGTTTCGACCCAGCCGACATTGCTCGCGCCGCCGTGCCCGTAGCCTTCTCCGTCAGACTCGATCAGCGCGGGGATCGAATGACTGGCAACGCCCGTCCAAATGGCCCAGGCGTTTTTGAACATCGGGAGGGAAATCTCACTGAAAGCGACACCCAGAGTACTGAGCTGGGCTATCCCTTTTTGAAAGGCGTCAACAACTTCCGGTTCAACCGCCCGACCTATCAACCCCTCTTTGATAAGGCCGACACGGAGACCGTCGATGTCGGTTGTCAGTGCTTCGGTATACGGCTCTGTCTGAATGGGACCGCGGACCCACTGGGGGTCGCGCGGGTCGTCGCCGGCAATCACCTCCAGTGTTTGGGCCACCTCCCGGACGGTCCGCGCCATGGGACAAATGAAATCCAGGGTGTGGTCCATATAGGTCAAGCCAAAGGAAGGCACGAGGCCATGTGTTGCTTTGATGCTGGTGATACCACACCAGGCCGCCGGAATGCGGCCACTGCCGCCCTCATCCACACCCAAGGCGATATCGACATCACCATTGGCCACCGCAGCGCCGCTGCCACCGGACGAGCCCCCCGGCGAATGGTCCGGATTGCGCGGATTGCGGGCATAGCCGAATTCGCTGGTTTCCGCCGAAGGGGAGAGCGCAAAACTGTCCATATTCAGCTTGCCGACGATTTCAGCGCCCGCGTCCAACAGCCGCTCGACCACGGTTGCGTCACAATCCGGCACATAGCCTTCCGCAAGCCGGGAGCCGTTCGTCAGAGGAATGCCGGCTACGGCGATATTGTCTTTCAGGCCGACTTTCTTGCTGGCGAGCAGGCCGTCAGGCGCGCCGGTGACCCGACACTTGCGAATAAAAATATTATACGGATCTTCTTCCGGCGTGGGCCGGTAGCCGGGATCGCGGTCGGTGTATCGAATCGGCCAGCGTGGCTGCGGGAGGTCGTCCAGACGATCCAGAGTGCTGAGCAGGCCCTCGCTGAGCTCCTCAAGGTCGAGGGCTTCCTGGGGGGTGAGGCGAAGAAAGGACAGCTCGGCTAAGTCGGACAGTTCTTCTGCGGTCGGCCGTCTGATCTTCCCGGTTGAGCGGAGGCGTCGCATCAGGCTGCTCCTTGCTCGGCTTATTTTGCGACAAGCGCCCGGCGTCGTAGGGTTTCTTCAGCATCGATGGTCATGCTGTCGGACTGGATCACGACACCGTAGTCACGCTCGGCGCTGTCTATGGTGATAAACTCATCGAGCACGTCGTCAAGGACTTTTTGCGGGTCGCGGGCAAAGGGATTACCCCAACCGCCTCCGCCACCCTTAAAGGTGGAAATGATCGAGCCCGGCGGCGAGGGACGATTTGCGGCTGACTCCAGGACTTCTTCTTCGTGCTCTGTGCCCCAGTTCAGGACATAACGGCTGCTCGCCCCGTTCTTCCCGCCGGCAAAACCGGGCGAGGAATGGCGCACGCCTGTCAGCGCTACGTTGATAATGGAGGTGTCCCGGACGCTTTCGCGCTTCATGGCAAAGCCCGGCACCCCGCGCCACTGCCCCGGGGCGGCCGTGTCGCCAACGTATTCATACTGATGGTAGAAAAAGGGGAATTGAATCTCGCTCATCTCAACCGTGGAGTAAATCAGTCCGCACATGGGGGCCGGCCAGCCGCCCCAGCCATCCTGGCCCTGGGTCCCGCCAGCCGCCACGAGCGTATTCCCATACTCAATAGTCACAAACATCTCGCCATACCGAGAGTCATGCCCGTAGGTAGTGCATAGACAGTAGTTGAGCGATACTGAGCCGACTTTATCGGGAATGGCCTGCTCCAATGCCTGCATGGTAGCCGTGCCGACATCGCCGCCGATCACGACTGTGCTGAACATGCACGGGGCTGGTGGGAGCGGGTTCACGACTGTGCCCTCCGGCGCGGTAATGGTCACGGCTCGAAACACACCGGAGTTGATTGGGATGTCTTCGGGCAGCACCGAACACAGGGCGGTATAGACCCACGAGGCCGTATTGCCAAACGGACTGTTCACAAAGCCCGGCGTTTCCGGGCTTGAGCCGCTCAGGTCGACACTCAGATCAGAGCCCTTGATGGTGACGGTTGTTTTCACTTCGACATCATAGTTGCCCAGACTGTCGTGATCCAAAGTCGCACTGCCCTGGTATTCTCCGTCCGGCCACTTGGCGACCTCGGCCCGAAAGCGTTTTTCCGCATAGTCGAGCGTGTATTCAATACTTTCATTGACCACATCCCCGCCATACTTGGTGAACAGGGCGTGGATGCGCTGCTCGGCCAGATTACACGCCCCGAACATGGCGGCCAGGTCGCCACGCAACACATTGGGAATGCGGGAGTTGGCCAGAATCCAGTCGAGTACGTCCTGGCGCAGGACACCCTTCTCGAAGAGTTTGATCGGCGGAATACGTAGGGCTTCCTGCCAAATGTCTTTGGCTTCGGGGTTATAGCCGCCCGCCACTGGCCCGCCAAAATCGGCCATGTGGGCGCGGACCGAGGGAAACAGCACCGGCTTGCCGTCAAAAAAGACGGGTTTCATCACGGTCCAGTCAGCGTGATGCGTACCGCCGTAGTACGGGTCGTTCAGCATGACGATATCACCCTCATGCAGGTCGTCCTGAAACGACTCCATCAGAGCTTCGACCGACAGGATGGAGGCAAAGATATGGACGGGAATGGCTGTGGCCCGGGCGACTAGGCGCACATCGCTGCCATCATAAAAGAACACGCCAGTCGAGTAGTCGTGCACTTCGTTGAACAGCGGATGCACGGCCGTCCGCTCAACCGTTTTACTCATTTCTTCAGAGATGGCCTCTAAAGAATCTTTGATCACCAGAGCGGTAATACGGTCGATCATGCTTATTCTCCTTCGTGGGGGTTCGGGGTTGGGGATTGGGGGATTGGGAAGGGACAATCGGGACGGCCACACCCGGTGACAGTAAAAGGCAATGGCGGTGAGGTGACCGGGGCGGCCAACTGCTTTGCGGACGGCAGGGTCCGGTGCGCCTGACTGAGGGCGGCCGCAACAGCCTGAACAACTGCCTGGCTTGGCTGGTAAGGCGACCAGCCCACCGACATCGGCAGCTTGGCGTGTAAAAAAGTGTTGTCAGGAATTGCTATGTGTAGGTGCTGGAACATCCCGTCATTAACGGGTAGAGCGGGCCAGAGGGAAAAAAAAGGAATCGCTGCCGCAGCCTGAGCGGTAGCTGTGGTGGTATTCACAAAGCCCTTGGCCGCAGGAGAACTGCCGGAGAAATCGAGTTTGACGGCTTCGCCTGAAACGGTCAGCCGGACCGTGACCTGCAAATTCGCTTCCTCCAAACAACAGTGTATGGATGCACTCTTCCCCTGCCACTCCCCGCGTGGCAGCTCAGACAGGGTCGCCTGAGCCTGGACAGCGGTGTCGGCGATGATCTGGTCGAGGGCTTGCGCGTAGACCGCTGGAGTCTGGCGGGTGGCCAGATCGGCAACGGTCGTATTGGCCAACTCCAGAATCTCAACCATACTCTGCACGTCTCTTTCAACCAGATGCGGCAGACGGCTGTTGAGGGTCAGCATAGTGAGCGCGTCGCGTTGCAGGACGCCCTGCCGGTAGAGCCTGGCCGGTGTGACCCGAATACCCTCCGCCCAGATTTCAAGGGCAAAAGGATAATACCCGCCCAGGGCCATGCCACCCAGGTCGGGCAGGGGGGTCTGGACAAGGGCCCAGCCGGCGAGTTGCTCGGCGACAAAGAGCGGACGTAACAGTGTCATGTCCTGAATATGCGTTCCGCCCGAAAACGGATCGTTGGTGAGGATGATGTCACCCTCAGCGACGTTGTCGCAAAAAGTGTTACAGACCGCCCGGGCCACCGCCCGGACAATGCCCAGACGCGCCGCCGGGTCTACCCCAACCACGCGGCCGTCTGCGGTGGCGAGTGCGACAGTGACGTGCCGCCGGTCGATTAAGGCTAAAGAGGACAGGCGGCGCAGGAGCGCTGGTCGCGCCCGTCCGAGGGTTGCCCCTATGGTTGCGCTTGTTTCTTTGTATGGGTCGAGGGGGTATGCCATATCACTCGACCTCAATCACATAGGTGAGATGCTCGTCGAGGGTCGCCCGCTGGCCGGCAAAAAGGACAATAGAGGTGCGGGCCTCCTCAATAATGGCCGGGCCGACAACGCAATGCCCCGGTACGAGCTGCTCTCCATTGTAAATATCCGTCTCCACATAATCCTGGGCCGCAGCCGAATAAACGGGCCGGGTCCCCTGGAGTGCCGTTCGCACCTCCTGACTGCCCCGGCTGGCTGTTTGCAGGCGTGGTTTCGCTCTTTGTCCGACGAGATCGAGGTGGATATTGAGAATCTCGACCTCGTCCTCGGGCTTCTGAAAGGTGTATAATTGCTCGTGCAGATCGTGAAAGCCCTGGATCGTCGTCGTCATATCCGTGGCACTGAGCTGCTCTGTCTGCATTGTCACGGGAACCGTTACTTCGTGCGTCTGGCCAATATAGCGCATCTCCAGCGAGAATTGGGCGAAGGTCTGTCCTAGGTGATGCTGCTGACTCCCGAACAACCCTAAGGCTTCCTCGCGCATGCGCTGGAACTGGTTATTCATGGCCTCCAGGTCAAGTTCACTCCCACGCGCATAGAAACTGCGGACCCGACTCACCCGCAGGTCGGACAAGAGATCGCCCAGGGCGCATAGGACGGGAGCCGTGCCTTTTGGAATCAGGATGGTCTGAATGCCGAGGTCTTCGACCAGTGCACCGGCATGAATTGCGCCGGCGCCGCCGAACGCGGTCAGCGCGAAGTCTCGCGGGTCGTAGCCCTTTGCCAGGGAAACCCGCCGAACGCTATTACTCATACCATTATTGACAATGCGAAAAATACCGCTGGCCGCCTCGAGCAGGCTCATCTCCAGCGGCTGGGCGACCTTGGTCTCGATTGCCTGTCGGGCCGCCTCCGTGTCTAGCCGCATTTCGCCACCCAAGAAAGACTCGGGACTGATATAGCCCAGCACCACGTCTGCATCCGTAACCGTGGCCTCTCGGCCGCCAAAGCCGTAACACGCCGGGCCTGGATGGGCCCCCGCGCTCTGTGGGCCGACGCGCAGCGCACCTCCTTCGTCGACCCAGGCGATACTGCCGCCGCCAGCGCCAATAGTGTGAATATCGATAAATGGAACCGCAATCCGATACCGACTCATCCACTGATCGGTTCCGGTTTTGGGCCGCCCGTCCTGCACCAGGCAGACGTCGAAGCTCGTGCCCCCCATATCAACGGTGATGACGTCCTTGAAGCCGGACGCCTCGCCCAGATACGCGCCGGCCACCACGCCGCTGGCCGGCCCGGACAGGAGGGCCTGAACGCCGTGGGCCTGGGCCTGTTCCAGGCCCACGACGCCGCCATTGCCCTGCATGTTGAAGATGTCGCCCTGAAATCCACGCTGACGAAACTCCGTGTCCAGCCGCTCTAAATATTTTTGTAAGCGAGGGGTGACATAGGCATCGACCAGAGTTGTGCTCAGCCGCTCGAATTCGCGAACTTGGGGCAGGACCTCCGACGACAGTGAGATATGGACATCGGGCAGGAGCTCGCGAATAATATCGCGCGTCCGGAGCTCGTGGACAGGATTCAAAAACGCAAACAGATAGCACACGGCTATGGCTTCGACCTGCATCCCCGCCAGGCGCTGCACGGCCGCGCGGACCTCGGCTTCCGCCAGGGGTTTGACGACCTGACCGGCGTAATCAATCCGTTCGGTCACGCCGAGACGACGACGACGCGGGACGATCTGATACGGAGCCGGGAGGCGAATATCAAAAGCGGCTTCTTTATAGTTACGGCGGATCTCTATGGTGTCGCGAAAGCCGGCGGTGGTGATCAGACCGGCGGTGGCACCGGAGTACTCCAACATAGTGTTGGTTGCGACCGTCGTGCCGTGGACCACAACCGCTATCCGGCTGAGAAAGTCCTGTTCGGTCAGTCCGTATATGTGAGCCAGTTTGCCCACACCGTTGAGCACACCTAGGGCCTGGTTTTCTGGGGTGGTCAGGACTTTCTCGGTCTGCGTCTGTCCGGCCTCGTCCGCGCACACGAGGTCGGTGAAAGTCCCTCCGACGTCAACGCCCAAGCTATAGGTGGTCATAGGTGACGTCGCGGCGGAACTGAGGCAGAAATGCGGCTGGAGGATCGCCCCGTGGAAGGCCGACCTCAGGGGCTGCCCCGTCTATCCGTGCCCCGCCGATGAGACCTATTGTCCGATAAACTGCTGATTGACCCAGCCTTGGTCAAACGAGGTCCAGCATTCTGGAGCGAGGATCAGGTTACGGATTTTCCATTCCCCATTCTCCCGGACATATTCTTCTTCGTATTTGGCCACACCCCAGACCGCTTGTTCGCCGCCTTCGAGCATGGTGCAGGGCTCCAGCAGATACCAGTACCCGGTGGCCGTGTCGCCGTTGACCTCAATACGCGGATTCATCACGTAGTGGATGGCAAACGACAGGACCTGAGGAATCGTGCCAAAAAATTCTCGAATGGCGGCTTTCCCCTCGTAGTGTCCGAAATTGCCGCCGTCCCAGACGGCATCTTCCGTGAAGCAGCCGACAAACTTGTCTTCATCACGCTCGTCCGCTCCGGCACAGTAGCGGGCCTTGAGCTTTTTGATGGACTCGATGTCTTCGAGCGTTTGGACGCGTTGAGCGATGTCTTCGAGATTCATGACTTCCTCCTTACTTGGTTGAGAGCCCAAAAAATTGGACCGCGTTTTCTCCCAATATCTTGTTGACCGATACCTCCGGCAGGGACTGTAAGGCATTTCGCGCTTTGGCAACCGGGTCGGTAAAGCCTTCGGCGTGCGGATAGTCCGAACCGATAAAGAACTTGTGGTCGCCGAGCAGTTCAACCATATAGGGCAGCAGACGCTCATCCGGGTCAGCCGCAATCCAGATATTCCGCTCAAAATACTCGCTGGCCGGACGCTTCATCTGACACGAGTGCCCCATATAGCTGTAACGATAATCGAGACGGTCGAGCCATTCCACGACCCAACCGCTGGCGGATTCGATGGTGGCGACGCGCAGCGTGGGAAAGCGCTCAAACACCCCGTCGTAGACCATGGTGGTGAGGGCCATGCGGGGGTCCTGAATGCCGTTCATACTCAGGAACATGAATCCGGGCCGACGGTCCGCATACCAGTCGTGACCCAGGTAGTTGCGATGCACGACCAGATGGAGGCCCACCGCCATGTCATGATACTGGGCGGCGTCCCAGACCGGGTCAAAATCCGGACTGCCGAAACTCTTGCCGTCAACCGGCAGGGCTCCGACAAAGATCGTGCGCATACCAGCATCGGCCAGGCGCTCGATCTCGTGCACCGCCTGGGTGGGGTGACGCAGAGAAATATGGCCGACCGGATATAGCCGGGTACGGTGATGGGCACATACCTCCAGCGTCCAGGTGTTATAGGCGCGACAATGGGCGGCGGCCAAGTCCGGGTCGGTCACCTGTCCTTCCCACATCAGCCCCAGGGTCGGATAGATAAACTGACACTCAAAGCCCTCGTTATCCAGGTAGGCGATCCGCTGGTCCATGTCTTCGAGGGTATTATTAAACGCGCTGGAAAAGTCGAAAGAACCCAGCCCCGAGCCATCCTCTTTCTGTCCGTACCCTACGCCCACGCCGAGCAGATCTTCCATGCTGAACTCACCCACCCCCCGAATCCGTTTTGATTCGTTGATGAGCATGGCATGCGTGCCGGTCTGCGGGTCCTGGGTGAAGCGCAGGCAGCGGGCCCGAAACTCCGGTTCCATATAGCGCTCCCATAAATCGAGCGGTTCCATGAAATGGCTGTCCGCGTCAATAATCCGGCTCATCCGTTTCCTTCCCTCCTCCTCTCGTAGCGAAAGACGGACGACTTGAAAAGCCTGGGCGCAAACAAAAAGGGGCACGGTAGGCCCGTGCCCCTTCGTCATTGTGCGGGTCGCGTGCGACTACGCAGCTCTCTGGAGTCTGGCCCTGCTCGGGGTCAGCTCGTTCCGGAAAAACTCCCCATCCTTCATGATGGCGTGCAGGTTCTTTCTGTCCTGTAGGATGGTGATGTCTCTGGCCGGATTGCCCTTGACGATGAGGAGGTCGGCGATTTTACCCGGCTCGATGGTCCCCAGCTCATCGCCCATGCCGAGCAATTCCGCGCCATTCTTGGTGGCCCAGCGCAGGACTTCGTTGGCCGGGATGCCGGCGCCCTTCACATAGGCTTCCAGCTCACACGCGTACTCGCCGTGCGGCATGGAGGCGATACCGAAATCGTCACCAATAACCAGTTTCACCCCAGCCTTATTGGCTTTGGGCAGGACTTCATACGAGTGCTCCAGATTCCGTTCCATGCTGTCGACACCGCCCCAGCCGCTCGAACCCGTGCGGCGTTTCTCCTCGACGACCTTCCAGGGAAAGTACAAGCTCGGCACCACAAAAGTCTCTTGTTCGAGCATGCCCTCAATGCACTCGTCATCCATCCGGTCACCGTGGTCGATCACGTCCATGCCGGCTTTGAGGGCGGCCAGGATGCCTTTCTTGGAAATAATATGCCCCCGAATTTTTCGGCCCCGTTCATGGGCGGCGATGGTCGCCGCATCGATTTCGTCCTGGCTCATGGTCATCGTGTCCTCGTCCCATATCAGGCCATGTCCACCGGTCGGGTAGAGTTTGATGATGTCCACGCCCTGCTTGATTTCTTCGCGCACGGCTTTGCG
>JAJDTY010000072.1 GCA_022826945.1 Candidatus Binatia bacterium
TGCCTGGGAGGGGGATTTTCGGCAGGGACTTGAGGAGGAATTGCTGAAGGACCCGCCCGAGGACGGTCGCCCGGCGGCGGAGGTCCTTGAACAGGTCGCGCGTGAGATCCTCCCGTTCGCGACGCGCCTGGATCATCCGCGTTGCTTCGCGTTTATCCCGTCGTCGCCTACTTGGCCGGGTGTGTTGGCCGACTTTATGGCCGCCGGATATAACATCAACACCGTCACCTGGCTGGTCGCGAGTGGTCCGAGCCAGCTTGAGTTGGTCGTCATCGACTGGTTCCGGCGCTGGCTCGACTATCCCGAGAGCGCCGGCGGGCTTTTCACGAGCGGGGGTGCGGCTGCCAGCCTTGACGCCCTCGTTGCTGCCCGGGAGGCGGCTGGCCACCCTGAGCGCGCGACCGTGTATATGAGCGACCAGAGCCATAGCGTACTCAGCCGCGCGGCAATGATTATCGGTGTCCGACCGGAGTGTATTCGCATGGTTCCGAGCGACCCGCGCACCCGTCTGGACATGGAGGCACTCACGCGTGCCGTGACTGAGGACCGCGCTGCGGGGTTCAGTCCCATCGCGGTGTGCGCCAACGCCGGGGCGGCCAGCACCGGGGCTATTGATCCGCTTGAAGCCATGGCGGACTTCTGTGAGGCGGAAGGAATCTGGCTACACGTTGACGCCGCATACGGTGGCTTCGCGATCGTGACCGAACAGGGCAAAGGGCTCTTGCATGGAATTGAGCGCGCCGATTCGATCGGGCTGGACGCGCACAAGTGGTTCTTTCAGCCCTACGAGGCGGGCTGCCTGCTGGTGAAGGACGGCCGCACGCTTGAGCGCCCGTTCGAGCTTCACCACGATGTGCTCCAGGATACGATATGGGGCGCGGACCATCCCAATTTCGCGGATCGCGGCTTGCAACTGAGTCGCTCGCTTCGGGCTTTGAAGGTCTGGATGTCGGTCCAGACCTTCGGGCTGGCCGCGTTCCGGCGGGCGGTATTAAAGGGGATGGAGTTGGCCGACCGGGCCGAGGCGTACGTCCGGGAGAGCCCGACCCTGGAGATATTGACCCCCGTATCGCTGGGAATCGTATGTTTCCGGATCAACCCCACGGGCACCGACCTCGACGAGAAAGTCCTGGAAGAGATCAACCGCAATGTGCTCGCCCGTGTCTTTTGGGAAGATCGCGCGCTCATGTCATCAACGCTCGTCGGGAAAATGTTTTCGCTCAGGCTGTGCATACTCAACCACACCACGACCTGGAACGATGTGCGTGAGACCCTGGAGGCTACTGAGCGCTTCGGGCAGGAGGCATTATCGCAGTGAGTCAATCACCCTCCCCCACGGACTCCAGGCGCTGGAAGATTCCCGAGCCGCTGGCCGTGGCCGAGGTTCGCATGACCGACGGAACCCCTATCATCCTGAGACGCCACGGCAACCCGGCAGGGCCGCGGCTCGTCCTCAGCCACGCCAACGGATTTTCTGCGGATGCGTACTTTCCGTTCTGGTCGCTGCTCATCGACCGGTTCGATGTCGTTCTGTACGATATTCGTAACCACGGCTGGAACCCGACCGGCGAGCAGCAAGCGCATACTATCCCCACCTTCGTGCAGGACATCGCGTCCATCGCACGGGGCATCGATCAGCACTTCGGTACAAAACCGAAGATTGGCATTTTTCACTCGGTGTCGGCACAGACGGCGGTCCTGCAGGCGGCGGAGCGAGCGGCGTTCTCGGCCCTGGTGTTGTTCGACCCTGTCCTCTGCCCGCCCGGCCGATCTCCACAAGACCTGAAGAAACTGGAGGCCACGATGCTCCAGCTCGGCAAGGCGGCCCGGAAGCGTCAGGAACGCTTCGCAACGCTGGAAGAGTTCGCCGAACGTCTCCGTCGCGCGTCTACCTTCAAGCTCTTGCGGCCCGGCGTGGCGGACCTTATCGCGCGGACGACGCTCCGTCGGGACGCCGACGGAACGGGATACGAATTACGCTGCCCGCGCGAATACGAAGCGCAGATATCCGAGGAGGGCTATCAATGGGCGCGGGCCGTCAACCTTGACCGTCTCTCCTGTCCCACCAAGGCCATCGGCGCCGACCCCACCCAGCCGTTCTCGTTTTTGCCGAGTGTGGACCTGAGCGATCTCCTCATTCTCGACTACGACTTCATCCCCGATACGACCCATTTTCTCCAACTTGAGCAGCCGGAGATGTGCGTCGTCCTGATGCTCGAGTTTCTTGAGCCTCACCTGGCAGCCCTTTCCAGTGGGAGTTGAGCCTGACGGTTTGGCGTAGACTGAGTGGTCTAACGCCGGGAGCCACAGGTGACGAAGACCTCACGATGACTGGGCTTTCATCCGCTCTTCCGTCATCCGCCGGAGCGTTTCAACCTCCTGGGACAGCTCCCGCTGACGGCGGGAGATTGAGAGCGCATACAGAAAAATAACAATCCACACAACGCTGAACGCGGCAAACAAATACGGCATATCTTTTCCTTTGCTATGAGACCGCCATCACGTGCTGGCGCAGAGCTCTGATTTCGTCACGCAGATACAGGCTGCGCACCCTGAGCCGCAACAACCACGTAAACACACACACAAACGCTCCGGTACACACCAGCAGCGTCCAGGCCATTTCCGGCGCCATCTGTTCGACCCTGGGATGGATGCCGCGCCAGAGACGAATGGAAAGATAGATCAGCGGGATATCAATCACGCCAACGATGCCCAGGACGGCGGCATATCGTGCGACCGTCTCGGTATCCCCGGCAAAAACGCGCAGCAGAACATAGGCGGCATAAATCAGCCAGAGCACCAGCGTCATGGTGAGACGGGGGTCCCAGGTCCACCACACGCCCCAGATCGGTCGCGCCCAGAGGGGTCCGGTCAGCAGGACGAGCGAACAGAACACCATGCCGAGTTCGGCTGCGGCCCGGGCCAGCAGGTCAGCCGACCGCTTGCCCTGCCATAAGAAGGCCGCACTCGCCCCGGCCACAATAAAGAAGCCGAGAAACGCCATCCAGGCTGACGGCAGATGAAAATAAAAAATCCGTTGTACCTCACCCTGCACCCGCTCGTTGGGGACGTACAGAAAGACCATGGCCAGGGCCGCCAGCATTGCCACGCACGTCAGCCACGGCAGGAAAGAGTCAACCAGATCCGAACGAGACGTCACCGTGTTCATACGCCCTCCATCCACAGACGGCCCTCCTATTCTTGCACAACAAAACCAAACGTCAGCCAGCCGGTCACCACAAAAATAACATCAAACGCAACCAGCACACGGAACCACGTCCCCGTCCAAGCTTCTCCGGCCAGGAGTGCTCCAGTGACATTCACCGCCGCAATGAAGAGTGGGACCAGGAGGGGGAGGAGCATGAGCGGCAGAATAATTTCCCGCGCTCGCGTCCGCACGGCAATCGCGGCACACAGCGTTCCCAGCGCGGAGAAGCCCACAATGCCGCAGAGCAGAACGAGCGGCAGCCCAAGCAGAGAGACCGAGAAGGGCAGACCGAGCAGCGCAAGCGTGAGCGGTGCCACAACGGCTTCCACCACAAGCAGCAAACAGACATTGCTCAGGAACTTGGCGAGAAATACCTGACCGGGATCAATCGGACAGAGCAGGAGGCCGGCAAAGCAGTTGCGTTCCTGTTCAAGAATGAATGCGCGCTGGATGCTCAGCATGCCGGCAAAAACGAGGGCGACCCAGAGCAGGGCGGAACCAAAGGCGGGCTGGTGCAGTTGCTCTGGAGTAAGGGCAAAGACAAACACCAGGATAATCAGCAGGGCCAGGACCAGCAGAGAGGACACCCGTTCTTTGGTGCGCAGCTCCAAGAGAAGATCTTTCCAAAGAATCGCCCACATGGGACCGCCTAGCGTGTACACGCGGTATAGAGTTCGATAAACTCTTGCGGAGACGGGAGGGCCGCCTCGGATTGCCAGGCAATCCGTCCACGGTGCAGGATGAGGGCGCGGGTACACAGCTCCCGACTGCGCTCAAAATCGTGCGAGGTCAGCATGACGGTTTTTCCCCGGTCTTTGGCCCGAGCCAGGGTGGCATGCAGGGTCGAGAGTCCCCTGGGATCAAGGCCGGTGTCGGGCTCGTCAAGAAGGAAGAGGTCAGGGGCGTGTAAAAGCGCACGCGCGAAACTGAGACGCTGTTCCATCCCACGCGAGAAATAACGGACCGGCATCGTCCGCCAGTCCTGGAGGCCGACGGATTCCAGTTGTTGAGCAATGCGGTCTTTGAGATCCGGGACCTGATAGGCCTTCCCGTAAAATGTGAGGTTCTCTTCCGGGGTGAGGTCTGGATACAGATAACTCTCGTGTCCGAGAAAACCGATTTTTCGCCGGACCGCCAGCTCGGAAGAGGCTGAACCAAAGAGGGTCAGCCGGCCTGCGGTGGGGGTCAGCAGCGTCGCCAAGAGCCGCAACAGCGTGGTCTTGCCGGCTCCGTTCGGACCAAATATGCCGACCACCTCGGCAGGGGCAATGCGGCACGATACGTCATTGAGAACCGGCGTCCACGCAAAGGTCTTGTGGAGATTTTGCGCCTCAACAACCCACGTATTCATTTTGGTCTGTTGGGTCAGGACTCTATAGACCCAATGGCCCTAGTAGACTCAACAGACTCATTGCCCTGCCCCGTCCGGGCGAGCCGGTCGAGCTGTGCGAGCGCTTCAATTGCCCGCGCTTCGTATTTCTGGCGGATGAATTGATAATCTTCGTCCGTGAGCTTGCCCATTTGTTTATCGAATTCCGCTTCTCTAATGGCGGCATAGGCGGCCGCCTTTTGCTTCTCCCAGCGGACGATGTGCTCCGCGGCTGGGAGAGGCTGGACGGACTCTGTCTGGGCGACCAGTAAAGGCCAGGCAACCAGGAGGGCAATCAGCCCGACCAAAACGATACCGGCGGCATACAGCACGAAGGTCATGGCTCTCCGTTTAGCTCTCGAACGTCTCAAGCTCTTTTTTGAGGCGTTCCTGATACGGGTCCGTTGGTACGGAGGGAGTTGGAGACGATGCAGCTTGGACCGAAGACCGATTTTTTGTCCAGCGGCGCGCAATCAAGCCAATACTGACGGCACCAATCAGGATAACCAGAAAAGGCGTTATCCAGGCAGTCAGATTAAAGCCCGTTGCCGTTGGTGCGGACAGCACCTTTTCTCCATAGCGCGTCACAAAAGAGGCCAGAATGGCTTCGCGGGATGCGCCTTGTTCAAGCTGTTCGGCAATCTGCTCTTTGGCCGGAATGGCAAAGCCACACTGCAAGTGATTACAGCTATGCACGGTCAGGCCACAGCTGCACTGGCAGGTGAGCGCGGCCTCCATCTCCTGATTCGTCGGAGGGGTCGCTCGGGCCACGGGGTCAACCCAACAGACCCAACAGATCCAACAGACCCAACAGACCAACAGGCGTCTATTCCGCAACGGCCTCCCCCCGTATGTCCGCCGATGCCCGCGCCAGGGCAAAGGCTTGTCGTTCCGCCGGATTCGGGGCCATGATGACACAGGTACCCAGAATCAGGATCAGCCCCCCAATCCAAATCCAGGACACCAGCGGATTAATGAAGACCTGAAAGGTTGCCAGGCCCGACGGCTCATCGTAGCTGCCGAGAACCAGGTAGAGGTCTTCCACCAGGGTCGGTCGGATATCGACCTCGGTGGTAGGCTGGTTCTGCTTTTTGTAGAGGCGTTTTTCCGGATACATGGTATCGATCTGCTGTCCGTCAACCAGAACGTTTACGGTGGCAACCTGGGCGGCAATATGCGCATCCTCCCGTTCCGTGATCCCCGTGTAGAGGAGGGTATAGCGGCCTACCTCGAAAGATTGCTCCGCGCTCACGGTAATTTGTTTTTCGATAGTGAAGAGTGCGCCCGCTACTCCGAAAAAAATCAGGACCACACCAACATGTACAATATAACCGCCATACCGGCGGGGGTTTTTGCCGACCAGCCGACCCAGGGCCTGAGGCGGGCTTTCGTGCAGCATCACTTGGCGGGCGCGGGTTCCACGGGAGAACTCAGCCAGGATACCGGCCAGGACAAATCCGGCCAGAGAGAAAATCACGACCGCATAGTAGTTGCGGTAGCCCAGCACAAAAAGCAGACCGCCCAGGGCCAGTCCGACCACAAGCGGAATAGTGAACTGCCGCCTGAGGCTGCTCCAGCTTGCCCGCCGCCAGGCAATAATCGGCCCGATACCGGTCAGGAACAATAGCATCACCCCGAGCGGGCCGTTCACCTGATTGAAGAACGGCGGACCGACCGTAATTTTTACGCCCCGCACCCACTCGGACAGGATGGGGAAAATGGTTCCCCAGAACGTGGCAAAGGCAAGCCCCACGAGGATGAGATTATTAAACAGGAAGGCCGCTTCGCGGGACAACAGGGAGTCGAACTCATTCTCACTCTTCAGGTCCGGCAGACGATAAAGCAGCAGCCCAATTGAGACGGTCAGAATAAAGGCCAGAAAGGTCAGGAAATACGGCCCCAGGCCGGACTGGGTAAAAGAGTGGACGGATGAGATCACCCCGCTGCGCGTCAGGAAGGTGCCGAAAATCGTCAGTACAAAGGTCAGGATGACCAAGGTCATATTCCAGACCTTGAGCATGTCTTTCTTTTCCTGGATCATGACCGAGTGGAGATAGGCGGTTGCGGTAAACCAGGGCATAATCGCCGCGTTCTCAACCGGGTCCCACGCCCAATAACCACCCCAACCCAACACTTCATAGGCCCATCGGCCGCCCAGCAAATTGCCCAAAGACAGAAAAAACCAGGAGGTCAGAGCCCAGCGTCGGGTGGTCCGGATCCATACGTCGCCCAGTTTCCCGGTAGCAAGGGCGGCCATGGCGAAAGCGAACGGGACGGACGCGCTGATAAAGCCGAGATACAGGGCCGGAGGATGAATGGTCATCCAGTAGTTCTGGAGTAAGGGGTTGAGATCCGAACCTTCGTCCGGGATGAAAGACAGCCGTTCAAACGGTGGGGTAATGAAACACAACAGGCCGAGGAAAAATAAGGCAATGGTCATCAGCGTCGCCGTCACATACGGCATCAGCTCTTGGTTTCTGGTCCGGTTCTGGAAGAGGACGATCGTAGAAAAAAGGCAGTGAATCAGCGCCCAAAACAGGAGGGAGCCCTTTTGCCCGCCCCAAAACGCGGCGACCGTGTAATGCAGAGGGAGGGTGGAGCTGGAGTAGCTTGCGACGTATTCGACATTAAAATCCCGCGTCAGCAGGGCGTGCAGCAGGGCGATTGACGCCACAACCACGCAACCGCCGACCGCGTAGGCGGCCTGGGTGCCGCTGGCAATCCACGCCGTCCTCCGCGTCCGAACGCCCCACAGGCTGGTCACAATGGCGTAGACGGCTAATACGCTCGCAAGATAGAGGGCAAGGGTACCGAGATGGGTCATGGGTGAACTGCTCTATAGAGGGTCGGACTGGCAACGGAAAAGTCGGGACCGCGGCCGCTCGGTGCTGAGAAGGTGCTCAGCCATCAGCTTGATTGGAGTCGCTCTTCGATTTCGGGCTCATACTTTGATGGACAGCTCGTCATGATCGTCGATGCAACGAGCTGCTGGTCCGGCGTATACAGGCCCTCGACAATCACGTCTCGACCCTCCGCAAACATATCCGGCAAAATTCCCTGGTAGGAGACCGCGACCCCCGGCGGGAGAGCGCCGACGGGAATTGTGCCCGGCTCAATGGGCATCAGCCTGAACGTCAGAGTAAGCGCCGCCGGGTCCCACTGGATAGAGCCATCCTGCACCCGCCCGGCAACCCGGACGTCGGTATTGGCCAGCGTCTCCTGGTTCAGAAGAAACTCGTCTATGGTGAAGTAATACACCTTGGTTTCCTGTATGCTCGTATAGATCAGATAGCCAACCGCGCCGACGATAAGCAGGGCTCCTATCAGGAATTTGCTTTGCTTTGCTGCCATGCCCCACAGCTAACCGATTTCGAGACCCTGCGCAAGCAAAGCCCCCGCGAGGCGCGTTTGATTTGACTTTCCACCCCTGTTTCTGTATGTGGGGAAGATTGGACAAAACGGTGTGAATCAGCATGTTTGAGGCTCTGGGAGAAAAGCTGGATGGAGTGTTGCGCCGGGTGCGCGGACACACCAGACTGACCGAAAAAAACATTGATGAAGCGCTACGCGAAGTGCGGCTGGCCCTGCTGGAGGCAGATGTCAATTTTCGCGTGGTCAAAGACTTTATCGAACGGATTCGGACGCAGGCCCTTGGCCAGGACGTGCTCGCCAGCCTGTCACCCGGCCAACAGCTCATTAAAATCGTCAATGCCGAACTGGTCGCGCTCCTGGGGAGCGAGCAGACCGAGTTGAATCTGTCGGCCCGGCCCCCGGTCGTCATCCTGCTCGTTGGCCTGAACGGTTCCGGGAAAACGACGACTGCGGGGAAACTCGCCCGCTATCTGACCCTCGAACGCAAGCGTACCCCCTACCTGATTCCGGCAGATACCTTTCGTCCGGCCGCTATCGATCAGCTCACCATTCTCGCCCAAGAACTCGGCGTGCCGGTCTATCCGACCCCCAACGATGGCTCGGCTCCCGACCCGATTGTCGTTGCCCAAGCCGGAATTGCCGAAGCGCAAAAGCGCGGTTGTGATGTTGCGGTGGTTGATACCGCCGGCCGTCTGCAGGTCGACGACGAGTTGATGGCCGACCTGGAACGGATGAGAACGGCGCTCCAGCCGCATCAAACCCTGCTGGTGGCCGATGCCATGACCGGCCAGGAAGCGGTGAATGTCGCGCAAGGCTTTCATCAGCGTCTCTCCATCGACGGCATCATCCTGACCAAAATTGAAGGGGATGCCCGGGGTGGGGCCGCCCTGTCCTTACGCTCCGTTACTGGCGCGCCCATTCTGTTTGCCGGTATTGGGGAAAAACTCGACGCCCTGGAGCCTTTCCACCCGGACCGTATTGCCTCGCGTATCCTCGGCATGGGTGACGTGCTGTCGTTGGTCGAAAAGGCCGAAAAGGTCTACGACCAGCAGCAGGCCGAGGTGCTGGAAAAGAAACTCCGAAAAAATCGGTTTACCCTGGAGGATTTTCAAGAACAGATGCGCATGGTCAGACAAATGGGCTCCATCACGGATTTGGTGGGTCTGCTGCCCGGCGCGAAGAAAATGCTCAAGGGTGCCGATATGGAGGGGGCGGAAAAAGAATTCAAACATATTGAAGCAATCATCAGCTCCATGACAAAAGAAGAGCGACGGAAGCCGGAACTCCTGAACGGCAGCCGCCGCAAACGGATTGCCAAGGGCAGTGGGACCTCGGTGGTTGCAGTCAATCGGTTTCTCAAGCAATATCTCGAAGCAAAAAAGATGATGAGGAGGCTTTCCGGGGCCAGCGGAGGAAAGAAAATGAAGAAACGCCTTTCCCTTCCGGCCTGGGGACACTAAAAAATTATGGTAAAAATTCGACTGGCTCGGCACGGGGCGAAAAAGCGCCCCTTCTATCGTATTGTTGCTGCGGACTCACGGTCGCCACGGGACGGGCGGTTTCTCGAACGGCTCGGCTCGTATGATCCAACTCAGGACCCAGCGCTGATCGAGATTAAGCATGATCGGCTTGCAGAATGGCTGAAGAACGGAGCTCAGCCGACCGAGACAGTTGCTCAACTCATCAAAAAGGCAGGGCGCACACAGGAATCCTGAATCTGGGGTACGGGGAGAAGACTATGAAAGACCTTGTTGCATACCTCGCCAAGGCGCTGGTGAACAACCCGGATGAAGTTGAGGTCTCAGAAATCCAAGGAGAAACTGCGGCCATCCTTGAGTTGCGCGTGGCCAAGGAAGACCTGGGCCGCATCATCGGCAAACAGGGGCGTACGGCAAAGTCGATTCGGACCCTGCTCAATGCGGCGGCTTCCCGTACAAACCGCAAAGTTGTCCTTGAGATTGTCGAAGAAAAATAGTCGCCCGAGCCCAGCCACACGGATTGAACTTGGTCGTGTGGTCAATACGCATGGTGTTCGCGGAGAGGTTCGCTTCCTCCCCCATTCTTCCCCCTGCCCAACGTTACGATCCGGCCTGCGGGTCACGCTGCGAAAGACGGACGCCTCGGAAGAGGGATTCGAGCTGAGACAGGTCCGGCCGCATGCGTCTTGTCTCCTCTTGAAGTTTGCCGGGGTAGATTCCCGCGACCGGGCCGAGGCGCTCCGCGAGTCGAGCCTGTTTGTGGACGAGACAGACTTACCCCAACTCCAGGCGGGTGAGTTCTACCACTACCAGGTGATCGGGCTGCTGATCCGAACGCTGACGCAAGAACCTATCGGGACTATTGCAGAGGTGCTGACGACCCCGGGTCATGATATCTTCGTGGTGCGGAATGGGGGAAAAGAATATCTGATCCCGGTTGTTGAAGAGGTGGTACGGACGATCGCCATCGAAGATCGTCAGGTGATTATCGACCCGCCCGAAGGATTGCTCGAAAATGAGTAAACGTATCCAGCCTTGATAAATGGTTGGCGGACACGTTTACTCATTATAGCCGCATGCAGTTTCACATCATTACCATTTTCCCGGAGTGGTTTACCTCGCCGCTGTCGACCGGCTTGTTACAGAAAGCCCAGGACAAGGCCATCCTCTCGTTTTGTGCCCACAATCTGCGTGACTATGCACCGGGCAAACATCGCTCAACAGACGATACGCCCTATGGCGGGGGATGGGGCATGGTGATGACTCCCGAGCCCTTGGTCAATGCGATCGAAGCGGTGAGTGCACCCCTCAGCAATCCGAGGCGTATTTTCCTCTCTCCTCAAGGACGACCGCTTTCCCAGGCCAAAACGGCCGAGCTGGCGGCCTCCGAAGCACTGGTCCTGGTGTGTGGCCGCTATGAAGGGGTGGACGAACGGGTCCTGGCCTTTGTTGATGAAGAGATTTCCATTGGAGACTATATTGTCAGCGGGGGAGAAGTGGCGGCCCTCGTCTTGATCGATGCCGTTGCCCGTCTCGTGCCGGGAGTGGTCGGGCGGAAAGAGTCAACCGAAGACGAGTCTTTCAGTACGGGATTGCTCGAATATCCACAGTATACCCGGCCGGAAGAGTTCCGCGGGATGTCGGTTCCAGACGTGCTGTTATCCGGCCATCATGCAGACATCACCCAGTGGCGACGCAGACAGTCGCTGATCCGGACCCGCACACGCCGGCCGGACCTGCTCAAAAAGGCGAGCCTGAGCCCCGAAGAACGACGCTGGCTCACGCAGATGGATGATACCGATACCTAGAAACCGACCTTGACCTGTACCGCACGGCGAAGGCACTTATGGCCGATGTCTATATCGCACTGATTCATCACCCTGTGTACGACAAAACGCAGAAAGTCGTGACCACGTCCATTACCAATATGGATATTCACGATATTGCCCGGTCGGCGTTAACCTACGGAGTAAAACAGTATTTCGTGGTTCATCCGGTCCGAGCGCTTCAGGCCCTGGCGGAGAAAATCCTCGACCATTGGCAGAGCGGACATGGCAGTGTGTATAACGCAACCCGCAGGGACGCCCTGTCCATTGTCTCTCTGGCTGACTCGCTTGAGGAAGTTCGGGCGGTCATTACCCGGAGCGCAGGTCAGCCGCCGCGCGTCATTGCCACATCGGCAAAAGGCGGGGCAGATCGTCTGAGTTTTGCTGACCTGCGTGAAAGTCTGAAACGCGAGCGGTGTCCCGTCCTCCTGCTTTTAGGAACCGGCTGGGGGCTGACACAAGAGGTATTTGCCCAGGCAGAGGCAATTCTTGAGCCAATTCAAGGATGTGGAGCGTATAACCATCTGTCCGTGCGGGCGGCCGCGGCCATTATGCTTGACCGTCTGTTGGGAACGCCGTCTTGACCGCCTGCCAGCAGCAGGGTAGTACAAAAGAAGCAGTAAACCCTTGCCGTCCGTCCTCAGCAAACACACGGCTGTAAAGAGTAAACGCGTCCAGCTTTGTACACGAGGATTTGGAGGACACGCTTACTCTTTGGCAATACTGCACCTCTCTGTCTCAGGTGAGACATAGCTTTGTCGTTTGTCCCACCTGCCGCACAGTGCACGAAAAGAGCGCGGAGGAGAACAGCATCATGAGCAACCTACTTGCCGCTATTGAGGCCAAACAGCAGAAGACTGATATTCCGGATTTTAAGGCCGGCGATACCGTTCGCGTCCATGCCAAGATTATTGAGGGTGACAAAGAGCGGGTTCAGGTCTTTGAGGGAGCGGTCATCTGCCGCTCGAACGGCAAGGGCAACCGGGCGACCTTTACGGTTCGGAAAGTGTCCTACGGGGTTGGGGTCGAGCGTATTTTTCCCTTGCACTCTCCACGTATTGAGAAGATCGAAGTCATCGCTCGGGGAAGGGTCCGGCGGGCCAAGCTATACTACCTGCGTCAACGCTCCGGTAAGGCGGCCCGTATCAAAGGCACCCGTCTCCAGACGCCCGAGGTCGGCGCGACGAGCGAGGTCATTGCTCTGGCTGAAAGAGCGCAGGCACCGGACCAGTCCGAAGAAGCCGAGGAATAATTCTCGCCTACGGCGAGCCCGCGCGGGCCCGCTGGTCTGTCTATTCCGCACCGTCGGGTGGCACCTGGGTCTGCGCCTGGCGAGCCCGTCGCTGCCACCATACCAGCCCGCCCGTTATGAGACCGAGCAGCCAGACCGTTGCGTGGCCATACTCCGGTGTTGCATATAGAACCAACTCGTCAAATCGACCGATGAGCAGCGACATCCGCGCCATGACGGTATAGCCGAAGGCTGCGCCAAAGGAGATCATGAGAAAATACATCCCAAGGCGGGCCACGCGCCGCACGCCCCCCCTATGTTCAATCGAAAAGAAAAAATAGACCAGAACGCTGACAACGCCAATCAGGATAAGAACGGTGTTCAGTTCGGCCAGGCCGAAGCTGACGCCTGTGGGACCGACCGCAACGAGGGGCTTCAGGGTTCCTTGGACCTGCTGCAGCACGAACGAGGATAACAGGCGTGGAATCGCGACCCCTGAACTCACGCCGAGAATAAAGGCAAACGCCAGACGACTGGTCCAGGCGAGACGGGGCATAAACCGCGCTAACATCAATAGGCCAAAAACGAGGGGGATGACCAGGCGCCATTCGTGCTGCCCGATAAGCGGCACGGCGAGCTTCTTGAGCATGACCTCATGATAGGTAATCACCAGCAGATAACCGACCGACGCACCGACAAAGATGTGCTCAGCCAGCTTAAAAAACGGATTATCCCGGTACAGAAACGAATAGATACACAGGCTTAAACCCGTGGCTACCCAGGCACCACCCAGTGTCTCAGGACTCATACGCGCCCCAAAGAGTCAACGTGTCCGGCGTCTGCACGTCTAGTGGAGAACACGTTTACTCTTTTCTCCCGCTCAGCAGGTAGCAGAGGTTGCAGACAATGATCAGACCGATAATCAGAAAATGGGTGGCTGACTGCGCATCCATGCCCGCGGTCGCTTTGCCGGTCTGATTGAGGAGGGTCTCATATTCGGCCGCACCACGAAGTCCGCCGAGCAGGCCGTTGATTTGGCCGGTTTGCAGTAAGGGATAAAACTTGGGCGCGCTGACCGCGGTACAGCCACCGCCCAGTTCAAAACCATATTTCTCCTTGCCGTAGACATACCAGGTGTCGAGGCCGGGAAAGCCGGCGCTGAGGCTGATGGCGTAGTCAACATCGCGTAAGCTGCGGACCCCTGCGAGCACGGGCAGCGTCTCGGTTTTTCGGCCCGCGTAGTCGGTCGGAAAGGCGGTGGTCAGACTCTGCCCCAGACTGATAATGGCATTGGCTTCCCCAGGTCCGTAACCGAGGAAGACATAGTCCGTCCCGTCTGTTTTTCCGGCCTCTGCAGCCCCGTGCGCAATCGCGGACTCCGCCATACTCGTGCCCGCCGGCCACAGGGTCAGGGCCACGACCCGCAGGTTTCTGGCAAAAGCGTGGTGTAAGAGAGAAACGGTCATGGGGTAGAGTTCGGGCTTTGAGGCAGGGTCGTAGTCCAGCGACACGAGCACCACCGAGCGCTCGGGCAGGCGCTCCAGCGTATCGTAGAGCTGCCGCGTTTCCGGCGAAATACGAACGGGCAAGCCCAGCGGGTAGAGCAGCGGCAGCACCGTCACCACGCTCATCAGCACAAAGATGAAACGCCGGTCCAATTGCAACAGACGAGCGGCAAACTTACGCACCGTCGCCTCCGCCCAGATAGGCGCGCTCGATACCGAAAATGATTTTGATCGAGGTGGCAATGGCTCCCAAACTGACCCCAATCAAAATCCCGCGCTGCGCTGCCGTGTTCGGCACAGTCATAATCCAGTCGGCAAGCGCGCCGACCCCGGGCAGCAGCGACTCACCCAGGGGCACCCGACCCGCCATCACCAGGACTGCCGCGCTGAGCAGAATCGTCGCCTCAAGCGTGCGCGCCCGAAAGGCCCGGTAGGCTGCGGACGCAACAAAAAAAGCCAGCAGCGAGAACATCGTTCCCTGAAGCGCAACCAGGACATAGTCGTACAGCCAGCCGAAGAACGTCCCCTCGGCCTTTCCCTCAGCCCACAGCCCGGCCCCGAATACGGTCAACATTGACACGAACAGCACGGCACTATAGCCCCAGCCCGCTTCCTGGCGCGCGATTTTCTGATAATGGGCAGACAATAAGCTGCCAACGCCAAGCACGATAGCGAACCCGGCAATAATTTGACTCCAGAGCGAAATCTCCTGCAGAAAATTCTCCGAGGTCGGATGAGGCACATAGTATTGCAGAACCAGCGCCAGCCCGAACACGAACGTCATCAGGAGGGGCAGGGTTTGTTGCCAGAAACGCATATTCCTCCCATCCCTGCCTAGCGAAAATCGTGGAATATCTGCACGGCCGTCTCCCAGATGGTCATGCCAGTCACCTCGCCGAGGGTGAGCAGTCCGGTTCCCATCAGCAGACCGACGAGCAAGAAGCCTTTCCCCAAATCCTGGCCGCGGAGCGTGCCGACCAGCGCGGGGTCGCGCGAGAGATACGCGCTGGCGGCGTACAGTTCCTCACCAATCAGGGTGTAATCACAGGTCGCAACAAAAAACGGCAACTGGTGCTCGGCATCCGTCCCGGCAATCTGCATCGCGCCGGTTGCGGCACCGGTCTCGGCTAACAGCAGTGATTCCGCGTAGTAATAGCCAATGAAAAAATTTGCTGCGGGCCGCTCGCGCAGCATGATGCCGTCAACCGCCGCGGTATACGCAAACTGGTCGGCGGCAATAAAGAAATTGCTCTCGTCCGAATAGGCGTCCGGCCGACCAGCCGCCCGATAGGCGTCTTTGACCATGTCCTGGGCAATAGCCATGACAATGGGCGAGCGGTGCGGGACAGTGATGGCGGTTCCGGACACGGCCGACCGCTTCGCCACCTCGCCCAGCAGAACGGTGGCCGCAATCGTCGACATATTGGACGCGTCGCCGCGGCCGGTTAACTCGCCACTGCCGGTCAGGTAGAGAATCGGGCGGTCCGTTTCCGCCGCCCGACCAATCGCCTCTTCAATTGCATCAATGCCGGGAATACGGCGCAGAAAGAACGTGGATTTCGTCCGTACCGAGCGAATCGAGAGCAGTACGCCCACGCTGAACGCGAGCATGAAGAGAAAATTGTTGAGCTTGGCCCATTGAAACCAGTTCGGCTGAGGCACGGCGGAGAACACCGGACTCTCGAATTGCTCATCTCCAATGAGCACGCGAATTTTCACGAAGTAGCGCGTCCCATCCAGCAGCGGGCTATCGGCGACCGTGCTGACCCGAAAGAAATGCGTCTGCGGTTGCGGGGTGCTGATCATCCACCACGGAGCTGCACGGTCTTTTTCGTAGTGGGTATCGGCCGGAATCGTTGCGACCGGCTGAAATGCGCCCCGCTCCCGGTCGCTGAGCACAATCTGGTAATGGGCTTCCCCCGTCTCTCCAAAATGTCCTTGCCAGCGCAGGCCGATGCTGCCACCGCCATCTCCCGGCATATCAAAGGCTTCACCCGTCAGGAGAGGATCGGCGGCCAGTACCCGTACCTCCAATAAAAGGACGAGTACGAGCCCAAGGAGTAAAAACGAACCGGGGCGATTGCTTCGGTACCGGTATCCAGTAGACGGGTCAGGCGTGTTGCACAAGATGCCCATGCTGGCCGGAATATTCTACCGTGTCAGGATGAAATCCCGGTCTTCAGAGGGGCGGATTTCCCGGTTGAACGTGGAGGGGTCGATCGCTCATGAATGAGCCCAACGAGCTGGGATACGGCATCTCTCCGCTCCAGTATGCCGGCCAAGCGTTCCGTTTCCGCCGGTGCGCACACCAGATCAAGAAAAGGTCGCAGCCCGTGAACGATTTGGCTACTCAGGAAATTGAGCGGTTCGCTGGATTCGAGTAAGAGGACCGCCGGCGTCTCAAGTCTCCGGCTCACAATGGCGTCGGCCACTTTTTGCAGGAGCTGAAGGTCCTGCGGGGAGAGTAGTGGGGCTGCCGGGCCGGTGGCAAAGGCGTGCGCCATCGCGCGTCGAAACCGGTCCCAGAACAGTACACCAGACATACCCCTCCATATGGCAAATTTGTGAGAGACGGACAATCCCAGAGCCTGTGTAATTTTATAGATACGGGCACTGAGACTCTATGTCTGACATCCCGTGGTGTTATGCTGGTATGCAGACCCTGTCGCCAAAGGAATAACCCGCTCATGCGCTAATTCGGCGGCATATCGTATAGCTGCTTCAATGTCCTCACGTTCGACGTGATAGCCTCGCATAATATCGACGGGATCTTCTCCCGCAGCGAGGTTGTCCAACACCACAGCAACCATGACACGCGTCCCTTTGATACAGGCTCTTCCGTGACAAACCTTGGGATCAACGTGAATGCGCTCTCTCCAGTTCATACCTGTTTCCCCTTTGTTTGACAGTACTCTTCGCCCTCCGTCTGCTGCTCTTTATATTCAGTAGATAGCTGAACGCCAAACGCTCAGCTATGATAGCCGTCACTTTTTTGACTGCGACACTTGAGGACATACCCATGCCACAGCCCTACGACATCATTATCATTGGCGGCGGTGCCGCCGGCTTCACGGCCGGCCTGTATGCGGCGCGTGACCGCTGTCGGGCGCTTCTGCTCGAACGTTTTTCTGCCGGCGGACAGGTGCTTAATTGTGAGCATATCGAGAACTATCCGGGATTTCCGGATGGCGTCGCCGGCTATACCCTGGGGCCGCTGCTGCAACAGCAGACCACCAGCCTCGGGCTTGAGATGCAACTGACGGAGGTCAGCGCCGTCCGGCGGGACGGCGAGGTCTTCGTGCTGCAAACGGACAGCGGGACCTTGCACACCAAAGCGCTGATCATCGCCACCGGATCGAGTTTTTCAACGCTCGACATTCCGGGTGAAGAAGAATTTGTCGGTAAAGGCGTCTCGCACTGTGCGGCCTGTGACGGCGCATTTTTTATGGACCAGCCGGTGGCTGTGGTGGGCGGAGGTGACGCCGCGATTGATGAAGGACTCCATCTCACCCAATACGCCTCGCACGTCACGGTCATTCATCGGCGCGCTACGTTGCGCGCCTGTCAGCTTTTGCAGGAACGGGCGCAGGCAAACGACAAACTCTCCTTTTGCTGGAACAGCGTTGTGCGGGCGATCGAAGGCGACACCGGTGTCGAACGGATACAGCTTGAAGATGTCACCCAGGGGGTACCATCCACGCTGGATGTCGCTGGCGTCTTTCTTTACATTGGCCTAACGGCCAATACGCAATTTCTGGGAGACCTGGTTCCGCTCAATGCGCAGGGGCAGATTGTGACCGACCTCTGGATGCGGACGGCAACGCCCGGCGTCCTGGCTGCCGGCGATGTCCGCAGCGATTCCTCACGGCAACTCGTGTCCGCGGCCGGAGATGGCGCCACAGCCGCCCTTGCAGCAATTCGTTATGTGCGTACTAATGAGTGGGCAGGTTAAACGAACGCGCGCTGACACTAACACAAAATGAGGATGCGTCTATTATGAACTATGTACCATACGTGATCGAGCAGACCGGTCGGGGTGAACGGACCTATGATATTTATTCCCGCTTGCTGAAAGACCGGATTATTTTTCTTGGCTCCGAGGTCAACGATGCGGTGGCCGATGTGATCGCCGCCCAACTCCTTTTCCTCGAATCTGAGGACCCCGAGCAGGATATTCACCTGTATGTGAACTCGCCGGGCGGCTCGGTGACCGCCGGGCTGGCGATCTACGACACCATGCAGTACGTCACCCCCGACGTGTCGACCATGTGTGTCGGCCAGGCGGCCAGTATGGGCGCGGTGCTTCTGACCGCCGGGGCACCGGGGAAACGGTTTGCCCTGCCGCATTCCCGGATCATGTTGCATCAACCGCTCGGCGGCGTGCAGGGTCAGGCGGCCGATATCGACATCCACGCCAGAGAAGTGCTGCGCATACGGGAAGAGCTCAACAACATTCTGATGAAGCATACCGGTCAGACCATGAAAAAAATTGAAAAGGATACGGACCGGGACATGTTCATGACCTCCAAGCAGGCCCTGGATTACGGCGTCATTGATGAGGTCATTTCCAGCCGCAAGAAAGACACCGACGAGGAGGGGGAGAAAAAAGGCAAGTAGCCGCTCCAACCCACTCCGACCCAGAAGGAACCGCCGAAAGCGACTCTACTCGGCCGCTCCCTCCCCGTATAAATGGCACCAGACGCTATGCTCAGCCGTTCCCTGCCCGCTACGGACGAGTGGCGGTGGGGTGGTCTTGCAGCGCTCCATGGCCTGAGGACAGCGGGTATGAAACGCGCAGCCTGACGGGGGATTCAGGGGAGAAGGCACATCGCCTGTCAGGACGGTCCGCTGGGTCTGGACCGTCGGGTCGGGGACGGGATTGGCCGACATGAGCGCCAGAGTGTACGGGTGCCGGGGGTTGCGAAAGAGTTCGTCGACCGGAGCGACCTCAACCAGCTTGCCGAGGTACATCACGGCCACCCGGTCGGCGATATATTCGACCACATTCAGGTCGTGCGAGATAAATAAATACGAGAGTCCCAGATCGTTTTGCAGGTCCTGGAGCAGGTTCAGAATCTGGGCCTGAATGGAAACGTCCAGCGCCGAGACCGGCTCGTCACACACGATAAACTGCGGCTCCAGGGCCAACGCGCGTGCAATGCCGATGCGCTGCCGCTGTCCGCCCGAAAATTCGTGCGGATAACGAGACCGATACGTTGCTGCCAGGCCGACCCGCTCCAACAGCGCGCCGACTTGGCGGTCCAACGCCTCGCCCCGCGCCAGACCGTGCACCTTGAGCGCCTCGCCGACAATCGCCCCAATCGTCATACGTGGATTCAGCGAGCTATATGGATCCTGGAAGATCATCTGCATCTGCTGCCGGGCCTGACGCACCTGCGCAGCAGAAAACTGGCAGAAGTCCTGGCCCTGGAAAAACACCTCGCCACCGGTGGGTTCGATAAGCCGCAGAAGCGTCCGGCCGACTGTCGTTTTGCCACAGCCCGACTCGCCGACCAGGCCGAACGTCTCTCGGGGATGAATAGTAAACGATACCTCATCCACCGCCTTGACCCAGGCCGAGACGCGCGAGAAGACTCCACTGCGGACCGGAAAGTATTTCTTGAGATGACGGAGTTCCACGAGGGGAAGTTGGGTCTGAATAGGTGGCGCGTGAGTAGCGCGATCAGTTTCCATAAATCTCTTTCCGTTCCCCTAATCCCTAGCCCCTAACTCCGGCTCCCCAACCCCTAGTCCCTACCCTCTACTCCCTCATGCAGCCAGCACGACGCTTCATGACTAGGCTCAACTGTCATCAGCGTCGGTTGTCTGGTCGGACAGTCATCGAGCCTTGCCGGACAACGGGCGGCAAAGGCACAGCCCGGCGGATACTGTAACGGCGACGGCACACTCCCTGTGATCGCGGCCAGACGTTCGGAGCGGTGCCCCCGGCGCGGCACGGCGTGCAGCAACGCCTGAGTGTAGGGGTGCAGCGGGTTGTGAAACAGCGGACGAACCTGGGCACGTTCGATAATTTTTCCCGCGTACATGACCGCCACATCCTGGGCGAACTGCGCCACCACCCCGAGGTTGTGCGTAATCAGCAGAATCGCCATGCCCATCTCGTCCTGAAGCCGGGTGAGCAAATCGAGAATCTGCGCCTGAACCGTGACATCCAGGGCGGTGGTCGGTTCGTCGGCAATGAGCAGGTCCGGACGACAGGCCAGCGCCATGGCGATCATCACCCGCTGTTTCATTCCGCCGGACAGCTCGTGCGGATAGTGTTCGAGCCGTTGCCGCGGAGAGGGAATCCCGACGGTTTCCAGTAAGCGTCCGGCCTCCTGGTTGGCCTCGCGCACTGACAGCCCCTGATGGAGTCGAAACACTTCGCCGATCTGATGACCAATGGTGAAAACCGGATTCAGCGAAGTCATCGGCTCCTGGAAGATCATACCGATGGACTTTCCCCGAATGGAGCGCAGTTCCACCTCGGATAGCTGCACCAGATCGCGGCCATTGTATACCAGGGAGCCGCTGACGATACGCCCCGGAGATTCGATCAGGCGCATAATCGACAGGGCCGTAGCCGATTTGCCACAGCCCGACTCACCGACGAGCGCCAGAGTCTGGCCCGGCTGGATCTCAAGATCGATGCCCCGGACCGCTTTGACTTCGCCTTGCTCGGTGAAGAAGGAGACGTGCAGATCGGAAATAGTGAGAAGTGGCTGGGCCATACCGTTCAGCGGTTCCGCAGGCGCGGGTTGAGGGCCTCGCGCAGTCCTTCGCCGACCAGATTAAACGCCAGGACCACGACAAAAATGGCGAGACCGGGAATAAAGAACAACCACGGCGCATCAAAAATAAACCCTCGGCCGCTGGCCAGGATATTGCCCCAGGTCGCATACGGCGGCTGCACCCCAAACCCGAGAAAGCTGAGACCCGACTCGGTCAGAATAGCGCCGGCCACCCCGATGGTGGCCGAGACCAGGACCGGGGCGATAGCGTTCGGGACCATATGCCGAAAGATGATCCGACCCTCGGGTAAGCCCAGCGCCTGGGCGGCCACCACAAAGTCTTGTTCCCGCAGAGCCAAAAACTCGGCCCGCACAAAACGCGCCGTCGCCATCCAACTGGTCAGACCAATCACAATCATGATGTTGTAAATGCTCGGTGGAAGGAGGGCGACAACGGTCAGAATCAGAAAAAATGTCGGAAAGCACAGCATGATGTCGGTGAAGCGCATGATGAGCGTATCGACCGAGATCAGGCCGAGCTTGACGTTCCCGTAGAAGCCGGACAGGCCGCCGAGAATAATGCCGATCGTGACCGAGATGCCGACCGCAATAAAGCCGATCGATAGGGACACAAACGAACCCTGCAACATGCGCGCAAACACGTCCCTGCCCAGTTCATCCGTCCCGAGCAGATAGACCCCTCCGAGCGGGTGGTGGGCGGCCGGGATGAGTGCCTGGGAGACCGCAGAAAAGGGCGGCAGGAATTTGTCCGGCAGGCGAACGGTGGCCGGGTCGAAAACAACCACCCACTCGGTCAACACTTTCCCGGCAGCGGCCATCGCGACCAGCAGGACAAGCACGATCAAGCCGCTGAGGGCGAGCCGATCTTTCTGGAAGATGCGCCAGGCTTCCTGTAGCGGAGTTTCGGGCGTCGGCAGCTCCGCCTCCCCTTCAAGCGCAACGTGATGAGTCAGTTCAGCCATGGCTATTGCAACCGAATACGGGGATCAACAACAGCGTAGAGGATGTCCGAGACGAGGGTGCCGGCCAGCGTCAGCGTGGCGGCAATAAAGTTAATCGTCAGGATAACGGGAAAATCCCGGGCGAGAATCGCCTCATAGCCCAGCCGCCCGAGGCCCGGCCAGGCAAAGATCTGCTCAAAGATCACCGAGCCGCCGATCAGGCCCGGCAACAAAAAGCCGAACATCGTCACAAACGGCAGTAAGGCGTTGCGTAAGGCGTGGCGGTAGATCACGCTCTCTTCGGGTAACCCTTTGGCCCGCGCGGTGCGGACATAGTCCTGGCGCACCACTTCGAGCATCTGAGAGCGGACGTAACGGGACAGAATGGCGATGCCGGCAATCGCCGACATCACGGATGGCACGACCAGATGCCACAGCCGGTCCATCCAGCGAAAGGCCGGCTGCGCGTTTTCCATACCAAAGGTGCGCATGCCGATGATGGGGACGTTGAAGAGGTCTACGACCCATTGAATGGCCAAGTAGGACAGAAAGAAGCCGGGGATGGATATGAAGGCGTAGGCCACAAAGGTCGTGGTGCGATCAAATGGAGAGCCGCGCTGGATGGCGGCCTGAATGCCGGTTGGAAAGGACAGGCTCCACACAATCAGCGTGGCGCAGATGAAGAGCGGCAGAGAGTTGAGAAACCGGCGCCAGATTTTTGGCAGCACCGGCTGGCTGTCCTTAAACGATTTCAGCTCGCCGGTCGCCAGGTCGCGCAGCCAGTAGACGTACTGCACGGACAGGGGTTCATCCAGATGAAAGGCGGCGCGAATACGCGCAATGTCCTCGGGCTTCATACGCGGGTTGGCGGGGTCGACCTCGCTGGGTTCACCGGGGGCGAGATGGACAATCGAGAAGGCGATCATCGAAATCACGACTAAGAGAACCAGCCGCTGGAGAATGGCACGAAGGAGAAAAACCCACATGAGCTGCCTATCCTAAAAGTCGGGCGTGAATTCGAGCTTGCGCCACTTGTTGAAATAAAAGGCAATGCTGCCGCTCTTGGTGGGGTAGATTTTTTCATAGCGTTCGCGGCCGCTGGCCTCTCTTTCGACCAGGACAATTTTTTTGTCCAGGACGCGAGTTGCCAGCCCGACGTACAGAAAGGTGTAGGGTTGGTCGTCGGCAATCACCTGGTGCAGGCGATGGGCCAGGGCACGCTGTTGGTCAAGGTCATACTCCTGGCGGATACGGACGATCAGCGCGTCGGCCTCCGGGCTGGTATAGCCGACAAAATTCAACTGCTGGGGTCCGGCCTGACTGGAGTGAAAAATTTGATACAGGTCGGGATCGATGCCCATGCTCCAGCCCAGGACCACCGCGTCAAACGAGCCGGTATTGACGAAGTCCTTGAGGAAAACCGCCCACTCAAAGACCTGGGTATTGCATTTGACCCCGATATTTTTCCAGGCGTCCTGAGCGATGGTCATGATATTGGCCCGGATCAGGTTGCCGTTATTGGTGATGAGATTGAATTCAAATACCTGCCCGTCTTTCTCCAGCCAGCCCTCGCTATTGCGCTGCCAGCCCACTTCTTCAAGCAGGCGTTGTGCGCCCTCCGGGTCATACGGGATGGGAGGAATCGTCGGGTTATACCACTCGGTCTGACGCGGGTAGGGCCCGGTGATCTGCTCACCTTCCCCGTACAGCAGATAGGTAATGATCTCATCGACGTTGAGGGCCATGCCCAGGGCGCGCCGCACCCGCTTATCGGCAAATAAGGGATTGCGATGATTATAGCCGATATAGGAATAGCCAAAGCCCAGGCTGGAAAACGACTGATACGCCTCCTCCTGTTTGTATCGAGCCACCTGGTGCGGCTGCACGCCGTAGGCGTCGATGGCACCACTCTTGAATTCAACCTCTTGGGTCAGCAACTCAGGGATGACGCGGAAATAATAGCGTTCATACTCGGGGGCACGCTCCCAGTACTCTTCGTTACGAACGAGATGGATAAACTCATCCCCCTGCCACTCGACAAACCGGAATGGACCGGTCCCGAGCGGCTGACGGTTAAACTGGCTGTCGCGCATCCCAAAGCTGGCCCGCGCCGCGTCCGACAGCCCGCGCTCGGCCATTTCTTTTTCCATTGCCGCCTCATTCAGCAGATGCTCGGGCAGAATCCCCATCATCCAGGCGTTAATGGCCGGCGAATACAGCCGCTTATAGGTGACTTGGACCGTATGCGGATCGAGAATATCAATCCGTTTAATCGGCTCATAGTCCGAGGTCCGGGGCGAGATATTGCGCGGGTTCATGATGGCTTCATACGTGAATTTGACATCGCCGGCGTCGAACGGATGGCCATCATGAAAGCGGGCATCCTGTCGCAAATGAAACAGGATAATCGGGTTATGCTCTGCCACGGATAATAATGCCGGAAACTGCGGCTGCACTTTCTCGCGGAGGGCTGCATCGGCAATCGTGATGTAGTCGGCGTAGGGGAAATCCTGAAAATAGGCTGCACCCAGGAGCGGAGTCAGGCGCGTAAAGAAATCCTGGTCCACCCTGCTGAGGGTGAACTCGATCCGCTGCGGAGTCCGAATCGTCACCTCAACCGGGGTTGGAGACGGATTGCCCTGCTCGTCGGGTTCCACGATCGTGAGCATCTCGTTTTTTTCCTCGGCAGGCAGGAGCTGGAGAGAGAGGAGTATGTCGTCCAGTTCGGACAGGCTGCCGTTCGCCCGCGCCCGGGAGAGGACCTCGACCAGCCGCTCCCCAGTCGCAGGACCCCCGTCCGGCAGGGTCATCTCGGGCCGGGCAAGCAGGTAGGCTTTTTCGGTGATCGACCAGTCCGTTGCCAGCCGACCGCGCAGGTTCAGGTTTTCATCCATATCGAGCAGACCGTCGAAGATGAAACCCGTAATGCGGCTGCTCGCCCCATCCGCGTTCAGAATGGGATTCAGAATTTTGGCGTCGGCGATAGACCCCTCGATATACGTGCGCAGCCGGGCGGGATTACCCACGGACTGTTTTTCATAGCTCGGTACCCAGAAGTACGACTGCAACAGGAGCGCAATCAGTATCAGGGGCGTCAGAATCAAGGCGCGTTTGACGTTCATAACCGGGGCCGGAGCTATTCTTTTCCCTGAACGAGTGAACGTGTCAACAACTGGTATCTATCGGGGGACACGTCTACTCTTTTTCCCAATACGGCTCGGTATCGAGCGGTGGCTTGGTGTCGCTGAGCTGAAACAGCACGCCGCATGCGCTTTTCGGCGAGATAAAGGCGTCACGAAAATCCGACTCGTCCAGATGCTTATCAACTACGCGCACCCCCTTGCCTTCCAGAAACGAGACTTTTTCTTTGAGGTCCGGGGTCTGGAGCGTGATATGATGCACGCCCTCGCCCCGCTTTTCGATGAATTTGGCAAGAAAGCCGTCCGGATCGATCGGCTCCAAGAGTTCGATCGTGAAGCCCTGAAGATCAAAAACCATAAAGCGAAAGGTGCCGCTGCGCTCAACGCGTTCAAACACGAACTTGGCCCCGAGTATCCCCTCAAAAAACGTCCGGGCCTGTTCGATGCTGCGCACCGCAATGCCGACGTGATCCAGCCGGCCAAGTGGTGGGCTGTCCTCTGCCATGGAGCCTCCTTACGCCTGCCGCGCTCGCAGAGGGTGTAGCGTGTTTGGCCCGTTGAAGGCAAGAGAGGCCACGCCCGCGCCGCGTTTTTCCCCTTTACTGTTTCCCTGCGGCTGGTCCATAATGCGGACGAAAGGAGACCGACCTATGGAGCACGCCCTGCCGAGCGGTCCGGCCCCCAGCCGCATCAAAGTCTGGATTGAGGCCTGTCGTCCCTTTTCGTTCACCGCTTCCGTGACGCCCGTGGTGATCGGGTCGGTCTTGGGTGCCCTGGACGGCCCCTTTTTCTGGGGACGCTTTTTTATAGCGCTGGGTGGCGCGCTCTGCATTCATATCGGGACCAATATGGTCAACGACTATTACGACCATCAAAGCGGCGTGGATACGCTGGCCTCCCAGAGCGGGAGCCAGGTTCTGCCGCGCCAATTGCTCTCGCCCACTGAAATGTATTGGGGCGGGATTATTGCCTTTGTCATTGGCAGTGTCTTTGGTCTGGTGCTGGTCGGGCTGTGTGGCTGGCCCATTCTCGCCCTGGGCGTGGCCAGCGTGCTGGCCGGGTATTTTTATACGGCCAGGCCGCTGTCACTCGCCTATATTGCGCTGGGGGAGGCAACCGTTTTTGTCTTCATGGGAACGGTGATTATTATCGGGGCCTATTACGTCCAGCGTGAAATGTTTGCCCTGGCTCCGGTGCTGATCTCGCTGCCGGTCGGCTGTCTGGTTGCCGCTATCTTGCAGGCCAATAATATCCGAGACATTGAGGCCGACACCTCCCACGGCAAAAATACGCTGGCGACGCTGGTGGGGCGTCGAGCGGCCAACTGGGAACTCGCGGCTCTGATCTATGGCGCGTTCATCCTGACCGGGCTCCTCATCCTTTCCGGCTATGCCCCGTGGTCGATTGTGCTGACGTTTCTGTCCATTCGGCTGGCGATTCCTGCGGTGCGGCGCGTGTTTCAAGAAGACGAACTGCTCGGCATTGACGAGCAGACGGCAAAGCTGCACCTCGAATACGGCGCCCTGCTGATGGTCGGCCTCCTGCTCAGCCGTTTCGTCGGTTAGCAGGGGCGTGGAATTGACATCACCCCCGGGCAGACTTAGCGTATACTTATGCGCTCACCTCGACTGGCGTTGAGCGCGGAGGAGGTGACCACCATGCTACGCACCACGCTTTTACTCGGGGCCCTGACCGGCCTGATCATGCTGATCGGGCAGTATTTCGGCGGTGCTCAGGGACTGACCATTGCCTTTGTCTTTGCCGTCATCATGAACTTTGGCAGCTATTGGTTTTCGGACAAGATCGTCCTCAAAATGTACGGCGCTCATCAGGTCTCGGAAGCCGACGCTCCACAGCTCTACCGCATTGTTCACGCCCTGACCGTTCGGGCCGGGCTACCCATGCCCAAGCTGTATATTATCCCCTCCGAGGGGGCGAATGCCTTTGCCACGGGCCGAAATCCCGAAAACGCGGCCGTGGCAGTCACCCAGGGCATTCTGCGTTTAATGAACGAGCGTGAGTTGACCGGCGTCCTGGCGCATGAACTCGCCCATGTGAAGAACCGCGACATTCTCATCAGTTCCATTGCCGCGACCCTGGCCGGGGTTATCATGATGATTGCCAATATGGCCCAGTGGGCCGCCATTTTTGGCGGGTTCAGCCGCAGCGATGACGACGAAGGCGGCGGCGGGATGCTGGGTCTCATTCTGATGGCCATCCTGGCGCCGCTGGCGGCTACGATTATCCAGATGGCGATCTCTCGCACGCGCGAATACGCCGCGGACCGGAGCGGCGCCCAGATGAGCGGCGACCCCGAGGGCCTGGCTTCGGCTCTGGAAAAGCTCGGCTTCGCGTCCGAGCGCATGCCCATGGAGGCCTCGCCTCAGACGGCCCACTTCTTTATCGTCAACCCGCTGTCCGGGCGGTCCATGGCAGGGCTGTTTACCACCCATCCCCCGTTGGAAGATCGCATCGCGCGGCTGCGGGCGATGTCTGGGCGCATGGCGTAACGGACTCGATCTTCACGATCATGTGTAGGGGCAGCCCTTGTGGCTGCCCTTTTTGATTGGGGGACGCTCAGGGTTCAGAAGGAGAAATGGAGAGATACTGACTTCACACCTTCTAGGCCGTCGGCCGACTGCCAGCGATGGCTTCGCGCAGGCCCTCTAACAGGCCCTCCAAGTGCGCCATCCGCTCTCGCAGTGCCACCAATTCGGTGCGGGTTGCTCGTTGACCGGTCAAAACCAAGCCATCCAAGGACACCCCTACGGCCACGATAGCGACAATAATCCGCGTCTCTTCCATAAATGTCCCGCATAACCTTAACCTCCTGGGGTCTGCCCGGATAGGTCCAGTCCACGAGTTGCTTTCAGATAATCGTGGGGGGGGCAGCCCGGTGTGACGGTCCTTTTTGTTTCCCGTTCGATGGGGGCGAGCCGCCGAGTGTCTGAAGAGACCAGCGGCATAAGTATTGTCATTCTCGCCTTCGTTATTACCTACGGAGGCAGGAATCCAGCCGCCTGATGCGCGGCATCCTGTTGTCCGGGCAGTCCTGTTTACCACCCATCCGCCACTAGAAGAGTGTATCGCGCGGCTGTAGGCAGTAGTCAAATAGGCCGCAGCCACCGTCCGACCGGACGGCTTTGGCCGGTCAGACGGACCTCTTTTTCATTCGCGCTTCATGTCCTCAGCTTCCACTTACCCAAGTATGATTTCGTCGACCAAGCGACGCCGAGTTCCTGGCGTTCCAGAGTTACCAGGAGCGAAGACGAGTTAGACTCCCGTCGCGGCCCCCAGGCAACACCACGACCTATCGAACCAATTGCAGAGATACGAAGAACGTTGAGATAGCAGTGGCCGTGACTACATCTTCCTTCTCCAGGTCTAGGAGGAGAGATAGGTACTGTCCTAATTTGAGGTTTTTCCCCCAACAGAAACAGTAGCTTACAGTTCAAAATAAGACAGTACCGAGAGATACCGCCGGATTACCCCTTTCCTGCTATCGATATAGGTTCCACAAATATCCTTCCAATCATCGGGCGATATCTCTCCGAAATTTTTCACCTTGACACCTCGGCGCGAAGCAGAGCTCGGCGTATTTCTGATCAGGTCCCAGTTATCAATCTTACCACCCTGGAGTGCATGCTTATTCAGTGTTTCATACCAGTTCCGAACCTCTTCATGAACCGATGTCCACCTTTTGTTCTCTTCCTTGATAGGCTCGCCCTCATTATCAAACGCGAAGCCCCCAAGCGAAAGCCACGTTATAAGTCTCAGCGTTTGACCTTTTAGTTGTTCCCACGGAGGTCCTTTTTTCGTTCCGTCAGAGGGTATTTTTTTGAATCGAAGCGGGAATTTGCGGATGCAATCGTAAACCTTAGAAGGAAAATCAGTGATCCCCGCATTCTGTCCAACACCGTCAGAAATCAGAAAGTGATAAAGATAAATAGCGAGCATTCCAGCGTAATAGTCGACAGCATTCGGGTTTTTAATAAGATATGCGTTCTCCACGAGTCTTGCCGATTCAAGCTGTTCCTTGCGTCGGTTCTCATCTTCCAGGTCATCAATAAAAATGTGTAGCTCCAGGCTGTTGTTATCCTTTCCAACTTTCTTCACGCGGAACACCGTCGGGACAGGACCGTCTGTCGGCAGGATAAAATCACCAGGCTCGACGGAATTAGCCGCAAAAGAGAAATCAAAAAAGTCAAATTTCGCTTCCACCATTGAATCTTGACCATTTGTGGCTGATTCAGCAGGTGGAGAATCAGAAGCTATGCTGAGTCGTACGCGACGCGTTCCGTAACGCCACCAGATCGGCTCGAAACGGCTCGAGAAGGGTCGAATACGTGTGAGCAGCGGATCACGCGCTCGCAAACTGCTAATAATTTGACGTTCCTCGGTGGTAACAACTGGCACCCTAGCTGCAATACCGTGGCTCTTTACTGAAACATGTTCCGGCGACAGCGACCTCATGGAACCAGGGGGAGATTCTAGAGCGGTCTCAATAGTGTCGGCCATCTTCATAATCAGGAGGCCGCTCATTAGCCACCGAAATGCCCGCTTATCCTCCTCATCCGTAGAACCATTAAGGGAATGATGATTTGGGGTGCCCGGAGTATGCCCCTCGGTCTCTGGATTGGGGGGTTCGCCCTTCAAATAGGCTGACAGTACTGTCGACAGGCCAACCTGTAGATTTTCTCCCATCTCGGGAGGTGGAATGCTATCAGCGTGCTCAGGCACTTTATTCGGTTCATCGGTGATCGATCTTGTCAACACATTTGTGTCATGACGAATATAATCCTTCGCTCCAATAGCCTTTTTTATGTTATCGAGTTTTTGAATGACTTTCGCCCAAGCACCGACCGCTTTGAGACGAGCGTCAATGTCGTCCGGATTGTCACTATCAAGCTCAGCTTCCTCGAAGCCGAACCTTTTATAAAACGAACCAGATGCATCCGACATCATGCATTTTAGTAGGAAGGCCAAAACTTCCTTGCGTACCGTCTGGCCCCGATCGATCCCTCGATTTACTCTGCTGAAGATTGCGCCAATACCAGCGTCTTCAAGAGTTCCCGCCTCCCACGTCGCGTAGCGGTTGAGGATATGGTCTTCGATATTAACGTCCTCTACATCATATCTTCTGAGCAATTCGTAAAATCGTTCCGGTGATTCACCAACAGTCAGAATGTCGAAGAGAATGCCAGCTATCCCAAACAGGTCGGTCTTGGCGCTAGGATTCTTAAAAAATGACACCTGCGTTTTGGTGTCGTCGACAAGCGGGTCATTCTCTGAGTTTCCATCTTTTTTGTTTCCACTCGGTGGAACTTGATGCAAGACTTTAATCTCGACCCGACCTTTGTCGGGGTATTTGCAGATCTCATCAATTCGCATTAGTCTGCGAGAATTGGATTTGGTGAAGTATGCCAGATCGCCTTTTCGCATGACTGTTGCAAGAAATTTAGGATCTCTCGTGACAAGTGTGGCACTTTTTTTGTCAGATTTAACCTTAACGTCGCACTCGGCAACATCTTTGAAATCGATTTGCTCGATCGAACGATAGTGTTTTGTGCCAATGGTATCATCGATGGATGCGGCGACAGTACCAGCAAGGGCTGGGTCATGTGGCTTGAGAAAGCCGAGATCTCCCAATCGGAAGACGATATCGGTGCCCTCCGTTTTGAAATAGATATTTCCTGGTTTGATATCCTGGTGGCGCAGAGCCGCTGCATGCAATATCTGTAGCCCGCGGGATATCTGGTCCAGAATCGGAATCGCGGAACGTTCACGCTCTTCAAGGGTGGAACGCTTCAGCCGACCGTACCCGCCCTCCTCGTTATCGATCGGTTCTTCAACCAAATCTTTCAAGGACTTGTCAAACTTCTCCATGATATATGCAAATTCCGAGAACTTGACATCCTGTTTCTCAAGCTCCTCGCGACCGACCAAATCATTGAAATTCGTACTATATGCCTTCGGCAGCGCTAACCATCGACTTTGTCGATCCCCTTCCTTCGGAAAATTTTTATCGTGCTCCTCTAGTTTCTCATGGTTCACGACCTCAGCAAGACGTTTAGGTAGTTCAAGCCCAATTTGGAGTTCTTCGAGGATACGTTCCTTTTCCTCGCCTCTTGCGATTCCTTGATGTTCATAGAGGACCTTCAACGCATAGGTGCCGACACCTAGGGTAGTTGAAGGGGCCTCAAAGACCATGCCGAAATTCCCGTCGCCCAGCTTCTTAGGCATTGAGACGTCCTTGCCGTTGATCTTGCGGTTATCGATCTCAATACGGAAGGTATAGGACTGAACACCGGGCTTATCTTTATCCCCCTGATAGAAAGTTATTATCCCTGTGTTTTGCGTCTCTGTATTTGGCATCACGCATCTCCTGTAGAATCTTTTGGCATCGCGACCATTGCGATTTCGCGTACATAGACCGGGTTTCTGTCACGGTGGCTCCGAATCACGACAAGAAATAAACCATCGAAAATACTGCGTGAGAACAAGCAATTCTGACCAGCGATTATCATTTCTTTACCGACCGTCGCACGGTACAGCGTCGCTGAATGAGACCCGTCATAGTCACACACTTGTGAAATTGCCCTAAGTGAAGGGATTTGAATCGGTTGGTCAGAAAATTCGGTGACGCGCTTATAGCGACGCCGTTTTGTCAGGACCTTCCACCTACCCTTCGAAATGAACTCGGCGGTCTTCTCATTGCGCCGAACAGCGAGAGAGTATTTTGCCAGTTTGATATCTATTGAGTCGTCACTAAGCACGAAAAGCGGTACTGCTCCGAGATTCAGAACTCGAAAATCTCTAATACGGGCATCGTTGAACACCATTGTGGTACGGACAACACAAGGAGCGGGGATTGATGAGTCAGTTGGCGCTTGGGGAACCGGATCATAGTTTTCGGCAGGGATGTCCTTGAATTTTTTCCGATTAGTTCCGATTGCGCCTTCCTTCATTGAGGCCGTCGCGCCGATTTGGACGACAATATTGATGTTGTTTTCGGTTTTGTAAATATTTTCGGTTTTGCAAAGAGCGAGGTGGGAAAAGTCGGCATTGAATAAGTTGCCAAGCACAGGAAAGCTCAGGAGGCCAAACGAAATTGGTGTTTCCACTTTAGCTCCTTTTCTATTTGTTACTTCACCGCCAAGGGGTTCAGCGGGCTGCCGACCGCGTTAGGGATGTTGAGCGGCGGGGCGACCCACAGGAATTCATACACGCCGTCATCGGCGCAGTCTTTTGCCAGGGTTTCGAACGTAAAAATCTCACCCAGCGAGAGACCGATGTCACGGATGGCGACCTGATGAAAAGGGATGAATTCGTCATCCACTTCGGACGGCAGCCGCTCGACAGCGATATTATCCACGGCAATACAGGCAATTTCCTTCTGGTGGATCCATGCTGCGGTTGAGACCGAGACGCCGGGCTGGGCGTGGAAGTATGCTTCCCTCTGTTCCGGTGTTTCGAGCGTATACCAATACGGCACCCAACCGGTGCGGATACACAGCGCGTCGCCGCTTTTGACCTCGACGTTCTGCGCCTGACAGCAGCCGTCCAGGTCTTCGACCGTAATCGGATAGTCGGCCGGGAGATGCCCGTCGGCTTCGCAGCCTTTGTAGCGAACCATGTCGAGCAACACGCCTCGGGTGACGAACGACTGGTAGAGCTTGCCGATGTCGTTCCTGGACGCCCCGCCGTGGGCGGTGATGGCGCTGGCCGGCACATCGTTGTAGTACTTACCGTCGTAGCCCACATGGGCCAGACTGTCCCATTGGGTCGAGCCTTGCAGATACATGGTAATATAGTCGTCGTTGGCAATGGCTGAGCCCGCCAAGCCGACTTCCTTGACCGGGACGTTGAGGATCGACATAAACCGCTGGGGCGGGGTGCGGGTAGGAAAGACCGGCCCGTTCTGGTCAATCGGAATACAGCAGCAGAAGACCTGCCCTTTGCGGACCAGTCTGGCCGCGGCGACAATCACCTCCGGCGTAATGAAATTGGCCGTCCCCTTTTCATCATCCGTTCCCCACCGGCCCCAATTTGAAACTTTTGGTATGGCTTCGCGTCCAGGCATACTCGCCCTCCTTTTTGGGAATATGCGGTTGTTATAGCGGAGCCGGGGCCGGGCTTGTAGTAGACGCTTCCGCTCAGGAGCGGGCGCCCCTAGAGGGACTCAAGCACCGTCGGCAGCTCGTCCAAACGGCGGACGACGCGGTAGTCGTCGGTGCTCTGCTGGCGACCGGAGCGCTCGACCAGGACCGGGGTGAGTCCGGCCTGCCGCGCCCCGACAATATCCAGCTCATAGCTGTCACCGATATGCAGGGCTTCTTGCGGCTGGAGATCACACTCCGCGAGTGCTTTCTGAAAGATGGCGGGCTCGGGCTTGGCCGCCCCGGCGCGCGTCGAGGCAACAATAGGGTCGAAGAAGTGGCCGATATCCAAACCGTCAAGCACACCAAACAGGCGCGCGTCGAAATTTGAAATCACCCCGAGACGATACCCGCGCGAGTGCAGGTTCGCCAGCGTCCGTCGGGCTTCCGGATAGAGTTGCCACGCCTGCGGTGCGGCAAAGAAATCGTACAGAGCGTTAAAGTAGGCTTCAAAACCGGGGAACGAACCGAGCGGGGCAAAGACCTGCTGGACCACGTCGTGCCACCAGGCTTTCTCCAGCCGCGGAATCTGGTCCGCCCCCGCACCGGGAAAGGCCATGGGCGGCGCGGTGGCAAAGCAGCGCCGAAAGCCGGCTTCCAGGTCCTGGACGCTCACAATCTTGCCATGCTCACGGGCCAGCCGGGCATAGGTCTCTCCGACCGAGCCGTTGACGCGGAGCAGCGTGCCCGCGGCATCGAAGAATATGACGCGAATATCCATCCGGTCAGGCCACGTCGTCCGTCTTCAGTATCTCGTCCAGCGCGGCCAGCAAGGCGTCAATGTCGTCCCGGCTGGTATAGTAATGAATCGAGACCCGCAGCCCACCGACCCCGGAGCAGTAGCGCACGGTCGGATAAATATGCCGGGCTTCCAGCGCCTGATTGAGTTGATGGACCCGGTCCGCGTCCGCAAACGGCTCGCAGGTGACAATGCCCGACCGCAGCGCGTGCACCTCTTGGGTCCAGACCTTGATGTCGCGGCGTCTCAGCTCCTCTATCAGAAAGTCGCCCAACGACAGAATATGCTCGGTGACGGCGGCCGAGTCGAGTTGATTGACATAGGCCAACGACTCGGCCAGGCCCGCGGTCCCGAGATTTTTGGGCATGCCGTGGACCTCGAACCGGCGGGCGTCCGAGGCCAGGGGCAGGGACATAAAGGGCGTCAGCCCTGGGTCGCCAAGATAGCGAAGCCACCCTTCCGGCGGCTCGGCCAGCGCAAACAGGCCGTGCGCCAAGCCGGGTTCGACCTGCTCCTGGACTCCTGAACGAATGTATAAAAGCCCGATATTAAACGGCGCGTTCAGCCATTTCTGGGCACCCGCGGCCAGGAAATCGACGCGCAGCTTTGAAACATCGAGCGGCAGGGCGCCCAACTGCTGAATGGCGTCCACCACCAGAAAACATCCCCGCTCTTCGACCAGGTGTGAAAACGCGGCCAGGTCCATACGCAGGCCGTTGATCCATTGTACCGAACTCACCACGATTGCGCGGGTGCGTTGGTCTATCAAGCGGGCATAGTCATCCACACCAATCAGGCCGTCCCGATGACGCGCAACCCGGACCTCAACCGCCTGGTGCTTCTGGGAGTGGGCGGCACTGATGGCAACCTGCGGATATTCCAGGTCGCACAGCACAATATTGTCACCGGGGGCAAAAGGAATGGCGGCCAGGGCGGTATTCAGCCCCATGGTGGTATCGTCGGTAAAGGCGATTTCCGTGGGCTGAGCCCCAAGCAGCCGAGCGGCTTCCTGTCTGGCCTGAACGCTCGGTTTGCCGAGCGCCTGATAATAGGCCGGATAGCCCATCTCAGCCGGCCCCTGAGCGAGCAGGGTCGCCGCACGTTGGACGGCCTGGGTTGCGGACTTCGGCGGCAGCCCAATCCCGGCGGCATTCAGATAGACCTGTTGTGTCGTTCCCGGAAAATCCGCGCGGACCACGTTCACGTCGAACATACTCCCTCCCAGAACACCGGCGCTGTCAGACCCCGCCCACCATCGGTTGGCTCGACGCGTTTGTCAACACAGACCGTACGCTGCGTGACCTTAATGATACACGACGCCCTCTTCACCGGATGAGGTAATGGCACTCAGCAGGCGGTCAACGGCGATCCGAAGCTGTCGCTCATTTTCTTTGAGCCGGGGGTCGATGTCAGCTAATGGGCGGGCCTCTCCGGTCCGTTCCCGGAAGGCGTCAAGCTGGATTTCCAGGCGCTCGGCCAGTAAACGATCCGTATCCGCCAAGGCGGGTAGGCTGAGGCGTCCGGTGTCCAGTTCATCCGCAACGGTCAGCAGACGGTTGAGTAAGCCGGTATGGTATTTGCCGACTTCGGTCAGCAGGGATGAATCTCGGCAAACAGGCGTGAAAAAAAAGGCGCCCCCAAACGCCTGAGCCGCCCCGGTCAGGTCGCCTCGTTCAAGGAGTTCATCGCCGCGCTGACAGCGCAGACTCTGACGACGAAAGGCCGCCCGTTCAAACAGGCCGCCAAAGGAAGCCCGGAATCCCCCGAGAAAAACCTTGCCCACAAGATAAATGAGGCCAATACTGACGGCCAGAAAGCACAGGCTCAGGAGCAGCGTGAGAGCAGACACATCCGGCATGCCGTTACCTTACCACCTCTCACGCAGGAGAGCAGTGGGGAGTGACACAGGAGCATCATTGCCCGCCGGGAGAGGCTTTCCTTTCCGTTCGTTCTCACGCACGGTAGACTGAAATGATAGTGTTATGATTCCGCTCCGCGACACGATCCCGGCCCAATCGTTTCCCTTGGTGACCCTCACCTGTATCGGTCTGAACGTTCTCGTCTTTGTCTATGAGCTTGGGCTGGGGACAAGGCTGGGACAATTTATCGCCGTGTACGGTTTTGTGCCCGCCCGCTACTTCTCTCTCTCCGAAACCGAACCGTGGAGTCTCCTGGCACGCTTTGGCCCACTGTTCAGCGCCATGTTTGTTCACGGCGGCTGGTTGCACCTGCTCGGCAATATGTGGATGCTGTGGATTTTTGGCGACAATGTTGAAGATCGCCTGGGGAAAGGACGTTATCTGGCCTACTATCTCGGCTGTGGCGTGGCTGCGACGTATTTACACGCGCTGACGGCACCGGACTCCCCCCTGCCTGTTGTGGGTGCGAGCGGGGCGATTGCCGGTGTCATGGGTGGCTATTTTGTACTTTTTCCCCGTGCCCGCGTCGTGACCCTCATTCCCATTTTTTTCTTCTTCCGGATCATCTCGGTCCCGGCCGTCATTTTTCTCGCGCTGTGGTTGCTGGTGCAGCTCGTGCAGGGTCTGACCACTATGAGCGTCAACCTCGGCGGCGGGGTGGCATGGTGGGCGCACATCGGCGGCTTTGTTGTCGGGGCCTTCCTACTTTTACCGATTCGGCGTTCTCGCCGCCGTTGAGTCGGTAATCAGGACGCGGCGCAGATGTCTTGTATGATGTGACCGTTATTCAATGCCTTGCTCAATATACTCACGGGAAAACCTGACGTAATTATTCGCCGAGCGGTGGAGCGATGTAATTTCCTCGGGAGTGAGCGAGCGCACGACCTTGCCCGGATTCCCAAGGACCAGCGAATGGGCCGGGACCTTCGTTCGCGGGGTGACAACCGCGCCGGCGCCAATCAGACACTCTTTGCCCACTTCAGCCCCGTCCAGGACAATCGCGCCCATGCCGACCAGAGTAAAATCACCAATAGTGCAGGCGTGGACCACGACATTATGAGCGACCGACACGCCGTCCCCAAGAATGGTTGGGATGCCGCCGCTAAAGACATGAACAGTGACATTGTCCTGGATGTTGACCCGCGCCCCGATGCGGATCGTGCACACATCACCGCGGACCACCGCATTAAACCAGACGCTGGATTCCGGACCGATCCGAACATCGCCGATAATCTGGGCGCTCTGCTGGATATAGGCGCTGGAATCGATCTGGGGGGTCATCCCGTGGTGCGTGATAATCATGGCCCTCTCCATTCTGTCGGATCGTCTTAAGCGCTGGCTTTCCCCGGGTCAAGGAGACTGGCCCACGGCGGGCTGGTCAGTCCGTGCGCCATTCCCTCTTGTTCCCGTACATAGAAGGGTTTAAGGTCAGACACAGAGACGACAAGCAGGCGTATCATGAGCCGGACTTCTCTTTTCGTTAGCCTCGTGTGTGGGGCAGGACTTGTCCTCCTGAGTGCGGCCCAGGCTTTGACCCAGGAAAAAACGCTGCAAACCGAAGGCTGGCAAGGCAAGCGTCCACCGCCCGTGGAACAGCGGACCCTCACTCCAGCCCCCCAACGGCCGGCTCCCACCGGCAAGCAGGTCCTCGAAATCCCCGTTCAGCCCCAACGTCCCGCCCTGCCGCCGCGTCAGCAAGCGAGTCTTCCGCCGCGTCTCCAGCCCCTCCGACCGCAGCCCAAGCAACTCGTGACCGTCACCGTGACGGATCAGAACGGCGGCTATGTGCCCGGCCTGCAAACGGACGATTTTGTGGTGTATGAAGGCGATACGCGCCAGGAGATTACCTACTTCAATACCGGCGAGAATGAACCGGTCAGCCTGGGCTTAATCGTGGATTCGAGCGGCAGCATGCAGAACAAGATTGGGCATGCACGCCACGCTCTGCAGCGGTTTATCAACTCGATTAAGCCGCAGGATGAGGGTTTCCTGGTCGGATTCAGCGCCCAGCCGTTCGTGCTGCAAGACTTCACGGACAGTCGGATGCTCCTGGCCCAGGGCATCGGCCTCCTCCGTCCGCGGGGCGGAACCTCCCTGTACGACGCGATTCTCACCGGCCTGCGACGGATGCGGCAGGGCAAACATCGCAAGAAAGCCCTGATTGTGATGACCGACGGCATGGATACCGCAAGTCTGTCTTCTCTCGCGCAAACGATTGCCGTCTCGCAACGTGCCGGCGTACTGATTTATACGATTGGAATCGGCAATCCGCACCATCGCTACACGCCGGGTGGAAGCGGGTTCACCATCGGTCCATTCGGCGTTGTCGTTGGCGGGCATGATGAGCGTGTCGATTCACGAACGCTGAGACGGCTGAGTGATGAAACCGGCGGACGCCACTTCCTGCTCAATACCCGGGATGTGGTCAACAGCAGAACCGTGCTTGATACGGCGACCCAGACGATCTCGCGCGAACTCCGCTTCCAGTACAGTCTCGGCTATGTGTCATCGGGAAGCGGCAATCAGTACCGGAGTGTCCGCGTGGAAAGCACGCGGCCTGACGTCATGGTCCGTACGCAAAAGGGCTACGCGGTCGAGTAAAGAGTGAACGGGTCCTCCAATGAGCATGGATAATGCTCGACACGCTTGCTCTTTGTCGCACGGCGGAGACGGACGGCTCGGTCCCGCTATTTTTTCTTCAGCAGATTCTCGCGGACCTTTTCGCGGTCAAGCGGGGTTGTTGCCAGGGTATCAAAGATGCTGGCAAGGGCTTGCACACAGCGGACAAAATCCGGCCAGACCGCCTGGGGGCTGGTAAAGGTTAAGTGGGTCGTATGCACGCCTTTGTGGGTGTGCGCCTCTCCACCGTCACGTGCGCTTTTGACATCGAATGGACGCGCCGTTGTGGAAACAGTGAGGTGGAAGGCATCTGAGTCCTCCTCCCCCACCGGACGACGCAACTCCATGAGTAGGCCACTATCGCCGCCGTCTACCTCAACGATATACCACTCGCCCGGATAGGCGCTGGAGACCTTGATTTTGGGAAGCTTTTCGGTTGGGTCGATTGCCATAAGTTGCTACCTGGAAAATAGAAAGGCCCTTCACAGGGCCTTTCTCGTCTGAATTCGCTCGCCTGTGGATCAACTTCCGGGTTGATCCTGCCTACCTCACAGTAGCGTCCATGTCCGGAGCATGGAAGTTAAAGAACCGCTGGGGAAGCGTGTAAACTTCCTCGCGCTCATCTGCAGCAACTTCCATTCTTGGTTGGGAACCCCATTCCTGACCGTGAACCCTAGGCAAAGCTCTTTCTGGTAGGGTTTTTTACCAAAACAACACAAAAGCGTCAATGCCCAAATGGTATTTTGGAAAAGTTTTTTCAAAAAAAAGTCCTTTTGGAACAGGGAGTTCGTCAACTTAAAATGGTGTTGCTAAAAATAGCGGTCCCAAAATAACAGAATGTTCTAAATTCAACCCACAGCTCTGGCCCGACTCGACGCAAACCGAGCCTTTTGTCCATCCTCAGGTATTGACCCTGGGGGTGGAGTTCGCTAGGCTGCTGGATGCGCAGAGACGTCCGGAGTGTGGGAACCCCGTCGTCTTGAGCCCTAGGCCCGGATGCTTCATCCGGGCCTTTTTTCTGCTCCCCGGTTTTTCAGGCGCCTCAGTATCTTTTTCATAGCGACTCAATAGTAAGGAAAAACGATGAAGACGATTTTTGTCTCGCCTCACGCTGCTGGTGCCGATGCCCGCTCCCTCTCGGAAGCACTCCAACAGGCTCAGCCGGACGATGTCATCCTGGTCGAGCCCGGACGTTACTCCCCGTCTCTGACCGGAGAGCGTTTGCCCCTAACCGTTCCACCCGGTGTCCGGGTTCAGGGCACCACCAGAGAGGAGTGCATCATTGACGGAGAAGGGCACTTCTCCCCTTCCTTTCATCCTATCCGCCCGGAGCAGTCGGTCGTCGTCCTCACAGACGGGACGAGTCTGAGCGGCGTGACCGTCACCCAGGGCGGCGGACACGGGATTGGCGTTCCTCCGTCCGCCTCGGTCACGGTTCGTTCGTGCACGGTCAGCAAACACGGCGATCACGGTATTTTCTTATGCGGCGTGACCGCAGCGGTCATAACAGACTGTGAATTCTCTGACAACGGACTGGAACGCTTCGAGCCCGCCCTGCCACGCGGAACGGGTGCGCGCCAGGGGCATCATATTTTTGCCGAAGCCCGGGCCGGACAGCGCAACCATCTCTTCGTTACCGACAATATCATGCGCCGCTGCTTTGCCGACGGTCTCGCTTTTATCTGTTTCTTTCCCGAACCGGATGCGGTGTCCTTTGATGCCACGATCCTGCGCAATACGATTGAAGACTGTGAACGGGGCGGCCTGCTGTTCTCGTGTTCTTTCGGCCCGTCGTCCAACCGGCAGGCGCTGACCGTTGCGGACAACACCCTCCGGGGTAACAAACAGTTTGGCCTCAACATTCTGACCGCCATTCCCCTGGCGGACAAGGTGCCCCAGCACGGCCAGCTCACCGCCCTGCTCTCGGGCAATACCATCACCAACAGTCCGGTGGGTATCGCCGTCCACGGGGCGCTGGGAGAGGCCCGGCAGAATACCTGTCGCGTCGTGATTGACCGGAATGAGATTACAGACTGGAAAGCGCACGCGGTCCGTCTGGTCGGCGGCTCCGGCCTGGACAACGTCGATACCACAGACAATGAGGTCGTTGCGACGCTTTCCCGGAATGTCTTCAACGGCAAGTCGCCGGCCGTTGTCGTGCAGGGAGCGGGCGGAACAGACCAGAGTCATACCAGTCGGAATACGGTCACCGCCCGTGTGCTTGCCAACGATCTCGGTAGCGCCGGCGACCAGCCCATTCTGGTGAGTAACGGCCGGCCCGATAATCACGCCGAGATCCAGGCAGCGGGTGACCCATACGTCCGACGGGATGAAGACCTGCTGGGTTGAGTCGGACGCGCCCAACGCTTTACGGCCCCGGTTCGACGCGCTATGACGGCGGCTGGACACCGGCGGCCCGGATGGCCCATCAGACGGGAAGCCTCGGCGCTCCGCTGTCCTGACCGAGAAAAAGGAGGTATCCCATGATTCGCTTGACCTTTGTCCTGCGTCGTAAACCGGAGATGTCACGGGCCGAATTCCAAGAGTACTGGCGTAACGTCCACGGCCCCCTGGTGGCAAAGAGTTCCACCGCGCTGAACATGCTGCGCTATGTCCAGGTACACACCCTGGACGACCCCATTAACGACCAGCTTGCGGAAGCCCGGGGCGGCATGGAGGAGCCCTATGACGGCGTGGCGGAGGTGTGGTGGCCCAACCGCGAGGCGCTCACCTCAGGCCTGGAGAACGCGGACGGCCGGGCCGCGGCAAAAGAGCTCGTCGAGGATGAGGCGCGCTTCATCGATCTGGCCCATTCGCCATTGTGGTTCAACTACGAATACCCGCAGGTCAACCCCATACCGGAGGAAATAGTAGCGCGGGAATCCAGCCCGTTGGTGAAAATTTTCTTTTGTCTGCGCCATCCGGAGCATCTCAGCCTCGAACAGGCCCAGCTCTACTGGCGTACCAACCACGGCCCGGTGATTCGCGGCGTGGCCCAGGGCATGGGCATGCAGCGCTATTTCCAGGTCCACTACTACGCGGACGAACTGGAAGGCCCGTTGCGGGCCAGCCGCGGGACAACCACCCCGCCCTACACCGGCCATGCCGAAGCCTGGTTCAACCGGGCCGACCTGGCCACGCTGGCCAACGTCCCGGAAGCCAAGCGGGCCATGGAGATCGCGGTCGAGGACGAGTCCCACTTCATTGATTTTCCGCGCTCGGCCATGTGGATCGCCAAAGAGCGCGTCTTCATTGATCGCCGCTAGGGGCCCTCGCTCTGCGAGCGTACGCAGGCTGACCTCCCTCCATACGCTCGCCGCTCCTGGCATCCGTCCGGTTGAAAGGTAGAGGTTTGCGCCTATGTACGCAGCAGTCTTAGGTCTTGCCTTGAGTGCTCTGGTGATGGCGTCCACGCTCCTGGCGGACGAGCGTGTATCCCTCCAGGAAGAAAAGCCCGCACCCTTCGCGGTGGTCGGCGGGCATATTGTGGGCCGCGGGAAGGCCACGCTGGTCGTTCGGGCCGGCCGCATCGAAGAGATTACCTCGGCAGCGCCCAGCAACGTCCTGCGCACTGTGGACGCTAACGGCCGCTACATTGCGCCCGCCTTTATCGACAGCCACGTACATTTGGCCTACCGCTTCAGCGCTCCTGAGCTCGCGCGCGGGGGTATCGCGGCGGCGGTTGATTTGGCCGCGCCGATTTCGCTTCTGGCAAAAGATATGGAGCCGCTCCAAACAATTCTCGCCGGTCCGATGGTGACCGCCCTGACCGGCTACCCGACCCGGAGCTGGGGCAGCGATGGCTACGGACTGGAGATTAGCGGGGTGCAGGCGGCCCGAGAAGCGGTGGACCACCTGCATGAAGCAGGAGCCCGGGTTATCAAGCTGCCGGTTGGCGACGCAACGGGCGGAGGAGCCCTCTCAATGGCGAAAAACCCCTCCATCCTCAGCGATCGGGAAATGAAAGCCATTGCCGATCAAGCGCACGCACATGGCATGCGCGTTGTCGCGCATGCGCTCAACGATATTGATGTGCTGCGGGCGGCAGTGGCCGGGGTTGATGTGCTGGCGCATACGCCGACCGAACCCCTCAGCGATGCGACGGTGCAGGCGTGGGCCGGACGAGCGGTTATTTCCACCCTGGCCGCGTTCCCCGATTTAGCCGAGCCGGCGGAGAACCTGCGGCGTTTGCGGGCCGGCGGTGCCACCGTGCTGTACGGTACGGACATGGGGTATACGACCTTCCCTGGAATTAACCCCCAGGAACTCGAACTCTTGGGCAAGGCCGGCCTTGATAGTCAGGCAATTCTTGCTGCCGGAACAACGGTACCGGCCCAATTTTGGGGCTTCGGGGACGGTCTGGGAACACTCGCCGCCGGGCATGCCGCCAGCTTTCTCATTCTCGACGCGGACCCCGAACGCGATCTGCTGACGCTCTCCCGACCGGTGGCGGTGTATCTGAATGGGGTACGCCTGCCCCCGATCACTCGACAATCAGGAACCGAACAGGAGACTGACTCTCCGAACTGAGGTTTCAACGGTCTCGTCTGAGAGTCTGGCGGCACTGTTCTATTTCAACACAAACCCGTCGTAGCCCTCTGCCGCAACCTCATCGCATTTTTTCCGGTAGGCCGGGGAGCCGCCGGCATACATCAGGAAGGTCCGTTTCTTGCCGGGGATATTCGCCCCCACAAACCAGGAGGGAGTATCCAGCAGAATCGTGCCTTGGGCCACCTCATCGACGTGCGCCGTCCAGTCGTCTTCGGCTTCCGGGGTCGCAACGATCTGGGCATAATCGTGCTCGCGCATATAGCGCAGGCAACCGGTCACCCACTCGACGTTCTGCTCGATACAGCGCGGAATATTGCAGAAGGTGGCCCCGTTGTGAGGGCCGACAACTGTGAACAGGTTGGGGAAGCCGGCACTCTGCAAGCCGAGATAGGTGCGCGGCCCGTCGGCCCACTTGTCCTTGAGCGTCCGGCCGCCCACCCCGCGAATATCGATCTTATTAAACGCCCCGGTGACCGCATCGAAGCCCGTGGCATACACGATGACATCGCACTCATACTCGGCGTCGCTGGTCTTGATACCCGTGGGGGTAATACATTCGATCGGGGTTTCGTTCAGGTCAACCAGAACCACGTTGTCCCGATTATACGCCTCGTAGTAGCCGCTCTCTAAGGGAACGCGCTTGGTGCCCCAGGGGTGATCCTTGGGCACCAGTTTTTCGGCGACCACCGGGTCGTCGACCCGCTCGCGGATCTTATTGCGGACAAACTCCGTCATGGTGGCGTTGGCCTTCAGGTCCGACATGGTGTCGCCGAAGTTGCCGAACCATTTGGCGAAACCGGGCTGGGCCCACAACTCTTCGTAGCGCGCCAGCCGTTCCTCCTCGGACACTTCGAGCGCCGAGCGCGTATCAAAATCGTGCAGAAAGCTGGCAAAGGTCTCCCGACAGCGCTTGAAAATCTCGGGATAGCTGGCTTTGATCTGTTGCTGGGTCTCGGGGTCTATCGGTCCGTTTCGGAGCGGCGCGCAGTAATTAGGCGTGCGCTGGAACACGGTCAACTGGCCCACATTCTTGGCGACTTCGGTGATGAGTTGGACCGCGGTCGCACCGGTGCCGATGACACATACCCGCTTGTCGCTGAAGTCCAGGGGTTCCTTGGGCCACTGGCCCGTATGGAAACTCAGACCGGTGAAGCTCTCACGGCCCGCAAAGTCGGGAGTATACGGCGCGGACAGGACGCCGATGGCGGTAATCAAAAACCGCGCCTGCGCCCGCTCGCCGGTGTCGGTCCAGACCTGCCAGCAGTGTGTCGTCTCGTCATAGCTTGCCGCAGTGACACGGGTGCGGAACCGGATGTCGCGGCGGAGGTCGAATTTATCCGCCACATGGTTGAGATAGCGCTCGGTCTCGGGCTGACCGGCAAAGTGTTCGCTCCAGTCCCACTCCTGCAAGAGTTCCTCCGAGAACGAATAGCCATAGGTATAGCTCTCGGAATCGAAACGCGCGCCCGGATAGCGGTTCCAATACCAGGTCCCGCCCACACCGGTGCCGGTCTCGTACACCCGTACCGAGAGCCCCAACTCCCGCAGCCGGTAGAGCTGGTACAGACCGGCCACCCCGGCCCCGATGACGATGGCGTCAAACTGGCCGGCCGTCTGTGTGCCGACGGGCTGCGGGTCGTGAGAAGACGTTGCCATATGTTCCTCTGTTTCGCTCTCTGCTAGGCGGCCTTTCTCCGGCTGCGGGTGGTTTTCGCGGGCGCCCGTTTTTTGGTGCTCCGTTTCGCCTTGGATTTGGCGCGTTTCTTTTTGGCCTCATCAACCATGATCTGAATCGTCCGCCAGTCCAGCACATGGGCGATATTGCCGTTCTCGTCGTGGAAGCCGACCGGTCCATAGACGTTCGCCAGATAGAGCGTATCAACCGGATGCGAGGTGGCTTCATGCACCGCTCCGGCCGGCTCATAGACCCAGTCTCCGGCCCGAGCGGACCCACCCCGGTAGTCAAAGCCCCCGGAGATGACATAGAAATCGGCCGCACCCAGATGCGTATGGGGCGGATTCACCTGGCCCTTGTCGGCCTTGATGAGCGCACTCCAGGCACCCGTCTCTTTGCTGATCCGCAGCACCTTGAACTGATTCCCGTCGCCGCTCTGAATCCACTCTTCTTCATCGGTCCGCACCAGGGCCGCGTCCAACGGATCGAATACTTGTTTACCTTTTGCCATTCCGAGTCCCTCCTTTACTCTTCGATTCGGTGAGCCATTGTAGTCAGGCCGGATAAAAGTGTGCAAGGGGTGAGACAACGATAGCGCGATATTGAGCATGCGCCGAACCCGGATTATAGTGACCAGCCGGAGAACTCTGCTCGGCCATGCATGGCGCGAGCAGCCGACACGCCGATGGCAGCGCCCACAATCGAGCGACACCGCACCGCAATCACCCGGACCGACCTCTCCCGTCCGGTCCGGCTGGCGCTTGAGGACGGTCTCATTACCCGAGAGACGAGCGTCTTTGACTATGGCTGCGGGCGGGGCACGGATATCCTGCATCTCCAACATCGGGAGATTGCCTGCCAGGGCTGGGACCCGGCCTATTTCCCGGACAACGAGCGAACGCCGGCCGATATTGTGAATCTGGGCTATGTGGTCAACGTGATCGAAAACCCGGGCGAGCGTACCGACGCCCTCCGGCGGGCCTGGGCGCTGACCCGAAAAGTGCTGATCGTGTCCGCCCGCCTCAGCCTGGAGGCGGCGCTCGATACGCTGACCCCCCACACCGACGGCGGCATTACCCGTCGCGGGACCTTCCAGAAATTCTTTGAACAGCAGGAACTCCGCGAGTGGATCGACGCTGCGCTCGACGCTGCGAGCGTGCCGGCCGGACCGGGGATTTTCTATGTGTTTCGGGACCCGCAGCAACGCCAGTCTTTTGCCGCCGCGCGCTACCGACGCCAGTTCACGGTGCCGCGCCAGCGTCTCAGCGAGGTCCTGTTCGAGCAGCATAAGGAACTCCTGGAGCCGCTGATCGGATTCCTGACCACTCGCGGGCGCTTACCCGAGGACACGGAGCTGCCCGAGACCGACGCGATCTGTCAGGCGTTGGGCAGCCTCAAACGGGCCTATGGCATCATCCGTCGCGTCACCGGCGATGAAGAGTGGAACCGCATCCGGGCCGAGCGCCAGCAGGACCTGCTCCTCTATCTCGCGCTCGTACGCTTCGAGGGCCGACCGCGCTTTACCCAGCTCCCGCGCGATCTCCAGTTGGATACACGCGCGTTTTTCTCATCCTATAGCCGGGCCTGTGCACTGGCCGACGATCTGCTGTTCTCCGCCGGCGACCGGGCTGCGGTCGATCAGGCCTGCCGGAGTGCCGCTGTCGGCAAACTGACGCGCCAGGCCCTATACGTGCATGAGTCCGCCCTGCCTCAACTTCCACCCGTTCTGCGCGCCTTTGAGGGATGTGCGCGGGCGTATATCGGGGTGGTGGAGGGCGCGAATCTCATCAAGCTGCACCGCGACCGGCCCCAGGTCTCCTACCTGTCCTACCCGGACTTCGAGCGCGACCCCCATCCGGCCCTGGCCAGCTCGCTTCTCGTGCCCTTGCAGACATTCAAGATTCGCTACCGCACCTACCGGGAGTCGCCCAACCCGCCGATTCTGCACCGCAAAGAAACCTTTATCGCCACCGACCATCCCCTGCATGAAAAATTCGCCCGCCTGACCCGCCAGGAGGAAAGAAAAGGACTATACGAAAAGCCCGAGTTGATCGGCACTCGCGAAGGCTGGCAGGTCGCCCTGGCCGCCCGCGGCCTCCGTCTGGCCGGACACCGGCTGCTGCGTAAGGCTGCGCGTTAGGCTGGATTACTCTTTGCGGCAATCGGGTCGACGACCTTCATGTCTGAGGGTTGCGACGTTCCTTACGCGCCTCGGCTATATCGGCGAGGGTGTTTTGCATAATCTCGTCCTCAGAACGACCGGCGTCTTCGGACGCGGGCTTGGTCTGCGCCAAGATGGACGCCATACGGTCGGCGGCAGCATTGTGGTCGGCTATATCCTTAGTAGTCGCTTCGTTCATTTGAGCTTGGCTCATATCAAAACGGTCATCTGACGAGCCGGCCTTGTGGGCCGCTTGTTCGAGGCGTTCCGCCAGCCACAGCTTGGTAATGGATTGACGAGTAACGCCAATGCGCGCCGCTTCTTTATCGAGTGCGGCTACCATCCACATGGGGAAATCGACGTTGACCCTTCTCTGGCGCTGATTCGGGCGCCGGGCGGTTGTCATATCCAAATCTTGGACAATATCGACCGCTCCGTCGTCGAATTTCTTGTCGAACTCTTGAGCTTTCATAGGGAAGCGTTATGCTACCTCAGGACCGCAGCGGAGCACAAGGAACAGTGGAATCTAGGGAAAGGAAAGAGCGACTCCTTGTCCGTACATTCGCCGTATGCTAGGGTACTGCCGAACAGGAGGCGACTCATGTCAATTGCCGAGGCCAAGTCAGAACGCATTGAGGTCCGCACCACGCCACGTATGAAGGTATTACTGCAACGCGCAGCCACTGCTTCGCATAAGAGCGTAACGGAATTCCTGCTTGAAGCGGGCATGAGCGCCGCAGAGGACGCCCTGATAAACAGACGATTGTTCCGGCTTGACGACGAGCAGTGGCAGATATTTCAGGAGGCGCTTGACCGCCCGGTCACCGAGAAACCTCGCTTGGCTCGACTGCTGGCCGAAAAGAGCGTGCTGGAGTGACAGCGGAAGCCGAATCCTATTCTCCGATTGAGAAGCTGAATGAAACCCACCGGATCGACGCCTTTCAGTGTGGAAAAGAGCCGCTTGATCGCTTCTTGAAGCGGTTTGCACTGCTCAATCAAAAGGCCGGTGGCGCGCAGACCTACGTCGTTTGTCGGGACCATAAGCGTGTTGTCGGCTATTACAGTCTGGCAGTTGGCGCGGTTGAGCACGCAGAAGCGCCCGGCCGGGTCGGCAGAGGATTGGCCCGGCATCCTATTCCGGTGATGCTTCTCGCCCGGCTCGCAATTGACCGGACAGAGCAGGGCAAGGGTTTGGGCAAGGCACTCCTCAAAGATGCCCTGCTCAGGACCGCTCAAGCCGCAGACATTGCCGGCATCCGGGCGCTTCTTGTCCACGCCAAGGACGATGAGGCGCGGGTCTGGTATGAGAATCTGGAATTCGAGCCCAGTCCGACCGACCCCTACCATCTCTTCCTGCTGATGAAGGACCTGCGAGCACTCCTGAGCAACAGGCCGTAGGCAGATATGTCCACATCCCGGACAACCGGCCCCTGACCAGCATTCTTGCAAAATAGAAATAGATTTCTAAAATGCAAGAATGCTGGCACGAAAGATTACGGCAGTTTTGCGCGCCCGTCAGCGGTCCTACCCCGCAGTCGCCGTGGTCGGGCCGCGCCAGTGCGGCAAAACAACCCTGGCCCGCTCTCTGGGAGGCCAATACTTCGATCTTGAGCAGGAACCCGACCGGCTGCGCCTGGACCTGGAGTGGGAGAGTCTTGCCGACGGGCGCGAGCTTGTCATTCTGGACGAAGCCCAGACTTGGCCCGAAGTATTTCCGCGCCTGCGCGGGGTTATCGACCGCGACCGCAAACGCAACGGGCGCTTCCTGCTGTTGGGCTCGGTGTCTCCGTCCCTGATGGCCCAGGTGTCCGAGTCACTCGCGGGACGACTGGCCGTTGTCGAGCTTACCCCCTTGCTCCAGGCTGAGCTTGGAAACGAGAACCAGCGGCAACGGCTCTGGCTCTGCGGCGGCTATCCCGACGGCGGGGTGTTAGGCGGCCGCGGGTTTCCCGTCTGGCAGCGTAACTATCTGGACCTGCTGACCCAGCGCGACCTGCCCAACTGGGGACTGCCGGCGCATGCCCGGACGACACGCCGCCTGCTCCAGATGCTCGCCGCGGTTCACGGGCAGGAGTGGAACGCCAGTCAGGTTGGGAAGAGCCTGGCCCTCTCCTACCATACCGTTAACAGCTATCTGGACTATCTGGAGGGCGCGTTTCTCGTGCGCCGCCTGCCAGCGTATCAGGCGAACATCCGCAAGCGCCTCGTCAAGCGGCCTAAGGTGTATTGGCGGGACACCGGGTTGCTGCACGCCCTGTTGAATCTGCATGACCGGGCCGCGCTGCTGAGCCAGCCCTGGGTCGGCGCGAGTTGGGAGGGGTTTGTCATCTCCCAGGTATTGGCCGCGCTGCAATACACCGACCGGACGTTCGACGCGTACTATCTCCGGACGAGCGACCAGCGTGAGATTGACCTCCTGGTCCAGGTCGATTCCGAGCTATGGGCGCTGGAGATCAAACTCACCACGCACCCTGGTCCGAACGATATGAAACGACTCAACGCCACTGCTGACCTAATCGGCGCGAACCGACGCTTCCTGGTCTGTCAGCGCAGCCAGTTCCTCCAGAGCGGCCCCCAGGTCGTCTGCGACCTTGAAGGGCTTATTGCCTGTATCGAGGGGGTAAGGTCGTTTAGCCTCAGTCAGAAGCAGAAGATGGAGCCTATGAAGACGTAAAGAACCAAGCGATTGAGACTGTTCTTGCCTACAATCCGAAGGGAGCAATGCAAGAGCAAACCACCGGGACCGAACTCGACCGCTGGTAAATCGATCTCCGAGCAAGAATTCCCCTGTCCGCCGAAGTGAGGGCACGGAGAAGACCAGCCGTGAGGCGTCTGCCGGAGACTCTCAGGCAGCTATTTATCAAACACTGTTCTTTTCTAACAAACACCAAAAATAATATAGGGGGGGGTCTCCGACCTGAATCCAATAAAATCAATAACTTATTGAGCCGTCAAATGTCTTGTCTCAAGCGTCGGCCTCCCTCGATTTTGAATATAGCATACGCAATCCTCACTCCTCCACCTCAATGGTGCTGTCCTATTTTGAACTGTAAGCCACTGGTTTTGTTGAGGGAAAAACCTCAAATTAGGACAGTACCACCTCAATGTATAATTGTTCCCAGAGACGTATTCTGCTAGGCTCGGCTGAACCAGCCTGGAGCAGGAGATGACAAGGTCTCTGACTATCGACTATGGCGATGAGGTTTTGTTGGCCCTTGGCCTGTCGCCCGACCAGTTCCGGGAAGAGGCGAAGATTCTGATCGCCGTCAAGCTCTATGAGATGGGTCGATTATCCACCGGTGCGGCAGCGAAGTTTGCCGGTGTACCCAAGCCACTATTTCTGACAAAACTGGCGGACTATGGCGTCGATACCTTCGACCTGTCGGACGAGGAGCTTCGACGGGATAGGACCCATGCTCACTGCCATCTGTAATGCGTCTGTATTGAGATTAGCCACTAAGTCGCTCAGTCCAGCGATAGCAACTAACTCACCACGGTGGGCTGCCACCATAGCCTCAACCGTTTCTTCGTTAGGGATCAGCGGTTCAAATGAGGAACGCTTCTCAGCGGCACTGTGAAGCATCATAATCACCGGGGGGCTTCAGGCGGGGAGTAAACGCTGCTGGCATCACCTCATGGCGTGTCAAAGCATCTTCTGCTAGGCTCTCCCGCATTCTCAGGCGGAATCGGTAGTGAGCAATGCCTGATTTACAAGAATATCTGCGGATGTTCGCCGATCTCAATGTCGGAAGTGGCAGAAAGCCCCATAAACCTTGCCTACTATTAGCAGTGATTGACCTTGTGGAGTCCGGCTCCATAACGGACGGTCTCGTTCAACTCAACCCTGCGTTAAGAGAGACCTTTAGTGAGTATTTTGCAATCGTAGCAAAGCCGGATGATAAAGACAGACCAGACAACCCTTTCCGATATCTCGAGAAGCCCCTCTGGACGCTCAAAGGTGGGGGCTATACCAAAGCTGAAATTACCCCTGAGCTTTTCAAATATATGCAAAGTGCTTCGAATCGCGAGGTAATGAGGGAACATCTCATCCGTCAATGGTTCCCCGATCATCAAGAGGCGCTCAACGACAAACTCGCCTTCCATCGTGATTCGAATAGCTACGAGCGCACGCTCCGAGAAGCAGTCGCTGGTGAGCCCATAGTCAACGAGGCACCGCCCGTTCCGAGTGTAAGGGACAAAGAAGTAAGGGACAGGGCTTTCCGCCGCCTCGTTCTTGAAGCTTACGACTATCGATGTGCTGCTTCGGGCTGGCGCTTGATTGTTCCGGAGAGTCACATTCTCGTGCAAGCCGCCCATTTGATTCCGCACTCAAAGTCGCAAGACGACGACCCGCGCAACGGGATCGCTCTGACACCGAACTTCCACTGGGCGCTCGACCGACACATTATTGCGCCTGGACCTGATATGAAGTGGCACGTGTCGGAGGTGGTCGATAAACGGATTCCAGACAATCAGTTTTTGATTGAACTGGAAGGCAAGGCCGTCATCCCTCCGACTAAGCGGAGCATGTCGCCTCGAAAAGACGCATTGGAATGGCGGCTGGAACGCCTCTTACCGGCAGCATAACCTCGCGGCATCCACGGGTTCTGCCTGCACCTCGGGTATCCCCGAGCCGTCGCATGTTCTGAGGGCTATCGGGTTGAATGGTGAGGAGGCGGAATCCTCAATCCGCTTCAGCCTCGGCTTTGGCACCACCGACGCGGACCTTGAAGAGGCGGTGCGGCTGATTACGGAGGCGTTGATGCGGTTGGCGCGGGCCGGACTGTGTGCTGGGGCGGAGAGTACCCACCCCGCCGCTGACGCGGCACCCCTCCCCAGAGGGGATGAGGATATCGGGTGAAATGATGCGCAAACAAACAATTGAGTACACCTCACCCCTTGACGCATTGGTAGCAGTGACGAAGCGGCTGAGCACTTATGAGAGCCAGCAGCAGATGGAATCGGAAGAGTTCTTTGATCGCTACAACCGGGGCAAACTGTCGGATGACACTGTGTTTGTGGAATGGGCGAACGATTACCGCCATTATTTGGAACTTCGCCAGAAATTAGAAAAAAGCCTGCACGATGTTGCAGCATGTCATGGACGCGGTGGTTAGAGAATGAGGACGTATAACGCGCAACAGACTGGACTTGTTTGGTTCTCCTATGAATCAGGGTACGATGCCTGGGAATAGCCATCGAAACGACAAGGAGCACGGAACATGTCGAGACGGCTTAATTTCGAAGTGGAAGTCCCGGACGACGTGTGTGTACATCTCCCTCAGGAAGAGTTTGCCGCTAAGGCAAAAGAGGCCCTGGTTATGGAGCTCCTACGTGAGCACCAGATATCGCAAGGCAAGGCCGCAGAGATGCTTGAGATACCGCGCCATGACTTGTTTAACCTGATGACGAGATACCAAGTCTCAGTTCTTGATCTAACGCACGATGAACTCAAGGCTGAAATTCAGAAGCTCTTTCTCCGCGCTTCCTAAGCGTTCTCTATGCAGGTTGTCGCGGATGCCGGTCCTCTTCTTTCATTTGCTCGCGCCGAGCGTCTAGACCTCCTCAGATCCGTCACGGGCTCTGTCATTATTCCAACCGCAGTCTACGAAGAGATTGTCGTTAAGGGTGCTGGTAGACGTGGCGCGTATGAGGTGGAGCACGCAGACTGGATTGCGCATCGATCCATTGGAAATCAGACATCCGCCGATCGCTTACCCCATAAACTCCATAGTGGAGAGCGCGAAGCCATAACACTCGCCAGGGAGATTGGCGGGATCTTGTTGGTTGACGAGCTGGAAGTCAGGAAGGAAGCTCAACACCTCGGTATTCACTATTTTGGCAGCCTTGCCCTGCTCAAAGAAGCAAAACAGCGTGGACTCATTCCCGCGGTAAAGCCGGTTCCGGATGCACTGATTGCAGCTGGCACCTATATTAGCGAATCACTCTATCAAGATGTGCTTGAGCAGGTTGGGGAAGCATAGCGGTCTGTTCTTCCACTAGCCGGGGCCGGCAAATTCGGACGCCGGGTCGCCGGCGATTCGGGCGTGGTACATCACCCGCGCTTCGGTCATGTCCCAGGGGCGGGACTGGTGCAGCAGGCGACGGTTGTCCCACAGCACGGCGTCGCCGACCGTCCACTTGTGATGATAGACGCGCGGCGGCTGACAGGTATGGTCCACCAGGGCCTTGAGCAGTTGTTCGGATTCGGTTGGGTCCATTCCCGGAATGCCGTAGGCATGACGGCCGATCAGCAGAGACTTGCGCCCGGTCTCGGGGTGGGTTTTCACCAGGGGCCGCAACGGCGGCTCCTTCACGTCCAGACCATAGCCGTTATAGTCGCCGCCTTTTTTGGCTGCAAACCCGATCTTTTTCTGTGAGTAGCGCAGGGAATGGTAGGCCGACAGATCGGCGACTTTCTCTTTCATGGCGTTGTCGAGCGCGTCATACCCGGCGCGCAAATCCGCCCAGCCGGTCTCCCCGCGCGCCGAAGGCACGACGTGGGCCGTGAACACCGCGCCCTTGGCCTGCACGGGCATATAGGTGCTGTCGCAATGCCAGCCCATATTCCCTTTGAGGACCTGAATCATCTCATCCGAATCGTCTTCGACGCGAATGCTGCCGTCTTTTTTGACGTTGCTGATTGGCACCAGATCAAACTCCAGCTCCCCGAAGCGTTTGGCAAATGCGACCTGCTCGTCATTGGAGAGATGCTGGTCCGGGAAGATGAGCAGCGCGTACTCCAGCCAGGTGTCGTACAGCCGGCTGAAGGTGGGCTGGTCAATGTCGGCCAGCTTGAGTCCGGTTACGGTCGCCCCAAAGCTCGCGTCGAGCGGTTCAACGTGGAAATCTGTCATCGGTGTGCGTCCTCCTCGGTTGCCTCAGCATGACGCGCGAACGGAAAACTGTCAATCCGTTCCATATGTTGGTTGTCCAGCTAAGCCGCCTTTGCTTCGATCTCGAACCGGACACGCAAGCCGGCCCGAGCTAATATGTTGATCAGTTTATCGATGCTAAAGCGGCTAATCTCTCCCTGCATCACATTACTGATACGAGGCTGGGTCTCACCAAAGAGGGCCGCGGCCTCAACCCGGGTCCAGCCCCGGTCTTGAATGTGTTGCCGTAGGTCGAGCATGAGGTCGGCCCGGATTTTCAAATTGGCCGCCTCTTCCGCATCAAATCCCCAGGTCCACAGAGACATTGTCTTGGCCTCGTGTGACGCTCATGACCTGACCGCCGTTTTCGAGCCTTCTGCAAGCCATTGTTTTTACCGGGCGCTGTCCACTGACAGGGATGTTCCGGTCAGGAAACGCGCGCCCAAATGTCGTCACGGCGATGCGGCATACTGGTATGACGGGGACCACGTTCATACACCATAATCCGCATCCCGTGACTCTCGTTCAACGGGAAATAGTGGTGCCGATCACCGGACGGCTCGAGCGTGAGCCCCTTCGCTCCAGGTGCCAACGGAGTCCCGTCACAGTTGACCATGGTAATGCCCTTGGCCGCCATGTGGTCATAGAACGCATCGAGGTCGTCCACTTCAGCCGCCACTTCCATGACATAGCCGTCACCTTTTTCTTTGAGAAGATCCAGCACAGACCCGGCTGACGTCGGCTGGACCAATTGCACCCAAACGCCATTGGCCTCAATGAATGCGCACTGCATATCACCAAGGTTGCTCGCACCCCCGTCAAGGCGAAATTCGGCGGGATGGCGCTTGAGCCCCATGATGTCGGTATAGAATTCCGCCGTCCTCGACAGGTCTTCGACGAGAATGCACACGCGATCAATACGCGGACTGTTCGGCTTGGGTTTTTCGTTCGTCCACCCCTCGTCGCGAATGTTTAAGAGGTTGGTCGCATCGTCCAGCCGCCGCTCGTAGACTTCAATGGTCGTCCCCTGACTGATGTCTGCCGGCCAGTAGGCAATGAGCTGTCCGGTCTCAGCGGTCGCCGCATCCCCGCGTACGCTTTCTTGGATTCTGCCGCCATCTTTGAGTGGAGCGCCATCCATGCTGAGCATCTGAATGCCTTTCGCGTCCATCTCCTCAAGCACTTTTCGATAGTCCGCATCAACCGCTTCAAAATTCACCTCAACAATGGCGCCCTTCCCCACCTCTTCCAGGATGTCCATGCCGGGTCCGGGGGAGGTTGGTAAAACCAACTCCAACCACAAGCCACCGCCATGAACGAAGGCCGCTTTCATGCCGCCCGTTGTTTCGTCTTCTGCGCTGACCTCAACCACCATGGGGTGGCGCTTCCAGCCAACAATCTCGGTCAGGAACGCAGCCGTTTTATCAATGTCTTCTACCCAGACTGCCAAATGATCGAGTCGCAATTGCGGCTTTCCCTGCTCGTTCGGCATAGCCTCCTCCTGGCACGTGCACAACACTGCAAGAAGAAGCTTAGCAAGAAAAAGCTCTTGTGCCTGCAAGGGCTTCTCTCAACCGCAGTGGGGTGAGCCCGACCGGGGGCGGTCCCCACCTGCCCGGGTCTCTTTTTTCCTTATTTTCCGTTCTTTCTTGCCCTTTCTACCCATGTGGGCAGCGCATTTTTCGTCCCGATAGTGTACGCGCAGTAAGATCCTCGCCTGCTCATTGGTGTGTTTCAAATAAACTTCGTATGACGGACATGTATGTGAGAGAAGGGCAACCCAGGCGGAGGGGGAGTTGGTTCGAACGCCTCCTTTTGATCGGGCTCGGTTGTCTTGTCCTCTCTGCGTATCTGCGAGTAGCGGGACGCCTGGAGACCCTCGAACAGGCCCTGGCCACGCGCGAGCACGGGGCCAGCCCCCGGTGCGCCTGGCAGCCCTGGGTGCGGGCGCAAGACGCGGGGGCGCAAACCTGTCCGGCGGGCTCCTATGTCAAAGGGGTGGGCATCGCCTACGAGGACGGCTTCCGGCGGTCCTACCCCCTCCAATATCGGTTGTACT
>JAJDTY010000060.1 GCA_022826945.1 Candidatus Binatia bacterium
GCCATGCTGGCTCTGGCCACGTCTACCTTTGGGCAGGTCGATATTGTGTTCAACAATGCCGGCGTCGGCGGAGCGGTGGGCCCGGTCTGGGATATTGAGGTCGAAGAGTGGGACTATACCTTCGACGTCCTCACCAAGGGGATGTTCCTCGGTATCAAACACGCCGCCCGCACTCATTTTTGCCGTAGGAACCTGGGGCTTCTGGAAAATGCGGCCCTGGATGTGGCCCTGGGCCGCGCTCTACGTCGCCCAGGTCGCCCTGAGCCATCTGGTCTGGAGTGAACTCAGCCCACACGGCAGAGGCTGGCCCATCGGCCTGCTACAAACCGCCGGGATTGCGATCATTGTCGGCCTGCTGTGGCGGGCGAGGCCACTGTTTCAGAACAACGAGTAAGGGCGACGCGTTGCCCCTACTGCACCTCCGTAATCACGAAGTTCTGATTGGTTTCCTGCCACTCCAGCGTGACCGTCTGTCCCGAGTGGGGAAAGTTCCCTGCCACACATTCGCCCTCGACCCCTTCCAGCACCTCCGCCCCCAGCGTCGTCACCCACACCGTCGCCCGGCCCAACTCGACCCCATCAACCAAAGCGGTGACGGTGTGTTCCCCATCCCCCAATCGGTTCCAGTTGAAAACCAGCTCAAAGCCATTGTCGACATCCCCACACCTCTCCAGCGTATCCGGCCGCTCCGTGCCATACGCTGCCACGTACCGCGTGACCTCCCCCTGCTCGGGCTCGATCTCAATCTCCACCAACTCGGCGTGGCACACCCAGCCCCACAGCGCCCCCGTCCCACTCTGAGACGAGGCCGGCCCCGGATTCTCCAACTCCCCCCCCAGCGCCCCTGCGCTCGGATAAAACCCCGACCCCACGATGAAGTTAATGGAGAAGACGGCTCCGTCATTTCTCCGAAATGAACCGGTGAACTCGCGGGCGTAACCCACCTTGGGGATATCAGCGCTGTCGGAGTCGTCGGCAGGATCGTCGTAGTGATATTCCACGAAGTTGCCTTCCGGGTTACTCTTTGCTGCGGCGAGGACTCGCGGCAGAATGAGTTCGCCGGTCCGGCCGTCCCGGGCTCTCCCCACCAGCGGGTACAGTTCGAGGAGGTCCGGTTGCGTTGCGTGAAACAGGACAATGTTGTTTTGCACATCCAGGATGTAGAGATACACGGAACCGTGCCGCCACGGCCCCTCGGGATCCCGCATGACGTTCTTTGCTTTCAAAATATCGCCATTTTGCTGCCGTGCGAGTGCGAGAACGAACTCCCCTGCTTGCGTGACAAAGGCCTTCAAGGTTCTGCGGCCCACCACGTCCGCGGCAGTAATGGCCGGGTCGCCGGGATCAATGTCTTCTTCAACCAGGTGAGACATGTCGAGATCGAAGCCCGCGAGCAGCACGACCGGAGTCCCGAATTTGCCCGAGACGTAGACGGCGGCATAGCCGGAGGCGCCGGGTATCCCCGGTCGCACGTCTGGGATAGGGACGGTCGCATCGAATGGAGCAGCCGGTTCTTGCAAGAGGGTCTGCTGGACGGCGGCTACCGCGCGGCGGCGGACGCCCGGATCGGGAGAAGCCAAGTCGGCCAGCACCGTCGGTTCGACTCCTAGCGCAGAAAGGATCTCGGCAAAAATCAAGGGATTGAGCTGCCGGCCCGACAATCTCATGGCCTTCGCGTGAACGAACACCCTGCCGTCGAGCCGCAGCGTCACAAGGTAGGTGGAGCCGGAACGGTAAGGGCTCCCCTCCTGTCTGATAAGACATCCAACATACAACGTTCGTTGCGGCTCCGTTGTTGTCCCCTGGCCAAACTGATCTCTTACAGCCAGCGCGAAGTCCATCAGACTCGCGCTGCCGTCTTCCACCTGTTGCGCCGTCACGCGTGGGACCGCAGGCGGAGTCACACCGGCAGGGAGGGGACATGCTTCCTGGGCCTGCGCCAAGGCCGGGCGGGCAGCGGAAAAGACGCCGACCAGCACGAGCAGGCCACCCGCAAGCATCAGCACGGTCGCGGTAAGCACAGCCCCGTTTTTCCATTCCCCCTGAAGGTCTATTCCTGCGGCCATGTGAACTTCCTTCCCGCTAGACGTACAATACAGGCTAGACGCATCTGTATAATATATTGAGCTTGTATGTAAAGAATCCTCCGGCGACTCCCGGCGTGTCCATTCCTCCTTTTCTCTTCTCTGGAGCGTCCGCTGCCACTACAAAAGGGAGAATGCCTCGTTTATGCTAAGCAGCAGCTTGACCGTTACCGTATCCAGTTTGCAGTGATCATCCACGATCGTTTTGTTCCTGAATGGGCAAACCTGCTTTATTTCGTCCATGTCTTCTAAAAAATCCTCCAATGCCTTGACCCAGGGTCGGACCAAACGTGCGCTTCAGGTCGGCTCGCTCGCCACCTCGGTCAGTGGCAGTTATGCCTGGAACGCCCTGAAACAGCCCTTCCGGTCAGCGGATGAAAAAGAGCAGGAGCTGTTCGACCTGCATCTCAAAAACGCGCTGAAGATTGTGGAGGGCTCCCACGAACTCCGTGGCGCATTCATGAAGCTGGTTCAAATGCTGAGCATGCGCGGCGACCTCTTTCCGATGGAAGTCCTCGACATTCTCGCGGTTGTCCAGTCGTCCGTCCCGCCGATGGATTACGATCTCATCCGAACTCAGGTCGAAAACGAACTTGGAAAAGAGCCGGAACAGCTCTTTCGGCGCTTTGATAAAAAGGCCTTTGCCGCAGCCTCGCTCGGACAGGTCCACCGGGCACAACTCCGGAGTGGCGCAGAGGTCGTTGTGAAGGTCCAATATCCGGGGGTCGACGAGACCGTGGAACAGGACCTCAAGAACCTGAAAGCGTTGCTCAGCGCTTTGACCCTCGTCCTTCGCGATGTCATGCGCCAGAACTTTGATGCGGCTGAACTCTATCAGGAAATGGAGGAACGCTTACGAGAAGAGCTCGATTATATCAACGAAGCAAACAATATTACGATTTTTCAGCGTCTCTTCGCCGGAGACGACGAGGTCATCATTCCCCGTGTCTATCCGGATTTCTCCTCGCGCCGCGTCTTAACTCTGGAATTCATCGAGGGCTACAAATTCAACGATGTGTTAGCGCCCGGCGTTGACCGAGAGCTCAAGGACTGGGTGGCGGTGAAGTATTTTGAGATTACCTGGCGGCAGATTTGTTCTTTTGGAGTGCTCCATACCGACCCGCACCCTGGGAATTATCTGATTACCTACCATCCTAAGATTGCCATATTGGACTTTGGCAGTGTGCGTCTTTTCCCGGATGAGATTCGAGCTGGCTACCGGCGGTTGGCGCAAGCCGTTTTAGAGCGAGACGAAAGAACCATGGCGCGGTGTTTTCTTGAACTCGGCTATCTTGATCCCGGTGATGATCCCGAGCCGCTCTTTCGAATCATGTATCTTATTTTTGAGCCTGTCCTGGAAGACCGCGCCTATGATCCAGATGATTTTCACGCGGTGGAGAAGGCCAGGGAGGTGACGAATATCAGCCTTCAGCATCGAATCTTCAAGACGCCTGGACACCGGCTCTTCTTAGTGCGGGCATTGCTTGGCCTTGAGTCGTACGTGCAGCAATTCGGGACGGTGACCAATTGGCACCGGATTTTCCGGCAGTGCGTGACCGCAGCCTCAAAAAAGAGAAGTCGGAAGAAAGCGAAAGGGATTTGACGGGACTTGGGAACGGCTCGCGAGGCCCAACAGTGTGGGCGCCAGCGGATAGTCTTACACCTTCACACTCTTGTCGGCCTCAAGAATATGACAGCGGAGAATCGTCCACAGGGCGACAAAACCATCCTGCCAACGAATCTTCTTGCCCTCGGCATAGCTGCGTGGACTATACGAGATCGGAACCTCACAGATGCGGACTCCACCACGAGCGATTTTGGCGGTAATTTCAGGCTCAAATCCAAAGCGTTTTGAATGGAGCGTCAGGCCCTGTACCACCTCGGAGCGGAACGCCTTATAACAGGTCTCCATGTCTGTCAGTTGGAGATGGGTGCAGATATTGGAAGCCATTGTCAGGACCTTGTTCGTGGCGGTGTGCCAGGAGAATGAGGCTGTCGGGGAATCCATAAATCGTGACCCATACACCACATCAGCCTGACCGGTCAGGAGCGGAGCGAGCAGTTGAGGATAATCGGAAGGAGAATATTCGAGGTCCGCATCCTGGATCAGAACGAAGGTGCCGGTGACGTGGCGCAAGGCGGTCTGGACGGCTTGTCCCTTCCCTTGATTGGTCGAATGAAACAGCGTCTTTACCCGACACGGGGCGGGAAGAGGGTTGCCATTAAGCAGCCGCGTCACGTCGGACAGGTCTCGGAGTAATTCTCGGGTACCATCAGTCGAGTTGTCGTCAATGATAAGGATTTCTTTGGGAAAGGGCGTACGGGCAACCCGCTTTAAGAGTTCATAAATGGTTTCGACCTCGTTATAGACTGGGATAATAACCGAGAGGAGAGGGGTCCAGGGCGGACGACTGCCCTCAGACACATTGGTTTGGTGGATTGTCTTGGGGGAAGACTCTGCGGGGCTTAGCGCAGCAGAGGAGTATACGACCTCGGCAGTCATGCACGGCTATTCTAGTATAGACTGCCGGAGGGGGCCAGCAGTAAAACGTGTCGTTGTCCTTTGAATCGACTCATCGAGAGCGGGGATTGCCATGCGAATGATACACTTTGCGGTCACCGGAGCGAGCCTCATCTTCTTGACCCAGGCTCTGGCAGAAATCGTGCCCAAAGCGATGCCCGGCATGGAGCCGTTTCCGGCGGCAGTTCAGCAGCAGATTGACCGGGCTCTCCAAGCGAAAGGAGACGCCTATACACCCCGAACCCGGCATCTCTCTGAAGATGGTCGTCCGCATTATACGAACCGGCTGATTCTCGAACCCAGCCCCTATCTGCTCCAGCACGCCCACAATCCGGTCAATTGGTACCCATGGGGAGAGGAAGCCTTTGCCCGTGCACAAAAAGAGAACAAACCCGTCTTCCTGTCCATCGGCTATTCAACCTGCCACTGGTGCCATGTAATGGAGCGGGAGTCTTTTGAAGATACCGCAATTGCCGAATACCTGAACCGTCACTACATCACGATCAAAGTCGATCGCGAACAACGGCCGGACGTGGACGGTATTTATATGACAGCCGTACAAATGTTGACCGGACGAGGCGGCTGGCCCTTGACCGTGTGGTTGACTCCTGATCGCAGCCCCTTTTACGGCGGCACCTACTTCCCGCCGCGTGATGGTATGCGTGGGCAGCAGATCGGACTGCTCACCCTGCTGTCCCGGTTGCAAGCGGTCTATCACCAGGAGCCGGACCAAGTGGCCACGGTATCGAAGAAACTGACGCAGAATATTCAGGCTGCCGTCGTCCCGGAGGCGTCAGCGGAGCACCCGACCCAGACCGCTTTGACACAGGCGGCCGAACAGTTCTCAGCACGTTTTGATCCGCAGTACGGGGGTTTTGGCAAAACGCCAAAATTCCCACGCAGCGTCACCTTGGAATTCCTCCTCCGCTATAGCCGCCGGACCAACGACCCCGAGGTGCAAAACATGGTGGTGCAGACCCTGGAGGCCATGGCGGCCGGCGGGATATACGATCAGGTCGGCGGCGGATTTCACCGTTATGCCACGGATCAGAAATGGCGCGTGCCCCATTTTGAGAAAATGCTGTACGACAACGCGCTGCTCGCCGTCGCCTATCTTGAAGGGTATCAAATCGCCAGACGGGAAGACTTCGCCCGTGTCGCCCAGGAGATCCTGGAGTATCTCGACCGCGAGATGAGCGCACCGGGTGGCGGATTTTACTCAGCCACGGATGCCGATAGCGGGGGCGAAGAGGGGAAATTCTTTACCTGGACGCAGCCCGAACTCGCCCAGCTTCTGAGCCAAAAACAGCTCCGGTTGATCCAGTCCCATTATGGCGTGACAGTCCAGGGAAATTTCGAGGGCGTGAATATTCTTCATATTGTGCGCCCGCTTGAGACGGTAGCAAAAGAAATGGGTCTCACCCTCGACCAAGCGCGGCGTGAGCGCCAGGATGCTCGGGCGATTCTCTACCGGGCGCGGCAGCAGCGTCATGCGCTCCATACGGACACCAAGGTACTTGTGGCGTGGAATGGCCTCGCCATTTCGGCATTTGCCAAAGGGGCACACATCCTGAATGTTCCCGCCTATGCCACGCGAGCAAAGCACGCCGCGACGTTTCTGCTGACGCAGCTGAAACAAGACGGACGGCTGCGACGCAGTGCGCTAGGCGCACTGGTCGGTGGGGAGGGCTATCTCAACGATTATGCCTGTCTCATTGCCGGCCTGCTCGATCTCTACGAGGTGACCTTTGAACTGCGCTGGCTGCAGGAAGCTATGACTCTGCAAGCGATACAGGATTCCCACTTCTGGGATGACAAAAACGGGGGCTACTTCCTGACCGCAAACGACGCCGAGCAACTCCTTGCCCGTGAGAAGCCTGCGTACGACGGCGCTGAACCGTCCGGCAATGCGGTAGCGACACACAACCTGCTGCGGCTTGCGGAATGGACCATGAATGCCAGCTATCGCCAGCGCGCACAGCACTGTCTGCAGGCCTTTGCTTCAGAGCTGAAGCAGCGCCCGACCAGCATGCCGCGTCTGCTCAGTGCGCTCGATTTTTTCCTGGACCGCCCAAAAGAAATTGCGATTGTCAAAGCGTCACCAGACGATACGGCCGAGCCTTTCTTAGCGCAACTGCGCCGCCACTTCCTGCCGAATCGTGTCCTGACCATTGTTGCGCAGGGAGACGCCCTCGCCACGCATCAGCAGGTCGTTCCGTGGCTTGAGGCGAAGCGGGCACTCAAAGGCAAAGTGACGGCCTACGTGTGCGAACAGCACGTCTGCTCCTTGCCGACGACGGACCCGGGTATCTTTGCGAAGCAGCTTGCCGTGACGCTGCCGCTGTCTGTCGTCCCCTGACCTCAGTCGGCCTTCCCCCGGCCCCGCGAAGAACGAACGCCAGGCGACCCCGCTCACTCTCTGCGGGCGTGTCCGTTTCAGCATCATGATCGTCCGGACCCGCCCCGGTTTGAGCGGAGGCGCGGCGGGAGCAGCGGAGGCTCCCAGCTGTCGCCGCCGTCCCCCTCACCTGAGCCGCCCGCAGAGGGGCGCGCCGGTGAGCCCGGGCTTCAACCGCTGCTCCGGCGACCGCCACTGAAGACCAAGCCCGGGCGCGCCCCCGCCCGCCGCACTGGCCGCCTCGCCCGTGACAACCAAGCGCGCCGACGGGGGTCACCTTCCGCGTACTTCCCTCCCAGGCGGCTGGTCCTGCGCCTGTCAACGGGGGGGCCGCGTCAGCGGCGGGGTGGGTTCCCCGCCTTCCCTTCGGTCTCCCCGCCGTGCGTCCCACTGGCAGGACAAAATGCTGCTGGATCACCCGCCGCCCCCCGGGTCGTCACCCGGCCGGCGCTACTTCACACACATCGTAGTAGGCGGGCAGGTCGTACTGGGCGCCCACGTCATTGACACAGACCAGCCCCGCGTTGCATTGGCCGGGGTCACAGTCGCCTTGGCCGACCCCACAAGGGCCATAGGTCATACACAAGTCGGGGTTGGGGGCGGGATCATCACTGGGCGTCTCACACACATCGTAGTGGGCGGGTAAGCCGTACTGTGCCCCGACATCATTGACACAGACCAAGCCACTGGCACATTGGCCGGGATCGCAATCCCCATCCCCAAGGCCACAGGCATTATTCACACAGTAGTCCGGGTCGGGCCTGGACCCCCGAGCTTCACATACATCGTAGTGGGCGGGGAGGCCGTACTGCGCCCCGACATCATTGACACAGACCAGCCTTGGGCCGCATTGGCCAGGGTCGCAATCCCCGTCCCCAAGGCCACACGGATTGTTGACGCAGTAGTCGGGGTCGGGGGCGGCGGTCCCACCGTCACCCCCGCCACCCCCACCGTTACCATCCCCGCCGGTGATCACACCGCCACCCCCGCCGCCGTCGCCGGTGATCGTCAGCGTCACGTCCTCGGGCGGCTGCACGGTGTTCGACGCGGTGGCGGATATGGTCACCGTCTTCGTTGCCGAAGTTGCCGTCGTTGTGATTGAGATGGACGGCGACGTGCTGTCTGAGGCAGTGCTGTCGGTTTCCCCGGCGGGGCTGCTCTGTTCCCTGGCACAACTGCCGGATCTTGGGGGCTATTCCCCGGAGGGTAGGGCGGCCTGAGCTTCCCGCTGGAGCCGGGTCATGTCCTCTCTCGGACCGGCCAGGATAAGCGTATCGTCTTCCTGGAGTGGCTGGTCCGGCTGGGGGAGACGGTCTTCATAGCCGGATGAAGTCGTGTTGCGGATGGCCAGCACGGTTATGCCATAGCGGACCCGCAGGTCCAGTTCCTGCAGGGTTTTCTCTCGAAAAGGAACTGGAACCGGCAGGGCCATGATCGTATATTGGGACGGCATCGCCAGCGTTCCTTCGTCCTGCGCAGTCGGGTCCGGCAGCGTCCCGAGAAATTCTTTACGCAGCACTTCTCGATCGTAGACCTCAAGCAGGTCGGTCTGGGTGACCACGCCAAGCACCTGGGTACTGGTTGCATCCGCTGTGACCGGGAGGCAATCGAGCTGGGTCTCGCGGAATTTGCGTAAACACTCTGACAGGGACTCGTGCATATGGGCCACAGTGTGGACCGGACGCGCCATGTCACGCGCGACGACGAGACCGTCAAGCCCCCCTTCGTTGAGGAAGGTTTTGATGTCGTGTAACGAAATCACACCGGTGAGTTGGTCGCCGGGGCTGACGGTATAGTAGTAGGGATCGGGTGAGCCGAGTACGCGGCTCACGACCTGTTGAAACGCTGTATTGTCCGACAGCGTCGGAGCTGGAGTATGCATGACATCCGCGACCTGAAAGGAACGCATCACGGTCTCTTCCCGGCCCAATGAGAGGGAAACGCCCCGGCGAGCGAGTTTGAGCGTGTAAATCGAATGAGGATGGAGATAGCGCGCCGTCACCGTGCTCAGGGTGCATGCAATCATCACCGGAAGAATAATTTGGTACCCATCGGTTAACTCAAACAGCATCAGAATGGCGGTCACCGGTGCGTGCGTTGTCCCGGCAACAACCGCACCCATACCAATCATGGCATAGGCTGCAGGCGTGGCGGTAATGTCTGGAAAGACGAAGTGGACGAATTGCCCGAAGAGTCCCCCTGCAACCACACCAAGAAAGAGCGACGGCGAGAAAATCCCCCCTGAAGCGCCGGACCCCAACGTTGTGCAGGTTGCGAGGAGCTTGAGCAAAAAGAGGAAGATCAGCATCTGCCATGCGGTGGGCTCATGCAGGAGACGAGACATGGCTTCAAAGCCCGTCCCGTACACCTCCGGTGCGATAAGCAGCAGCCCTCCCACACACAGACCACCAACGATTGTTCTGGAGAAGGGAGGAAGCGGGCTGTGTTCAAACAAATCTTCGCTTTTATACAGCGCCCAGATAAACACCACGGCCACCAAGCCCATCAGCATGCCGAGTACGGCGTACATCGGGACTTCTCCGTAGTGAACCAAGGTATACTCCGGGACGACAAAGGCGGGTGCATCTCCGAGATAGGCCCGGGAGACGGCGGTGGCGAGCACCGAGGAGAGCACGATCGGTGCGAATGTCGGAATGGAAAAATTCCCCAGGATGACTTCGAGTGCGAAAAATGCTCCAGCAATCGGTGCATTAAAGGTGGCGGCAATGCCGCCCGCCGCCCCACAGCCGACCAGGGTCCGGATGCGTTCAGGGGAGAGACGGAGGATTTGTCCGAACGTCGAACCTAAGGCCGACCCGATTTGGATAACCGGACCTTCTCGGCCGGTCGAGCCGCCCGTACCAATGGTCACCGCAGAAGCCAGTGCTTTGGCGAAAGCCACTCGTGCGCGCATCATCCCACCGTGCAGCGCCACGGCTTCCATGACCTCAGGGACGCCATGACCTTTGGCCTCAACCGCCCACTTATAGACGATCGGAGCAACCAGGGCTCCGCCAAGGGCCGGGAGCACGACTTTCCAATACCACGGCAAGGTCGGGAGCACCGAGAGGGGTGAGTCGCCGCCAAGGGCAATTCGCTGGACGAAATGGAGCAGTTCGTGAAAGGCAATGGCCGCAACGCCGACCAGCAGACCGACACCGCAGGCCAGGGCAATGGTGAGTCCCTCTCGACCGGTTTGGAGCAGGTCTGTGAGATATTTATACCAGGCGCTCAGCATGGCTCCGCTATCTGAAACGGGTTTGGAGTGTGTCGTTTGTACACATGATGTGACCTCGGGGCCAGCCTATGATCCTCGTGCTTGCGTGCTCTCCTCTGTGCTCTCGGTTAATCGGCGCAGGTGTTCGGCACGCCCGACAAGGACAAGAGAGTCCTCCTGGCGTAAGGGGGTGTCGGGGTCGGGGAGTTCGTCCGGACTGTGGAAGCCTCCACGACGGACTGCGATAGCCGTCACATTAAACCGACGGCGCAGCTGAGATTCGCCCAGTGTTTTCCCAATGAGCGGCGGGGGGACAGGCACGATTTCGACGATATATTCGTGTGGCAGATGTACCTGTTGGTGGACCATTTCTGTGAGTGCTTCGGAACGAAGACTGACGCCAAGGTATTCGGTGCGCAAGATTTCTCTATTATAGAGGTCCAGCACATCATGCCGCGAGACAATCCCCTCTAATTTCTGATCAGCCGAAAGAACGGGCAAATGCTCTTGTTCACTCAGGCTGAATTTTTCGAGACAGCGTGCCAGCGTTTCTTGAGCGGTGGTGACCACGTCCGGCGGTCGGGCCAGGTCAGCCGCTACGACGAGCGGCGCCAGAGTGTCATCCTGAAGAGTCGCCTTTACGTCGTGAATGGAGATGATCCCGAGCAGGTGCTGATGCTTATCAACCACAAAGCTCAACGGCAGCGTGCTGGCCAGGAAATGATCCATGACCTCGGGGAAGGGGGTTCCTTCTCTGAAGGTCGGCGGCTCCGGGCGCATGACCTGTCCTACGGTAAACCCCTGCATCAGGGTTTGTTCACGCCGCCTGACATCAATACCGCGCCGTAAGAGCTGTAAGGTGTAAATCGACTCTTCCCGAAAGAGCTTGGCCACCACCGTGCTCACCGTACAACTGACCATCAGTGGCAGGATAATGTGATAGTCGGCGGTAATCTCGAAGAGCAGCAGAAAAGCGGTAATCGGACAGTGGACCACGCTGGCCAGGAAGGCGGCCATGCCGACCAGCGCGTAACCGCCGCTCGGACCGGCAATCGCGGGAAAGGCCGCGCCAACGATCACGCCACACAGACTGCCCAATACGGCCCCGAGGTAGAGCGCCGGGAAAAAAAGTCCGCCTGAGCCGCCCGACGCCAGAGTCAGGCTGGTGGCCCCTATTTTGATGGGGAAGAGGAGCAGTAAATATGTCCAGTCCAGGCCCCCCCGCAGAATGATATCCATGGTGCCGTGGCCCGTACCGTACACATGCGGGGCAACCAGAATCAGACAGCCGACCAGGAAGCCACCCAGCGCCGGCTTGATCGTCTCCGGCAGAGCGATCTGCTCGGCTCCTTTTTCCAGTCGATCCAGGATAAACATAAAGGCCAGACCGCCGAGGCCACAGACAATGCCGAGTCCGAGATAGAAGGGCAGCTCCCAGGCACTCAGCAGCGCATAGGCAGGAACCACAAACGCGGGATGATCGCCAAAATAGGACCGGCTCACAACCGTGGCCAGGACGGAGGACAACATCACGGGGCCAAAAGCCGGCATGGCGAAATTGCCGATCACAACCTCAAGCGCAAAAAAGGCGCCGGCAATCGGTGCATTGAAAGCCGCCGCAATGCCGCCCGCTACCCCACAGCCCGCCAAGGTCGGCAGGCGATTGGGCGGCACTTTGAGCAACTGGCCGAGAAGCGAGCCCAACGAGGCGCCAATATGGACGATGGGACCCTCGCGACCGACTGAGCCGCCAGAACCAATAGTGAGGGCAGAAGAAACGGATTTGGACAGGGCCGTCTGCCAGCGAAACTTGCCGTTTCCCAAGGCGACCGACTCAATGACTTCCGGGACGCCGTGTCCTTGCGCGTCTCGCGAACGAAAAAAAGCGACCAGCCCGACCGCCAGTCCGCCGAGTGTGGGAACCAGAAGAATACGATACCAGGGCAACTCGGGAAGCACGTGGAGCGGCCGGTCGTCCGAACTCAGCGCAACGCCCTGGACCAGATGAATCAGCGCATCGTACAGAATGGCGCCACAGCCGGTGATAATGCCTACGGCGCAGGCCTGCGCCATAATGGAAAACGGTTGGATACGGTGGAGCTGCTGGCGAATATGGGCGGGGAGGGCAAGACGTGGAATGTGCGTACGATACCTCTTTCTTGGGGGTTCCAGGACGGCGACCCGGTCCTGCCGTCCTGGATGCCGTACCTCACTCAGGCAGGCCGAACATCCGGGAGAGCGCCCGGACCTCATCCTTCCGCCACGGGAGCGGGGCTGGTTCCTGTATCATCTTATCCTGTTTGAGCTGCTCAACGACGGCCGGATCACGTTCCATCGGGACACCATATTCTCCCTCAAAATACAGACTTTCAAACGCGGGGCGCGGCCGTTGTCCGCCCGCCTCCCAGGATTCGGCCGGATAGCCGATGAGCATGGTGTAAAGCGGCATAAAATGATCCGGCACCTTGAACACCTCTTTGGCCTTTTCCGCATTGAACGCGGTCAGGAGAGCGCCCAAGCCTTCGTCAAACGCGGTCAGCAGGGCTTGATTCATGGCGACTCCACTATCCATGGAAACCGCGATGGAATTAATGGCCTGGTCTCTTGAAATCGGATCGAGGATTTGCGCCCAGACCGTATCCTCAATGAATTTATAGCTCCAACCGTGGGTGGGATTGAGCGCACCGACATCAAAGAGTTCTTTGAGGGTCTGCCCGTGGCTTTCCTGAATCGCGTTGAGGTTGCCGTAGAAATAGATATGCACCGGAGCCATATCGAGTTGGAGGGTGGTGGTGGGCACCTTGAGCGCTTCCAGGTCCTCAGGCGCAAGCTGGTCGCGCTCTACAACGATGGCCCGGAGAAAGGAAGCATTGACCGCACAGGACGAGAGCCGGGTCGCTTCCAGAATCGTTTGGATTTTTTCTCGTTCAACCGGACGATAGGGGAGGAAGTAGCGAATTGAGCGCCGCCGACCAATAACTTCTTTGAACTCCATAAAACAGGCCTCCTTGGATATACCTCTGGGCCTCCTTAGCGTAGGGGTGGTTTGCCTGTCAAGGTCGTAAGTGCCCCAATCCCTTGACTTTCTGGGGGAAATCCCTAAGCTGGGGACAGGAGCAATCCAACACAGAATCCCCAGTTGGGAGGGGGTGAGTCAGCCGTATGGCAGGTGTACGAGTCAAAGAGAACGAGCCCATTGAAAGCGCTATTCGCCGTTTTAAAAAGCAGTGTGAAAAGGCCGGTATTCTGCAAGAGTTGAAAAAACGCGAACACTACGAGAAGCCGAGTGTACGTCGCAAGCGCAAGGCCATTGCCGCACGAAAACGTGCGTTACGCCGCGCAAGTCGATCAATGTATTAAGCCGATGTGTCGCATTGCTTGGGAGATAACGGACTGAGAAACACCCACTTGAATAAGGTGGGTGTTTTCTTTTTCGGGGCCTGCCGCTGTCGTCCTCAGTAATGTGCAGGATCGCTATGGCATACAAAATACCCGAAGAGACCCTGACTGAGATTCGCTCCCGGATCAGCATCGTCGAAGTGATTTCCGTCTATGTCTCTCTGCGCAAAGCGGGAAAGAATTATACCGGTCTGTGTCCGTTCCACGAGGAAAAGACGCCGTCGTTCAGCGTAAACGACGAGCGTGGCTTTTTTCACTGTTTTGGCTGTGGGGAAGGGGGGAATGCGTTCACTTTTTTATGTCGGCTTGAAGGTATCTCCTTTCCGGAAGCGGTGAGACGACTGGCGGCAAAAGCCGGGGTCTCGCTGCCACAGGCGCCCGACGATCCGCAGGCGCGGGAGCGGGACCGCCTCTACCGGCTGACGAGTCTGGCCAAAACCTATTTCCGCCATCGCCTGCTTGACCAGCGGACTGGCGCGGCGGCACGACGCTATATGGACGAGCGTGGCATATCTCCGGACGTGGCCGAGCGCTTTCAGCTTGGCTATGCGCCCGTTGGCTGGAACGGTCTTGTTCGGTTTCTTGCCGGTCGGAAGGCGCCTCTGGACAAGGCCGCCGCATTGGGGCTGATTGGCGAACGTCCTGGACGGGACGAAGGGAGCAGACCGGGAGCTCACCAGTGGTACGACAAATTCCGCCATCGCCTCATATTTCCGATTACCGATGTGACCGGCCGACCAGTCGGATTCGGTGGTCGACTCCTGCCTGACCCGCAGCGAGACGCGGGCAGGGAGCGGCCACAGCCCAAATATCTCAACTCGCCCGAGTCGACCTTGTATAAGAAAGGGTCGCTGCTGTACGGTCTCTTCCAGGCCAAGGAGCCCACTCGGGAGACCGGCCGGGTGCTTGTGGTTGAAGGCTATACCGACCTCATTTCGCTCGTACAACGCGGCTTTCACGAGACCGTTGCCGTGCTCGGGACCGCCCTGACCCTGGAGCAATTACGTCTGCTCAAACGCTTCTCGACCGACATTTATATTTTTTTTGACGGTGATGACGCCGGCCGTCGGGCCGCGACCCGGGCCTTTCCGCTGTGTGTTGAAGCCGGACTGACGGGACGCGGGGTTTTCCTCCCCCAGGGAGAGGACCCGGACTCGTTCGGACAAGCGCATGGACGGGAGGGGCTCGAAGAACTGATCGACACGGCCTCGCCCCTGGAGGAGTTCTATTTTACGCAGCACGCCCCGCCACCTGAGGCATCGGCCTTTCAACGCGCCCAAGCGGCGAAAGAAGCCGTCGCTGTCTTGTCATCCATGACCGACACCATGGCCCGGGGCGCACTGTTGACGCAGGTGGCGCAGCGTTTTGGCGTCAGCGAAGAAGAACTCCGCCAACTGCGGCCGAACCGGACTCCTCAGTCTGCCACTCGTTCTTCCGACCAGCAGACGGCCGGGCAGGGCGACTCCCCAGCCTCGGCCGAACTGGAATTAATTCAGCTCATGCTCGTGGACCGGAAGGTCGTGACACATGTTTGTGAGCGGAACCTGATCCCCGCCTTTCAAGAGTGGGGTGAGGTCGCCGCGGATATTGCTCAAGCCTGGCAGCGGCAGGTTGACCCCGCGTCGCACGATGGTCGGGCCAGTATCGACATTGGAGTGTTTCTCGACCGATTACCAAAACGGGTTGCTGACCATGTCTCGAAAATGCTGGCTCAAGAAGAATCAGAAGAGTACGCGACAACCCAGGAGCAGCTGATGCGGGACTGCATGGAGAAAATTCAGCAGGTGCAACACAAGTCCAAGCGTGTCCGACTTCAGCGAGAGATTCGGGAGGCGGAACTGCGCGGAGACGATGCCGGAGTGCGTCAGCGGCTGGAAGCCTTGCGCGCACTAGGGAGGTCGTAGGAAAACGGCGAGGAGCATGGTATACAAGGGACCGCTGAGGCGAACAGATGGGCCCATAGCTCAGTTGGTTAGAGCGACCGGCTCATAACCGGTTGGTCCCAGGTTCGAGTCCTGGTGGGCCCATGCAGGACGGAGGGGGTCTCTCCCCACAAAAGTCGGAGGTGAAAGGAGGTCATCATTGACCACGCAGATCGCCCAGTTGGTCAGCCTACAAGAGCTTGATCAGCGCCTTCAGCAGAAAGAGCAGCAACTGGAAGATCTCCATCAGCAGGTTGCCAGCATCCGGTCTGAGAAGGAGACGCGGCAGCAGGAGGCCGACGAGCGGCAACAGCGCATCGGCGAACTGGAAAGCCAACAGCGCGAGACGGATGGACAACTCAAGCTGGAAGAAGAAAAGATCAAAGAAAAGCGGGTGCGGTTGAACCGGGTGCGGAATGAACGCGAACAGCTTGCCCTCCAGCGTGAAATCGAGTTGATGAAAGAGGCGAATGGTCAAATTGAAGAGAGTATCCTGGGTGTGATGGAGCAACTTGAAGAGCAGCGTCAACAACTCGCCGACATCCAAACGCGCCTCGAAGAGCTTGACGCTCAGCTTGCCGAAGAGGCGGTCGAGGCAGAAAAACAAATAGCGGGCCTGGAAGAGGAAGCGCAGACTGACCGCAGACAACGGGAAGGAATAGTCGCCAATTTGGACGCCAGTCTGTGCGCGCGGTATGAGCGCATCTTCGGCAATCGTGGGGCCTTGGCCGTTGTGGAAGTCCGCGACGGAACCTGCCAGGGCTGCTATATGCGTATCCCGCCGCATATGTGTAATCAGATCCAGAGTAGCCAGATGCAGGGTGGCGGTGAGATTTTTCACTGTCCGCATCCCTACTGTGGACGGATTGTGTATATACGAGTCGAGGCAGACGGGGTGTCCGGCGCGTAATAGACAGTGTGGGAGGAGATTAAACGGTCGCGGTCCTGCATGGCAGGAGCGAGGAAAGTCCGGACTCCGTGGGGCAGGGTGGCTGCTAATGACAGCCTGCCGTAAGGCAGGGAAAGTGCCACAGAAAAGAGACCGCCGGCCTCATCCGCCGGTAAGGGTGAAAAGGTGAGGTAAGAGCTCACCAATGCCTTGAGAGATCAAGGCTGCTGGGTAAACCCCACCTGGAGCAAGATCAAATAAGAGGCGCTCATAACTATGGGCAAGAGTCGCCCCACTCTCCCTCTGGGTTCGATCGCTTGAGCGTATTGGCAACGATACGCCTAGAGGAATGACCGTTACCCTTCCTTATTAGGGAAGGGCACAGAATCCGGCTTACCGATCTCCTCCCCTTTTTTATGGAAGGGCTTGTATGGATAGAAACTGTCCTGACTGCCTTGCGCCTTAGGATTCGCCGTCATGTTGCCTTTCAGACTGGCGTTGTTGCTGTGTATGACTGCCCCGCTGACCATCTGGCCAGCCGGGAGTGCCGCGGCGGACGGCGAGGGCAGGGCGACCGTTCAGTCTATAGAGGTCACGGCAGAACACGTCACGGTCCATCTGTCCTCCGCTTCAGTCTATACGCAGGCGGCGTTGCCTAAGGATCCGCTCAATGGACGGGCCGACCGCTGCTATGTTGATATCGGCGGGGTGTTGGGGCCGCAGGTAGAGCGCTGGTATTTTGGGGATGCGCGCCGGGTCGAAAGAGTCCGCGTAGCCCAGTTTCAGCCCCAGACGGTGCGTGTCGTGCTTGATCTCCTGACCGCCCAATCCTGCCGGGTCGAGCAGGCGGTGAACCCAGACCGGCTGCAGATTATTGTTGGCCGTTCGACACAACAGGCCAATACGGCTAGCGCACGCCTCAGGCCGGTGGAACCGCCAACTCAGACGGTCCAGCCGGAGCCCCCTCCTGAACAGCAGACAGATCACGTCGCCCGGCAGGAACCCGCCGCTGAGCTCCAGGCCTCTGGACCGCTCGAATATCTGGACCTGCGCACTCCGTTTTCATCCGAAACCCCACCAACGCAAGCCGTCAGCATTTTCGGTCCGCAAACAACCAAGGGAGCCGCTTCCCAGTTAAGTCTTCTCGACCGGCAGACGACCGAGGGGGCCACTTCCCAGTTAAGTCTTCTCGACCGACAGACGACTGAGGGAACCGCTTCCCAATTCAATCTTTTCAGCCAGCAGGCGATTGATGAGAAAACGCTTCAATTGGCGCCTCGCGGCCTGTATCTGCTACAGGGGGGAAGCCAAGAGCCGGGTTCTTCGGCCACCGAGCGGCCCGGATGGTAAGTCCAGCCCGTTGCACGGTATGGGCATTTCGGATAGTCGCTGAATGTAGTGACGCACCGCTCATTTATGACAGCTCAGCATGCTGACGAGCGCAAAGTCTGACCCCTGATATAACTCAATGACATACACCCCCCCGCCGCACAGTTTCTTCAGATACGCCTCCTTGTGGTGGGCAGGGGGCTGGGCCGGTGTGTGTCTGCTCCTACTCACCTCGGCGGCGGTCGCTTCTTCTGCTCTCGTTCCCGTTCGGGCGATAACAGCCGAGACTGACCACGTGCTGGTTACGCTGTCAGAGGCGGTATCCTTCACGCAAACGACGCTGCCCGGAGACGCCCAGCGTAACCTCAAGGACCGCTGCTATGTGGACCTGATTCCCGCCATACTCGACCGGCAAGCGCAACGCTATGTGTCCGTAGACTCGGCGGCGATTCTTCAGGTCCGGGCGGCCCAGTTTCAAGCCGATACGGTCCGGGTTGTTCTGGACCTGGCTTCCGCTCGGCCGTGTCAGGTGGCTTCCTTATCCGACCCCCCACGTTTACAGATTTCAATCGGCCCTGCCGTAGAAGAAACCCCTCGGGCTGACGCTACAACTGAGACTGAACAGGCGGTCGGTGGCGTCGATGAGGGGGGGGCTGCGTCTCCCGTCGCTACGCCAGTCACAGCATCGCAAGTGCCGCCGCCGGATGCGTCTGCGCAGGCTGATATAAAGACAAGCCCATCAGAAGAAGCGGAGGAGCCTGCGCCCAGAGCGAGTACGACCATTTATCCCCTGGCCGAGCGTCCGAGTCGGGTGGTCGCCCTGGAGGAGGCCTACCAGTTGGCCGTCGTCAACGAGGAACAGGTTGCCATAGCGGCGCGCGAGCTGGCAAAGGCGAAACTCCTGCCGTGGCGAGCGGTGGCGTTGATGGCACCGCGTGGAGAAATCGGGGGTGCCTACTCCCGTAACAAGGATGAGATCGCTTTTAATGCGCCGCCTGAAGCGCAGAATCTCTTTGGTGGCTCCTCGGTCATCCGCCCCCGGAACAACTGGTTGAGTACGTTTCAAGTCACCCAGCCACTTATCGAACCCTCGTTTTTCCCGTCTTGGCGACTCGGTAAAGACGCGGTTCGAGAGGAGAAAGAACGCTACGAGTTCACCATTCGTAGCGTGCTGTTCGGCGTTGCTCAAGCCTACTATGAAGTGTTGCGGTTTGAGGCCCAAGTCAAGGTTGCGCAAGATACCCTGAAGCTCGCCCAAGAGGAACTGAAACGGGCGCACGTCCGATTTCGCGTCGGTGAGGTCACAAAGACCGACATCTTGCGTGCCGAGGTTGCCGTCGAACGTGCCAGCCGCGCCCTGGTCGTCGACCGGAACCGTCTGAAACTCGCCCGTACGGTGCTGGCCCGGACCGTGGGGCTGTCGGAAACGGTCGGTGTGCTGGAGCCCACCCCACCGCAGGCAGTCGAGAGTGACTATACCAGCCTGCTTGACCAAGCGTATGCCCAGCGCCAGGACCTGCGCGCGCAGAATCTCGCCGTTCGGGTTGCCCGCGAACGCAAGAACCTTGTCCTGACTCGTTACTTTCCACAGGTCGACGCCCAGTTCTCCTATCCCCGGCTTGATCCGGAGACCTTTGCCAATCGGGATGAATTCTGGACCTTGTTTGTGAACCTTCGGTGGCCGCTCTTTGACGGCGGAAATCGGGAACTCGACCTGCTTGAGGCCAACGAGACGCTCTCTCAGACGGAATTGCGCGTGACTGAACTGGAGAAAGAGATCCGGGTCGAGGTCCGGGAAGCGCTGTTAAGCGTGGAGACTCTACACGCCACGCTGGAGACCCTGCACAAAGAGGTCGCGCTCGCCCGCGAGAATTATGAGATGACGTCGAAGCAGTACCGGGTCGGGCTCTCGACCAGCCTCGACGTCAATACCTCGCTGAATACCCTCAACCAGGTTCGGACCCAACTGATCGATCAAACCTATACCTACCAGATCGCCTTGCTGAATCTCGACAACGCCATTGGTGTCTTTGCCCAGGACTACCTGCCTCAACGCTGACGTCCGTTGACAAGGGTAATAAATTCTTCCCGCGTCTCCTGATGAGTCCGAAAGGCACCCAGGGTGGCGCTGGTTGTGACGATTGAGTTCTGTTTTTCCACTCCCCGCATCCGCATGCAGAGGTGCTCGGCAGTGATGATGACGCCAACGCCGAGCGGGTTGAGTTCTTCCATGAGGGTGTTGGCTACTTGGGTGGTGATCCGTTCCTGGACCTGCAAGCGCCGGGCGTACACGTCAACCAAGCGGGCAACCTTGCTGATCCCCACAATACGCTTGTTCGGGATATAGGCCACATTGGCCCGGCCAAAAAAGGGCAGGATATGGTGCTCGCACATGGAAAAGAAGTCGATATCCTTGACGACAATCATTTCTGAGTAGTCTTCCTCGGTAAAAATCGCGTTGTTAATGACTTCTTTCGGATCCTGTTGATAACCTTTGGTGAGATATTCAAACGCACGGGCCACCCGATACGGAGTCTTGAGTAAACCTTCCCGGTCGGGGTCTTCTCCCATGTGTTTGAGAATATTGCGCACGTGCCCCTCGATACCGTCTGGTGAGTCCGGCGCTGTCCGAGAGTCCAATTCTGAGTGCATCTCATTGTATAGGGCGCGTTGCGAGCTCATACCAGTATACCGCTCCTTACTGCATATCCTGTTATTGCCAAGAGAAGAAGAGAAACACTATAGCGAGTCTAGGCCGTCTGGATAAGCGGGGTGCTCCCCACGTTACATGCGAAAGACTCCGACCTGGTGGTCGGGAATGGGCGCGTTGAGTGACATGGCAATGCTGAGTCCGAGGATGTTCCGGGTCTCTGTGGGGTCAATGATGCCGTCATCCCACAGTCGCGCGGTCGAGTAGTAGGGGCTCCCTTCCTCCTCATATTTCGCCAGCGTTGGCGCGGTAAATGCCTGCTGTTCCTCCGCGCTCATCGTCTCCCCTTTGGCCGCCAGCTGTTGTAACTTGACGGTCAGTAGAACCGACGACGCCTGCTCTCCGCCCATAACCGAAATCCGGGAATTCGGCCACATAAAGAGTAGACGCGGCGAATACGCCCGGCCACACATACCGTAGTTGCCCGCGCCGTGAGAGGCGCCGATGAGCACACTAAACTTGGGCACTTGGGCGTTGGCCACGGCGTGGACCATTTTCGCCCCATCTTTGGCAATGCCCCCCTGTTCATACTGCTTGCCGACCATAAAGCCGGTGATGTTCTGGAGGAATAGGAGCGGAATTTTTCGCTGATTGCACAGCTCAATGAAATGGGTGGCTTTGAGGGCCGACTCGGAAAACAGCACGCCATTATTGGCCACAATACCAATCAGATAGCCGTGCAGGCGAGCAAATCCTGTCACGACCGTCGGGCTATAGCGTGGCTTGAACTCGTGAAAACGGCTCCCATCGACCAGGCGCGCAATGACCTCGTGCACATCGTACGGGACGCGGGTATCGTGCGGAATCACGCCGTAGAGTTCGGCCGGGTCATAGGCCGGGTCTTCCGGCGCCTCCCGGTCGAGCGGGAACTTCTGGGGGCGAGGTAAATTCTCAAAAATTGAGCGGGTGATTTCCAGGGCGTGCGTATCATCCTCAGCTAGGTGGTCCGATACGCCGGACACCCGCGTATGCACATCTCCGCCGCCGAGTTCTTCCGCCGTTACCTCCTCGCCCGTGGCCGCCTTCACCAACGGTGGGCCGCCCAGAAAAATGGTGCCCTGACCTTTGACAATAACGTTCTCGTCCGCCATGGCCGGCACATACGCTCCCCCGGCCGTGCAGGACCCCATCACAACGGCGATCTGCGGGATGCCCTGGGCGGACATGCGGGCCTCGTTGTAGAAAATACGCCCAAAGTGTTCGCGGTCCGGAAAAATATCGGCCTGAAAGGGTAGGTTCGCGCCGCCGGAATCCACCAGATACACACATGGCAGGCGGTTCTCCTGGCCGATTTCCTGGGCGCGCAGGTGCTTCTTAACGGTCATGGGATAATAGGTGCCGCCTTTGACCGTGGCATCGTTGGAAACAATGACGGTCTCACGGCCCTGAATCAGCCCAACGCCGGTCACAATGCCGGCCGAGGGCGGATTGTCATACATGCCGTGAGCGGCTAAAGGGGCGAGCTCCAGAAACGGCGTATTCGGGTCAAGCAGGGCCTCAATCCGTTCGCGGGCCAGGAGCTTTCCTCGGGCTTTATGCCGCTCGCGTGACGCTTCCGGCCCTCCCAGCCGGGCCGCGGTCAGCTCTTTTTTGAGGGTGTCCACCAACGCGGCCATATGGGCCGTGTTGTCTTGGAACTCGGGTGAGTGCGTTTTGATCTTGCTTTCAATACGATCCATAATGATTGCTAACAAACAGTGATGAATGATGGAGGAGTGGCCTCGGGAAGCTGAGCGACAAGAAGGGAGGGACGGATGCGCCTTCTTCTTGTCGCGCCAGAGCCATTACGAGACGAAGTGGGGAACAATTTTTTGTCCAAAGGTCTCGACCTGACCCACTAACTGGTCCGGCGGGGCGATGGGCCAGAGCACGAACTTGGAGCAGCCCTCATCAATATAGGCCTGGACTTTCTCCATACACATCTCTGCCGGCCCGATCGCGGAACGGGCGATCAGCGGTTCGGCTGACATGGTGGGAAAGTCAGACAAAAACGCGCGCGCGATCTCGTCGGCCTTTTTTTGGTTCTCATTGATGTGGGTAAAAATCAGCACACCGGTTTCGTCCGGGTCCACCTCGCGGTCATACTGTTTGCCGTACGAGATCAGCTTCTCCAGCCCAACCGCATATTCCTGGGGAGTGACGAGCGACGGAAACCAGCCGTCACCATAGCGCGCCGTACGCTTGATGGCCAAATCACTCCCGCCCCCAATCCAGACATCGAGTGCGCCCTTTGCCGGACGGGGTTCAATGGTCACGTCTTCAAACTGATAAAACTCGCCCTGATGCGTCACATTGGGACCCGCCCAGAGCTTGCGCATGACGGCAACGGCTTCCGCCATTCGCTTGCCTCGGTGTTCCAGCGGCACACCGCAGGCCTGACAGTCTTTGGGATCACTCCCCAGGCCGACCGCCATAATCACCCGATTGCAACTGCCCGACAGATAATCCAGGGTGGCATAGGTTTTGGCAACCTGAACAGGATCGCGGGCCGGCATGGTCAACACGCTCGGGCCCATTTTGATGCGCTTCGTGCGGCCGGCCCACATGGCCATAATGCAGGCCGTATCAAACGAAGGATTGCGCGCCACAATATGATCGGACAGCCAGATGGAGTCGATCCCTTGGTCTTCGGCCCGCTCGGCGTAGTCACAGATTGTGTCTGGACTCGGTAAGCCGAGCCCCCACAAGCCAAAGCCAATACCTATTTTCGTTCCGCCCATGTAACACTCCCTGTTTTGGTGAAGATTGCCGGGTACTGTACCAGAAAGCGAAGGAAGCGGGAACGGCATTTGTGCTCTGGTGAGCTTGTCTTCTCTTTGAGCGGAATGCTAGTGTCCGTTGAACATTTGAGTAACATAAAGGATGGTCGCATGAAATTCGTCAGCGTTCGAGAACTCCGGCTTCAGACTCCCGATGTGCTCAAGCGAGTTGCCAGAGGGGAGAAAGTCATCGTGACAAAACGTGGAAAACCGCAGGCGGCGCTGGTGAAACTGACAGAAGACGATATTGATGATCTCGTCCTCACCCAGCCGCATTTTATTGAGGAGATCGACGCGGCGAAGCAGGAATACGAAGAAGAGGGTGGCGTATCGCTCCAGCAGGCCAAGGAACTGTTGGCGGACTGATGGCGCAACGGCTGGTTGAGATCGCCCCGCGTGCCCTCCGAGACCTGCGCAAACTTCCTCCCGCTGCCAGGAAGCAGATTCTCGAAGATTTCTCGGTTCTCGAAACAACGCCTTGGTCTGGACCGCCAAAAATTAAAAAGCTCAGGGGATACGCACTCTATCGTCTCAGAACCGAGACCTATCGGTCGATTTTTGAGGATCGAGGACAGACCATCGTTATTTTGCGAGTGATAGACCGAAAAGACCTTGAACGACTCTTACGGGGCTTATGACTCGGGCAGATTCGTGGACAAATGATACCGGTCGTTCAGTGAAGCCAGCCGCCACATTGCAAAGGGGCCAAACTCGGTGAAAATCAGGCTGCTGATGGAGGCCAGATCAATTTTGAGCCGATGGACCTGAGCGAGATCAAGACCGAGCGCGGCGCAGAGCATGACGGCAATCGTCAGCGTGTGGCTGACCACGACAACCGGCCCGGTCAACTCGTGTGGGTCGAGCTGCCGCAGTTGGTCAAGAATGGGCCAGGCGCGCTGTTGGACGGCTCTTAACGGTTCGCCCCCTGGTGGCGCCGTCCCGGCCGGGTCGGCCAGCCAGCGCTCAAAAAAGCCCGGATAGTCTCGTATCAACTCCGGGCCGGTCAGCCCTTCTAGCTGGCCCTGGTCCCATTCTTTGAGTTCGTCATAACACTCCGGTGAGATCGTGTGCGCTTGGGCGATTAATGCTGCGGTATCGCGAGCGCGTTGCAACGGGCTGGTCAGGAGCCGACAGATGGGCTTGCGCTCAAGTGCGTTCGCCACTGCCCGCGCTTGACGACGGCCTTTCTCGGTCAGCGGGATATCGGTCACGCCCTGGCAGCGGCCCTCTTCGTTCCAGGCTGTTTCTCCGTGACGGATCAGATAGACTGTCAGCGGATTCTGGTTGGACATAGTTGTATCTCGTGGTTATGGATGCCAACAACCGGTTAACACAGGACCTCCAGCAGATTGACGCACTCGACGCGGAATACCGCACCTGGCGGGTTGCCGTCATCCGTCTCGAACGAGGCATTGACGAGGTTGAGCGTCGCCTGTGTGGGAGGAATCAGGACGCTTCCACACTCCCCACTAACCTCAGGACCAGACTGTCCGAAGTCCGAGAGCAGCATGACAGACTCGAAGCCAAACTTGACCGCATTCGGGCGCAACTGGATGAAGCACATGTGCGGCTGGCGCGGACGTTCTCATCTTCCTCACGGTAACACCGCAATAATCCGAACCGGTGCGCCTGAGCCTTTGACGATCTTCATGGGCAGGGCGATAAGCGTTGCCCCACGTGGCGGCAGTTGGTCCAGATTGGCGATATTTTCCAAACCCGGTTTATTGGCCCCATTCAGAATCTGGTGGGCAATAAAATCCTGCGACTGGCCGTAGTCGAGACTGGGCGTATCCACCCCTACCGCATCGATGTCGCGTTGCGAGACCAGGAACTCGGCCGCCTCTCGTGAAAAGCCCGGAAAGTGGAGATTGGCGACATCTCCCGGCTGGTCTGTGCCTAGGTAGCGTTTTTTGTCCGGCCAGTATTGCCCCCAGCCGCTGAACATGAGTACGAGCGCCCCTGGGGGAATCTCGCCGTGCGTGGACTCCCAGGCCTGAATATCCGCCACGGTGACGCGGTAATCGGCATCCTCAGCTGCCTGAGCGCTAACGTCAATCACCACCGCCGGGCCGACGAGTTGTGCGACCGGAACCTCGCTGGCCGTCCGTTTGCCTTCCGCAAAATGAATCGGAGCATCCATATGCGTGCCGCTATGCTCGGCCAGACAGATATTATTGGCCGCATACCAATAACCGGCGTCCGTTTTTTGCGCGGCCACGACTTCGAGTGCATACGGCTTGGCCGTGGGCCACGAGATGGTGTGTTCATCATACGGATACGTCAGATCAATAATTTTGCTTTCGTCGAGGGCCAGTCCCGGCCGACTCATCAGCAACAGACCTAACAGTACAAACAATGTCAGGGACCGTTTCATCGATCGTCCTCCTCAGCCGTGTTGGGTTGACTATACTGTGTCGAAGAAGCTCTCGCCAGACAAGCCTGTATCCCGCCCGAGTGAGGGTTAGGATTGTGGCCACCGCAGCCGATTGACAAACCCGAAGCCACACCCGAATAATGGCGACGCACTCTCAGGCAATGCCGTCCACTGACACTGTGTGTCAAGTCGGACTGGAAGAGTCAGAGGCCAGCGAGAGTCGTAAGGAGGCAATATGATTCGCGAATATAAATTCCCCATGCTCGAAAAAGTGATCTTTGGGGTCGGAGCATTGGAAAAAGCCACCGAAGAACTGGATCGCTTGGGTAAAAAACGAGCACTCATCCTGACGGGCCACAGCCTTTCGACCAAGACCGATCTGGTGAAAAAGCTGGAAACCCTGCTGGGCGAACGCTGGGCCGGAACGAATAACGGCATTCGCCAACATGTGCCGAGTCAGACCGTCACCGCCGCGGTCGCCCAGGCACGGGAGGTACAGGCCGACTCCATTATTGCGTTTGGCGGTGGCAGCCCGATTGATGCGGCAAAAATTGTGGCTATGGAATTGCTCCAGGAGGGCCAGCCCCAGGAGGCCATGCCCCAGATTGCGATTTCCACGACCCTGTCCGCAGGTGAGTTCACTCCCTTCGCCGGCATCACTGACGAAGACACACGGGTCAAAGGGTTGCGGACGGACCCACGCATTTGCCCTAAGACGGTGATTCTCGACCCTGAGGTCACTCTGCCCACACCCAAGCAACTCTGGACCGCAACCGGCATGAAAGCCCTGGATCATGCCATCGAAGCCATCTGGTCGGTCAACCCTCAGCCGGTGACGGACGCGCTGGCCATGGAGGCTATCCGCAAGCTGCACCACTATCTTCCCCTCTCGCTCGCGGAACCTGATAATCTTGAAGCGCGGGGGGAATGTCAGGTCGCCGCCTGGCTGTCCATCTTCGGGCTGACCAATGTCGGGGTGCGTTTAAGTCATATCTTCGGGCATCAGATCGGCGCGCGCTGGGACGTTCCGCATGGGGTGACCTCGTGCATCACCATCCCCCACTGCATGCGTTTTCTGGCCCCACAAACTCTAAAGCAGCAAGGCATGATCGCCGAGGCCCTGGGGATTCAGACCAACGGACGCAGTCCTGAGGCCGTGGCAGCCGAAGCTGCGGACACGGTGGAAGCCTTTATCCGGTCGCTCGACGTCCCGACCCGTCTGCGCGACGTGGGGGCCATAGAAGAGGAGCTGCCCATCGTTGCCGAGGAAGTGATTAAAGAGAGTTCCCTGTGGCATAACCAACAGGGGGGGGAGGAAGCGCTGCTCGGACTGCTCCGGCAGATGTGGTAGGCCGGAGGGGAAGAATCTCAGATGGCGAAGCCGCTCCGTTTCATCGAAGAGCCCGCGCGCTCAACACCGGTAAAAGCAGAAACCCAAGTCCTCGTGGTTGGCGGCGGCTCGGCCGGCGTTTCGGCGGCTGTTGCTGCGGCCCGCCAGGGGGCTGACGTGATCCTGGTTGAACGCCTCGGCTATCTTGGTGGCCTGGCCTCTGGGGGGATGATTATTCTGCTGCTGACGCTTGATGACGGTCGTGGGCGGCAGGTGGTCGGCGGCTTATGCCAGGAAGTGACCGAGCGCTTGGACCAGCGCGGCGCGGCCCAGTTTCCATCCCAAGACGAATGGGGTAGCGCGGACGAAACGCTGGTACAACGCGACCAGTCCTGGGGGCTGGTCTGGGGTCACGGCCCGCACCGCGTGCGCTATTCGGTCGCCTACGATCCCGAAGAGCTCAAGTTTGCCCTGAACGGCATGGTTGAAGACGCTCGGGTGCAACTGCTGATGCATACGCACGCCTGTGAGTCTATCGTTGAGGGCGATCGCATTGCGGGTGTGACGTTCCAGAGTAAAGCTGGCCGTTTTGCCATCCTTGCCGACGTTATTATCGACGCCAGTGGAGACGGCGATATTTTTGTCTCAGCCGGGTCTGCCTATGAAAAAGAAAAAGTGCTGCCCTGGCTGTGGTTCTCCATGGGCGGGGTAGAAAACCCGGATGACGCCATTCGCGCCGGTGGCTGGTTTTTCCATACCATCGGGAAGGACAAGGTCTTATTGCCCTGGGGGGCGACTGACAAGGTCTCCAGAAAGATTGACGCTACCGATCCCGACGACCTGACCTATGCCGAATTGGAATGCCGCAAGCAGGTCATGGCAGAGGTTGATCGTCTGCGCAAAGAAGCCCCCGGCTTCCGAAATGCCTATTTGTGTCATATTGCCGACCAACTCGGGATTACCGAAAGCCGGCGCTTAGTCGGCGAGTATATGCTCAGCCGGGAAGAGATGGATATCCCCTGTGAGGACGTGATCGCCATCACCGGCCATTGGACCAAATACGAAAGCCTCTACTATATTCCGTACCGCTCACTTCTCCCCAAAGAATTCTCAAACCTGCTGGTGGCCGGTCGCTGTATCTCGGTCGATCACCGCGTCCATCATGCCACCAAGGAAATCCCACCCTGCATGGCGACCGGCGAAGCCGCAGGGACCGCAGCCGCCCTGGCCGTGCAAAACGGCCTCGGCCCGAAAGCCCTGGATGTGAAAAAGCTCCAGCAGCAACTCGAAACCCGTGGGGCTATTTTGCGGCTGTGATCTGAGGACACTCTATAGGCGAGTGTCCTCCTCGACCTGGGCCTCCCGCCATTCCATACCAAGGTCTATGAAACGCACAAATCTTGGGTTGGACGAGTCTCTGCTTCATGAAGCCTTACGTCTTAGCGGGGAGCGCATTTTTTCTGGAGTCGTCAACAAGGCTCTCAATGATTTTGTCCGTCGGATTAAGGCCGGACGTATTCTCGAGTTGGCGCACCCTGGTCTCTGGCAAGGAGACCTCTCTGTTATGCGGAATGACCAGCATACTGCTGATGGTTCTCGTTGATTCGGCCGTCTGGATTGAAGTATTCCGAAATCCTCTATTTGCGGCCTTCCCCCCAAGTATTCCAATAGGTCACCTCTTGCCCCGGCCGTCGTTTTGCGGGCTTGAAGTCTTCTCCCGTGTAATAGGCGACCGGCAGCAGAACGGCCTGGGTGACGGAGTCGGGGATGCCGAGGGCTTCGGCAACTTTGCGTTCTTCAACCAAATGCAGTGTGGTCCAGGCGGAGCCGAGTCCGCGGGCACGCAGGGCTAACATCAGCGACCAGGCCGACGGCAGGATCGAACCGTACAAGCCGGCTTGCGCCACCGGGCTCGGATCGGTCGGTCGGCCCTCAATGCAGCCGATAATCAGCACGGGCGCTTCATGCATATGGTCGGACAGATGCCAGGCTGAGGCGGCAATACGCTGACCCGAGGTTGTCGGGGTGCCGGTGGGACGTGGGCCGGCATAACTCTCAAAACTTTGCTGGTACAGATCCGCGACGATCTTTTTCTTGTCCGGGTCGGTCACGACCATAAAGCGCCAATTCTGCCGGTTGCTGCCGCTCGGGGCTTGGAGGGCGATCTCTATGACCTCTTCAATAACCTCCGGTTCAACCGGACGAGTCAGGTCGAGCCGTCTCCGCACCGTACGCGTGGTCGTCAGCAATTTATCGACAACGGCAAGATCGAGCGGGGCGGCCGGTGGAGTGGAATGCACCTCTCCGTTGTCAGCGGTCGCCTGCTGCTCTCCATACGACGGGCAAGGCTGGAGACCGAAGCTGGTGACGATGAGCGTGGTTATAAGCCAGACCTTGACGTTTGTGAGTATACAAACAGGTGTGTCGCGCTCCATGAATGCTCCTTTCAGGCCTGTCTAGGGACGTACTAATTGAATCCTTGGTGAAGACTCTCGGATATTTTTCTGATTCTCCAGGTCTTGCCGAACGCGCTGGCGGAGTGACTCCAAGCGGACTCCCGCGCATTCCTCCGGGAGTGATGAAACTTTTTTCAATCCCTTTCCCAGCATTTTGACTCCACCCGGATAACCGGAGACATATTTATGATAGCCCACCGCGATTTGAATCAGGCCGACAAACATCTCCCAGGTGTTGTCATCATCTTCCACCACATCCAGGGCTTCTTCCAAATGCTCGTGGGCCTCAAAATAGCGACCGGAATTAAAATCCTTGACCGCGCTGAGCAGGGCAGGGTGGTATGTCATGGTCAGGTATTGTAGCCTTTCCTCTGATAAGAAACAGTGCTCAGACATAACCCAATAAGGAGGGCTACGCTATGGCGAACGTTGCTGAACTGTGTACGAAAACGCTGACCGAGGTTGCCGGGCTGATCAAGCAAAAGGAAGTCTCGCCGGTCGAGTTGACCCAGGCCATGCTCGAACGCATTAACGCGCTCGACGGCACGCTCCACAGCTACGTTACGGTCACAGCCGACTTGGCCTTGGAACAGGCCAAGGCCGCGGAACAAGAAATCCAGAGCGGAACGTATCGCGGGCTGTTGCATGGGGTGCCGATTGCGGTCAAAGACCTGTGTTACACCACAGGAATTCCCACCACCGCAGCCTCGCCCATGTATACGGATTTCAAGCCGGATTTCAACGCTACCGTGGTTGAGAGGTTTTATGAAGCCGGAGCCGTCATGCTGGGCAAACTGGCGATGACCGAGTTTGCCCTGTCCGGCTACCATCCCTCCATGCAGCCGCCGGTCAATCCGTGGAGTGCCGCGCACTGGCCGGGCGCGTCGTCGAGCGGGTCGGGGGTGGCGACCGCAGCATCCCTGTGTTTTGGCTCATTGGGCTCGGACACGGGCGGTTCGATCCGTTTCCCGTCCGCTGCCTGCGGCATTGTTGGTGTCAAACCAACCTATGGTAAGGTCAGCCGCTACGGCGTGTTTCCCTTGGGAGAAACCCTGGATCATGTTGGTCCGATGACGCGTAGCGTGGCTGATGCCGCGGCGATTTTACGCACGATTGCCGGTTTTGACCCCAACGATCCAACCACCCGTCGCGAAACGGTGCGCGATTATATGGACACCGTCTACAACGGAGCCCAGGGGCTCCAGATCGGGGTGGATGAAGCCTACTGTACCAAAGGTGTTGACCCGGTCGTGCGCAGCGCCGTGCTGGCCACGGTTGATGTTTTTCGGGACCTGGGGGCCGAGATTCACGAGGTAGACGTGTCGCAGATCAACGACGCCACGCCTCTCTGGTATGCCATGTGCGCGGCAGAGGCCGCGGCGGCGCACGCGGAGACCTTCCCATCTCGGGCTGATGAATACGGACCCACGTTCCGGGCGTTCCTGGAAGACGGGGTCAACGTCACCGGCGCCCACTACGTCAAGGCGCATATCGCCCGCCAGCAGACCCGCCGGTTGATTGACGATACATTGCAAAAGGTGGACATGCTGCTGTGCCCGGCTATGGCGACCCCGCCCATGGCGGTCAAAGACTTCTCGCCGCAAGCCGTACTCCCGCCCGATAATATTCCGTCCCTATTGGCCTTTACCGCGCCGATGGATTTCAGCGGTAGCCCAACGGTCAATCTGCCGTGCGGATTTACGGACGACGGCCTGCCGCTCAGCGTTCAGCTTGTCGGGCGGCATGGAGAAGAAGGTACGATCATGCAGGCCGCCTACGCCTACGAACAGGCAACCGAATGGCATACCCGACAGCCGGAGGTGTAGGGGTATAGGTCTCTGTATTCCATGCCAGCTGCTCTGTCAGGGTGGCTGGCTACTGATACGCTGGTCCCTATTGACTAAAAACGCTTCGAGTACATTCTCTCCATCGCTGGACGAGACGGTCACACTGGAGTGGCTGCAAAACAGTCAGAATTTTGTCATTACGGATCTTGAGTGCGTTTCACGATGGGTTGTAGCGATGCCAGTCTGCGCTCGGCCCCGGCTCTGGTAGGGTGCGCCCTGCGCACCAGGAAGCTGGTGCATGGGATGCACCCTACGAAAGGGAACGGCTCGCTATACGGAATCGTGAATTGCTCTAGCAGGGGTGATACGCGCGTCACCTTTCCTTGTTGTTCTGAAATAACGCCCTCGCCCGCCACAGCAGGACGACAATAATCGAAATCCCGGCGGTTTGCAGCAGTCCGATGGGCCAGCCTCTCCCGTGTGGGCTGAGTTCACTCCAGACCAGATGGCTCAGGGCGACCTGGGCGACATAAAGCGCGGCCCAGGGCCACATCCAGGGCCGCATTTTCCAGAATCCCCAGGTCCCCACGGCAAAAATGAGCGCGTGCACTAGGCCGCCGACCTTTGCCGACCAGCCTATGAACTCAATGCCGAACCAGACCTCGACGTCTTCCGACACCGGCCTGGTGACCAGTTCAATAGGAACACCTAGAGCCAGGAGGGTGCACCAGACAAAGAGGATATTCATCCACCAGGGCCGTGCCTTGAGTTGCTCCTGGAGAAGAGATGTTTTGTTCTGCATGGCTTAGCGGCCTTAATCTTGCCGAATTTTGACAACCAGCTTCTGCCGCCCCCACTTGAGTGCTTTCTTCCGGGTGGAAAAATACACGTCCAATCGATTGGGGCCCTTAATGGCGCTGCCGATATCTTCCACCACACCCTTGCCATAACCGGGGATTTTCATGACCGTTCCATACGGATAATAGCGAGTGTCCGCGGCAATGGTACCGTACTTGGCCTTGGTGCCGCTGGCGGTCTGTCCAACAATTTTCCGTTTGCCCTTATTCGGCCCACTGGCGACATAGGCCCGCCAGAAGAATATCCATCCTCGCCGCCAGTTGGTACTGATTTTGTCGGACGAGTAGGCGGTTACAATCATGGTCCGCTTTTCGTACGACGCACAGCCGGTCAGGCCGGTCAGACCGAGCGCCAGACTGACCATGACGCACAGTCCGTACCTGCGCACGTTTGTCCCCCACCTCATACTCCACCTCCACTCTGCTTGAACCGGGTCGGCCCGAGTTTATTCGACGAGCCGGGCTAATCCAGCGATTTGACCGGTCTCGACGTCATGGCCTCGCCGGTGGTGCCACGGTTGATATGACTCTTCCGAGCCTGTGCTTCCTGTTTCAGGCCAAAGCGTCGCCACATGTCCGGGCCAATGGCGGTCAGGCCGCCGTCAACAACGAGCGCCTCGCCGGTGACGAAGGCTGAATCGTCACTCGCCAGGAAGAGCGCGGCGCCGGCAATGTTTTCGCCCCTGCCATGTTCCGGCCAGGGCTGAAACGCAGCCAGGGCTTTGGCGCTTGCTGCCGGGTCGCCCTGCTCTGTCAGGCCGGTCAAAATCCCCCCAGGACAAATGGCGTTGACGCGAATCCGGTCGGGTGCGAGTTGTACGGCCGCGGCCTTTGTCAGATTGATAACCGCAGCTTTGGCGGCTGAGTAGACGAGCGGCCCGCTGCCGCCGCTTAAGCCTGCGGTTGAGGCGGTGTTAATAATCGCTCCGCCGTGGCCCTGCTGCTTCATGGCGCGGGCGGCGTGTTTGATACCGAGGAACACCCCCTTGGTGAGGACGTCGAAGGTATAGTCCCACTCTTCGACCTCAATATCCCAGACCGGGCCCACCGCTCCGCCGACGCCGGCATTGTTGAACACAATATCGACCTGCCCAAAGGTAGACGTGGCCAGAGCCAGCATGGC
>JAJDTY010000035.1 GCA_022826945.1 Candidatus Binatia bacterium
GCACGCGGCCGAACGGCTCGGGGCCGGAGAGATCGTGGCCCTCCCCACGGAAACCGTCTACGGTCTGGGCGCGAACGCGCTGAACGAAAAGGCGGTGGCCAAAGTCTTTGCTGCCAAGAACCGGCCCGAGTTTGATCCGCTGATTGTTCATATCAGGGATAAAGACGCGGCTTCCCAATACGTCACCGCCCTTGACCAACGCGCCCGGCAACTCATGGATGCCTTCTGGCCAGGCCCGTTGACGCTGGTCCTGCCTAAACGGCCTGTCATCCCAGACTTGGTTACTGCCGGGCTGGGAACGGTTGCACTGCGCATGCCGGCGCATCCGGTTGCGCTGGCACTCCTGCGGGCCGTCGATTTCCCGATTGCGGCCCCGAGCGCCAACCCGTTCGGGTATGTCAGCCCGACGACCGCGGCGCATGTGCGCGACTCGCTCGGGGACGAGGTCGATCTGATTATTGACGGTGGGCCGTGCCAGGTCGGCGTTGAGTCAACGGTCTGTGCGCTGACCGATCAACAAGCCGTGCTGCTCCGGCCCGGAGGTGTCACGCTCGAACAGATCGAATCGGTCATCGGCCCGGTCCGTCCGGGTGAGCCAACCCAAACGGACCGGCGTTCACCGGGAACGCTGCCGTCGCATTATGCGCCACGCGTCCCTGTCCTCCTACTGAAGCCTGGTGCTGCTTTGCCTCAGCCCGAGGCTGGTGAACGGCTCGGGCTGCTCAGTCTCACCCCCCGGTCCGACGCCTCCGGCTATACGAGAACGGAAGCACTGTCAGAGAGTGGAAACCTGCTCGACGCGGCGGCCTGCCTGTTTGCCGCGCTCAGGCGGCTGGATGCCGCCGGACTGGACCGGGTCGTCATCGAATCGGTCCCTGAGACCGGTATGGGTCGGGCAATCATGGATCGGTTGCGCCGGGCGGCGGCGCGTGACTGAGAAGCTGCTAGTAAGGGGGAAGGAGCCATAAATCCTCCCCCCTCCCGTCTTGTGTCAACAGATCGAGTTGGAGTTTATAGCGCGTCGATAATGGCGTTAAAGGTCGCGCTGGGCCGCATGGCTTGGCTGGCCTTTCCCGGGTCGGGTAAGTAATAGCCGCCGACATCGACCGGTGCGCCCTGGGCGGCTAGCAGTTCTTCGGTAATCGTAGCTTCCTGCTCTTCGAGTTGTTTGACCACCCCGGCAAAACGGGCCTGGATGGCCGCATCTTTGGTCTGGGCGGCCAGGGCCTGGGCCCAGTACAGGGCCAGATAGAAGGTGCTGCCCCGGTTGTCGATTTCGTTCACCTTGCGGGATGGGGAGCGCGAGTTTTCCAGGTATGTGCTGATGGCCTGGTCAAGCGTTTCCGCAAACAACGCGGCTTTTTCACTCCTGGTGTTTTGCGCGATCAGCTCAAGCGAGGGCACCAGGGCGCAGTACTCGCCGAGCGAATCCCATCTAAGGTGGCCTTCTTGCACGAACTGCTGCACATGCTTGGGAGCAGAGCCGCCCGCGCCGGTCTCGAACAGGCCGCCGCCTTTCATCAGCGGTACGATCGACAGCATCCGGGCGCTGGTGCCCAGCTCGAGAATCGGGAACAGGTCGGTCAGATAGTCCCGCAGGACGTTGCCCGTCACCGCAATCGTGTTTTCCCCTCTCCGGATCCGTTCCAGGGAAAAGCGCATGGCCTCCTGCGGTTTCATCACCCGAATATCCAGCCCCGTGGTATCGTGCTCCGGCAGGTAGGTGTGCACCTTCTTGAGGATTTCCGTATCGTGCCCCCGGTTCTCGTCCAGCCAGAAAACCGCCGGGGACCCGGAGGCCCTTGCGCGTGACACCGCCAGGCGGACCCAGTCGCGGATCGGGGCGTCCTTGGTCTGGCTCATTCTGAAGATATCGCCGACTTCGACGGACTGCTCAAGCAGGCTGGTCCCGGCCGCGTCCACAACGCGAATAGTCCCGTCAGCCGGGGCTTCAAAGGTTTTGTCGTGCGAGCCGTACTCTTCGGCTTTCTGGGCCATCAAGCCGACGTTGGAGACGTTGCCCATGGTTGTCGGGTCAAACTGCCCGTGCTGTTTGGCGTTTTCGAGAATTTCCTTATACATGGTCGCGTAGCAGCGGTCCGGCACCATGGCGATGGTATCCTGGAGTTCGTCGTCCTTGTTCCACATCCTGCCGCCGTCCCGCACAACGTTGGGCATGGAGGCGTCGATGATGATGTCGTTCGGGACGTGCAGATTGGTGATGCCGCGGCGGGCGTTGACCATGGCCAGCGCCGGTCGCTTTTTAGACACTGCGGCAATATCGGCTTCGATCTCGGCTTTTTTCTCGGCCGGCAGGCGGTCGAGCTTGGCCAGCACATCGGCCAGGCCGTAGTTGACGTTCGCCCCGATTTCCTTGAGCGCCTCGGCGTGCTTGTCGAGCGCATCCTGGAAATAGACGGATACACAGTGGCCGAACATGATGGGATCGGAAACCTTCATCATGGTCGATTTGAGGTGCAAGGACAGCAACACCCCGTCGTTCTTGGCCGCATCCATCTGCTCGGCGTAGAAGGCGCGCAGAGCCTTGACGTTCATGACCGAGGCATCAATGACCTCGCCCGCAAGCAGGGCCAAGCCGTCTTTCAGGACGGTCACGCTGCCGTCTCCGGCAACAAACTCGATCCGCGCCTGGGTCGCGGCCTCCAGAGTGGTCGATTTCTCACTCTCGTAGAAATCCTTCCCCTGCATATGGGCTACCCGGGCTTTGGAGCCGCTCTCCGGCCACTGCTGCATCATCTTGTGGGGATTCTTCTGAAAGAATTTTTTGACCGAGGCGGCCGGCCTGCGGTCGGAGTTGCCTTCCCGCAGCACCGGATTGACAGCCGAGCCGAGGACCACGGCAAAGCGAGCCTGGAGCGCCTGCTCCGCGTCGTTCTTGGGCTCTTCCGGATAGTCGGGGATATCGTAGCCTTTGGCCTGCAACTCTTTGATCGCGTCTTTGAGTTGGGGAATGGTGGCGCTGATATTGGGCAGTTTGACGATGTTCGCCTGGGGCGTTTGTGTCATCTCCCCGAGTTGGGTCAGACAGTCGGGGATTTTTTGTTCCTCAGTCAGTTTATCGGGGAAGTTGGCGATGATTCTGCCGGCCAGGGAGATATCGCTGGTTTCCACCTCAATACCCGACCCTTTGGTATACGCCTGGATGATAGGGAGGAGCGCAAAGGTTGCCAATGCCGGAGCTTCATCGATCTGGGTCCACGTAATTTTTGCTGGGGCCATATTTTCTCCTTATCTCTTATAATGGTGGACGATTTTATCGCGCGGGATTATACCAAATCACAGCTCAATCGGAAGGGTGGTGGAACGGACAGCCGCGCGCAGCCACATTGCAAAGCGTGGGGGAAGAGGGTAGACAGTGGGTTCAGCCAGCGGAAGTAGGCCGATATGCAACGCATCCCTCTCCTGTGTGCTCTTGTCTGTATCCTGAGCGCCTTCCCGGCGTGCCGTGACGCGATTGAGGAAGTTCCGCTGAGTACCAGTCTGATTGCCCTGACGGATAAATTCTTTGACGTCGAGGCCCTCTCGGCCGAGAAAGCCGTGGTCGTCGGCTATGCGGGCAAAATCCTCCTCACCACCGATGGTGGCCAAAGCTGGCAGGCCAAGGACAGCGGGACCAATGCCGCCCTGTACAGCGTGGCCTTCCCTGATGGCCAGCACGGTTGGATCAGTGGGCAGGACGGCGTCATGCTGCACTCCACGGATGGGGGCGAGACCTGGCAGCCGCAGGACAGCCAACTGAGCGATCCGATATTTGCCATGACGTTTCTCGACACCACCCACGGCTGGGCCGCGGCCGACCGGGCGACCTATCTGAAAACCACCAACGGCGGAGAGTCCTGGGAGTCGGGCTATATCCAGCCTTCGCTCGAGGGAGTCGGGGCGGATGCCACCCTGGCCCTGGTGGACCCTATTTTCTACGATGTTCAGTTTCTGGATGAAAATACGGGATGGATTGTGGGCGAGTTCGGCAAAATTTACCATACCACGGACGGCGGCCAGAACTGGGTAGAACAGCAGAACAGTCTGCTCGGACAGGCGGGATTCAGCGATGCCCTGAATCTTCCCACGTTTTTTGGGATCTCCTTTTCAGACGCGAACAATGGGGTGGTTGTCGGACTTGAGGGAAAGGTTGCGACAACCTCCAATGCCGGGCAGCACTGGACCTTTATCGGACAAGCCGAGGGTGGAGCCCTGTTCGATACGGAACCGTTATACGCGCCCCATTTAATCGGCGCTGGCGACAGTGGCTGGATCGTGGGCGGAGCCGGTCGGATCCTGCGCCTTCAGGATGGAGAGTGGCAACCGACGAGTGTTGGCATGCCCATCGCCACCTGGCTGCGGGCGGTTGATTTCTACGATGCTGACCATGGCTGGATTGTGGGCGGGTATGGCGCCATCTTACGCACGACGGACGGTGGCCAGAGTTGGCTGCGCGTTTTTGGCTAATACGCACACCGGGGAGTAAAAGAGATTATGACCGACGCAGCGTTTGATATTGCGGGCAAAGTCACCATTGTCACCGGCGGTGGCACCGGAATCGGGGCGGAAATCGCGGCTGAGTTCTGCCGCCGGGGTGCTCCGGTGATGATTACCAGCCGGACGATGGACCACCTGGGCCCGGTTGCGGACGGGATCAAAAAGGATGGCGGCGAAGTTGACGCCATTGTGTGTGATGTGCGTAAAAACGATCAGGTCGAGGCGGTGATCGAGAAAACCGTCCAGAACTGGGGTCGAGTCGATATTGTGATCAATAACGCCGGGGCGAGCTTTGTGGCCAACGCCCACGAGATCTCGGCAAATGGGTTCGGCGCCATTGTGGCCATCAATCTGAACGGCACCTTCCTCTTTTCCAAGGCCGCGGCTCTGGTGATGATGGAAAAGAAGACCGGCGGCAGCATCATTAATATCTCGTCCGACGCCGGGGTGTTTGGTTCGGCCACGATGTCGCACTATGGGGCGGCCAAGGCGGGGATTATCAATTTGACTCGCTCCTTGGCCATTGAATGGGCCGATTATGGTATCCGCGTGAACTGCATCTCGCCCGGTCCGATTGAAACCCCCGGGGTCAAGGAAGTCCTGTGGCCGACCAAGGAGCTGCAAGACAAAGCCACCGGCTCGACCGCCCTGAATCGTTTTGGGACGGGCCTCGAAGTGGCCTGGCCGTGCGTGTTCCTGGCTTCAAGGGCGGGTGGATATGTGAACGGTGTCAATCTCCAGGTTGACGGCTGTATGACACGCGCGGGTATACCGGAGAGTCGGCTCAATTAAGCCGCGTAACACCAGTAAAGTGGAGCGCTGAATATGGTCGGCATTGTTTCGTATGGGTCGTATATCCCTTCCTATCGTCTCCCGCGTGATGTGATCGCCAAAGAGTGGGACACCCCGTCGCTCGGCGGGGAGCGGGCCCTGGCCAGTTTTGATGAGGACAGCCTGACCCTGGCCATGAATGCCAGTATCGACGCCCTGGGCGATCGTAACCCAAAAGGGGTCGCCGGGATCTTCTTTGCCTCGACGACCTCGCCCTACCGGGAGAAACAGGCCGCCGCCACCGTGGCCACTGTCCTGGATACGGATAAAGAGCTGCGGACCATGGATTTTACGGATTCGCTGCGCGCCGGCACCTCGGCGCTCTTAACCGCCTTGGATTTGGCCAAAGCGGGTGAACTCCTCCTGGTGTGTGCCGGCGACGCGCGCATGGGGGAGCCGGACACGATACAGGAACAGAACTACGGCGATGCCGGTGGGGCTCTGGTCATTGGCTCGGAAAACGTAATTGCCGAGCTGGTGGGCACCCATACGGTCAGCCAGGAATTTCTGGGGACCTGGCGAACCGAAGAGCAGGACTACCTCAAGTCGTTCCCCGGCGGGTTTGAGAACAAGTTCGGCTATAACCGTTTTATTGCGGAAACCGTTCGGGGCCTGCTGCAAAAATGCAACCTCGAAGCCAAGGATATTGCCAACGCCGCCATTGCCGCCCCCACCCAGAGGGCTCTGCAGGGCGCTCTGCGCGGCCTGGGGTTTGATATCAAGAGCCAGGTACAGGAAACGTTTTGGAATACGGTCGGGGACGCCGGAACCGCCCAGCCGCTGGTCCTGCTGGCCGCGGTGCTCGAACGGGCCAAGCCGGGTGACCTGATTCTCGTGGCCGGCTACGGAGACGGAGGTGATGCGGCCCTGTTCCGGGTCACGGACGGGATTGCCGGTTTTCAGGTGGCCCGGAGCGTGTACTCGCAGATTGAGGTGAAGCGGACGCTGCAATCCTACGGCAAATACGCCCGTTTCCGGAAGCTGATTCGGAAGGATTACGCGACGCAGGACGAATCTACCCCGGTCGTGCTGCTGCGCGACCAGAAGCAGATTCTGCCCCTGTACGGCGGGAAATGCCCGTCGTGCGGCGTCGTTCAGTTTCCCATTCATCGTATCTGTACGGAATGTGGCTATCGGGGGGGGCTGGAAGAGGTCAAGCTGTCACGGCGGGGAAGGCTTTTTACCTTTACGAACGACTATCTGACCGAGACGCCAGACCCGCCAACAACGCACGCCGTGGTTGATCTTGAGGGCGGCGGGCGCGTCTTTGTCCAGCTGACGGATTGTGAGGCGGATCGGGTTGAAATCGGCATGCCGCTTGAGTTGACATTTCGCAAATATCATGAAGGCTATGGGATCAAGAATTATTTCTGGAAGGCTCGGCCTGTAGAATAGGTGAACATCGGCAAGACAGAACATCCTCGAAGGGAGGCAGTATGAATATTCGGGACAAGGTCGCGGTGATTGGGGCTGGATGCAGTAAGTTTGGTGAAAACTACGACAAGAGCGCCGAAGATATGATTGTCGAGGCCGCGCTTGACGCCTATACGGACGCGCGTATCGATCCGAGCCAGATTCAGGCCGCCTGGGTCGGGACGCTCAGCTCAGCCAGCGCCGGGAACGCCCTGGCCGACCCGCTCAAACTGTTCAATATCCCGATTACCCGCGTGGAAAACTACTGCGCTTCGGGCATGGATGCGTTTCGGAATGCATCCATGGCGGTGGCCTCCGGGATGTATGATGTGGTTTTGGCGCTGGGTTTTGAGAAGCTGCGTGACTCCGGTCAGCGCGGTCTGGGGACGTTTGGCGACCATCCTGTTGTGGGCTATGGCACGACGGCTCCGTCGCTGTTTGCCATGGCGGCCAACCGCTACTTTGAGACGTATGGCATTGATAAGACGGCCCTGGCCAAAGTCGCCATCAAAAATCATCACAACGGCACGATGAGCCCCAAGGCGCATTTTCGGATGGAGGTCTCGGAAGACCAGGTCGTCAATGCGCCGCTGATTTGCAGCCCGCTCGGTCTGCTCGACTGCTGCCCGACCACGGATGGGGCCGCGGCGGTGATCATCTGCAAGGAGGAACTGGCTCGCTCGTTCCGACCGGACCCGGTGAAGGTCAAAGGCATCGGCCTGTCCGTCACCTCGGGCGAGCCGTATATGAAACCGAGCTTCGCCTACACCGGCTTTCCTGCCACGGCTCAGGCGGCCCAATCGGCCTATGAGCAGGCTGGCATGACGGCCAAGGATATTGATCTGGTTGAATGCCATGACTGCTTCACCATTACCGAGATTCTGAACTATGAGGACCTCGGTCTGTGTGAAAAAGGCGAGGGCTGGCGCTATGTGGCCGAGGGTCGGGCGAACATCGACGGCGGTGCGGTTCCCGTGAACCCCTCGGGCGGGCTGAAATCGTTCGGTCATCCCATTGGCGCAACCGGTATTCGTATGATCTATGAGGTGTCGCAGCACTTATGGGATAAAGCCGGTGAGCGGCAGGTCAAGGATGCGGAAGTGGGTCTGGCCCATAACCTGGGTGGTCCGGGCTCGGTTGGCTGCGTGACCATTCTGGCCAATAGCTAAAGCGTACGGGAACGGGTGATAACGAGGACTGGGAGATTCTCAGTCCTCGTTCTTTTTTGTGGGGGGTGTTATGGATTTTGGTTTTAGTGAAGAGCAGGATCTGCTGCGCCAATCGGCCGCCGACTTTTTACGCAACGAGTGTCCCATGTCCTATGTCCGCCAGATGATGGAGGACGAGCGGGGCTATGCGGACGAGGTCTGGAACAAGATGGCCGAGTTGGGCTGGATGGGACTGATTGTGCCGGAGGCATACGGCGGAGCCGGACTGTCCATCGTCGACTTGGTCGTCGTGTTGGAAGAGATGGGGAAGGTCGTGCTGCCCGGCCCCTTCTTTTCGACCGTGGCGCAGGGCGGGCTGTGTATGCAGGCCGCCGGGAGCGAAGAGCAGAAAAAAGCCCTGCTGCCCGGTATGGCGTCCGGACAGACCACGCTGACCCTGGCCTGCCTCGAAGAGAACCCACGCTGGGATGAGGCCGGCATCAACCTCAGCGCGGAGAAGAACGGCAGCGGGTATGTGTTGAACGGGGTGAAACTATTCGTGCCGGACGCCCATGTTGCCGATCACATCATCTGTGCCGCGCGCACGTCCGAAGGAGTGACGCTGTTTCTGCTGGACCGTCAACAGGCCGGCCTCGGAGCCCGCCTGCTCAAGACCATGGATCAGACGCGGAAGCTGTGCGAGGTGACCCTGGAAAATGTGCACGTCGGAGCTGACGCTCTGCTGGGAGCGCCCGGACAGGGCTGGGCTGTTTTGTCTCGTGTCATCAATCAGAGCAAAGTCGCCCTGAGCGCCGAAATGTGTGGGGGCGCGCAACAGGTGCTGGACATGAGTGTGGAATACGCCAAGGTGCGCGAGCAGTTTGGCCGCCCGATCGGGTCGTTTCAGGCCATCCAGCATAAATGCGCCGATATGCTGATACAGGTCGAGGGGGCCAAGTCGGCCACGTATTACGCGGCCTGGGCCGTCTCAAACGATACCTCCGACGCCGCCCTGGCCGCCGCCATGGCCAAGGCGTATTGCAGCGATGCCTACCGTCGAGTGACGAGCGAAGGGATACAGGTCCACGGCGGTATTGGTTTTACCTGGGAGCACGACATGCATATTTACTTCAAGCGCGCCAAGGGCTCGGAGGTGACGTTTGGCGACGCGACCTGGAACCGTGAATTGGTAGCCCAGCATACGCTGGATTAGAGGTACTGAACCGGCCAGGGATGTTCCGCTGTCGCTCCGGGCTGTAAGAAACGCTCGAAATTGGAAGGCCGATATCAGTCATTCAAGGAAGATTTTGGCATCGCGTAGCGTCTGACCCCAATTTCGTCCTTCCACGTTTGCTCCTGCGCAATATCGTCGGCAGTCTGCAAGTGTACTCATGCTACGCTGAGAACTGGAGCTTAACGCCGCATGCGGCAGCCATTTTGGTGAGCGTATCCAGCCGCGGATGACGTCGGCCCGACAGGGCGCGAGACAACGCGACCCGGTCCAGCTTGGCTTGCCGCGCCAGCGCGGATACGCCGCCTTGCGTCGCCGCTACGTTGCGCAGGGCTTTCCCGAGCAAGCGCGGATCCTCTCCCACGTCCTCAATTGCCGCGTTCAGATAGGCCGCGATGTCTTCCGGTGTGGTGAGATACTCACCCGCCTGATGCGCTTTGACGGGCATGTCGTCTCTCCTGTTTGTACGCCTGCCAGCAGGCCCGGGCGGTGGCAATGTCACGGGCTTGACGGGCCTTCGTTCATTTGTACGTACAACCTTGACGGGGTGGGAAACAGGACTAGGCTGCAGTCCAGTACAAACGTACTCATCGGCGACCTGCATTGCGCAGCGCTTGCCAGTCCAGGCCGTTCAGCTTCATGCCTTTGCGAAACTCAAGCAGGGTGTCAATGGTTGTGGCGACCTGTATCCGGTCGGACCGTTGAGCCGGCACCAACCGCGCAACTGGCTCACCCCGCTTGGTGATGAGGACTTCTTGCCCTTGGCTCACTTTTTCGAGTAGGGCGGACAGATGAGTTTTTGCTTCAAAAATACCCACTTTAATCATGGCTACGACTCGCGATCTCAACTTGGGAACAGGAGTTGCAGGTAGACCATCCCAGTCAGGCTCAAAACGAAAAAGAGCAGCATGCCGCCTAAGAGCGCCAGAGGTCGGAGGGGCTTGCGCGAGGGAAACCAGCGACGGCCGGCCAGGAGCAGCCACAGGCTGAAGACCCACACGATGCACAGCACCAGGCCGATGATGTGAGACAAAAGGGACATGGGATTGACAGCATATACCGACGGCGAACGCGACGGCAACGAACCTGGGGCCAAAAAGCGCCGGAGCGAGTCGGCGAGAGGCGATTTCGAGCGCTTGGATCTCGGTGTGATTGCGTTGCATTGCAGGTCGTTTCACTATACATTCCCCCCAGATAGGTGTAGCGTGCAAATCCTCGTTGAAAATATCGGTTCGTCCCCAACTGCGGTACAGTTTGATGAGGATGCTCAGACGCTGAACCGGTTCCTGAACCACCGTCCGGGGCGTGATGGGAGCGAGTATCGATTGACGGGCCCGCTGCAGGTTGCGCTGCACTATATGCGTTCCGGCGAAGACCTCCTGTTTGACGGTACGCTGAGCGCCGACCTGGCCGGGCAGTGCGCCCGCTGCCTCGAAGAGTTTCCGCTGGCATTGAGTCGGCCCTTCTCCTGGGTACTCCTGCCGGCCGGTCCGCAGGGTGCGCTTGGGCGCGAAACCGAACTGAACCAGGAAGACTTGGCCGCCAGCTTTTATAGTGGAGATACGGTTGATGTGTCGCTCCTGGTTCGGGAGCAGTTTTTCTTGTCGCTGCCGAGCTACCCACTGTGTCAGGAGACGTGTAAAGGGTTGTGCGAACAGTGTGGGGTGAATCTTAACAGCGAGGAGTGCTCCTGTCCGCCCGGATGGAAGGACCCGCGTCTCGCCGCCCTTGCGACCCTCCGCCTGCCCACGCCGCGAGTGTCTTCCCAGAAGACGGAAAAAACCCATTCCTAGCGTGTATATGAAGATAAGGAAGAGCAAGTTATGGCTGTACCAAAACGGAAAACGTCAAAGTCAAAACGTAACCAACGCCGTTCTCACCACGCGCTTGTCGCCCCACAGTGGTCAACCTGCTCCCAGTGTGGAGACCCGGTTCTGCCACACCGTATCTGTGGGACCTGTGGCTATTACCGTGGACGACAAGTGATGACGATCGAAGAAGAAGAGTAGCTTCCCATGCGCTGCGCTGAGGAAGATTTCTTTCTGGCCCAAGGAAGAACGGCGGTGAGCAGCCCACCATGCATATCGCGCTAGATGCCATGGGCGGCGATCTGGCTCCCCAGGCCGCTGTGGCCGGAGCCGTCCAGGCCGCCCAAGAGTACGGGGTCTCACTGCTCCTCGTCGGGGATCAGGAAAAGATTCGCCACGAGCTCAGCCGGAACGGACAGCGAGAATCCTCTCAGCTCGTTATCCAGCATGCGAGCGAGGTCATTGGGATGGGAGATTCTCCTGTCGCGGCCCTCCGCCGCAAGCGTGACTCATCCCTGCGTGTCGCCTTTACGCACGTCAAAGATGGAAAGGCGGGCGCGGTCGTGAGTGCCGGGAACTCGGGCGCGGTTCTCGGTCTTGCGGTCACCATGCTGGGTTGTCTGCCCGATGTGGATCGCCCGGCCATTGTCACGTCCGTTCCTGCCCTCACCGGGCGCACCTGCCTGGTGGACGCCGGGGCCAATGTTGAGTGTAAACCCATGCACCTGGTGCAGTTCGCCATTATGGGCGAAGTTTATGCCCGGGTCGTGCGGGGCATTCCGAGCCCTCGTGTCGGAGTCCTGAGCAACGGCGAGGAAGATTCAAAGGGGACCGAAACCACGCGCGCCGCCCACGCTGTCCTCTCCAAGCTGCCGCTGAACTACATTGGTTATATCGAAGGTCGAGAACTCAATAGCGGCGGGGTCGACGTCGCGGTCACCGACGGATTTACCGGGAATATCGCCCTCAAGACGATGGAAGGATTTTATGACTTTACCCAAGGTCAGCTCCGCTCCCTCTTCTCGTTGAGTTGGCGCGGGAAGCTAGCCTTTCTGCTGCTCAAGCGCTCGTTTGCCGATTTGCGGGCCAGCATTGATTACGACGAAGTCGGCGGCGCCCCGCTCCTGGGAACGGATGGCGTGACCATTATTGCGCACGGGTCGTCCTCACCCAAGGCGATCAAGAACGCCATCCGGGTTGCCCACGAATCGCTCCAGCGCGGAGTGAATCAGCACATCACCGAAAGCTTGCAGCAGATGCCAGGCCTGGAGACGCTGACTGCCGGGGATGGGCGCGGTCGGAGAATCTGGTCGCAACTCCGCCAGAAATTCCGCTCCACCAAAGACGCCGGAGTCAAAGATGGAACCCGCGCCCTGCCTGACAAGAACGGCTCCATCAAACGGCTCGATAACAGCGACGAAACAGAGCCGTCGGAGCCCGCCGAATGAGTCGTCCGCTGGCCTTTCTCTTCCCCGGGCAAGGGTCTCAGACTGTCGGCATGGGGCGCGCGCTGGTGGAGCGGTTTCCCGTGGCCGCCGAGGTGTTTGCCGAGGCTGATGCCGCCCTGGGGTTCCCGTTGTCCACGCTGTGTTTTGAGGGGCCGGAGGAAGACCTCATCCTGACCCACAACACGCAGCCCGCCATTGTGACAACCAGCGTGGCCGCCTGGCGGGCGCTGGAACAGGAGGTCGACCTGCAACCGGTCTGCGTTGCCGGTCACAGTTTAGGCGAGTACTCGGCCCTGGTCGCGGCTGGCGCGCTGGACTTCGCCGATGCGGTCGGTATCGTGCGGGAGCGCGGCCGCCTGATGCAGGAAGCAGTTCCGCCCGAGGTGGGCGCGATGGCGGCCCTGTTTGGCCTGTCTGAGCAGGTGGTCGCAGAGGTGTGTGCGGAAGCGGCGCAGGGTGAAGTTGTCTCTCCGGCGAACCTGAATGGCGGCGGTCAGGTGGTCATCGCCGGTCATGCCGGAGCGGTCCGAAGAGCCGTGGCCGGTGCCAAGGAGCGCGGGGCAAAACGAGCGGTCGAACTTGCGGTGAGTGCGCCTTTTCACTGTGCCCTCATGGCCCCGGCTGCGGAAGGGCTGGCCCGCGTCCTCGAACCGAGAACCGTCCGTCCTCTGAGCGTTGGGGTGATTGCCAATGCCACGGCCGAAGTCAATCGGGAGGCGGAGCGGGTCAAAGACCTGCTGGTCCGACAAGTCACGGCGCCCGTCCGCTGGGAAGAAAGCATGCAGCGGGTGCGAGACCTCGGTTGTGAGGGAGCGGTGGAACTGGGAGCGGGGCGCGTTCTCAGCGGCTTGTTCAAACGCCTTGACCGGAAGTTCCCATGCGTTTCCATAAGTGATCCCGATAGCTTGGCCGCCAGCCTGGAGTTGGTGCGATAATGGGTGTGGACGCACGCGGCGGCTTGAACGGCCTCGTCGCCCTGGTGACCGGCGCCTCACGGGGGATTGGCCGCGCGGTCGCGGAACGTCTGGCGCAAGACGGTGCGACCGTGGTGATTAACTATGTCAAGAATCAGGCCGCGGCCGAGGATGTCCGGGCGGGTATTGAGGCCCGGAACGGACGGGCCGAAGTCTGTCCATTCGACATTGCCGACGGTGCCGCCGTCACGACCGCGACGCGGGATATTCTTGAGCGGCACGGCAAGATCGACATTCTGGTCAATAATGCCGGGATGTCGATCGACACGCTCCTGGTCCGGCTCAAGGAAGACGAGTGGGAAGCGGTCCTCAACACCAATCTGACTGGCGTCTTTCGCTGTACAAAGGCGGTCACCCGTTCCATGATGAAGCAGCGTTTTGGTCGGATTATCAATCTGACGTCCATTGTTGCCCAAACCGGGAATACCGGCCAGGCAGCCTATTCGGCCGCAAAAGCCGGCATCATTGGCTTTACCAAGACGATGGCGAAAGAGCTCGCCTCCCGGTCGATTACGGTGAATGCCGTCGCCCCAGGATTTATAGAGACCGATATGACGAGGTCCTTGCCAGAAGAGGCGAAAACAGGATATCTGAGCCATATTCCCGCTGGGCGTTGGGGAACGGCTGAGGAAGTTGCCGATACGGTAGCGTTCTTGGCAAACTCCCGAGCAGGCTATATCACTGGACAGATTATTAACGTCAATGGCGGCATGTATATGTAACCGGAGTTGGTCCGGCTAACTCCTCAGAGACCGCCGAGCGAAAGGAGAGAGGAGGCCCCAGCTATGGCAGAAGCTTCGACCGAGGCACGCGTCAAGGAAATTATCTGTGATCAATTGGGAGTGAGTGCGGACGAGGTCAGCCTGGATTCCTCGTTTATCGAAGACCTTGGCGCAGACTCTCTGGATATTGTCGAACTCGTGATGGCGCTGGAAGAAGAGTACGATACTGAAATCTCCGACGAGCAGGCCGAAAAGATTCGGACGGTCCGGAACGTGATCGAATATATCGAGAGCCACCAGTAGCCGGCCATACACGGGCTCAGGAGTGTCCAGACCGAAAGAATCGCAGTGGTCTCTCTGGAGCCCTGCGATTTTTCTGTATCTATGAGGAGAAAAGGAAGAGTGCGACCGTGAGCATCGCCGGATGGGGGAGAGAAGGAGCACGGGTATGACGAGTCAGCTTGCCCAGCACGACCCTGATGTCTACGCTGCCATTCAAGAGGAGACGCAACGTCAGGAATACAACCTTGAGCTGATCGCGTCAGAGAATGTGGTGAGCGAGTCGGTGCTGGAGGCGCAGGGGTCCGTGCTCACGAATAAATATGCAGAAGGCTATCCCCAGAAGCGCTACTACGGTGGTTGCGAGTATGTGGATGTGGTCGAACAACTCGCTATTGATCGCGCCAAGGCCCTCTTCGGGGCCGAACACGTCAACGTCCAGCCGCACTCCGGAGCCCAGGCCAATATGGCCGCCTATTTCTCTCAGCTCCAGCCCGGAGATACCATTCTGAGCATGAACCTGTCGCACGGCGGGCATCTCACGCACGGCAGTCCGGTCAATTTTTCCGGAAAATTCTTCCAGGTCGTCCCCTATGGTGTCAGGGAGGACAATCAACGGATTGACTACGCCGAGATCGCCGCCCTGGCGCGTCAACATCGGCCCAAAATGATTGTGGCCGGACACAGTGCCTATCCACGCCAGATTGACACCGCGCCCTTTCGAGACATCGCTGACGCGGTCGGGGCCTTGTTGATGGTCGATATTGCGCACTTTGCCGGCCTGGTGGCTGCCGGGCTGCACCCCTCTCCCGTGCCGTATGCCGATCTAGTCACGACGACGACCCATAAGACGCTGCGCGGGCCGCGCGGTGGGATGATTATGTGCCGCCAGGATTTGGCCAAAAGCGTGAATTCGTCCGTCTTTCCCGGCAACCAGGGCGGACCGCTGATGCATGTGATTGCAGCCAAGGCCGTGGCGCTGAAGGAGGCGGCAACGCCGGAGTTTCGAGCCTATCAGCAGCAGATTATCACCAATGCGCAAGCCCTGGCCGACGGCCTCATTCGACGCGGGTTCCGTCTGGTCTCGGGCGGTACGGAGAACCATCTGATGCTGCTCGACCTGCGCGAGACCGAACTGACCGGCAAGGTGGCCCAGGAAACCCTGGATCAGGCTCGGATTACGGTCAATAGAAACGCAATCCCATTTGATACGCGCTCCCCCTTTGTGACCAGCGGGGTCCGTATTGGCACGCCAGCGGTGACGAGTCGGGGCATGAAGGAGGCTGAGATGGACCATATTGCCGTCCTCATTGCCCGTGCCCTAGAGCGGGTTGGCGACGCGCGGGGGCTGGCTGCCATTGGCGAAGAAGTCCGCGCGCTGTGCCAGCAGTTCCCCGTCTATGCCCACAGGGTTGCGCGCACTGCCTAAGCGGAAGCGGAGCGCCCGAATGGTCAGGTGATCGCATGAGCCCTGTTCCCTCCCCCAGCGTATGAAGTGTCCTTTTTGTTCCCACCTGGAAAGTCGCGTTATTGATTCGCGTTTGAGTCGGGAGGGTGATGTCACCCGCCGGCGGCGGGAGTGCGAGGAATGCGATCGGCGCTTCACGACCTACGAGCGGGTTGAGGAAATTCTCCCTCTGGTCGTCAAGAAGGACGGGCGGCGGGAGACCTATGATCGGGGAAAAATTATTACCGGCCTCAAAAAGGCGTGTGAAAAACGTCCGATCAGCATTGAGACCATAGAAGAGATTGCGGATCACATCGAGCGGACGCTCCAGGGCCGGGGCGAGAAAGAAATCTCGGGCGCGGTGATTGGCGAAGAGGTCATGCGCCGCTTGTACGATCTGGACAAGGTGGCCTATGTCCGGTTTTCTTCCGTGTACCGCTCTTTTCAAGATATCGACGAGTTCATGTCGGAGCTCAGGGACCTCATTCGGGAACGCAGCGCGGACGACGACACACGGGCACGGCGCGCAAAGCCGGAAAAGACGAAATCATGAACACTGATGAAGTGTTTATGCGGCGCGCGGTGGATTTAGCCCTGCGGGCGCGGGGGCGGACGAGTCCGAATCCCGTTGTGGGGGCCGTTATTGTCCGCGACGGCCGTGTTCTTGGCGAGGGCTATCATCGGCGGGCGGGGCTGCCGCACGCCGAAATCGAAGCCCTGCGCAAAGCGGCCCAGCCGGTCCGCGGGGCCACCGTTTACGTCAACCTGGAACCGTGCTCGCATTACGGCAGGACACCCCCTTGTGCACAGGCGCTGATCGAGGCTGGTGTTGCGCGGGTAGTGATCGGCATGACCGACCCGAATCCACAGGTCCGGGGACGTGGGATTCGGCGTCTGCGCCGGGCCGGTATTGCGGTCACGACCGGCGTCCTCAAAGCGCTCTGCCAACGGACCAATGAGGATTTCGCGGTGGCGATCCGGACCGGATTGCCCTTTGTCACCTTGAAACTGGCGGCTTCCCTTGACGGCCGCATCGCGGCGGCGAGCGGCGACGCCCGCTGGATCAGTGGAGCGGCATCACGCCGCACCGTTCACGAGTTGCGCAACCACGTGGACGCGATCCTGGTCGGCGCGGAAACGGTACTGGCCGATGACCCCCAGTTGACGTGTCGCATCCGTGGGGGACGGGACCCCCTGCGCGTTATTCTTGACGGACGGCTCAGGATCAGCCCCCAGGCGCAGGTGTGCCACCTCTCTTCCAAAGCTGCCACCGTGATTGCCACCACGCGCCGCGCCGCCCAACTCCGTGGTGCCGCGTTCGAGCGGACTGGCGTCGAAATCCTGGCCTTGCCTGGAAAGCGGGGGAAGATTCTGCTCCGTCCGGTGCTCGAAGCCCTGGCACAGCGCGGGGCAAAGCATGTGCTGATCGAAGGAGGCGGACAGGTTGCGGCGGCCGCCCTGCGAGAAGGGCTGGTGCATAAGCTCGTCTTTTTTTATGGCGCGGTGCTGCTTGGCGGTGATGGGCGGTCCATGCTCGCCCCGCTCGGGATTGGACGGGTTGCCGAGGGAATAAAACTCCATACAATGCAGGTAGACCGCAGCGGGAACGATGTGGTGGTGTCAGGGTATATTCGGACGTAAGGAGGGGCCATGCCAATCGCGCTATCGCCAATAGAAGAGGCGCTCCAACAGCTCAGCCAGGGGAAAATGGTGATCCTGGTTGAAAGCGATAATGGGGAAGGGGAGGCGGACCTGTGTCTGGCGGCCGACCGGACCACGCCGGATGGTGTCAACTTCATGGCCACCCATGGGCGTGGCCTGGTGTGTCTCGCCCTGACCGAGGAGAAAATTCGCGAGCTCGGGATTCCCATGCTCGGGCATGGGTATGAAGGGAGCCGTCAACGGGTCTTTGGCGCCTCGATCGAAGCCCGCCGTGGCGTGACAACCGGGATATCGGCCTACGATCGCGCGGTGACGATCACGACGGCGGTTCGTGATGACGCCCGCCCGGCCGACCTGGTGATGCCAGGCCATATCTTTCCGCTCTTTGCGCACCGGGGTGGGGTGTTGGCGCGACGGGGCTTGTCTGAAGCCGGTATTGATCTGGCCCGACTGGCGGGTCTCAAGCCGGCGGCAACCTTATGCACGATTCTCCACGACAATGGTGATATTGCCCAGGGCCAGGAAATTGAAGCCTTCGCACAAGAGCACGCTCTCCCGATTGTGAGCATCGCCAGCCTGACGACCTATCGTCTCCGGACGGAATCCGTCATTCACCGGGTAGGTGAGGGGGAAATCACGAGTCCGTTTGGGGGACAGTTCTTAGCCATCGTCTACCGAACCGAAGTCGATAACCACGAACATATCGCCCTGGTCAAAGGGCGGATTACGACGCAGGAGCCCGTCACTGTCCGAGTCCATTCGCAATGTCTCACCGGTGATGTGTTTGGCTCGGAACGCTGTGACTGCGGAGAACAGCTCACGCATGCCATGGAGTGTATTGCCGAGGAAGGCCGGGGGGTTGTGATCTATCTGCAGCAAGAGGGGCGGGGGATTGGGCTGGCCAATAAGATCCGGGCCTACGCCCTCCAGGATAAAGGCATGGACACGGTTGAGGCCAACCTCCATCTTGGATTTGAGGAAGATCTCCGGGATTACGGTATTGGGGCGCAGATTCTTCGCGACCTGCGGGTCTCGCAGGTGCGTTTGCTGACAAATAATCCGCAGAAAATCAGCGGGCTCGAAGAATACGGGGTAAACGTTGTTGAACGCCAACCCATTGAGACGCCCCCCCACAAGGGGAACATCCACTATCTCCAGGTCAAGAAGGAAAAGCTGGGGCATCTGTTCTCTGAGCTCAAACCCCTGCTCTAAGGCCGTCAATCGGATTGATCACTGCGTGAAGAGGGGAAGCTATGGCCCGAGTCATTACTGGCAAGCTGGATGCGACGGGGATGCGGTTTGGCGTTGTCGTGTCGCAGTTCAATAGCCTGATCACCGAGCGCTTACAGGCGGGTGCCATTGACGCCTTCTGCCGCCATGGGGCGCGGGACGAAGACATTGATGTGGTGCTGGTTCCGGGGGCGTTTGACATCCCCCTGTTTGCGAAGCGGCTGGCGACCAGCGGCCGCTACGAGGCCGTGGTCTGTGTCGGGGCGGTCATCAAGGGTGAGACGCCGCACTTCGATTATATTGCGGCGGCCATGACGCAGGGCATTAAGGAAATTATGCTCTCCTCCGGCGTCCCCGTGACATTTGGGGTGTTGACTACGGACTCGGTTGAGCAAGCGCTCGACCGGGCCGGAGCAAAACTTGGGAATAAGGGCTGGGAAGCGGCCCTGTCCGCTATTGAGCTGGTCAACGCTCTCAGGGCGTTGCAGGAAATCGAGTAAGTGTCGTATGGGAGCCCGTGGAACCCGACGCCAAGAGCGTGAATACGCCCTCCAGATCCTGTACCAGATTGATATCAGCGGAGTGGCGCCGCAGCAGGCGCTGGCGCTTTTCGAGCAGTGCTTTACCCAGGCCACCGAGGTCCGGGGGTTTACCGCGGATCTGGTGAACGGGACGTGGCGCGAGCGGCGGCGGCTTGACAGTATGATCGCCGCGGCCGCCGAGCACTGGCGGATCGGTCGCTTGCCCAAGGTGGATTTGAATCTGCTCCGTCTCGGAGCGTATGAACTGGCAGCCTACCCCGACTTATCCGCGGGGGTGACGATTAACGAAGCCATTGAAATTGCGCGCCGCTACTGTAGTGATGACGCCCCGACCTTTGTGAATGGTGTGCTGGATCGGATCGCGCGCGTTGTCGGGAAGAAAGTACAGCCTCATGAGTCTCTCGAATAAGCAGTCCAACGGAGCCGCGACGGAAACGCCCGCAGGCGGCAAAATACGCTATCAGCCCAGCGTCATCGAGCCGAAATGGCAGCGCTATTGGCGTGAACACAAAACCTTTCGCGCCGAGATCGACCGTCGGAAGCAAAAATACTATATCCTGGATATGTTCCCCTATCCGAGTGCCGCCGGACTGCACGTCGGCCACCCGGAAGGCTATACCGCAACCGATATCCTGGCCCGTTATAAGCGCATGCGGGGATTGAACGTCCTGCATCCCATGGGCTGGGATGCGTTCGGACTGCCCGCGGAACAGTATGCGATTGAGACGGGCACGCACCCGCGTGAAACAACGGCTCACAATATCACGACCTTTCGGCGTCAAATCCAGGCCCTGGGTTTTTCCTATGATTGGGACCGGGAGATTTCGACCTGCGACCCCGACTACTATCGCTGGACGCAATGGATTTTCCTCAAACTCTACGAGCGCGGCTTGGCCTATATGGCAGAGGTCCCGGTCAATTGGTGCCCGGCCCTCGGGACGGTCCTGGCCAACGAAGAGGTCATCGACGGCAAGAGTGAGCGCGGCGGACATGAGGTCATCCGCAAGCCCATGCGGCAGTGGATGCTCCGTATTACGGCCTATGCGGAACGGCTGTTAGCCGGACTCGACGACCTTGATTGGCCGGAAAATGTCAAGGAAATGCAGCGAAACTGGATCGGACGGAGTGAAGGCGCCCGCATTCGTTTCCAACTGTGTCACGGCGATGGTGCTCTGTTTGCGGAAGAGGACGACTTTTTCGATGTGTTTACCACGCGTCCGGATACGCTGTTCGGCGCGACCTATTGTGTCCTGGCCCCGGAACACCCCCTGGTTGAGCGCATCACTACCCCGGACAATCGGGCCGCGGTCGAGGCGTATAAAGAAGAGGCGCTGCGCAAGTCCGACCTGGCCCGCACGGAACTGGTGAAGGAAAAGACCGGGGTCAACACGGGCGGTTATGCGCTGAATCCCGTTAATGGTGAGCCGATTCCGATTTGGGTCGCCGACTATGTCCTGTTCACCTATGGAACCGGGGCGATTATGGCCGTGCCGGGCGGAGACGAGCGGGACTGGGAGTTTGCCCGGCAGTTTGACATCCCGATTGTTGAAGTGGTCCAAGGTGGGGATATCGAGACCGGAGCCTATATCGGAGACGGACCCCATGTGAACTCAGGCTTTTTGGACGGCCTCAACATAGTCGAGGCCAAGAAAAAGATGCAGGCCTGGCTGGAGGAACACGGCCACGGCGAAGGCACGGTGAACTATAAGCTCCGGGACTGGCTGTTCAGCCGCCAGCGGTATTGGGGCGAGCCGTTTCCTGTTCTCCATGTAGACGGACAGCCCCAGCCGGTCGAGCCGCACGACCTTCCCGTGCTTTTGCCCGACGTCGAGAGTTTTCGCCCAACCGGAACGGGCGAGCCACCGCTGGCCGCCGCGCGGGCCTGGGTGGAGACGACCGAACCGGCCTCGGGTCAGCCGGCGTTGCGGGAAACCAACACCATGCCCCAGTGGGCTGGGAGCTGCTGGTATTTTCTGCGCTTCCTGGACCCGCAGAATACGGCCAAGCCGTGGGACGCGGATATCGAACGGTACTGGATGCCGGTAGATTTATATGTCGGGGGCGTGGAGCACGCCGTGCTGCACTTATTGTATGCCCGCTTCTGGCACCACGTCCTGTATGATTGCGGCCTCGTCTCCACGCCGGAACCCTTCGAGCGTCTGGTCAATCCAGGTATGGTCCTGGGGTTCAGTTATCGCTACTACCAGGACGGGCAGGGGCAGCGCTATGCGGCGCAGGCCGTTGAGAAGATCACGCAGGACGGCAACGAGGAGGCCGAGTACGCGTTGAGGGCAGATCAGACAACACGGCTCAGTGTGGCATACGTCCCGGTGGACCAGGTGGTGTGGCGCGACGAAAAGCCTTATCACCCGGATGATACGGACCTGGAATTGGAACCCCAAACCGACAAAATGTCGAAATCCCGGGGCAATGTGGTGAATCCCGATGTCGTGATTGAGGAGTATGGAGCCGATGCGCTGCGCTGCCATGAGATGTTTATGGGACCGCTGGATCAGGTCAAACCCTGGAATACGCGCTCGGTTGCCGGCGTGTATCGCTTCCTGCACCGGGCCTGGTCGTTGATCGTGGCCGACTCCGGCGACCTGCGCCCGGCGATTGTGGACGCGAACCCGCAGCCCGACGCGGCACTCACCCGCCTCTTCCATAAAACGGTGCAAAAAGTCACCGAAGACATCGAAGGCATGCGCTTCCACACCGCGCTGAGCGCCCTGATGGTGTTTGTGAACGACGCGCAAAAGGCCCCGCGCCTGCCGCGGGTGCTGGCCGAGGGGTTCGTGCTGTTGCTGGCGCCTTTTGCACCCCATCTGGGCGAAGAATTGTGGCAGCGTCTGGGGCACGCGGAGACGCTGACGTATGAAACTTGGCCGTCGTATGATCCGGAACTCGTTCAGGAAGAGACCGTCACGGTTGCGGTCCAGGTCAACGGAAAATTCCGGGCAACCGTTGAGCTGGCCGTTGACGCGGATAAGGAAACGGCCCTGGACGCGGCAAGGAAGCAGGACAAGGTGGCCACGCATTTAGCCGGCAAGACCATCCGGCGCGAAATCGTCGTGCCGGGCCGACTGGTGAACTTCGTTGTCGCCTAGCGTAGCTGAAAACTTTCCAGCTCAGGTTTTTCATGAAGAAAGCGTGTTCCCTTTTCATCGCCGTGTGCGCCTGCCTGTGGAGCGCGTGTGGCTATCAGTTTGCGGGGACCGCCCCCCTACCGCAGGGAATCCAGACGGTGAGCTTTACCGAGTTCTCCAATCATACGCTGGAGACCGGTGTGGAAAAGGAACTCCAGTGGGCCATGGAGCGGGAGTTTCGGACCCGCCGGAATATTCGGGTCACCGACACGGGCGAAGGGGTGATCTCCGCCCAGCTCCAGATGCTGGAACTGCGGCCTTTTTCATTTGACCGCCGCGACCAGGTGCTTGAGTATGAAATGGTGCTGGCCCTCGATGTCCAGCTCACCGACCGAGGAAGCGGAAAAGTCCTGTGGCAGGCAGACGACCTGCGAGTCACGGAATACTACAGCGCCATTCCCCAGGTCTTGGTGACGACCTCACCCGAATTCCTGCAGGGAACGCTCGACCCCTCCGACCTGCCCGGCCTCACGGACGTGCAGTTCTCAGAAACCCAACGCCGCCTTGCCGTTGGGCGTCTCTTTACTGCGGCGGCCCGTGAGGTCTCGTATCGTCTGGGCGATAATTTCTAATCCGCGTCCACGGATGAGGATTCCGACTCAGGGCAGCCCTGATCCCCCCTCGGGAGGGGTGGCCGCAGGCCGGGGTGGGTTCCCCCCCAGAGAGCCTTCTATTTGAAAGACCAGAGCTGAACTTGGATGAACCCTTGCGCGAAGCAGGGAAACTTGTAGAAGAGTACACCCATTCGGCGGCCACCGAACTGGTACAATTGTGTATGGGGGGAGCACCCGATAACAACAGTCAAATCAGGACAAGGACGACCTCTTGTTCGTCCTCATAAAACGCGAGCACAGAATCGTGATGCTGACGAAGAAGGGCCTCAATCTCTCCGGTTGAACAATTCCCGCGTCGAATCCAAATAATTTTGGGCGGATGCTCGTAAGTGAAGCCGAGATGCCGAAAATCGGCGTCCTTCGAGACAATGACTAATCCGTGTTCTTTGGCATAGGCCCAGACTGTGACATCAAGGGCGGACGCAAGGCCCACATTCCTGCCGTGGAGCGATTGAGGATAAACCGCAATGCTTCTGTGAGACGTCAGGACAAATGCTGATCGAACAACAGTCTCATTCCGGCGGAATGGACACCAGACGACGCTCCCGTTCAGCGGCAAAGGCCAGACACGCCCGGATATCCTCGCGGGTCAGGTCGGGAAAATCGGCCAGGATTTCAGGCTCGGTCATCCCGGACGCCAGATACTCCAGAACGTCATAGACTGTAATGCGAAGGCCACGAATGCAGGGTTTCCCCACCGTGCTTACCCGGCTCGACCGTAATAATTTCAGCATAGTCTGTTTGCATAGTTCTTCCCTGTGCATCGGTAGGAGAACAGTTCAACCCAGCTTTCTGAAAAGACTTCTCTGGTCAGAATCATCATACTAAATACAGCCGTTGTACAAGCGGCGTTTTTATCGAGCGAGGACATTCGTATGCCCCGCAACGACCAAGTCACCCGCCAGTGGTTCTTGATGCAGAAATTGGATCAGTCCCAGGGGGTGACCCTATAGGAATTGGCCGCTTCCCTGCCTGAAGATTTTTCCTGCCACTCGCGAACCATGCGACGTGTCTTCCCCACGCATGTGGGGGTGAACCGATATATGAAGGGCCGTCGCTGGGCACCAAGCAGTCTTCCCCACGTATATGGGGTGAACCGAAACCCACCCGTGCCGTAGCTGAGACTGATAAGTCTTCCCCACGTATGTGGGGTGAACCGGACCGGCGGCCCCTTGCCGATAGGGTTAGGCCGGGGCGGCGGTTTGGTGTTTGTGGACCAGTTTTGAGAGCTGGCCGATATACCGGTCTGCCGCGTTTTTGGGAATGATCCGTTTCTGGCCCGCCCGGTGGAGTGCGCTGACCGCCGTCCGCAGAGAACTCTCGATTGCCGTGCTCTCTCCGCTCTCGACCGCTGCCGCGACTCTTTTCATAAGGGTCTTCACCCGTGATTTGGCTGCGTGGTTGCGGGCTCGCCGCACCTCGCTCTGGCGATGACGTTTTTTTTCTCCTGATGCCACGTACAATACTCCTCTCTGAGGCACTGTTCCTACCATGAGTGGGGAGACGGATCAATGTCGCGCAACGAATCCGGAGAAAACACCCAGGTTGTTCGGGCTGTTGGACAGATCGGTGGGCTGACGCTGCTGAGCCGCATTTCCGGCTTGGGCCGGGATATGGTGATCGGCTCTGTCTTTGGCGCGGGTCTGGCGGCTGATGCATTCTTTGTTGCGTTCCGCATTCCCAACCTGCTCCGGCGTCTCGTCGGTGAGGGGGCAACCGACGCCGCTTTTGTCCCGGTGCTGACCAGATATCTGACCCGGCGATCCCGCGCGGCGAGTCGTATGCTTCGCGCATTCTTCGGGACCGGACTCGGCCTGCTGCTCGTTTTGACCGGCCTGGGAATAGGCTTTGCCGACCCCATTACCCGCCTCTTTGCGCCCGGTTTTACGAGCGACAAATTGCTGCTCACCATTGATTTAACCCGCGTTATGTTTGTCTACCTCTTCTGTGTCGGCGCGGCCGCACTCGTCATGGGGGTCCTGCATGCGCTTCGACACTTTACGGCTCCGGCCTTTGCACCGGTGCTGTTTAACGCCGCGGTGATTGTGAGCGTGTTCGGTCTGTCGGCCCATACGGCCGAGCCCGTGATGAGTCTGGCCTATGGGGTCGTGCTGGGCGGAGTCTGCCAACTCCTGTGGCAGCTGCCCGCGCTCGTCCGCCACGGGGTGTCGTTACGTCTGAGCTGGCAGCCGCGCCATCCGGCCTTGCGACGTATGGGTCTGCTCTTGTTGCCGCTCGTTTTTGGGACCGGTATTTTTCAACTCAATCAAATCATCAGTACCCTGCTGGCCTCGCTGCTCGCGGACGGAAGCGTCGCCCGCCTGTGGTACGCCAGCCGTTTGTTTGAATTTCCCGTTGGAATTTTTGTTGTTGCCCTGAGTACCGCGGTCCTGCCCAGCCTGGCGACGCAGGCCCAGCAGAAGGACTGGGCCGGCATGCAGGACAGTCTGGGCTTTGCCCTGCGATTGGTCAATGTGGTCACGCTGCCTGCGGCGGTTGGGCTGGCCGTGCTGGCGACGCCTGTCACGACGGTCCTGTTTTTCAGAGGCGCCTTTTCCGCCCAGGACGTGGCGGTGACGGCGGCGGTCCTCCAGGCGCTGGCCCTGGGCCTCTGGGCGGTGGCGGCGACACGTCAGGTCACGGCCTGTTTGTACGCCCTCGGGGATACCCGGACACCGGTATGGGGTGGCGTGGTCGCCCTCATGGTGAAAATAGGTGCCAGCCTTGCCCTCATGGGCCCTGTCAGTCTCCCTGGTGAGGCAAACTGGCTGGCGCAGAGCGTCGCCGCTTTGAGTGGAAGACTCTCGATACAGCATTGGGGAGTGGTCGGCCTTGCCGCCGCCACCTCGCTCGCGGCCCTGGCTAATCTGGTCTTCCAGGCCGTTCGCCTGTCACGGCGTTTTCCCGCCTTTCCGTGGCAACCGTGGGCCGTCTCTCTGCTGTGGAGCGGCATCGCCTCGGTCGGGATGTTGATCGTGCTGTGGTGGTTTGTGGGGCAGGTTGACTGGCTTGCCCCGGCCGGTTTTCGTCTTAGCCGGCTGGGGAGTCTCGGCGGGGCCATCCTGATCGGTGTGTGCAGTTTTGGTGTCCTGGTCTGGCCGGGTGGAAAAGATGAGCTGCGCGCCCTACTGGGCATCCTACCCCACCGTCTGCTTGGCCTCCTGCCACAATTCCTCCAGCCGCGTCAGTGAGGTGTGATAGATGTCTTCCCGGTTGCGTGCGAGTTGCTCCTCAATGTAACGAAAGCGTTTGCTGAAACGGCTGCTGGCCTTGCGCAGGGCGGACTCGGCGTCCAGGTCAAGATGCCGGGCGAGGCTGGTCAACGCAAACAACAGGTCGCCGAGTTCATGTTCCTGCTGCTCCGTGTGCGGCGTTGCCAGTGCCGCTGCCAACTCCTGATACTCCTCCGTCACTTTTTCAAAGACCGCCGGAGCCGACGGCCAGTCAAAACCGACGCGGGTGGCCTTTTCGCCTAAGCGCTGGGCCTGGATCAAGGCCGGGGCGCCTTTGGGAACACCGGCCAGAATGGATTGGTCCGCGTCTCCTCTTGCTCTCTTTTTTGCCCTTTTCTCCTGGGCTTTGATTTTGGCCCAATTCTGACTGACCTCTTCCGCGCTCTCGACTTTCAGGTCGCTAAAGACATGCGGGTGGCGGCGGGTCATTTTATCGGCAATGGCCTGGGCCACATCGTCGATCGTAAATTCTCCGGCTTCGGCCATCAGCTGGGCGTGAAACACGATCTGGAGGAGCAGGTCTCCCAATTCCTCTTTCAGCTCAGCCCAGTCTTCCGCCTCAAGGGCGTCCAGTACCTCATAGGTCTCTTCGACGAGGTAGGGCTTGAGTGTCTGCGGCGTTTGCTCCTTATCCCACGGACAGCCGTTCGGACTGCGCAGCGTCGCCATAATGCTGACGAGTCGGGCAAACGCGGGGTGGAGACTTTGTGCCATGGCAGACGGGATGGAGAGGGAGCGTGTCTTTCCTCAGCCTGAAAAGCTGGACACGCTCCCTCTCTAGAGGAAAAGCGGGGCCGGGGCAAGGACGGCGTCTCACGCCAGCACTTTCTGCGTCGTGCGAAAATGCAGCTTGGCGACCTGGCCCAGGCCGTCCGGGCCATATTGCTCCACAACGGCCTTGCCCGCGGTGATAACCTGAGAGCCGGCGCCTTTCGGCAGGGGGAGGGCAAAGCGGCTGCTCAAATCCTGCAAGCGACGTAAGAATTCTGCCCGGGCGACCAGCGAGGCGGCCGCGACTGCTGTCTCCTGTTCGGCGCGTGGCTTTTGAATGAGTTCGACGGTCCGGCCTCTTTGCATCAGGGCGTTATTGAGAAAACGCGCGTTTCCGAATTGGTCGGCAATCACCCGCTCACACGGGACGGTCTCCAAGAGATTTTCTATGGCGCGGGCATGTCCCCAGGCGAGCAGGGTGTTGAGATTCTTGAGCGAGGCGTACAGGCTGTTGTAGCGCTCAGGACCAATGGTCACGAGGGTGGTCGGACACCGCGTACGGATGTGGGCGGCCAGGGTATGGGCGCGTTTGTCCGAGCAGGTCTTGCTATCCCGCACGCCCAAGTCGCGCAGCCGGGCTTCTTGGTCCGGCGTCACACAGACCCCGGCGACGACCAGCGGACCGAAATAATCCCCCTTGCCGGATTCATCGATCCCAATTGTGCCAGTGCGAGGAGCGGCGGTCGTCATACGGCGGGAGACCGGAAGGCGGTTTGCGGACGATGGTGCTCGGCACGAATGAGGACCCTATTGTCTTGGACCACGACCCGGTCTTCGGCAAAGAGCTTGATGGCGGCGGGATAGATGCGATGTTCCTGGACCAGAATCCGGGCGCTCAGACTGTCTTCCGTATCGTCAGGATAGACGGGAACGGCGGCCTGCATGATAATCGGGCCGTGATCCATTTCCTCGTCAACCAAGTGAACGGTTGCACCGCTGATCCGGACGCCACGTTCCAGGGCCTGACGCTGGGCGTGCAGACCGGGGAAGGCCGGCAGGAGGGCCGGGTGGATATTCAGAATGCGTTGGGGGAAAGCCTGAATAAAACGGGCCGAGAGCAGGCGCATAAAGCCGGCCAGAATGACCAGTTCAACCTTGTGGTCGCGCAAGAGAGTACTCAGCTGCTGGTCAAACTCTTCCCGAGCAGCAAAGCCGGTGTGAGACAGCACCGCGGTTGAGAGGCCGTGACGCTGAGCCCGCACCAGGCCATAGGCATCGCTCCGGTTACTCACCACAACACGGATTTGGGCCGGCAGGTCTTCGTGCTCAATAGCGTCGATAATGGCCTGGAGGTTGGTACCGCCCCCGGAGATGAGAACGCCAAGAGAGAGAGGTGTCGTCATACGCTCTGAGAGATCGACCACTCGGGCGAGAGTAAAAACATCAACACTGCGCGCCCCATTCTGGTACAGGGTTCGGGCACACTCTTCAACCGTCGCGCCGGACGTATACACGTCGTCCACAAGGAGTCACGCGTATCCCTGCCGCATGCCTGTGATTTTCCCTCTTCCTCGTGCTCGTTTTGTTGCTGAAAAAACTCTTAAGGCCTTGTTTTGCTGGGAGTGCTCGTATATTGGTAGCTGCACTGTAGCACAGATTTTTTCGGTCCTGTCCATCAGTCTGAGCAGAGAGTTGGTAGGCGACGCGCCTGATTCATATCAAGAGGGATGAGCCCCCTGTCTTCCAATATCCTGCCAGCATCAGCAGCGACACCTTGACAAGCGGGAACAGGGGCGGACCAGTAGAGAGGACGTGGGAATGGCGAATACCCAACGGGCAATCGCACCGATGTTGCGTTTGCCCGCTGCTCCAGACGAAAAACCGTATCTGGTCGGCTATCGATGCCCCAATTGTCACGCTACCTATATCGGCGGGAACCGAGTCGGATGCAGCAAATGCACCTTTGTCGGAGATTTGCCCGAGGTCCGACTCAGCGATCACGGCACGCTCTACGTGTACTCCATTGTGCATCAGTCCGCGCCCGGCATTCCGGTCCCGTACGTATCCGCAATTGTTGACCTCCCGGAAGGGGTGAGCGTCCGGTGCAATTTAGTCGATATCGAGCCCGACCCGCAAAAGATTGAATTCGGTATGCCGGTGGACATGGTGACGCGAAAGGTGCGCGAGCGTACGGAAAAAAATGCGCACGGAGAGGAAGAGACAATCGACATTATTGCTTTCTTTTTCAGGCCGCGCAAAGATTAAAGAAAGCGGATGACGGCAAAGGGGTGTAAGTTATGAGAGACGTATATGTGGTCGGTGTCGGCATGATCAAGTTTGGACGTTATCCCGACAAGGACGTGTCCCAAATGGGAGCGGAAGCGGGAGTTCGCGCCCTCAAGGATGCTGGGGCGTCTATCAAAGACGTTGAGATGTTGGTGTGTGGGAATCTGTTCCAGGCCAATGCCATGAATGCGCAGAAGATTCTGCAGCAGATTGGCCAGACCGGCATCCCGGCCCTCAATGTCTCGAACGCGTGCGCCACCGGTTCGACCGCCTTTCGCGAGGCCTATGTCGGTGTCGCGTCCGGGATGTACGATATCACCATGGCCGTTGGGGTTGAGCAGATGGGAAAGATGGGCTTGCTCGGCGGCGGAGCCCGGAGCGGAGGAGAGAGCGTTGAGGGGGTCCTGGGCAGCGGCCTGATGCCGGCCGTCTTTGGTCAGGCCGGCGTGGAACATATGCGCAAGCACGGAACGACGGCCGAGCACTTCGCCAAAATCTCGGTGAAGAACCATAAACATTCCGTTCACAATCCCTTGTCCCAATACCAGGTTGAGGTGTCGCTGGATGACGTGATGAATGCCCGTATGGTTGCCTACCCCAATACGCTTTACATGTGCTGTCCGACCGGAGACGGTGCCGCCGCGGCGATCTTGATGTCGGAAGACAAGATACGGCAGTTTACCAGTAAACCGATAAAAGTCGCGACCTCCGTCCTGACCTCGGACCCCTATACCGACCGGGACCTGACCATGCCCGATGTCAACACCCTGACACAGAACGCGGCAAAAGAAGCCTATGAAAAGGCCGGGATCGGGCCGCAAGACCTGAGTTTGGTCGAACTCCACGACTGTTTTGCCACGGCAGAACTGCTGCATTACGAGAACCTGGGCCTGTGTGCCGAAGGGGAAGCCGGGCGGATGATCGACGAAGGGCGCACTGAACTGGGTGGTGATATTCCGGTCAACGTCAGTGGGGGCCTGCTCTCCAAGGGGCACCCGCTTGGGGCAACCGGAGTGGCGAACATCTATGAGATCGTGACGCAGCTCCGAGGCCAGGGGGGCGCGCGCCAGGTTGAAGGAGCCACGGCTGGCCTCGCCCATGTCATTGGTCTCGGGTCGGCCTGTACGATCCATATTCTGACCGCCTAATCGCTGAAGTCTACGAGTATTCTGTGGAGGGGTTGGTGCACAAGCGTCACCAACCCCTGCTGCGCTTGTGCGGAACGTCCGGGCCACACAGAAGACGACCGTCTGGGGGAGGGGGAGTTATGGACCTACCGATTGTAAAAAAGCTGAAAAAAGAGCTTGACGAATTATACCACGAACTCAATGTCCGCATTCCGAAAGACCTCCAAGAGGCGGCCGCCCATGGCGACCTGAGTGAAAATGCCGAGTATGATGCGGCGCGGTCGCGTCAGGACTATGTCCGCGCCCGGATCGCCCAACTGACTGAACGGATGCAGCAACTCTCGCTGTATGACCTGTCGAGCATTCCCAAAGATTCGATTGCCTATGGCAGCCGTGTCACGCTCGAAGAGGTCGAGTCGGGCGCTGTGGTTGAGTATCAGATCGTTTTTCCTGAAGAAGTCGACCCTGCTGAGGGACAAATTTCGCTGCACTCCCCGATCGGCCAGGCCCTGTTGCACAAGGAACTCGACGACGAGGTGGAGATCGTCACGCCGCAAGGGCGGCAGTCCTATACGATTATCGAGCTGGCAACCCTGCACGATCTGGAAAACGGCGGAGAGGAGAAATGAGCCGGGCTGCGCCTCTTGCGTGATGGCAGAGGATCGTTTAGCCTAAGGTGGGAAGCAGGGGAAAAGTGGGCGGGAGCCCACTTTTTTTTTCCATATGCAACCCTCAGTTCAAGAGATTATCCAGCAGGTCGAGACCCTGGCCGCTCCCCTGGCCGCGGATGAAGGCTTTGAGTTGTGGGGCGTGGACTTGTTGACCGAGAACGGCCGCTGGGTATTGCGGGTTTTGTTGGAAAACCCCAACGGGGTGACGCTTGACGATTGCACCCGGGTGCATAGACAACTGAGCGACGTGCTGGATGTGCATGACCCGATTCCATGGCGCTATACACTTGAAGTGTCCTCGCCCGGTCTTCAGCGTCCGCTTTTTCGTCCCAGCCAGTGCCAGCGTTATATGGGACAGCCGATCCGCTTACAGACGAAAACCGCCCAGGACGGGAAGCGGGCTTTCATTGGCCCGATATGTGCAGTAGAAGAGAATGCTATTAGCGTCGTTGACCAGGAAAGAGGAACAGTCCGGGTGAATTGGGCGAATGTGGCGCGGGCCCATGTCGATCTTCCTCTCCCCCTGCCCGGCAAGATTCCCGAGAGGAAGAAACGGAAAGGCAGACGCCGCCAGACGAGGTAACCGTTATGCAGTCAGACTTGAATCGGGTGATCGAACAAGTCAGTAAAGAAAAAGGGATGGACCGGAGCGTTATTGTTGAGGCGCTCGAGAGCGCCATGCTGTCTGCGGCCCGCCGCACCTTTGGCCAGAAGCAGATCGAGGCGAAGTTTAATGAGGACATCGGTGAGGTTGAACTCTTTGAAATTAAAACGGTTGTCGGGACCGTGACCGATGCGGAAACCGAAATAGAGGTGGCGGAAGCGCAAGAGACGCTGGACCCCGAGGCTCAGCTTGGCGACGAACTGCTCAGCAAGCTTCCCGCCGCGTCTTTTGGGCGTATTGCCGCCCAGGTGGCAAAGCAGAGCGTCATTCAGAAGGTTCGCGAGGCCGAACGCGAGCTGATCTATAATGAATTCAAGAACCGGAAAGGAGAACTCTTTTCCGGGATCGTCCAGCGCGTTGAACGGCGGAACATCATTGTCAATTTGGGTCGTACGGACGCGGTTCTGCCTGAAAAGGAGCAGATTCCCTGGGAGCGATACCGTCAGGGGGACCGGATCCGAGCCTATATCCTTGATGTCGATCTGGCGCAGAAAGGCCCCCAGATCATCCTTTCCCGCACGCACCCGGGGTTCTTGATCAAACTGTTCGAGCAAGAAGCCCCGGAGGTGTACGAAGGCATTGTGGAAATCAAGGGCGCCGCCCGAGAACCGGGCACCCGCGCAAAGATTGGCGTGTACTCAACCGACCCGGATGTCGACCCGGTGGGGGCCTGTGTTGGGATGAAGGGGACGCGTGTCCAGGCCGTTGTCCAAGAACTCCGGGGAGAACGGATAGATATCGTCCCCTGGACGCCTGACCCGGCTGAATATGTGTGTCGTGCCATCCTGCCGGCCAAGGTTGCCAAGATTATTCTGGATGAAGATGAAAACAATATGGAGGTGATTGTCCCGGACGATCAGCTCTCTCTGGCTATTGGGAAGAAGGGCCAAAATGTCCGGCTGGCTTCCCGTCTGACGAACTGGAAGCTGGACGTCCGGTCCGAGTCAGAAGTCGAGTTGGAGCGTGTCCAGGTCCTTGAAGCGCTGACGGCCATCCCGGGCATAGGGGAGTCGAGCGCCGATATTACGGCAGAGCTCCTATACCAACAGGGCTTCAAATCGGCTCAGGATATCGCCGCTGCCGATATTGATGCGCTGCTTGAAGTTGAAGGGATTGAGCCGGACCGGGCTTCCGCGATTTTGACAGCGGCCCAGGCGCAGGCGGAGAAAATAGCGGCGGCCCAGGCGGCCGCGCTCAGTGACCAGGACACAGCGACCCCTGATACGCCGGCGGAAAATATGCAGGAAGAATCTGTCCCGGCTCCCGTTGACGGAGGAGGCCGAGCAGAGCCGACAGGAGCAACTGCTGAAGACGTATGAAGCACACCGAGCCGATTCGGACCTGTCTGGGATGTGGCCGCCGGGAGAAGAAAGGCCGGTTGTTACGGTTGACGGTCACGTCTCAAGGTCGGCTCATTCCCGCCGACAGCCAGGGGCGCGGCGGATATCTGCATGCCAGTCGAGAATGTGTTAATGCTTTTGTCAACGCACGGACGAAGAGTTGTCGCTCCTTACGGGTGGTCTGCTCCCGCGAGGCGCGGGTGAGCTATGCGGCCCTGATAGAGCCCAGCCTGCCGGGGTGAAGAGACGGCGATGAGGTCATATGTCACGCAAGCGTATCCATGAATTAGCCAAGGAATGCGAAGTCGAAACGCGGCAAGTGCTGACCCAGCTTGACGCTCTGGGCATCCACGGGAAAAGGGCCCAAAGCACGCTCTCGGAGCAGGAAGCCGATGCCGTGCGACAGGCGCTTCAGGCGCCTACGGCTCCTCCGCTCGTCCTCGGAGAGGAAAAAGTCGTTGCCGAGCGTGTGGTCACCGAGCTTGACCAGGACAAAGAGCATGCGGTGACCGCCCGTGAAGAGATTCGCGAGAACCGCATTCGCCCCGACGTGATTCGACGCCGGAAGCGCGTCGAGGTTCTCGTCAATGACTCGGCGGCGAGGTCTGAATCGGCTCCCGTCGCCTTTTCAGCGCCCACCGTTGAAGAGCCGCTGCCGACCTTTGCTCCGGTCGCGTTTGATGCCCCCGGACAGCAGCCCGCTCCGTTTATTCCCGAACCGCTCTCTCCCGAGACGCCGGCCTTCGAGCTCCCTCTCGAGCCGACCGGAGAGCCCCACCAACAGGAGGCCCGCGGTGAGGCTCCCGAGCTGTCTATACCGGTATCGGTTGATGACGGAGCAAGCGGCGCAGAGGAAGAGCCGGAGTCTGTTGAACAAGAAGAGCCGCCTGCGGTCATCCCCGGCGACGACACCCCAGCCGAGGAACCGCAGCTCACGGTTGTGGCAGAGGCCCCCACTGAAGGAGATGCCGGAGAAGACTCGGCCCCGGTATCGGAGGACGCCGGAAAAGAGGGCGCTCGTCCGGTGCGGGTGCTGGGCCGGATCGATCTTGGTAAACTCGCCGACCCCTCCCCCCCCCGGCCGGCCGGCTCGACCCGACCCCCTGCTTCCCCCTCTTTTCCCGTGGATGTCGGTCTCCGGGAAAGTACGGGCGGCGAAGGGATAGGGGCGAGTGGGAAAAAGCGCGGGAAGAAGCGGAAGGTTATCCGCAGCGCGGAGTCGCTCGATGTCCAAGAGCGCGAGGCGCACGTCACGCGAGGGACCAAAAAGAAGCGGATCCTGCCGGGCAAAGAGCAGCGGCAGACCGAAATTACCGTCCCCAAGGCCAGCAAGCGCGTTGTGCGGATCTCCGAGGTGATCACCGTTGGCGATCTCGCCCACAGTCTGGGGATCAAGGTTGGCGAGGTCATTAAAAAGCTGATGGGCCTTGGGGTCATGGCGACCATCAATCAGGTCCTCGATCATGATACGGCCTCGCTCGTGGCGGCGGACTTCGAGTATACGGTCGAGAATGTGGCCTTTGATGCGGAGTCTGTTCTGGAAGACGAGCACGATGCCTCAGAAGATGATGGTGCGCTTGAGCCCCGGCCGCCGGTGGTGACCATTATGGGGCATGTAGACCATGGGAAAACATCCCTGTTGGATAAGATCCGACAGACGAACGTCACCGATCACGAACAGGGCGGCATTACCCAACATATCGGGGCCTATAACGTGCCGGTCGAAGGCCGCAGCGTGACGTTTCTCGACACCCCGGGCCACGAGGCATTCACCTCTATGCGCGCGCGTGGCGCCAAGGCAACGGATATTGTGACGCTGGTGGTGGCCGCGGACGATGGGGTCATGCCCCAGACCGTTGAGGCCATTAACCACGCCCAGGCAGCCGAGGTGCCCATCATCGTGGCGGTGAATAAAATAGACAAACCAGGGGCAGACCCCGAACGGGTCAAGCGTGAGCTGATGTCCCAGGGCCTGGTCGCCGAGGATTTGGGCGGGGATATTATTTTTGCTCCCGTGTCCGCCCTCACCGGAGAGGGGATTGAACATCTTTTGGAGATGCTGACCCTCCAGGCCGACATCATGGAACTGCGCGCCAATCCGAATAAATTTGCTCGTGGGGTCATTGTGGAAGCCCAGCTCGACCGGGGCCGCGGGGCGGTCGCCACGGTGCTCATCCAAGAGGGACAATTGAAAGTCGGCGACCCCTTTGTGTGTGGGACGGAACACGGCCGGGTCAGAGCCATGATTGATAGTCGGGGCCAGAAGGTAAAAATTGCCTTTCCGTCCATGCCGGTCGAGATTCTCGGCCTGACCGGAGTGCCGGAGGCCGGGGATACGTTTGTCGCTCTTGGGGATGAAGCCAAGGCGCGCCAGATCGCCGACTACCGGACGGAGAAGCGACGCGAGACGGAACTGACAAAGAGCAGCCGGACCTCGCTCGAAGACTTTTATCAACAAGCCCAAGCCGGAGAAGTGCAAGAGCTGCGGGTGATTATTAAAGCCGATGTCCAGGGCTCGGCCGAAGCGGTGCGAGACGCGCTGACCCGGTTGTCTACCGACGAGGTGAAGCTGACCGTGCTCCATGCTTCTGTCGGCGGCATCTCCGAATCCGATGTTTTGCTCGCCTCGGCCTCACAGGGCGTTATCATCGGTTTTAATGTCCGTCCTGAGATCAAGGCCGCTCAGCTCGCGGACCGGGAGGGCATTGAACTGCGACTGTATGGCATCATTTATGATGTCATTGCCGATGTCCGGGCGGCCATGGAGGGCATGCTTGCTCCGACCTATAAAGAAAACCCGCTCGGTCGAGCGGAGGTCCGCGAGGTCTTTTCGGTTTCAAAGATTGGCATGGTTGCCGGCTGCATGGTGGTCGAGGGTGGAGTCACGCGCGGGGCTCAGGTTCGAGTGGTCCGTGATCACGTGGTGGTCCACACGGGACGTCTTTCGACGCTGCGCCGATTCAAGGATGACGTTCGAGAGGTCTCGGCCGGAACGGAATGCGGAGCCAGCGTCGAGAATTTTCAGGATGTCAAAGTCGGCGATGTCCTGGAGGTGTATGAACTCGAAGAAGTTGTGCGGCGCCTCGAGCCACGCTCCCAGGAAGTGGAACAACACGCGTCATAGCCGGGACAGGGGAGAGCGGCGGGGTGGTGCGAGCGGGCAGAGCGGTCTGCCGTCTGTTCGTTCCCGTGCCCGCCCAGGAGGGGGCCGATGGTTGTGGGCGTGCTTCGACTGATCCTCTATTGTCATGCGAGTCGTTCCTTAAAGGAAAAACGGGGCGTTGTGCGGAAGATCAAGAGCCGCGTCCGAAACGAATTCAACGTTTCTGTCGCCGAATGCGCCGAGCAAGACCAGTGGCAGACCATTGGGCTGGCGGTCTGCCAGGTCGGCTCTGATCACGCCTATGTTGAGGGTGCCTTACAGGCAGTGACGAACTTTATTGAACGGCTGCACGTCGCCGAGTTGGGTGAAACCCAGGTCGAGATTCTCCATTACTAGAAGAGTGATATGCCTGTCCGTCGTCCTGAGCGGGTGAGTGGTCTGCTCCTCCACGCGATTGCCGATATTGTCTTACGGGAAGTGAAAGACCCCAGAGTCAGCGGGGTGACCGTCACCGCCGCGACCCTGAGCCCCGACCTGCGCCTCGCGCGCATCTTCGTGCGGACCCTCCAGGACGACACCCGTGCGGACGCCCTGGCCGGTCTCCAGAGTGCGGCCGGCTATATCCGCCGCCAGGTGGCAGCCCGTTTGCAACTTCGCTACACCCCAACGCTTGAATTTCTCTATGACACGACCCTGGATGAGGTCAACCACCTGGAAAATCTTTTTCATCAAATCAAACAGGAAGACCGCTAGTGGCCGGACTTGACGGTCTGCTCCTCGTCGACAAGCCACAAGGACCGACGTCTGCGGAGGTTGTGCGTATTCTCAAAAAGGCGCTGCAGGTCAAAAAAATTGGTCATCTCGGGACGCTTGACCCCTTTGCCAGTGGCCTGTTGCCCCTCTGCCTGGGGGCCGGAACCAAACTCTCGCCGTTCCTCATGGCCGAACAGAAGGCCTATACCGGAACGCTGCAACTCGGCGTTGAGACCGACACGCTCGACTGCACCGGGACGGTCACCCGCACGGCGTCTGTTCCAGACTGCACTGCGACGCTGTTGAGAAAGATCGAGCAGCGATTTATCGGCGACTCCTGGCAGACTCCGCCGATGTACTCCGCGCTGAAACGAAAAGGGGTCCCGCTGTACAAACTGGCCCGCCAGGGCATTGAGGTGGAGCGTGAGCCCCGCCGAGTGCAGATCTCCCACCTTGCTCTGACGTTCGGAGAGCCGCCCGCCATTCATTTTTCTGTCTCGTGCTCAAAGGGCACCTATATCCGGGCTCTGGCCGCCGATATCGGTAGGGCGCTGAATAGTCTCGCCCATCTGACGAGTCTCCGTCGAACGGCTTTTGGCGCGTTCACCATCGACCAGGCCGTTCCGCTCTCCCAGGTCCGGAGTCCCCAGCCGGGACAGCCGCTGCCCCTGCTCTCATTAGGCCAGGCGACCCAGTCCTACCGGACCTTTGTGGTATCCGCTCCGGAGGCGGCGCGCATCCGGCACGGACAGCAGGCTTTTGTACGGACGCTGCCCGCCGCCCAGGTCGCAGGAGAGACGGCCCGGATACTGGGCGGGGAGCACGAATTGATTGCCATCATCACCGCCGGGCAGGGGACGTGGAAGCTGACCCGCGTCTTCTAAACTTGAGGGATCCCCATACCGAGTTCAGCTAGGTCTACCTTTCTGCATGAAAACGAATCTGGGCCGTTAAGGGCAGAGCCGGGATACCGCTACCCGGTTCGCGGAGTATCAGCAGAGAAAGAGCGGGATCATGAGCGCTTGTGTGAGGCTGTGGCCGGCACCCCAACGTCACGAAACCGCGGCCGGCACCTCGCCTTCGATCACGCGTCCCTTGACGCTCTCCACTACTGAGATGTCGTATGCGCTCTGGAGGCTCATCCAGAATGCCGGACCGGTTCCCAGGGAGCGGCCGAGGCGCACGGCCGTCTCGGCCGTGACCGCCCGTTCGCCCCGCAGGATGGCGGGAATCCGGTTTGCGGGCACACGGATGGCAAGCGCAAGCCGGTTTGCGCTCATGCCTCTTGCCTCCAGTTCCGCCCGCAGTACCCGACCGGGATGGGTCTTTACTCGCGTCATAGTCTGTCTCCCGATTTCATCCTGTGTGTTTGCCGAGCTCAGTATTTGTTTTTCCAGCGGCTCAAAAGCTTGAAACCGCCGAATGAGGACAGGGCCTATATTGGGCCCATTCTTTACACTAGGAAAACAGCGTGTTAAAAACGAGAAGAATAATCAAGGAGTAAGGAAGAAAGAAGGAAGACTTATGCAGGAGGCTGAACAGAAAAGCGAAACCATCAGTCAGTTTCGGGTGCACGACAAGGATACGGGATCACCCGAAGTCCAAATCGCCATTCTGACCAAGCGGATCGTCCACCTCACCGAGCATTTCAAAACCCATAAAAAAGATCACCTCTCCCGGCGCGGCCTGCTCAAAATGGTCGGTCGTCGCCGCCGTTTGCTCGACTACCTGCGGAGTAAGGATATACAGCGCTATCGCAGTATACTCCAGCGCCTCGGCTTGCGACGCTAGACCAACGTTCTTATTACTGTTGGCCGTTGTTGCGGAAAGAGTGGTCGCTGCGTCGTCAGAACCTTGGCGCAGAGAACATTGAAGGAAGACATGTATAAAAAAATTGAAATGGAATACTATGGCCGCCCGCTCTCTATTGAAACCGGGCGTCTTGCCAAACAGACGAGTGGCGCGGCCCTCGTCCAATACGGGGAAACGGTTGTCCTGGTGACCGCGGTGGCGTCCGACGCACCGCGTGAGGGGATCGATTTTTTCCCCTTGACCGTGGACTACCAAGAACGCACCTATGCCGCGGGAAAAATTCCCGGTGGATTTTTTAAGCGGGAAGGGCGCCCGGCAGAGCGGGAAGTCCTCACCTCGCGGATTGTCGACCGGGCCATCCGTCCGCTCTTCCCCAAGGGCTTTGCCTGTGAGACCCAGCTGGTTGCGTCGGTCCTGTCGGTCGATCGAGAAAACGACGCCGACACCTTGTCCCTGATCGGCGCTTCCGCGGCCCTGCAAGTCTCCGATATCCCGTTCCGGGGGCCCATTGCCGGAGTCCGGATTGGACGCTTACACGGGGAGCTGGTGGTCAATCCACTCCAAAGCCAGTTCCAGGACAGCGATATCAATCTGTTTGTGGCCGCTGGCCGGGACGCCATTGTCATGGTTGAGGGGGGCGCGCGCATGGTGTCTGAAGAAGACATGCTTGAAGCGCTCTTCCTCGCGCAAGAGGCCGCTGCTCCGGTCCTTGATGCACAGGATGAACTCGTCCGGGTCGCCGGAAAGCCCAAGCGCGTGTTCGCCGCGCCCACGACCGATGCCGAGTTGGCCGACCGGGTGCGGGCTACCGCCGCACCACAGCTCGGTGAGGCGCTGACGATTGCGGCCAAACTCGAACGCGGGGCGGCCATCAAGGCGGCCAAGAAAGAAGCGTCCGCGGCGCTCGCAGAAGAGTTCGCCGACCGGGACGAGGAGGTTGCCGAGGCCCTGGAGAAATTGACCGGCGAGATCATGCGCAAGGCGATTGTTGACGAGAGCCGGCGGGTGGACGGGCGAGGCTTGACGGATGTTCGTCCCATTGCGTGTGAGGTCGGCGTTTTGCCCCGAACGCACGGGTCGGCGATTTTTACCCGCGGTGAAACGCAGGCCCTGGCGGTTTCAACCCTGGGGACCGCCGCCGACGAGCAACGGGTCGATGCCCTGATTGGCGAGCAGTACAAGAAGTTCATGCTGCACTACAATTTCCCGCCTTTCAGCGTGGGCGAAGCCCGTCCGTTGCGGAATCCCGGACGGCGGGAGATTGGACACGGTGCCCTGGCCGAGCGGGCCTTGGCCGCCGTTCTGCCAGCCGGCGATGCCTTCCCCTATACGATCCGGACCGTCTCGGAAATTCTGGAATCAAACGGCTCGTCCTCCATGGCCACGGTGTGCAGCGGGGCGCTTTCCCTGATGGACGCCGGTGTCCCCATTGTCGCTCCGGTCGCCGGTATTGCGATGGGCCTCATCAAGGAAGGGGAAGAAGTCCGGATTCTGAGCGATATTCTCGGCGATGAGGATCATCTGGGCGATATGGACTTCAAGGTTGCGGGCACGGCCGACGGGATTACCGCGCTCCAGATGGATATCAAAATTGCCGGCGTCACGCGTGAGATCATGCGCCAGGCCCTCTATCAGGCCCGTGACGGGCGGCTGCACATTCTTGGGAAGATGGCCGAATCGCTCGAAACGCCCCGCGAACAGGTCGCCGAACACGCCCCGCGGATCCTGACCATGAAAATCAAGCCGGATAAAATTCGGGATCTCATCGGCCCCGGCGGCAAAATGATCCGCTCCATTGTCGAAGAGACCGGCGTCAAAATTGATGTCGAAGATGACGGCACAGTGTCCATTGCCTCCTCCGACGGGGACTCCATGGATCGGGCGATCAGCAAAATCGACGCGGTCACCGCGGATGCGGAGATCGGCAAGCTCTACACCGGAACGGTCAAGAAGGTGGTCGATTTCGGGGCTTTTGTCGAGATCCTGCCCGGTAAGGAAGGGCTGGTCCACATCTCTCAGCTTGCGCCCGAGCGCGTGCGGCAGGTGACCGATATTGTTGATGAGGGGGACGAGATTACCGTCAAAGTCCTCGAGATCGATAAGCAGGGAAAAATCCGTCTCAGCCGGCGTGAAGCCCTGGCGGAGCAGGGTGCGGCGCGCTAGCGGGAGAGGACATCGCCGAGGGGGCACTGGCGGGTGAGCGCAGAGATTGTCGTTCCCATTACGCGTGTCCGCCAGGATGAACCGGGCGCGCCGCCGGTCCCGCTCCCCCGCTATATGACCCCCGGCTCTGCCGGGATGGATATTGCCGCCGCGCTGACGGACCCCGTCGTCCTTGCTCCTCTCCAACGCTCTGTGATTCCAACCGGATTCGCTCTCGCCCTGCCGCAGGATTACGAAGCCCAGGTGCGTCCCCGGAGCGGACTCGCCCTGCGCCAGGGATTGACGATCCTGAACGCGCCGGGAACGATCGACGCCGATTATCGGGAAGAGGTCAAGATCTTACTCGTGAATCTCGGCGACAAACCGGTTGAGGTCAAACGGGGCGACCGCATCGCCCAGCTCATTATCGCCCCGGTGGCACGGGCACGTTGGACCGAAGTCGACAGGCTCGGCGCCACGCAGCGCCGCGGCGGGTTCGGTCATACCGGGACGGCCGCCCGCACGGACCAGGACCCGGCCGAAGAGTAAACGTGTCCCTCAATAGATACCGGATGCTGGACCCGTATATTCTTGCTTGGAGTTGACTCTCGGCTGAGGTGTGGTAGATTCAGCCCCTGACTATTACGCTCAACGCGGGTGTAGCTCAGCTGGCTAGAGCGTGTGCTTGCCAAGCACAAGGTCGCCGGTTCGACCCCGGTCACCCGCTTTCCCTTTCTCCTGCCATAATTGCATTGTGACACCAGCATCCACTCCCGTTTTCCTCATTGACGGACAGTCGTACATCTACCGTGCCTTTTTCGCGGTACGGGATCTGACCACCGCTCAGGGATTTCCAACCAACGCCATCTTTGGTTTTGTGAATATGCTCCAGCGTATCCATGCGGAGCATGCCCCCAGCCATCTCGGGATGGTTTTTGACTCCCCGGGAAAGAATTTTCGCCACGATATTTATCCGCAGTATAAGGCCAACCGGGCCACAATGCCGGATGAGCTGCGGGTACAGATCCCCCGCATCAAAGAAGTCGTCCAGGCCTATAATATCCCCATTCTCGAACTGGCCGGCTACGAGGCTGACGACATTATCGCCACCCTGGCGACGCGCTGGGAGCGAGACGGAGCCGAGGTGGTCATTGTCTCCGGGGATAAGGACCTGATGCAGCTCGTCTCGGAGCGCGTCAGCATGCTCGATACCATGCGGGACCGGCGCATCGGCCTTGCCGAAGTGCAGGCGAAATTCGGCGTCGAGCCGGGACGCGTTGTCGAGGTCCAGGCCTTGATGGGCGATGCCACCGACAATATCCCCGGCATCCCCGGTGTTGGGGAGAAGACCGCGATCAAACTGATCACGCAGTGGCAGAATGTGGAGAACGTGCTGCAGCACGCCGCCGAGATCAAAGGCAAGCTTGGCCAGCGTATCCGGGAGCACGCCGAATTGGCCCGCCTGTCAAAAACGCTGGCGACCCTCAGACAGGACGTGCCCCTGACCCCGGCGCTTGAAGACCTGGCGCTGACCGCGCCTGACCACGAGCGTTTACACGAGTTGTTTTCCGAGTTTGAATTCCGTCGCTTCCTGGCCGATTTGGACACCGACTGGGAGTTTTCTCTGGCGGATGAACGCGCCGCGCCAACGGAACCCCCCGGTGTCTACGAGTCCGTGCGCACCGCCCAACAGCTCGATTCGCTCGTCGCCCGTATTCAGGCGGCCAAAACCTATTGCCTGGATACGGAAACGACGGCGCTCAACCCGCTCGATGCGGAACTGGTGGGTGTTTCGCTGGCGCTTGAAGAGCGGCAGGCCTGGTATATTCCGGTTGGACACCGCTCGGACGAGACCCTCCCGCAGTTGCCACTCGACCGGACCCTCGCCGCGCTGCGTACGCTTTTTGCCGATCCCTCGCTCACCCTGATCGGCCAGAACCTGAAATACGATCTCATGGTCCTGGCCAACTACGGCCTGTACGCGCGCAACCGTCTGGCTGACACCATGCTAGCCTCGTATCTCCTCAACCCGACCCAGCGTCATAATCTGAATGACCTGGCTCAGGAACATCTGCGCTACACCATGGTCTCGTATGAGGACGTGACCGACGGCGCCAAAAAGAATTTTGCCGACGTGTCGGTCGAAGACGCCACGCGCTACGCCGGGGAAGACGCGGATATGACCCTCCGGCTGGCCCACCGTTTGTTTCCCCGGGTCACCGAAGAAGGCATGGACAGCCTGTTCGCCGACATTGAAACCCCGCTCGTCCAGGTGCTGGCCCAAATGGAACGGACCGGGATGCGGGTGGACACCGACGTGCTGGCGCGCCTGTCCGAGGAATTCGGGCAACAGCGAGACCGGCTCGAAGCGGAAATCCACGCCATGGCCGGAGAGCCGTTCAATATCGCCTCTCCGAAGCAGCTCCAGTCCATTCTGTTCGAGAAGCTTGGCCTGCCGCGCGGCAAAAAGACCAAGACGGGATCGTCCACCGATTCCTCCGTGCTCGAACGCCTGGCTGAAGACTATCCGCTGCCGGAGAAGATCTTAGCCTATCGGAGCTTTGCCAAACTCCAGAGCACCTATGTCGACTCCTTGCCCAAGCTCATCCGGGCAGACACCGGTCGCGTGCATACTTCGTTCAATCAGACCGTGACGGCCACGGGCCGGCTGTCTTCCAGCAATCCGAACTTGCAGAATATTCCCATCCGGAGTGAAGAGGGTCGGCGCATTCGAACGGCCTTTGTGCCGGAGCCCGGCTGGCGTCTCCTCTCCGCGGACTACTCCCAGATCGAGCTGCGCCTCCTCGCTCACCTGAGCCGGGACCCCGTCCTGGTCGAGTCTTTTCACAAAGGTCAGGACGTGCACGCCCGGACCGCAGCGGAGATTTTCGAAACCTCCATAGACCTGGTTTCGAGTGACCAGCGGCGCGAGGCCAAAACGATCAATTTCGGCCTGATCTATGGGATGGGGGCGCGGCGGCTGGCGCGGACTTTACGCATTCCGTTCAAGACCGCCCAGGCCTATATTGGCCAGTATTTCAGCCGCTACGGCAGCATTAAGACCTATATGGACGGCACGCTGACCAGCGCCCAAGAATGCGGCTATGTCTCGACGCTGTTCGGCCGCCGGCGCTATGTCCCGGACCTGGGGAGCAAAAGCCCGCAACTGGCCAGCGCGGCGGAACGGATCGCCATCAACACCCCTATCCAGGGTACGGCGGCCGATCTGATCAAAGTCGCCATGGTCACCATTGCGCGACAGCTCGACCAGCAGGGGCTCCGGACGCGCATGCTCCTGCAGGTCCACGACGAGTTATTATTCGAGGTGCCGGACTCCGAGCTTGAGCAGATACAGGCCCTGGTCCGCGAGAGCATGGAAGGGGTGATGGCGCTCAACGTTCCGCTCCACGTTGATGTCGGCGTGGGCGGCAATTGGGCCGAGGCGCATTAGGCCGCGACCCTTCAGGCTGGCCCGAAGGGCCGAGGGGGGGTCCGCCGGCTTTGGCCTGACTGTACAAATCCGCCCGGCTTTGAAAAGCTGGAACCCATACCGGCATAACACAAAGGAGGAAGCAGCATGGCGTACCGGGAAAACTACGAACATCTCATCATCGAGAAGAACGACGGGATTGCCCTCTTGACGATTAACCGGCCCGAGTCCCTCAACTCGACAAATTTCCGTCTGCACTACGAGCTGAGTAAGGTCTGGCTCGATATCGCGGACGACCCCGCCGTGCGCGTGGCGGTGATTACGGGAGCCGGTCGGGCATTCTCGGCCGGGGGCGATTTTGATGTGGTTGAGAAATCCATGGGCAATCTTGATGTGGTCTCCGAGACGATGAAAGAAGCGCGGGACATCGTCCACAATATGATCAACTGCGATAAACCCATTATCTCGGCGATTAACGGCGTGGCGGTCGGGGCGGGGCTGGCGGTCGCGCTGCTGGCCGATATCAGCATTGCCTCGGAGAAGGCGCGTTTTACCGATGGGCATACCCGGCTGGGGGTGGCCGCGGGAGACCATGCCGCGGTGATCTGGCCCCTGCTGGTCGGCATGGCAAAGGCCAAATACTATTTGCTGACATGCGATATGCTGGATGCGAAAGAAGCCGAGCGGATTGGCCTGGTCAGCATGGTCGTCCCACCGGATGAACTCATGCCCAAGGCGATGGAGGTCGCGAATAAACTGGCGACGGGCGCCCAGCAGGCCATTCGTTGGACCAAGCAGTCGCTCAACCAGTGGCTGCGAGCGGCGGCGCATACCTCGTTTGATTATTCGCTCGCCCTGGAGATGCTGGGCTTCTTTGGCAAAGACGTGGGCGAGGGGCTCAGCTCCGTGATGGAACGCCGCGCCCCGGTTTTTCCCTCCGCGCACGAAAAAGAGTAAACGTGTCCAGCATCTGGTCTCTATTGGAGGATACGTATACTCTTTGACCAATGACCACTGCGGAACGCATCGAGTTCACGCTCCGGCAGGCCCTGTCCGCAACCGAGGTGCGGGTCATCGACGAGAGTGCCCTGCACGCCGGTCATGCCGGAGCCGCGGCCGGCGGCGGGCATTACCGGGTCACGGTGGTGTCCCCGCTGTTTACCGGCAAGAACTCCGTCCAACGCCACCGCCTCGTCTACGCCGCGTTGGCGGACGACATGCAGCAGGCGATCCACGCGCTGGCGCTGACCACCCTCGCGCCACACGAACGCGGGTAGACAGCGGCGCTCCCTCGCCTCAGACCCGGTAATACTTGCGATACCACTCTACGAAGCGAGGAATGCCTTCCTCAATGGTCGTGGTGGGGCGGAAGCCCACATCGTGCACGAGGTCTGCCACATCGGCCCAGGTGGCCGGGATGTCGCCGGCCTGCAACGGCAGCAGGCGTTTTTCGGCTTTCTTCTCCAGGGTCTGTTCCAGCACGTCGATAAAGTGGAGTAACCCCACCGGCTGAGGGTGGCCGATATTATACACGCGGTAGGGAGCGGTACTCGTGCCGGGGTCCGGGTCCCTGCCCGACCAGTGGGGGTTGGGTTGGGCGATGCGGTCATGCACGCGCACCACCCCCTCGACAATATCGTCGATATAGGTAAAGGCGCGCTGCATCCTGCCGTAATTGAACACGGCAATCGGCTCGCCGGACAAGATGGCCTTGGTGAAGATGAACAGGGCCATATCCGGCCGACCCCACGGACCATAGACGGTGAAAAAGCGCAGGCCCGTCGTCGGCAGGTGATAGGCATGGCTGTAGGTATGGGCCAGCAGTTCGTTGGCTTTTTTTGAGACCGCGTACAGGGAGACCGGATGGTCGACATTGTCACGGACCGAAAAGGGCAGCTTCGTATTGGCACCGTACACCGAACTGCTCGAAGCATATGTCAGATGCCGCACCTCGGTCTGCCGGCAGCCTTCGAGGATATGCATGAACCCCACGAGATTGCTGTCGATATAGGCGTGCGGACTGGTCAGGGAGTGGCGCACCCCGGCCTGGGCCGCGAGATGGATCACCCGCTCCGGCGTGTGACGGGCGAACAGGTCTTCCATGCCCGGTCGGTCAGCCAGGTCGAGCCGCGCGAAGGCAAACCGCTCATAAGCGGTGAGCCGGGCGAGGCGGGCTTCTTTCAAACGTACATCATAATAGGGGTTCAGGTTGTCGAGTCCGACGACGGTATCGCCGCGTTCGAGCAAATACTGGCTGACATGAAAGCCGATAAACCCGCCGACGCCCGTCACCAGGACCGTCATGCCGACCTCTCTGGTTGTTGCTGGGCAGGCGGGGTCGAAGCGGATATGGAGGCGCGTGGCGTCGGGGCTGCGGCTCGATGGTTGCCCAGCAGCAGGCGCGCCACCGTGACATGATAGTCAAGGCCGGACCACACGCCGACGACCAGGGCGATCCACAAAAAATACATCCCCAGAAGATGAAAATCGATAAAGCCGTATTGATAGTGAATAATCAAACCGTGCAGGGCGAACATCTGGAAGAGGGTCTTATATTTGCCAAGCTGGTCGGCGGAGACGACGAGTCCCTGTCCGGCAGCAACGCTGCGCAGCCCGGTCACGGCGATTTCCCGTCCCAGGATCACCACCACCATCCAGGCCGGGACGTGCGGTACACGGTCGCTGGCCACCAGCATGACCAGGGCGGCCATCACCAGCAGCTTATCGGCCAGCGGGTCGAGGAAGGTGCCGAGAATGGTTGTCTGCCCATGCTTGCGGGCAAGATAGCCGTCGAAATAGTCGGTCAGACAGGCAACGAAGAAAATACCCGCGGCCATCAGGCTTGAGACCGGGTCCGTATCCGTCAGGCAATAGACCAGGAAGGGGACGAGCGCGATGCGCAGGAAGCTCAAAAGGTTGGGGAGATCTGACATGCCGAGTTCCGGAAGTTCGCAGCCCTGATACGAACAAGACTCCCGCGTACCATAAAAGATTGGGCATGATAGTGCAAAGTCACACGCCCTACCGTTCCCGGCATCTGAAGTCCCGTACGGGGGATTCCCACCTGCGGGAGGACTCTCAGCCAGCCCGGACGACGCTACCCCTGTTCGCCGAACAGCGAGAGCTGGCTGCCTTTGGGACGGCTCCCCAGAGCCAGCGGGTAGCGCCCGGTAAAACAGGCATCGCAAAAGCCGTTCCCGTTGACCTGGAGGCCGGCGTACATGCCTTCCTCGCTCAGATAGGCCAGACTGTCGGCGGTGACGTAGCGGCTGATCTCTTCGACCGAATGAGAGGAGGCGATCAATTCCCGCCTGGTCGGCGTATCCACCCCGTAAAAGCAGGGGGCGATGGTCGGCGGGGCGCTGATCCGCAGATGGACTTCCCGGGCGCCGGTCGCGCGAATCATTTTGACGATTTTCCGACAGGTCGTCCCGCGAACAATCGAGTCGTCCACCACGATAACCCGTTTGCCGCACAGAATATCGGCCTGGGCGTTGAGTTTGACCTTGACCCCGAAATGGCGGATGGACGACTGGGGCTCGATGAAAGTCCGACCTACATAGTGGTTGCGGATCAGGCCCATTTCAAACGGCAGTCGGGCTTCTTCGGCATAGCCCAAAGCCGCGGGCACCCCGGAGTCCGGAACGGGAATGACGACATCCGCCTCGACCGGGGCCTCTCGCGCCAACTGCCGGCCAAACGATTTCCGCGCATGGTAGACATTCTGCCCGAACATGGTGCTGTCCGGCCGTGCAAAATAGACATGCTCGAAAATACAGCGGGCCGAGGGCGCCCGCGGGAACGGGTTATAGCAGGTCATGCCGTGCGCATCGAACAGAATAATCTCTCCGGCCTGGACTTCCCGCTCATACTGCGCCCCGATGAGGTCCAGCGCACAGGTCTCGGACGTGACCACATAGCCCGTCTTTCCCGCGTGTTTGATGCGCCCCAGCACCAGCGGACGAAACCCGTAGGGGTCGCGCGCCGCGATCATATGATCCTCGCTCAGGAAGACCAGGGAATACGCTCCCCGCACCTGGGACAGGGCGTCGATAATGCGGTCAACCGGCTGCCCGGCCTGCGAGGCGGCAATGAGGTGCAGGATGACTTCGGTATCGACCGTGGACTGAAAAATCGAGCCGCCCGCTTCCAGCCGGACGCGCAGTTCTTCGGCATTGACCAGGTTGCCGTTATGCGCAATCGCCACCGAGCCCAGCGTATACTTGGCCAGCAGGGGCTGGGTGTTCTTGAGCATCGTTGACCCTGCGGTGGAATAGCGGTTGTGGCCAATGGCGCTTGGTCCCTTCAGGCGACGAATCAACTTTTCGTCAAAAATATCGGCAACCAGTCCCATGCCTTTATGCGTCAGCAGGGTCTGGCCGTTTGAAGAAGTGATGCCGGCAGACTCCTGTCCCCGATGTTGCAGGGAATATAACGCCAGATAGGCCAGGTTGGCCGCTTCCGGATGACCATAGACGCCCACGACTCCGCACTCTTCGTGGAAACCATCGAACACCGCACCGGCTGTGTCGTGTACCACGCTATCCCTCCCCGCTCAGGTCAACTGTTGGGCCAGCGCCGTCTGCCACTGCTGGCGTAAGGCGGCTGTGGCGATTTTCATATAACCGACAATTTCGAGGTCCGTCCCACCAACTTCGCCCAAGACGCGAAACGGCAACCCGCTCGTGTGGAGCAGCGCTTTGAGACGCTCCCAGTCGGGCGGCCGGACGGAAACAACGGCCCGCGACTGGCTCTCTCCAAAAAGCACGGCGTCAGGGCGGAGGTCCCCCGCCAGAGTCACCCGCGCGCCGAGTGTCTGGTGGGGATGGCTGATACACGCCTCTGCCAGTGCCACGGCTACCCCGCCTTCCGCCACATCGTGGGCCGAGGAAAAAAGTCCGGCCTGGGCGGCCTGGACGCAGACCTGCTGGAGGCGCTTTTCCCGTTCCAGGTCAAGCCGTGGGGGCCGGCCGCATTCCTGCTGATGGATCGTGGCCAGATATTCGCTTGCGCCGAGTTCTTCGTGCGTTTCGCCCAACAGAACGACGAGGTCGCCGGGGTGCTTAAACCACTGGGTAACATGGTGCGTCACCTGATCCATAATGCCGACCATGGCGACGGTCGGCGTTGGAGGAATTGCCTGCCCATCGGTTTCATTATAGAAGCTGACGTTGCCGCTGACTACCGCAACCTCCAGGGCCTCGCAGGCGGCCCGCATACCGTCAATGGCCTGGACGAACTGCCACATCACCTCCGGCTTCTCCGGGTTGCCGAAATTGAGGCAGTCGGACAGGGCCACCGGTCTGGCCCCGCTGACGGCGAGGTTGCGCGCGCTCTCGGCAACCGCAATGGCCGCTCCCCGATAGGGGTCGAGCGCACAGTAGCGGCTATTGCAATCGACACTGATGCCCAGCCCCTTGTCCGACGCCTTCAGCCGAATGATGGCGGCATCCGAGCCGGGCTGGACCACGGTATTTCCGCCAACCAGAAAATCGTACTGCCGGTAGACCCACTCCTTACTAGCAAGATTCGGCGTGGTGAGGAGGGAGGTCAGAACCGCGGCATAGTCGGTCGGCAGCGGCAGGGCGCTGAGGTCCAACCGCTGTTGCGCCGTCAGGGCGGCCGGTCTGGACGCCGGGCGTTCGTAAGCCGGAGCCTGCGAGGTCAGGGCGGAGACCGGAATACGGACGACTTCTTTTTCCCGCCACGTCGTCCGGAACAGGCCGTCATCCGTGACTTCCCCAATGACGACGGCCTGGAGGTCCCAGGTGGCGAACACGTCCCTGACTGCCTCTTCACAGCCCTCCTTGGCGACGATCAGCATCCGTTCCTGGGATTCGGACAGCAGCAGCTCATAGGGGGTGATGCCGGCTTCGCGGGTCGGGATGGTGTCCAGGTCCAGGACGATACCGGCCTTGCCCCGGTCGGCCATTTCGACCGACGAACTGGTCAGACCGGCGGCCCCCATGTCCTGAATCCCGATAATCAGGTCCTGCTGCATGAGGCTGAGGCAGGCTTCAATCAGGATATTCTCGGTGAACGGGTCGCCCACCTGGACGGCCGGGCGGAGTTCTTCGGACTTGTCGTCAAATTCCCGCGAGGCCAGCAGGCTCGCGCCGTGAATGCCGTCCCGGCCGGTGCGGGAGCCCACATAGATGACCGGATTGCCCACCCCCGCGGCCGTCGCCCGAAAAATCCGATCGGCCGGGGCAATGCCCAGGGTAAAGGCGTTGACCAGGATGTTGCCGTTATAGCCGGGGTTGAAATACACCTCGCCGCCGACGGTCGGCACGCCCACACTATTCCCGTAGCCGCCAATCCCCCCCACCACGCCCTTGACCAGCTGGGAGGTGCGCGGATGTGCAATCGCCCCGAAGCGGAGCGAGTTCAGCGAGGCGACCGGGCGGGCGCCCATGGTAAAGACATCCCGCAAGATACCGCCCACCCCGGTGGCGGCTCCGTGATAGGGCTCAATAAAAGACGGATGATTATGGCTTTCGATCTTAAAGACCGCGGCCAGCCCGTCGCCGATATCGACGATGCCGGCATTCTCGCCCGGCCCCTGCAATATGGCCGGTCCGGTCGTGGGCAGACGCCGCAGAAAGCGCCGGGAACTTTTATAGCTGCAGTGCTCCGACCACATCACGGAGAACACGCCCAACTCCTCGAACGTCGGCGTGCGCCCGAGGGTCCGGACGATGCGGTCGTATTCGTCGGTTGACAGGCCGTGGTCGTGAGCGAGCTGGAGATCAACCGGTATGGACGCCATAACGCTACGCAAAGACCGAGGTAAAGAGTTTGCGCCCGTCCTCGCCCCCCAGCAGGGCTTCGACCGCATGTTCGGGATGAGGCATGAGGCCGACCACGTTGCCGCCGATGTTGGTGACCCCGGCGATATTCTGCACGGCGCCGTTCGGGTTGGCCGACTCCAGGGCCTCGCCGGCCGGGTTGACATAGCGGAAGACGATCTGATCGTTGTCCTGGAGGGCCTCGAGGGTTGCCTCGTCCGCCACATAGCAGCCCTCACCGTGTTTAATCGGCAGGGACAGACACTCGCCCGCCGCACACCGGGCCGTAAAACGGGTCCGGGTCGTTTCCACCCGGACGGAGGTCCATTCGCAGATGAACGACAGCGAACGGTTGCGGACCAGCGCCCCCGGCAGGAGCCCGCTCTCACACAGAATCTGAAACCCGTTGCACATGCCCAGCACCGGCCCGCCGGCCCGGGCAAACGCAATCACGCTGGACATGACCGGCGAGAAGCGGGCGACCGCCCCGCAGCGGAGATAGTCGCCATAGGAAAACCCGCCCGGCAGCACGATCGCCTCGACGCCGTGCAAATCCTGGTCCTTATGCCACAACGGGACCGCCTCCTGCCCGAGTACGCGCTCCAGGCAGTAGACGGAGTCCCGGTCGTCGTTCGAGCCGGGGAAGGTGACGACACCCCACTTCACTCGGTGTTACTCCTCGACAATTTCAAAGCGAAAGTCCTCAATAATGAGGTTGGCCAAGAGGCGTTTGCACATCTCTTCGACGCGCCGCTCGGCCTGCGGTTTCGACAGGCCCGTCAGCCGGACCTCCAGATACTTGCCCATGCGGACCTCGCTGACCTCCGCGTAGTCGAGGGCGTGCAGGGACTGCGCAATGGCTTTTCCCTGCGGGTCGAGAATGGCTTTTTTCGGGGTGACGTAGACTTTGGCCAGCATGCTCCGCCTTATTCTGTCTGCGCAAACACGCGCGCAAAGATACGGTCCGTATGCCGTAGCGCGTGACGGGCGTCAAAGAGCCGGTCGATTTCAGCCGGCTCCAACAGCCGGGTAATATCCGGGTCCTGGCGCACCTCGGCGGCAAAGGAGGCCTGGTGCTCCCAGACCTTCATGGCGTTGCGCTGGACCCAGCGATAGGCCTCTTCGCGGGCAATGCCCTTGCGGACCAGGGCCAGGAGCAGATGTTCGGAATAAATCGCTTCCCCGAGTACGGCCATATTGGCCTGCATCCGCTCGGGACGAACGACCATCCGGTCCACCAGCGTCGTCAGCCGGGCCAGCATAAAGTCGAGCAGCGTGGTGGCGTCCGGGCCGATCACCCGTTCGACCGAGGAGTGGCTGATATCCCGCTCATGCCAGAGGGGCACGTTCTCCAGGGCCGACAACGCGTAGCCGCGCAGCAGGCGCGCCAAGCCGCTCACGTTTTCCAACTGCCACGGGTTGCGCTTATGCGGCATGGCCGACGAGCCCTTCTGGCCGGGCGTGAACGGCTCCTGGACCTCAAAGACTTCGGTGCGTTGCAGATGACGCAGCTCGGTCGCGATCCGGTCGAGCGAGCTGCCGATCAGCGCCAGGGTCGAGAAAAAGGAGGCATGCCGGTCGCGCGGGACCACCTGGGTGGCAATGGTTTCCGGCTCCAGCCCCAGGCGCGCGCACACGGCGGCTTCGATCGCGGGATCGATATTGGCGTACGTGCCGACCGCGCCCGAGATTTTGCCGACCGCAATCTCGCGGCGGGCGTGCTCCAGGCGGGCCTTGTTGCGTTCCATCTCGGCGAACCAGTGGGCGACCTTGAGACCGAAGGTGATCGGCTCGGCATGGACGCCGTGGCTGCGGCCGATCATGACCGTGTCCTGATGTTCCCGGGCGCGCCGCCGCAGCACGGCGAGCAGCGTGTCCAGGTCGGCCAGCAGTTCATCCGTTGCCTCACACAGTTGTACGGCAAAGCCGGTATCAATCACGTCCGACGAGGTCAGGCCGAGGTGCAGATAGCGTCCTTCCGGGCCGACGCTTTCGGCCACGGCCGTGACAAAGGCGACCACGTCGTGTTTGACCTCGGCCTCGATCTCCTGCATGCGGCCAATATCAAGCCGGGCGCGTTGTCTCAGCTGGGGGATCACGTCCGCCGGGATGTCGCCGCGCTCGGCCAGGGCCTCGCACGCCAGCAGTTCGACTTCCAGCCAGGCGGAAAACTTATTCTCCTCCGACCAGATTTTACGCAGGGCCGGGCGGGTGTAACGTTCGATCATGAGCGCAGTGCTATCAGAAGTTCAGCAGCGACCAAAGAGGGGGCGGTTGAACTGTGCGTCTTTAAGTCGTGCACTATCTTTGCCCTTTCCCTTCCTCTTTTCCTTAATGAATAAACTCTGCGGGGTGTCTGCCCCGCGACCGAGGCCGCGTCTGCTGTGTAGGGGCAATAGTTGATACGGGTGAAAACTAGGCGGGAGCAGGCATCTTGGTACTGGCCTAAATAGGCAGTTTTCTGAAATAAGGCAGTTGCGATGCAAAGTAGGCAGTTAAGGGGTCTGTCCGTGCCACACAGTAGGGGCGTTCGACACTCACCACTGCCCAGATATATAGTCCTCTGGCCCATCCGGGCTGGGAGTTGGCCCATAATCCACCCCATAGCCATGGAGTTTTGCCTCGGGAACCGGCACACACGTCTCTTCATCACACACGGCGGCGCCATCAGGCAGAACTACGCCCTGACCAATCACGGCTTGCTGTTGACCGTCTTGGGCATACGCCATGAACACTTCGCGCTCGGCCTGCCCTTCACAGTGGTCCGGGGGCGGCGGGATGCCATTGCCCGCCACATAGCAATCATTACCCATCACAAACGCTGGGGTCTCTGCTGTGGCGCAGGACCCCAGCAGGAGCAACATTGCCAGTCCTATTACCATCACCATGCGCCCATATCTTCCTTAATCATCAGGGGATCAGCATAGAGGATATATTCTTGACTGCAAGATAGCCTTCAGACGGGGTACTGGCCTAATTTGACGTCGAACTGCCTACTTTTTTGGGCGAAGTCACTGATTTTCCAATGGCTCAGAAGCTTCAAACGGCCTAATTAGGGTAATAACATACTTGGCTAAGTGAGGGGCTGTGGTAGCCTGTTGGGCATGACCCAGCCCCCCCGCACTCTGCAAGACGCCATTCGCTATTTCAGCGACGAGCAACGCGGCATTGACGCCCTGGTCG
>JAJDTY010000004.1 GCA_022826945.1 Candidatus Binatia bacterium
ACGCCCTAGAGGTCCTCAACCAACGCTGTACTCAAATATCGCTCGGCCGAGCTGGCCAGAATAACAACCAGCATTTTTCCGGCGTTTTCAGGACGGGCAGCGACCTGGAGTGCGGCCCAGACCGTGGCGCCGCTGCTGATGCCAGCGGGAATGCCCTCGTGCTTGGCAAGCCGGCGTGCCGTGGCAAGCGCGTCTTCGTCCCGGACGGTGATGATTTCATCAATAATGCTGGTATTCAGGATGGCCGGGACGAACCCGGCACCGATCCCTTGAATCTGGGTGGGGCCGGGCTGCTCGCCCGAGAGCACCGCTGAGCCAGCCGGCTCGACGGCAATAGCCTGAAAACTCGGTTTGCGGGATTTAATCACCTCGGACACCCCGGTGATGGTCCCGCCCGTACCCACGCCGCTGATAAAAATATCGACCTGGCCGTCGGTGTCCTCCCAAATCTCGTGGGCCGTGGTCCGGCGATGAATGTCCGGGTTGGCCGGATTCTCAAATTGCTGTGGAATAAAGGCGTGGGGGATGCTTGCGGCGAGTTCTTCGGCTTTACGAATCGCACCGGGCATCCCTTCGCGGGCGGGCGTGAGGACCAGTTCGGCGCCAAGAAAGCGCAGCAGATTGCGCCGCTCCATGCTCATGGAGTCGGGCATGGTCAGGATGATCCGATAGCCCCGGGCTGCGGCAACAAAGGCGAGGGCGATGCCGGTGTTGCCGCTGGTCGGTTCAATAATGACACTCTCTGCAACGAGCTTGCCGGTCTGTTCCGCGGCGGCAATCATATTGGAGCCAATCCGATCTTTTACGCTGCCCAGGGGATTGAAGAACTCCAGCTTGGCATACACTTCCGCTTCAATATCCTGCGTGAGTTGGTTGAGCCGCACTAAGGGCGTATGGCCAATCGTTGCCGTGATGTCATGAAACAACCGAGCCATCCTGATTGCCGTGGTCGGCTTGCCGTTCTGTGCCGACGAAGAGGGTCTGTCAGCAAGGACAGACGCCCATCCTCTGCTTCACTTCTTGAGTTGAAGCGAGATGGAGTTCATGCAGTAGCGCTGCCCGGTGGGGGGTGGGCCATCGTCAAAGACATGGCCGAGGTGGGCATCGCAGGTGTTGCACAGCACTTCGGTCCGGATCATGCCGTAGCTGTGGTCCGATTCCAGGCGCACGCTGTCCGGCTGCATCGGTTCCCAGAAGCTGGGCCAACCGCTGCCCGACTCGTATTTGGTGGATGAGTTAAACAGTTCGGTGCCGCAACACACGCACTGATAGATACCCTCATCCTTGCAATTGTTGTATGCGCCCGAGAACGGCCGCTCGGTCGCTTTCATCCGGCAGACGGCAAACTGCTCGGGAGTGAGCTGCGCGCGCCATTCCTCTTCGGTCTTCTCGACTTTCTCGCCCATGGTGTACACCCCCTCGTTGGTCTGTACTCTTTGCTCCGGTCTGATAGCTTCACCTATATACAGCGAGAAGCACCCGTCGGAAAGAGCGCGGAGGAGTATCATGAGCGGCGTAAAGATCGGTATCGGCTTTGGACAATGGAAGTATGGCTTACCTGACCCCGAACTCCTATGCAGCAGCGCAGAAGCGGCAGAGGCCGCCGGGCTTGATTCGTTATGGTTGTCCGATCATATCGTGACCCTCAACCCCACGCTGGACATCTCCTGTCTGTTTGCCATGATCGCCGGCCGCACCTCCCGCCTGAAAATGGGACCGAGCGTCTTTACCCTGCCGGCGCGCCATCCGGTCCAGGTGGCCAAGACCTATGCCACCCTCGACTATCTTTCAAACGGGCGGATGATCATGGCGGTCGGAAGCGGCAACGATCCGCGCGATTTGGTGGCGTGCGGGGTGCCGTCTCAAGCCCGCGGCCGTCGCCTTGAAGAAGGGATCGAGATTCTGCGCAAGCTGTGGACCGAGTCGCACGTCACGCATCATGGTGAGTTCTACCATTTTGAGGATGTAACGATTGAGCCCAAGCCGAAGCAGGGCGCACTCGATATCTGGATTGGCGGCAAGAGTGACGCGATTCTCAAACGCGTCGTTCGCCTCGGGGACGGCTGGTTCCCTGCCTTGACCTCACCCATGGAGTTTCAGCGCGATATGGAAAAGCTCAGGGTGTATGGGGAGGAGTACGGGCGGACGATTGATCCGCGTGAGGCGGGTGTCTTGCTCTTTACGCATGTGTGTGACGACCGGGCCGCGGCCATGAAGACGGTTGATCCGTTCTTCCACGGCCTGCGGGTTGATCCGGAGGCCATCATGCGGCGTTCGCTGATCGGCTCAGCCCAGGAGTGTGTGGAGCAGATCGAGCGCTTTGTCGAAGTCGGTTGCGATAAATTTGTGCTCCGGCCGATCTGCCCGCCAGCCGACATTCCGTCTCAGCTTGAACACTATGGACAAGACATCCTACCCCATTTTGTGTAGCGGCCGACGGAATCACTGGATCGCAGGGTCATGATCAAGGCCAAGTCTGAAGTTGAACAGCTTGAGCCCTATGTGGCTCCGCTTGAAGGGCGGCGACCCATGCTGCGCCTCGACTTTAATGAAAACACGGTTGGCCCGAGCCCGAAAGTCGTTGAGGCCATTCGCCGCCTGCCGCCCAATGCCTATGCGACCTATCCGGAATACGCCGGCCTGAATGAGGCGTATGCGGCGTCCATCAATATCCCGTCCCGCTACGTTGAGGCCTTTAACGGCGTGGATGCGGCCATTCACTCCATCTTTGATGTCTACGGCGAAAAGGGAAGTACCTTTCTGACAACCGCGCCGACCTTTGGGTACTACAAGCCGTGCGCGCTCCAGAACGGCATGCAACAGGATGAAGTGCTGTATCCCGCTGACTTGAGCTTCCCGATTGAGTCCATGCGCGAACGGCTCACGCGTACGCCCCGGCTCTGTTTTATCTGCAATCCCAACAATCCAACCGGCACGCTGCTCGAACCGCTGACCTTGCTGGAATTGGTCCGCGCCGCGCCCGACACCCTGGTTGTGGTGGACGAGTTATATGCGGATTTCACGAAGAAGTCGGTTCTGCCGGCCGCCCTTGAACTGGACAATATTGTGGTGCTTCAGTCCCTGTCCAAGTCTGCGGGCCTGGCCGCGTTGCGCTTGGGCTTTGCCATTGGTCAGCCTGAAGTGGTGAGCCGGCTCAGTCGTGTCACCGGCCCCTATGATATTAACGCCTTTGCGGTGATCGCCGGAAAAGCCGCGCTCGCCGATCGCGCCTATGTCGAACAGTACGTTCAACAAGTCCACGCCGCTAGGGAATGGGTGACGCAACAGCTCCGGCGTTTGGGCGTGCGATATTTTGGACAAGGCGGCAACTACCTGCTCGTCTGGCCACCACGAGAGTGCGAGGCGGTCGAAAGCGCCCTGCACGAGCAAGGCATCCTGGTCCGCAATATGCGGGGCAAGCCCGTGATTGACGGCAGCTTTCGGCTGAGTATCGGGACGCTCGAACAGATGCAGCGCTTCATGCAGACGTTTGCCGAGGTCATCGAGTCGTAAGCCGTTTCAGCGAAGCTGTGTCAGTTCTGACTGTTGCGAAGCGTCTAGGCCGTGCACTCGCCTTCGCCGCGTTCGAGTTTATAGACGCGATTCTGGTTCCAATCGATAAATTCGTGCATATGCTCATCGTCAAATGTCACTGGGAGCGAGAGGTCTGTAATCAGGTCTGCAAAGGGGGCGGTCCCCACTCGCTTGACGAAGGCGCTGAACGCCTCGTCCGTACGGCGGTGTGCTTGATAATGCTGGACGAATCGTTCGACCGCCTCGGGGACCCGTTTTGACGGAACTCGGACATCCAGGCGTTGGCCTATATGGACCTGACCCGCGTCGTATTGGCCGCCCAGCATGACGATGTAGGCGGGGACCTGGTGCTTGTCGAACTTCATGGCTGCGCCGTAAAAGCCAATATCGGCAATATGGTGGCGTCCGCAGCCGTTGGGACAACCGCTGATCTTGATATGAATTTTTTTGGTGAATGGATCATCTATAGCGAGAGCTTCAACTCGCCGTTGGATGGCCTGCGCCAGACCCATGGAGTTCGTAATACCGAGCTTGCAACTGTCAGTCCCAGGGCAACTCACCACGTCATTGATCTGGCGTGCCCCGGCCTCACCCAGACCGAGCGCCTGTAAGCGACTCCACACATCATACAGGCTCTCGTTCCGAACCCAACGCAGCACCACGTTCTGTTCGTCTGATGTCCGAGCATGGCCTCCGGTGAACTCGCGCATGATCTGCGCCACACCGCGGAACTGTTCCGGCGTCAGATTCCCCTGAGCGATCTTCACCTCTGCGGTCGAAAAGCCGGCCTGACGTTGCGGCTGCACATTGGCTGTGGCCCAGTGGGCGAATTCCTGGTGGTCGCCGTTCGGGCTGCCTGGATTGATGGGGGCTCGCGGAGCACGCTCTTCCTCGGTGTCATTCCATTGCAGGGGCTCGGGATCAAAGTTGCGGGCGTTGACCCAGTCACCTTGCATTTCCGCATCAACGAGCGCGCGGAACGCTTCCAGACCAATTCGGTCGATAAAGAATTTCATCCGGGCGCGGGCGCGGTTTTTACGTAACTCGTCTTGCCGGTCAAAAATACGGATGACCGCTTCCACGACTTTGAGGTAGTCGTTGAGCCCAACAAAGTCGTACAACACGCGGCCCACCCGAGGCAGAATCGATGTCCCCCCGCCGGTATAGATGCGGAAACCCTTATGGCCGTCTTTGAGGCGAGGAATAAAGCCCAGATCGTGGATGCCCGTCACCGCGCGGTCTTTCTCGGTACTGGAGAAGGCGATCTTGAATTTTCGGGGAAGAGCCTGAGTCAGTTCGTTGCGAATAAAATAGCGGACCAGTGCGCCAACGTATGGGGTAGGGTCAAATGCTTCGTCCGGGTCGACACCGGCAAAGGGATCACACACCACATTCCGGACCGTGTTGCCGCACGCCTCTCGCGTCGACAAACCGGAGTCGCCCAGCCTCCACAGTATCTGTGCGGATTCCAACAGCGGAATGAAATGGAACTGGACATTTTGCCTGGTGGTGATGTGGCCTTTTTTAAGCGGTGTATAAGTTTCGGCGATATCGGCAAAAGTGTCGAATTGATCCGGCGTGAATCCACCAAAGGGGAGCTTGACCCGAATCATCTGGACGTCCGGCTGCCGTTGTCCATAGACGCCTTGGCGGAGCCGGAAACCCATAAATGTCTGACGGTCTATCTCTCCATCAAGAAACTTTTGCACTTCAGCATCAAAATCGTCGAATTCCCTTTCGAGAATGGGGATGACGCGGCCGGGAATATGCGAATACACTTCAGGGTTCTCAAGTGTGCCTGCACGTCCCCTCTGGTTGCCTGCTGTCGTGGCTGTATTCATAGTGCGGTCTCCTCGGAGTCAGTCGTTCAGTATGAGAGCTTAACACCTACTAAATCTATAGTCTTTATAGTTTTAATAGTCTATTTATGAATATTCATCCCTCCTGTCAAGCACCTTTCCGGTGAAAACTCTGAAAACACACGGGTATTGACCGAGAGGGTCATTGTCTACTAAATAAGTAGGGGTTTATGAAAATCTCAAAGAAAAGCGAATATGCTCTCAGGGCGCTTGCCTGCCTGGGGGCGCCGGGTGCTCCCGAGGTGTTGTCCATTCAGGAGATTGCCCGTCGGGAACGCATTCCCAAAAAGTTTTTGGAACAGGTGCTGCTTGCCCTCAAGCGAGTAGGACTCGTCCAGAGTACGCGTGGCAAGGCCGGAGGGTATGCCTTATCGGGCGACCCGCAGGCCATTTCATTACAGACGGTTGTCTGGGCGGTGGACGGTCCACTGGCCCCTTTACCCTGTGTGGCCGACGCAAACCCGGTCAAATGTGCGGACTGTGCCAGTCTCGAATATTGCTGGCTGCGCGGTATTATGCTGGAAGTCGGTGAGGCCATCGCCGCCGCCTTTGCCCGAGTGAGTGTGGCGGAGATGTGTCAACGAGCAGAAACCAGTCGCCGCCACGAGTCGCACGTACCGATGTATGATATTTAGCGATCATACTGGAGGAGATGCCCGCTCGCTGGGAGGCTTGACGGAGACCCGCGGTCTTTCTAGGGTCAGTATGTAAAGAGGTCCGTGTGTAATACGGAGAGGAGCCACGTATGACTATCAAGAGAAAGCTGTTCGACTATCTGCCTTGACCGTTCGCCATGAGAACAAGGATTGTTCTCAAAGAAAAGGCGCTTGACTTTGATCGTATTCTGATAGACCTGCCGAGCAAGGAACAAAAAGAACCGTGGTTTCTTGCCATTAACCCGTACGGGAAAGTTCCGGTGCTGACCGAAGAAGGCGCCTGGGTCTATGAGTCGGCCATCTGTAACGAGTATTTGGAAGACAGATACCCCACGCCGGCACTCTCCCCGTCGGCGCCGGCAGCCAAGGCTGAAATGCGGCTGCTCATCGAACTGTGCAACAGCCAGTTCGTGCCGCCGATCATTCGCCTACTGTATACCAGCCGGAAACCCAAAGCGGAGCAAGACCCGGCCCGCATGGCCCGGAATACCGACCAGCTCAAGGCGCTCTTTCCGCAACTTGAAGAACGCCTCCAGAAGCAAGACTATCTCATGGGCGACTATAGTCTGGCCGACCTCACCTTTACCCCGTTTCTTGGGTTGTGCGACAAATTAGGCATCGACCTCAGTCCATTTCCACACGTCGCGGCCTGGGCCGAGCGGCTCAAAAGCCGGCCGAGTTACGAAGAGGTCCGGATTGGTCTGACCGGTTAGCCCACTTCTCTCTTTCTCTCGGACGACGCACCTCGGGGGCGGTGGAGCAGCCGTCCCCATTTTTCCTGCTGCCCCGCTGAGAGTAAGCGCGGCAAAAGCCGAGCAAACCCCGGAATACAGAGTCCGAATGAAAAAACGGATTATCATCAGCAGGGCGACACGTCTGGTCTGGGGAGTCTGTCTTCCGCTGCTCTTTGGCCTCGCTCCTGCTGCTGCCCAACCTGCCAAGGTGTTTGTGAACTCGGCCGTGCTCGCCATCGGCGAACGTCCGGTCCTGCTGGACCTCAAAAGCCAGCGGATTATCAGTCATGGCGAGAATTTTGAGCCCGACCTGAGCCCCCGTCCCGGAGCCGAGCCGCGGAAAGTGTCAGAATTTCGTTACGTGCTCTTCCAAGACCTGGAGAAGGGCCGCGTGCGCTATGAGTGGGAGCGCAGGCTGGTCTATCCCTTCCAGGAAACCTGGGCCTACACCGAGATCATGAACGGACTCGACGGCGCCATACTCGGCTGCGACGGCTTTGAGAGCCCATGTAGCCGGGCCATGTCGGCCTCCCGTATTGCCGCCCGCCATAAAGAGCTGCGGCGTTCGCCGGTCTCCATCCTGATTCATGCCCTGAGTCGTTCAAACTCTTTTCTGCGTCTGATGGATCAAACGATCCATGGCCGCCGCCAGGTGGTGGTCTCGTTTAATGACAATACCCAACTTGTTCTGTTAGCCATCGACTCGGAAACGCGCCTGCTGACCAAGGTCGTCTTTGTTGAAGACGACCCATTGTACGGCGATGTGCAGAACGAGGTGTTTTTTTCCGACTGGCGTCAAGTCGGAAAGCTGAAACTCCCGTTTGAGCGTATCTATCGGGTCGACGGCCAGACCATCATGGTCGAACACGTTGAAGCCATTCAGAACGATGTTGATCTGTCGCACGTCGACTTTACCATTCCGGACGAGATCGAGCACCCGGAAGAGTGGGACGGAGAACGCGGAGAACAGAGCTCGCACTGGGTGCTGCGTCAGATCGCTCAGGGCCGACCGGTCGATACGCCCGCTTCAACGATCGCGCTGCGGGACCTGGCCCCAGGGGTGATGCATATTGTCGGGGGACGATATCAGAGCCTGGCGGTTGAGATGGGCGAGTACCTGATTGTGGTTGAGGCTCCCCAGGACGACCCGCACTCACGCGTGGTGCTGGACACCCTACGCCAGCGATTCCCAACCAAGCCGGTCCGTTTTGTCGTGAATACGCATTTTCATAGCGAGCATGCGGGGGGACTGCGGACCTATGTGGCTGCCGATACGATCGTGGTGACCAGTGCGCTGAACGTTCCGCTCTTCCAGGACGCCTTTCGTGCCCTGCACACCCAAGTCCCGGACAGTCTCCAGCGGCGTCCCAGAGAGGCGGTCATCGAAGCGGTCAGGAATGAACGCAAGTTTTTTGTTGATGAAAATCGGGTGGTTATTGTCTATCCGATCGAGACCGTGCATGTAGACGGCATGTTGATCGTCTATCTGCCTGAGGAACGCCTGCTTTTCGTGGCCGACCTGTTTACGCCGGGAGCCGTCCGACAGGTTGTTGACTGGGCCCGGGACCTCCTCAACGCCATTGAGAGCTACGACCTCGCGGTCGAGACCATTGTCGGCAGCCGGGGAGGGGTCGGAACGCTGGATGAGCTGCGCCGAGTCGTTCATGCACACCGAACAGGATAGAGCCTGGATGCACGCCGCCCTGGCCGAAGCCGCCCTGGCCGAAGCCGCAGACGAGGTCCCCATTGGTGCGGTCGTCGTCCTGGAAGGGCAAATCATCGGCCGGGGGCATAATACGCCTATTTCAACCAGCGACCCGACGGCGCACGCGGAAATCCAGGCCGTGCGGAACGCCGCGCAGCAGATGAAGAATTACCGGCTGGTAGACGCGACATTGTACTCAACGGTCGAGCCCTGTCTCATGTGTATGGGGGCACTCGTGTCCGCACGGATCAAGCGCCTGGTCTTCGGTTGTTTTGACCCCAAGGCCGGTGCCGCGGGGTCGCTGTATAATATTGCCCTGGATACCCGTCTGAATCATCGCCTGGACGTCACGAGTGGAGTCTGTGAAGAGGAGTGTCGGACGTTACTCCAGCGCTTCTTTCGAGAGAAGCGGCAGCGCGCCACCGGAAAAAGCCCGCAGACCGACCCGGCTTTGCGCTTGTCTGGAAATCGCCTATAGTGAGGGACGAGCTTCGCTCAGGAGTTGGAGAGGTGGCAGAGTCCGGTTGATCGCGCACGACTCGAAATCGTGTATACCTTCGGGTATCGGGGGTTCGAATCCCCCCCTCTCCGCTTTTATTGGTAGTTAAATTACTGAAATATATAGAGTTTTTGAGTTAGATAAATAAATCCCCCACTATTTATCCCCTTATTTTCATCTGGCACAGAGGGGAATATGGCGGACTTTCTGAGACATTCCACGCCCCGTCCGCACAGGGTATACGCCTCAAGGGGAGGGGTTCGGCCTGTCTAGAACCGGGGTGCCTGTGACCGGCGGGAAATGCTCAGTCTCGTTGACGATCGGCTCTCATGTAGCTATTAAAATGTAGTTACGTGAGGGGGGTCGTTGCGCTGGACATGGGACGCAGACAAGAATCGTATCAACACGCACAAGCATGGCCTGAGCTTCGAGACGGCGCAACTCGTGTTCGACGATCCGCTCATGGCCCATCGGCCCGATCCGTATGAAGGCGAGGAGCGCTGGCACACGATCGGCATGATCGGGAGTGTGGTCGTGATTGTAGCCCACACTTGGCCCACACCAGAACCCGAAACCGGCGTTGCCGTGGGACGCATCATCAGTGCCCGGAAAGCGACGGCACACGAAAGGAGAGCCTATGAAGAGGGGAACTTCTAGGAAACTCACCAAGGCGCAGCAGGCAGAAATCCAGGCGCTGGCGGCGCTGCCCGACGAGCAGATTGATACGAGCGACATCCCCGAGATTACGGATTGGTCCGGCGCGCGGCGCACTCTCCTGTATCGGCCGGTGAAGCAGCAGATCACCCTGCGGCTGGATGCCGACGTGGTGGCGTGGTTCAAAGCAAGCGTTCCCGGCGGTCGGGGCTATCAGACCGAGATCAACCGTGTGCTGCGCGCGCACGCGCGGCGGTCTTTGGAGCACCCATAGGTCCAGTGTTGTCACCTGTGTAGCAGTCCAGCAAGGAACAGGGAGTCTGCACCGCGCTGCTATTCGTGTGCAGAGCCGCTTAATCATGCAGATTGTCGACGAACAGCACGGCACACGCGGGTTTCAGACCGATGTGGCCATGCGCGACGGGGTCACTCTCAATACCTTTGTGTTTCTGCCGGCCGACGGGGGGCCGCGCTTTCCCGTCATCGTGCACCGCACGCCCTACGGCATCACGACTCCAGCAGGCGCGGCGGTGACCGACCCGGCCCGGGGTTGGGTGCCCAGTGCGGCCGCCCCGCTGTACGGTCCCATCCTGCGCGGCTGGCAGGCCATCGTCGCCCACGGCTATGCGGTCGTGTATCAGGATACGCGCGGCCGCTACGCCTCCCAGGGAGAAGACCGCGTCTATGCAGACGATGCCGCCGACGGGTACGACACGCTGGAGTGGATCGCGGAACAGCCCTGGACCAATCAGCGGGTAGGGGTCTCGGGCTCCTCGGCAGCCGCCACCACCGCCCTGGCGGCGGCCAGCACCGGGCACCCGTCGCTGCGGGCCTTTTTCGCCCAGGTCGGCGCGTCCAGTATCTATGACGATGTCGTGTACGAAGGGCAGGCGATCGAGCTGGAACGGCTGTGGCTGTGGGTGGCGAAGAACATTCCCGGCCTGTCGGCCTCCCATAAGCACGCCGCCATGCGCCGCGCGGCCGCGACCGCAGCCAGGATGGCAGCCGCGCGCGACTCGGCCGGTGCCTGCTACGGTCGGCTGGAAGCCGCCGGCCACGACACGCCGCCGTTCATTGAGTGCCCGGACTGGCTGCGCCTGCCGTTGACGAATCACCCGGACTTCGCTGTCTGGCAGCCGTTCCTGAACGAGATCCTCACCCATCCGGCACCGGACGCGTTCCGGACGGCGCACGATTTCCGCCGTACCATTACGATTCCCGGCTTTCACGCCACCACCTGGTACGACATCTTTCTGACCAGCGTGCTGGCCGCGTTTCAGGAGATTCAGGCGCGCACGGGGACGCAAAAACTGTGGATCGGCCCTAACGCACACCATTTCATTTATCGAACCAACTACTGGCCCCGCGACCCCTATTTCGAGTGGTTCGGCCACTATCTGAAAGACGAGCCGTCCGCTTTGATCGACGAACCGGCCGTCTTCCATTCGCCCCGGGCGTGGGTCGAGGCGGAAGAGAACTACCGACCCGATGATTGGCGCCATACGGAGACCTGGCCGCCGGTCGGCGCGAGAACGCGGCGCGTCTTCCTGACGGGCGACGGCCGCCTCGGCGCGGCCCCGGCCGGGGACCCGCGGCGGTACACCTACGATCCGCGCCAGCCGAACCCCACACTCGGCGGGCGCAACATGCTGATCCCGGCCGGCCAAGTGGATCAACGCCCTGCACAGGCACTGCAGAATTACGGCCTGATGTATACCGGCGAGAAGCTGGACCGGGCTCTGACGCTGGCGGGGGCGGTGCGGGTCACACTGCATGTGAGCTCCGACTGCCCCGACACCGACTTCATCGCCAAGCTCATCGAAGTCACCCCGGACGGGCGCACGCTGTTACTCATGGACGGGGTGACCCGTGCCCTGTATCGTGAATCGGTCCTCGACCCCGCTCAGAATCACCCGCAGCCCCTCGAATCCGGCACGGTCTATCCCGTCACGATCGACTTGGCGGACATCCACCATACGGTCCGCGTCGGCAGCCGGTTACAGGTCGACGTCGTCAGCAGTAATTTCCCGCGCCGTGCCCGTAACACGAACAGCGGCCACCCCGTCCTGGCGGACGACAGCGAGGCCGATATCCGCGTGGCGATCAACACGGTCTATCATGCCGCCGGGACGCCCTCCTTTGTGGAGATGACGGTGCTGGTGGAGTAGGGCGACGGCGCGGTTGAGTAGCAGTGGTGCCCACACCTGTGGTAAGTCTTGCTCTTGCTCCTGGGAGACGCTCCAGCATCGCCAGCCGGGAGAATCGGCTGATTGACAGGGGAAATCGGCATCTATGGGCGCATTGACGACCGCCTGCCGGGCACGACAATGACAGAGACGATCTCCCTGCCAATCTGGGTCGCAGCGGTGGCCGGTGCCCTGGTCCTGTGGGCGGTGCTCGACCGCCTGCTTGTACCCGGCACCCGCTGGCTATTTCGCCGGCGCGCCAGTCGGGTGATCGACGAGCTCAATACCCGCCTCCCCTTGCAAATCCCGCTTTTCCAACGGACCAAACGCCAGGTGCTGATCGATCGCCTGACGGACGACCCCGCGGTGATGGAGGCGGTCGAGACCGAGGCGCAGCGGTCCGGGCGACCGCGCGAAGTCCTGCTGCGCGAGGTCGCCCGCTATGCGCGGGAGATTGTCCCGTCGTTCAACGTCTACGTCTATTTCCGCCTGGGCTATGCCCTCGCCCGACGCCTGCTGCAAGTGCTCTATCGCGTCCGCCTGGGCTATGCCGACGACGCCGCGCTGGCCGGCATCGCGCCCAATGCGAGCGTCGTGTTTGTGATGAATCACCGCAGCAATGCGGATTACATCATCGTCGCCTACATGGCCGCCAATCGCGCCGCCTTGAGCTACGCGGTGGGCGAATGGGCGCGGATCTGGCCCCTGCAGTCCTTGATTAAAGCGCTCGGCGGGTTTTTCGTGCGGCGGGACTCCGCGAATCCGCTCTACCGCCGCGTGTTGGCGCGCTACGTGCAGATGGCGACCGCCGGCGGGGTCGTGCAGGCGTTCTACCCCGAGGGCCGCCTGACCCGCGACGGGACTCTGCGTACGCCCCGGCTCGGTCTCCTCAGCTACATGGTCTCGGCGTTCGACCCCCAGGGGGAGCGCGACCTCGTGTTCATCCCGGTGGGGATCAATTACGACCGGGTGCTGGAAGATCGCACCCTGGTGCGCGAACTCGATCCGCAGGCCCCGCCCCGCAGCCGGACGGGCACGGTCGTCACCTTTCTCCGGTTTCTCGGCCACCAGATGAGACTGCTGCTGGAGTGGCGCTGGTATCGCTTCGGGTATGCCTGCGTCAACTTTGGCACGCCGATCTCCATGCGCGCCTATACCGCGCGGACCCAGACCGATTTTCGCCGTTTGGACGCAACGACTCGTTCTGAGGCCATAGAGCGGCTGGGCCGCGAAGTGTTCGACGCGATTGCCGCGGCTATTCCGGCCTTGCCGGTTCCGCTCATTGCGACCGTGTTTCTCCGCCATCCCCATACCGCCCTGAGCGCCCTTGAGATCAAGGCCCACGCCCAGACCCTGATTACCGCCCTCGCACAGCGCGGGGCCTATGTCCATATCCCGCGGGCCGACCACGACTATGCGACCACTGTGGGGTTGCGGATGCTGGTCCTGCGGCACGTGGTGCAGGAGTCGGACGGGCTGTACCGCGTGCACGCGGCCGAGCATGACCTGCTGCGCTACTACGCCAACTCGATCGCGCACTTCCTGCCCGACCCGTGAGGACTCCCTGCGCAGCCCGCCACCGGAGCGGGCGCCGTCCGCTCCGCTTGAGACCGCTTCGTCCCTCGTCCCCGTGCCGGCTGCAGCAAGGGCCTCGGGGTTTGGGGTGTCTTTGACTCGTGATGTTGACGCTCCATTCATCCGTCCTTCGGTTCTTCAACGGCGGCCGATTTCTTCCTGCAAGGCAGAATTTTTTTGATGACCTCGTAGATAGAGCCGATATTTCCTGTGGAAACTGTATCCATTTTAAGCCACCAATTCACCAGAAGAATTCCGGGAGATGTCGCAATGGCCACAGCTGGAAGCATTTGAGCGAGGGGCAGGACTGCGAAGATTTTGAGCTGAAAGAGGACTCATGGACACCATCAGACGTTTTACGAAAAAGCATGAGAAACGATTTCCTGACGCGATTCGCGCGTCTCCCTCCCACCATATCGCTCCTCCGTTCGTTCTGTGGTATGCTCACGAACGATGGATATCGGACTTAGTATTGCCCTGCTGGCAGGCTTTCTGTCTTTTGCCTCGCCGTGCGTTTTGCCTATCGTGCCGGGCTACTTGACCTTTATTACCGGCATGAGCTTTGAGCAACTCACCGCCCGCCAGCGCTCGGCCCACCTGATGACCAGCGCGCTGCTCAAGAGCATCCCTTTCGTGCTCGGCTTCTCTCTGGTGTTTATTGCCCTCGGTGCCTCGGCCTCTGCGGTGAGTGGGCTGCTCAGATCGAACCTGGGTATCCTCAAAGGCATCGCCGGACTGGGCATTATGGTCCTTGGGCTGCATCTGGCCGGGGTATTGCCCATCCCGGCCTTGCTCCGGGAACGCCGCTTTTCCAAAGAGCCCGCGGAACCCGGTATGATCCGGGCTTTTGTGGCGGGGCTGTTTTTTGCCTTTGGCTGGACGCCGTGCGTTGGCCCGATTCTGGCGGGTATTCTGGCCATCGCCGCAACAACCGAGACGCTCAGTCAGGGGGTTCTTCTGCTGGCGGTGTATTCGCTGGGCCTCGGCATCCCGTTTATGCTCTCGGCCGCCTTCCTGAACGGCTTTCTGTCGCTCTTCCAGGGGATGAAGAGCTATCTGCGGCAAATGGAAGTGACGGCGGGCATGCTGCTCGTCCTGGTCGGCCTACTTATCTTTACCGATAAACTCGCCTGGGTCTCGTCACGGCTGACTTTTTTGAACCCGGAAGAGTTGCTCGTCAGTGAGGTCCAAGAGGCGGGTGCTTCCACGCCGGTTGCGTCGGACGCGCTGCCGGCGCCGAGTACATACGGCGACTATAATTTTACCCTGACGACCATTGATGGTGACCGGGTGAGTTTGTCCGACTATGAGGGCAAAGTGGTTCTGGTCAATTTCTGGGCGACCTGGTGCGGCCCGTGCGTCATCGAAACGCCGGCCTTGGTCCGTATGTACCACAAGTATAAACGTCAGGGATTTTCCGTGATTGGGGTGGCCTTGCAGAGTGAAGAAGACGGGGTGCGGGACTTTGTCCGGAAATACAATATCCCGTACGCCATTGGCCGCGACCTGTCGGACGAGATCGGTCTGCGCTATCAGGTGTTTGCTTTGCCCAGCAGCTTTCTTTTTGCTCCCGACGGCACGGTCCAGCGCGCGTTTACCGGTTATGTTGCCGAAGACGTCCTGGACCGCGAACTCGCAAAAACCTTCCGGGCCAGTCCGGGGCGACAACAGACGCCTCAGGTCGAAGCGATTGCCTATCCGCTCGACGCGCCGGGTATGGGGGAGAGGAAGCCATGATTCAAAGTATTTTCCACGTCAACATTAACGTCTCCGACTTTGAACGCTCGCTCGCGTTCTATCAAATGCTGGGATTTCGGGTCGTCAACGATCTGGGCACCGGCAGCAGTCCGCAACTGGACGCCGGTCTACAGATTCCGAACGGCCAGGCACGGGCCGCACTCCTGATGCTGGGCGACAACCCCCACGCGACGCGTATCGATCTGATCGAATGGAAGCAGCCCAAGACAGACGGGACACCCTATCCCCATCTCGCCCATGCGGGTATCGCCCGTATTGCCCTGAAAACGAAAAACCTGATGCAGGAGTACGAAGACCTCAAGGCCAAGGGGGTCAAATTCCTCTCGCCGCCGCAGGAGACCATCCTCGGTGGCGGGATGACCCGTTTTGTGTGCTTCCACGACCCTGACGGAACCGTGTTGGAACTGATCGAGTTTTAATCGGAGCGGCTGCACGGAATCAAAAGCGCGATGGACAGCAGCACAGCACCGGCTCAGGGTGGGTTTCGTCATGCTGTCGGCTCCCTTGCGAGCGATTCGGGTCGGGTTGAACTCCGGGCCGGTCAGCACGCCTGGGCGCTTGATGAGCCCAAAGCATTAGGCGGCAATGGAGCGGCCCCCGATCCGATCACGGCATTCTTGGGCAGCCTATGTGGCTGTCTGCTGATGTCCCTTGAGATCACGGCCCGGGCGCGTCAAGTACCGCTTGCCGGGGCGTCGGCTTCCGCTAGGTCGAACACAAAAGGATTTGTGAAAACCATAGACGTTGACTTGACCGTGCACAGTCCTGCGTCTGAGGAGACGGTCCGGACTGTGGTCACCCGAGCGGAAAAGGGCTGCTATGTGCGCGGGCTCTTGAAAGACAGCATTGCCTATTCCCTCAATGTTACCGTCCTGCCTGTCTAGGATGCGAAGCGTTCGTTTCTCCCATGCGCTGGTTCTTTGTTACTGGGGCTCAGTCTGCTGTGCGTGTATTGTCTGGCTGTCGAGTGCTGACGTGACGTTCGCGGCCTGTGGTGACCACCTGAAAGCGGTCGAGCGGAGCGTCGGCCTGCTTTTGCATGGGCTGCGGACGACTCAGGGAACGGTGCGCGAGGCTGAATCGAAAACCCAGGGGCAGGAGGCCATCTACCAGAACTTACGGCTCCATCCTCCCGAGGAATACGACTTGGCATTAGCCCGACAGATTGGGAAAATCCGGCGAACCATCGTGCGGCCCAAGCGAACCCTGCTCGTACAACTGAAAGAACAACACGCCGCGACGCGCCGGCAGTGGGAGCAGGATATACGACTGGCCCATGAGCGGTTTCTTGAAGTCGAGGCCGCGTATCGGAAAAGGCTGCTCTCGGAGGGAGCATTCTGCCAGGCTCGTGAAGTCTATGCCGAGGCGTTATCACGCTATCGGGGCGGGTTGGAACAGTATCGAACCGGCCTCACCCTGTACTTGGACGCCTTGAACGCCTACCGTGAACAGTTTGTCGTTCCGTGTATTCGCGGCTACACCAACCCCGCTCTCTGGCAGACCCTCATCACCAGATTTGAACGGGACGATTTCTTGCAAGAACTTTTGAATGCTCTGACCGCCAATGCGATTCGCAGCCTCCCGCCGGAGACGCCCCCGGACGTAAGCTGACGGATACGCGAGCATCTATTACCGAGGATAAGCATGTCTACGAATCCTGCGACGCTGTATCTCATCCGTCACGGGCAGGCCAGCGCCGGCTTTGATCAAGCCTACGACCCAGGACTCGATGCCACGGGTCTGGCCCAAGCGGAAGCTATAGCGGACGAGTTGGAACCGCTGGGACCGCTGCCCGTTGTCACCAGCCCGCTCCAGCGTACGCGCCAGACCGCCGCGGCGTTTGAGAAGCGCTGGAAAGTCCAGGCCCGAATCGAGCCGGCGGTGGCCGAGATCCCTTCTCCAACGAAAGATCTGCAAGCCCGCGCCGACTGGCTCAGGCAGGCCATGCGGGGCCGTTGGAGTGCGCTTGTACCCCAGTATCAGGAATGGCGGGATCAGGTCGTTACCGCCCTGGTTGCGCTCAGGACCACTACCGTCGTCACCTCCCACTTTATTGCCATTAACGCGGCGGTCGGCGCGGCCACGCAGGATGACCGGGTCATCTGCTTTGAACCGGATAACTGTTCGTGTACCCGTCTGGAAGTGCGCGATGGCCGACTCCGTTTAGTCGAACTGGGCCGCCAGCGGGAGACCCGGATTCTCTAAGCCCGGTCCGCTCCGGCCTTGCGTTCTGCCTGCGGGAGTGTTTGAAACAGGTCGAAACCCGCACGCTCGAACGTTTCCGGGGAGGGAAGCCATGACAACATCTGACACTGAGATGATGCTGACACCGCGCACGTCGCTCACCACCGAAACCGCGTCGGTGCTGGACCAGCACCGCTTTGATGAAGCCGCCCTTGCGGGCTATATGCAGGAGCACGTTGACGGCTTTACCGCGCCATTACACGTCGGTCAGGTCCGGGGCGGCATGTCCAACCCGACCTTTGTGTTGACCGACGGCGCGGGTCGGCGCTACGTGCTGCGTAAAAAACCGCCGGGCAAACTCCTGCCCTCCGCCCACGCGGTCGACCGTGAGTTTCGGGTCATTTCCGCTTTGTGGGAAACCGATGTACCGGTCGCAAAACCCTACGTCCTGTGCCAGGACCCCGACGTCATCGGGGTGGACTTCTATATCATGGATTTTGTAGATGGCCGGGTCTTCCGTGGCTATGAGTTGCCCGAGCTGGCACCGACGGAACGCCGCGAGATTTACCAGGCCATGGTCGACGTCATGGCCAAACTCCATCAGGTCGATTTCCGGGCCGTCGGGCTGGAAGGCTACGGCAAGGTCGGCGGGTATATGGAACGCCAGGTGCGACGCTGGTCCAAGCAGTATGAGGCCAGCAAGACCGACGACCTGCCGGCCATGGAAAACCTCATGAAATGGCTGCCCGAGCATCTACCCGCGCACCACGAAACAACCATCGCCCACGGGGATTTCCGTCTGGAAAACATGATCTTTCATCATACCGAGCCCAAGGTGCTGGCCGTGGTGGACTGGGAGCTGAGTACGCTGGGCGCGCCCTTGTCCGACTTGGCCTATAACTGCCTGCCGTACTATGTCCCGGACGATATGCGCGGCGACCTGACCAGCATCGACTACGCCGGCTACGGTATCCCGTCCGAGGAGGAATATGTCGCCTGGTACTGTCAGAAGACGGGTCAGGAAGACATCCCGGAGTGGAAATTCTATCTGGTGTTCTCGCTCTTCCGGCTGGCCGCCATCGTGCAGGGCGTCTATAAACGTGGCCTCGAAGGGAATGCCAGCTCGCCCGAAGCCATCACCCGCGGGGAAAAGTGTAAACAGCTCTGCGCGGCGGGGTGGAACCTGGTTGAGCAGGGGGTCTAAGTCCTCCTTCGGTGTGCTTCTCGTCAGACGTATCTCTACTTGTGTCCGGCTCCGCCTACGGGTGTCACGCTTGCGCGCGGCGGTGACAGGAAAAAGGCGGCGGTGGAGCGAATAACCTCCGGGTCGGTCGTCTCCAGCAGTACGCCAAAGGCTGAGAGACGGTATCTTCCTGCGGCCAGCCGCGCGATATTGGAAAAATGAAATCCAAAAGACGGCTGCCCACTGTGCGGCGGTCCCGTGTTGGAAAAATACGTCTGTTGCGCAAGCTGTTGGAGTCCGCCTTCGAGCCGCATGACCAGCAAGAGCGTCTGGCCCGTGGGAAGCTGTAGGGCTGCCCAGCGAGGAGACTGTTCTTCCCCTAAGGGCAACTCGTCTGCCTGTAACAACCGAGCCTGACCGAAATCGAGGAAATTGAAATAGGTGCTAACCTCGCCGTCGGCCAAAATAAAACGCGGCGGAATCTTGAGCTTGACCAGGGCCGTGCCTTCGACAAAGTCCGGATAAAAGATGAGATCAATCCGTCCCCTCGCGCGCAGACCAAAGGGCAGGGGAAACCAATAGCGCGCACGGCGAATCACCCGGACCGGGCCCTGGGTATGGCCGTACAGCCGGGCGTGCAGGTCTTTGTCGGTACGCCGGATATTCAGCAGCCCGCCCAGAAAATTGACCTCGGCATCAACGCCAATATGCGAGATGAGGTTCTGGCCCAAATCGCCCGGTGAGTCCACAAAAGCGAGGTGGCTGGGCAGCGGCGTGTCAAAAGCCACGCTATAGCCTTCGGTATAGACATGATCCTGTTGGGGGTCGTAGCGAACGAGGCCGGGCCGGGTGGGCCGGGCCGAGTGGGCTCCCACCCGAATATAGACAAAGCCGAGCGGGGTTTCGTGGGAACCGAGACGGACCTCATGCCACCCTCCCGCCGGAAAGGCTGCCGTAGGGGCACGCTCCCCCATATCCCGTCTCAAAAAAATAATCGCATCGTTGGGGTCAAACCGCCCTGGCTGGTCGTCTTGGCTGGGACGGGGACCGGCTTTGATGACCCACCGGCCGCGTCGGTCGCGGGCGTCGATCTGGAAGGGGATGGACGTCAGCGCCGCGGAGCGAAAGGCGAATACCTGAATCTGCGAGAGGGATTGTTGATATAAGAAGGGTAGGTCGCGTCCCTCAAGGACAATCACGCCGGGCTGGGCAGGTGTGGCTTCCGCCCGGAGCTGGGCGGGCAAGCTCGCGAGCAAGCATACGAGGAGAAGCGCAAGACGGATACGCTGCACGAACTGTCTCCGGGCTACGGAGGACAAGTGAGGGGGACAGGACGGCTCTCTGTGCCGCCCCTGTCAATTTTTTGACGTAGCTTATCTGCTATTTCCCGCTGGCCCGCTGCCACTCGCCGTCAAGCTCCTCCGCCACTTCTCGAATCGCCCCGCCAAGCGTATCCACCATCTCGTCAATCTGCTCTCGGGTGATGATTAAAGGTGGGCAGAGCGCAATACTGTTCGCGCCGGCCACGCGGGTAATCAGGCCGTTATCCAAGGCTTTTTCCCAGACCTGTTGCGCAATGCGCAGCTCGGCCGGGAACATTTCCTTGGTGGCTTTATCCCTGACCAGTTCGACCGCGGCGATCAGGCCCTTGCCGCGCGTGTCGCCCACAATGGGCAACTCGTGCAGGGCGGCCAGGCGTTTTTGCAGATAGCGGCCCTGGGTGCGGGCGTTCTGGACGAGTTTCTCCTTTTCGATGATTTCGAGATTGGCCAGGGCCGCGGCGCACACGGTCGGATGGCCGGTATAGGTATAGCCGTGCCAGAAGGCGTAATCGTCGCCCGTCTCCAAAAAGGTCTGGAAGATCTCCTCTTTGAACAGGACCACGCCGAGCGGCAGATAACCGCTGGTGACGCCTTTGGCCGAAACCAGAATATCCGGCACGACGCCAAAGCCGGTCGATGCAAACATGGTGCCGGTGCGGCCAAAGCCGGTAATCACTTCGTCGCATACCATGAGGATATTATGACGCGAGCAGATCTCCCGAATCTTGGGCCACCAGCCGTCGGGCGGCACAATCACGCCGCCAACGCCCTGAATCGGCTCGGCCACAAAGGCTCCAATCGTCCCCGCCCCTTCGCGCTTAATGATCTTTTCGAGCTCCTCCGCGCCGTTGTTCTCGCGATAGGTATACGGGCGGGGCATGTGGATGACACCGGGCAGGCCGGGATCGACCTGACTATTAAAGAGCGGAATACCGGTCAGCGACGCAGCCCCGCTTGAGGTGCCGTGATAGGCCTGTTCCAGGGTGATGAATTTCGTCTTTTTGGGCTTCCCTTTGGCCTTCCAATAGGCGCGGACCAGACGAATCATCGATTCGTTTGACTCCGAACCGCCCGAGGTCAGGATCACCCGGCTCAGGCCCTTGGGCGCGATCTTGGCCAGCTTGGCCGCCAGTTGCACAGTCGGGACCGAGGTCGGGCCGATCAGCGTCGGCGCAAAGGCCAGCTTGTTCATCTGCTCGGCCACGGCGCGGTTGATTTCTTTGCGGCCGTGTCCGATATGCACATTCCACAGGGAGGCGAGGCCGTCGATGTATTTCTTGCCTTCCGTATCCCAGAGATAGATGCCCTGGCCCTTGACAAAAACGGGTACCCCCTTGTTTTGCTGCAAGCCGAGCGGCACAAAGCCGTGGACGAGGTGAGCCGCATCCTGCTTGCGCAGTGCTTTTGCCTGTTGTGGAGGGAGGGCCACTGAAGACGGTTTCTTACGTGGCCGTAACGGAACGACCTTCCCCTGCGTTCTTGCCTGCCGTGCCATACCACTCTCCTTTCGCTGTGAGCTCTTGCGCTGTGCCACGGACGCGATCATATACGAGTCGCGCGAAAAATCCCAGACTGATACCCTGCTGATGAGACATCGAAAAAGGAGGAAAGATGAAAACAAAGCGAATGGGACGAACCGGCCTGAACGTTTCTGAAATCTGCCTGGGCACGATGACCTTCGGGCGTCAATGCGAAGAAGCGCAGAGCTTCGCCATCATGGATACCGCATTCGAGAACGGCGTGGATTTCTTTGACAGTGCGGATGTGTATCCGGCGGGCGGTGGTGTCGAAACTGCGGGCCGCACCGAAGAGATTGTCGGTAAATGGCTAAAGGGCCGGCGCGAGGACATCGTCCTGGCCACCAAATGCTGGGGCGCGATGGGTGACCGGCCGAACGACCGGGGCCTCTCGCGCAAGCATATCTGCGCTGCGGTTGAGGCGAGTCTCAAGCGCTTGCAGACGGATTATATCGACCTGTATCAGGTCCACGCACCCGACCCGAAAACGCCGATCGAGGAGACCCTGCAAGCCCTGGACGACCTGGTCCATCAAGGCAAGGTGCGTTACATCGGCTGCTCAAATTTCCAGGCCTGGCGTCTGGCCCTGGCCCTGTGGCAGAGCGACAAGCTCGGTCTGGCGCGCTTCGACTGCGTTCAGCCGCGCTACAATATGCTGTTCCGCGAAATCGAGCACGAACTCTTTCCCCTGTGTCGCGAACAGGGCATCGGCATGATTCCGTACAATCCGCTCGCCGGCGGGTTTCTGACCGGCAAACACAAAGCTGGCGCGGAACCGGCCGCGGAAACGCGATTTGCCCTGAGTGGCAGAGCCGGGGAAACGTACCGCCGTCGTTACTGGCAGGAAGCCCAGTTTGCCGCGGTCGAGCATCTCAAGGAATTCTTTACCGCGCGCAATAAACCCCTGGCTCAAGTGGCAGTCGCCTGGGTGCTCGCCCAGCCCGAAGTCACCTCACCGATTGTCGGCGCGACCTCAGTCGAACAACTCGAACAATCCCTGCCGGCGGTCGAGATGTCCCTCGACGAAGAGGAGATGGAACTGTGTAACGACCTGTGGTTTTCGCTGCCGCGCCTGCGGGATAAGGCTGTGGCGTTGCGGTAGATGTGAAGGGGTAGCAGGGGGCAGCAAGGGGCTGTTGGGTCTATTGGGTCTGTTGGGTCTCTGGCATCCAGGGGGTGGGGGAGAGTGAGCCGTCTGCCTCAATCCTCTTCCTCGATAAACACCAGATGGCCGGCTTCCTCTTGGGCGCGGATTTTCTCTTCAATGTCGGCCGAGAGTTCTATCTTGCGGTGCTGAGGAAACTTCTCCCGGTCTACGGTCGGACGCAGAAAATACTGCTCCGGGACGGGGACTTCGGAC
>JAJDTY010000083.1 GCA_022826945.1 Candidatus Binatia bacterium
GGCCTCAGATTCTTGAACTACCACGAGTGGCGCTTCTTTATCGCCATACACAAAACGGGGTTTAAACCGATTCAAGATCGCCGGCAGGACCGTCATCGAGACAATCAAGCAGGCTCCCATACTGAGAGACAGCATGACACCCAGGTAAAAGAGGGACTCGAAGTTCGAGGTGAGAAAAATCAGGAAGCCGCCGATAACCACGACCGCATTAAAAAAGATGGCCTTGCCGGAGGTGGCCATCGTGGCCGCTGTAATCTGCGTGGGGTCTATTTGACCGTCTTGGAGCCCCTCTCGGACTTTGACCCGATACTTACTCAGAAAGTGAATCGTATAATCGATGCCAATACCGATGGTCATCGAGGCAGTCAGCGATTTCCCAATCTCTAGCGGGATATTCAGCAGCCCCAGCAGCCCAAAGCTAAAAATCATCACCAGGCTAATCGGCAGGACATTAATCAGCCCGGCAACGAACGAGCGAAACATGACCGTGGTAAGCAGAAAGACCGCGCCGAGCGAGGTCACCAAGCTCGCCAGTTGCCCGGACACAATCAGTTCGCTCAGGCGGTTCAGGAGGTAGCCATTGCCCGCAATCCCGATCCGAAAGCCGCTGTTTGTCTCCCACCCCGCCACCGTGGGCTCAATGCCGGCCAACCAGCGGCCCAAGCGGAGTCCCAGCGGATCATGGGTGGCAGCGTCGGTGGCTCCATTCTGGCCAAATTCCTCGACCGCAAAGTCGCGGATAAGCTGCACGACACGTTCGACGTCTCGGGTCCTATCGGAGCGCAGATAGACCGCTACGTTGGCATGCTGGTAGTCATAATCCACGACATCGTCGAAATCATCCGGATCACCCGAAAACGAATACAGCAGCAGATACTGGGCAACCAGGTCACGAGAAGTTGGGATGACTTCCATTTCTGCACGATCTTCATTCATGACCCGGTTCATCCGTTTGATGTATTCCGCTAATGACAAGGAGCCACCCACATCAGGATCCTGCTCCACCCGCGTTTGCAGGCGGTCCAGTTGATCGAGCAGGACCGGATCTTTGAGCCGATCAGGCTCATGCCCTTCGATTGCCACATAGATAGGCACGGTGCCTTGAAATGTATCGCGCAGGACCATATCGCTAACGCGTAGCTCGTGGGATGGGTGAAACATCCCGACCATGGTCGAGTTCACGACAATCCGCTGCGTGCCGAGCACGCACAGCACAACAACGAGCGCGGCCGGCACCCATACGACCAGTGGACGACGTGCCACACCGCGACCGAGGCGCGCCAAGAAGCTGGCTGCCCAGCCGGCGGCTGCCAGGTCTCCACTCCGGCTCATTTGATTGCGCAGACCCCGGCTGACGGTCGGCGACAACAAACTCAACATGGCCGGGAAAAAGGTCAGCGAGAAGAGCATCGCGACCAAGATTCCCACTCCACTAAACACCCCAAAATAGCGGATAGGGACAACGGTCGCAGTCAGAAAAGATAAGAACCCGGCTGCGGTGGTCAGCGAGGTCAAAATGACGGGCTGCCACATCTCTCGCATAGTCACAATCACCGCGTCAGCTGAGGAAATATCCGGATGCTCTAATAGCTCTTCGTAATAGCGACTCAGAATATGAATGCCATCCGCCACGCCGATGGCCATGAGAACGACCGGCATTATGGAGGTGACAAAGTACATTGGAATACCGAGCGCGGCCATAATCCCGAGGGTCCAGATCAACGACACGACAACGACTGCCAGCGGCAGGAGGACGCCGCGCAGGCTTCGATACGTACAATATAAGGTTCCCAGAAGCACGACCAAGGTCAGGGGTAAGAAGGTTTCCATGTCGCGGGCTTCCTCTTCCGACAAAGTGACTTCGACCGCTCCACGCCCGGCAATATGAAATTCTTCCGGCACGCCCGTCGCCTTTTTAGCCTCGACCATGTCTCGGATCGAGGTATACACAGTCATCCGTCGCGCCGTGCCTGCCTGTGTGTCTTCGGTTGGCTCCATCTTGGCCATGATGAGCAGTCCCGTCCCGTCTTGCGAGACGACCCAATTGACGAACATGTGATTGGCGAAGATGGCCTGTTTAAGATCTGCCAGCGCATTGGCTGCGTCGGGAACGGCTTCCATAAACGGATCAACGTTTATACCGTCGACGGTGCCAGTGATATTATCCATCGTGGCGATACTGGCCACATCTTCGTCCCGGATGGCTTTGATTCCGGGTTGCAGAGCAAGGCGTTCCGAGAACTCTTTGACAATGCCTAAGGTCCGTGGATTAAAGACGCCATTCTCGTCGGCGTTGTCGTTCAGTACCCCAATCATAATGAGATCACGGATGCCGAATCGTTCTTCAACCACTCTGCTATAGGCGAGGATCGGATCATCGAAGGGGAACATGGCTTCAACATCGTTATCAAAGCGTAATGTTTGAATTGGAAGGGCGATGAGCACAGTGCTACCGAGGACCAGGCCAATGACCAGCCAGCGGAAACGAATGACGGCCCGAAAGAATGATTCCATAAGGGGCGACTCCCTAGTCTATGATCAGGCCACTGCTTCTTGCTGCGGCGCAGTGCTCATGCCAGCCGCTTTTCCTTCGCCATACACAAACCGTGGCCGAAACCGATTCAAGATCGCCGGCAGGACCGTCATCGATACGACCAGACAGGCGACCATATTGAGCGACAGCATCGCGCCCAAGTAAAAGTTTACCCGAAAGTTGGAGGAGAGCAAGACCAGGAAGCCGGCGATGACCACCACGGCATTAAAAAAGATCGCCTTGCCTGAGGTCGCCAGCGTGGCCGCCGTAATCTGGGCCGGGTCGGTCAGCCCCTCCTGGACTTTGAACCGGTACTTACTCAGAAAGTGAATAGTATAGTCGATGCCAATGCCAATGCCCGCGGTGAGCGATTTCCCAAGCTCCAACGGGATTCCTAACAGCCCGAGTAGGCCAAAACTAAAGATCATCACCAGGCTGATGGGAATGATATTAATCAGGCCGGCAACCCAGGAGCGAAACATGAGCGTGGTGAGCAGAAAGACCGCGCCCAGCGAAGTCACCAAAGTCGAGACCTGTCCGGACACTACCAATTCGCTCAAGTGTTTGAACTTGTAGCCATTGCCCGCAATCCCGATCCGAAAGCCACTGTTCGTCTCCCAGCCGGTCACCGTAGGTTCAATGCCGGTCAGCCAGCGACCCAAGCGGAGGCCAAACGGGTCATCTGCTGCCGTGCTGGAGTCTCGGTTATAGCCAAACTCACGGATGGCGAAGTCGCGGATAATGTTGACAACCCGCGTCACATCCCGGGTGCGATCGGTGCGCAGAAACACTACTACGTTGGCATGTTGGTAGTCGTAGTCCACGACTTCGTCGAAATCATCCGGATCCCCGGAGAACGAGTACAGCAACAGATACTGGGCGACGAGATCCTTGGAGGTCGGGATGACTTCCATATCGGGGCGATCCTCGTTCATAATCCGGTTCATCCGTTTGATATATTCCGCGAGCGACAAGGAGCCGCCCACGACAGGCGGTACAAGCAACGTGTCATACGCGAACTGACGGAAGGCTGTACCTCTACCCCTGGGCGCTCTTAGCCCTCCCTCCGCTCCTCAAATGTCTGATCGATCCGTTCAAACCGCCGCCGGATGGGTGTCCGACTTTCCTCGTGAGGCAGGATGTAGAGCCGGTTGGCAACAACGGCATCCACGACTTGCGCGGCAACATCATCGACGTCCAGGACCCGACCGGCGAGATTTTGATTGTCCTCTCCCTGGTCGAGCACCGGCGGTGACGCTTCCGGGCCCCCTAGTTCGTCGGGGCGATTGCGCTCCGAGTGCCCGATATTGGTGGCTACCCGCATCGGACACAGGACCGATACGCCAATATCGTGTGCCCGCAACTCCCGACGCAGCACCTCAGCTAAAGCCACGACCCCATACTTGGAAACACAGTACGGGCCTAGTCCAACGTTGGGGACGAGGCCGGCAAACGAGGCGGTAAACAGCATATGCCCGCCCTGACCTTGGGCGATCATGCGTTGCGTAAAAGCTTCAACGCCGTGGATCGGACCCCATAAATTGACCCGCATGGTCCACTCCCAGTCGCTATGTTTCATCTCGGCGATTGGCCCGCCAACGGCAACCCCAGCGTTATGGAACACAATGTGAACCGCGCCCATTTTTTCAAACGCAGTGTCTGCCAGGTGTTGAACGGCCTTCAGGTCGCCGACATCGCAGACCACTCCCTCTACGGCGGCGCCTGCCGCCGCTAACTCGGTGACGGCCCGGTCCAAGGCCGACTTTTCAATATCGGCTAACACGAGTCGGACGCCTCGACTGGCAAGGCGGCGGGCGGTGGTAAATCCTATTCCACTTGCTCCGCCCGTGATGACGGCAACTTTGGCGCTGAGGTGTTCCATGCTGCATTCCTTTTCATACGCGTTTATCGGGTGGGGTGTGCCAGCTTGCTTACTCGACGACCAGGAGCCCCTCAACAAAGTGGAGAGCAGCGGTCTGGATATCGATGGCCAGGATCTCTTCAATCGTGTCGCGCGCGTGGGCTGCAAGGGGGCCAAGGGCGGACAACTCCTGTGGCGTGATTGCGAGCGGTGAGCGGCGAGCCCCCCTTATGAAGGGGGGGTGGGGGGATAGAAAGTGCGTCTGGAATGCCTCCCAGCGTTCTTCAAGGGTAGCCTGCGGGAGCCGGTCGTGAAGCGCCTGAAGCTCGACCCGGTTCAAGGGGTGAATAGTGAGCTGCTTTTTAAGAGAAGAGCCGAGGACCCAACGAGCAAAGGCCGTATTCCAAAGAGCGGTCAGGCCGACTCCTTCAGGCGCCTTTTCTTCGGGCAGTATGGCCCAGCGCCGGAAGACCCGGAACCAGGTCGGGATCTGGGCCAGCAGCAATTCGACCTGTCGAATCTCGGACAGGTGTCCAAAACGTCGGGACACGATTTCGCCCGGCGTCTTCAGACCAACAAAAAAGAGTGGCTCTTTTCGCCTGACCCCGGCGTACATCTCTCGAAACGGCGGATCGAGATAGCTCTCCCATTCGGCCAGACCGCTCTCCTCTAACTGGGTAGCCATGAGACTGGCCTGCTGCTGGAGGCGCTGGAGCAAGCCCCAGCCGGTCTGGAAGAACGGACGAATCTGTGTCGTTTGGAGGAGGTCACGCGCTACGGTCTCATCTTCTCTGGCTACGTAGGCCAGACCAATATTGACATAGTCGTGCGCCATGATAACGCAGCGACGAATTTCGCTGACTTCTCCGGTATCCCGGGCCTCGGCCGTGACAATATTATTGGTCAGATAGGCAAGTTCCTGACCAATCTGCGCAATGGTCCGGCGTGGCAGACTCGCCAGCGTCCGGGAGAAAAAAGACGTGGGCTCGGCGAGCAGCGCTAAAGCGTGATCGGGTGGCGTAATAGCGTCGTCCCCGGCGGCAAGATGAAGCGTGCCAGAGGGACGCTGATATGGCTGTAACGGAATGGAGTCCGGCGGAAGAAAGCGGAAGAGCGCTTGCGCCTCTTCGTATCTCGGATAGCCACGATCTTCGAGACGCGCCGCTCGCCAGCGAAACGCCTGCTCTTCAAGGCCGCTTTCGAGTTCAAACAAACTGTTTTCGAGCGCGTGGAGATACCTGCGGTAATCGAGCGTACGGAGTTGCTCAAGCAGGAGGTATAAAATCGGTTCCGACTCGCCACGGAAGCGGAGGAGATATTGCTCATCGAAGGTGAAATATTTGGACTCGTCAAAGTCAGGTTCCTCCTCGACATCCACTTTGCGGACCACCTCAAAGTGGCGCTGAATCAGGAGGACCAGGAGTTCGATGTCGGCGTGCAAAATCCACTCCGCCAGCTTACTGCTCCCACCCTCATCGAGCAGCATCAGCCAGTTTGTCAAACGCTCGTCATCCAGTCTGTCCTTACGCCAACAATCCAGGTCCAGCATGTCGCGCACCTGTTCAGGCGCCGCCATTGCCAGCAGTCCGACCGCATCGTGTAGCCCAATCTCCTTGAGCGTATACAGTAACGTCTCAGAGGAGAGCGCCCGGACTATTGCCACACCGTTCTTTGCCGAGAGAAGGAATTCTTGCCGCTCTTTGGCCTCGAGTTGCACCAGTTGAGCGGTCTGTTCGGTGACTGAGAGCTCGGGCAGACCGGCCAGGTCGGGATGGAGCACATGCTCAGAATCCGTCATGGGTTTCACTTGGTTTGCGTATAGTGATCGATAAAGGCCAGGGCCTGATCCCAGCCGAGTAAGCCGTTGAACACCTCATTAAACGGCAGCATCTCGTGCCACGTTCCCTGGGTTGTGCCCGTCTCTCTGAGCGTCCGTAAGGTTTTTTTCATATGATACGCCGCAGCCAGGACGTTGGTGACCGGATAGATGGCAAGACAAAATCCCAGGTCCTCAAGATCGCGCGCGGGTAGAAATGGTGTCTTCCCGCCTTCAACCATATTGACCATAAGCGGGATAGCCGAAAATTCGCGGCAGGCCAACTCCATCTGTTTGACCGACTCGAACGCCTCAAAGAATAGCATGTCTGCCCCGGCCTCCAGACAGGCGGACGCCCGGGCCATGGCATCATCGAGCCCATTCACGGCAATTGCGTCGATCCGGGCAATGATGACGGTGTCAGGATTCGTCCGGTTGTCCACCGCGGCCCGAATTTTGGCAGCATGGTCAGCGGTTGGGACCAAACGTTTTCCACCCAGATGACCGCAGCGGCGCGGTACATCCTGATCCTCAATGTGGAGACCGGCGACATGCACCCGCTCATATTCCTGGACCATACGGACGACATTCAGGACGGAACCAAAGCCTGCTTCGGCATCAGCGATCACCGGAATGCTCACCGCGCGACAGACGCCTTCGAGTTGGATAACCATCTCGGTCAGCGTCCGCATGCCGAAGTCTGGATAGCCCAGCGCGCCAGCAGAGACGCCACCAGAGTAGTATACCAGCGGAAATCCCGCTTCTTCGACAAGCCGGGCGGAAATAACGTCATAGGCACCTGCGGCCATGAGAAACTGGTCCTGGGAGAGCCGGGTCCGGAGAGATTGAGCCTGGGACATGAAAATTGAAACTCCTTATACATAGCGTTATGGAGGGATACGAATATCCGAGGGGCCATTTCTGACATGCGCGGTGCGCTTGTCAAGGGAGGAAGGAACGCACGCCTCTTGCTTTTCAGCGCCGAGTTGGCAAAAAGGACAGTGAGAGGAGGGAATGTTATGAGTAACCTTGCGTACCAAGACAACGCTGCATACACGCTCGAACAGCTTGCCGAAGACGTGGAAGCCCTGGTCGCCCGTGAAAAAGAACACGCCGCGATTGTTGCGGCGGCGGAACCTCTGCTGGAACGTTTTCTCGCTGCCGGTAGCCTGCCGGAAGAATACTGTCAGCCGGCTCCTGGTCGGATTACCACTGAGCACAAAGACTTCACCCTGTATCGCCTCCACCGCGGGCCTGAAGACTGCTTTAATATTATGGCCGCTATCTGGCCCCCAGGCGGATCGAGCGGTGTACACGATCATGCCGGGAACTGGGTCGTTGAGGGCGTATATCGGAACCAGCTCCATACTATTCGGTATAAACGTCTCGATGCCGGGACGCAGCCGGGATATGCGGAACTCCGCGAAACCACCGCACTCGATCTCCGTCCTGGTGACGTCGCCCACGTCCTGTCCCCGAACGAGGAAGTCCATGATTTCCTCAATAAGACCGACGAGCCAACCGTGAGTGTCCACATCTACGGCGGGGACATCAGCACCGAAACGCTGAACTATTTTGATCCGGCTGGCAAGTCGGTCGAGCGTGTCGCGCACGACCTGCAATACGATAACGAATAGGAATGCCGGGGAACGGGTCGTCCCGTTCTGCGCGGCCAAGCTCTTACCCTTCACATGGGTGAGAGCCTGACCGGATCGGTGTGTGGGCTGAGCAAGGAGGGAGTTTTCCCTGGAAGCAGCATAAAGTCGTCATAGGCCGCCTCCGATACACTGGCCATAGTGTCGGAGTCCGAGAGCACGGCGATGCCGCGGATCTTTCCCGGTTCAAAGCCAAAGAGGTCTTTATAGTCCTGGTAGAAATTCACAGTTTCTTGCCGCCACTCCCCGGGCTCGGCCGGCCCGCGCTGTAAGACGACGACCTTGGCGCGCCAGTAGACCGGACTGTCGAACTGCGTGCCAACCGCGAGCGTTGAGCTCCAGACATATTTAATCACGCGTGGCATGAGGCGGCTGTCAAATATCACGTAAACGGCCGCGGCCGAGTCGTTCGTCTTTTTTGCGCGTTCGTCGGCACCAGGAGGGAGTTTGGTTGCGCGCCAACGCCAGCGTAAAATGGGATAGTCCTGTGGCCTGCAGATATGTTCTATGCCGATCTGGACATCCTGGTTGTTGGCATAGGCATGGAGAAAGCGATTGCCTTCTTCTTCAGCAATGCGGTAGACGGCCTGCGCGGTGGCTTCGCTGCCACGGACCTTCCAGCCCGACGGGAATACGCCAGCCGGGTATTGTTGAAAAGTCTCCTGAAAAGGCGTTGAGCCCTGGAGTGTCTGCGCCGTCTCCGCATCGGGTTCAGCCACTCTTGGAGTCAGCACGCATACGAGCAGAAATGCGATAAACTCCGTAACACGCACGCTCACTTCCTCAATCCTCTCCTGTTGATCGAACTGGGTCCAGACATCATGTTCCGGTGAAACGTTGTGAACAGGAGCAGGGATAGAGGAAGGACCTGCAGAGCGCAAGCCCGACGAGGAGGACACTCTTTCGCGGCATTGGCACGTCTCCAGGGACTATGGTATCTAGGCGGCACGTTATCAAGAATACGCAAAGACCGGTTTGGGTTTTGTGAGGAGACTGCTGCACATGGAAATTCTTGCAGAGGGACAAGGCGCATACTTGCCACCTGATCCCGATGGATTCCGCGCCTGGGTGAGAGACAACAAGCCGCGGACGCTCGTGCATAAAATGATGAACGAGCACGAAGCCATTGAGAAGTTTGTCTCTGACGGGGACTATGTGGCGTATGACTGCAACTACTTCCAGCGTGGCCCGAGTTCTCTGATCCGTGAGGTCATTCGCCAGAAGAAAAAGGACCTGTGGGTCTGTGGGAAATTCACCTATGTTGCCCTCGCGTTGCTTGTCGAAGGGGGCTGTGCCACTAAGGCGGATATTGGGTTTGTGGGTTTTGGTCCGTGGTTGTCCAAGGCAGTCGCCGCAGGTCGCCTCCAGACCTACGAGTACTCAAATGTGGTGATGACCTATCGGCTGCAGGCAGGCGCGCAGGGGTTACCGTTTATTGGCGTACGGTCGTTTGGTGGGACCGCTGGCTTTCCCCAATCCGGGGCCAAATTGGTCAAAGACCCGTTTTCGGGCAAGCCGGTTGTCCTGCTGCCGGCGCTGAACCCGGATGTTTCGATCATCCATGTGCACCAGGCTGACGTGTACGGTAATGCCCGTGTCTTTGGCACCGGGATTTCCCATGTTGATTGTGCCCTGGCGTCCAAAAGGGTCATTGTGTCCGCCGAAGAAATCATCGAAACGGATGAATTTCGACGCGACCCGGCCCGGACATCCATCCCCCATTTTACGGTCGATGCGGTCGTTCATGCGCCTTTCGGCGCCTATCCGGGAACGGTCCAGGGACGCTATGCCTCAGATGTCCAGCACGTGGTCGAGTGTTTCGGCGGGACCATGCGCGGCGACCTGCAACCCTACCTTGAAAAATGGGTGTATAGTGTCGATTCGCACGATGAGATGTTGGAAAAGCGTGTGGGGTGGAAAAAACTCCAAGAATTACAACGGCGCGAAACCATTCGGGAGGGATACTCGATATGACACCGGCCACACATTTTGCGGAACGAGAACACTTGATCTGTACCGTCTCACGGGTCATTGAGGAAGAAAAAAGCTACTGGGTCGGTGGCGGCGGAGAGCCCTTATACAGCATTTTGCTGGCCCAGCGACTGTACGCCTCAGGCGTCCAATACATGACCGAGGATGGCGTGATTGCCCCGCAATCCATGATGCCCTGGGACCCCCTGATGACCATGGTGGCTTCACGGGCCGGCTATCGCGCCCTCCAGTGGGGGACCATGAATACAGCGGGCAATTTTGCCCAACTCGGCTATGTCGATGTGGGTATCCTCAACACCCTCCAGGTCGACCGCTACGGCAATATCAATTCGACCGTACTGGGGGAGTACGAAGGCGGCCAAGGCCGGCGTTTTGGCGGCCCGGGTGGCGCTGATACTATTGCCGCTCAGTGCTGGCGTACGATTCTGATGACCGACCAACAAAAGCGGAAGTTCCCAGAACGGGTGGACTTTATTTCATCACCGGGCTTTCTCGACGGACCAGGAGCGCGCGAGGCCAACGGCTTACCCCCCGGCACCGGTCCGTGGCGGGTGTTCACCCCGTGGGCGATGTTCGGCTATGAAGAAAAGTCGTGTGAGCTGATGCTTATGGCGATTTCGCCGTTTGTCACGGTTGATATGGTTCTGGCCGAGATGTCCTTTGAGCCGAAAATCGCCCCGACCATTGAAACGCTTGATCCGCCTATGGAAGAAGAGTTGGAGATCATCCGCACTCAGCTTGATACGGATGGGCAAACAACGGGCCGCGGACAGTGGATCGAAAAACGGGACGGCAAGTACGTGTTTGCCGAAACGCAGGGCCGCGAATAAGAGGATTCAAAGTCTTTGAGTCTGTTTTTTGATGGCATCAGGGCGGCGTTTTATTCCGTGTCGCCCCGTATATGATCGACGCTCTGTCCTGTTTCTTCAGCCCACTGTCGAGCAACTGTTTCTAGCCTCGTTGCATGGGCACTCGTCAGATCGTGGACAAAGCGCTCTACCTTCCTATGCCGCCAGATGGGTAGTCTTTTATGCTCCGGCATTGACTCAAAAGGAAAAAATATCTCACGGTACAGGGCGATTGTGATTTCACGGGTTTGTTTTTTGTCGATATTCTCCCAGCACCACCGGAAAAACTCCTGGATCTGAACGACAACGAGGCTGAAGAAGAAAGTTTCTAGCCATTCTTTGGACGATATCTTCTTTGGCTGTCTCCGGGCCAGCTCGCTTTTCTCTGCTGTCTTTTTGATGGCTCTTGATTTTTTCTTTGCGACCGATTTCTTTACGGCCCGTTTTGTCTGTGGCTGCCCCACCTTTTTTTTCAGTCGTACAGTTGTTTTCTGCTCCTTTTGCGCCTTCTTCGCCATTCCCATATCATACCAAGACTTCCCCTTGCGTCCATCGCTTTCTGGAATGGACTGCTAAATTTTCATTTCTCCGTTGATCTATTTTGGAATAAAAGTCTTTTACAATAGGCATTTAAACGATTTACAATGAGAGGTCTGCTTCCAGAAAAGCCGTGTTCTCTACGGTAACGAAGTCGTGTGGGCGAGGTTGCCTTGCCTCTGGAAGCGGCGATTATAGACTAGCTGCCCCCAGATGAAGCAGAAGGAGTTTTCACTTATCGGGGGCTTGGGGCTAACAGACCGCAGGCTTCGGCGATGAGTTCATAGGAGCGTACGCGCTTGGAAAAATCATAACAGATCGTCACAATGCCGAGGTCCGTGGTCTGAAACACCTCGGCCAAGTGTTCGAGTTGCTCTTTCACCTGTTGTGGGTCTCCGTCAACATTGGAGCGGCGATATTGCTCCAGATAGGCTAATTCGTCAGCGCTATACGGGTAGGCACGGGCCTCTTCAGGTGTGGGGACCCCCTGTCGGCGACCACGGACAATGTTCAGCCGCACCAGACTTCTGCTTGCCGACAGATAGTGCGCCTCTTCTTCGGTCTCCGCACATAATGCCTGAACTGTCACATTGACTTTGGGCTCAGCCAGCAACTCTGATGGCCGAAAGTGGCGGCGGTAGCTCTCAACAATAGCCGGACCATGCTGGACGCCTATCCCGAAGAAATAGGCATAGCCAAACGGTAGGCCCCGCTCAGCAGCAATGAGGGCCGAGTCGATCCCCGAACCGAGCAACCAGACTTCCGGTGTGGTGCCTGCGGTCGGTCCGGCATGTACATCGGCAAAACGATGATCCGGAGGGAGATTATCTGCCAGATAGGCGATCAGGTCGTCGACCTGTTCGGGGTAATATCGAATATCGCGGGGTTGACCAGGGTAGGAGAGCGCAACCGCAGTCTGTTGATCGCTCCCGGGCGCACGGCCCAGGCCGAGGTCGATGCGGCCGGGATAAAAAGATTCAAGGACGCGGAATATCTCGGCAACTTTGAGGGCGCTGTAGTGGGACAGCATTACGCCCCCGCTCCCGACTCGAATATATTGCGTCTGGGCGGCAATTTGGCCAATCACGATTTCCGGACTGGTTCCGGCGAAACCGGGTAGATTATGATGCTCGGCCACCCAGAAACGTTCATAGCCGAATTTTTCCACCGCCTCAGCCAGAGCAACCGTCTCGCGGAGCGCTTGGGCTGCCGTGCCTCCTTGTCGGACAGGAGACTGATCCGCCACACTCAAATGCAGTTGTTGCGCCATCACTTAAAAAAAGGGCAGCCCCATAAGGCTGCCCCCTGCTGCCTTGTCTGCGAAGGTAGTTTTATGTCGTCTGTTCCCTAAAGAACGTACCGATCTCTTCAATTGCCTGCTGGCCTTCGGGCAGAATCGGCGCAAACAAATGCCACACGTGCGGCATTTCATCCCAGATTTTCAACGTCACGTTGACATCGGCTTTCTGAGCTCGTTCCGTGATTCTTGTGGCGTCGTCCAACAGGGTCTCTGCGTCCCCGACCTGGATCAGCAGTGGTGGGAGACCCGCCAGATTGGCATGCAGCGGAGCGGCCAGCGGGTCTTTTGGGTCTGCGCCACCCAAATACAGCTTGGCCATATCGAGTAGGCCTTCTTTCTGGACAACCGGATCGACCGCTGCCCGCGTGGTCATCGACTCTCCCGTGCCTTCCATATCAACCCAGGGTGAAATACCAATGCCCGCGGCAGGCATAGGCTCCCCGGCGTCACGAATAGCGATGAGTGCGGCCAGAGCGAGGCCGCCACCAGCCGAGTCGCCTGCAATGGCAATGTTTGAGGCCTGAATCCCTTGTCCGAGCAGCCACCGGTAGGCCGCCACCGTATCATCGACCGGAGCGGGGAAGGGGTGCTCGGGAGCCAGACGATAGTTGAGGGAGAGTACGCGTGCGCCCGCGGCCTGCGAGAGACGACCGGTCATATCACGGTGGGAACCGGCGGAGCCCATCACATAGCCACCACCATGGACGTACAAGATGACCTTACCCTGGTCGGCGCCATCGGCATCACTCCATTCAGCAGACACCCCGCCAGCGTCAACCGAGGTACACGTCACGCCAGCCGGGGCTTGCGCTTCTATCATGATGGCGCGTATATCGTTGATGTCTTTGGCCTCGGCCATCTTCGCCCCCATCTCTTTGAACATATCGAGGGTCTGTTGTAGTTGCGGACTTGCCATAGCGAACCTCCTTTTTACAGATGAATCGTCTTACCATACGAGAGACGTATAACCGGTATAGCCCCGGCCGGGCATTGTCAACTCAAAACGGGCCGAAGAGTAAACGTGTCCTCCAATCGTTCAGACAAAGCTGGACACGTTTACTCTTTAGGCCACCCAGCCGTACTGAAAGGTATGGATCGTGCCGGGCGGATACCACCACTGGCCGGTCTGACATAAGGGACAGGTCTTTGGCGTGGACCCCCGTTTATATTCCGGGACACCCGCCATGGCTTGCACTGCGCCTTCAAAGGTCCCATCTCGGGTGACCTTCTTTGTCAGCAAGTAGAGTCCCATGCCACAATCAGGACACGACAGAATCGTCCCGGCATTCAAAAACGGGAGCGAGGTAATCTGATCCGGGAAGGGCTGCGGCATTGTCCCCTCCAAATACTCAGACCCGCCGTTGGCGCTGGGCCTGCTGCGCCTGAGCTGCAAACTCAGACGGCTTCATAATGAGCGAACTCTTGGCTTCTTCCTGTTGTTGTTGCTTTTCTTCCGTGTAGTGCAGGCCGATGCTTTGCTGGACCAATCCCTCACAAAAGGGAATGCTGCTGCCACTCGCCCCCTCCTTTTGGAGGGAAAGAGAGACAGCCAGGGCGCGCTGGGCTGACGCCACACGTTCGGTTGCCGCAAAATACAGCGCCATTTCTTCCAAGCGCCGCGCGTAGACCTGGCCGCTTTCCCCCGAGAATACTTCGGCAATCGCTTGTTTGATGACATCGTCCACCCGGTCTTTTTGCTGGTGCTGATTCAGCACGATGGGGCTCTCCTGCGCATTGGTGATCTTTTCGACATAGGGCTTGGCCTGTTCTGCGTCAAACACCCAGCGTTGCATTTCCGGCTCTTCGCCGAGCTGGATGGATGTTGCCAGGAACGTGTCGTCGCCAGCGACAGCCTCACGATCCAAACTGTTCGGCAGTGGAACGGCTTGGGGCTCTGCCGGTGTGGTGGACACAAAAGACCGCAACGCCGGATAGGACTCCACTTCTTTTTTGTCTTGCGCCTCAGCCCGTTCATAGCCTTCCTGCATCAGGAAGTCGCAATACCGCCACGGCACCTGAACCATAGTCACGCCGCGGCGGTCGAGCAAATCCTGAAGCACCTGTCGCAGCATCTTGCGCGATATTTCCGTACCTTCAATATAGCGCATGCCTTCGGGTTCGTTGATCAACGAGGACAAGAAATGCAATCCGCCGCCAACGCGTGATTTCACTATCCAAACGAGGCGATCACCACGCCCATCCATTGCGGACAGATAGCCCTCCGGTTCAATCGGGGTGAGGATGGACTTGCCCGACCCCTTTTGCGGTCGGTCGGCCTGTATCCCTTTTTGGGACAGGCGATAGAGGGCACGGCTAATTTCTTTGCGCAAATGCTTATCGGTTGTCTTTTCTTCCCAATCCGCCAGGAACTGGGCCGACTCTGCCGTCTGGACCTTGCCCAGTAAGGCGGCCAGGGCTAAGTCAGCGTCCGCATTCTGGCCTATACGGTCATCTAGGCCGGCAATATCCAGGTCTTGTCCGGCAGCAGGCTGAATTCCCCATTCTTCCAGCGTTTTTTTGCCTCGTGCCAGGCGTGGGTCGCGCTTCGGACTCTTTTTCGCCATGTATTCCTCCCCAGGGCTACCCGCAGCTTATCCAGCCAACTCCTTGACTGTCAACGGGATTCGCTTCCTGCCTGGTCTAGCCTGCATAGGGTATTGTTGTTAGGTAGGCTACACGGAGGTCGAGACAGGATGGCGACAGCGCGTTTTTGTCCACAATGCGGGACAAAGACTATCCTCAAAGCAAATTTTTGTACGAACTGCGGGGAATCTCTCGGCGGCAAGGCCGAAGGGCGGCAGGCCAAGAAATCAGCCTCCCCATCAGCGACGGGCACACCGTGGTTGCCCCTTCCCGGCCTCATTGTTTTGTCCTGCTATCTCGCCGTTGGCATCGGACTCTGGGTATTTGTCCTTCGGACAGAACCGTTCTCCCCGACCCCCACCCGTTCCACGCAAGCCAGTACGGGCGGCTCGGCCTTGCCCCAGGATCACCCCCAGGTTTCCTTGCCAGAGGAAGTGACGAGTCGGATTGCGGAACTGGTTGCCCAGGCCAATGCCGCCCCGCAAGACCCTAATGCGTGGCGAACCTTAGCTGAAGTCCAGTTCCGAGCGTCGCAGTTGGATGCTAGCTATCGCAGCGCGGCCCTGGCCTCCTATCGCAAGCTGTTTGAGCTTGCACCGAACGATCTGGATGCGCTACGCGGCTTGGGGAATGTCTACTACGACCTTGAGGAACATCACAAGTCGATCGAGTATTATCAGCGCTACTTGGCGCTGGACCCGGATAATGCCAGTGTGACGACCGACCTCGGGACCATGTACCTCTATACCGGTCAGGTCGACCGAGCCATCGCTTCATACCAATCCGTCCTGGCTAAGCAGCCCGGCTTCTTTCAGGCCCATTTTAACCTGGGCGTTGCCTATCAGGAGAAGGGTCTGCCCGAACAAGCGGCCGCCTCATTACAGCAGGCTAAGAGTCTGACGGATAACACCACCGTCCAGGACCGCATCGACCAACTCTTGGCACAATTCTCGAACGGGACGGCCCCATCCCAAACCGGGTCAACAACAAGCCCCTCAACGTCACCATTTCAGCAAGCCGTGGAAGCGCTCTTTCGTGCACATGAAATGATGGCGCCCAAAATCGTCCGCATCGAATGGCCGTCGCAAACCCAGGCCAGGGTCTTCTTTCGCAATTTCCCCATGGCTGGTATGCCTCAGACTGTCCGGGATAATTTCAGAGACAAACTCCAGGGCCAGCTTATCGACGCCGGGCAAAAGACCGGCGTTAGTGGCTTGGCGACCATCGAGCTGATCGATATTGATACCCAGCAAGTTATGGAGACCCTCACGACCACTTCATAAGAGTAAACGAGTCACGATTATGAGCGAAGATGCTACTCCGAATGGTGCTGTTCCGTTTTATTTACCCATCGGCGATGAGGTCGAGATTTTTCGGGCCGCCTATGAGTGCCGCCTGCCTGTGCTGCTGAAAGGCCCAACCGGTTGCGGCAAGACCCGCTTTGTCGAGCATATGGCCCATGTGCTCATGCCGAACCACGACCCGGAATCCCCGGAAAACATCGTCACGGTCGCCTGTCATGAAGACCTGACGGGGAGTGACCTCGTCGGGCGGTACCTGATTAAGGGCGATGATACCGTCTGGGTGGACGGACCGCTGACCCAGGCAGTCCGCACCGGGGCGATTTGTTATCTGGACGAGATCGTAGAAGCGCGCAAGGATACCATCGTTCTTATCCATCCTCTGACCGACCATCGGCGTATTCTGCCGGTTGATAAGCGGGCCGAAATCCTTGAGGCACACGAGAACTTTCTGCTGGTCATCTCGTACAACCCAGGCTACCAGAGCATTCTTAAAGATCTCAAACACTCAACGCGGCAGCGCTTTGTCACGGTCGAGTTCACCTATCCACCTCGTGATAAGGAAGCTGAGATCATTGCCCACGAGAGTGATTTACCACTGGAAACCGCGCTCGACCTCGCCAAGCTGGGCGAAAAGGTCCGCCACCTGAAAGCCAGCGGCCTTGAAGAGGGTGTCAGCACCCGGTTGCTTATTTATTCCGGCCAGCTCATTCGCCAGGGTGTGACGCCACGTCGCGCGTGTACCGTTGCTGTCTCTCGTTCACTGACGGATGATAACGACTCCCAGCGCGCGATTGATGAGGTCATTAACGCGATTTTTCCAGAATAGGTTTGCTACCCGACCTGTTGTATCAAAGCGTCGAGCCCTCGATGATCTTTCGCGCCTCGCGGAAGATGGAATGAAACATGGGCTGCGTGAGCCGACCGGTAAAGGTATTCTGTTGGCTGGGATGGTAGGAACCAATGAGGGTGACGTCATCCAGGTCGTAACGCTGGCCATGTCCGAATTTCGGTCTGGGCGTCGGAACCCGCAGGCCGACTTCTCGCCGGGCTTTGAGATAGGCTGAAAAAGCCAGTTGTCCCAGCCCAACAACGACCCTGACCTGTTTCAGCAATTGGATTTCACGCAGCAAATAGGGCTGGCAGGCGTCAAATTCTTCTCGCGATGGCTTGTTGTCCGGCGGTGCACAGTGGACGGCCGCGGTGATATACGCGCCCTGTAATCTGAGGCCATCATCGATATGGGTTGAAGTTGGCTGGTTGGCAAAGCCAGAGGCGTATAATGCACCGAACACCCAGTCTCCACTACGGTCTCCGGTAAACACCCGCCCCGTTCGGTTGCCACCGTGCGCGGCCGGCGCAAGGCCAACGATATACAGACGCGCGGTGCGGTCACCCAGACTCGGAACCGGCTTTCCCCAATAGTCCCAGTCGCGGTAGCGTTTGACTTTTTCCTGAGCCGTACGCTGGCAGTGCTGAATGAGCCGGGGGCAGCGCCGGCAGGCAACGATCTGGCGTTGGAGTTGGACGATAGTCCGCGAAGAGTAAACGTGTCCAGCTTTTTTGTCTGTATTGGAAGACACGTTTACTCTTTATCCCCGTCTCCCCGGCGGCTGGCCTTACAAATTCAGTATATACTGCACGAGCGTCCGCACGCCAAAGCCGGTGCCGCCTCTGGGGGCATGCGGCAGGGCTCGCTCCGAAAAGGCCGGACCGGCAATATCCAGATGCGCCCAGGGAACCTCCGAGACAAACTCTTCAAGAAACAGCGCCGCGGTAATCGCCCCCCCATAGCCCCCACCGATATTTTTAATGTCGGCAATAGGACTCTTGATGTCGTCCTTATACTCCTTCACTAGGGGCATGGGCCATAATTGTTCGCCCGTCTCTTTGCTGCTGGCCAACAAATCGTCCGTCAGCTGCTGATTATTGCTGAACAGCCCGGCGACTCGGGAGCCCAGGGCGACCATGCAGGCGCCGGTTAAGGTAGCCAGGTCAATAATGACGTCGGGCTTGTCTTCTACGGCACAGATCAGCGCATCAGCCAGGATCAGACGGCCCTCTGCATCCGTATTGAGGACCTCGACGGTTTTGCCGTTTCGATAACTGATAATATCACCGGGTTTCTGAGCCGTTCCGCTCGGCATATTTTCCGACGAGGGCACATATCCCGTGACCTGCACCTGCGGTTTGAGCGCGGCAATCGCCCGCATTGTCCCGAGTACCGTTGCGCCACCCGACATATCAATCTTCATCGTCTCCATGGACTTCGCTGGCTTGAGCGACAGTCCACCGGAGTCAAAGGTAAGCCCCTTCCCGACCAGGGCAACCTTCTTTTTGGGCTTTGCGGAGGGGGTATAGCGCAGCTTGATGAAGCGTGGCTCTTCTGGACCGCCGCGCGAAACCGCGAGCAGGCCATGCATTTTGGCCGCCTTGATCTTGTTCACGCCCCAGACTTCGGTTTTGAGCCCGTTTCCGTCAGAGAGTTTTTTTGCCTGATTTGCTAAATAGGTAGGTGTGGAAACCGAAGCCGGTTCATTGACCAAATCGCGCGCCAGAAAGACTCCCGGAACAGTATTCTGGACCGTTTCTAGGGACTGGCTCAGCCGAACACTTTTCCTGAGACCGGGACCGGCCAGGGTGAAGGTCTCGATGGCCGTCTTTTTTCCGTTGTCGGATTTATACTTCTGAAAGACATAGCCGGACAGCAGTATCCCTTCGAGGATAGCGGCACCCATGCCCTGAACATCCATGCCTGGTTCGACAAACCACGCTAGGCTCTTCGCGCGTTGCTCCTGCGCCTGGCGGCGGGCGGTAGCTCCGACCTGACGCCAGGTGGACGGCTCAATGCTCGCCTGCTTCCCGAGCCCGACCAGCAGAATCAATACGCTGGGGAGACGTTTATGCGTATGAAAGAGGAGGGTCTCACCTCGTTTACCTTGAAATCGGCTGCGTCTCACCTGCTCCCGCAGCACGCCGTCCACAGCGGCATCGAGGGCTTTCAGATGTGCGGCGTTGTGTTTCCCTTGAGCGACCGAGACAACTAGCAGGTCACTGCGTATGGCCGTAATGGATTGCGATTGAATCCGAACGTTCATAGCCTTCTTCCTTTTCTTATAGAAGTCTGGACTCAGGCCAGAGTATTACGAAGCTGGGGCCGCTTCGCGTGCCCGAGCGCGCAACTGCCGTTTGACAGAACGGATGTTGCGCCGGATCTTTTTGAGTTCTTTGTGCTCCTTTTGCTCCAGGGCAGTATCGCGTTGCCCTTTGAGTTCCTTCATCTGTTTTTTCAGGTCGGCCTTTTCTGCCATGGTCTCTTCCTTATTCTTCCTTTTCTTCTTGGCCTTGGTTTGGCTTGAATGTCTTTTTTGCCAGATAAAACATTGCCGCGCCAGCCGCCCCATACATCAGTATGCCCTCAATCAGTCCGACTCCGCCAGCGAGCATGAGCACCAGAACAACCAGCGCCGTCCCAATGACGGCCACAACCTTTTCAATCCGCTCCTCCCGGTCGCGAACCTCCTCCACATGTGCACTCACCTGTGTTCCACACTCTGGACAACGCCCACTACGCTTCCGATAGAGAATTTTCCCGCACTGGGGACAGGGAATCCGGAGATGGAGTGGCATACGCTAGAAACACGAAGGCCCCGGCTCGTCACACATAGAGACAAACAGGGGCCTTCTCAACTGTTGACAAAGTTATTCTACGGACCAGACATCTCCGCGACGCAGGAGGGTATCAATATTCCCCGGGCCGGACTTCTCAATAGCGTCCTGAATCTGTTTGTTCATCAAAGACTCAATCGTCGGCCGTTCGGTGGAAAACAGGATCCCAACCGGTGTGGGGAAGTTGGGCGGTGTCATGCGACCGAGCAAATAGGCCAGAGTCTGATCGTGTTCATCGTGAACCAATAGATCTGAGGTGCTGATACCGTTTCCAATAGTCACTACTTCAGGAGTTAAGCCGTTGAGGCGAATACCCCGGTCTTTGTTCTTGCCAAAAACCATGGGTTTGCCATGCTCAAGCAGTAGTTGGGTGTCGGCCTTGGAGTCTTTCGCCTTCAGGTATTCCCAGGCTCCGTCATTATAGACGTTGCAGTTTTGCAGGATTTCAATGAACGCTCCGCCCTTATGGGCGGCTGCCCGCCTCAGCGTTTCTTGCTGATGCTTGGCTTCGGTGTCGATACTGCGGGCAATAAACGTCGCCTCTGCCCCCATCGCCAAGGCTATCGGATTGAGTGGATGGTCGGCCGAGCCCATCGGCGTGGATTTGGCAACTTTGCCGAGTTCCGAGGTCGGCGAGTATTGGCCCTTCGTCAGACCGTAAATCCGGTTGTTGAAGAGCATGATTTTGAGCTCAACATTCCGGCGCAGTGCGTGGATGAGATGATTGCCACCAATGCTCAACCCGTCGCCGTCACCCGTGACCAGCCAGATATGCAGGTCGGGCCGGGAGACCTTGAGTCCGGTTGCAATCGCCGGTGCCCGACCATGAATGGTATGAAAGCCATACGTATTCATGTAGTACGGGAAACGACTCGAACAGCCGATCCCCGAAATGAAAACCGCTTTTTCTTTTGGAATGCCGAGCTCAGGGAAGATTTTTTGGACCTGAGCCAGAATGGCATAATCCCCACAGCCCGGACACCAACGGACGTCCTGGTCTGAAACAAAGTCTTTCCGAGTCAATTTTACCGCAGCTTCTGTGCTCATGGTCCTTAGTCCTCCAACATACGGGCAATGCGGGTTGCAACTTCAGACACCTTAAATGGACGGCCTTGGATTTTATTCAGCCCAACCGCGTCAACCAGATATTCGGCGCGGATCAGTTTGAGGAGCTGGCCCATATTCATCTCAGGGACCAGCACCTTTTCATATCGGCTGAGGATGTCCCCGAGGTCGGCAGGCAGCGGATTCAGATAGCGCAGATGGGCCTGAGCGACCGAATGGCCTTGCGCCTGAGCGGACTCGACCGCGGCAGCAATAGCGCCATATGTACTCCCCCAACCCAGCACTAACAGCTTGCCCTGCTCGGGCCCCTTCACTTGAGTAGGCGGAATCTCCTGTGTGATTTTCGCCACCTTTTGATGGCGGACGCGCACCATCTGTTCGTGGTTGGCAGGAGCGTAGCTGATATTGCCGGTCAGGTAGTCTTTTTCAATGCCGCCAATACGGTGCTCAAGACCGGGCGTCCCCGGTTTGACCCAGGGTCGGGCCAAGGTTTCTTCATCCCGCAGATAGGGGAAGAAGCCTTGCGGGTCGGTCCGAAAGTCGACCGAGATACTGGGCAGGTCGTCAACACTCGGCAGGAGCCAGGGCTCCGAGGCGTTGGCCAGGAATCCGTCGGTCAGCAGGATGACCGGAGTCATATACCGTATCGCGATTCGGGCTGCCTCAAAGGCGGCGTGAAAACAGTCAGCCGGTGTTGAGGCGGCAATCACGGGCAGGGGCGATTCTCCGTGCCGCCCATAGATCGCCTGGAGGAGGTCGGTCTGTTCAGGCTTGGTCGGCATACCCGTACTCGGCCCGGCCCGTTGGATATTGGTAATCACCATGGGCAGTTCAACCGAGGCGGCGAGACCCATGGTCTCACCCTTGAGATTCATCCCAGGGCCGCTGGTTGTGGTAATGGCCAGCGCCCCACCAAAGGCGGCACCCAGGGCGGCACCAACCCCGGCAATTTCGTCCTCTGCCTGAAACGTATAGACGTTATAGTTTTTGTACTCGGCGAGTTCGTGCAGCACATCGCTGGCTGGCGTAATCGGGTAGCTGCCCAAAAAGAGTGGCAGCTCGGCTTTTTGGGCGGCAATCACAAAACCGAGAGCGGTCGCCGAGTTTCCCGTGATATTGCGATACGTCCCAGGATCGATCTCGGCCGGTTTGATCTCGTAGGACGAGGCAAACATGTCGGTGTTTTCACCCAGATTATAGCCGCCTTTGATAGCCAGGGTGTTGGCCTCGGCGACGACCGGGGTCTTCCCGAACCGTTGTTGTATCCACTCCAGGGTCGGCTCAATCGGACGATTAAAGAGCCAGGACACCACGCCGAGAGCAAAAAAGTTTCGACTCCGCATGACCGACCGGTTCGGCAGGCCCGTGTCCTTCAGAGCCAGGGTCGTCATTTTGGTGACTTCCACCTGATAGACTTGGTATTTATCCAGCGAACTGTCCTCAAGCGGGTTGTTTTCGTATTCGGCCTTTCTCAGGTTGGCCGAGGTAAATTCAGCCGGGTCAACAATGAGAATGCCGTTTTGCTTCAGATCGGCAATATTGGTTTTGAGCGCGGCCGGATTCATACACACCAGGGCATCGAGATCGTCACCCGGTGTATAGACATTTTTATTACTGAAATTGATCTGAAAGGCGCTCACACCGTACAGCGTCCCCGTAGGAGCCCGGATTTCCGCCGGAAAGTCAGGTAAGGTCCCGACGTCATTCCCGGCAAGAACGGATTCGGATGTAAAACGGGTGCCGGTCAGCTGCATGCCGTCCCCGGAATCACCGGCAAAACGAATAACGACGCTTTCCCGTTCTTGCGTCGCCTTCTCTAGGGGCCCTCCCGCTGGATTGGTGGCCATGGAATATCCTCCCCCCTTGCTGTCTCAGCGCTGTCCGCTCGGAATTGTTACAGATGAGTCTGAATATGAAACAGAAGATTATGGCTCGGTAGAATATCCGACGTTATCAGTCCAAGGCAAGGGTCAAGCTGTCACCTAGGTTACAAAAAACGCAGAGAAAACGGGAGAATTGCCCATATTCGGTCTCGCTCCCAGGGCCAGTCGGTTCCATGCACTCTCCCGCCCAAAGGCAGGCGGCGTAAAAGGGAGGGGAAGCGGAGGAGGGAAGCAGGCTTGGGAAAACGTTCGACCCCAACCGGCCAGTAGTCAGGCAGCCCGACGCGATATTTGAGTTCCGCCAGGGCTTCCTCCAGTCCGCCGATCCGGTCAACCAGACCACGCGCCGCGGCCTGTCTTCCACTCCAGACCCGTCCTTGGGCGCAGGCGTCAACCGCCTCATAACTGAGCGACCGGCACTGGGCGACCTTTTTGACAAAGTCCCGGTAGAAACTCTGGATCTCGTTATTCATGCGCTCCTGTTCCGCCGGACCAAAGGCCAGATAGTCGGAGAACAGCGCCGCGCGCTTACCCCGGGTCAGGATTTCCTTATCCAGACCAAGCTGAGTATACAGGCCCTGTAATACCGCCTTTCCGGCAATAACGCCAATCGAGCCGGTCACCGTCCCCTCCTCGGCAAAAACCGTCGTTCCGGCCAGCGCGATATAATATCCTCCAGACGCCGCCACATCGCCTAGAGAGATAATCACGGGTTTCTCTTCTTTGGTCTGGAGAATATCGTGCCAGACCAGATCGGAGGCCAGCCCGGACCCTCCCGGACTCGACACGCGGATAAGAACCCCGGCGATGTCGGGGTTTTCGCGGATGTGTCTGAGGTCCCGGATCACACTGCTGGAGCCGGTGGATTGAATCCCGTCGCTCCCGGTCTCGGTTTCGCCGCGCGTAATCGTCCCGCCCACCGTCATGAGGGCAATCCGCGCCGGAGGATACCGGAGCGCCTGGCGCCGCATGAGTCGTCCGCGACGCCGCAGATAGGCATCCGCTTCAATGATACGCACGCTCTCGGCCGCGTTCACGCCATCCGCCTGTCCTGCTTTTTCAGTCTGCCCCTCACGGCTTTCGAGCCAGGGCGGGATATCATCCTCATAGCCGATATGATCGATCAGGCCCGCTTCCTGGGCTTCATGAGGCAGAAACAATCCCTGGTCAATGAGGTCACGCACGGTCGTTTTGTCTGTATTCCGGGTTGAGGCGACTCCCTCGACAATCTGATCGTACAGGTCGTCCAGCAGGCTGTTCATCATCTCCCGATGAGGCTCAGACAGGGATGTTCGCGTAAACGGCTCCCCGGCCGACTTGTACTGACCGGCCTGAGTGACCTGGGCCTCGATACCCAGCTTGTCGAGTGCACCCTTAAAGAACATCGTTTCGGCCGCAAGACCGGTGACGGTCAGGTGCCCGGCCGGAGCCATCGCCACCGCATTGGCCGCGCTGGCGAGGTAATATTCCTGGGTGCCCCCCTCGGCCAGATAAACGAGGACGTATTTCCCGGCCTGACGGAGCGCCTGAATGGAACGCCGCAGATTTTGCAGCCGCGCCCAGCCGGTGTCCAGATTGTCGATGACGAGCACAACAGCGCTGATCTGCTCATCCTCACGCGCCCAGCGCAAAAGAGTCGTCAGGCCGAACAGGTCCGGCGCAACTGGGCGTCGAAACGGCAGAAAGCCCAGGACACCCGCTTCGGCAATATGACCAGTCAGCTCTATCTGAAGAGTGTTATACGGCCGGTGCCGTCCGGTGAGGCGGACAAGAAGATCGATGGCCCAAAGAACGCAACGCGTAATGCTGCGGAACAGGAAGCGTATCACAACTATAGAACAGTCTATGCTTCCCTTGCCGGCTTCGGCAAGGGTATCTGAGTTTGGCTCCACCACAGCCTGGGAGTCGCGACCCGTGCTAGGGCGTGGATTTCCAAAATTCGGGGGCCATTTTTTGCCGAAATTCAGTGCCACCTTCCCCTCAAAAGTAGAGAAAAGTAGAAAAATTTCATGTTCATATTTGATGAAATCTCGAAAAAACCCTTATGGGGCAGGGAATTAGCGACTTTTTTTCATATTTCATGAAATATGAAAATTTCACGCTTGTTTCAGGCTTAAAATTCCGACTTTGGGACGGTATTTGCGAGGTTTTAGGGGTGAAATTCGACCTTCCAGAATGCCATTCAGCCGCCGAGAATGAGGCCGGAGAGGAAGGCGGTTGCGTGCGTGGTGACAGGGATTTCCATATTTCAGATATGGTGAAATTTCACTTTTTCTGAAATTTCAGGCTGCTCTCGTGCAGCTCGAACAGGGACAAAATGGGGAGTTGGTTGCCTCGATACGGCCCCTAGACCTCCCCCTAATCTGCATCACACGTTTAGAGGGAGAGGGCTGGAGCAGTTTACGATACGTTGTCGTCCCATCGCTCCCCCTTCGTCATGCCGGACATGATCCGGCATCCAGCGGGCGGGGAGTGGGGCTGGATTCCTGCCTGCGCAGGAATGACGGGCGGCTACACAGCATCGCAATTTGCTCTAGGGTGAGGGGGTCTGACTGCGTTTGAGCAATACGCCCGAGAGTAACTTGACACCAGTCAATGAAGAAACCAAACCGTACTACCGAAGCGGACACGCCTCTCTCCATTGCGGTTGAGAGTTTGTCTCTCTCAGAAAGAAATCAATCATCTTCAGAGCCTGACTATGCGGACAGGAAATCCGAAAGAGATCGTGCCAAAGATTGGGCTTGTCCGGTCCCGACGATTTTCGGTCATCGGTCTTCGCATGGATTATCCGGTCTCGAATTTTCCTCAATTTGACAAAATCGCCCCAGAAATGTTTGCCTCTTGGCGAGTTGGTTTTTAGTGCGTCGGGGAGTACGGATTCAAGTTTTTCATTTATGGATAAATATCTCTCGATTTGTGCTTTATCCATTATCTCCAAGATTATTTCGCTCCGTTGATACGTCTCGTAACGATAATCATCAGGTATCATCTCGTTCACGAACGCTTCCAAACCCGAAAAGGCCATAATTACCGATTCGATTACGCTTTCTAAGTAGTCGAATGCCTCGCTTTGACTAGAAAATTCCTTGTCTCTCTTGACGACGCCGTCAATACCATTTCGAGTTCTGATTGCCCTGGATTCCTTCCACGACCGCGCGGATGCATTTAAGAAAAGAGCTGTAGCATTGGGTACAGCAATGGTGATCTTTTTCTTCGGGTTAAGCTTGATAACAGAAACAACGGTAACCTGCTCTCCCTTTTTGTGGGTTTCTCCAGTCCATGGGCTAACCCAATCTTTGGAAAGTTGTGAATACGCATTCATTCGCCAATCATTTTTTGTTCGTTTCATTTCTCTGTATGAATCCGGGAATACGGAAGGACTATTGGACGAATCAGTCCTTCCGTCACTTCTTTGCGTGCCGTAATCATTGGTTCACACCAAATGCCGGGGTGTCCCTATGTCCCGCGAGAATACCTGATAAATTTCAAGAACGGTCTTCTCGATATCCTCCGGTGTGTAATCGCCAGGCACAAGCTCATTCGGTACACCATCGGTCTCGCCGGTGGCGGTGATACCGACATGCTCAGCCTCGTAGAGAAAAACGAGATATGGGAAACGAGATTTGAGCAGAGCGCGGGCCTCGTCTCGTATCTTCGCCTCGATGTCACGTTTACACTGCTTGAGTTCGGCTTGCAGGACCTTGCGTCGGTCGGTGGCCTTATCTTTTTTAGCCTTCGTAATAGCCGCTTCGAGCGCGTCGGTCCGCTCGGCAATCTCGGCAGCGTATTTATCGCGGGTTTCCTGTTCGGCGGCACGCTTCTTCGTGTTGAAATCGGCTTGTTCTTCCTCGGTAAACTTCTGCATGAAAAGAAGCGACGCCTTTACGGACGCGCCGGAAGAAATGAAAGTTTCCGGCGGCAAGGATATAACGGCTCGAATGAAGGCGCGGTCTTCACAGAACTGCCGCACATAGGCCAACGACGGATTGTTGAACACTCCTTCGGGCAGCACAATACCAAGACGCCCGCCGGGCTTTAATAGTTCCAGGCAGCGTTCGATGAACAGCAGTTCGGTCTTAATTTTACCAACCGAGTTCTTCCCTTTTACAGTCGGCAACTCGAACAGGCTGGCAATAGGCTCGTCCTTAGCGGCACGGAGGCGGCTGAGCGCGTCTCTGTAGCGATCTCCATAGGTGTCGGCATAATGGCGCTCAAGGTCGTTGGGGAGCGTGACTTGCTCTTCAAGAACTATGTCCGAAGGTTCTACATTTGCGCCGAAGGGCGGGTTGGTCAGGATAATATCAAAGCGGCCTTCAAAGATGCCGTTGACGTTTAGAAAGCCGTCATGGTGATGCACTCCGCCATGTCCGTCGCCGTGCATAATCATGTTCATTTTACTGGTCCGGGCCATACGGTCGTTCGCATCGGTACCGTAGATACAGCGATTCGCCAGATTCCAAAGCCGGGAGCCGCTAACGTCTTTGTCGAGAGTCTTTTGCAATTCGTCGTACTTGGCCCGGAGAGCTGCGGCCTTTCCCTCCTGAGTCAGACACCCGGTGCTTTCGATTTTGCTCCGAAACTCCTGATATTGCTGATCTGCATCGGCAAGAATCTGTTCTCTTACGATCTCGAAACTTGATGCCGGATGTTTTCGTCCGAACGCCAACGTTGGAAGTTTCACCGCACCGCTACAAAGCAGATGGGCATATCTGCTACATGCATCCACGCATGTGGAACCCCGGTCGGCACGACCTGACCTTTGTGATCCAACGCGCCGCGAAGTGGCTCAGCAAATACGAAGTCTATCGAATTCGTGGCCGTTGGCCAGGCGCCAGTATTCCTCACTAAGGAAACGGATTATGCCGGTCAACTTTAAGACGCTTTCAATGATGGACCTGCGCAGCAAGCCAGGCGAAGTGCTGGACGATGTCGCGCGGAGTGGCCAAGCGTATGTGATCGAGCGGAATGGCCAGCAAAAAGCGTGTTTGGTGCCGATCTCATTCTTCTTGCCCGACATCCAAACCAGTCGGGTTACTGTTGAACTCGACAAGCTCTCCAGTGCCAAAGAGCACCATCGTATGGCGATTACGGACGTGCACGAGATTCAGCTCATCTTCCGGGATTTGAGCGACACTGCCGAAATTGATGTCACGGTGACCTTGCCCCACGGCTACCCAAACAAAGCGCCCATCGTCTCTGCCGAGCCGATTGATGAGGGATGCCCACACCGTTGGCAAGACGGCTCGCTGTGCATCTATGGCGTGATGGACATCTGGAATCCAGGCGAGCACGACATGCTGCATGTGCTCAAGCTGTGCCGCCGTTGGATTGACCATTACTTGGTCTGGCAACGAACAGGTGAGTGGCCAACGAATGGAGGTTGAGGTGGAGGACCGACTTTTTTCACGGATTGCTGGACTTTTTGATGTAGAGGCATTCGCGGAATTGCGTGTAATGATCGCTGGTTGTGGCTCCGGGGGAGGGCAAGTGGCCTCCCAGCTCGTCATGTCGGGAGTTCGGGATTTTATTCTGATCGATAACGATGTGCTTGAGCCTGAGAACGTCATTCGACACGTATGCGGAATTCGATATCTGGGCCAGAAAAAGACCGAAGCGTTGAGCGACGTGCTGAAGGACCGCAATCCTCAGGCCCAGATTCGTCTTTGCAACGAGAATCTTCTGTCCTGGGACAGGCTTGAAGCTGAGATCCAGCAGTCAGATGTGGTCGTCCTGGCTACTGATAATGAGCCGAGCCGATACCGGGTGAACGAAGTGTGCGTCAAGAACCAAGTCCCATTCGTCGTCGGGCGGGTCTTTACTCGTGGCATTGGCGGCGAGGTCTTCGCCTATCGACCAGGACAAGGGGGATGTCTTGCGTGCTTGGAGCAAGTCCTTGAACGTACTCAGTTTCGGGATGGAGTTCGTGAAATCGATCTCATGTCCGAGGAGGAGCGCGAAGAAATGTACGGGCTGGACGTAGAGGAAATAAAAGACTCTCCAGGACTGACCGTGGACATTGGGTTTATTACGGCATTTCACACTCGTTTTGTCTTGGAAGCATTGGCATCGGCCGCACCTGAAAGGCCAAAGTTTCTTACCCCGATCAAGGAGAACTACCTTGTCTGGGGCAATCGGGCCGTGCACCCGTTCGAGAAGAATTTCCAGCTACAAAGAATCAGTGTGCATGCACAAGACGGGTGCTTGATCTGTGGAGTTGACAATGAGAACTGAGGAAAAAGTGCTGGGGGTTGACGTATCAATCTGCGCTAGCGCATTAGAGGCTATCTTTGCTGAATGTGACCGGTATGACCACGATGAGACCGGTGGCCGCATTCTGGGCACGTTTCGGCGGGAACGAGACGGGGCACTCGGCATTACGGTGAACGGGGTCATTGGGCCGGGACCCAATGCCCGGAGATCAAGTTCAAGCTTCTTCCAGGACGGAGAGTACCAGGCGCAAGTGTTCAGACACGTCGAACGCACTCATCCCGATATCGAACATCTCGGCAATTGGCATACCCACCACGTCAACGGGTACCCAACACTGAGCGGCGGAGACGTGGAAACTTATCAACGGATAGTCAACCATCAGAACCACAATCTCGATTTCTTCTATGCGTTGCTGGTGGTAGCGCGTAATCCCGAGGCGAGTGGCTTAGACCGTTACCGCGCCCGTCATTACGTGTTGTTCAGGGACGATAACAGGGTGCACGAGGTTGACGTGGAGCGAATCTCCGTGACTGACGAGGCTGTGATATGGCCCACCGATACGGATCTGGTCCGACCAACGCCTTTGCCTGATGTCACAATACGCGTGCAAGACAAGACAACACTTGAACGCCTGTATCCAGATATTCGGTCCTATCAGTCAAAGCGGGCAAATGCGTTTTATTGGCGCGGCGCGGTCCGATTGATTGATGACTCGGTCATCCAGCTAACAGTTCCAGAACTGATGGACGACGAGCAGCCACCGAAGCCGTTCTATCAGGTCTTCGTTAAAGACATGCCTGAGGTGTGCTCAACGATTGTCAAGCAACTCGGTGAGCAACACTTTCAGTCTGCTGCCGAGGCTGTTTACTCATGCGAGCAGCAAATGAATAGGGCGCTGTACCAGGCTGTTTTAGGAGCGGAGGGGTAGTCAATATGGAAGTGCTTACCGTGTATGTGGGGCAGGGCGCGTTGGCCGCGATTCGACACCAGGGAGAGGCGGTCATCGTGGATTCCCGGTGGTTGGCGGAGAAAGCAAAGGCCATAGAACGCCAGCTTCACGTTTTCCTCAAGGACCAGCGGGTCTCGGGTCTGGTGTTGACAGGTTTCGATGATGACCATGCGGACCCATTCGGTGTCGATTACATTTTGGATGTCTATCGACCTGATTGGGTCATGTACCCGAAGTATTACAAAGACACAGATAACGCGACCGAGGTCTTCAATGTTATACGGAAACACGAGCGGCGGCGTGAGGGGACGAGTCATCCGTTGCGCAAGATTTCTGTTCGCCTTGATCGTCTCGATTCAAGACTGCCGCAGGATCTGTTGCAATATTTTGAGTCAGAACTCTTCTCGCCGCATATCGAGGATATGGACAACTCGAACAATTGCAGCATCGTCCTGAAGTTGACCGGTATCGGTGGTGACGGCTTCTCCTATTTGGTGACTGGCGATACGGAAAATGCGCGATGGGACACGATAACGCGACTCTTCGGGCACGCGTTAAAGTCAGACGTGCTGAGTGCCCCGCATCACGGCTCTAAGAACGCCTCGCATCCGAAAATGGCGCTCCTAGTGTCGCCCAATACGGTGTTGATTAGCGCCGGCGTCGATAATCAGTATGGGCACCCGGATCCGCAAGCGCTGAAGATTTACCAGAGGGTTGCTCAGCATGTTTTTCAGACAAATGTTCAAGAAGGAGTTTCTTTACATACAAAACGCAACGGCAATGATTTCTTGACACGATTAGTAGGCTAGTATGGTCCAATTACATCCGTTTAAGAGGAGAAAAAAATGGCAATTACTGAACCCGATCAAGGCTTTATCTTCTGGCCTGTGGGTACGGGAGATAGCACGACCATCCGCGTCAACGAGACAGTATATGTCCAAGTCGATGTACACCATATGGACAAATCGGAAGGCGATAACGACTCCGCCTGGCCCGTCATAGACGAACTCATTGAGATTTTGCCGACTCTGGGTGACAAGCCGTACCTGTCAACATTTGTGCTGACCCATCCAGACCGGGACCACTGCCGGGGATTCAAGGAACTACTTGAGCGGGTGTTGATATCTGAGCTGTGGATGTCGCCTCGAACGTTCCGTGAATACAAGACCGAGGAAGGGCTTTGTGAAGATGCTGAGGCATTTCACGAGGAGGCCATGCGACGAGTCAGAGCCACGATCAAAGCTGGCGGGGACCCTGGCCGGGGAAACCGTATCCGTATTATTGGCTACGACACGCTCCTGCAGGAAGACGAATTTGATGGGTTCCCAGAGGAATTTTTGTCAATACCCGGCCACATGATCACAATGCTTGATGGCGAGGATCACTCTACGCAGTTTCAGGCTTTCGTACATGCACCCTTTAAGGATGACAGCTACGGTGACCGGAACGACTGTAGCCTCGCGTTCCAGATCACGCTGAAGAATGGCGAGGGAGTTGGTCAGGCGCTGCTCATGGGTGATCTCCCGTATCCCATTATTCGTCGAATCTTCGATGCCAGCGATGATTCGACGCTGAGTTGGAATGTACTGTTGGCCCCGCATCACTGCTCGAAATCTGTCATGTACTGGAAAGATGATGGCGAGGCAGAGGAGACCTTGAAATCAGACATCGTCCAGGACATGGGGAATGCAGCGCTCAGCCCAGGTTATGTGGTCTCCAGCTCAAGGCCAATCCCAACGAGTAACAAACCCAACGACAATCCGCCGCATGCCAAGGCGAAAGCGCAGTATCTACGCATCGTGCCAAACGAGTTCTTTTGCACCCACGAGCACCCGGATGAAAAGAATCCAGTACCGGTGATTTTTGAGGTCTCGGACACTGGTTTTGCGTATACAGGCGAAACGGCGTCCACCAAGCCTCTTAGTGATGCAGTGAAAGAAGCGGGTGGGGGCGCTGAAGCCCCGGCGGAGGCAGTTGGATTCGGAAACCATGCGAAGTGACGGCCAAGCCATCGCGTTACAACAACTCGAACGGATTGCCAACGTTGAGGCATCGGCGCTTCGGATTGATCATGTCGAAGACGTTAGTGGCCAAGAAGACTGGCTGAAAGTCGATGTCTCGCTTGACTGTACTCATTACGAACGAGCAACCAATGGCCTAGACCTGCATGCTCGGGAAAGCGTCCGAATCTCTATCCCGCGAGACTTTCCCTATCAGGTCCCGACCGTGACAACCGCCCATACACGATTTCTGGGGTTCCCCCATGTACAGTGGGGTACCCATATTTGCCTGTATCAATCAAAAGAGACCCAGTGGCAGCCCTCACTCGGTATGGTGGGGCTGATTGACCAACTCGGTAGGTGGTTTCAGAAAGCGGCAATAAACGAGCTCGATGCTCCAGAAGGTCCTCTGCACCAGCCCGTGGCGTATACGGGATCAGACAACACGATTTGTGTTCAGGCGAATACCCCAAGCCGCGACTGCTGGCCTTGGTTCGGCGCGGCCGAGCTTGTGAGACGGAAGGCGAACTTACTGGACCTAGTGGGCTGGCACGATATTGGGGAGATTGCTCCAGGGCAAATCTTTGCACCAACACTATTGCTCGATTTTGAGTTGCCATTCGAGTATCCGCAGACTGTGCATGACCTGCTGAAATGCCTGGAAAAACATGGCGTTGATCCCAACCGTGTCATTTTGCATATGATGCTGGCCGCGAAACGGATTGCGACAGGCGAGCCGATGCACATGGTTATAGGCACGCCGTCCAGGGGAATAGCGGGGGATAACGAAAAGCGCTTGCAGCATGTAAGTGTATGGGAGATAGACCCTGTGGACACGCTCAATCTGCGGGGCGTTGCGCTCGCTTGCACCCTGCTGAACCGATCTCGGGGCAAGGAGCTGTCCGAGGATGTACGGGCAATTATAGATTCAGTTTTCGCAGATCTCGTCGAATGGCAACGAACGAGTCGGGTACGATGGTGTACGGTCCTCGAAAATCGGCCGGAAATTGTGACGCGTCGGGATGACGGTACGACGATGGACTGGTTTGCTGGCAAAAACGTCGCGCTGTGGGGGTGCGGAGCCCTGGGAGGTCAGATCGCAGAACACCTCGTTCGCGTCGGCGTGGCTGGAATCAAGCTCTACGATGCCAAGCGTGTCCATCCTGGGATTCTGGTACGGCAGAACTTCGTCGAACAGGATATCAACGACGGAAAAGCTGTTGCCCTCAAACGACGGCTTGATGCGATAGCACCTCAGGTGAACATCACCGCGTACACGGAAGACGTAGTACGCGACACCCTGAACGGTCCAGATTGGCAGAATGTTGACATCGTGATTGACGCAACGGCATCGCTTCTCGTTCGTAGTAAGCTAGAAGCTGTTCTGAAAAACCGAGAGCGGCTGGTACCGATCTCGGCGATGATGATCAGCGGCGCTGCGCGCCATGGGGCGATGGTGCTGGCTCCTATTGGATATTCCGGTGGTCCACTCGATGCGTACCGGCGGCTCGGTCTCGCTGCAACAAATCGAACGTGGCTTGCGGACTGGGTCAACGCGTTTTGGGAAAGAGACACTGAAGAACCTATGCGGCAACCGGAACCCGGTTGTTCTGACCCGACTTTCGTGGCGTCCCATGCTGATATCGCTGGACTTGCTGCCCGCATGCTAAATGGTCTGGCAGCAAAACTTGCCCAAGAGACAAATAAAGCGGCGGGTATGCTCTTCAGCGCGGATACCGCACACAAGCGCGACGCGGTGTATTATTTCAGTCCGGATATTGTCATCAATGGGGAGAGGCAGCAATTTCGGGTATCTGCGTCTGTTTGGCGTGACATCCGCGGTTGGATACGGTCTGGTGCGCGCGAACGGACGCCAGAGGATGAGACGGGCGGGCTTGTGTTTGGACAACTCGACGAAACACTGGGGGTCGCGTGGATTTCAAATGTGAGTGGTCCCCCACAAGACAGTCATTTCTCGCCGGAGGGGTTTGTCTGTGGCACTGACGGCACGCGAAACCTTGGTGAGGCTTACGACAAACGCAGTAATGGCATGGTAAAGTATGTTGGGACTTGGCATTCGCACCCTCGGAGTCCTGCTACGCCGAGCAGCACAGACTATGTCGGCATCGCGTCGATCTTCACCATGAATCCTGGCCAGGGTGCCCATCAACTCATGATGATTGTCGGCCGAGCAGCACAGGCTGATGTAGAGCTGGGGCTTTACGCCTTTGAGAAACATGCAGTGAGAATGAGTAAGGAGGGCGTAGTCGCTGAAATAGTGCCTGATGGCGGGAGAAGACCGGCTCCGCCTATCCCCGTAAGTGGACAATCAATGGGTCTCGCGCTCTCTGGAGGTGGTTCCCGGGCGGTCGCCTTTCACCTCGGGACGTTGCGAGCGCTCGAGGACCTCGGGTTCCTTGATGAAATTGAGGTGCTTTCCGGTGTATCGGGTGGAGCGGTCATGGCCGGTCTTCTTGGCTATACGAACGAGGACTTTCATGCAGTTGACAGGAAAACTACCGCATTCCTCAGAAGAGGTTTAGTGTGGCCGTTATTCAAGAAACTCTTACATCCGTTGCGGCTTGTCCAAGTGCTCACGGCGTCTGTGATCGTCACGGTTCCAACGTTGATACTCAAGCTTTTTCTGTGGATTACTCTAAAACTCCTTTCTTTTTTCCCCGGCAATAGTCGCGTGAACAGATACCTTGGTAATCTTCGGTGGCCTATCCCCCTGTGGTACTCTCACACCCATGTCATGCGTGATGCTATAGCCGACCTCGTGGGAACCCAATCGTGCGCTGCGGAGACCCGCCACGGAACGAATGTTGTGTTGAATGCATGTGAGCTGCGCACCATTACAGCGTTTAGGATGAGTAATGAGCACTATGGATCGTGGCGATACGGCTGGGCCTCTGCGCGCGATCTGCCTCTTGCCGACGCCATCACTGCATCGGCGGCTTATCCGTCACTAATGCCTCCCTTTGAGTGGAAGAAGACGTTTACCAAGAACGACTGCAAACAGCGACGCCGCGTTCTCGTGACGGATGGAGGAGTTTTCGAGAACATGGGGGTTAGCGTGATGGAACCGGACCGCGATCCGGGAATCAGCCTCGTCGGCTATTCGCCTTCGATAATTATTGCGAGCGACGCAAGCGCGGGACAATTGGCAGGGGCGGACTTGCCTGCGAGCTGGACCGCTCGCATGACCCAGGCATTCAGCTCGGTGATGAGGAAAGTCAATGACGCCACAAAGAAACGGCTTCACCGCTTTGCAGAGGAAGGCCAGATAGAAGGCTTTCTCTACGTCCATCTCGGTCAGGTGGATGCAAGGGTGCCGCTCAAGCCCCCGAACTGGATCAGTCGTGATGAGGTTGTCGACTATCCAACCGATTTTTCTTCAATGTCTGACAAAACCATACAGGGGTTGTCAGGACGTGGTGAGGCGCTGACCCGAGCATTGGCTACTCAGTATCTTCTCAGCGACTAGCAGCACCATCGTCCTCTATTATTTATGAGTCCTGGCTCTAATCGTTTTCCTCTTTATAGATTTCCAGCCAGGCCATTTGGATGGCTTCGAGTTTGCCCTCGCTCGAATCCTGCGGGTCATCGCTGAAATCCTCCAGGTCCGTGACCCAGCGGAGCAGATCGGTAAAACGGATGCTCAACGGATCAGTCTCGGGCTGCGCTTCGAAGAGCTGCTCGGCAATATCCTCGGGCGTGTCCCAGTATAGCTTCATGGCTCCCTCCCGTACGCTTGCTACAAGTCGGAGAGCTGTTTCTCTCCCAGCGCCTCCTGGATTGAAGAATCCATAATCCGTTGGGCAAACGGCGTTGTCACCTGGCTCAACTCCTCGGTCAGGTCCCGGATCAGATCGTAATCTTCTCCGGCGCACGCCTCCCGGACCTTTTGCACCACCTGGGCAATCTGCTCCTCCTCTCCCTCTTGCAGATACGAGGCATTTTGGCCCAGGGCTTTATCGGTGGCGTGTAGCACGGTATCGGCTTCAGTCCGGGCCTCAATCAGCAAGCGCTGCTCAATGTCTTCTTCTGCAAAGTCTATGGATTCTTCCAGCAGCCGCTCCACCTCTTCGTCGGTCAAGCCATAGGACGGTTTCACTTCAAGCGAGCGTTCGAGCCCGGTCCGCAAGTCGGTGGCGGAAACGTTCAGAATCCCGTTGGCGTCGATCATAAATGTCACTTCGACACGCGGGACTCCAGCCGGCTTGGACTCGATGGGGATGCTGAAACGGGCCAGGCTGCGACAATCCTGGACCAGCTCGCGTTCCCCTTGCAGGACATGCACGGCGACCGCGGTTTGGTCATCTACCGCGGTGGTGAACATCTCCTTCACGCTTGCCGGGATGGTCGTATTGCGTTCAATGAGATGACTCATGACCCCGCCCATGGTCTCAATCCCTAAGGACAACGGGACCACATCGAGCAGCAGCATATCCCGCCGCCGTCCGGACAAAGTATCCGCCTGGACAGCCGCCCCGAGGGCAACGACCTCATCCGGGTCGATGTCGGTGAGTGGTGTCCGGCCAAAAAACTCGCCTACGCGCTGGCGTACCAGCGGCATACGGGTCGAGCCGCCAACCAGGACGACTTCTTCAATATCATGGGTCTCAAGCCCGGCATCCTTGAGCGCCTGTCGACACGGCCCAAGCGTGCGAACCACAATCTCGTCAACCGCGGTTTCCATCTCATGACGGCTCAGGCTGCGAGAGAGCTGAACGCCTTTTTCCGGGACAGCTAGATTCAGGATCGTTTCGTCCTGCTCGGATAATATCTGCTTGGCCTTTTCGGCAGCACGCAGCGCACTATTCAGCACCTGCAAGTCGCCGCGCAGTTCTTCATCCAGATCCGCCAGGAGAAAACGTTCGGCTATGGACTGATCGATATCATCACCACCCAAGCGGGTATTGCCGTTGGTGGACAACACCTCGAAGATGCCGGTGTGGAGTCGCAGAACAGACACGTCAAACGTGCCCCCCCCAAAGTCATACACCGCAATCAGCCCCTCTTCTTTTGTATTGAGGCCATAGGCGAGAGAGGCCGCGGTCGGTTCATTGAGGAGGCGAATGACCTCAAGCCCGGCCAACTTGCCAGCGTCTTTGGTCGCCTGACGTTGCGAGTCGTTGAAATATGCGGGGACGGTAATGACCACCTTGCGGACCTCTTCTTGAAGTGCTGCCTCCGCCCGGTCACGCAAGGCGCGGAGAATAACCGCCGAGACTTCCGGCGGTGTCACCTGCCGGTCGTGGATGGCAAAACGAACGAGGCTGGAGGTGTCGTCCCGATCGTCAACAAAGCGATAGCGCTGCCGATCCTCGGCACTCACATGCTCCATGCCGAGACCCATAAAACGCTTGACCGACCGAATGGTTGAGAGCGGCTGGGTGCGGGATAACTCGCCCGCCTCCCGGCCAACAACAACCCGGTCGTTGGGCAAAAAACTGACGATAGAGGGGAGCGTCTTCTGCTCGCTTTCGCTATCGGCAATGACGCGTGGGCCAGCGTCGTCCACACACGCAATCAGGCTATTGGTTGTGCCAAGATCAATACCAACGATACGTTCCACGATTCGCCTCTTTACTCTTCAAAAGGTGGAGAAAGCCTTTTCTACATCGCGCGTTAACGTCCGCAGATAGGCTATGTCAGACAGCACCCGCTTCAGTTCACTCAAGAGTTCAGTCGAACTGTTCGTCTGGCCCCATTGAGAGAAGTTGGCTGCCAGCTTTTGCTGCAATCCTCGCATCCGGTCGTCCAGCTCGTCCCGTACCTGAGTCAGCTCAGCCTTGAGGCTCGTTAGCGCGTCATCGGTCCCGGCACTCTGGGCCTCCCGGCCTGCCGCCAGCTTTTCCTGCACTTCAAATACGAGAAGGGCCAGATCAGGAGGGACTTTGTTATTTTCCTTGCCGAGCTGTTCTCCGTTGAGTTCGAGCCAGTACCGGCCGCGCTGGACAGGATCACGCAGTGTCCGATACGCCCGGTTTACCACCGCGGTATTCTGAAGGCTGGCTTCCTGCTCCTCCGCAGTGCCGGTCTGATGCAGGTCGGGATGGAGTTGGCGGCTCAGGTCGTAGTACGTGTTGGCAAGCGCCTGCTCGTCAAACATGGGAGCCCGGACCAGGCCAAATACCGTGAAATAGTCGATGTCTGGCGGGAGGGGTTGGAGAGCCTCGCAGACCGGGCAGAATACCTGGGGTGTATGCTCGTCCTGACAGCGCCAGCAGCGCACCACCGTTGGCATAGTAAGTGTTGGGCTAGACAGAGAATGAGCTACCGCAGCCGCACGCGCGTTTGATATTGGGATTCGTCAGCTTAAAGCCCGAATCCATTAAAGTTTCGGAAAAATCCAACTCTGTCCCGCGGAGATAGATGAAGCTTTTGCGGTCAACAATCACTTTGGCGCTTTCCCGCTCAAAAACACGGTCGCCGTCACGCGGGATATCCAGGTCCATCTTATAGGACAAACCCGAACAGCCCCCACCAACCACCTTGACCCGTAAGCCGCAATCCTGCCGCTCGTCTTGTTCTGTCAGACCTTCAATTTTTTTGGCTGCGTTTTCGCTGATTTCAATCTTGAGCTTTGCTTTCGCGCTTGCTGCCATACCGGTTATCCCAATCTGATTGTGGTTGCGCGACGCGTAGGTCTAGGCCGCATCCTTCTTGGTTGCCCCCTGGCCCCGCCAGTCCGCCACCGCCGCCTTGATCGCATCCTCCGCTAACACCGAACAGTGAATCTTCACCGGCGGTAAGGCCAACTCCTCGACGATCTGCGTGT
>JAJDTY010000001.1 GCA_022826945.1 Candidatus Binatia bacterium
AGGATCAACCCTTTTTCCTAACGATACGGACGAGGCAATAAATGAGGGCCATTATTTCGAACTTATGGACCGAGCGTCTGTCGCCTTGGATTACGTCTATCAATTTCTTGGCAGCCATCCGCTGATAAGGAAAGACAGAACGCTGCAAGGCATGTATCAAAAAGCCGAAGAAGCTTTGGCCGAACTCTATCAACAAGCCGGCCGGCTGGAGTTTGATAGAAGCAGCCGCTAACCAGACAAATCCAGCAGTGCTGATTCCAGCTCCCTTACCCGACGGAGACGTGAAGACCGCTGCAAAATATTCACGCATGTTCAGTCTCATACCCGTCGCCGTGCAAGACCACTATCTGCGCAGGACTGGATGGCCAGCCTGACCAAAGAGGTTCGGGGTCGGGCTCCTGGCCTGCGCTTCTTCCTGCGTAATAAGCCCTCGCGTAGCGAGGTCAACAAGCGCCCTGTCCATGGTCTGCATCCCATCCTTTTGACCGACCTGGAGGGCTGAGAGGATTTGGTGCCCCCTACCCTCGCGGATCAATGTGCGGACTGCCGGGCTGCCCACCAGAGTTTCCAAGGCCGCGACTCGCCCCCCGCCTTTCTTTTGACATAAAGTCTGCGTGATGATGGCTTCAATCGCGTCAGCGAACTGGGTTCGAATCTGGGCTTGCTGGGCGGCGGGAAAGACGTCGATGATTCGGTCAACGGCCTGTGCTACGCCTGGCGCGTGTAGGGTACTTAAAACGAGATGGCCGGTTTCGGCGGCCGTGAGCGCGAGTTGGATGGTTTCCAGGTCGCGCATTTCACCAACCAGAATAATATCGGGATCTTCGCGTAAGGCCGCCCGCAGTGCATTGGCAAACGAGTGGGTATGGGCACCGAGTTCACGCTGATTGACAAGGCATTTCTTGGACTGGTGAGTGAATTCGATGGGGTCTTCAATCGTGACGATGTGCCCTTCGACCGTCTCGTTGAGATGGTTGACCATAGCGGCCAGGGTGGTCGATTTTCCACAGCCGGTTGGACCGGTCACCAGGATCAGCCCTTTTCTCCGCGTACACAGTTGGCTGAGAATCGGCGGCAGCCCGAGTTCCTCGAACGAGGCAATCTTCGCTGGAATGGCCCGCAACACCGCCCCCTCGCCATGTTGCTGCATAAAGACATTCACCCGAAAGCGCCCCACCTCCCCCAGGTCACAGGAGAAATCGATTTCGAGACTCTCCTCGAACATCTGCCGCTGACCCTCATCCATAAGGTCGTACACAAGAGCGTGGACTTCATCCCGGGACAGCGGGGCCGGATCAAGTCGTTTCACGGCTCCGTCGAGCCGAATCATGGGCGACGCTCCACTGCTGAGGTGGATGTCAGAAGCGCCGGATTGGACAGCGCGAGTAAGGAGTACGGTTATATCCGTTGGCATAGGAACCTCCGGCCGCGGAACAACATGCTCCGTATCTGTACCCGCAACTGTACGCAGAAGAAGAATACGGGACAAGGATGAATGCCGGAGTGCTCGTCTGGCCGACCTTTTGTCCCTATGCACTCGCGGTCGCCTGTGGTAAGCCAGACCTTCTATTCTCCCTCCCAGCAGGAAAAGGAGACTCCACGATGGAATACGAGACCATTATCTACGAGCACGTGGAAGACAAGATTGTCCGCGTGACGCTGAATCGTCCGGAGAAATTGAACGCCATGAGCCGCCAACTCTTGTCCGAGTTGGACGCGGCCCTGGAGGAGTTTGAAACGGACAATGATGCCAGTGTCCTGATCATTCGTGGGGCCGGACGGGCCTTCTGCGCGGGCTACGACCTCCAGCCGGTTTCGGGGCCGGGGGGAGGCTTTACCGTCACCAACGACCGCTGGGGATTGCGCAAGATCGTCGCCCGCTGGCAGCGTCTGTGGAACCTGCCCAAACCAACCATTGCGCAGGTCCACGGCTATTGTTTGGCCGGAGCGACGGAGTTTGTCGGGCATTGCGACTTGGTCTTTGCAGCCGACGATGCCCAGTTCGGCCATCCCGCCGGACGTTCGCTCGGGGTGCTCCCGTCGCTGGCCATGTGGCCCTACCTGATGGGGATGCGCAAGACCAAAGAGTTTCTCTTTACCGGGGATTCCATGACCGCGGCTGAGGCCCTGGAAAATGGCCTGATTAACCACGTCTATCCGCAACAGGAGCTGGAGGACGAGGTGCTGCGCTACGCTCGTCGTGTTGCCGCGGTGCCGGTTGACCTGCTGACACTCCACAAGGCGGCGACCAATCGCTTTTTTGAGGCCATGGGTCTGTATGCGGCTGAACAGTCGGCAACGGAGTTTGACGTGATTGCCCACCAGACCGTGACGGTCAAAAATGAGGTCAAGAAAATGATGGAACGCGGGCTCAAAGAAGCCCTGCGTGAGCGTGACAAACCGTTCGCCAAGAAATAGCATGGGAAGCCGACTGATGGACGGGCGCCGCATCTACCTGATGCGCCATGGAGAAACCCTGTATCAACGTGTGGCAAACGAGGGGGCGTTGGGTAATGGGGCCCTGACCGAGCGTGGGCAGGAGCAGACCGCGGCGGTCGCCTTGCTCTTTCGGGGGGTGCCGCTTGATGCGATTTACGCCAGTCCGCTTGAACGGGCGTATGAAACCGCCCAGATCATTGCCAAAGAAAAAGAGCTGGACATTCAGGTAGCGCCGGAGCTGAGTGAAATCATCCCAAGTGATACGGTCTTAGCCCAAAAAAGCCTGACCGATATATTTAAGGAGATTCAGGAATTCTTTAAGAATACGGATTCTGACTGGGACGAATCCTACCTGGGCGGAGAGAGTTTCCGCCAGGTCCATGCCCGTGCCGGACGCCTCCTGCAGGCCCTCTTCGCCAAAGATGATTGGCAGACCATTCTCCTTGTTGCGCATGGAGGCGTGAACAACGCTTTTTTGGCTCATGCCACAGGGGTTACGCAGGGACGGATTTTTAATATTGAGCAGGACTTCGGCTGTATCAATATTATTGACGTTGTTCACGGTCGTCCCTTTCTCCGCTTGGCCAATTTTACCCTCTACGATCAGCTCAAAATTCACCTGCGAGAGCACAGTTTGGATATTATTCTCAATTTGTTGCGGGGGCGTGGCATTATTGATGCCAATTGATCTCCTGAAGGGTCCGGTTCGGTCTTCATAAAGATAAAAATTTTTCATCATCGAAAAAAAGAATGATAAACCTCTTGACTTGATCTTCCATTTTCTTTAATTAGTCTGAATAAACTAGTTTATGGGGGTGCGACATTAGTGTTCAACTTGTCATCTTAGGGCTGTTATCCGAGAAGCCTTTTCATGGTTATGAACTCCGGCAGGAAGTCGAGCATCGGCTGTACGCCAAGTACATCAACCTGAGTGGTGGCTCGCTCTACTATAATCTCGGACAGCTTGAGCAGGCCGGCTATGTGGAAAAGACCAAGGTCGAGCAAAAGGGCAACTATCCGGCTCGGCAGGTCTACCAAATCACGCCGGCCGGCCACGACCATTTACAGGACGAGTTGCGGCGTCAGCTGTTCGACACCGAGGAGCGAACCAAAGTCTTTGACCCCTTGAACGCCGCGCTCGCCTTTAGTCATCTGCTTGACTACTCGGAACTGCGTGAGGCACTCCAGAGCCAACTTGAGTGGACCCACAGGCGTCTGGCCTGGGTCACCGAGCAGCAGGCCTACTGGAATGAGCAGGGTGTCACACTCCCGCAAGCCCAGATTATTGCGCATGGATTGGCGTACTTGAAAGGGGAGATTCATTGGCTTGAGGAATTCCTGGCCACAATCGATGGACACAACGGTCGGGGCGTGAATGCCGATGGACCAACTGGCGTCCCTTCTTCAGAAAGAGAAGCGATATAGAAAAAACGGAGAGACATCCCACATAATGAGGAGGGTTCAGATATGGAAGGTTTAAGTGTTCTCGATATGATCCAGCAGGGGTGGTATATCACCTATCCCCTGATCATCATGTCGGTGGTTGTCATCACCATCATCTTTGAGCGGATAATGGCCCTACGCGGATTGATCGGAGGGACCTTGCAGATTGCCGGCGGTCTGGTTGGCGTCTTACAGAAGGGCGATTTTCAAGGAGCTATGACCTCCGCTGAGGAGCAGGCGGACAAACCGGTGGGCCGGATATTTCGTGATGTCCTTTCTCAACAAGAGGGCGAATCGCTCGAATATTTATCTGAAGTCATTGAGGACCGACGCTTCGAGGAGATCGAGGCGCTCAAAGGCAGCATCTGGGTCCTGGGAACAGTCGGCGTGAGTGCGCCCTTCATTGGGCTACTCGGCACTGTCATCGGGATTATCAAATCCTTCACAAATATGGCGGTTGAGGGCAGTGGTGGTTTTGCTGTGGTTGCCGGTGGTATTTCTGAGGCCCTGGTTGCAACGGCTCTTGGTCTCGCAGTCGGGATCGTTGCGGTGGTCTTCTATAACTATTTTCATACCAGACTGGAGCGGGTCGAGGCAGCCATGACGATCAGTTCGGACCGCGTACTCGAAGCAGTCCGCCTAGGGAGGAAAGCTCATGGGAATGACTAACCCACGCAAGAAGAGCGGGAGTGGATCCGATATTATGGCCGAGATCAATATCGTTCCCTTGTGCGACATCTTTTTGGTGCTACTGATCATCTTTATGGTAACCAGTGTGGCGATGGTCCAATCCGGAGCGGAAATTAACCTGCCCGAGGTGCAGGAAACTGAATCGGAGCCACGGCAGATTGTGATTACGGTGACACCCCAAAAGGAAATCTTTGTGAACGCCAGGCCGGTGACCATGGCCGATCTTGAGGTGGCCATTCGGCAGCAAGTCACCGCCAAGCCGGACGTACCGGTTGTGCTCGAGGGGGATAAGGACGTCATTTTAGGAGAGGCGGTCAAGATTCTCTCTATTGCCCAACGAGCGGGAGCGGCTCAGGTCGCGATTGCTGCCAGACAGACCGGTTAAGCAGTCCGTCGCAATCGCTAAAGGAGGGGAAGGTCATGGCTTCGCCCGAAGAGAACACGAAAACATCCGAGAGCACCTCAGTCGAGCGGAAAATCCAAGAGGATTTGTGGCTGTATCGGGGTGGAGGATTTAGCAGAAATGCGCGCTGGTTCGCTTTCTCGACGGCGGCCCATATTCTCATTTTGTCTATCTTTGCCACCACGGCCGTGACCATCATGAAAGAGCCGGAAAAGATTCTGGTCAAGGCCCTGCCGCTCACACAGGAAGAGCTGGATGCCATGGCGGAGGAGGAGTTGCCAGACGACTGGGAAGGTGAGCCTTCGCTTGAAGATATTCCGGGTATCCTGACCATGGAGGATCTCGCGCCGAATAGGGCGCGCCCGACCGGTCCGTCATCCACCGGTCCGCTCCAGGCTCCTATCCAACGGGCGGCGATTCCCATCTTCTCGGGTATCGGGCCAGTGACGATTGAAGTCCAGCGCGCGGACAGTAGTTTTTCCGGTATCGACACCCAGCTCAGCGGTCTGGTCGGCGCGGGGGACCTCGGCGGGGGCGGAGGATTTGGCGACTATGGGCGGGGGCTACGGAAGGTTGGTCTTGATGTCGCCCTGGTCATTGACGCCACAGACAGCATGCAGTTTGTGATCGATTCGGTGCGTGACCGCTTGACGAAGCTGGTGACGATGTTGCGCAAGCTCGTCCCGACCTCCCGGATCGGTGTGGTGGCCTATCGGGACAGGGGCGAAGAATATGTCACCAAATGGGTTGACTTAAGTTTTTCCACACCCAAGCTCAAAGGCTTTTTAGCCAATCTGCACTCTGACGGTGGCGGCGACTGGCCGGAAGCGGTGTATGAAGGCATGGACGCAGCCATGAATGATTTGAGCTGGCGGAAACGCTCACGTCGGGTGGTCATTATCGTCGCCGGCTCACCCCCCCATCCGGAGAGTATGAGCAGCGTGCTGGGCTTGGCGCAAGGGTTCCAGGCGCGCGGTGGAGTAGTCAGCGTGATGGACCTGGCCGATAAGATGCACGAGGACTTTGAGTACGCGCTCTGGGAGCAGACCGGGAAAATTATGAATGTCGCCTTTCAGCCAACGCCGTTGCCGAGTTTCTACCGCGAATTCCGGCATACCATGGCGTCCGTGGCCCGGGCCGGCGGGGGTGACTTTATCCCGCTGACTGAGGAAAAGGCATTGACCAGGAACATCATCATTATGACCTTTGGTTCGCGCTGGGAAGTGGAGATGGCAAGATACTTACGGGACTTGGAGTAGAAGTGCAGTCCGGTGCTTGATATAGCGTGATACCAGAAAACCCTGTAGGCAAGTGTTTCTCTTCGTGCAGGTGGGGATGAACGGCGGGAGCTTTGAACGCAAGGCCATAACGGGAGGGACAGGGTCAAAAAAGGAGTGTTAAGCGTGCGGCGTCTGGTTTCCATTGTCGGTATTATCTCTCTGAGCCTGACGACCCTGGGCTGGTTGAACTCCGAGGTCGAGGCGGCGTCTATTGCTGAACTCTCTGCCCGGGCGAAGCAGGCCCGGAGCAAGGCCAGTGCGCTCAAGCAGGGGAGTTGGGATGCGCAAGCCAAGCTGCAAGCCATTCAGATCCTGGGTCCGGTTGCCTTAGAGTTTGTTGCGCTCCCCAATTTGGCCCAGGCAGTCAAAACCCCATCAAGCAAAAAAGCCATTCGCGATGTCTACGAGACGCTCCAGGGTCCGCTCAACGATATCTATACCGGGAGTTTTCAGCGCGTTGACCAGATGACGCAGGATGTCATTGCACGGGATGGCGACCTGGAGGCCGTGCAGGACTCACAGGAATACCGCGCCGAACAGGGGGTGGCTGCGCGCGCTTTATATTTCCTGAACTGGCTGAACTACATTGGCTCGTTCACGTTCGATGGGAAGAAAAAGGAAACCCTGCTGACCAAAGCCATGAACGGCTTCGGTGAATTCGCGGTTGGCGATCAGGCCTCACGGCTCAAGAACGAGAGCCTGTTCGGCCGGGCGCTGAGCGAGCGCGAACTGGAGAAGTTTGACTGGGCCATACGGGATTTTGAACTGCTGCTCAAACAGCCCGGCGTGTCTGCCGATATGAAACGCAAGGCCCAGAGGTCGCTGGAGCAGACGCGGCGCTATGCCAAGCGTGGCGGGAAGGGCCAGCCTTCTCCGACGGAATTGGCGCAAGCCCAGTTCCAGCAGGCAAAAAATATTGCCAAGCAGAGTCGAAATGCGAGCGGCAAGAAGCGCAGCCAGCTGCGCGGTCAACTCCTGGCCTTGATTCTTGAACTCCGCAAGGCCGGCGGGAAGTGGCGGGAGCGAGCCGATGCGTTGATACAGGCAGAGCTGACGCGCGAGGAAGAACTCGTTATCGCCGAGCAGGAAAACCCGTTTCCGCCCTGGTTGAAAGCCAAGGAGCATATGCAGAAACGGCGCTTTGCCAAGGCGGTTCCTTTTCTTGAGGAAGTCATTGCTTCAAACGATCCCAACGCCGCCGTGTATCAGACAGACGCGCAATACTATCTGGGCGTTGGGCTGTATGAACAACGTCGCTATCGACAAGCCATCAATACCCTGGACACCTTCCTCAGCAACGGGGGGGCAAAGACCAAGCACGCGGCGGACGCGGAATATTTTCAGTTCAAGTCGGCGGAGTCGTTATACGCCCGAGACCAAAGCGCACGGAACGGGAAGCTGTATGTACAGGCGATTCGCGACTTCGCGCGGAAATACCCCAGGCACCGGTCCATCTACGAGGCCCACTTCCGGCTGGGTGAGTATTACCAGGAGCAAGAGGAATATTTGAAGGCCGCCGATGCGTATACAAAAGTGCGCGGTGCGCCGGCGTTCCGGGTGCGCGCCGACTATGCCACGCTCCAGTCGTACTTCGAGGTCCTGCACGCGGTTGAAGACGGTGATACCAGTAGCGGGCTGAGCGAAGACGAACTCCGCCAGCGGATTGGCACCAGCCTGGACGCCTACTGGAAGAACAGTGCCACGCTGGCCAAGAGCAGTCCCAGACTGATGAAGCGAGACCCCTATCGTGAATATCCGGGCAAGGTCAGCGTGATGCATGCCGTTTATTTGAGTCACGATATGGACGCCAACGCCGAACAGATCGTCTCTTTTCTGGAAGGCTTTGAAGAGAAATATCCGAAGCAGCCTGAGGCGTTTGAAACCGTTGCCCGGACCCGGCTGGTCGCCCTGCAAAAGACCGGACGCTATGCCGAACTCGCCAGGGACGTGGACACGATTTTAGAGCGCTATCAGGCCGACAAACAGGAGGAACTCCTGGCCGGCCTGTCTGGCGTGCTGGAAAAAGACATCCGTAAACTCCGCCGTCAGGATGATAAGGACAACGAACTTATTGCCAAGCAGACGCTGACGCGCCTGCATGAAGCCTGGCTCAAGAACGATGGCGAATTTGCGGAGGATCAGTCCCCGGACCGCTTCCACTATGATCTCGCTCAGCTCTATCTCGATACCCAGCAGTACGACAAGGCTGAGGTTATCTATAGGGACCTGGAGCAAAAGCAGGGTGCCTATGCGCTGGTCGCCATTGTCGGGTTGGCCCAGGTCTCTGAGGTACGAGGGGATAAAAAGCGGGCACTTTCCCTGTGGGAGGCCATGCTCAAGGGTACCCAGGTTGGTGACCCGCTGTGGTTTCGCGGGACGTTTGAAGTAGCTCGGCTGAATGACACCCTCGGCAATGCGGACCAAGCCTGTAAGGCGGTCAGTAGCGCTCAAAGAATGCTGAAACGGCTCGGTGATCCCGGTCTCAAGACCAAAATTCAAGACTTTGCCAGCCAAACGTGTGGGGCGTAACGTCTCTTTGCTCAGTGTCGTCTTCCGAGGGGCACGCTAGCGTGCCCCTCTGCTCTTCTGTCTCAGAGGAAAGTCCCGACTCATGAAAATCGCCGATAACGCTACGAATCCACGTTCCGCCTTCCACTGGGGCGGCTATGCGCCTCGGGTCACGGAGGGTCGTTTGGTTGCCATGGATGCCACGCCCGAGGACCCGGACCCCTCTCCTCTGGGGCGCGCCTATGTAGAGGCCGTCAATGACGCGCTCCGCATCCGCCAACCTATGGTGCGGGAGGGCTGGCTCAGGAACGGACCGGGCAGGGGCACCCGTGGGGGCGAGCCTTTTGTCGCGCTCAGTTGGGAGCGGGCGCTTGATCTTGTGTCCGCTGAACTCGAACGTATCCGGAGCACATTCAGCAACCGGGCGATTTATGCCGGCTCGTACGGCTGGGGCAGTGCCGGTTCCTTCCATTTCCCCCAAGGACAACTGCATCGCTTCCTCAACCTCTTCGGTGGCTTTGTCCGTTCCATAAATACCTACAGCCACGCCGCGGCTGATGTGGCCATGCCCTATATTGCCGGGAATTTTTTTCGTCTGCTGGTCGAGCAGGCCTCGTGGCAGACGATTGCCCAACATTCCGAGCTTGTGGTGGCGTTTGGCGGAATGCCCCTCAAAAACGCCCAGGTAGCCTATGGCGGAGTGGCCCGGCATCGAACCCGAGAGGGCCTGGAGGCCTGTCGGCAGGCGGGTGTCGAATTCCTGAATATCGGTCCGGTGAAGAACGACGCGGCCGACTTTCTACGGGCCGAATGGCTGACCCCGCGCCCCAATACCGACGTGGCGCTGATGCTCGGTCTGGCTCATACTCTGGTCAAAGAAGGGCTGGCCGATTTTGAATTCCTGACGCGATACTGTGTCGGCTTTGAAAAATTTCGACCGTACCTCATGGGCGAGAGCGACGGGCAGCCCAAGGATGCGCACTGGGCGGCCGGTATCACCGGTCTGGGAGCTGAGACGATTATCACGCTGGCCCGGCGGATGGCCGCCAAGCGTACGCTGATCACGATAGCCTGGTCCCTCCAACGGGCGGATCATGGCGAGCAGAGCTATTGGATGGCAATCACACTAGCCGCCATCCTCGGGCAGGTCGGACTCCCAGGCGGAGGGTTTGGCTATGGCTACTCGTCCGTCGCTACGGTCGGAAACCCGTCCTCTCGTATTCCCTGGGCCACACTCGACCGTTGTGCCCACCCGGTCGACGATGTCATCCCGGTTGCCAGGATTGCCGACCTGTTGCTGAATCCGAACGCGGAATTCGATTATAACGGACGCCGGGCGACCTATCCTGATATTCGCCTGATCTACTGGGTCGGCGGCAACGTCTTCCATCACCATCAGGACTTGAACCGCCTGCTCCGGGCCTGGCAAAAGCCGGAAACCGTTATCGTCCATGAACCATGGTGGACACCCATGGCGCGCCACGCGGATATCATCCTCCCGGCAACGACCCCGCTCGAACGTAACGATATGGTCTGCACGCCGCGCGACGGTTTTATCGTGGCCAATAAACAGGCGGTAGAGCCGGTCGGCGGGGCACGGAACGATCATGATATTTTTGCGGGCCTGGCCGAACGCCTCGGCTTTCGAGAAGGATTTACCGAAGGACGGGACGAAGTCGGCTGGCTGCGCCACCTGTATGCGCTCTCCCGCGAGCGGGCGAAGGAATATGGTTTTACCCTGCCTGACTTTGAGCAGTTTTGGGCGGACGGTTATTTCGAACTGCCATCTCCGCCTGAGCCCCGGCCTTTTCTGTCCGCTTTTCGGTCTGATCCCGACGCCCATCCGTTAGATACGCCGTCCGGGAGGATTGAGCTCTGGTCAGAACGGATTGCCTCGTATCACTACGACGATTGTCCGCCTCACCCGACCTGGATGGAACCTGTCGAATGGCTGGGGAGTGAGAAAGCCGTGCCCTACCCCCTCCACCTGATTTCCAATCAGCCGGTCGGACGTCTGCACAGCCAACTCGACCAGGGATCGGTCAGCCGCAGTTCAAAAGTCGCCGAACGCGAACCCCTGTGGATCCATCCGGTCGATGCCCAGGCGCGTGGGCTGAGCGAGGGCGATATTGTCCGGGTCTTTAATGACCGGGGGCAATGTCTGGCAGGTGTGCGCATTACCGCCAATATCCAAGAGAGTGTGGTCCAGCTTCCCACGGGAGCGTGGTATGACCCGCTCGAACCGGGGTTGCCGGGATCATTGGAAAAACACGGCAACCCCAATGTGCTCACTTTGGACAAAGGCACGTCAAAGCTGGGTCAGGGGCCCAGTGCGCACACGACTTTGGTTCAAGTCGAGCGCTACCCGGGCGACCCTCCGCCCGTGACCGCGTTTATGCCACCGGAAATTCGCCGGGACGATGCTTGAGAGCAGTTGACGAAAATCGCTCCCAGGCGGCTTGCCGACTCACCCCGAGGGCCTTTCCGATTTGCGTCCAGGTGATCCCTCTCTGACGCAGGGTCTGTACATGCTGTTTGAGGATGTCCGTTACTGAGTGAACGGTGGCAGCCGTCGGGCGTAAGATGCGCAGGAGTTCATCATCGGTGAGGGCATCCCAGCCTGGAAAGGCTGGGGTTGGTTCGCCGGCCAAAATCTTATTACACACCTCCACACACACGTCGCAAATATAGACTCCCGGCCCACCAATGAGTTTTGCCACAGCGTCAGAGTCCTTCCGGCAAAACGAACAGAAAAGCAGGTCCTTCTCAGTGGTTCCCATGACAGTCACTGGGATGGGACGAGGCGGTCTTGCCGCCCAATATCTTGTTACACACATCCACGCAGGCGTCACAAATATAGACCCCTGGCCCGCCAATGAGCTTGTTCACGGTCTCTGCATCTCTTCGGCAGAAGGAGCAGGAAAGGCGAGATTTCTTTTTTGCACGTGCTCGCATAGCAGCCTCCTCATAGTGGAGATGTCAAGGTTACCTTGACGATGAGGCCTTGTCAAGGTGATCTTGACATCATTCTGCTATGTCGCACTGGCAGGCCGGTAACGGGTTTTCGGCGTGCTGCCACCGGGGTCCTGGTGCGCTCGAAGCAAAGGCCGACGGACCGGACATTAGAAGTCTATGCTAAAGCCCTCGTTGGCCTGCGTTTTTTCTTCAATGAGAAACCCCCGCGCCCCTGTATATGAGCCAGGCGGGAAAGAGAGATAGCCACGGATCTCCGCGCCGGGCGCAATGGTCTGATCCGTGAGGACAGGAGTCGGACTATCTTCGCTTGCTTCCAGCGGTCTTACGCGTTCGCCAGACTCGGCGCGTAACGAGACCTTATTGGCTTTAATCAGATAGGCACGGTCGGTCCCGTTGTTAATTCTCACTTCCACCACAAAATTTTCGCTGTCCCGGGCGCGCTCCCACCTGTCGTCCGCGGCTCTACGCATGTCGTCCGTGGTCCTGCGCATGGCGGACGAACCTCTGCCCGGCGGGACGACGATCTCCGGGGCTATTGCGTTTAATGGCCGAACCTGGACTTCCACATTCTGCGGCTGGGCCTGGAGAAGGGACGCTGGAAAGACAGACACGATACAGGCCCCGAGGACAATCAGCAAAAAACGACGAACACATCGAGTGAGTGAAAGCGCGGAGCCGGCTGAGCGGGGACTTGCAAATGGATTCCTCATAGCAGCCTTCCTTCCTGTCGTGCGGGTCAATACCAAAACTCGAATGTGGCCCTTTCTACTCCCCTTGTTTTCCTTTGACAAGGAAACACGCCGCATGAAACCGAGACTGGAACTGTCGGGTTCGTTTGTCTTTGGTTGCACCAGAGAGGCTTTATTGCCCTCGGAGATTTCTTCAACTGACTCGGCACACCCGAGCCCTGGTTACAGGGCAACGTCAGTCTGCCGACGCCTGGTTGCCTGACCGGCGTTCGATTTCGCTCAGCGCGACTCTGAGGATTTTGGCAATCGCTTGGTCGGTGTTCGCACGACGGCTCTTGAGGCCCGCGTATTGAACGCGCCTTTGAAGATGGGGAATTGGCTCACCGTCGAGAGTCACTTCCCTCAGAAACTCGTTGGCACGGAGCCTCCAGACGACGGAAAGTGCCAGATTGAAGTGCCGGTTTCCTTTCCCGGTGTAATCGGTGAACTCGAAGACATGCTTCAGACTGAGTTCCCTTTGATCGCTCAGGGAGAACCCCCGCGTTACCAAGAACTGCTCCTTGGTGTTCTCCCAGTGCGAGGCTTTCAGAAGCTCGCTAGAGTTCGTGCTGAGGCCGTCTATTCCTATGTACGAGATCGACGAGGTACGATGAAATAATATCGCCAATGCCTCTTTGAGGGAGGTTTCCAGATCGTCGAGCGTCGGCCGGATGTCCGTCCGGTACACACGGTCCAACACGCCCACATCAGAGGGGACGGGCGCCGGTCCAACCTTATTGCGCACGAGCGCCGTCATCTCCCGTTCGACTTCAAAGCGGTCCAGCACCCCCTGCAAGTCGGTGAAGGGAACGACCTCTCCCGCACTCCGGGATTGGCGATCCGTGCCGCCATAGACAACGACTTTCATAGATACGTTCGGAACCAACTCGGCGACACGATTCAGCGAAGCGAAAGAGTCTGACGCAATCGTTGCGCCAGACTTAATCTCGATCGCACCGGTGCCGCGACCAGTTTCAAACAACACGTCGCATTCCAGGCCCTGGCTGTCGCGAAAAAAGAACAGGTTCGATGAACGCCCCCGATTGAAACGGTATTTGAGGGCCTCCAGGATGACCATGTTTTCGAAGAGCGCTCCGCGCAGGGGGTGGGTCGCAAGCTGTTCGACATACTCGATGCCGATGAGGTGGCATGCCAAGCCGACATCGTAGAAGTAGAGTTTCGGTGACTTGACCAATCGCTTGCGGATGTTGGCGTAGTAGGGCGGTAACTGGAAGGCGATGTAGCTGGCCTCCAACAGCGTGAGCCAATGCCGCACGGTAACGTGGGAGACGCCGGCATCCGCACCTAATGACGATAGGTTGGCGAGTTGGCCCACCCGCCCCGCGCACAGGCGAACGAAACGCCGAAAGCTCGACAGATTACGAATTTCGCCCACTTGACGCACATCACGTTCGACATACGTCTCGAAGTAGTCGGCGTATGCCTGCCGTGGTTCGAGACCCTGGTCATGGATCCGTGGGTAGAACCCACCGTACAGCATGTCGTCCACCGACTCACTCAGCTTTACCCGTTGCCGTTCGGCCAGGGAAAACGGCAAAAGACGAAGCAGTGCGGTACGGCCCGCGAGCGATTGATTTATTGCTTCGGAGAGCTTGAAGTGTTCACCGCCGGTGAGGATGAAAAGGCTGTTCTCTCTCCTCTCATCCGCCACGACCTGGAGGTACGACAGGAGGCTGGGGACACGCTGAATCTCGTCCAGGATGGCGCCGGTGCCGATTTGAGCCAGCAGGCCACGCGGGTCGGACTCGGCGAACTCACGTTGATCCGGTGCTTCAAGGTTGACGTACGTCAAGTGGGGGAAGGTCTCGCGGCACAGCGTGGTCTTGCCGGACTGGCGCGGTCCCGTCACGGTCACGAAGGGATACTGCCGGAAGAGATCGACCAAGCAGGGAGTAATGTCGCGCTCAATCATGGCGACAAACATAGCAGCACTTTGGACAATTTGAAATTAGTACTTTCAAATTGTCCAAACTTTCCTACTCATTGAGTGATGACATCTTTCTCTTTCTGGAGGTCCTGTCAGTCAGATGGGCGGCGTAATTGGCCTGCAAGACGGTAGGTTTATCGCTTTTATCAAGACAGGCAAAGTGCAGGCCCCGAGTAAAATCGGAAAAGAGCGGTGGGCAAAACGCTAGCAAAAGAGCATGGATTTGATTGAGCAGGGACTTTCCAAGGGGTTTCTCATGTATGCATACGCCTCTCCCAAATCGGCGTATCTCAGCGGGTCCATCCCTCTTCGTTCGCATGTCCGTTTGAGCGCTTCCGTTGAGAATCCAACGACGTATTTTTTCCCTTCAAAATCGATAGTCGGCTTATAACGAGAATAGTACGTCGTTCCCCCTGAGGATTTTTGAGTAAGCAGTGAGCGGAACTTCGCCACGACGACATCGTTTTGGAAAATCCTTAATGAAATTCTTGTAAGCAGCCATAGTAGCCTCAATTGTTCATGAATCTACGATCCCCGAGAAGCGCGCCGCAGGTTTTCCCCTCTCCGCAGAGTCTCCGGAAAGAACTCAGCGTCAAGGATTTCTTCCAAGCGGAAAGGGCAGGATGCAGGAAAGCGCGCAACTGTCAGACCGGTTTGGTTAGCGGCGCTCCGGCGGGCACGGGGATATTGACGCTTGACAAATGCTGGGAGCTGGGGGCGCAGACTGGGACTGTCTTGGAGCAAGTCGGCAAGCGCATCTCGTGCATTGTCAATACTGTCTCGCCAGCTTCCTGAGCGCCGTTGCTTTTGCTTGGCCCATTGCAAAAGGTGGATGAGTAGATTCTTCAGATGACTTTCGACCGCGCGCCGTTCACTCCGCCCCATGTCTTCCAACTCCTCCGCGAGCACCTCATGATCAATCTGGTCAAACTGGCGAGCCCGAAGACGGGCCGCCTGTTCGAGGAGCCACGCATGGTAGTCGTGCTCAGAGAGTAGTGGTTTTGCTGCTGGAACAGCCATAACGTTTCCTTGTTCACATCGTTTTGCGCTATTTCGCGTCCATATATTTTACCGGGACCAGCCTGTGGCCAAGCATATCGACAGCCGCTCCGCATTGCTCAAGCGCGATATAGCCCAGTAATGGCTCGTATTCGCCGTTCTCCGGCTTCATGTCTCTGAACAGCACTTCGTTGTAAATGGATCGAAATCCTTCTACGGTTATTTTTACCGGACCGCAGACTGTTCCTTGAACGACTTCTTGCATCGCTGTTTGCAGTTCAACCGTCTCCTCCGAAGCAAACGCGCCAAACCGACTCTTCCAGTGTGACGGTAGGGTGAGATAGCTTGCTCCGGTATCAACGAGGGCGTCCAGTTTCATGGACGGACCGGTTTCGGAGAAATTTTCGATGTCCACTGTTGCGACTATGCTTCCCATTGCGTATTGACTCCCGGTAGTTCTCCGCGACTTACCAGTCGGATAAAAAAAAGGAAAGGTCTCAGCTGGGCTTTTCCTTTCTCCACTACCCTTCCCCTCAGAGGGGAACTCCGCTACATATACCGCGCTATGCCAACACAGGTGGATTCTCCAGGAATTCTGTATTTTATCGGCCAGGGCGGGAATATCATGTATCTCATTATCGCCCTGTCCATTTTCGCGCTGGCTATTGTCCTTGCGAAGTTTTGGGGCTTGGCGCGGTTTCGAACGCAACTCAATCGGCTGTGCGAGCGCCTGCATCTACTCATTCAGGGGTCTGGAGGGAATCTCGACCAAGACGGCACCCTGAACGCGGTCCTCCAGGTCTGCCGCGAGCACAACACGCCGCTCGGCCGACTGTTCGAGGCGGCCTTCCTGTATCGCCTTGAGGAACGGACGGAGCTGACCCGACGCCTGGAACGATTCGGAGGCGAGGTGGTGGCCGGGCTAGAGGCGTATATGACAGCCCTGGCAAGTGTGGTCGGAGTCGCACCCATGCTGGGCTTCTTGGGTACGATTATTGGCCTGGTCGAGGCCTTTATGAGTTGGGAGACGCTGGGCGACCAGATTACCGTTGGCGTTCTGGCCGGCGGTATTTATAAAGCCATGTTGACCACGGCGGCAGGACTGACGGTCGCCATCCCCTACTATCTTTTGTACAACCACCTGACCTCGCGCATACAGCGTTTGACCCGTCTGACCGAGACGCGCACCGAAGAACTCCTCGATACCCTGACCGGGACGACCGCGCAAGAATCCCTCCCGGAGGCCGTGCCGTTACAGGAGCCCGCCCGTCATGCAGTTTAAACGGAAGGCGAAAATCTTGACGAGTATGGAGCCCCTGGCGCTGACTGATATCGTCATCAATATGTTCATCTTTTTCTTCATCACCTTCAGTTTTCTGGCAACCTTTCAGAAAACCCGTGAAGGGCAGGTCGATGTGAGCCTGCCCAAGGCTGCATCCGCAAAACCTCCGGTTGAAAAAAAGCGCCTGAGTGTGAGCTTGAAGAAGGATGGCCAGCTCTTCTTAGGTGAGACACCGACGACGATTGAAGAACTCGAAGCCCGTTTCAAAGCCGAAAAGCTCCAGGGCGCGGACGTGACGCTTGTCATTCGAGCGGACGGCGATGTCACCCATAACCGGGTCGTCCAGGTCATGGACCTTGCGCGTACCGAAGGGCTCGGCCGTCTGGCCATTGCAACCCAGAGTCGATAGAGACTCGGGGAGGAGAGGGACGCGCAACCCCGCCTTCCTCCAGGTCCGACATCCACACTCAGGCATGTCTCCCTGGCAAGAACACAATCTGGCGGCCATCACCCATCACCTCGCTCCACTCCGTCACTCTCCGCAGGGCATCCTTTTTGAGCGACAATCTGCCTACAACCATATTGTCGTCCGGAGAAAGCACAATCAGCTTCTGCTCTGCTATCGACACCAGCAGAGTCATATCGAGGAAGTCCAATCTCGGCTCGACCCGCTCTCTCCGTTGGACCTCCTCTCCCCTTACACCCAGGCAATGTTGTTGTCCTTGGCGTGGTGTCCTCAGCCTCAGCGTATTCTTTGTATCGGCCTTGGGGGTGGACGGCTGCAAATGGTATTGCACCATGTTTTTGAAAGCGCCCAACTGGAGACCGTCGAGCTTGACCCTCTTGTGGTTGACCTTGCCGCCCGCTTCTTTGGGTTCTGCCCGGATGAGCGTCAGCGCATCGTGATTGCCGATGGTAGATCACATATACGCACACTCGCGGCTGGGACGACGTACGATCTTATTATTCTGGACGCGTACCAAGCCGAAGGAGTGGCTCCTCATCTTTTGACCTATGACTTCTACTCCGAGTGCCGCGCATGCCTGGGTCCCCACGGCTTGGTCGTTTCCAACCTGCACGCTTCTACACCCATATATGACGCCGCGCGCAAGACGTTTGGTGCGGCCTTCCGTTATACGATTGCCGGCTCGGTACCGAGCGGCAATATCGTTGTGATAGGCAGTGATACGGTTTCCCTGGATCTCAGGAAAATACAGAATCGAGCCGCTCTGGCAGAGCAGTTTGGGATAAGGGGCCTGCCGCTTGCAGCCTGGGCGAAGCATGTCTCTTTCCGCACCCCCTACCGGAGGAGGGCAGCTGTTCTGCGGGATAGCGGTCTTCCGACATGAATCGTTGGTGTGGACCTCTCTGTCGCTTTTTCCTCGCTTGCTTCCATCGTCGCGTGTTTTCAGCTACAACCCCTAAAATAGTAATCCGACTTCCCGTAAGGCTGCCGTATGTCTGCCAGACACCGCTTGTATCTCCGGGTCGGAGATTACGTGATTCATCGTCGCTACGAAGAATGGGGCACGGGCAAGGTGGTTGAGGAAATGACCTCGACCCTGGACGGTGGAACCTGTCTAGCGCGGGTGGACTTTGAGGACGGCCAGCAGCGCACCTTCGATAATAATCTTGACAGCCAATCCTGTTGTTATTTTTTTGGTGTGCGGCTCCATCAGCATCCCTTGTTAGACCCGGACGGTGATCCGGATTTCGCTGTTGCCTCCCAGCCGCCAGAGAAGCGGCGTTCCCAGCAAACAAGGCGTCCAGCCAAGCGTCTCCCCCGAGACTAGACGATTTATTGGTGAGATTCGGGCGCTGCTTCTTGCGGCGTTTCGGCAGTTTCCAGGGTTTCCCCCCGAGGCCCAGTCCGTCTGACCTGTCTCAACTCCAGCGTTCTGACGGTATCGGGATTCACCCACGGCAGACCCATCGCACAGGGTTTTGCCATGCCTTCCTCTTCAACCTCTTCGTACTGCGGAAAGCCTGCCTTGCCGAAGTTGACCATCATCCGTTTGCCCATCCGCACGTTCCCCCATGATCGTGATGGTCTATTCATGGCCCTTCTGTGACGCAGGGTCAAGCCCGCCCGCTGCCCTCTAGCAAAATGATATCCCAATCGGTAGCCTAGATGACAAATCTACTGTTCAGGTAAGGAAGACGACGAGATGAAACCGGTTGCGGAAAACGTGAAGCTGGCTGAGGTCGAACTGGCGGTTCTACAGGCGTGGGACAAGAACGATATTTTTCAGAAGACCTTGGCCAAAACCCAAGCGCAACCACCCTTTATTTTCTATGACGGTCCGCCCTTTGCCACTGGACTCCCGCACTACGGACATTTGTTAGCTGGGACGATTAAAGACATTATCCCTCGTTTTTGGACCATGCACGGGCGGCATGTGGAGCGTCGCTTTGGCTGGGACTGCCACGGTCTGCCGGTCGAGATGGAAATCGAGCAGGCCCTGGGGGTGAGTGGCAAAGCCGAGGTCGAAAAATTCGGGATTGCCAATTTTAATAAGGAGTGCCGGAAGATTGTCCTGCGCTACACCCAGGAGTGGGAAAAAACGGTACGGCGGATGGGCCGCTGGGTCGATTTCCGGAATGACTATCGGACCATGGACGCCTCCTTTATGGAGACGGTGTGGTGGGTATTCCAGCAGATGTGGGACCAGGACCTGGTTTATGAAGGCTATAAAGTTGTGCCGTTTTCCACCCGGCTGGGAACCGTGCTGTCCAATTTCGAAGCCAACCTGAACTATAAAGACGTCCAAGACCCGGCCATCACAGTGCGCTTTGCAGCCGAAGGCGAAGAGCAGGTCTTTTTTATTGCCTGGACCACTACACCCTGGACCCTGCCGTCGAATCTGGCCTTAGCCGTCGGCTCTGACATCGACTATGTGAAAGTCCGCGACCACGTGGATAAGGTCAGCTATATTATGGCCGAGGCCCGGCTCAAGACCTACTTTCCCAAGGAGGACAGCTACACCATTGAGGCCCGCTATCAGGGCAAAGACCTCGCCGGCCGGACGTTTACCCCGCTGTTTCCCTATTTTGTCGATCAGAAGGAGGCCGGCGCCTTTCGGGTCATCGAGTCCGAGCATGTGACCACCGAAGACGGGACCGGCATCGTCCATATGGCCCCGGCTTTTGGGGAAGAGGATTTTTATGCCTGCCAGAAGGCGGGGATCCCCTTGGTGAACCCGGTTGATGATGACGGTCGGTTTACCACGGATGTCAGGGATTTTGCGGGCCTGCACGTCAAAGAAGCCGACCCCAAAATCATCCAGCAGCTCAAACAGACAAAACAACTCGTTCACCAGGGCACGATCCAGCACAGTTATCCCTTCTGTTGGCGCAGCGATACCCCGCTTATCTATAAGGCCGTCACGACCTGGTTTGTGCGGGTTGAAGCCCTTCGGGAGCGGCTGGTGAACAATAATCAGCTGACGGCCTGGGTCCCGGATCATCTGCGGGACGGACGCTTTAGAAACTGGCTGGAGAACGCACGCGACTGGGCGATTAGCCGTAATCGGTACTGGGGGACACCGCTGCCGATCTGGAAAAACGATACCGGCTCCGAAGTCGTGTGTCTGGGCAGCATTGATGAACTCGCCGAGCGGACCGGAACGCGGGTCACTGATCTCCATCGCGAATTTGTCGATGACCTGACGTTTCCCGATTCAACCGGGAACGGTGTCATGCGACGGGTGCCGCAGGTGTTCGACTGCTGGTTTGAGAGTGGCTCGATGCCCTATGCACAAATCCACTATCCGTTTGAGAACGCGGAGCAGTTCTCACGGGTGTTTCCCGCGGACTTTGTTGCCGAAGGGCTGGACCAGACCCGGGGTTGGTTTTACACCCTGGCGGTCGTCGCTGCCGCGCTGTTTGACAAGCCGGCCTTCTACAACGTTGTTGTCAACGGGATGGTGTTGGCCGAAGACGGCAAGAAGATGAGCAAGCGGCTCAAGAACTATCCTGAGCCCGAAGAGATGCTGGCCGAGCATGGAGCCGATGCTCTGCGCCTCTACTTGATCAACTCGCCCCTGGTCCGGGCCGAGGAACTGCGCTTCAGTGAGCGCGGCGTACGGGATACGGTCCGCCGCCTGCTCCTGCCCTGGTGGAACGCCTATAAATTCTTTGTCACATATGCCCTGGTTGACGAGTGGCGCCCGTCCCACGCGCCGGAGGCGGCTTCGCCAAATATTCTGGATCGCTGGATTCTTTCGCGCAAACAGACCCTCATTCGCCGGGTCAGTACCGAGATGGAGCAGTATCGGCTGTACAATGTGGTTCCTGCTTTGCTTGATTTTCTCAACGAGCTGACCAATTGGTACGTCCGCCTCAACCGGCGCCGCTTTTGGAGCGAGGACAACGCGGCCGACAAACAGTGTGCCTATCAGGCTTTGTACGATGTCCTGCTGACATTTTCCAAGCTCATGGCCCCGTTTACGCCGTTTCTGGCGGACGCCATCTATACGAATCTGGTCACGCTTCAAGAAACTGGAGCGGAAGAGAGCGTGCATCTCGAACCGTTTCCCGATTACGATGAAAGTCAGGTGGATACCCGGCTCGAAGATGCCGTGACCCGGATGCAGCGGGTGATCTTGCTCGGGCGGAGCTTGCGGAACGAACGGAAGGTCAAAGTGCGCATCCCGCTCCAAACGTTGACGGTCCTCCATCGTCAACAAGGGATTCTTGATGAACTGCGCCCCTTGGAAGGCTATATACAGGAAGAATTGAACGTCAAAGAGATCGTCTACAGCACGGCGGAAGCTGAGAAAGTCACGCTCAGCGCAAAGCCGAACGCGCAGGTCCTCGGCCCGCGCTTTGGAAAATCCTTTGGGCAGATTCGCAAACGGATTACCGATCTGACTATCGATCAGATGCTCATACTTGAGGCGGGAGACCCGATTCAACTCAATGGGGATGCCTTCCAACCCGGGGAGATTCAGATCCTGCGCCACGCGCGTGAAGGGTTGCCGGATGTCCGTTCAGATCGATTCATCTCTATCGATTTTCCGTGCGACCTAAACGACGGTCTGATCGCGGAAGGGTTGGCACGTGAGGTTGTGCATTATATTCAGCAGCTTCGTAAGGAAGCTGGCTATCAAGTAGAAGACCGTATTGCCGTAACCTATGAAGCGGATGGACGTTTACATGATGCCATTACGCAACACAAAACCTATATCCAACAAGAGACCCTCGCCCACGCCCTGGTGCATTGCGAACCAAGTGGAGATCAGGTCCAGAGTGTAGATATTGATGGCGCGAACCTGACGGTTGGCGTACAACGTGAGTCTGCCTAACTGCTACTCAGTGATTGATCCCTTTCCGTCCGTTAGCACGGGATGTGATGGGCCGCCTTGCGGCGTCATAACTGCCGAATCCCATGCGATTTCCCCTTGTGATATTGACCCGCTACCAGGGGCCGATTAAGGTGGAAAGGGTCAGGATTTGTTTCGATATTCAGAGAAAGCCTGAGAGAAGATCGTAGTCTGGGAGGTCTGAGATGTATACGAAGAGTGGAATCCGATGGGGCGGTGTCCTGGTGCTGGTAGCATTTCTTGTGAGCGCCTGCTCTCAACCCCTCTCAACCCGAGAGAAGGCTACGCTGGGGGGTGCAGGACTCGGTGCCGCAACTGGTGCAATCATCGGGGCCGTTGTTGGGAGTCCTGGGGCCGGGGCCGCCATTGGTGGGGCGCTGGGGGGTGTCACCGGGGCCGTCGCTGGTGACAAAATGCAGAGTCAAGAAACTCAGCAGCAGAACCAGCAGCTTCAGCTTGAGCGGCAGCAGCGGGAGCTCGAGCAGCAGCGGCAGGAGCTCGAAGAACTCAAGCGACAACAAGAATACTAAACCGGAGTTGGCTATGAGCAAGACTGTCCTTCCTCTGCTGACGTTCATACTAGTCTTTGTGGTCGGCTGTGCGCAGCCCCTGTCGACCCGAGAGAAGGCTACGCTGGGGGGTGCGGGTCTCGGGGCCGCCACCGGTGCGATTATTGGCGCTGCGGTTGGCAATCCAGGGGCCGGGGCCGCCATTGGTGGGGCGCTAGGGGGTGTCACCGGGGCCGTCGCTGGTGATCGATTTCAGAAACGTGACACTGAACTCGCGGCGAACCAGCAGCAAATTGAGCGGCAACGCCAAGAGATAGCGCGCAACCGCCAACTGCTTGAAGAACTCAAGCGACGCAATCTTGAGGCGCGTGAGACCGAGCGCGGTGTGGTGGTCAATCTTCCGGATGTCTTGTTTGAATTCGGGCGGTCTGATTTGACTGGTGATGCGCAGAGTCGAGTCCAGGGTATTGCTGATGTGCTGAATAATCAGGCTCAGGGACGACGGGTATCGATTGAGGGGCATACCGACGCTATTGGCAGCGAAGAAGCAAACCAACTCTTGTCTGAAAGCCGGGCCGCCAGTGTCGCCGGTGCCTTGACGACATCGGGGGTCGACCAGGCCCGGGTGACAACAACGGGCTACGGCGAGCGGTATCCGGTTGCACCCAATACCAACCCCGATGGTTCAGATAACTCAGCCGGTCGAGCCAAAAACCGCCGGGTTGAAGTGGTGATTGAAAATTAGTGGGCTGCTACGGGTGAGGGGATTGCTCATGGATGTGAGCCACCCCCTACTTGCGAGAACGATTGCTCATTCCAGCACTTCTTCTTGAACATCCGCCTCTTCCCCGTACTCTGAGGCGGGTGTTGTCTCCACACTCCCCTCTTCCGGCTCCGGCTTCTCCCAAAAATCTTCCGGATTCTTATCGAACCGGGAAAAAACATAATCCCGCAGGGCAAAGACAGTCGCTCTCCCCCCCTGCATGGCAAAATGCTTTTCCGCTTCTTCTTGGGTTGTCTGACCGAGAAAGACGGTCGCGAGTTTTTCACCCGCCTCATCTGTGGCAACAAGGGTGAGGGCTGGCTGGTCGAGTCCATACAGACTCAAGTCTTCCGGGTTATCCGCGGCGATTTCAAATCCACGCAGTTCTCGCAGGTCAGCGACAAATTGGCTGAGGGTTGCCGTCTTGAGCGTTCCTTCCAATTTTCTGTCAATTTCCCACGTGTTCCCTTCCCCTCGTGAGAGCGTAAACCCCTCTCCCCCCTCGCGTGTGACCACGACTTGGGTAATTTTCCCTTCCGGTATGCTGATGACGCTCTTATCTCGAAAATCGGTGACTGACTTACTCAGGTCTTTCAGCAGAGCCGCCCGCACCAGATAGAGCGTTTCTCCGTCGTCACGCTTGAGGTAACGTTGCGTTGTCCCAGCATCCACGCTTTTCTCGTCTCCAACCGATAGTGTCCGTTTTGCGTCTTCCCCAAGGTGGAGCGAAACAGTCAGTTGAGCCGGATCAAGCCCAAAGGCTGACAGGTCGAGCAACGGTTGCTCAACGAAGTCTTCCGCCCGCACCCCTTCCAGGGTCGAGAGGTAGGTTTGGACGGCGGTCGTATCGACCGCGTGTGAAGCACGGTTTTCAAACGCCCAACCATCATCCGTCTTGCCCAGCACAATGCTTGTCTCAGCGGTGTTGATGGCTATCCGGGTGACCTTGCCTTTCTCAAACGGCAGCACCGTCTTGTCTCGCAGCTCCTTGACTTCTTTGGTGAGTCCCAAGCGAAACGCCTGGCGAGTGAGATGGAGCTGTGGATCACCTTCTTTCTGAACGTAGGCAGAAAACCCGACTGGCGTGTCTTTGCCAATCGACACCTCTGGCAGTGTCGTGCCATCCTGCAGAGCAATACGCAGAACGACGGGCGGCTGGGCCAGGCCGTACAAGGCGAGATTGACTGGCTCTTCGGGGGTCAGACTGCGGGTGACCTCTTCGTCTACTACGGTGGTCAGCATATTATTCACCGCAGTATCGTCGGCCTTCGCCTGAATGGGAGCCGTAATATCCCACTCACCCGCTGCGGTCTGTTGGAGGCGGATTTCTCGCTCGGGATAGATCAGGGTCAGCGTATCCACCTTCTCCTTCTCAAACGTCAAAATCGTCGGTTTTTCGGCTTCTTGTTTGGCTGTTGGCAGCTCAATAAAATAGACATACGCTCCCAGACCCAGGAGGACGACCAGCATGAGAATCGTTCGTGGTACACTCATAACTCGCGAAGAGGAGAGATAGGCCGATTACCGCCGTCGCCACCACGTGGCGAGCCCGGCAATGAGCAATATCTCGGGCAGAATCAGAACGGACAGATAAAAGACCGTCGTTCCTTGGTCGGCGGTGAGTTGAACGCGTGAGGCGCGAATCGTCCGGGGACGGATAGAAATCAGCTCTTCTTCCCCGACGAGCCAGCTCACGGTGTTCAGCAACAGGTCTCGGTTAAAATACTGACCAAGAAACTGGTTGTTGGCAAAACCGGCATTGCCAAAGACCACCATCCGGGCGGTATCCTCAAGCTCTTGATCCATTTCTTTCAGCTCCGCTGTGACTGCGGTAGCCAGCGAGATAGGGCCTTTGCGGTCATGATCGTCGAGCCGCACGCTTTGGTTTTGGAACACCTCCTCAAGGTCGGTTTCCGCCCAGGCGTTCGGGCCGGTCTTGACCAAGCCGACTGAGGTGATTCCCGCCCGGCTGTCGGCGTCCGCCTCAACCGAGCGGGAAATGCCGTAGGTTGTCAGCGCCGCCGAGCCGCGCCGGCTCAGGTCCGCGGTGATCGGATGTTCCCCATAGGTCTGGGCCAAGGGGGTCAGGGTAAACGTCCGGCCGCGCAACAGCTGGAGTTGTTCATCCACAATGACATCGTTGCCGACCCGAATCCCCCACTGGGCCAGATATGGAACCAATTCCGGCGTTGCGCGCGGATTGAGCAGGAAGAGGGCCGCGCCGGCTTTTTTCAAATAGGCATCGATCAGCTGGGTCTCATGCGCGAGGAGGGAACGCTGCGCGCCGGCAACGATCAGCAGATTGGCCTCTTCCGGCACGGATGTATCCGGCGCAAGGACCAGCGTGTTGACGGTATAGCCCTCATTTTCAAGCGCCGTCCTGAGTTGCCCATAACTCCCGGCATCCTGAATATCCTGGCTGCTGGGCTCGCCGTGCCCCTCGAGAAAGTACACGGTTTTCTTGTCCGGACGGGAGATTTTGATGATGCCGTTGGTCAGGTCTTCTTCGGTTGTTTTGTTAATCAGATTGGTCTGGTCTCCATACCGCAACGCAATGGTCGGAATCGTGGTGACCTGGAATCGCTCGGCCAAGTCCGGTCGCTGGTCAGGGTCGATGATCCGCGAGGCAATCTTGTCCGACTCATACTCGTAGCTGCTCAGCAGTTCGCGCAGCTGCGGATCCGAGCCGGCTTGGACAAAGGCGTCAATTTCCAGTTTTTTATCCAACTGGCGGAGCACATTTTCTGACTGTGGAGACAGGCTATAGACGTTGGCCTCAGTCAGATCGAAACGGTGATGGTGACGGGTAGACAGATAATTCACCAGGATAAGGATCCCGATAAAGAGCAGAGAATAGACCGCGGCGCTGGCTCCGTATTTAGTCGAGCGCTCACCAAGAAAGGTTTTGACCGACCCTCTGGACGAGACGAGTGCGCCGATCACGGCAACGAGACCGGTCAGGGTGTGAACGAGGACATAGGCGGAAAAATGGCGAGTCAGAAAATAGGCCACTCCGGCAAACAACAGCAGAATGACCCCGACCACCCCGTAAAACGAACCAAGACGCGCCATAGCACTACCTCCAGCGCAGCGATTCAACCGAACGCTGGGTCAAAAATAAGGACAGCAGGATCAGACTGGCGAAGTACACCAAATCTTGGGTGTCGATGAGGCCGTTGACCATTTCGGCAAAGTGTTCAGTGACGGATAAATAGCGCAAGAGGGGTCCGAGCACCTCACCGGCAGTATCGGCTGGCCAGCCGATAATATACAGCAGCAGAGTGGCTACCAGCCCGCTCACTGCGGCTATGATCTGGTTTTCGGTAAACGACGAGGTGAGGAGTCCGACGGCGACAAAGGAAGTCGCCAGCAGCAACAAGCCGAGATAGCCGGCGAGCAGGACTCCAATCTCCGGGTTGCCAAACGCAATCAGCACCGCCGGGTATACCCCGGTCAGGCCAAGCATGATGCAGATGAACAGAAACGAGGCCAGGAATTTGCCTAACACAATCTCGCCTGTGCGGAGCGGAGAGGTCAGCAGGAGTTCGTAGGTGCCGCCCTTTTTTTCTTCCGCATAGGCGCGCATCGTGATCATAGGAACGAGAATGACCAGCACGATAGACAGGTTATGCATCAGCGGGGCAATGACAAACTCGTTCAGATTCAGCTGATCTGCCGCTCCCTGCTGAAGCTGAGTATAAATACTGAGCAACACATTAAAGCGGGAGAGCAGGTTAAAGAAAAACCAGCCGCCCAACAAGAGAAATCCGGTCAGGACAACGTAGGCAATGGGCGAGACAAAATACGCCCGCAGCTCTTTACGAATGATGGTGAATACGTTTCTCATTCCGCGGCCTCCTCCGCCGTTTCCGCCGCTCCCGGCTCTTCCTGTGCAATGGCTTTGAGAAACACGTCTTCGAGCGTCTGATCTTGGGCGAGGTTTGTAAGCATATCTTCGGCCACGACTTTTCCGGCGTTAATGATCACGACTTTCTCACACACCTGAGCGACTTCGGGCAGGATATGCGTGGACAGGATAACGGTATGCTCGCCGGCAAGCTCCTTGATCAAGGATCGGATACCAATAATCTGCTGCGGGTCGAGGCCGACCGTTGGCTCGTCCAGAACGAGAACGCTCGGATTATGGATAATCGCTTGGGCCAGTCCTACCCGTTGCCGATAGCCTTTTGAAAGATAGCCGGTGACCCGGTACGCGACATCGGTCAGGCCACAGCGTTCCAGAACACGGTCCAGAGCGTCCGGTATATCCGCACGAGCCATGCCTTTGATGCGGGCGACAAAACGCAGATACGCGGTGACCGTCATATCGTCATAGAGCGGCGGGGATTCCGGGAGATACCCGATCCGTTTACGGGCCTCAAAGGACTCATCGAAGATATCGAATCCCGCGACTTTGACGGTTCCCGCTGTTGCCGGCATAAAGCCCGTAATAATGCGCATGGTCGTGGTTTTCCCAGAACCGTTCGGTCCGAGAAATCCGAGGATTTGACCGGACTCAGCCTGGAAGGAGATATCAGACACCGCGGTCAAGTCGCCGTAGCGTTTGGTAAGATTTTGTACTTCTATCATGGTCTTGTTACGCCTGAGAATGGGCAATACACGGGATGACGAAAATTCACTTTTGGCAGGAATTTTTAAGACTGGTTTCCCTTCTTGTCAAGTTGACCATGGGCACGGGGGCTGCACCTGCCGCTGTTGGACGTGGAAACCCCGGCGACATTCACGCCCCTTTCATTTTTTCTGTCCAGTGGCCAAGGGTCTGTTAGGAAAGAGGCGGGCTCGATACTATGGTCCGGAATACACCTTCATGTTTTTTTGCGACCGTGTGCTGAATAGTCATGTCTCCTTTCACGTCTCACCCTAAGGATGCTGGAAAACGGTGGAAGTAAGCGATTGGGAACTCGTCCGGCGCTGCAAGCAGGATGACCGTCAGGCGTTTCAAGAACTGGTTGAGCGGTATCAGCGAAAGGCGGTGGCAATTGCGCTGGGAATGCTCCACGACCGTGAGGATGCCCTTGAGGTCGCCCAAGAAGCGTTCACCAAGGTTTTTACGAGTATCAGCAAGTTTAAAGAAGAGTCCAGTTTTTACACCTGGCTGTATCGAATCATTGTAAATCTATCTATTGACCGCCAGCGCCAGCGTAGCCGACGCTCAATGTTCGAGCGACATCAGTCAAGGGGAGATGACGATGACGATTGGGTTGAGAGTATTCCAGATACGCACGGCCTTAACCCTTCAGATCTCGTTGCCGAGCGTGAACTGGGACAGCAGATCCGGGCCGCTATTAACGAGTTGACGCCTGCCCATAAAGCGGTCATATTACTACGGGCCGTCGAAGGGCTGTCGTACGAAGAGATCAGTCAGGTGTTGCAGTGTTCCAGGGGAACGGTAATGAGCCGCCTGCACTATGCAAGAAAAAGGCTGCAAAAGCGCCTAGGGCACGACCTCTAACCAAGACTTCCGACCTATGATTCGTATCTCTTGTCAGACACCGCCTCCCGCCTTTCCCCGCACCGTCAGGTGGGAAGCTCGTTAATCAGGACAGCGCAGCATATGGCGAGTTGTTCTCACCCCTCACAACTCATTTCCCTTGTGTATGACAACGAGCTTGACGAGGCTCGGCGGGACGGAGCCACTTCCCAGATCGCCGATTGTCCGGAGTGCACCCACCGGCTGCAACTGCTCGAACGCACGCACGAGGCGCTGAGTCAGACCCTCGACGAGGAAGTCGCTCGTGTTGATTTCTCGGATTTCTGGCCGCAGATTGAGCAGGGAATAGCCGCTCAACCTGCATCTCTGACGAGTCAGTGGGCGAGTCGTTTTCGGCTCTGGCGTATGCAGTGGCACGCCCCCTTTTCGTGGCATATTCCGGCGTGGGCAACGGCTGTGGGGCTGTGTCTCTTTACCGCGGCTGTCTCCACGCAGCTCCCCACTTCGAGAGGCGCTGTGCAGATTCCGGCTGCCAAGAAGCCGGTGAGAGTAGCCCTCAACAACCAAGCGCAGATCGAATCTCTTTCCGCGACCTCGACCGTCCTGGTCTGGAACGAGCCGACGAGCAATGCCACAGTCATCTGGGTCGATGAGACACTGGGGGAAGAGCTGCCATGAATATGCGCCACCTGTCCTTTTCCGTGCCAGCCACCCTCGTGTTTTTCCTGTGCATCGCCTCAGTTGCCGCAGGAGATATGGTGCATATTCGTGTTGAGACCGTCCTGGCAACCGACGCCTCACAAGAATTTGATAATCGTCTGACCGGGATGCGCTCTCAGCTTTTGGCCTTCCGCTATTCTGCCTATCGCCTGGTCCAGGAGGAGCGTCGCAAAGTCGAGTTTGGTAAGCAGGTAAACTTCTCTTTGCCCGGTGGACGGTTTCTCCAGGTCGTTCCAAAAGAGTATGTGAATGAACAGATTGCACTTCACGTGATGCTGATGGAAGGCGCCTCTCCTTCTCCGCTGATGAGCACGCTGCTGTCAATTCCGAATCGCGGCATGCTTTTTGTCGGTGGGCGCAAACACCAAGGCGGGACGCTCATCATTCGTATTGGTGCGGCGGCGGACACTCTCCCCCCCACCATTATCAAGACGGAAGAATAACCTCGTTCGTCCTCGACTGCGGGACTTCCGGCAGGCAGCAGGCTGCCTCACTTGACAACGGTTACCCCAGCAGGTGATAGCCGATACTCACCAGACCACCGAGGGGCCATACATACCACGCAAACAGGTGAAACCGCTCTTGTTGGACGAGGCGGAGGATGAGAGCAATCGCCGCATAGCCGACGCTGCCGGCGACAACCATACCTGCAACATAGGGCCCGAGTGGCGGGAGAGCCTGCTCCTCCAGCTTTGCAACTTCCAGCAGGGTTGCCCCAAGAATAGCCGGAATGGCGATAAGCAAAGAGAAGCGCGCCGCGAGTTCCCTCTTGAGGCCAAGGAGCATCCCCCCCGTAATCGTCGCTCCAGAACGAGATATGCCTGGGATAACGGCGATGCCCTGAAGGATACCGATGACGAGCGCGTGGCGGGCGCGCATCTGCGTTGTTGGATTATGGACTTCTTGTCCCTTTCCCCACCAGAGAAAGCAGCCCGTCAGGAGGAGCATACAGCCGACGACATCGGGACGGATAAAGAAGGAAATGAAAAAGGTATCGATACACAGCCCGAGGAGGGCGGTCGGGATCAAGGCCAGAACGATATGGACAACGGTTTGTCTTTCGCGCCCGGAAAAAATGCTCGGCGAAGGAGATACGGCACGGAAGAGGCCGGTATAGAGTCCGTAAATGTCGTGACGGAAATAGGTCAGGAGCGCGACTGCGGTCGCAACATGAAGGGCGATGTTATACCGGAGATCAATTCCTCCTGAACCACCAAAGAAATATTGGACAAGGACGAGATGGCCGGAAGAAGAAACAGGCAGAAACTCAGTTAAGCCTTGCAGGACAGCAAGCAGGCAGGCGTCAAAATATCCCATGGCATATGCTTCCGATAGAGAGACCAGCGACAAGAGGGGAAGCTTCTAGGGATATATCAATAAATCCATGGGATGTTGCCTCCCCTTGTTTCGTCCGTTTGGAGGGGAGGGAAGTGGAGCACATGCCCCTGCTCTCGTCCGTGCCGTTTCAGTCCGGTTCTGGCTCTGGCTGAAAGAGGGGTAAGGATTCTTCAATATCCCGAAGGAGTGGTGCGGCCGCATCCTTTGCTGAGAGCAGCGGCTTCTTCACTGGCCACTCAATGCCAATGTCTGGATCATTCCAGGCCAGGCAAATTTCATCATTCGGATCATAAAAATCCGTACACTTATAGACAATTTGAGCGCGTTCACTCAGGACAGCAAAGCCATGGGCAAAACCAGGGGGAATATAGAGCTGGCGAAAATTTTTTGCTGAGAGGACGACGCTTGTCCATTGGGCAAAGGTTGCTGATCCTCGTCGAATATCCACCGCCACGTCAAAAATTTCACCCTCCAAGGCTCGTATCAGCTTTCCTTGAGGATGCTGAATCTGGGCGTGGAGTCCGCGGAGCGTGCCATACGATGATTGAGAATGGTTATCCTGAACAAAGGCCGCCTTGATCCCCCCCTCTTGATAGATACGGGCATGGTAGGTTTCGAGAAAGAAGCCGCGGGCATCGTGATACACGTCCGGTTCAACCACAGTCACGCCGGGGAGTCTGGTCGGGAGAAAGCGCATGTCTGCTCTCTTCATGAGGATTCATTCTGAATCAAACGGAAGAGATATTGACCGTAAGCATTGCCCTTCATGCTCTTAGCCTGCTGGAGCACTTCCGTTTCGGAAATATACCCCATGGTGTAGGCGATTTCTTCGACACAGGCGACCATCAGGCCCTGCCGGTCTTGCAGGGCTTGAATAAAATTCGAGGCGTGGAGCAGTGACTCATGGGTTCCGGTATCCAACCAGGCGATGCCTCGACCGAGTTTTTCCACATGCAGACCTCCCAGGCGGAGATAGGCCCGATTCACATCCGTGATTTCCAATTCGCCCCGGCGTGAGGGCCTGAGGTCTGCGGCAAGGGAGACAATCTGATTGTCATAGAAATAGAGACCGGTGACAGCGTAGCTTGAGCGCGGTTTGGCCGGCTTCTCTTCGAGACCGATGGCCCGGCCTTGGGCGTCGAATTCCACGACCCCGTACTGTTCCGGGTTGCGGACTTGATAGGCAAAAATGGTCGCCCCTCTCGTCCGCTGGGTCGCGACACGCAGCGAGTCCGGAAAGCCGTGGCCATAGAAGATGTTATCGCCGAGAACAAGCGCAACCGCGTCACTACCAATGAAATCACGGCCAATCAGGAAGGCTTGGGCAATACCTTCGGGGCGAGGCTGTGTCGCATAGCTAATATCCATGCCAAGCCACTGACCATCTTTCAGGAGACGCTGGAAACCTGCCTGCTCATGCGGGGTGGTAATGACCAGGACCTGCCGAATCCCCGCCAGCATCAGGGTGGAAAGCGGATAATAGATCATCGGCTTGTCGTAGATGGGCATGAGCTGCTTGCTGACTGCCCGGGTAATGGGATACAGCCGTGTCCCAGAGCCACCGGCGAGGATAATGCCTTTCATGATCCATCCTTTGTCAGAGATGCAGCACCTAACCCCAGACGCTCTCGGTTATACCTGTCCGCCTCAATAGCTTCACACCACCGCCGATTGTCCACATACCAACGGACCGTCTGTGCCAGGCCACGCTCGAACGTGTAGCGTGGCCGCCAACCGAGCTGGGTTCTGATTTTTGTTGCATCAATGGCATAGCGTCGATCATGGCCTGGGCGGTCGGTCACGAAGGTCATCAGGTCGGAGTAGGCTGGAATGCCTCGCTTCTGAAGAGCCGCGTTCTTTGAGGCCGGCAGCAGTTCCTCAAGAATGGTACAGAGCTGCTCCACAACCGTGCGATTGGTCCGCTCATTTTCCCCCCCGATATTATATTGTTCACCACTCTTGCCCTGCCGCAGGGCCAGCAGGATGCCCCGACAGTGGTCTTCGACGTGCAGCCAGTCACGGACGTGTTGTCCATCGCCATAGATTGGGAGGGGTTTGCCCTCAAGGGCGTTCAGAATCATCAGCGGAATGAGTTTTTCCGGAAACTGATATGGACCATAATTATTGGAACAACTCGTGACCAACGTGTGCAGACCATACGTCTCGTAATAGGCTCGAACAAAATGATCGGCACTCGCCTTTGAGGCGGAATACGGCGAATTTGGCGCGTATGGGCTGGATTCGGAAAAGCTGCCCGGCGGCCCGAGGCTGCCGTATACTTCGTCTGTCGAGACGTGCAAAAAACGGAACTGTTCCGGGGCGCGCAGGGAAGCCGCATATTTTCGGGCTTCCTCCAGCAAATAAAATGTCCCAACCAGATTCGTTTCAACAAACGGCCATGGGTTGTCAATGGAACGGTCCACATGGGTCTCCGCGGCACAGTTCACCACGGCCTGGGGCCGGTATGTCCGGAATAATTCCGCCACCGCCGTCCGCTCGGCGATATCGGTCCGGGAAAAGGTCACGCGCGGACTATGGAGGATGTCTTCAAGATTGTTCAGACTGCCGGCATACGTCAACTTATCAACAATAACGACAGAGGCGGTTGTTTCGGCCAGGACGAGGCGGACAAGATTACTCCCGATAAACCCTGCTCCGCCAGTGATCAGCATGGTCTCCATACGTGCTCAGGTCCGTGCCTTTCGCCGCCCGCCTTCGGATCAGCCGCTGGACTGATATATCCTATTCTAGACCAGTGAAGAGCGTGTTCACAGCCCGCCGGGCAGCTGAGGCTGATGCCGGGCTAGTTACGCGTGGGCCGCAGTCGGCAGGAGGCGGGCCAGCTCTTCGCGATAACTTGTTGGGTTCAGACGAAACGTCGGGTGGTCTCGGTCAACTCCGGTGTAATAGCGGAGCAGGATCAGGTAGCGTCGGACCAGTTCCGGGAGCAGGAAGTTTTGGCGCACGTGTTCCTGGGCTTGCCTGCCGAGTTGGGCCGTTTGCTCTGGCTCATCAAGAATCCGAGCCATTTTCGTTGCAATTGCCTCAACGTCCATGGGTTCAACCAGATGGCCCGTCCGCCCGTCAACGACCTGTTGCACAATCCCTCCGACACGCGAGCCAATGACCGGGGTGCCTTGCCACAGCGCCTCGGACACGACTAGGCCAAAGCCTTCGCGGGTTGAGACGTGGACGAAGCCCCGGGCCAGACGCATCAGCGAACCGACGACCTGATCGTTGTTTTCAACATTGACCCAGAAGCGGATATCAGGGTCGGCGCCGGCTTGCGCTTGCAGTTGCTCCAGCATGGCTTCACCTTCGGGGTCGTCGGTTGCGGTGTTACCCAGAAAGATGAGATAGGGGGCCGGATCGTAGGTCTTGTGCTGACGCAGACGCTTGAAGGCGTTCAGGATAGACGCCTGATTTTTATGGATATCATAGCGTGAAATGGCGGCGAGAATCGGACGATCCGGGTCGACGGCATGTTGCTGGAACAGTGGGGTGAGCACCTCTTTGGCTCGGGTTTCGGTATACTGCTGATTTTTTTTCGCCCGCGGGTCTATGCACGGCGTAATCTGATAGTGGGGAATCTGCAGTCCCGGTCCGACAAACTCGGGCATGGTAAAAATCGCGCCCGCATACTGGTTGAGGTAGGGGGCCAGGAAACGCCACACCGTCGGGTGTGGCGTTGACGTGTCAATATGACACCGCCACAGCACATTGCCCATGAGCAGGCCACTCATAATCAGCGCCGCGGGTTGGGGATCGTGGACAACGATCAGATCAGATTCTATTGCGGCGTTTTGAGCGTGAGCGGTCAGATTATCCAAATAGGTTTCAAACAGTTCCTGAAGAGAAATCGGTTGATCCACGCCCTGGAGTGTATTGTGGAACTTCTTGGTGACGTGAAAAAACGCCTCATGGCCCTGGATGGTAAACCAGCGGGCGTGGACGCCGAGCGAGCGGGCAAGCGGAACCACACTCCGCAGCATCTCCGCCACCCCACCGCCCACAAAGGTCGAGTTGATATTTGCCCAGCCTTTCCCTTCAACGGGAGCGGCAAGCTGCTTGAGCGCATCGACCCCTTCCTGGCCGATATAGGGCTCGTATTCGTCAATCGTCAGGAGAGATTCTGGCGCGTATTCTTCCAGCCTGGCAGGCCCGTCACTCATGCTGTCTGTCCTTATGACCGTCCCATCATAGGCGGTTCAGCCACGAAAATTATTCCACCTTGTTACGCGTGAATACGGCTCTCATACCATGTGGAATGGGAACCGACTAGAAAATCTGGCGCTATACAAAGTCTCAATCGAGACGGGTTGTCAATGGGGGAACAGGGGCGGGCTGATGCTCGGGGCGCAAAAGGTCCATCACCGTCTTGACGGGGTGAAACGTACTGCCCGGCACTTCCACAAAGACCGTATTCCAGTACGCCATAGCCCCGTTCCACAACCCCGGTAATTCGAGGGCTCGCAGGGAACGTCCGTCTTTTGATTTCTCGGAGATAAATCCGGTCGCAGGATCGACGAACTGGGCTAACGGAAAGGGGCGTCCGCGATAGTCCCGCACCCCACAGACGAGATCAACCGGATTGAAGTGGGTGGCCGCTTGCCAGCGTGCGCGTTGCTCCGCGTTTGTCAGGTCGACTTGGGAAGCCTCGACAATTTGGAGTGAGGTGGTGCCGTTGACCTGTCTGACCCAGAAAGGTCCTCCCCCCGGCTCTCCGGTATTTTTCACCACCCCACACACGCGCAACGGCCGATCGAGTTGCTCGATGAGAAAAGCACGCTGGCTTGGGGTGGGAGTCTTCGCAAAGTCTTGCGGCAAGACAAGCGACAGCTGATCTTGAGCAAAGCGACGGGCAGCATCAATAGCGATACGCGCACCGTCCGACTCACTGGGGAGGGAGGATTTGAGCTGCGCGATATGAAAGAATGCCTGTTGCTGGAGGTGGAGAAGAGAGCCGCACAGGAGTTTTTTATACCGGTAAGTATCGGACTTGAGTCGGTCGGGCAGGACATTATCGATATTCTTGATAAAAATGATATCGCCTTGCAGGTCGGCCAGATTTTCCAGGAGCGCACCGTGTCCGCCGGGGCGAAAAGCAAGGGCACCGCTCCTATCCCTGACCGGGCTGTTGTCCAAGTCCACGGCGATGGTGTCGGTTGCGGGCTTCTGGATAGAGTATGAAATGTCGAGTTGAGCGCCCCGCTGGGCGTAGCGGTGGCACATACCGTCAAGATACGTCTGAATGGCCTGCCGGTACGATTCGGGAACTGTAAAGTGCAGCCGCGCAACGGAGGAGGCATCTCGGACATACTCCAGCGCTTCAACCAAATGTTCCTCAAAAGCGGTCCGGCTATGGTCTCCGTAGGCGTGAAATGGCACGAGTCCTTTAGGCAGATTGGCATAGTTCAATCCGGTTGGAGTAAGGAGATAGGTGAGAAGCGTGTGATATTGCCCCTGACTCAGGAGTCCCTCCAGCGTATGACCGTTTCTGTTCAAGACGATCCGTAGCTCTTGGGCAAAAGCAAAGCGGTCAAGCTGACCGAGAAAACGCTGAAACGTCTGACAGTCGGCATCGCCCTCGGCCGCTTTCCTGACCAGCACCTGATTCGAGAGCAACTCCGGCTGCTGAAAAAACGAGAGGGGAAGTTGAAACATCCGACTGGCCGCACCCGAGGCAGGAACAAATTTGATCAGGCGGCCTGCGACGGCGGCCTCGGTATACAACTGTACCAGGCGCGCAGTCTCTGCTGGTATGCGGGCAATCCCATCACCGAGCGTACACGGTCGCTCCAACTGAATGGGAGGGAAACCCTGCTGAAACTGCCGAATATAGGCTGCAATCGTCTCGGGTAACATTCCACGGGCCTGGAGATCCGCACGGTCCTCAGCGGTCAGCTCATAGTGCATAGATCCCCCTCTACGGCTTCCATCCGTGAGCAAATTCTCCCCTGCCGGGAGCGTCTCTTCCAGTCCCTTTACAGCCAGAGTCCTGCGGTTCGTCAAGGCCAATCGACCGGGAGTCGTCAACTTCCCACTAGGCAGTTGGGTTTGAATATGGTTGCATGCGCAGACACGCTTGCCCCTCCTTCTCAGATAGCCGGAGCGATTGAAGGGTCAGGCTGCGCACCAAGGAGAGTGGTATGGCCGTTGAGATCCCTGTCCTCACCCAACAATTACAAGCATTCTGTCTAAGCCATTATGGACAAGACGCGAGCGTACACCAGGTCGAGGCCATGCCGGGCCATGCCGGGCTGAGTTTTGGCTTTACCGTGACCTATGAAAAAAACGGCCAAGCGGAAAACGAATCTCTGGTCATGCGTCTGCCACCTAAAGGCGTTCGCCAAAGCGGGAATACCGATGTCCTGCGTCAAGCGCCTTTACTGCGTACGCTCAAGAAGAACGGAGTGCCCGTCCCTGAGGTACGTTGGACCGGAGACGACCTGCGTTGGTTCGAGGTGCCGTACCTGATGGTCGAGCGTCTGCCTGGCCGCACCTTCCACGTCTGGGAACCCGACGCGTCGTTTAGCCGGGACGCCGAGGCGGTCGCGCAGCTCTACCGGCAAGGGGTGCAGGCTTTAGTCCAGGTCCACCAGCTCGATTGGGAAACCGAACTGGCGGGCTGGGAGGCGCCCCGCTCGCTCGAACAAGAAATCCGCTTCTGGGACCCCATTTTAGCCAAGGCCGCAGAGCCGGAATGGATCACTTGGGGCGAAGAGGTGCGGGCGCTCCTGCTGGCCCACCAGCCCACAGACCCTCCGATCGGCCTCTTTCATGGCGACTATCAGGGGACCAATCTGCTGTTTGACAAAAAGAGGAAACCTGTCCTTCCTCGATCGGCAGATGCGGGACAGGTTTCCTCTTTACAACCCGCGGGCGAGCAACTGGTGGCCCTCCTGGATTGGGAGATTTCCGGCATCAGCGGACATCTCCTCGACCTCGGCTGGTTGCTGGTCTTTATTGACCCGGAAAGCTGGGATGCCGAACGCCGTCCAATCTCAACCATCCCGCCGATCGACGAACTCGTAGCGTTGTATGAAGACGGCATGCAGCGCAAAGTCCCTGATATCAATTGGTATCGTGCCCTGGCCGGCTACCGCTTTGGGGCGATCAGTTGCTTTAACGTGATGCTGCACCGTCGCGGCAAGCGCCACGACCCCGAATGGGACCTGATCGCCCCGTCGGTCAAGACGCTTTTTGGCCGGGCCAAGGACTTGCTGCTTGGTGCATAAGCGGGAAGGGTTAGCTGGCCTCGGCCATAATCCGCTGGGCGCGCTGTACGAGTTGGGGCACCTTCCAGGCAAACTCGGCGGCTTTCGGATTAGCCGCGGTGCCTTCGAGAGAGTGCCGATACAGGCCCTCCAGAATGATGGCGTACTTCCAGACCGCCAGGCAACGATAAAAGGGAAAGTGTTCCATGGTCCGGCCGGTGCGGTGCGCATAGCGCGCGGCCATCTCTTCGCGGGATAAGAAACCCGGCAACTGGGTCATGGCATTGCTGTCAATCAGGTCCGGGCTGTCTCGCTCATCACCGGTGGGGCCCCAGAAGCTGAGCAGCCAGCCGAGGTCGGAGAGCGGGTCGCCCAGGGTCGCCATTTCCCAGTCGAATATGGCGACCAAGCGGGTCGGAGTGGACGCCCCGAACATCACGTTGTCAACTTTGTAATCGCCGTGGACAACGGTCGCTTCACTCGTCGGCGGCAGCCGCTGGTGCAGCCAGTCGCCGACGGCCTCAAGTCCGGGCAGGGGTCGGGTATGCGGCACGGTCAGCTCGTACTGTTTGGTCCAGCGTTTGAGCTGGCGTTCAAGATAACCCTGTGGCCGGCCAATGCCTTCCAGGTCCGTACCCTGCCATTGCACGGCATGGAGTTCGGCGAGCGCATCGATGAGTTCTTCGCCGAGTCGACGGCGGTCTGCCCGAGCCTCAAAAACCTCCGGGAGCGTTTCACGGATCACGATGCCGTCCACCCGCTGCATCAGATAAAAGGGAACGCCGAGAACATCGTGGTCTTCACACGCAAGCACCGGCTGCGGAGTTCGCACGTCAAAGGCGGACAGAGCAGATAGCACCCGGTATTCGCGCAGCATGTCATGGGCGGTCGGCAGGAGGTCACCGCTCGGTGGACGCCGCAACACCCAGCGTCTGTCTCCCCAGGAGACAAAAAACGTTTCGTTTGAATAGCCGGCTTCGTGCCGTTCAATCCCGATGTCGCCCTCTGTCAGGGAGAGCCGGTCACGCAGAAAACGAATAAGCTTCGGTAGGTTAATGAGCGAGCTGTTTTCCTGAGCCATCGTGTTTCTCTCTTCTCCCGTTTTTAGACTTGATAGGCGGCGTGTTGACGGCGTCGGTCGCTGATGCGTTCCTCCACCGTTCCCGCGGTAACGACTTCGTACAAAACCGCCTGCTTGCCTTCCCGTTTGCGCAGAATCCGGCCCAGACGCTGCACGTGCTCGCGGGTGGAACCGGAACCGGACAGCACAACGGCGACACTGGCTTCCGGGATATTCACGCCTTCGTTCAACACTTTTGACGTAGCCAGCGCCAGATACTCTCCGTGGTTAAAGGCTTCAAGGATGGCCTTACGTTCTTTTGTCGGCGTTTGATGGGTCAGGGCTGGAATCAAAAACGCGGCGGAGATCGCGTGGACCGTATCGTTATCACTGGTAAAAATAATGGTCCGGTCACGGGCGTGCTTTTTCAGCAGGAAATCAAGCGTGCGCAGCTTGGCCTGGGTTCCCAAGGCCAGTTTTTTCGCCCTTTGGTGGGCCAGTAGCGCACTCCGGCCCTTCCGACTCGTCGCGCTCTCACGAATAAAGCGATGCCAGCCGGCGAGGCCGTCCAGAACGATGCCGTGATCCACAATAAAGTCATAGAACGTACTGCGGGCCTGGCGGTATTCCGCTTCTTCCTCTGGCGTGAGCGTGACCTTGAGGCGCTCAACGACGTAGTCGGACAAATACTCCCCGGCCAGCTCGGTAATCCCTTTGGCATACACCCGCGGGCCGATAAGGGTATCGAGCAGCGCCTCACGCCCGTCGGCACGTTCCGGCGTCGCCGTCAGCCCTAAGCGATAGGGAGCCAGACACATCTCCGCAGCGTGGCTGTACACTTCGCCCGGCAGGTGATGGCATTCGTCAAAGATCACCAAGCCCCACCGGTTGCCCAGGCGGTCCATATGCCGATAGGCGCTGCTATAGGTCGTCACCGTCAGGTCTTCAATTTCATAGTATCCACCGCCAATCAGCCCGACCGTTTCACCAAACGCCGCACACAGCAGGTCGTACCACTGATTCATGAGATCAATAGTAGGGGCAACAACCAGGGTACTCCGCTGGACTATTTCTATAGCCTTTTGACCGACATAACTCTTCCCGGCACCGGTCGGCAGAATGACTGTGCCGCGTCGGCCCGTGGTGACCCAGGCCTCAAGCGCGTCGCTCTGAAACGGCCGCGGCGTTTGGGTCAAGCGGCTGGACAGGCGTAGTGTGCGGTAGGCCGGCGCAGCGTTCGTGCAGGCGGTCTGGTGCTGCTTGAAGGTCTCAACAACCTGGCGATAGTGATGGGCTTGCGTTCGCCACCGATCGACCCGACCATCCCACTGAAAGCAAGCGGGCGGGACAAACCCTTCGGGCGGGTCGTGGAGCACGAGCGTCCCAAGGTCGAAGGACAGGCGCATGGGAGAGGGGATTGGGAGTTGGGGGCTAGGAATTGGGGCTTGGGGAAGCCCAACCCTAGCCCCCAACTCCTCTTTCTACACCACGTGTTTCTCGCGGAGTTGGGCGATTTGCTCGGCACTCAGGCCCACATCGCTCAGGACTTCGTCCGTATGCTGTCCGAGCGCGGGAGCAAAGGAGCGGATCGAGCCTGGGGTGTCCGACAGCTTAATGGCCACGCCGGCCTGGGTCACTTTTCCGGCTTGGGGGTGATCGAGCTCAATTGCCATCTCGCGATGTCTCACCTGCGGGTCGGCAAAGACTTCAGGCACATCGTAGACTTTTCCGACACATACATCGGCTTTGGTGAAAAAATCGTACCACTCGTCGCGTGTTTTAGTGAGCAGAATATCCTGGAGTTCTTTTTTCACCTGCTGATGGCGCTCCGTTGAATGCTGGGAGAAGTCTCCCATCTTCATGCCGCAATCCTTCCAATCCGGGCGGTCCAGGGCGTCACAGACATTATTCCACAGCCAAGGCTCGGTACAACCGATGGAGAGCTGTTTACCGTCTTTGGTCTGATACACGCTGTAATAGGCGTATCCACCGCCAAAAACGCCCTTGGCCCGGCCCGGCATCGTACCATCGGCAAAATAATCACGGACGTTCGGCGTGGCCGCAAGTAACGAAATCGTGGTGTCTAGATAGGAAATATCAACCAACTGCCCCTGGCCGGTCTGTTGTCTGGCAAACAGAGCAAACATGATACCGAGCGCGCCGTGCATGGAGGCTCCGGCATAGTCGGCAATAATGTTCAGGGGAATGGAGGGCGGACCCTCGGGTGGTCCGATCAGGTCCAGCACCCCGCTCAAAGAGAGATAGTTCAGGTCGTGGGCCGGGAAATTGCGGTACGGACCGTCCTGGCCATAGCCGCTCAAAGAGCAGTAGACGATGCCGGGGTTGATTGCCCGCAGGGTCTCATAGTCACCGCCCAGCCGCTGCATCACGCCGGGCCGGAAGCCTTCGACCAGCACGTCGTACTCCTTGGCCAAGGCGTGCAGGACTTCCTGTCCGGCCGGGTCTTTCAAATTCAGGGTGAGACTCTTTTTGTTCCGATTCGTGAAGCTGGTGGCCAGTTTACGGGCCTCGTCCGGCTTGGGTGACGCGCCCGAGCCGGCCAGCTTTCCGGCGGGGGGCGGCTCGATTTTTAATACCTCGGCCCCCATGTCGGCCAACATCATGGTACAGAATGCACCTGGCCCGACCCGCGTGAGTTCAAGGACTTTTATACCATCAAGCGCTAATGCCATGCGTCCCTCCTTACGAGCGAGAATAAAGAGTATTGTCGGGGATTGTTATAAACGATCCATCCATACCGGCGCTAGAGGTCTGCAGGGAACAGACTTCGGAATTGAGGCCCTCCCCCCTATCTGCTAGCCTAAGATTTCTCTCCTGAAGAGAGCGCTAAAGGGTCGGACTCGTGACGCCACAAGAAAAACTGCAAAAAATCCGTGCAGAACTCCAACACCGTTTTCTCGAACGACACGCCCTCATCGATGGTGCGCTCGCGGCGTTATTAGCCTCGCAGCACGTCCTGATTGTCGGCCCTCCGGGGACGGCCAAGTCGATGCTGGCGGACGAGTTGTGTCGCCGTATTACCGGGGCACGCTATTTTCAGTGGCTGCTGACAAAGTTCACGACACCGGAAGAACTCTTTGGCGCGGTCAGCCTCAAGGCGCTCGAAGCCGACGACTATCGCCGGGTCACGGATAACAAACTGCCCGAGGCGCATATTGCCTTTTTGGACGAAGTCTTCAAGTCCAGCTCCTCGATCCTGAATGCGATCCTCAGCATTATCAACGAGCGGGTCTTTCATAATGGCAAAGAGGCCACACCAGTGCCGCTCCTGACACTCTTCGGGGCCAGCAATGAGCTTCCCGAGGACGATGAACTCCTTGCGCTGTATGACCGCTTTCTGCTGCGCTTCGCTGTGGATTATATCCAGGAGGACTTTCGCTTTCTCCACATGCTTCAGGCGCAGCGACCGGCTGACCGCACGACGCTGACCCTCGACGAGCTGCGCCAATTACAAACTGAGGCGCAGGCCGTCACCGTCCCTGATACCGTTCTTGGGGTTATCGCCGAAGTGCGCCGGGAGCTGCGGACACAAGATATTCTGGCGTCCGACCGTCGTTACCGCCAGAGTGTCGGTCTGCTGCAAGCCGTGGCCTGTCTGGATGGGCGCCGTGTTGTCACCGAAACCGATGTCTTCTTTCTTGAACACGTTTTGTGGAAGGAGCCGTCAGAGCAGGCCGCCGTGCATACCGTGATCCATGGCTTGATTCATGGCTATGAGGATGAGGTGCAGGAACTCCTGTTTCAGGCCAAAGAGTTACGCGACTATGCCGAGCGGCCCTGGGAGGACGCGGAACAGCGGGCTCGCGCGATCATTGAGGCGCATACCAAGATTCGGAATATCCTGACCAAGGTAGAGGAAATCCACCAACACGTTCAGGAGGTTGGGCGCGCCATCGATAAGGTCGAAAGGACGAAACAGGAAATTCAGGAGATCCAGGGCCAGCTATTAGCCAGGCTCTAAGTCGTCCGAAGGATTATCATGCCTCGCCGACGCGCCAAGAAGAAATCCCAGTTCAGCTTCCCTCCCCCAGCCCCCCTACCGGATAATGTGTATTGGATTGAGAGCGACTCATATGACCGGGCGGTCTATGAGCAACTCCGCGCCGCCTCCCCCTCTTTACAGGGCCTTGAAGAGAGTGGAGCTTCTCTCCTGCCGCACTTCCGGGCACTTCTGCGCGACCTTTTTTGCGCGCTCTTCAAATATAATGTCGTCTTTTTCAAAGCGGACGACGTACTCCCCAGCGCGGCGGTGAACCAGGAACTCCTCACCGCGCTGCATAGCGGCGATTTGGCGAACCTGCTGCGAGAAGCCACCGTCCTGGATGAAGGACAAGCCGGACTGGCCACCGTACTCTTGGGCGAGGGCGCCCTCCGCCTGCTGAAATCTGAAAAGACACTGACCCGGCGCGACTTGCTCGACGTCTGGAATGTAGAGAAGCAAGAAGCGCTCGTGCAGGAGCGCATCGACGAAGCCCAGAATGCAAAAGAACTCGCTCAACAAGCGGATGCGGCTGAGGACATCTCACAAGACGCCAAGGAGATACTCGAACAGACGGCCGAGCGTATGGCCAGCCAGGCACGGGCGGAAAATACCCGTCTGCAACGCCTGGCCAAACAGCTCAACCAAGACCTGTCCCGTGTCCAGGAGGAGACCCGGAATCGTTTTCTCAAAGAAGCGATTACGGTTGCCCAAAATCTTGATGACGCAACCCAGGAGGCCGAGTCGTGGGGGCTGGCCGTTGGTGGTGGTCACCAATCTTCTCCCGGCCGCCAGATTGAGCTGGGGAAGCGCCTGGCCGGGAACGACAAGCTGAAAAAGCTCGCTGCCATGGTCGGGCGGATGAAGCACCACGCGCTCGCCCTGCGGCGGAAAAATTTTGAACGGACCAATGACGAGGTCTTCGAGGTGGGCCTCGGCGCGGAACTCAGCCGCCTGCTCCCCCACGAGTTGCTGAGTCTGCAGCATCCTGTATTACGCCAGGACTTTATCCGGCGCTTTGTGGACAACGAGCTTTTACAGTACGACCTGCGCGGGGTGGAGGCACAGGGCAAAGGCCCGCTTATCGTCTGCCTCGACGGCAGCTCATCCATGCAGGGAGACAAAGAAGTCTGGGCCAAAGCGCTCACGCTCACGCTTCTTGAGATTGCCCGGCGCGAACGGCGCCGGTTTCGGGCGATTTGTTTCTCATCCGCGGACGCGCCCCTGTACAGCGTCGATCTCAATACGCGGGTGCGCTATGAAGCGGACATGGACAAGGTTCTGGAGTTGGCCGAATACTTCCCCGGCGGTGGGACCGATTTTGAAAAGCCCCTTGACGCGGCCCTGGGGTGCATCAAAGAGGCAACGTGTCCCGCATCCACCCGTCAAGGAAGAACACATTTCCTCTTGCAGGAATCTCGTTTCCAGCGAGGTGATATCGTGTTTATTACCGACGGCGAATGTCGGGTCCACGCAGACTGGGCCGAACGCTTTACCACAGAAAAGAACGCGCTTGGCTTCTCGCTCTTCTCGATTCTGATCGATGTTGGTACCAGTTCACTGGGTTCGCTGAAACCCTTTAGCGATAAAATTACGACCGTTTCTCAGCTGACCAGCAAAGAGGCCGGAGACGTGTTTGTCAAATTGTAGCGAGGAGAGGGAGCGCTTCGATATGACTGCCCTGGCTGGACTGCGGATTCTTGACCTGACCGACCTCAAAGGAGCCCTGTGTGCCAAACTCTTTGGCGATATGGGGGCGGATGTCATCAAGATCGAGCCACCGGAGGGGGATGCCATGCGTCGCATTGGTCCGTTTCTCGATGGCAAACCGCACCCCGAGCGGAGCCTGCTCTTCTGGTTCTATAACACCAGCAAACGGGGCATCACCCTTGATCTGAACCAGCCAGCCGGCCAGGAGTTGGTCAAGCGACTCGTGGCAAAGGCGGACGTGCTGGTCGAGTCGGCCGCGCCAGGGACTCTCGCCCAACTCGGCCTGGGCTATGACGAACTAAAGCAGCTCAATCCAAATCTGGTGCTCACCTCGATTACGCCTTTTGGACAGACCGGACCCTACCGAGCCTACCGCTCCTCGGACATGGTGGCCGAGGCCCTTGGCGGCATGATCTGGACCAACGGATTTCCCGATGAGCCGCCGCTGCACGCTATGGGCCTACAAGCCTACCATAGCGCCTCCTTTTTTGCCGCGATCGGTACGCTGTTGGCCTTGTTGACGCGCGACAGCCTCGGCGAGGGCCAGTGGGTGGACGTCAGCATGCAGGAAGCCGTCGCCGGGGCAGTGGAACATATAGCGCCGTTTTATCATCAGGGGCTGGGGATTGAGAGTCGGCGTGGCAGCCTACACTGGAGTCGTTATTTCCGCGTGGCTCGGTGTCGCGACGGCTATGTCATGCACTGCTCGTTGGGGGATTGGACCTCGCTGGTCGAATGGGTCAAGGGTGACGAGAAGGCCCAGGACCTTGAGGATACACGCTGGGAAGACTTGGTCTATCGAAGGGAGCATGCCGAACACTTGTTTGATATCCTGGATGACTGGGCCAAAGACTACAGCGTGGCCGAACTCATGGAAGGCGCCCAACTCCGGCGCATTCCGTATGCTATGGTCCGGCCACCCGAGGCCTTGGTGGACGATCCCCAGTTGAACGACCGCGGTTTTTTCTCCACGATTGAGCATCCGGAGTTGGGCCGAACCGTGCAATACCCTGGCGGTCCCATTCATTTTACGGTAACGCCGTGGCGTATTGCCCGTCGTCCGCCCCTCCTGGGCGAACATAACACCGAAATATATGATAAGGAGCTCGGGCTTGAGGCAGACCGCCTCTCAGCCTTGAAGCAGACCGGCGTGATTTGAGCTATCATGTCTCATAGTCCAAATGGCCTAACCCAGTCCGGAGAAAAAGGCTCCCTCAAAGTGAAACCGATACCTGTGATCGCCGCTCTCCTCGTCGTGGCCAGTCTGCTTTCCAGTCGAACAGATTCCCTGCGTACCGGAGATGAGACCGCTTCTCCTGAAAGAGGAAGCGTGTCCTCCCTCGACCGGCAGATGCGGGATACGGTTCCTCTTTTTGGCGCCTGGCAACAAGTCGCTACCCTCTTCCCTCATACGCCCGGCAGCCGCTGGGTCTATAGGCTGTCTGGCGTATGGTATGACGCAGAGGCGGAACTCAGCGTGGAAGTGAAGGGACAGCAACATATCCCCCACCTTCAGCTTAACGCTATGGTACTGGATGAAGCCCACCCCGGTGTCGCGCCAACTGCGCCGAAGGATATCCTGCCGGTCTTATACTACCTCCATGAGGGCTACCTGGTCCGAAATACCAATCATGTCTACGGCAATAATGAGCGCACGATCTTGATTTCAACCGGGACACTCGGTGAATCCTTTGCCCCCGTCTTCCCGCTCAATCTCGCCGACAAGAGCGAAAACCGGGGGGAAGAGTGGCAAGAGGTTCGGATTGGTGAATGGGGCGATGTATCTCAGCTCACGACGCTCTATCGTTTTGGGTCAGAGCCAGGGCCGGTCGTGGTCAAGGCCGGGACGTACTCAGACTGTCTGCGGGTGGAGACCAAGATTACCCGGACGAGTGGACGCGGTTTTCACTATACAGAATGGTACACCCCTGGCGTCGGCATGGTAAAAAGTACCACCACCGATCTGGTGAGCGGAAAAATTGTTGAGCAAAAAGAACTGGTCGCGTTTCAGCTCGGGCAGGCTGAGCCCGAGCAAAAGGGCAGCTAGGTTCTGGGGGATGTAGAGAAGAATCGTAAGTCTGCTAGAATTACAGCGTTGTCCGTTTTGATCGTATTATATTTATCCGGGAGAGAGAAAACAGCGTCATGAGCGAGCCCATTATCCTAACAACGAGTGTCGAGGGACTTCCTCCGCCCCGCCGCGGAAAAGTCCGTGATATTTACGAAACCGACGAGCATCTGTTGATCGTGGCAACCGACCGGGTCTCGGCCTTTGATGTCGTACTGCACGAAGGCATACCGGGCAAGGGACGGGTCCTGACCCAGGTGTCCCGCTTTTGGTTTGAACGCCTGGCCGACATCGTGCCGCACCACCTCATTTCGGTTGACGTGGATACGTTTCCGGCTGTTTTTCAGTCCGCCCGTGACAGTCTGGTCGGTCGCTCCATGTTGGTCAAAAAGGCCGAGCCGCTACCGGTTGAATGTATCGTTCGGGGCTATCTGGCCGGGTCCGGCTGGCAGGAATATCGGGCGAGTGGAACCGTGTGCAGCATTCCGCTGCCCCCAGGATTAGGGGAGAGCGCCCGGTTGCCCGAGCCCATCTTTACCCCCTCAACCAAAGCCCCGCAGGGCGAGCACGACGAGAATATTGCCTTTGCGGAAGTCGAACGCCTTATTGGCACGGAGCTGGCCGCTCAGGTGCGGGACCTCAGCCTGGCCCTGTACAAGAAGGCCCACGCCTATGCGGAAACCAAGGGCTTCTTCCTGGCGGACACCAAATTCGAGTTTGGCCAGTGCGACGGTCAGCTCATTCTTATTGATGAAGCCTTCACCCCGGACTCGTCGCGCTTTTGGCGGAGCGAAAACTATCAACCCGGCAAATCTCAGGACAGCTATGACAAGCAGATTATCCGGAATTATCTGATTTCCCTGGGTTGGGACCGCAGACCGCCCGCTCCGCATCTGCCACAGGAGATTATCGATCAGGCGGCCTCCCGCTACCAGGAAATCTACGAAAACCTGACTGCTACAGACGGCTAAACCCACGAGCATACGCATGGCATCCGGCATCGGCCTCTGGATCGGTTTCACCCTGATTGTTCTCGGCCTGCTGTTCCTGGACTTGGGGGTTTTTCATCGTGAAGCGCGTGAAGTGTCGCGCAAGGAAGCCGGTATATGGAGCACGGTCTGGATCGGCCTCGCCCTGGTCTTTAACGCCTGGATTTATTACACCAGCGGCTCGGAGCCGGCCCTGGAATTTCTCGCCGGCTATTTGATCGAAAAATCACTCAGCGTGGACAATATTTTTGTCTTCTTGCTGATCTTCTCCTATTTTTCCGTTCCCTTGGCCTACCAGCACCGGGTTCTGTTCTGGGGGATTCTGGGCGCGCTCATCATGCGCGGGATTTTCATTGCCCTCGGAGCGACGCTGCTCCACCATTTTCACTGGATCATCTATCTCTTCGGAGCCTTCCTGATCTTCACCGGGATCAGGATTGCCTTTTCGGATGAGACCGAATCCGACCCCGAGGATAATCCGGCCATTCGACTCCTGCGGCGGGTGCTGCCGGTCACGGATAAATACGAAGGCCAACACTTCTTCGTCCGGCATCAGGGGAAGCTCTTTGCCACCCCCCTCTTGGTCGTCCTCGTTTCCGTAGAAAGCACGGACTTGGTCTTTGCGGTCGACTCGATTCCGGCCATTTTTGCCGTCACCGACGACCCCTTCATCGTCTACACCTCAAACGTCTTTGCCATTCTGGGCCTGCGCGCCCTCTACTTCCTGATTGCCGGCGTGCTCGATCTGTTTGTCTATCTACGCATCGGCCTGGGCGTGGTGCTGGGCTTTGTTGGCGTCAAAATGCTCTTGGTTGACGTGTATCCCATCCCGATTGGCCTCTCTCTGGGCGTGATCGCGCTTGTCCTGACCGCGACGATCGTTGCCTCGCTGCTCTTTCCGCCCTCCGAGTCGGAGAGCCCTCAGTCCAAGGAAGATATTTCTGAGGCGGTCTAGGTTGCCCCATGTCTCCCCCACAAAAAGGCCGGCGCGCGCTCGAAGGCGTTCGTATTCTTGATTTCACCTGGGTGGTCGCCGGTCCGGTTGCGGTCCGTATCCTGGCCGACCAGGGGGCCGAGGTCATTAAAATCGAGCGGCGCGATACGCTCGATCTGGGGACGCGGCGCGGCGGTTTTTCCGGCAATCTGCACCGGGGCAAGGAGAGTACGGTTATCAATATGGCCGATCCGCGCGGGATTGAGATCGCCCAGAAACTTGCGGCTATATCAGATGTCGTGATCGACAATTTCAGCGCACGGGTCATGCGTAACTGGGGACTCGACTACGAGAGCCTCAAAAAAATCAAGCCCGATATCATTGCGGTCTCCATGTCCGGCTTTGGGCATACCGGACCGCACAAGGATTATGTCAGCTATGGGCCAACGCTCCAGGCTTTGTCCGGCTATACGCTCCAGATGCGTCATCCCGGTCACGAGCCGGCCGGCTGGGGCTATTCATATGCGGACATGACCGGCGGCTATAGTGGTGCGCTGGCCGTGCTGATGGCCCTGTGGCACCGCAAACAAACCGGTCAGGGACAATTCGTCGACTTGGCACAGTTTGAGGCGATTTCCAGCCTAGTCGGACCAGGCTTGCTCGACATCTTGAATAATCGGACACCCAGTCAGCCGGTCGGAAATCGTTCCCAGGAGGCCCCGGCGGCTCCACACGGGGTGTATCGCTGCAAGGGCGACGACCGCTGGTGCGCGATTGCCGTTTTCACCGAAGCAGAGTGGCAGAGTCTGTGCCGTGTCTTGGGGCAGCCGGCCTGGACGCACGAGGCACGCTTTGCCAGCCTTGCAGACCGTCTCCAACATCAAGACGCTTTGGACGGGTATATTGAAGCCTGGACCCAACAACGTACGGCTGAAGAAGTCATGTCCCGCCTGCAAGAGGCCGGTATCGCCGCTGGCGTGGTTGCCAACGGGGAAGATGTGGACCGCGACCCCCAACTGCGGGCGCGGGACTATTGGGCGCAGTTGCCGGCCCAGGAAAACGGGAAGACGGAGGAGTTCATACTCGACGGGCCGCCGTTCAAGCTCTCGCAGACGCCGGGTTACGTGGCCGCCCCAGGCCCGTTGCTGGGCGAGCATACGGAGAGCGTGCTACGCCGCCTGCTCAACTATTCCGACCAGCAGATCGCTCACCTCAAAGCAGAGCGCGTCATCGCTTCGCACGCAGAGATTCATGCCGAGCGGACGGCCCGGGACTAAGGAGGCACTGGTAGGCAAGACCCGGCGGCTCAGTACTTCGCCATCAATGTTGGTGATAAAATTAACATCGGTTATCGCGAATTCAGTAACAACACAGCAAGACCTGCGTTTAACAATGATGTTGAATATGACCTCTCATTATCTAATATTATCGGTTATAAAGGGGCTCTGATTGAGGTCATTAAAGCGAATAACAACAGTATCACCTACAAGGTGATTCAAAACTTTCCATGAACGGAAAAGAAATTTCTTGAGGACTGTCCTAAGCTGACCCTGGGCTAGTGCCATATACCTGACGACAAGAATTGTGAGTAATACGTTCGACCGTATTCGGTCGCTGATTTCTGAGAACAGTATCCAAATCTCAGGGCACGGATACGACGAACTCGCCACCGACGGGTTACGCGCAAGGGAACTTATTGAAAGCGTGGAAACGGCAGAAGTGATTGAGGACTATCCAAATTACCCCAAAGGCCCATGCGTTCTCTTGCTCCAACGAATGATAGATGGGCGTTCGGTCCATACCGTGTGGGGAGTTCCCGCTGGTCGTACAAGTCCGGCGGTGCTAATTACAGCGTACTTACCCGACCCCGAAAAGTGGGAACCTGGGTTCAAGCGGAGACGCCAATGAGTAAGAGGAAACGGACGAAATTCGTTCACGAAGGAAACTATGTTGCAGAAGTTGACGTAGAACTTCTGGAAGAGCCTGAAGGGTGGTCACCATATCTTTCTCTTGAGGACGCGTATCGTCTTGACGATGTACGGGAGGCCCTTCGTCAAGGGGACGTGAAGACCGCTGCAAGATACGCGCGCGTGTTCAGTCTCACTCCTGTTGCTGTATGAGGTTGCCTAACCCGTCACTCAATTAGGCGGTCTCGCCGACAACTCCCAATGGCGCCGCTGTACGGCCCGGACGTTGGGAAGCAGACCCTGTCATTCATAGGCGGGGAGCGGGTGGTCCAGCCGGGCTCCGCCCATTTCGTCCAGAACGTGGATCACTAAGGAGACATTATGCCGTTTACCTCAGTCAATGGGATTGAACTGTATTATGAAACCCACGGAACGGGCCCGGCCCTGGTGTTAGCCCACGGTGGAGGGGGGAGTCATCTCAGTTGGTGGCAGCAAGTTCCGGCACTCTCCAAAACGTATCAAGTGATAACCTTTGACCATCGGAGCTTCGGCTATTCCCGCGATGTGGCCAACGGCCCGGGCCCGCGGGCGTTTGTTGAGGATTTGACCGGATTACTGGATCATCTTGGGATTCAGAGCGCGGCCCTTGTCGGGCAATCCATGGGCGGCTGGACGGTATGCGGCTTTGCCGCTGCCTGTCCCGAACGTACCAGCGCGCTTATTTTGTGCGACACCACCGCCGGGATTGAAACGCCGGAGATCGATCAGACGCGCGCCAGCCTGCGTGAACGCGCGCAGGGCAATCTAGCCCAGCTGCTCACGAGCGCATACGCCCTGTCTTTTCCTGAGCGGGAACCAGCACTGTGTTTTCTCTATAAACAAATCTCGGCCCTGAATCAGCACATCTCTCCCAATCTCATTTCAACGCTGACGAGCCTGCACACCAACGTCGCGCCCATTGTTGAGCACAATATTCCCACCTTGCTTGTGATTGGAGAAGAAGACGTACTGGCTCCACCGCCCGCCATGCAAAGCATTACGACCCGTATTCCGCAGGCACGCTTTATCACCGTTCCCAAGGCTGGCCATTCCGCGTATTTTGAACAGCCGGCGGTTTTTAACCGCGTGGTGGACGAGTTTGTACGAGAAAACCAGCCGTCGTGACCCGCAGACACTGAAGTCGTCCACGTTGATTCACAGATCGAAGCGGACGGACTTCAGGCCGTCTCTGATAACTCCCAATGGCGCCGCTGTACGGCCCGGACGTTGGGAAGCAGACCCTGTCGTTCATATGCGGGAAGCGGATGGTCCAGCCGGTCGCCACCCATTTCGTCCAGAACGTGGATCACTGAGGTTTCCAGCCCCTCCAGATCGTAGCCGCCTTCGAGAATGGCAGCACAACGGCCCTGGGCCTGATCCCGCGCCACGCGCAAGAGAATCCGTGCCAGGGCAGTAAAGCCTTCTGCTGTGACGGTCAGACCGCCGAGTGGATCGCGGGCGTGGGCGTCAAAGCCAGCGGAGATCAACACGAACTCGGGCTGAAACTGCCGGCAAATAGGATCGATCACCTCTTCAAAGAGGGGCACAATGGCGGCATCTCCCCAGCCGACGTTGAGCGGCAGGTTGACGGTATACCCCTCGCCGCTGCCTTGGCCTGCTTCTTCGGCGGCCCCTGTGCCGGGGTAGTACGGATATTGATGGGTCGAGACGTACAGCACGCCAGGATCATCGTAGAAACTGTGCTGGGAGCCATTGCCATGGTGCAGGTCCCAGTCCATCACCAGGATCCGGCTCAGCCCAAAACGTTCCCTCAGATATTGCGCCCCAACAGCGACACTGTTGAACAGACAAAAGCCCATGGCCCGGTCGCGTTCGGCATGATGGCCGGGCGGTCGCACCAAGGCAAAGCCGTTGTCCACCTCGTGCTCCATGACCGCATCCAGAATGGTCAACAGACCACCGGTGGCGAGGAGGGCCGTCTCATACGACTGTGCGGACACCCGCGTATCCGCGTCAAAGGCCGCAGCTTCGAGACCGGCAGAGGCAGCGACCTGACCAATCAGGCTGGTGTCGTGGACCAAAGCAATCTCCTCATGCGTTGCCCGTCTGGGCTCAAACCGTTTCAACCCGTCGCGTTCATAGGACGCGAAGCGGCTGAGGAGGGTACCAATCCGCTCCGCTCGTTCCGGATGACCCGGACCTGGGTTGTGGTCCTGATAACGTGTGTCCAGCACGATGCCTGTCTGTAACATTGATCGCTCCTTACCGGTTCGGGAAAGTGCCTCCTCTCCCGGACCCTGGCCATAACTTGCGCCGGTTTTTCGATTATACTACCGTAATCCAAGAGGCAAATATGTTTGGAATCGGGATGCCGGAGTTGGTGGTGATTCTGGTCGTGGCGCTGATCGTCCTTGGGCCAAAGCGTCTACCCGAGGCGGCCCGCGGTTTGGGTAAAGCCTTTGCCGAATTGCGCCGGGCAACAAGCGGGGTCACTGAAGAGCTCGATAATGCCCAGATCATGCTGGACGAAGAGATGCGTGCCGCCGAACGCAACGCGCAGCCGAACTCCACGACTCTGCCGGCGGCCTCTTCCGCCTCGTCCCGATCTTCGGAAACACCAGAAAAGAAAGCAGGGACCGGAGGGGACAACTAGGACATGGTCTATGACGACCGGTCCATGCCGCTCACCGGACATCTGGATGAGCTGCGCAGCCGCCTCATTCGGTCTTTGCTTGCCATCTTCATCGTCTTTCTGCCGGCCTATTTCTTTGCCAATATGCTGTTTGCTTTTCTCGCTCAGCCCCTTCATCACATCACGACCGATCCCCATTCGCTGATTGGCACCAGCCCGACCGAGGCATTCTTTACAAAACTCAAGGTCGCTTTTATTGCCGCGCTCTTTGGCGCCAGTCCGGCCATTTTCTACCAACTCTGGCAGTTCGTTGCTCCAGGCTTATACCCACAGGAACGCCGTTACGTATGGCCATTTGTCATATTCTGTTCATTTTTTTTCGTGCTCGGGGCCGGCTTTTGTTATACCGTCGTCCTGCCGATTGCGTATGCGTTTTTTCTGGGAGAGTTCCGCAGCATCGGGGTACAGGCAACCTTGAAGATCAGCGAGTATCTGACCTTCACGGCCAGAACGCTGCTCGCCTTTGGGGTCACGTTTGAACTGCCCGTCTTCGCCTTTTTCTTTGCCCGTGTGGGGCTCATCACCCACCATACCCTCATCGGCGCATTCCGTTACGCCGCGGTCGGCGTCTTTATCCTGGCCGCCATCCTCACCCCACCCGACGCCATCTCCCAAATGCTCCTCGCCGGCCCGCTGCTCCTGCTGTATGTGCTCAGCATCGGGGTAGCCTATATGTTTGGGAGGAAGGAAGAGGCAAGTGAGGGGGCAGAGATGGAAGAGCCGGACGAGTAGGGGAAAAGCCATGAGCACAGATATCAAAGTGACGCCTTCAAGCGGAAACGTGTTCGCTGACCTCAATCTGCCAAATCCAGAGGAGCGCTTAGTGAAGGCGACCATCGCCTTGAGCATTGGAGAGCTGATTGAGAAACGGGGCCTCACCCAAGCGGGAGCGGGGGCTATTCTTGGATTGCCACAATCGAGCGTCTCGAACTTGGTGCGAGGCAAACTGGAGAAGTTCACGATTGACCGGCTGCTCCGCTACATGCGGAAGCTCGATTACGATGTCACCATCAGTTTTAAGCCCAAGCCCAAGTCCCGCGATGAGGCCACCATACATGTCAAGGGAGCACCCCTGCCAGCCTAGCGAACTCCGTAAAACTGTTGACTAATAAATGGCGCTAAACGAATTGGTATGAGAGAAGTCTTGCAAGCGTATCTACATCGGATACACTTTTCTGCGTACTCAGTGAAGAGTTGGGGGAGTCATGAAAGTTGAAACGGAAATCAAAAAGTGGGGGAACAGCTTGGCCTTGCGCGTGACTGGCATTATGGCGGCCTTACCTCAGTTCAAAGCAGGCACCAAGGTTGTTGTCGATGTGACCGAAGAGGGCATGGTCGTCAAGCCGGCTATTCAAGAGAAAGGCGCGTTCCGTTTTCCCTATACCGAGGATGAGTTGCTGGCGGGCATCACACCAGAAAGAGCGCACGCCGACGCGTTGGCACGACCCGAAGGGCCCGAAGTTGGAGGCTGAATGGCGTCCAAACGGTATATCCCTGCACGAAGAGATGTCGTGTGGCTCGATTTCGAGCCTACCAAGGGGAAGGAAATCGGGAAATATCGTCCCGCGCTGGTGTTGAGTAGTCGGGCATACAATCGCAAGACCGGGTTGATCATCTGTTGTCCGATCAGTACCAGCATTCGCGGTGGGACGACGGAGGTTCCGATATCCAATCTCGGGCGGCCGTACGTGGTCGCGGCGAGCCTGATTCAAACGCTCGCCTGGGAAGAGCGCAAGGTAAAGAAGATTGTGACCGCCAAGCGAGGCGAATTCCAAGAAACCGTGTTGAAGCTGCTTCCACTGATCGGGGTAACTGAAATACTGGAAGATATGCTGCAAAGGTAAGACCGCTACGCGGCATCAACCACCACGCGTACATCGGCGTGTTTGGCCTGACGCGGCTTGTCCCTGATAACAATTTCGATGGACTTATCCAGCTTATTGAGAAAGCGAAACAAGCGTTCAGCCGAGAACCTATCCAAATGGCCTTTCATGAGCGCAGAGACATTCGGCTGCTTGATACCGAGCAAATTGGCGGCTTTGACCTGAGTGAGCTTCCGTTCCCGGATTATCTGACAAATTTGAAAGGCGAGTTCCGCCTTAGCGATATATTCCTCCGGGTTGGGTAGCCCAATGTCCGTAAAGACATTGCCGCTACTCTCTTCATATTCAATGGGGGGCGTCGTGCGCTTTGTTCGTGTCATTTTCTGCCTGCCTTCACACCAACCGCTGCTCGCAATTCTGACGCTGACTACAGTTTCGGCACTTGGCGGGCGTGGTGGGTGGGGAGAGAGGTTGGTCGAGCTGCTGGCGATGCGCTCGAATGTGTTCTGCAATGCTAATCACCCGCGAACGCAGCCGGCGCGTGTTTTTCACCTTGACCCGCTCGCCGTCTCTCAAAATGATGAAGCCGTAGGGGGGCCGGACGCCGTACTCTTCTTCGACTAACACCAGATACACCCCGAGTTGAGCTTGATAGCTCTCGTTCATCTGGCGTCCGGACTTCTTTTCTTCCGGAATAAAATATCGACCACACTGGACAATCCGGTCCGGTTGCCCACGCAGCATATAACGCTCAGAAGACAACCGCACGTCATCGTGGCTGATGGTTCTACCGTAGCCAAAGCCGGCCCGGCGACGACCGATGAGGGCAACCACAAAGAGCAGGACGGCAAGACCGAGCAACAGCGTCAGAATAACCATCACGATAAGTAAACACGGAGCAGGATGCCGGCCAGGGCGACACCCGCCGCAATGAGAGCGGCTCGCATGAGCCAGGCGGTCAGACGTTCGACCCGTTGCCATGCAGCATGCGTTTCCGTACCCCGGCGGAGCGCTCGCACACTACCCGGCGGGATTCTGAGTCCATGCGTCAGCCGCCACGCTTCCTCGCAATAGACGTAGGTTCCGATTTCGCTTGCGGTGACCCACTCGTCGTGTTTGGCCATAGGCGGTCGGGTCTGGAGATACGGAGGTGGTGAGACCGATGCCCCATCTTACGCCGCGTCCGTCGTCTCCGGATGCATTTTCTCCATCAACCAGTCATCATACGCGGTCGGACGGGGGACCTGGTGCCAGTCCATATGCTGACGCAGTGATTCGAGCGCGGCCCAGGCGTCCTCGATAAAGTCCGGTACGATCAGGAGCACGATAATGGCCTTGGTATTGTCGATTGTCCGCACAATACCGAATTCTTCGTAGGACTCGATGACACATTTGATGAGCGCAATATCGGCCCGCTCAACCCGCAGGTAAATATCGATCAGCTCCATGTCCGCACCACGAGTACTGCCTGCCAGGGCTGGAGTCAAGCTTGACGTGACACCGGCGGCCTACTAGAGTCTGACTCTGCTGTGTCGGAATTATCCGGCCGAAAAGTAAGGAGGGAGTATGCCGGGTGCCTTATCAGGTTTTCGGATCATTGAATGCGGCGAGATGGTCTCCGCCGCCTACGCAAGCAAGCTCATGGCCGACATGGGCGCAGAGGTCATTAAGATTGAGTCGCCGCAGGGGGGAGACGCGGCCCGCCAGCGCGGTCCGTTTCCAGGCGGAAAGCCACACGCGGAAAAGAGCGGGCTCTATCTTTTCCTGAACACCAATAAGCGCGGGATCACGCTCGACCTGGAACAGACCCAGGGCCAAGAGGTCTTGCAGCGGCTTGTCAAAGACGCGGATCTGCTTATCCATAATGTCCATCCCAAGCATATGCCGGCCGCCGGTCTGGACTATGACCGCCTGGCGGCCATCAACCCCGGCCTGGTCATGACCTCAATTGCACCATTCGGCCTCAGAGGGCCACACGCAGAGTATGAGGCGTCCGACCTCACCCTGTGGAATGCGGGCGGGCTGTGCTTTCTGAACGGCGGCGGACCGGGCACCGATCATCTTCCACCGCTCAAGGCATTTGGCCAGCAGGCCGGGTTTACGGCTGGGGTGCATGCCGCGGTTGCGTCGCTCGGCGCACTGTTTGCCGGACTGCGCGGCGGGTTGGGCCAGCACGTCGAGTTCTCCGTCCAGGAGTGCCTGATGGGCATCTCGGAGTTCGGCACCATGATGGCCTCCTACGCTGGTATGGCGGTGACGCGACTGGGACACAAACCGATACAACCGCTGGATCTATTGGAGTGTAAAGACGGCTGGATCTTCATCTGCTGTGTGGAGGAACATCACTGGCACTCGTTTGTTGATCTCATGGATAATCCGGAGTGGGCCGCCGAGCCCATCTTCGAGGATCGACTAAAGCGGGGCGAGAGCTGGGATGCGCTCAAACTGCTCATCCAGGACTGGGTCAAGGATTTCACCGTGCAGGATTTGTATCTCAAGGCGCAGGCACGCCGGATTCCCTTTGCTCCAGTCTCAACCATGGGCTATTTGCTGAACTCCGAACATCTCAACGCCCGCGGCTTTTTTGTCCAGCTCGATCATCCCGAAGCGGGCAAGCTGACCTATCCGGGCGCGCCCCATATCTGCTCGGAAACCCCGTGGGAACTGCGCCGCTCGGCCCCGTGTCTGGGACAGCATAACGCCGAGGTCTATACCGAACTCGGCATGACCGCCCAGGATCTGGCCGCGCTTCAGCAAGCCGGTGCCGTCTAGGAAAAAGCACAAGGAGAAGATCATGAGCCGACCGCCGTTGGATGGAATCCGCATTGTTGACTTTTGCTGGGCCTGGGCCGGCCCCTATGGCGCCCTGCAACTGGCTCACCTGGGCGCGGACGTCATTCGGATCGAAAGTGCAAAGCGATTATGTCCGTCCCGCCTGATTCCCCCCTGGCCGGACAACGAATCGGGTGTGAACCGAGCGGGCTATTTTAACCAGTACAACCAGGGCAAACGCTCCCTCACCCTGGACCTGAAAGCCCCGGAAGCCATTGATATTGCGAAAACGCTGGTCTCCAAGAGCGATATCGTGATGAATAATTTTGCCTCTGGAGTGATGGAAAAACTTGGGGTGGGCTACGATGTCCTGCGCCGTATCAAGCCCGACATCATCATGGTCTCTTTACCCGGTTATGGAACGAGCGGACCGGAAAAAGACTTTGTGTCCTACGGCCCGCCGCAGGTCGCCCAGAGTGGCCTGTCGGCCCTGACCGGCTATGTCGGCGGTCCGCCCATGATGGCGGGTTTTTCCTATGGTGATCCCAACGGCGGCGTCCATGCCACGTTTGCCGTCATGGCTGCCTTGCTCCACCGTGAAAAAACCGGACAGGGCCAGTATATCGACCTCTCCCAGTGGGAAGCGGCGATCATGTTACTGCCCGAAGCCCTCATGGACTACAGCATGAACGGCACCCAACCCGAACGGATGGGGAATCGAGACCCCCATATGGCCCCCCACGGCGTCTTTCGCTCCAAAGGCGACGACCGCTGGGTCAGCTTGTCGGTTCGAGACGAGGCGGAATGGCAACGCTTGTGCGAGGTCATGGGTCAGCCCGAGCTCCGCTCAGACACACGTTTTGCCAGCCTTGCCGCACGGAAGGAAAATGAGGCGGCACTGGAAGAAATCGTCACGGCCTGGACTCAGGAGCGCACCGCAGACGATGCCACCCAGGCGCTGCAAAACGCCGGTATTCCCGCCTATCCTGCGCTCGATGCCATAGATATGGTCAACAACCCGCACGTTGGCGCGCGGGATTATTTTGTGGAACTGGAACACCCAGAGGTGGGTACCCGCCGGCATATGGGCATCCCCTGGACCATGTCCCGCACACCGTGTGAGATACAGCGTCCAGCCCCTTGCCTGGGCCAGGACACGGATGCGGTCCTGACCGACATAGCCGGACTGAGTCAGGACGAGATCGCCGCGCTTCGAGAAAAGGATATCCTGACCTAGATAGGAAGAAGTGGAGACCGGCTGGTTTTATAAGCCGTACAACCGCCGCGCATTCTCATAGGTAATCTTGCGCTTGACCTCGGCGGGAATGCCGGCAAAATTCTGCTCTATCACCGCTCGTGAGCGCGGCCAGGTTGAGGCACGGTGGGGGAAGTCCGACGCCCACATCAGATTGTCCGCGCCGCTCAGGTCATAGGTTCTCACCCCGGCCCTATCGTCTTGAAAGGTGGCATAGATCTGTCGTTTGAAATACTCGCTGGGCAGAAGGGCATTCGGGGTTGGGTCCACATACTTGAGCGTTTCGGACGAGATGTCCAGACGACTCAGATAATGGGCAATCCAGCCGATATCGTTTTCTGCGGAAACCAGCCTCAGCCTGGGAAAGCGCTCGCACACACCGTTGTAAATCAAATCGGTCAACGAGTTTTGGACCTCGTGAATAATGGACATATTTGAGGCCACCCGTCCTTTTTTGAGCCGGATGTTTTGCTTACCAGTGAGAATATGCAGGCTGACCGGCAGGTTCAGATCCTGAGCGGCCGCCCAAAACGCATCAAAATAGGCATCGCTGTAGGGCACCTCCCGGGGAGAAGCCGCGTTAATCATGACCCCGCGCAGGCCTTTGTTGGCAATACGCTGCAACTCACCCACGGCCTGCTCGACATCCTGCATGGCAATCAGGCCCAAACCAACAAGGCGCTGGGGGGCGTGGCCGACAAATTCGGCTATCCAATCGTTATAGGCCCGGAAGCACGCCCATTGCAGGTTGACGTCTTTGAGGTGGAAGAGGAACATGCCGAGGGTCGTATACAGTACCTCCCCTTCGACCCCGTCGATATCCTGATCCTTGAGCCGCTCGACCGGGTCCCAACCGCTCGGACGCGCCTGCTCGTAGCCGACGTTCTGATTGGTGGCCAGATCCTTGGGATCCTTACCCGCGGCAAACCCGCCGCCCACGGGAAAGGGGACGAGACCTTCCGCAACAAAAAAGCTGCCCTGCTTATCTTGATAGTCTTTGATGACGCGCGGCGCCCGGTCTCGAAAGCCCCGGTCCACGCGTTGCACCCAGAGATCCGCCGGCTCTATGGTGTGCGAGTCTGCCGAAAAAATCGCGCTTGGTATTGCATCCTGTGCCATGCTGTCTCCCCTCCTTGGTGGCTGTGATTATCCTGCGGTTGACAGGGCAATGTCAATCCGACCGGGCTGTGCAGGGAGTCTTCCGCTCGCCCCGTGGCATGGGGTGTATAGACGCATGGGTGAACGGTAGAATCTGACCCTGAGTCTATTGAGGGAGGGGAAGATTCCCATGCGCTACATCGTCTACGGAGCGGGGGGTATCGGCGGGGCCATTGGGGCGCGGCTGTTTCAGCACGGGCATGAGGTGCTTCTGATCTGCCGGGGTGAGCACTTACACGCCATCCAATCCAAAGGACTGACCTTAAAGACCCCTAAGGAAACGCTCCAACTCACAATCCGTGCGGTCAGCCATCCCGAAGAGATCGCGTTTAGCCCGGACGATGTGGTGTTGCTGACGATGAAGTCCCAGGACACGGAAATGGCGCTACGCGACCTTGAGCGCGCGGGAGGCCGGGACCTTGCCGTCGTCTGCGGTCAAAACGGGGTGGACAATGAGCGCCTGGCCATTCGTCGATTTGCGCACGTCTACGGCATGGTTGTCTGGATGCCAGCCACCTATTTGGAACCGGGGCTGGTGCTGAATCATGCCGAGCCCGTTGGCGGTATTCTGGATGCCGGATGTTACCCCAACGGGGTTGATCCGCTCATCACCCAGGTGACGCAAGATCTGACCACCTGCGGCTTTAGTGCTACGCCTGACCGCGACATCATGCGCTGGAAATATACCAAGCTGCTGAGTAATGTGCGCAATGCCTTTCAGGCGGCGTGCGGCTTTGCGGCACGCTCACGAAAAATTATTCGTACGCTCCGCGCCGAAGCCCTCGCCTGCTACCAGGCGGCGGGCATTGAGTTCGTGCCCGAGGATGAATTACAAGCGCGGGTACGATCCCAGATCAAGCTCGCCGATATTGAGGGCCACCCCCGGACCGGCGGTTCGTCGTGGCAGAGCCTGATGCGCGGTTTACCCACGATCGAAGCCGATTTTTTAAACGGCGAGATTGTTATGCTGGGGAGACTCCACGGTATTCCCACCCCTTGTAACGCCCTGCTTCAACTCACTGTCAATGATATGGCACGGACCGGCCGGAAGCCGGGCAGCATGACCGTTGCAGACCTGGAACGCCAGCTTGATGAGGTCAGCAGCTAGGATCTCGGGTGGGAGACGTTCTGTCTTGCGTAGAGATCGGCTATAGTAGCGCCATGCCGTTTTCATTTGAGTCCAGCCTGCCCGTGTGGATGACGTTTACCGCTGGTGAGGTCCCCATCGTCCTGGTCGCTCCACACGGGGGCCGCCGCCCGGCTGACGCTCCGATTACCGATAGTATCAAGGTCAACGATCTGCATACGGCCGAGCTCACTCACAACCTAGCCGTACAAACCCGGAGCTACGCGCTGATCAACCACTCGCACGACCGCAACGAGTTGGACTTGAACCGTGTGAGCCAGGTCAAACAAGAGGCACCGTGGTTTCTCGCTGCCTTGGTCGAACTCCTGTCAGCGCTGACGGCGCGGCATGACTCGGTGCGCGTCTTTTTTATTCATGGCTGGAACGTGGTCCAGCCCGTGTGCGATGTGGGGATTGGGCTCCGCCAACGCGCGGGCACACTGATGCAGGCGGGCAAAGGGGAGCCGACGCTTGACATGTCGTTCTTTTCCGCTGTCGTGCTCCCCTTTTATAAAGCTGCTCAGGAACAGCATATCGATGTTGCGATTGGGCGGCGCTATGCCGCGGCAGCCAAGAATAATTTTATGCAGGTCTTCAGCGCACGATTCCTGCACGATGACTCTCCACAGATACGAGCGCTGGCCGAGCTGAGCGTGCAGGGCAGGATTAACGCCGCGCAGTTGGAACTTGGCGTGGGCCTGCGTTGGCCCGGACCGGAGCGTGATCGCTTTGTCCGCGTCTTTTGCCATACTTTGGGCAATTCCTTGCAAAATGGCGCCGTACCTGACCAGAAGGGGGAGCGCGACTTTTCGGTTTTTTCTTTTCTTGAGGCTCCTCCCGAAGAGGCCGAAACGCCGTACGATTCCCTGCTGCCTTTGGCCTGGGAACGCGAGCCCACCCGCTTAGCCTTGCACTTTCACGACCCGAAAAGTGGGTTAGGGGTGATGGGCGGCGTTGAGTTTGACCCGCAGGCGTCTGTCCACTCCGGACGCTTACTCCTCTCCCTTGGCGGGACGGAGATGGTGCTCTTTACCGGAGAAGATACGCGCGGACCGGACCCTGGCCACGTGCAGGTCGGGCAGTGTGTGTGGCGGCGGCAGCCGGAGGGACTCTCCATCAGCTACCGGGGAACGCTCATGCGCTTTGCCCATCCCCAGGCATTCATTCGCCTCGAAGACGGATTGGCCGCCTCCTGGATAGAACCGGCTGAAGTGGACCTGCAGTTGTTGTTTCCTACGATGAATGCCAGCCGTCCCGCCCTTATTCAGCTCTGTCAACTCCAGGGACGCGTGGCTTTTCCGGACCGTGAGTATACGGTCAACGCCTGGGGCTTTGTTGACGTGCTCAGACCTGACGAAACCGACCGCCTCCTGCCGCGCCGTTTATTGTCGTTACCCTTTGGGTCTGACCTGGGGATTTTCCTGGTCCGCGCCGAAACTCCTGACGGGCCGCATTCTGCCGGCATTGTCTATCAGCACGGCAATCCACAGCCGCTGGACCCCGGAGACTGGAAGCTCGAATACGCCTTCGAGCATGGCCGCCCCACCCGTTTCTCTGTCTCCTTTGCGTCCTCTACCCCGCTGTCGCTCGAGTGCCAGGGAGAAACCCTGACGGCCATTCCCATCGTGCGCCACACGCACGATGGGCCAGCTCTGGCTGTCACCTTTGGGCTGTCCCGGACCGTGTGGCAGGGACGGGAGGCATATGGGATCTATGAATTCTCCGAATACCTGAAGGATGCGTCGGCACGGGTCGAGTCACCCGGAGCGTGATTCCCGCGTGTTCACGCCTTGACCTATCCGGGTACGGACCGTCAAGAGGAGAACGGAGAGGGCGTCCCGCCCATCGCCCTCTCGCTTACGCAATGGCTTGGAGAGCCTGGTCCGAGGACTCCGGGGACTGCTGGGTCGGCTTGTCGTTGAGGAAATCAATAAACTTTTGGGTCGCTTGGGTAAAACGACGCCCCCGTTTGGAAATAAGACCAAGTGGCCGCATGATGACTTCGCCGGAAAACTGGACGACCTTGAGGGTCTCATTCTTGACTTCAAGAGAAACGGAGGGCTCGGGGACAATAGCGATCCCCGCGTCTATTTCAACTGCGCGTTTGATCGTTTCGACATTATCCATTTCCATCATGTATTGGACTTTGATCCCGTACCGCCGGAAAAGACGATCAAGCGCCCGACGGGTCGGAATATCCCGTTCAAAACCGATAAATTGCTCGCCGTCGAGCTTCTTGATGTTGATACGCCGGAGTGAGGCAAAGCGATGTTGCGGAGCGCAAATCAAGACGAGCCGGTCCTCCCGGAACGGAGTGAGGCGAATCTGGGGCCGCTTACTCGGATAGGCGACAATACCCAGATCAATATCACCGCGACTGACATCTTCGTAGATTTTATTGACGCGGGTATATTCCAGGTGGATATTGACGTCGGGAAATGTCTGGAGATAGCGCTTGAGCGGCGAAGAGAGTTCATAGAGTCCGACACTATAGACCGTGGCCACTCGAACAGTGCCCGCGACCGAGCGGGAGAGGGTCTGGATGCCGTCTTCGATTTCACGATACTTCTGCACAATCTCCTTGCCCGCCTCATACAAGACCTGACCCGCCTGTGTCAGGCGCACATTTCCTTTCGAGCGTTCCACCAGTTCTCTGCCGTAGCGCTCCTCCAAGCCGCGAATCTGCTGGCTGACTGCAGATTGGGTAATGAAATTTTTCGAGGAGGCAAGCGAAAAGCTGCCCGTCTCGGCGAGATCACAAAAAACCTTGAGCGTTTCAATATGCATGATTACTAATAATTGAAAGAAGATTTTTTCACTTTACTTATAGATGAATTTTCGCTATTTTTCCACCCTCACATACAATCATCATCACAGATTAATTTTTTGTGGAGGAGAGGATCTATGTTTGAACCAGACACCCTCTTACCCGAGCAGTACTTCACCTTGCTCGGGCGTAAACCCCTACAGGGTGAGAAACGACTTCTGCTCGCTATGCTAGAGGATGCAGTTCATTGTTTCCAGACCTATTTGCTGGCAAAAAAGCCGCACGAGCGGCGACTCTTTCAGGAGGCCGAGGAGTGGATTATTTCCACTGATGGCCTCTGGTTCTTCTCTTTTGAAAATATTTGTGACGTGCTGGGCATCAATCCGAGCAGGATGCGTGAAGCACTGAAGGCGTGGAAAGAGGAGCAAACGCTCCGCTACGCCCAGAGCGGCGAAGCCCTGGTTGATGTCGCTCTCAGCGTGGAGATTCCTGCCCGCGCCGACATCTAATATCTCTCCAGTCTTGACATAAAAAGGATGGGGAAAGCCCTGCGTTCAGGCTTTCCCTGCCTTCCTGCCACCCCAGTTGCCTATAATGAGGCAGCGACGGCCCTTCCTCCAGCGAGGAGGACAAAAAGGCAGAACGCGGCAGTCTCGACGAGTTCTGCCATTGCACCCCAGTGGTCTCCGGCGACCCCTCCCAAGCGGGAATTGCAGAACAGCGTAAAACCGATAATGAGTCCACCCAGGGGTAGAACGAGCGCAATCCCAGCAATTTCAATCAGCGTAAACAAGACGCCCAGAGCGATGAGGCTGGAGAGGGCAAACTCATTGAACTGGACCCCGTGTACAAAGGTCGTGCCCGGCCCCTCGGTTCGAGCCGGGCGGGAACTATAGGCCATCACCACGCACGCCCACCGACCCAGCATGGGTCCGAGGAAGAGCGCAATGTCTCGATAGCCGCCGAGGAGCATATCCAAGGCGCTCACTTTGCACACGAGGAGAAAAAAAAGGACCAGGACGCCGACCGGTCCGCGCGCAGGCGTTCTCCTTGCTGGACTCGAGCCGTCAAACAGAGCGTCTGTACTCTTCACGAGCCCATCAAGATGAACCCCGCGGCTCGCGGCCGCCAGCAACCCAACAAGCATGGCGCTGAGCACTGTCGTTGGGAGCACGGGCCGGAATAGCCAATCTACCCCCCAGACCAACGCACCAAGGAGAAGCCCAACCAGCGGGAAAAAGACCGCGGACCGTCCACAGACCGTGGCATCAAAAGGTCGCGCGCTTTTCGTCCGGATAACGGTGAGAAAGTGTAAAGCCGTCAGGAAGTGGATCAGCATCCTGGCTCGTATACCACTTCCCTGACGACGCACAAGCGGCCCGAGTCGGCGCAGGTCCACAGAGCGGACACGGCTCCTCTTGGTTGACCCTATCCCAACGACAAGAACGACGCTCCGGCCCACGACATGGACGCGGACGGGAAGACGCCCATCAGCACCGTGCCGATTGCGGCGATCAGGATGGCCGCCCCTAACGCGGAACGGAGTGAGGGCAGTTCGACAATCGCCTCACCCTCGCGCATATACATATTGACGACGACGCGAATGTAGTAATAGGCCGATACCACGCTATTCAGCACACCAATGACCGCCAACCAGATATATCCGGCCTGCACCGCGGCGCTGAAAATATAGAACTTCCCGGTGAACCCGACCAGCGGCGGAACACCCGTCAGAGAGAGCATGAACACGGTCATGGCCATACCCAGGGCTGGATGACGAAAACCGAGGCCGGCATAATCGTCAAGCTCTTCGTGCGGCTCACCCTTACGCCCAACAGCGACCACCACCCCAAAGGCACCCAGATTCATCAGCCCATAGGCCACCAGGTAGTACATCAGAGCCGCGCCGCCCAACTCCTTGCCGGCAACCATGGCGACGAGGAGATAGCCGGCGTGGGCAATGCTTGAGTAGGCAAGCATGCGTTTGATGTTGTGCTGGACAAGAGCGGTGATGTTGCCCACCGTCATGGTGAGTGCAGCCACGATCCACAGAATCCCCTGCCAATCCGTGTGGACCGCACCCAAGGTATGCAGGAATATCCGGGCAAAGGCGGCAAAGGCCGCGGCTTTGACACCGACCGACATAAAAGCGGTAACGGTTGTGGGAGAGCCCTGATACACATCAGGGGTCCAGACATGGAACGGGACCGCGGCCACCTTAAATCCAAAGCCGACGATTAAGAGACCCATGCCGATCAACAGCAAGGGCGAAGAGCCCTGGGCGCCGACGTGTTCGGCAATAGCTCCAAGCTGCACACTGCCCGTCGCTCCATAAATCAGGGCAATACCGTACAGCAGGAATCCACTGGCAAACGCCCCCAGGAGAAAATATTTGAGCGCGGCTTCGTGGGAGGTGAGATGCTGCCGCCAGATCCCGGCCAGGACGTACACGGCAATCGACATGGTTTCCAGACCCAGAAAGATCAAAATGAGGTTGGTGGCGGCAGCCATGACCGTCATGCCGACCGTGGCAAAAAGAATGAGGGCGTAATACTCTCCGTGTCGAATCTCGGCGGTTTCGAGATAGGTCAAAGACATCAACACCGTCAGACCTGCGACCAGACAAAAAACGAGATGAAAGAACACGGCATACGCATCGAGGGCAAACATACCGCTAAATGACTCCACATCGTTCTGGCCCCACAGCGACCAGGAACACAGCGCCGTGACAACAATACCCGTCAGGCTCAGCCAGCCGAGCAGAGAGCGCTCATCGTCTCTGATCCAGATGTCCCAGAACAGCGCCAGCATGCCGGTCACGGACAGGAGCAGGGTCGGCAGGACCGAGAGCCAATTAACGGCGGGGAGTGTCATGTCCATACTCAACTCGCCCCTTTTAGGCCTCTTGAGTCTTTGAGTCTGTTGGGACTCTTGGACCCTTCAACATGGCTCAGGACAGACTCTATCGACTCAACAGACTCTATCGACTTACTATCGGCGGTTCTGTGAATCCGCGCCAAGGTGGCTTCCACCGACTTCTCCATACGGCTGAGGAAGGGCTTGGGGTAGAGGCCCATCAGCAACATCAGGGCGATCAACGGCACAAAGATGGCCAGCTCGCGGCGTGACAGATCGGTCAGTTTGGCGTTCTCCGGCTGCGTCAGCGGTCCGAAAACAACCCGCTGATACAGGCGCAGCATATAGACGGCACCCAGGACCACGCCGGAAACCGCGATCACACCGGCGAGCGTGTTCGCCTGAAAGGTCCCCAAAAGGATGAGGAATTCCCCGACAAAGCCGTTCAGGCCCGGCAGACCGATCGAAGACAGCATGGTAATCAGAAAGACGGAGGCAAAGAGCGGCAGTTGTTTCCACAGACCGCCATATTCGCTGATGAGCCGCGTATGGCGGCGTTCATACACCACCCCGACCAACAGGAAGAGCGCCCCGGTTGAGAGGCCATGGCCGAGCATCTGATACAGCGCGCCTTCGGCCCCCTGTATGTTGAACGCGAACAGCCCCAGCATGACAAAGCCGAGGTGGCTGACGGACGAGTAGGCGACCAGCTTTTTCATATCCGGCTGCACCAGGGCCACCAGCGCCCCATACACGATACCAACCACTGAGAGCGCCATAATCAGCGGCACCGCGGCATGGGCGGCATCGGGGAAGAGCGGCAGGGCAAAACGCAGAAAGCCATAGGTGCCCATTTTGAGGAGTACGCCGGCCAGGATGACAGACCCCCCGGTTGGGGCTTCGACGTGCGCGTCCGGCAGCCAGGTATGAAAGGGGAAAAGGGGAACTTTGATGGCAAAGGACAAAGCAAACGCGGCGAACAACCACATTTGGGCGTTGACCGGAATCTCAAGGGTATACAGGCGCAGGAGGTCAAAAGTGAGCGTGCCGTGCTGGGCATTATGGAGATAGGCAAGATACAGAATGGCCACCAGCATCAGGAGACTGCCGACCATGGTGTAGAGCAGGAATTTGAGCGCGGCATAAATACGCCGTTCACCACCCCAGACCCCAATCAGGAAATACATGGGAATCAGCATGACTTCCCAGAAGACGTAGAAGAGAAAGACATCAACCGCGACAAAGGTCCCGATCATGCCGGTTTCCAGGATGAGAAAGAAAAAGAGATACTCCCTGACCCGATGTTCCACGCTGCTCCAGGTAGACAGAATCACCAGCGGCGAAAGAAAGGTCGTCAGCAGAACGAGGAACAGGCTGATGCCATCAACGCCAACATAGTATTCGATCCCGAATTCGCTAATCCAGGAATAGCGCTCAACGAATTGAAACTCGGCGGTCTCGCTATCAAAGCCGGTGAACAGGCCGAGCGAGATAACGAACGTGAAGAGCGAAGCGCCGAAGGCGGTTCGACGCGCCAACTCCGCCGCATTCCTGTTGAGGGTCAACAGGAAAAACGCCGTCAGCAGCGGAATGAAAACAATGAGGCTTACCACAGATAATACCCCAGAATCACGATCGCTCCACAGCAGAACGACAGAGCGTAGGTCTGAACATTGCCGGTTTGCCAGAAGCGCAGCACCGAACCGTTGGCCTGAATCACTTGGGCCGTGCCGTTGACCAGACCATCAATAACGACCGTATCCCACACCTTCCACAGCCAGTCCGAAGCGGCCAGCAGAGGCCGAACAATCGCCGCTTCATAAAACTCGTCAACGTAGTACTTGTTCAGCAACAATTGATGCAGGCCGGCAAACTGCCGGCTGAGGCGGTCGGCCATAGCGGGGTCTTGGACATACAGCCGGTAGGCCAGCCCAATCCCTCCCAGCCCAAGCAGGGTGGGCAGGTATTTCACCAGGAGCGACACATGCGGATGCTCATGGCCGTAGAGCGGACTGAGCAGTTCGGGCAGGGTAAAATAGCCACCGATCAAGGACAGGATAGCAAGCACCACCAGGGGCACGGTCATGACTTGGGGCGATTCATGAATATGGTGGGCAACCTCGGGATCAGAGCGGTTTTCTCCCCAAAACGTGACAAAGAACAACCGGAACATATAGAAGGCGGTCAAGCCCGCTCCCAGGGTCCCAATCAGCCACAACAGGGGAGAACCGTGCGGACTCCCAAAGGCGTGTTCCAGGATGAGGTCCTTGCTGAAAAAACCGGACAGCAAGGGAAACCCGGCAATGGCCAGACAACCGATGGCAAACGTCCCATAGGTGGTCGGCATCTTGCTTCTCAGCCCGCCCATCTTGCGGATATCCTGCTCCTCGCTCATGCCGTGGATGACGCTCCCGGCGCCGAGAAAGAGGAGGGCCTTGAAGAAGGCGTGGGTCATGACATGAAACACACCCGCGGCATACGCGCCCACACCCAACCCGAGAAACATATAACCCAGTTGACTGACCGTTGAGTAGGCCAGGACCTTTTTAATATCGGTCTGCACCAGGGCAATTGTGGCGGCAAACAGGGCGGTGACGGCGCCGACCACGGCCACAACGGCTAACGCGGTCTGGGACAGGGAATACAGGAAATGCATCCGTGCGATCAGATAGATGCCGGCCGTCACCATCGTCGCAGCATGGATGAGCGCGCTCACCGGCGTGGGACCGGCCATGGCATCCGGCAACCAGACATAGAGCGGAATTTGGGCAGACTTGCCGGCCGCGCCGACAAAGAAGAGCAGGCAGATCAGCGTCACCGTCGTCACGGGCAGCACTGAGGCATGGGCCGCGATTTCGCTGAACGACAGCGTCCAGACGCCGTGGGCCCCCAGACTCCAAAACAAGAGAAACAGGCCCAGGAGGAAACCGGCGTCACCAATCCGGTTGACGATAAATGCCTTTTTCCCGGCACTGGCTTTTTCGTCGTCCGTATACCAAAAGCCAATGAGTAAATAGGAACACAGCCCAACGCCTTCCCAGCCGACGAAGAGCAACAGAATATTATCACCCAACACCAGCAGCAGCATGGCGGTGGTAAAGAGGTTGAGATAGGCAAAATAGCGCACCACATCGTCGTCGTGGGCCATATAGCCAACGGAATAGACGTGGATGAGAAAGCCGACCCCGGTGATGACCATGATCATGGTGCCGGACAAGGGATCGACTCGCAGCGCAATATCCACATGCAGGGCGCCCGAGTAAATCCAGGGGTAGACACTATCGACCAGGGCGCCACCGTCCGGCAGTTGGACAAAGGCCGCAAACGCAAAGCAAAAAGCCAGGAAGATCATGCCCGGCGAAACCCAGTTCACGACCTGTCGGCCATAACGGGGACCCAAGAAGAGGTTGAACACCACCCCGAGCAGGGGAAAGAGAACAATATAGCGAAGATACGAGACCGTCTGGACGGCGACCTCAGCCGCGTGCGGATGTTCCATCTCTACAGCACCAATCCCAGTCGATTCAGTCTCTCGGCTCTGCCTTGTGTCATACGCTGCTTTTTACCATCGCATCAGGTTGAGTTCGTCCGCATTGATGGTCTCTCGGCCACGGAAGACGAGCAGGATGATGGCCAGCCCAACCGCGACCTCTGCCGCCGCAACCGACATGACAAAGAACACGATGATCTGTCCGTCCATATTGCCGAAATGCCGGGCCAGGGCCACAAAAGACAGGTTGACGGCATTCAGCATGAGTTCAATCGCCATGAAAATGATAATGATATTGCGGCGCAGGAGAACGCCGGTCACGCCGATGGTGAACAGGATGCCGCTCAGAATGAGATGATAACTGGTTGGGACCATCTGCCGCCCTCTATCGTTTTGCCAAGACCACTGCCCCGACAACCGCGACTAACAGGAGGATGCCGGTGATTTCAAAGGGCAGCAGATATGTCGTAAAAAGCTGACTGCCCAGGGCTTCGACCGTCCCGAAGTTCTCGGGCAAGCTGCTCTCGGCCGGCTCGGACGAGGAGCCTTGCAGCAGTAAGCCCAGTTCCGCAAGCAGGATGACGCCGCCAATAATGGCCACTCTGCCCAAGCCGTGTCGTTGCGTCCGCAGAGTGTCGCTCTGCAAATTGAGCAGCATAATCACAAATAAAAACAGGACCATGATCGCCCCGGCATACACAATGATCTGGAGCGCGGCGACCATATGGGCATTCAGAAACAGAAAATAGACCGCCAGAAGAAAGAGGGTCATAACCAGAAAGAGGGCACTATAGACCGGACTGGGATGGGCAATGACCATGACCGCGACCACCACCAACGGAATAGCAAGGGCAAAGAAGGTCACGAAATCCATAACGTCTACTCGAAGAGGAGAATAATCAGCGCCGTCAGCATGACGTTGGCGAGTGCCAGCGGGAGAAGAATCTTCCAACCGAGACTGATGAGCTGGTCATAGCGGAAGCGGGGCAGGGTCCAGCGAATCATGATCTGAAGCCAGCAGAAGAAGAGCACCTTCAGCGTAAAGGATCCGACCTGCAGCAGCGTCACGAGGAGTGAGGGCAGCGCCAGGGTGCCTCCCCACGGGAAATGAAACCCGTCCCGCAGGAGAAACGGCACTTGCCACCCGCCGAAGAAGAGCGTGGTAATCAGCCCGGCAACGATGATCGCTTCGACGAAGTCGCCCAGCATGAACATGGCCTGCTTGGCGCCGGAATACTCGGTGAAATAGCCGGATATCAGCTCGGACTCGGCTTCGGGGAGATCAAATGGAATCCGTTTACTCTCGGCTATCCCGGCAGCCAAGAAGATCAGAAAGGCCACCGGCTGATAAACTATACCCCAGGCCGGAATCCAGCCCCCGATCAGCGCGCCCTGGGCCCGCGTAATCTCTTGTAAGTCCAGCGAACCAAAGGCCAGGACCACACCGATAAGCGCCAGCCCCAACGGAATCTCGTACGAGATCATCTGGGCGGAGCCACGAATCCCGCCCAGCAGCGCCCAACGGTTATTAGAGGCCCAGCCGCCCAGGACAACGCCGTACACACTGAGTGAGACCATCGCCAGCACATACAGAATACCGATATTCAGATTGGCGGCCTGAAGTGTGATTTCCCGTCCGCCAATAATCAGCACGTCACCAAAGGGAATCACAATAAAGGTGACCAATAAGGGCACCAAGCCAATGGCCGGCGCAAGCGTGTGCAGCAGCTTGTCCGCCCCCGGAGGCACAAAGTCTTCTTTTGTGAACAGCTTGATGGGATCGGCTACCAGAGTGTTGACGATACCAAGATTAAAGGGGAGTTTGCCGAACACGGCCGCGCGATTGGCACCGATCCGGTCTTGCAGAACCGCGCTTCCTTTGCGCTCCACCCACAGCAACAGCCCGCCGAGATTCAGCACCATCAAGATCATCAAGATGGTCAGGCTAAACGTGATGAGAAAGTCAATCATAGAGGGTTTGACGTTCCGGGTCCTGGTGTGGAAGCAGATTCAGCCTGTTTTGCCAGCTCATCAATCAGGCCGAGCGTACTCTCCGGGGTCTGGTTCTCGTGATAGTCGTCGTTGACCTGGATGACGGGAGCGGTTCCGCACGAACCCAGGCATTCCACCTCACTCAGGGAAAACATCTTATCGCCGGTGGTCTGACCGACTTTGACGCCGAGCCGGTCTTCCAGACAGTGGACAATTTTTTCAGCGCCACGCAAGGTACAGGAAAGATTCGTGCAGACCTGCACGTGGCATTTCCCCATCGGCTCCTTGTAGAACATGGTGTAAAAAGTCGCGACACCGTGCACATAGGCTGGCGACAGGTCGAGCAAATCGGCAACATGCTCCATCACTGCGGGGCTCAGATAACCGAATTCGGTCTGGGCCAGCCACAGCGTGGGCAGAATAGCGGCCTGCTTGGTCGGATAGCGGGTCAGCACGTCCTCAAACTGTTTGTGCGTTTCTTCTGAAAATTGAACAGCCATACTCTGCTCTCAGCACTAGAGGGGCGACTCGTGCTCTCACCCCTTAGCGGTCACACTCTCCGCCGATCATATTGACCATGCCAAACGTCGTAATAATGTCGGAGATCAGACATCCCCGCAGCATCTCGCCCAGCGCCGCCATACCAAAAAAACAGGGCGGCCGCACCCGGACGCGATAAGGCCGGCCGCTGCCGTCACTGACGAGATAAAAGCCGAGTTCGCCGTTGGCGCCCTCCACACTCTGGAACGCCTCGCCGGGTGGAATTTTGACTCCCTCAATGACCAGTTTGAAATGGTTCATGAGGCCCTCAATATTGCCGTACACCTGTTTCTTTTCCGGCAGGGTAATCTGCGGGTCATCAATCCGGATCGGGCCGCTCGGAATACCGTCCAGAGCCTGCTCAATAATCCGCATGCTCTGTTTGATTTCCTCAAAACGCACGGAAAAGCGGTCGTAGTTGTCGCCCTGGGTACCAGTCGGGATATCAAAGTCAAAACGGTCGTAACCCGAGTAGGGCTGCGCTTTCCGCACATCGTAGGGTACACCGGTTGCCCGCAGGAGCGGGCCGGTGAGACTGTACGAGATCGCATCTTCCGGCGAAATGGTTCCAACGCCGGACATGCGATCGATAAAGATCCGATTCTTGGACAGCAGCTTGTCACAGTCACTCAGGATACGGCGCATATCGGCGAACGCCGTCCGCACGCGCGCGGCAAAATCATGTGGCAGATCGTGCGTGACACCGCCGACCCGGGCATAGCTGACCGTCAGGCGGGCACCGGTCACGGCCGTGACCAGATCGTACAAGGTCTCCCGCGATTCCATCAGATAGAACCCGACGGAAATCGCTCCCGCTTCCGTGGCCGCCATGCCCAGACAGGTCAGGTGATCGGTAATCCGGGAGATCTCGCTCATGATGACCCGGATGTATTGGCAGCGTTCCGGGACCTCAACGTCGAGCAGTTGTTCGGCCGTGATGGCAAAGGCCACATTATTGATGAGCGGTGAGGCGTAATTCAGGCGGTCGGTGTAGGGGATGCAGTGGTTCCAGGTGCGCTGCTCGCACATCTTCTCAAAGCCGCGGTGCAGATAGCCGATCTCGACATCGCAGTTGAGTATTTTTTCCCCGTCAAGGGTGAGGTTGAACTTGATCGTGCCGTGGGTTGCCGGATGGGACGGGCCCATCTGCAATTCCATGATTTCAGAGGTGGGATCGTGTTCAGCAACCTCTTTTTGCGTCGGGAGAAGGGGGGCCGCGGCTTCCGCCATAGGTTGTTACCCTTTATGCCATGGATTGGTAATGGGGTCGCGTTCTTCGACCAAGGGCTGACGTTTGTTGACGGGATAATCCTTGCAGAGTGGATGACCACGGAATTCTTCGTACATCAGGATGCGACGCAGATCCGGATGATCGGTAAACGTAATCCCGAACATATCCCAGACTTCGCGTTCCAGCCAGTTGGCCGACTTCCAGACCGACGCAGCCGATGGCAGCTCGGCACTCTCCTCTGTGAGTCGAACCTTGACCCGCAGGCGATGATTATGTGTCAGTGAGTGGAGATGGTACACGACCTCGAAGCGCGGCTCTTTCCCGAAAAAGTCGACCCCGGTGATATCGAGTAGCAGGTTGAAGGCAAAATCCGGATGCTCTTTGAGCTGGCTCAAAACAGTCGGCAGGTCTCCACGATCAATGACAATCGTATCATTCCCGTGCGAAGAATGCTGCTCTTGTATCGTGCCGGGGAAGGCCGTCTCGATATGAGAGAAAATGTCTGCTTCAGCCATCTCTGCCTATGGGCTGGCTAGGTCGATTCCAGCCCCCCCTTTTTCACCTCATAGACTAAACCCACAACCAGAACGAGCACGAAGAGTAACATGGCTATGAAGCCGAACAGGCCCAACTGGCGGAAGACGACCGCCCAGGGATAGAGGAAGACCACTTCAACATCAAAGACAATGAAGAGGATCGCGGCGAGATAAAATTTGACAGAAAAGCGTCCCCACGCGGAACCGCTGGGCGGATTGCCGCACTCGAACGGTTCATCCTTGACCGCTGAGTGGGTCTTGACGCCGAGCATCGTGCTCGCAAAGGTCATGACCAAGGCCACGACCCCACCAAGGATCAGCGCAATCAGGACAGGAACGTATTGGTCCATAGAAAGCTCGTGTCAGCTCCGGTAGCGGTAATGGGCAGTGTAGGATCGTGTTGTCGTCTGTTCAGTGCCCTCGGCACAAGATACAGAGGCCCGGCACGGTGTCAACAACCCCAAACCCCAGCTTTCTCTATCCGAGCCACGGAGTGACAGTCTATTGTTGACGGGCGCTTTTTTGCGTGGGCACGCTCGGTCCATTCAATAGCACGTCCCTTCCTTGCAGGAGGACTGGGGAGGTGGTAAACCTTCCACACACGTGACCCTGGGGATAAGGAAACATGTCCTCCAACAGCATGCAGATACTGGACACGTTTCCTCTTTCAGGCATGTTTATGGGAGAGGTGCCAGAGTCAGGCCGATCGGGCACGACTGGAAATCGTGTGTACCTTCGGGTACCGAGGGTTCGAATCCCTCCCTCTCCGTCTTTTCATCTCTATAAGACACTGAAATATATGGATGTTCGATAATTATCGAAGTTATTCCCCACATTTTTCCATCCATTTATTTCCGGTATAGGGAGGAACACGGCGGATCTCTTCGGACACTCCACGCCGTGTCTGCACGAGGGACGCCCTATCTGTGGCCCTCTGTCCAACCTCGACGATTGCACCTATTGTGATGCCGCTCCACAGCACTTGCTGGTCTGGCGGGTCGGAGCGATATGGCTACTCACAGCCACAGGAAGGAAAAGCATGAGTGACAGCGATATCCCCTGTCCCATCTGGGGGACTCCAGCCACAATCGTCAAAGATTATAGGAGCGTCGTGTGTATCGATTCACCGCGCGCCGGAGGCACGTATGTCATTGAAGGATGGACCATAGCGTCGATGAAGCTGGGGGTACAGACACTCGACGACGCGACCAAGGCCCACCTGACCTCCTGGTTGATCGACCAACGGCGTTTAGGCGAGGAGTCCCCGCCAGTCACACCTGAAACAATTGCGGACACGAAACAGCGACGGGACCTCCCCGTCTACGAACGGCTGGACAGGTTTCTCCGCTATTTGAGCCACATAGAGCCGTTCGTCGGGGCTAGATTCGTAATGGATGAAGCTGAACTCCTGCATGTACAGGCATGGTCGGAATCCAAGATGACGGTCACAGGAGCGCGGGATTCCCAATCTGAGAGACAATTTTTTCTTGACTCCTTAGCGGCAAAGGGCTGGATAAAAGTTTACGGGGCTGGAGATTACAAGCTCACAGTAGAGGGTCACACCCATCTTGAGGAGCTTGAACGTGGAGTGACTGATTCCTCACAAGCCTTTGTGGCGATGTGGTTTGACGACGCTATGGAAAATGTATGGAGAGACGGCATCAAGCGCGGGATTGGAGACGCCGGATATAGAGCGCTCCGTATTGATCGGAAAGAGCATGCCAATAAGATCGACGACGAGATCATCGCTGAAATTCGGCGCTCGCGCTTTATCGTCGCCGATTTCACGCACGGAGATGACGGCCCTCGTGGGGGTGTCTATTACGAAGCGGGTTTTGCGAAGGGGCGTGATATTCCGGTGATCTTTACCTGCCGAAAGGACGCATTGGAGAAGATCCACTTTGACACGCGCCAGTACAACCATATTATTTGGGACACACCGGAGGAATTGCGGCGCAAGCTGGCCATGCGCATTGCTGCGGTCATTGGAGATGGGCCGTTGCGAGCAACCTAACTAGAAGCTATCTCATAAATCCCTGACGGGTACCCCATAGGTCGTCAATCCTAGAAAAAAGTGACAGTTCTCCTATTTATGAGATGAATTCCAGCTGACTCTCTTATCGAATAACACCGAGTGCATAGATATGAAGTCAACGAACGGTTGGGTAGTTCATCGACCGTTGGGGAGGATAGTAAACAGTACTTTCACCCCAACGACGAATCTTACGGCCACCCTGGAACGGTATAGGTTGGGAAACGTGTGGGATTTGTAGGAAGTATAAGCGGATCTCATAGACAAACTGGACGAGGAGGAGTTTTCAATCCATGCTTGTTCCTGACCAAAGCCACATCAACCGAGTCCGAGATGCCCTCTGGCAGCGCTCAGGAGGCGGTGCATCCATCATGGTTGGGAGCGGCTTCAGTAGGAATGCCCTAGGAACCCGCCCAGATGCAGAGGCTCTTCCCATGTGGGGAGACTTAGTAGAAGAGATGTCCCATGAACTGTATCCCCAAGGAGCTGGGGGACCGTCGGCCTCTGATAGCCCTCTGCGACTGGCCCAAGAGTATAAAACCGCATTCGGACGGAGTCATTTGCACCGTTTTCTCCAGCAATTGGTTCGAGATGACGATTTCAGACCCGGAGGAAAACATACACGACTGCTGCGACTTCCCTGGCGCGATGTTTTCACCACGAATTGGGACACCCTCTTAGAGCGGGCGCGGACTTCAGTAGCCGAGCGTGCCTATAGTGTTGTCCGTAACATGGACGAAATCCCTCTGGCGAACCGACCACGGATCGTCAAACTGCACGGATCGTTTCCCGCGTATTTTCCACTTATCTTTACGGAAGAGGATTATCGGACGTACCCGAAAAAGTTTGCGCCGTTCGTAAATACGGTCCAGCAAGCCATGATGGAATCCGTGTTCTGTTTGATCGGCTTCTCCGGTGATGACCCGAATTTTCTTCGATGGTCAGGATGGGTACGCGATAATTTGGGAGAAGCGGCTCCTAAAATCTATCTGGCCGGCTGGCTGAACTTGTCGTTCCACAGACGCCGGATGCTCGAAGACCGCAATGTCGTTCCCATTGATCTCGCCCGCCATCCAAGGGCACGCGAATGGCCCGACCATCTGTGTCATGACTACGCGACAGAGTGGATTCTCTATACCCTGGAACAAGGGCAGCCATATGATGTGACAAACTGGCCCTCGCCAGAGGAGTAAGCACACGTGGATATCCCAACGTACCTTGAGCCAGTCGATGTAGTTACATCCAACATGCCCAAAAAGGAGCCAAGCTCGCCTTCTTCATCAAGTGCGACCGAGAGTACCGTGAATTGGGTACGAGACCTCCTGGAGGTTTGGTATCACAACCGGAAAATCTATCCTGGCTGGTTGGTGGCACCAAGCAGTGTGCGGTCTCAATTGAGATGGAAAATTCGTGAGTGGGAGCCGCGAATCTTGCAAATACTCCCCGACCTCACGCCGGTAGAACGACTACACGTAATCCACGAATTGGTATGGTACCGAGAAATCTTACTAGAGCCTCTCTTAACCGAGCTTGAGTCTGTAGCGGAAGAGGCGCTAAAGCCGATAGATTGCCAAAGTCGCACTATCGACAGCATCGCCGATCCTAGGATTGAATGGACCACCGTTCGAGAGGAATGGCGGTCCATTGCACTTGCATTGGTGACGGTGGCGCGCCATCGTTTTGATCGCAGTGCATTCGATCAGCGCATTGAGTCTTTATCGCCTTTTCTCCAAGACCATCCCGATGTCACGCATCGTATTCGTCACGAACACTGCCTGTGGGCGATGTATTCCATAGATTTTGCGTCCTTGGACAAGTTGCTCAAAAATTGGCGAACTGCAAACTGTGACCCTGCCTGGATGATACGTAAAGCGGCCTTGTTGTTTGAAATGGGTCAAGGTGATGAGGCGAAAGAGTTGGCCGAACACGCCCTTGCAACTATCCGGGAAATGCCTATCGACGATCGCAACTTAGCGCGTCCGTCACGAGAAGGGTGGGCACTGTGGTTGGCACAAACAAAAGATCGGCAGGCGTCTTTCAAGAGGTGGAATGAACTAGCGCCACTGAAGTGCGATGCCTTTGTGGAGAGGCAACATATTGCGGATGCCCTCAAGGGTGAAGGAGAAAAGGAAGAAGCTCCACATTTCGATCTTGGAACGCCCTCCCCTGTTCGTTGGCGCTTCTCTACTGCTCATCCCGAGGCTACCGCCTATCGAACGATTCGTCTCGTGGAGGTAGCTGGATTACCTCCGCTCTCTGGGGGAGCTGAGTCATTTCCGGTGAATGTGGCTACGGATATTCTGAAGCTAGCGGCAGAAAAACTACCCGTGTCAGACCCGGAAATGGCTATCCGTCTAGTCCTTCGAGTGTGTACATATGACCAAGACAAGACGCTCATGCGTGTGCTTTCGCGCCCTCGCGTGGCCGCTTTACCAGCGAACTTGGTGAAGGCGCTAGCGGAGATATGCCAGAGGGTGATTGCGTACGCACTCCCTCGGATTAGTGGCACGCGTGCACATCCCGTCTCCTGGATGGAGCGCATGCGTGTCGCAATCGAAGTGCTGTCACGGCTTGCTCTTCGTTTAGAGCCCGATATGGCAGAAGCCATATTCGACAGGGCACTGGAACATTATCGGAATGACCGTATTACCCAACATGCGTGGCTAGTACGCCCTGTCCAAAACCTCTTGAAACGCTCTTGGGAGGCTCTGCCGGAAGAGCGTCGGACCGCCCGTGCCCTTGATTTGTTAGGCGCACCGATTGTTGGGCTAGATAACTTCGCGGATGCCGAGTCTCATTACCCGGACCCTGGAGAGCTTCTACAAGCTGATCTTCCTCCACCTCCTCGTGTGCACGACAACGAAAGCCGTTGGCAGGCAATCGTCGGTTTACTAGTGCGGGGTCTGCAAGCTGGAGGTAAAGCACGTGAGCAAGCATCTTTTCGAATCGCATCTGTGGTGTTTAGGGAGCGGCTGACAGAAGCTGAATCGGTGCAGGTCGCCCAGGCACTCTGGAGCGAAGAGCATACCGATCCCAATGACCTCCCCGGTGGAACCTTACTCTTTGATTGGGTATTTTTCCTACTTCCCGAGCCAAAACTGGGTCTGGCGGAACGGCGTTTCCGTGAGAAATGGCTCGACGCCAGCCGCTTGCCACGAGAAAAGGCTCCCAGCCCCGATGATATCCTCTGGAAAGTCGGGCACGCGCTATTGAGCTTAGAAATTAAAGGGCGGCCACTGTCTCTATCTGATACAGAGCGGTCCTACCTGACTGATGTCGTTGAACGCTGGTCGGATATCCCGGTTCCTCATAATTTCTTCTCTCCCATGGAGGACCAACATCGTGAACCTATACGCCGTGCCCTTGACGGCCTGCCTTCAGTCTTTGCTGAAATCCATATTCCTGAGTCTATTGGTGAGAAACTCTATAAGAAGGTTCAGGACCTGAACCGATCCGAAATGCCCGGATTGATGCTCATATCTGGTCTCGCCAAGGCTATGCCAAACCGTCTTGATAAGCTTGCTTTGTTAATGAGGACGGGGTTGTCGTCCGAGAGTGACACCTTGGCTAGAGGAGCAGCAGTAGGACTCTATGATTGGCTGACAGTATCGGCCGAAACAAATTCACAAACCCCGCTCCCGCCGGATGATTTAGTCCGTGAAATCGGTGTCCTGATCGCTATCCGTAGGAAAGCCTCTCTTGGGCTGGCTCTCCAGACCACCAAGTGGGTGTTTGACGAGGGAAGTGACACTCAGCGGGAGGCTATACATGATTTAGCGTTGCAAGGTCTCGGCTCTCTGGCGGAAGAGTTACGATACGATAGAGAGCATACTCAGGATGACAATATCGATGTACCATTGCTGCGGTATCGTAGTACGCAACTTGCCCTGTCAATGGCAGCCCGCGGCTCTGAAAATGCTCCAGCTATCGTCCGCTGGTTGGAAATTGCCGAGAATGACCCGCTGCCCGAAGTCCGATACGCGAAAAGCCCAACGCTTGTGCGTAAGTCTTAGGACAGGGAAATATTGTAGGGGCCAAGTTCACGCTCCGCTCTCTGGGGGAGATAAAAGCGGAGGGACCCCCCTCCCCATACTGTGATGTCGCTTCTGTCCTGCGGAACAGAACGGAAACGGACCGCGGCTGAACCGTTGCATACGCCCGCGCTGTATATCACCGTCGAAGGAGATATGGCGTACTGTAAGGAGCTAGAGAAATAACGGTGCTGTGTAGCCGTCCGTCCTCTGGATGCCGGGGTCACGTCCGGCATGATGAAAGCGTACTGGCACGGCTACAACTTATCGTGAAATGCTCCAGGCCGGTCCCGTAGACCGTGCCCACCTTTTAAATCAGGAGCGATGATTCCGTATGACATTGGTGCGACGACCCCGCAGGGCCACTAGTAAGGAGGAAGGGTAATGAAATTTTCTGACGAGAGGCGTATAGACTCACGGTCTCTTAATAAAAACCAAATCGAGAAGCGGAAAGAGAATAATCTTTGCGTTTTAGGAAGTGAGAGCAATGAACTCTGAACAAAAGTATGATGTTTGCCTGTCTTTCGCCGGAGAAGATAGGGAATACGTGCGGCAGGTGGCTGGGGAGTTGCAGCGGTCTGGCGTCACGTGTTTCTACGACGAGTATAATCAGGTGGAATTGTGGGGCAAAAATTTACAAGAGCATTTGACCAGCATCTACCGTGATCAATCGCTGTTTGCCGTACTTTTTATCTCCGAACATTATCTAAACAAACCGTGGGCAGTGCTTGAGCGTCGGGCAGCCCTGGAAACGGCGATGAACGAGTTTAATCGTGAATATGTGCTGCCTGCCCGATTTGACGATACGAATCTTCCAGGGCTGCCCAATACAGTGGGCCATGTAGACCTGCGAGGGCTTGAGCCGATTGGCTTAGCCGAGCTAATCATCAAGAAGCTGGTTGCATCAGCTCAGGTGAGATTGCCGCCTGAAGGGTTCTGGCAATTGGATAGTACAGGCTCTCGGAGGCAGGAGCGCGTTGATGGAAAGACAACAATTACGGTGCAAGACCAACGGGGCAATACATTGAAGGGGATCAGTGTGTTTCTGTTGACCAAGCGGGGAACGTTTAAGAGTGCGACGACGAGAAAGGACGGCACTGCAAGTATCAACCTCCCTTACAGGGAAGAGCAGACCATTTACTGTGCTGCAACCGGATACTGTGGTCACGTAGAGCATGCGTTTGATCCGATAGACGACATCGCAATTCAATTGGCTCTGCTAGAAGGTGGGGGATCAATTATTTTCAATGAATGGGATTCGCTGCCGAACGTGGGAGGAAGAATCATTGTCCAGAGGAGCCAGTTTATAGCCGCCCGTAATTTAAGCTTGGATGGGAGAGTACAGCGTCTTCATCCTGACGCAAATGGACATTTTGCACCGTTTGAGATTCAAGACGCCGATGGCAAGCTGGCTATGGTGAGGGTGTTAGACCATCGGCCAAATAATATCGCGCTTTTACAATATGTTCTCTTATGATGGCCTACCTTCCGTAGAGGGGATTACATACAAAAGTGCCCAAATTTTATGGAATAGACTGTCTCAAGTTTCTCCTATTCTCTCTGCTTTATTAGTCTGGGAGAGGAAAAGTTGCATATTAGCTAATAATAGAAGCTAGTAGAGGCGCTTTCGCACAGCCGACTGACATCGGAGCCGTTGATAGCGGGTCCTGGCCTTGCCTATTTTTTCCGACGGGCAGGAAGCCTTCCTGCTACCTAGTCTTCTCTTCAAGTCGTGAATTGTCTTTAGCACATCTGCTGCCTTTAGCAGGTGCCCCTTCAATGCAGCGCCCCAGTCAGTACGAGAGACACGGCTCTTGTGCCGCTTTGTGAGGTATTTCGAGTGTCTTCTAACCATTGCAGTCCTCATCTTACACCTCCGCAAACCATAATTAGTCAAGGCTAATATACTCCTAACCTTACGCTTCGACAAACAAAATTCGGGTCCTGGCCTAAATAGGCAGTTGTGATTCAAAGTAGGCAGTTGGGGGAGTTTATTGGGATAGACGGATGAGGGCGGCCGACAAGGTGCGAACCGTCGTGAGGAGGGAGAGAAATGAATATTCCAGCGTGTCAATTCAACCCCTGGGTTGGGAGCCACTACGACCAAGGATATGCAGGAAGCCCGCGTCTGCTCATCCTCGGGGAATCGCATTATGCGAAGAACCCCGAGAATGAGCAGCCAGAGCGTGATTGGACGTGGCGCTTCACATGCGCATACATGCAGGGCCAGTGGAGGCATGCCTTTTGGACGAACATCATGCAGGCCGTCATAGGACGCCATCACACTAAAATCACGGCAGCCCAAAGAGAGGCGTTCTGGCAATCCGTTGCGCTCTACAATTACATTCAAGAGGTTGTACCAGGGCCGAGACGCCACATCCCGGCGCTGGCATGGCAGGCATCCCGACCGGCCTTTGAAGCCGTGTTGGAAGCGCTGCGACCCCACGCCCTCCTCATCCTCGGGGTACGGACCTGGGATAACTTGCCCCCTGCGACCCCGAACAGCGGACATACCGATCATCAAGGCCCGGCAATGAAGGCCGGCGAGTTACGGGGGCATACATGGCAGTATATACTCCCCGATGGACATCCGGTCCTCGCAGCGGGGATATACCATCCTGCTGGGGGCTTTAGCTGGGCGAGGTGGCATCCAGTAGTCGAAGCACTGCTGTACCACGCTGCCCCTTAGAATGGCCAGCCAAAGATAATCACAGCCAGCACTAGCAAGAAAATCGCCTTCATCGTCATGGGAGCACAAACAAAAAAACAGCCCTGGAGCATATCCAAGACCACTTTTTCAATACCACTAGAGCGTTCTGTTTTTAGGTAGAGGCATAGCCAGCATGGGTGAAGTAGTGGCGGCATTCCTCAGGCCCAAAGCAGTCCAGCAGGGTGCCGATCCGCTGCCACGTCGCCTCCACGGTGCGTTCGGCCGCGTGGCGCAGGA
>JAJDTY010000066.1 GCA_022826945.1 Candidatus Binatia bacterium
TGATATTGTCCTGATTCGGACCGGCCAGATCGGCCAGGTTCGAGCCGAGGGTAGCTGGGGTGAATACAGCGGTGGCTCAGCCCCAGGACTCGGCGTGGATTGCGCCGCCTGGATTTGTGAAAAAGAAATTGCCGGCTATGCTACAGACACCTGGGGAACAGAAGTAATTCCCAATGAAACATCGGAAATCTTTCAGCCCTTGCATATGATTCTCATCGTTCATGCCGGTGTGCTGGTTGGTGAGATCTTTGATCTTGAGGGGCTGGCCGATGATTGCGCCAACGACGGCGTCTACGAGTGTATGTTTGTGGCTCCACCCCTGCCGATCACCGGTGCCGTCGGCTCGCCGATCAATCCGCAGGCCATAAAATAGCAACCGACCTGGAGAATGATTATGCCAGAAGTTGCAGATTTACACTCTCAGCGCATTCAGGCCCAAGATGACCCGGTTGAGCTGCTCTATGAGCGGGGCGTCACCGATGGCCTGCCCGTCGTCCCCCCAACGGAAGACCGTGTCACGCGGATGCTGGCGGCAACGAACCGCGACCCCCAGGAAATCATTGGTGAGATCGGACCTAACTACGGCCGGGCCAGCGTCGAGAAGATTGCGATTAATGCGGTCATGGCCGGCTGTCATCCCTCGTATTTCCCGGTGGTGTTGGCCGGGGTTGAGGCCATGTGCGAAGAGCAGTTCTGCATCCACGGCATCAATGTCACGACCTTCTCTGCCACGCCTATGGCTATTATCAATGGGCCGGTACGCCATGAGATCGGCGTCAACTGCGGTCATAACGCTCTTGGCCACGGCTTTCGGGCCAATGCCACCATAGGCCGGGCGCTGCGGCTGATCATCATCAACATCGGCGGGGCCAAGCCGCACGAGATTACCAAGGCGACCATGGGCCATCCGGCGCAGTACACCTTTTGTGTGGGAGAGAATGAAGAAGACAGCCCGTGGGAGCCCCTCCACGTGGAAAAAGGCTATAGCGCCGATCAAAGCACGATTACGCTCTTTGGTGGTCACTCGCCCATGCAGATCAACGACCACGCCAGCCGTAGCGCGGAACAATTGGCCCTGTCACTCGGCTGGACCATGGCTGCGCTGTGGAATCATAAAAACTATCCGCTGTTCTCCGATAGCGTTCTGGTGGTGGGCCCTGAACACGCCAAAACGTTTGCCCAAGACGGCTGGTCCAAGAACGACCTGCGCCAATTTCTGTACGAGAATATTCGGCGGCCTTTGCGCGAGCTCCGTCCGGGTGTCAACGGTGGCGAAGGCGTCGGGGTCAGCATGCTGCGCACACCGAAGAAAGATCGCGAGCCCCCAACCGACGACACGCTCTTTCCGAAGTTCCCTAAAGCGGAGAACATTGTTATTATCGTGGCCGGTGGCACGGCCGGTCGGTTTTCCGCCGCGGTCCAAGGCTGGGCCGGGTTTGACGCCGGCAGCCGGATTACAACCAAGGAGATAAAAAAGTAAAGAGGAGGTACGCTATGGGCGAGATGTTACTCGATCCGACCGATACGGTCGAACGTTCACAAAAAGACTTTGCGCCGCGACTCGACTCGCTATCCGGGACAACCATCGGCTTGCTCGATATCAGCAAAGCAAAGGGCTCCTTTTTCCTCGACCGGGTAGAGGAGGTGCTCCGCGAGCAGTATGGAGTCAAAGAGGTGTTGCGGCGCATGAAGCCGACGGTCACGCGACCGGCACCCGAGCCGATTCGGGTGGAACTGCGCGAAAGGTGTGATGCCGTCATTGAAGCCCTCAGCGATTGAGGGGCCTGCATCTCGTGCAGTTCGCACGATGTCATCCACTTTGAAGAAAACGGGATCCCAACGGCAAACGTCACCACGACGGAATTTATCGGGGCGGCCAATGCCCAGTGCTCTGCGCTGGGAATGGCGCAGTATCAGCCTATTCTGGTTGAACACCCGATTCAGCCCAAGACCGAGGACGAAGTCAGAGCCTTGGCGGATCAGGTCATTGACCAGATCATCGGCAAGCTGCTCAAACACAAAGAACTGCAGGCGGCCTAGCCTGCGCTCACCGAGCAACCGCGAGAGATAAAGCGGCGTCGGTAAAAAAAAGAGGCAGTCCACATGGGGCTGCCTCTTTGTATATGAGAAGAAGGGTCTTGTTACGCTGCTTCTTTGAGTTGCGGCCGGACGAGAATGGGGTGATGTAACGCGCGTCGTGGAATTTCGACCGGTCGCTCGGCTTTCTGCTTGTTGAGTCCACGCCGGATATACTCGGGATCAATCCCGAGGACAGAACAGATGTTCACAAATGAGAACGGCCATTGATAGTCATCTGTAAAAAACCACTGCTCCGCTTCCCGGGCGATACGATAATCACGAAAACGGGGTGTCCCGAACTGTTTCTGAAAGCACTCAATCGCGTCCTCCAGAACAGCCTGTATAAGCGCAACTTCCCCGCGGAGATGCGAGTGCGGACGTGGAGAGCTGCGGAACTGTTCGGGTAAAACGGCTGCCGGGGCAATAGCTTCCCGCTCCGCCAACCTCCCTCGCTCAAAGAGAAAACGCCTCGCCCTTGTGTCGAGGTCCGGTGTTCCGTGAGAAGAAGCGGAATCGAGTCCGCGTAAGTCAGTACCGGTAGATGCTGTGCTCATGTATCGATCCTCCCTGATTGCCTCTCTATCCCTTGTATGAATATTGATCCTCCCTGACTGCTTTCCTATCCTTTGTACCCATTGGCCTCTCATCTTCTTTCCTCTTCCTAGTTTCAGTAGACGTTTCATATCTGTGAAAAATTCACGTTGCATGAATAACCATCAGGCGTGCTAGCTCTTGATATTGAGCGGTTCTTGTGTGTACATCGGCACGTCTTGACTCACGTGGTAAGGAGCTTGGCACCTATGCCTACATACATCTCTTTTGCTGATAACGCAGAATGGATCGGTGCCGTTGGGGTTAGCCTATTGCTGGGGGCGTTTTTCCTGAATCTCTTTGGCTGGATGAAGACCGATTCCAGAGCCTATCAAGCGCTCAACGCCATTGGCGCCGGGATCGCCTGCTATGCCTCATATCTGATTGACTTTTTTCCTTTTGTGGTGCTGGAAGGAACTTGGAGCATTGTTGCCGTCAGTGCGTTCATCCAAAAACGACAGGTGTGAACGCCCCCCTTTCTTGCGAAGCCCCAGACTCTTACTCTACCATTTATACGAAAGAGAACTGCCTATGGATGGAGGAGCCGCTGTGAAGCGGAAACGAGCCACATCGCGTTTTGTCCGCAACACCTTTCTGACCGGACTGCTGATTCTTATCCCTCTGGTTGCAACGTATTTATTGGTCGCTTTTTTGTTTGACCTCCTCAGCGGCGCGGGCGCGCCAATCATGAAGACCCTGTTTGGTCCGCTCCAGCAGCTTGAGGGCTTTCGGTGGTTGGAGCCGATTACACCTGTGGCCAACATTGCCTTGGCCTTGGCGATTATCTTTCTCTTGGGTCTGGTGGGAACGAACTTTATCGGACGACAGATTCTGGACGCCGTGAACACCTTGATCCTGCGTCTGCCCCTCGTGAGCAGCGTCTATAGCGCGATCAAACAAATGGTAGAGACTTTTCAGGGGCCATCCGGCAGCTTTCAGCGCGTCGTCCTCCTCCAATATCCACGCAAAGGGATGTGGGTGATGGGCTTGGTTGCTACGGAACGGGACGACACGCTGGGCCTCTCCTCTGCCTCGCAGCTCCTCTCCGTCTTTATTCCCACGACGCCAAACCCAACCTCAGGGTTTCTGGTTATGGTTCCGCCGGAGGAGGTTGTTGAAGTCGATTATACCGTCGAAGAGGCGTTCACATTCATCGTCTCTTCGGGCATTGTTGGCCAGCCCTTCGCTCAGAAAGAGGGGGGAGACCCGGAGGAAGCGACGGCGGTCGAACTGTAGCCCAGATTGACACTAACACAGCGCGCGCCAGACTTGGGCGGCGAAAAACAGGAGAGGGTTTACAGATGGACAAGATAGTTATTAAAGCCTGTCTGAATGGCATGCGTGGTCGCGAGCAAAACCGGAACGTCCCGTGGACACCACAAGAAGTTGCGGCCGAGGCCAAACGCTGCGCGGCGGCGGGCGCGTCTATCGTTCATATCCATGCCCGCGCAAATGATGGCGGCATCAGCTATGATCCTGAGTGGTATGCAGAAGCCGACCGCCTGATTCGGGCACAGACCGCTCTTATTATCAATCACACTACCGCGCGCCTGCCAGACGCGTCGATTGAACAGGTGTTACGCTACCTCCGTGAAACGCCTGACCCGGTTGATATGATCTCCCTCAACACCGGGAGTATCGCTATCAATACGCCGCTGGTGAATGGCACCCGACAAACGATGGCGCTACCGAACTCCTATGAGGATATTCGCCAGACCATTCTTGTGTGTCGAGAACGCGGCATCGTACCCGAGCCGACCGTCCTTGATACGGGTTTTTTGTCCAATGTCGCCATGTTTGTAGAAGACGGCCTGCTACCTGCTCCGCGCTATCTCCTGGTTGAGTTCTCAGGACGATTTGGTGCTGGCTTTCAGATCATGCCGGGCACACCGCGCAGCTACGCCTATATAACAGACTGCGTCAAAGAGGTCTTTCCGAATGCCACCTGGATTGCCCACGGTATAGAGGACAGCGTCTTTACTATTGCCAGCCTGGCGATTACTACCGGAGCCCACGTCCGGGTAGGTTTCGAGGACCGGACAACCCGTATTGATGGCTCTGTAGCGAACAGCAACGCCGACTACGTTTCGTGGGTGACCGAAGTCGCTCGGGCACACGGACGCGAACCGGCCACGCCTCAGGAAGCGCGGCAGATTCTTGGCCTCCCGCCCGAGCCGCAGGAAATCGTCCAAAGGTAACAAGCATATGACGACTCCGTATTATAAACAGCACTGGATTGAGATCGATGCGGCACGCCTGTCGGTGTATGAGTCCTTATTGCGCTACGAGCCGCGCATGGAGCCGCTGCTTGCCCCGCTTGATCTCCAGCCTGGCCTGTCTGTGCTGGATGTCGGCTCCGGTCCCGGCTCGACCACACTGGAACTGGGGCGACGGGTCGGTCCTGCAGGGACGGTCGTTGGCGTTGATATTAACGCGGAGTTCGTCGCCCGGGCTGGCGTGAAAGCCCTGGAGGCCGGCCTACCGCAGGTCAGCTTCCAGCAGGCCGACTTTCCTCCCCTGCCATTCGATTCTGGAACGTTTGATCGGGTCTTTTGTAAAAACGTTCTCGAATACGTGGACTCTGCCCAGCAGACCGTCCAAGACATTGCGCGTGTCACTCAGCCGGGCGGAATTATCGTGCTCATCGATAGTGACTGGGAGATGCTCGCCCTGGATGTGGGCGACGAAGCGTTACACGACCGCGTACTCGCCGCGATCAAAACGACGGCCATGCGTGAGCCGCGTATCGGACGCAAGCTGCGCCGGTTGTGTACCCTCGCCAAGCTCCAAGACATCAAGGTAAAGATATTCGCCAGCCCCGACGTCAAAGGGCACGCCATGCGCATGCTGGAGAACAACTGGTACCAGTACGCCTGCGACTCGGGCAAAGTGACCCAGGCCGAGGCGGCCGCTTGGCGGGAAGACGTGCGTTTGCGACTGAAGAACGAAGAATACTGTTTCTGCTTGCCGCAGTTTGTGGTGTCCGCGCGAAAAATAGAATGACGAACAGGCCAGGGGAGGCAGCGAGGCAGCATCCCGGCTACCTCGCTGCCTCCCCATCGTAGCAATTTACCGCTCCTGCCAGGGCATCTGCTGTTCAAAGGCATGACCGACCTGTAGGAGGGTGGCGTCATCAAAATGTCGTCCGGTCAGCATGAGGCCGACTGGCAGACCATCGACCTTCCCGCAGGGAACAGTGAGGGAGGGATGACCGGTCATATCAAAGGGCGCCGTGTTACCGAGCATATTCCAGCCGAATTGAAGCGAGTCGAGCGGCCCCATATCGGGAACATAGCGGTGGGCCGTCATTGGCGTTGTTGGCATCACAAGGATGTCGAAGCGTTCGAGAACCTGATCGTAGGCAGCCTGGAGGGCGCGGCGTTGGTTTTGGGCCTTGGCGTACAAACGACCATAATAGGCTTGGTTCAGATAACTCCCGACCAGGGTCACAAATTTGGCTTGGTGGGGCAGGTCCTGGGCCTGGGCTTTGAGCGACTTGCCCAAGGTGTTCATCAGGCTTTCATTGTATAACCCCTTCCAATGATAGCCGACGCCGTTGCCATACACCAAAGCCGTCATCCCTTCGGCAATTAAGGCCCAGGTAATCCCACCAGCCTCAAGATGGGCTGGAATAGAGACTTCTCCGGCTTGGGCTCCAAGGTCCTGCAAGGCGTTGACGGCGGCGTGGACCTTTGCGTCAACACCCGGCTGTGACACGGGTGTGCCAAACCCTTCTGTGACGACACCCAAGCGAAGCCCCTGGATACTCTGACCCAAGACTTGTGTGTAGGGCTGCACCGGAACCTCGTATTGGCGTGGGTCGAGCGGGTCCTTCCCAGCAATGACTTCAAGCAGCAGGGCGGTGTCTGCCACGGTCTCCGCCATCGGACCGGTATGGTCGAAGGTGTTATCGATCCCGACGATACCCGTGTATGGAACAAGGCTGTGAGTGGGCTTGAGCCCCACAACGCCGCACCAGGATGCCGGAATGCGAATGGAGCCCCCCTGGTCCCCGCCGATCGTCAGGTCAATGTCGTCATACGACAGTGCGGCCCCCGAACCGCCCGACGAACCTCCGGCCATGTGGTCGGGATTATGCTGATTGCGGGTCGAGCCATAGGCACTGGTATGGCCGCCACCAGAGAAGGCAAAATTGTCCATATTGAGGATGGCGGTAATCTCGCCGCCGGCATCAAGGATGCGAGTGATAATAGTGGCATCAATATCCGGCACATAATCACTCAGCACCAGGGAGGCACATGTCATCGGAATACCGGCAATACTCACGTTGTCCTTAATACCCAGCCGCTTCCCGGCCAGCTTGCCCGAAGAGGCGCCCTTGATTGAACAGCGCCGGACTATGGCGTTGAGCGGGTCGTCTTCACGGCTCGGACGGTTGCCGGGTTCGCGCTCACGATAGGCTATCTCCGGCAGGTTTGCGGGCGCTTGGTCGAGCGCGTCCAGCGCAGCAAACATATCCGGCAGCATGGCTTCATACGCCTCAGCCTCTTCCGCACTCAACTCGAAATGGCTGGCGTGAGCCAAACGGTGGAAATCGTCTTTGGTCGGTTTGCGCAGTGGCATACTGTCCTCCCTTTCGTGGCGTATTCTTTCCTTTGGACATGGCACACCTTGGCGGACTTTGTCCAGTGGAAACGAATGAATCAAGGAATTTCTGCTGGATGGTCAGGCAGAGAGTATGCTAGAAAGCCGCCTAGCAGCAACACTGACTATGTCTCAAAAGGAGTCTCACCATGCCACTGTCTCATATCCGTGTGATTGACCTGACCCGCGCCCGTGCCGGACCGACCTGTGTACGCCAGTTGGCCGATATGGGTGCCCGGGTGATAAAAATCGAACAGCCCCAGGACGAGGGTGAATGGGGCCGGCACGGCTTTGATTTCCAAAACCTGCATCGGAATAAGCGCTGCATGGTGCTCAACCTGAAGGACGAGCGCGGCAAGCGGATTCTGAAACAGCTTGTCAAAAAATCAGACGTGTTGGTGGAAAATTACCGGCCGAATGTCAAAAAACGGCTCGGGATAGACTACGAATCGCTCAGGCCGCTCAATCCGCGTCTCGTCTACGCCAGCATATCCGGCTTTGGGCAGACCGGGCCGTATCAGGATCGTCCCGGCTATGACCAGGTCGCCCAGGGAATGGGCGGACTGATGAGCATTACCGGACAGCCTGGAGGGGGTCCGGTCCGCGCCGGGATTCCGGTGGCCGACCTGAGCGCCGGACTGCTGGCCGCACAGGGTATCCTGGTTGCCCTGCTCGAACGCGAACGGTCCGGCGAAGGTCAGTGGGTCCATACCTCACTGCTGGAAGCCATGGTCGCCATGCTAGACTTTCAGGCCACACGCTGGCTCATGGGGAAAGAAGTGCCACCCCAGGCTGGCAATAATCATCCAACCGTGATTCCCACCGGAACCTTCAAGGTCAAGGATGGCCACATCAATATTGCCACCACCAATCACATGTGGAAGCGGCTGTGTGCAGTGTTAGGTGATGCCGCCCTGGCCGAAGACGAACGGTTTTCCTCGCCGGGCCGGCGTTCAAAAAACCGGGATGCGCTGACCCCCATTCTTGAAGAGAAGCTCAAAGCCCGAACTGTGGACGAATGGATTGATACGCTGAACGCGGCGGGCATTCCGTGCGGTCCCATTCTGTCCATCGACCAGGTTTTTGGAAACGAGCAGGTTCAGCATCTAGGGCTCGCGCATGCGATTGAGCACCCAGCACTTGGGCCTATCCAGATTCTTGGTTTGCCGGTAACGCTGAGTCGAACCCCGGCCAGCATCCGCACGCCGACCGCGGAGAAGGGCGAGCACACGGACGAAATTTTGAGAGAGCTGGAGATGGACGAGGAAGAAATTGGGCAGCTTCGCAAAGACGCGGTGATCTAATCTATTGCCCTACTTAAAGGCGTGAAAGGTCAGGATGGTGAACGTCTCCCGCACATGAGGAATCTTCTGGATCTGCTCAGTCACCAAATGTGACAGGTCTTCAAAGTCATCAACGTATAACTTGACCAGCAGATCGTAAGCTCCCGAGATGGAATACGCCTCAGAGAAGCTTTCCAAATCGGTCACCCGATCCGCGACCTCGGCTAGGGTGCCCGGTTCCACTTTCATCATTAAGAAGACAGCGCGCATAGCCTTTCTCCCGATAGTGGTCATAGGTCATGAAAATTGTACCAGGCGAGGCCGCTGAACTGCGCCCCGCCTGGATTCCTTCCCACTCTTTGGCTTACTGCATGTCGCCCATCAGGTCGAAATGCACTGTGCGGTGGGTAAAAAGCCAGCGATCACCTTGTTTGACAAGCCGGTCCTCATAACGACCGGCAATACCGTTGACTAACGCACTCTCGCCTTTGGAGCGGACCACGACGATATAGCTCTTTGCGGTCGCCTGCTCTCCATCGACTTTGATGATTTCGTTCATCACACAATGCTTGAGCATGGGCGCACCGTCTTTCATCGCCATCCGACCGGGAACTGTATCAACAAAAGCCCGTAGTGCCTCTTTGCCCGTATGCACACCGGCGACCTCTCCACCGTCGAAGACGCCATCCTCAGTGAACAAATCGACCCACTGGTTAAACTCGCCACCATCGAAATGATAGCAATAGTTTGCGATCGTCTCGTGAATCGCGTCCTTTTCTTCGAGTATAGATGCCATAGCACACCTCCTCATGTTGTTTTGTTCGTGTATCTCGTCGGCTCTTGTCAGCTTCCGTCCCCAAAGAGTAAGCAGGCCCCACTTTCTCACTGGAGATTAGATGGACACATCTACTCTCCGCAACGGTAGCGAATCCAGTAGTAATTCCTGACTATTTTGGCGTTCTGCTGGACGCCGTCTTGCTGTTGGTCCTGAGTTTCCTCGGAATTTTCTCCCTCATTGACCACCTGATAATTGGGACAGTCGCTCTCGATGCTGGCCAATAGCTTTGCTCTCACTTCTTGCTTGGGACGACTCCCCAGCGGCTTCATTCCGTCCCAATTCAGTTCAAAGCGGGCAAATTCCATGCGCTTGGCCCGAATTGGTGAGGCGGTCGTGGATTTGGCACTCAAAAACGGCACTGAGAGCGTGGGCGTCTTTGTCGAACCGCATGCCAGACTGAAAAGGATGCTCGCAGCAAGGACGGACCATACCAGTTTCTGCATACTATTTCCCTCTCTCGACAACCTGCCTCACAAATCATCAACACCAGGACAGAGAGCGTAGCATGCGCCGCTACCATTCTGCCAGCGTCTTCCGGGGCGTGCGTCCATCCTACGTTCGGGTGCCTTCTCCTTCCCTCTTTTTTATTATAGTGAGAGGGGCGACAGCCTATGGAAGCAGCGCTCGAAGATCTCCTGAATCGACTGTTGGAAGCGGAACGTGCGGGGCATGTGCTTCTTGATACATTGAGCCGGACCACTGTTGATTCAGGTCTCAAATCTCTATTTACCAGCTTCACCGAAGTTGAAGTCAGTGATGTCTCTGTCCTGGAGGGACTCATCCGGCTTCACGGTGGAACGCCGTCAACGACAACCGGGGATTTTGCGCAAAAAGTCCTCCGGATTGAAGACCTTCAGGGTCAGATTGACCTCCTGTCACGAGGCCAGGCGTGGGTTGCTCGCAAGGTCGAACAAGCGCTCGATTTACAACCTCCTCCAGATATCGCAGCCTTTCTCAAGGAGATGGCAAATCGTCATCGACACAATGTGGAGTGGGCACGCGCGGAAGCCATACGGACTCTTGAGCCTTAAAACGACCCGGCGCCTGCCCCTCTTGCTGGGCAGCTTGATTCTTATCCAATTCCTGAGCATGGAGGCGACCATTCCCCTGGATGCGGCCGTCTACCAATGGCTACAGTCGGCTCGGTCGTGTCATCTCGTCCACATCGGCATGCAGTGTAAAGACTCTCCCCTCTGGTATCTGATCGCATTTGGCGGTCTGGGCGTCTGCGTGCTTGGGCTGCAACGGCGTTGGATGGATATCACTCATGCCTTGCTCATTGTCCTGAGCGGGGCTTTTCTCTCGGAATTGCTGAAAACCGGCCTGGACCGTGCCCGACCTAGCGCGCTGCCAGCGTGGCTCGTTGGCAATAGTTTTCCCAGTGGGCATGTGATCGGCGCAGTCCTCATCACTGGTACCTTGATTTTTTTCCTGGCTCGCAAAGGCGTTCCCGTCTGGCTCAGGGTGTGGGGTAGTGGGATTGCGATCTGTCTATCCGGCGTGATCATGTGGCAGCGGCTCTATCTTGGGCATCACTGGGCGACCGATATCATTGGCAGCCTTCTCATTGCCGTCGCGCTGTTGAGTGTGGCGTTGCGCCCGCCTGCCTTCTTGCAGTCCACCCGCCATGTCGTCTTCCTGGGCCTCGTCGCCCTGCTCTGCTATCAAATGTTCTATTTTTTCCCGCAGACACGGGTGCTTCTTCCCTCTGTCCGGTCTATCCAGACTGATTCACTTGCCAAGTTCTCTTTTGGGGAAAAAGCGCCACAGGAAGACTTCAGCGGGGATTGGGAACGGCATGCCCAAGAGCCGATTGGCCCAATCTCTTGGGCTCGGCAAGGCGACGCCCGTATCACCCTGACCGTTCCGCAAGGAGAGGGGTCTGCCCTCCACCTTGTTGCCCGGCCATTTGTGAAATCAAAGGCATATACCTGTTTCCCGCTCGACATCATCGTGAACGGGCAGCTCGCCCAGCGCCTGCTCCTGTATCGAGGCTGGCGTGAATACACCATCCCTCTTCCGAGCGGCTGGATTCGTCCCGGAGACAATACCATTCTGTTCCGAACCGGAGAGGATTTCCCCATGGATGAGGCGGACCGGCGGACCGTAGCTTTCCACTCGGTACAGCTTTTATAGGGGTGGTAAATCGATCTCCCCAAACGGCGCCACGGCTTCTTCGAATTGCCTGAATTCCTCCGCATTCCAGGCTCCGGCCAAGTGGCGAAGCCCGTTGCCGCGGCTGCCGCTCGGCGAGATGCCGAGGGCCTCCTGCATCAAGGACAGCACGGTCCGGTTCAGGGAGAGCCCCCGGCGTCGCCTTTCCGCATCAAGGGCTGAGGCCAACTCCGCCGGTACGTTACGGATGGTCATGGTCTTCACCTGAGCCTCCTGTGAGCATCCAAAATGACATCATTTAGCGCAGCCTACGCAGGCTTTATAGTGCAGTCAACTTTACAGAGACCGGGAATCCGGGGGGAAGTCATCAGCAAATCCCCTCTCGGGAGGGAAAGAGGAAACGTGTCCTCCAAACAGCCCTCAATGCGGGACACGTTTCCTCTTTGTGCCGCGTAGCGGCGGGATGGGTTCGGGAACGCCGGTGGGCCCGGGGAAACCCACCCCGGCCTTCGGCCACCCCTCCCAAGAGGGGATGGGACGGCCCCGGTCCTTGCTTCCGTAAAACTGTCGTGTCGTGAGCCCCTGGAGGGAGAGCCTGTCCTGAGCCTGGACGAAGGGGGCTGGGGTAAGGGGGAAATGCAAACTGAACCACTACCCCAGAGGCGCGTCCCTTGTGCGCTGCCAGACGAATACATACAAGGGTATCGTGTGAAAGAATGCTCATGTCTGCCGCTCCCGCTGTCAAACCAAAAAACCTGACCGAGTACTACGCCGCTCTCGAAGCCTACGAGAAGCAGGGTATAACGCACGAGGGGGCGCTGCGGTCTGCGTTTCAGAACCTGTTGGCCGAAACCGGTCGGCGGACCGGCTGGACGCTTATTCCAGAATTAGTCCTCGGTTCCATACAGCCCGACGGAACCTTTCGTGATGAGTACTTCCTGAATCGGGGATACTGGGAGGCCAAGGACACCAACGACAACCTTGAGGCCGAAATCCGGAAGAAAATAGCCAAAGGCTACCCGCTCACCAACATCATCTTTGAAGACACCCAACGCGCCTACCTGTACCAGAACGGGCAGGTTGCCATGCAGGCCGACCTGACCAAGCGTGCCCAACTTACCAACCTGCTCATCACTTTTTTCTCCTACACCGAACCTGCCCACGAGGACTTCAGCAGTGCGGTGGAGGATTTCAAGCAGCGAGGTGCTCTTCCCGAGGACTTCCACGCCTCCGGCGTGTGATGTGGAATGGCGTATATTCCCTCTGCATTACCGCTGCTAGCGCTACGGGGCTCTCTTCAGCCATATCGTGCAGAGGGATGAAAGACCTCCCTGCGTCTGTTGTGAAACGGCACTTTTCTCATTACACTCAGCCAAGTGGCACGAACCCCTCGGACGGTGTTGGCTCCTCGCTCTTTAGCTCAGTCTCGGGTCATTGCGAAGGGGAATCGTATCCGGGATGTTCAGCGCTTGGTGGAGACATATGGTGGCCGAAAATCGAGATGGGTCAAAAAAAGCAGCCTCCCATTCGAGATAGGGAAGGGTCGCTACGAATATCATTGGTACGAACATTCAGGTATTGGACGCGTTGAGGTAAGACGCAAAAAGGTTGGCTGAAAGATGATTGTCAAGCTCCGCAGACGAAACGCCCGCTATCCCGATATCTCTCCTCACCAGCAGTATATGGTGATCGGGATTGAGGCTGATACGTTTCGTATCCTCAATGATGAGGGACGCCCCTATCTGTATCCGGCTCGGCTCTTTGAGGTCGTCAATCCAAGAGAGCCAGCCGATTGGGCCACCGAATTTGGGGAAGATGGCGAACGCTACGCCTATCCTCCACCGCTCAATGGTAGTGGATTTTTCGAGGACTTCTTTGAGGCTGACAAGGAAGCAGTCGCAACCTTCTGGCGCGTGCTGAACCAGCGTCTTGCCGCGGCATGATAGACAACCGTAAGTGGCTAATCTTTTTTGACAGAACGGGTCAGTCACTCTGCGAGTACAAAGAACAATGAAAGAGCCACACCAAGAGACCCCACCGAAAAAGCACTATCCGGGTACGATTCATCCCTGGATGCCTTTTGCGGGAATCTGGAAGGATCACCCCGAGATTGACGCTTGGGGGGATACCATAGCAGAACACCGCGCCCAACTGGACAAGGCAGAATCAGAGGAATAAGCCTCTGGGTCCTTGATACTGATACGCTGAGCTTATGGCTGTGTGGTCCTTCGACTTCGCTTACGCTACGCCCAGGAAGAACGGGGAAGAGGCCGTCGGTCCTGAGCGTAAGGCGCAACGCGCCTGAAGTCGAAGGACGAACGGTGAGCGTCATGTAGAAATGCCGGGTTTTCCGTGGGACCAGTTGCCCGTCGCCCACTCTTCTTCACGAAAAAAGACAAGAGAACATAGCTGCTCCGGGTCTTCCCGTTCTTCTCGTTCAAGGACTCGGAGGGACGCCGCGTTGCATTGGGCAACAACCTTTTGCCAGTGAGGTTCTTTCAGGAAAGCTGACCAATCTGCCGAATTGATCGGAATACGAGGCTGAACCTTCCCCTCTCGGATATGCACAAAATCTATTCCTATAACTGCGACCCTCTGACAGGAGCATTCCTCAACGATACGAGTTGCCTCTTGTAGCGGAAGATACTGCTCTGCCCTCCAGCGGATTACCTGTTCAGCCACGTCTCCTGATCCCTAGAGCGTTCTGTTTTTAGGTAGAGGCATAGCCAGCATGGGTGAAGTAGTGGCGGCATTCCTCAGGCCCAAAGCAGTCCAGCAGGGTGCCGATCCGCTGCCACGTCGCCTCCACGGTGCGTTCGGCCGCGTGGCGCAGGA
>JAJDTY010000020.1 GCA_022826945.1 Candidatus Binatia bacterium
TGTATTCAATACCTGCCTTCCCCGCACCCCCCGCTCTCTGTCGGGGCGCCTGCTGAAGACAGGAGCTTTACCTCTCCCCGGCAGCGCCCGTCATTGGCCCAGGTTGCCCAGTATCTCCATGGTCGAGACAAAAGCCGGTCCCGCAACCAGCAGCAGGGTCCCCGGCGTCACCAGCAGCAGCATGGGCATGCTCATCAGCACCGGCAGGCGAGCAACCTGAGTCTCAATCCGGGCCGCGCGCTGCTGCCGCTCACTGTGGGCGATATTCCGCATGGATTGGGCCAGCGGCGTACCATAGCGCTCGCCCTGCGTAATGGTCGTGGACAGGTCGCGCAGACCCTCCACCCCGGTGCGGACGTGCAGGTCGTTCAGTACCTTTTTGCGGTCGGCACCGAGCCTCAGTTCCGCCTCGGCTTGGGCGAACTCACGCGCCAGGTCGGGCGCCATGGTATCCAACTCCTGCACTACCCGAGACAGGGTACGCTCGAAGGTCAGCCCGGATTCAAGGCAGAGTGTCATCAGGTCCAGAGCGTCCGGTAGCGCCGCGGCCATCCGGCGTTGCCGGCGGGCACTAAGCCGGTCCAAACACATCTCGGGCAAAATCCCGCCCATGACCGCACCGGCCAAACCGGCCAGCAGGATAGTTGGGGTTGAGGTGTATTCCCCCAGCCACTGCCCCGCCGCTACCTGAAATCCCAGCAGAGTACCGCTGGCCAGGGTAGCGACAAGCTTGATCGTCATGAATATCGACAAGGCGTCGGGCCGGTGAAAACCCGCCTTCATAACCAGGTCTTTCAGCTTGGCCCGCTCGGCCGCACCGACCGGAACCAGCCGGGAGGCAACATTCAGGAGAGCGGACGACACCGAACGCAGGGAGAAGCCTCCACCCTCCTGCTTGCGCCGTTTCTGCGGTTCGCCATAAACCGCCACGGCCCACGCCCGCACTCCGGCGAGCCGACGATCCATCACCTGGGCATTCCGGGTGCTGCGAAAGACCATCACGCTGGCAACTGCCATACAGGTGAGCGTTGTGATGACGACGAGCCAGAACATTATTGGGATTCTCCCTGCTGCATGACTTACCGTCCGACTCGGGCGGACAGGGCGCGGGCGACCAGCAGCCCACTCAGAATAAGGCCGACCCCGAAGCGGAGCAGCGTGCCGCCCGACTCAGTATAGAACAAGGTCTCAATAGTCTGCGGATTGGTGAAGTTCTGGGTGGCCAGCACCACGACCGGCACCAGCGAGATGATTGCCAGGGTCAACCGGGTCTGGGCCGTCGAACTCCTGGCCTTGAGCGTAACATCGTGGCGGGCGCGCAGGGTAGCCGAAAGATTGCCGAGCGCGCCTGAAATGCCGCCTCCGGTCGTCATCTGCAAACAGACCGCGGCAGAGAAGAGGGAGAAAGCGGGAATACGAACACGCGCCGCGGCGCTGCGAATAGCGGTTTCCGGGTCCAGTCCGGCCGCCACCGCCGAGGCGACCTCACGCATGATCCCGCCGACCGGCGGCGGGGCCTCCTGGGCCACAATCGAAATGGCCTCCATTGACGGAACGCCGGCCCGCACCAGGCGCACCACCTGGTCTGTGGTCTCGGGAAATATCCTGGTGAACTCGTTGCGCTGGCCCGTGTCCTGCATGGCCAGCACCGCCCAACCGCACCCCAGCCCGCTGACCGGCACCAGGAGCAGGATGGACAGTGACCCGAAACCCATAAACGCCGCGCCCAGCCCGACCGCTACCATGCCCAGTACGCCCAGCCCGACCGCCTTGGGCAGCGCCTTCCGAACGTCAATCAGGGGGAATTGGTGCTCCAGCCGTTCAATCAGCCACGACTTGCTCCGTTGCTCGCGGAAAACACTGACATTGTCACCAGTGCCGGTGTCCGACAGCCCGCCCCCTTTGAGCGTTGCCGCAACTCGGTTCAGCCGGCGTTTCAAATCCCGCTGCTGGGGCCAGATGATCACCACCAGATACACGCAGGGGATCTCAATCAGAAACGCAACCGCCGCAATCGCCATGCTCAGCAGCGGGTTGCCAAGAATGAGCAGGGCCAGGATACCGGGAATAATCACCCCGGCCACGCAGACCAGTACCGTCAGGGTCATACTCATGCCGCGGCCTCCACGTTTCTGGCGTTGCCCATCTGGAGCACCTCCATCAACTCGGCGCGCAGCCCCGCGGCGTCCACCGAAGCCATCCAGGACGGCTGACGGCCGGTATTCTCAAAACTATGCTCCTCGCCCGGCAGGCGACGCCACATCTCCTCGGTGGTGACAACATCGCCCTCCATCCCGACCACATCGGTAATGCTGGTCACACAGCGGTGACCGGAACGCAGCCGGGCCAACTGAACCACGATATCAACGGCCGATACAATCTGGCGGCGCAGGGCCGTCAGCGGCATGTCACCCGAGGTCTGCATCAGCATGTTTTCAAGCCGCATCAACGCGTCGCGCGGATTATTGGCGTGGATGGTACACATCGAGCCCGGGTGGCCGGTATTCATGGCTTGCAACATCTCGTTGGCCTCGCCGCCGCGCACCTCGCCCACGATGATCCGGTCGGGCCGCATCCGCAGGGCGTTAATCAACAGGTCTCGGATGGTCACCTCGCCCGTCCCCTCCACGCTCTTCGTGCGCGTTTCCAGCCGGACCACATGCGGCTGCTGCAACTGCAACTCCGCCGAATCTTCGATGGTCACCAGCCGCTCGGTGTTGCTGATCTCGCGCGACAAGGCATTCAGAAAGGTGGTTTTGCCGGCACCCGTACCACCGGAAACCAGGATATTCAGCCGGGCTTTGGCGCAAATCTGGAGCAGCCGGCCCATTGCCGGGGTAAAGGCATTGCGCTCGGCCAACTCGGCCAGGCTGATGCCACGAGCCACAAAACGCCGGATGGAGAAGGTGGCACCGTCAATTGCCAGCGGCGGAATGATGATGTTCACGCGGCTGCCGTCGGGCAGGCGCGCATCCACCATGGGACTGGCCTCGTCGACCCGCCGCCCGACCCAACCGGCGATCCGTTGGGCGATATTGAGCAGGTGCTGCTCGTCCCGGAACCGCACGTCCACCTGCTCCAGCCTGCCCCTGCGTTCGACATAGACCGATTTCTGCCCATTGACCAGGATGTCGGAGATATGCGGGTCATTGAACAGCGGCTCCAGCGGGCCGAGGCCCTTGATATCGTCCACCAGTCGCTGGACCACGCGCCGGCGGTCAAGCGGCGTCAGGTCCGAGGCAATCGAGTCTTCGGTATCCAGAAAGGACTGGAGTTGAACGGCCAGTTCGTCCCGGCTCAGGTCGGCCGCCTTGGACATATCGAGAGATTGCACAACGGTCGGGTGAATTTTTGCCGCCATCTCGGCGACCAGCCCGTCCGAGGTCTGGCGGCGCGGCAGTGTGGTGGGCTCGGACGCCCCGGCAACCGCAGCCGCTATGAGTTGCTCCTGCTGCGCTTTGGTCTGTGGGACGGGCTGCGGCGGGACAGGCGAATTATTGGTAGGCTGCGCCGGGGCGGGTTGCTGGACGGTCGGTTTGGGGCGGCGTCCGAAAAGATTACGTGGCATACGAATACTCTCTTAGAATTGGGGATCGTACTGTGCAGTGTCGGCCAGCGAGACGGCCGGGCGGGTCAGCCGACCGGTCAGGTCGTCCAGGGCTTTGCGATATTTTTTGCCGAACTCCCGTTCCGGCAGGCCGTAATTGGTTGCCACGGGCAGACCGGGCTCGAAGGGCATGGTCACGTCCGGCTCGCGCCCGGCCAGGGTATAGCGAATATCCTCCGCAGACAGCGTACTCTTGCGCGCCCGAGTGTGGTTTTCGACCAGCAGGCCCCAGTTGTCCCTGCCGAGCAGCGCCATACGGCGGATGACCCGGTTGAGACTGACCAGAGTCGGTTCAAAGACCAGCACCCGTTCGTCCGCGTTTGCCAGCACGGAGAACAGCAGGTCGGTATCCGTCAGGCCGTCCACGATCACGAGGTGGGAGCGGTTGGCGAGCTGTTCCATCAACCATTGGACGGCCGCAGCCGCAGGCGGGGCCGGCAGGCTGTCGCTCGCCCGATAACCGTAGACGGAGATGCGCGGGGTCACCCGCGTCCGCACCCCGTCAATCAGGCTCGGGTCCGGGTCCGGCTTGGCCGCCAGGTCAAGTAACTCGTCAAACCCCACCGCGGGCTCAACGTCCAGCATCAGCGGCAGGGCCCCGGAGGTTCGCTCCAGGTCCAGCACCGACACATAGCTGCCCTGGGCCGCTGCGGTCAGGGCCGTCAGCGCAGCCAGGGTGGTGGCCCCGCTGCCGCCGCAGCCGGCAAACGCAATCACCCGCCCGGCGTACAGGCGGGAGGCCATATCCTCCTCGTCCCCGAGCGCCGTGGTCACCGCGTCATGGATATCGCTGACCGTCAGGGGTTTGGGCAGATAGTCGCTGACCCCGCAGGCCAGCAGTTCACGGGTGAAGCGGGCCGTGTCATTCGAGCTGACGGCAATGACCGCGGTCCCGAACTCGCACACCGAGGCCAACTCGTGAATCCGCCCGACCGGAAACTCGGCGCCGTCGAGGTCAACGAACAGCAACTGGGGCGAGGCCGCGGAAGTCAGCGTTGTGATGGCTTTGGTGACATCACCGCGCCGCACCTGGGCCCCACGCCCGGCCAGCGCCCCTTTCAGCACCCGTTCGGTTTCGGCGTCAACCGCAAAGGCGAGGATACTGCTGGTTTCGGTCGCTTCCATGGACGGCGTTTCCTCGTCCCCTAGGTATCGCCGCCCCCGATAGCGATGGTTTGCGATACGTCCGGCAACTCGCGCACTTCGTCCGTCACCCAGCGCTGATAGGCTCCGTGGGTCGCCCCATAGGCCGCAACCGGCCGCTCTGTCGAAGCCGCTTCCAGGCTGTTCTCATAGTCCGCTCTGGTGTCGTCCAAGCTGCGTTGCGCCCCTTCAGTACTGGACAACGCCATGCGGGTAGATGGCAGGGTTTGGTAGAGCGATAGCGGCGCCACGGCGCATCCGGCGCAGGTCACGGCAACGACCAGCAGCGCAGGGATGATGCAAAAAGGAACCCACCCCAGCCTTCGGCCACCCCTCCGAGGAGGGGAGTTTTTCCTATCCCCTCTTGGGAGGGGTGCTGCGGCAGCGGCGGGGTGAGTTCCTCCCCTGCTCAGCGGCAACGGCGAGTCAGACCAGAGCCTGTTCATGGGCGTTCTCCTTGCCTCAGTAATGGTAACCGCGCAAACGGCGACCGGGCAGTTGTCGGTCCCGGTCGGTCGTGCGAGGCATGGTCGTTGCGGTGGTCAGCCGCGCGGTGACCACGACAATCAGTTCGGTAGCGTTCGAGCGGACCGACTGCGAGCCGAACAGCATGCCCAGCAGCGGAATATCCTTGACGACCGGCAGACCGGCTTCGACCGCTTCGCTCTGGTCGCGGTACAGCCCGGCAATCACGATGGATTCGCCGTCGCCGACCTCAACCGTGGTCTCGGCCCGACGGACATTGATGACCGGGATATCGATCCCGGTGACTTTGAGCGAGTCGGTATCCGAGCGCTCCGACACTTCCGGGCGCACGGTCAGCATAATGCGCCCGTTGTCAATAATCGTCGGCACAAAGTCCAGCAGCACGCCGTATTTCTTGTATTCAAAAATAATCGCGCCGTCCTCAAAGCCCGCGGGCAGGGGGTATTCCCCGCCGGAGAAAAAGCTGGCCGTCTCGCCCGAGACCGCGGTCACGTTGGGCCGCGCCAGCACCGTCGCCAGACCGGCGGTGGCCAGCGCGTCTATCAGGCCCCGCACCGTTGTTCTGCCGGGGCTGATACCAGTGCTGCCGGCCAGGGCGGCGGCACTCCCTCCGGGCAGGGAGTGCACGATGTACTTCCCGGCATCGTCGAGGAAGGTGCGACCGACCCGGAACCCGAGGTCGCGCCCACTGCCGATATCAGGCAGCACTTCCCAGTTGAAGCCCAGGGTTTCGCTGACGTTGCGCTGCACCTCGGCGATCTGCACTTCGAGGTTGATCTGCTGTTTGCCCGTCACGCTGATACGATTTTCGACCGGCGTCTCTTCCGGCAGGGCCGTGGTCGTCAGCCGCAGGGCCAAGTCGGCTACGGCGATGGACGCCACCGTGCCGCTGAGTTCGACCCCGCGGTTGAGTTGGCGGACGGCCACGTTTTTGAGCGCGGTCACACCCTCAAGCGCGGCCCGGACCGGCTGGATATCCAGGACCGTGGAGATGGTCCACTCGCCGACCAGTTCGCTGTCGGCATCGAGTGCGGCCACCGATGTCCGGCCCACGGCTTTGGCCACCACGAACAGCACGCCGGACGAAACCAACTGCACATCCGCGATGTCCGGGTCGGCCACAAAGACCGACGCGACCGGCGTGTCGAGCCGGAAGAGCTGGCTCTGAGAGACGGGCAGGGTGAGGAGTTGGGGGCTGGGGGTTGGGGATTCGGGGGTGGTGGCTGCGGTTTCGGCGGTTTCGGTTGAGGAAGTGTCTTCGATGACTGCTGCCGTTTCTTCGGAAGGCGCGTCAGGAGTGGAAGCCACGCTTTCTCCCTCTCCCTCTGGGAGAGGGTCGGGGTGAGGGCTTGTAGCGGTTTCTGTCTGGGGTGTCTCTTCTGAGACGGTTTCTGGTGTCGGTTCAGCCGGCGGCGCGTCCGCGTCGGCTTGCACCGCCGGGGAAGCCTCTTCTGCTCCCCTCTCGGGAGGGGTGGCCGGAGGCCGGGGTGGGTTTTCCCCACTCTCGGGCGTTGCGATTTCCTCAACCGGAGGTGGCGCTTCGGTGGTCTGAGCGGATTCGGGTGTCGAGTCGGATTCTGTCGGAGGCATGTCCGCCTCTGCTTTCACAGGCGAAGCCGCCTCCTCTGATCCCCTCCTTGGAGGGGTGGCCGAAGGCCGGGGTAGGTTTTCCCCACTCTCGGGTGCTGTGGCTTCCTCAACCGGAGGCGTTGCTTCGGCGGTCGGGACGGATTCAGGCGACGAGTCGGGTTCTGTCGGAGGCGTATCCTCGTCTGCTTTCACAGGCGGGGTAACCTCCTCTTCTCCCCTCCCGCTGCCTGGGAGAGCGGCCATCTTGGCCGCTTGCGGGCTGGAAGCCCTCACTCCTATGGGAGGGGATGATTCGGGTACATCCTCGGGCTCTGGGTCGGTCCCAGCTGCGAAAGGGAGGCTGGGGGGAAGAAGGGGGGTTGGGGGTTGGAACGGCAATAGCGGGAGGGGCGTCTGCCGAGATGGCCTCTGATGACGGGAGGGGGAGTCCCCGGAGATGGTTGGGGAAAGGTTATCTCCGGGGACGGCCTCAGGAGACGGCTCCGCTGAGGGGAGTGCCGGAGCCTGGGCAAGCACGGGCTCTGCCCCTCCATCGGCAAGCAGGTCCACCACGACCTTGACGCCGCCATCCTCGTCATTGAGGAGAAAGGTGCGCAGCCGGTACTCGTCGGTCAGCGAGGCAACCACGCTCTGGCCGGCGGGGCCAAGGCTCACGTCGGTGATATACGCACCGAGATAGCGTGGAATCCGCTGAAAGGTGGTGTGCAGGCGACGGTCAAACATGACGGTCAGGGTTTTCCCCTCTATGCGCGCGCCGTAGGCCACGGCCCACGGCCAATCGAACACCACACGCCCAAAATCGTCATGCGCCCAGGCGCGCGTTTCTATGGGCACGACTTCCGGCCCAATGCCGTTGACGGCCGGGACCGCCGGTATTGTTCCGGGGTCCGGCCCCTGGGCGTAGCCGGGGCTGCCGCCGACAACGAGTATGCCGACAACGAGCAGCCCGAGCACGCGCCCCCATCGTGAATATCTCCTCTCCAAAACGTTTCAACAATACATGCTAAATGTATGACAGGGCAATGACGCCGGAACCGCCCCACCCCACATACCTGGCCGGGGCAAACCCACCCCGGCCCTTTGGGCCACCCCTCCAAGGAGGGGAGCTTTTCTATCCCCTCCTTGGAGGGAAAGAGGAAACGTGTCCTCCAGCCAGACAAAAAAGCTGGACACGTTTCCTCTTTGTGCCTCGTAGCGGCGGGGTGGGTTCCTGTTCGCATCACACCTCACAGACGGGAGACAGCGCGGCGCAAGCCCTTGACAGCGTTCCGGGGGCCGCATCCATATCCTCCCTAATCCGTCCCGCTCAGTTGCCGACCCAGTGCAGTGACCGCCTCCTTGATATCACTCCTGAAGGTCTCATAGGCGGCGAAGATGACCACAGCGGCGATGCCCACCAGAATCGCGTATTCCAGGGCCGAGACGGCGCGGGTGGTGCGCAGATAGCAGGCAAACTTCTTAGCAACGCATGTAGTCATAGCTTCTTCCTTGCATGCTGAGGCAACGGCGACAGAAGCGCCCGCCCGCCCGCTAGCGAGTGGGCGGGCAGCTTAATACCTAGCCGGTCGTGCCAGTCGTGCCGGTCGTGCCGGTCGTGCCGGTCGTGCCGGTCGTGCCAGTCGTGCCGGTCGTGCCGGTCGTGCCGGTCGTGCCGGTCGTGCCAGTCGTGCCCATTTTAAGGGTATCAGCCCCAGGAGTCTTTATTTTATCCCCAATGGCGGTGATCCCTGTTGTTAAACTCGTGCCAAAGGTCGCGAGCGCTCCCGCAATGGCCACGGCAATGACACCCACTAGAATGGCGTATTCCAGGGCCGACACGGCGCGGGTGGTGCGCAGGTAGTGGACAAGCTTTCTCGTACGATATTTGATTATATACATGCCCTTTCCCACCTTCTTGGTCTCAGGCTGTTTACCCAAGGAAGCTCAAGCTAATGAAGCCTGTTTGTTGTGGAAAGAAGTGTGTCAGTACCAGAGATTGCTACTCTAAAGGTCGAGGTCTTCAGCGTCAGGACTACTTACTTGAGTCCCAATGGCACCGATCCCTGTTGTTAAACTCGTGCCAAAGGTCGCGAGCGCTGCCGCGATAGCCACGGCAATGACACCCACTAGAATGGCGTATTCCAGGGCCGACACGGCGCGATTGTTGCGCAGATAGTGGACGAACTTTTTGGTGTAATGTGTGATTGTGGTCATGTCTTCTTCCTTTCTTCGGTGAGGGGTTAGTATCAACGAACACGTTTTCGAGCCAAATCTGTTTTTCATTTGTAAAATTGATTCTCCCTCCTTCCTTCTCCACATAAAACAAAACACTGCATAATCGATTCGCTTAGCGCATGAGCCGCAACGGCCGCAGCCGCTCGCCAATCGTCTCAAAAGCGTCTTCCAACTCTTCTTCTGTCGTGCCGGTAAAGGAGTTCGTATCGTCCTCGTCACTGACCGGACTGGCACATTTCTCCAACTCGGTTTTCAATGCACTACCCGGAACACCGGCATAGACGGTTACGATCTCAATGCCGGCGTTCTTTGTCGCCGTGCATGCCTTACGGCGATGGTTCTGCACGATATCCCCTTCAAAGAGATTGTCCTCGCCGTCGGTCAGCAGCACCAGCATTTTGCGCACCTGTGAATCCGCATCCACCGGATGGACCGCATCGCCCCAGATGTTGCGCCACGCCGGTGCCAGCAGCCGGTGCCCCCACACCACACCGAGCGTCGAATAGGTGGCTGAACCGCTGTCACGCAAGGCGTCAATACTGCTTTTGATTTTGGCAGCATCAGTCGTGAGCGGTACAATTGCGGGGACACCGCAATTGTACTGGGGCCGTTGAAAATAGATTCTATCGTTCTCCTTGCTGAGTCCCAAAGGATTGTAAAAACATTCGTTCAGGTTACGAGTAGAAGGGAGTGGGTCAGTCCGGCGACAAAGGTACGATATCGGCGTTCTCCATGGACTCCATGTGGTTGGCGAATAAAATCCCATGGTAAACGGCTCCACTGTCGGTAGGGCCGCAGAGAAGCCGGGCGGGTTGGCGCCGGACATCCGGCGATGGTCAACACACCCCTCCCAGGTTTCGGGCTTAGTCGGCATATCGTGCCACTCGCCCGCATTCGTTGTTTTGTGGGGGTCCGGGAACCAGTTGCGGTTGCTGCTCCTCGGTATTTTTTCCCAACTTCTCCAATAAGGATTCGGATAGTAGCGCCGGGTCGGATACTGAGCCCAGCCGTGATCTTCCCATCGAGTGCGCGTCGCTTGGCCCAATCGCACGCGGAAGTGCCAAGGGACGAGGCCGACGGCCACGGTGCGGCTGGTATCAGCGGTAATGGTGTCAACAAGTTCTTTGGCCGCCCGTTTCACAATGGTCATGCGGGACTCTTCGCAGGGAATTCCGGCCTTCTTCGCCCGTTCCATACAGATATCCCAGCGCTCGTTACACGGCATCCCGGCTTCCGCAAGCTTTCTCTTGCAGGCCAAACCGGAATCCTCCCCGGACACCGTCTTCCCCATGGTACCCGTGGAATCGATGGCCAGGACCAACTCGGTCGTGGGCGTGCCGAGGGCCTTCTGCGTGTCCTGCTCGTCAGGGGTGGTTCCGTCCGGGATATCAAGATCGGACAGGCTGTCCACCCGCGTGTGTGACACCACGTCGCCGTATATCCAGCTCCCGAAAATGATACCGCCCAGGTCGGCTTCGGCCACGATATCCACCGTGCCGGCGGTGCGGTCCGGCTCCAGGGTAACCGTCAGCGAGTCTGCGGCCTGCTCGCGCCGGCTCTCCGGGATATTGGCCAGGATATAGCGCCGGGCTATGGGCATGAGTTCGGTTCTGACTGCCTCTTTTGACAGACTCTTATCGAGCGTCCACATGTGGCGGGTCGTGGCCAGGGTGGCGGCGTCGGTCCCGGCCTTGAGGATGTCGCGCTGGTAGACGAGGTGGGTATGATCGGAGGTCAGGGCGATACCGCCGACGCTCATGAGGGTCATGACGGCTGCGGTCAGCGCGGTGGCGGCGGCACGGCGGCAGCGGAGAAAGGGGATAACCCACCCCGGCCTGCGGCTACCCCTCCTAAGGAGGGGATAGGAAAAGCTCCCCCTCTTGGGACGCGTGATGCATGTTGTTGCGTGGGTCCTCGGAGGGGAGGCTCCAGGAGGGCGGGCTTCCAGCCCGCATGGCGGCCAAGATGACCGCCCTCCCAGGAGGCGCAGGGGGCCCTGGGGCAGGGGAGTGGGGTTGGTTTCTTTTTGCATTTGCATTCTCCGCTTTCATCAACCGGTTGCGCCCAGATTTTCCGCCAGACGGTCGAGGCGGACGGGCACGATGTAGTGGGCGTACACCGCTCCGGACAGGGCGGTGTTCGTCCGCTCGACGCACACCGCCGCGACAATGACGAGTTCTTCGAGGGACATGGTGAATTCGTCCGGCAGGATGGCCGGACTGTTCAATGTATCAATACTGATTTCTCTCTCCTCGCTGCACGAGGTCAGCGTGGGCGCTTGGTCGTCTTCCGGGCCGAGTTCGACCGTTTTGGTCCAGAGTACGGTGGGCGCGGCGGTGGGGTCGTCTGGGCTCTTGTAGACCGCGGAAACCACAAAGACGACGTTCGAGGTGGGAAACTGCTCCTGGTGCAGGAACTTGGCCAGCGTCTGCACAAGGCCCGCTTCGAGTTGCTCGTCCCGGCTCATGGTGTCCGCCAGGGTGACGGCGGCGTGCAGGGTGGTCGTCTGGGTGCTGGCCAGCCGGTACAGGTCGAGGGCGAGCAGCGAGGCGGCAATTATGGCAAGGGTACCGAGCGCGGCTTCAATGGAGGCGACACCGCGCCGGTCGCGCAGATAGTGTTTCAGCTTCATGCCCACTCCTGTCATACCGCTATGCGTTCTTCGTTGCGCATAATGGCGATGGCCCGCAGTCCGTGATCGCCGAACAACGTCTGTTGGAGCTGGCCCAGGGTGGAGCGGGGCTGCAAGCGCAGCCGCACGACCACCATGTCGCCGCTCCCGCCGCCCAGCGCGGCATCGCCCTCCTGCGACAGTTTGCCGTTCGGATGGTCCTCGGTCGCCGCCATGTCACCCGGAGAGTTGTAGACCTGCACCGTGGCCGACAGGCAGTATTCCGCTTCTTCCTGGCCTTCCTGGGGCTGCGGGCAGGTGGCGTTCATTGTCAGGTCAAAGTCCAGCCAGTCGCCGACCTCGGCGGTGATGGCCCCTCGGATGCGGTTCTCCAGGTTTGCGTCATCGGTGGCCGCGGTCATGGCCAGGGCGTTGGACCGTGCCACCCGGTGAGCCGCGCGCTTGAGCAGGTCGCCGGCAAAGAGCGTCGAGACGATCTCGAATACCCCGGCCAGGCAGAGGATGAGGGGGATGGTGGCAATGGCGCTTTCCAGGGCGACGGCCCCGCGACGACAGCCAAGAAATCGTTTGACCTTGAACATGTGATTCATCTCCTTTCCCGATACCTTTCTCGCTTGGCGTGCCTTACTGTGTACGGGCACTGGTGGGCAGGGTGACCCGGACCGCCGTACCCTGGTTGGGCATGGAGTTGATCAGGATGGTGCCACCGTATTTCTCCACCAGATGCTGGGTGATGGTGAGGCCCATCCCCAGCGCGCCCTCCCGGGTGGTGTAGAATGGGCTGAAGACTTTCTTGCGGCGCTCGGGCTGGATGCCGATTCCGTTATCCGTGATGGTGACAACGGTACTGTCGCCGTTCTGCCTGGTCTCCACCCGAATGATGCCTTTCTTCTGGCCACGCTCCTGAATGGCCAACACGGCATTCTCCATAATGTTGGTAAACATCAGATAGATGTCGGGTTCAGACGCCAGCACGGTTTGCGTCGGGTTCAACTCTTTGAGGACCAACGACCGGCTCGTGGCCTGGATGCGGTCGGCGACTTCGTCAATGCAATCGTTGAGGTCAAGCTGGGCGGGGGTCCCGTCGCGTTTGGGCGACAGGACGGGCAGGCGTTTCGCCAACTCCACGATGTCGTCGGTCTGGGTGCGGATGTTTGCTATGATTGCCGCCACCACCTCCCGGCCTTCGTTCGGTGTGTCGGCGGCAGACTCCGCCCCGTTATCGGCCGGCTGGTCCAGTATGTCCGTCAGCATCTCGGTGTCGGCGGACTCCGCCCCGTTATCGGCCGGCTGGCCCGGCATGTCCGTGAGCGCCTCGGTTTCGCTGTGAATACGCTCGGCCAGAGCGACCAGTTGCTCGGCGGCAATATCCACCCCGACCTGATAGGCCGTGAACTCTACGGCTGAGGCCGCGCCCATGTCTGCCGTGTTGAGACGCCCGGATTTCATGAGGTCGGCGGTCAGGCGTTCCAGGCCCGTGTCCGGCCTGGGGCTGGCCTGTTCTCTCAGCAGCAGCGGGTTTTGTTGCGGGGACGCCATGCCGCCTCTGCGCGTCTGGTCTTTGGCCTTGGGCATTCTGACCGCAATGAACAACCACATCACCCAGAGCAGCACGCCGGTGCCGACGATGCCGCGCTCGTACCAGGCCGCCAGGGCCTCGGTCTGCTCGAGATCAGACTCCAACCCTTTGATAATGGTTTCGCCCAGTTCGCTGATCTGATCGGAGGTCGCCGCCTGGAAAACCTCCTCGGTCGGTGCATGCTTTTCGAGCAGGACCTGGCCGTGCGCCACAAAGTTCATGGCCGTGTTAATCAGCGCCGGGTGGCGATTCGCGATGTTGTCGCCCAGTTCAGACAACATCCGCATCAGCCGCTCCTTTTCCGAGGGCGCCGGACTCGTCAGATACGTATTGATCTCGTCCGTGACGGTCCCCACATTCCTGACGAAGGCGGCATTGGCTCCGCGGGTCTGCATTTGCTGCATCACATTGGAGGCGGCCAGCGGCAGGTAGCGCACGGAATTGCGCAGCACGGCGTAGCTTGTCTTGAAACGCTCAATGCGTTCTTCCTTGGCGGTGATGGCACTCAGATATGCCTGCGTGATGTTGACCAGCCGGGCCGGCAGGCTGGGCGTTCTCTGGATGGAATCCGACAGGGTCTTTTTGAGACGGTCCATCCGGGGGATGAATCGGGTCAGGGAGTCGAAATCGGCAAAGGGGTCGGAACGGACCCGGCCCAATTCCACACCCCACTGGGATTCGAGTTGCTGAATCCGCTGCACGGTGGAGATCGCCAGGTAGTGCTCGCCAGCTTTGGTCTGCGCGGCCATCCAGTACAATCCGGCGGCGGTAGCGATGAGGATGACTGACAGGAAGATGCCGATGGTAACAGATTTGGATCTCATGGTGACGTTTCCTCGATGACTTCAGTGTGGCTTATCGGCCTGTCCGGAGTGGGCCATCCGCTTTCCCACTTTTGGATGCCTTTCTGGTGGTTCGGCCCGTACGGAGTGGGCGGGCTTTTCCGTTTTTGGAGATGGTTTCAGCGATGTCCGCAGGAGGGCTTTCCCGGGCGGCCTCGCCCGTCGAAATTTCCCGGACGCCACTCGCCACCGGAACTTCCTGGGATTCGCCGGCGGCCTCACCCGTGGAAATCTCCTGGACGCCACTCGCTACCGGAACTTCCTGGGATTCGCCGGCGGCCTCACCCGTAGAGATTTCCTGGATGCCACTCGCTACCGGAATTTCCTGGGATTCGTCTGCCACTTCCTGCACAAGGTCAGAGCCGTAATTGTAATTTTGATATTCCCCTGACAAGGTCTTGATGAAGGCCACGATGGCCTCTTTGTCCTCGTCCGGCGCTTCCCGTCCGAGTTGGAACTCGAACATGGCATCGACCGCGTCGCGCAGGGTCTCGGCGCTGCCGTCGTGCAGATAGGGGGCCGTATGGGCGGCCATGCGCAGGCTTGGAACCTTGAAGGCGTGTTTATCGACCTCGTTCCCGGTGACGTTGAAGCGTCCCAGGTCGGCGTCGGTGATATTACCCCGCTTTCTGAAATAATCGTTGATGACCCCGAAGACCTGAAACATGTTGCCGCCGACGTTGGCCCCTTGATGGCAGGACACACATCCGTAGCGCTTGAACAGGGCGTAGCCCTCTTTCTCATGCTCGCTGAGGGCCTCGGTGTTGCCTCTGAGCCACTGGTCGAAACGACTGTTGGGCGTGATCAGAGAGCGCATGAACTCGGCAATGGCGTCTTTGATGTTCTCACGAGAGATAGTCTGGGCAGCGTTGGGATAACTCTCCTCGAACATGCGGGGATAGTCTTCATCCTGGAAGAGTTTGGTCACGACATCCGGCCAGATGCTTTCCATCTCGATGCGACTCTGTAACGGGCCGTCAACCTGGTCTTTGAGGGTATGCGCCCGGCCGTCCCAGAACTGTTTGAAATTGAAAGCAGAGTTGAACACGGTAGGCGAGTTCACGAACCCGGTCCGGCCCTCAATGCCGGTGGACACGACCTGTCCGTCATCACCACCGGCGCTCAGGTCGTGGCAGGTGGCGCAGGAGATGGTGTCGTTCTTGGATAATCTCGGGTCGTGGAACAGCCGTCTGCCCAGTTCGGCCTTGGCTTCGTTCACTTCAATCGTGATCGGAATCGGCTTGATCGGCTCAGCCGCGGCTCCGTATTCCACAGACCCGAGGCTGAGTGCCAGACCGAGGCCGCATACCCGCAGCAAGCGGTGAGGCAGCCTGTCCGGCTTGCGTGTCTTTTGCTTTGTATTCATAACCACTTCCTCACTCGGTTGCGGTCATTTCCTCCGTCGCACTTCTGCCCAGGACGCTGTTTTTGAGCAGTTGTGACAACTCGACTCTGTCGCTTTCTGCCCAGTAGGAGTCGCCATGGCTGACATGGAGTTGTCGGGCTTCGTCTACGCGGCCCGCTTCGATGAGCATACGCATCAGGTTGGCGGTGATGAGCGGATGGGGTACCAATGCCAGCGCCGCTTTGTAGTGTTGCTCGGCCAGCGGATAATCGCCCTCAAGCGTTGCCACGACCGCCTGACCGTTTATGACCCAGGACTCTACCGGCGTACCTTTGGCCAGTTCGGTTGCGGCGAGAAAATGGGTCTTGGCCGTGGCAAAGTCTTCCCGCCCCAGACTCGCCCGCCCGGCACCGAGCAGGGCCTCGGCCTTGAGGGACGGGAGTGTCGCCAGCGTGCTGGCTTCGGTGAACAGGGCATCTGCGGTCGCAAAGTCGCCCGCGTGCAGGGCCATATAGGCCAGGCCGAGTTTGGGTTCCGGTGCGCTCGGGAAGGAGGTGGACAGTTGTTCATACAGCCGCCCGGCGGCAACCGGCTGGCCGGTTTCGATGGCGGCGGCCGATACTTTCAGGCTGCTGTCCAGCATCTGTTGTTGGGCTGGGTTCAGCTCTCCCGTCCCGGCTGCGAGCCGGCTGCACGCACTCGGGAAGATACACACCACCGCGGCGAGTATCGCGAGGGGACAGGGTTTTAAGCTACAGACCATCTGCATGACAAGTATCCTTGACATACATACATAACGTATGTCAAGTGCTTTTATCTCCCTCAAGAGCACGAATAAAAACCTCAGAAACCAAATTCGATTCGCTGCTGCGCCCGCGACTCGACCACCCGTCCATTCTCCACACGCGGTTCAAATTTCCATTGGATGATGGCTTGCAGCGCGGCTTCATCAAAGACGTTGGGCGGTTCGGATTCGACCACCACGGGCTCAACCACATTGCCGTCCCGGGTAATGGTGAACTCAAGCCTGACAAAACCCTCAATCTGCAATCGCGCGGCGCGCCTCGGATAACGGGGTGGGACTTGGACCAGGGGGGCTATCTCGGGCAGCGTCACATCTCTCGTACTCTCCTGAGGTAGCGTAAACGGCTGGGGCGGGATCGCGGCTAACACCACCCGCCGCTCCGTCGCCTCCGTCCCATGCCGAATCGTCTCCCGGACTGCCTCGTAGCCCCCGGCACTTACCTCCACTTCATATTGCCCCGGCCCTAACGCCATCCCTGACCGGTACGGCTCCTCGATATTCAGGATTCGTACCCGTGCCCCACTCGGCTCCGTGACTACCGTGAACGGCTGCGGCGGCACGGCCGCTAGGACGATCCGCCGCTCCGTCGCTGCCGTCCCGTGTTCAATCGTTTCCCGGACGCCCTCATACCCCGCTGCACTCACTTCCACTTCATACGCCCCCGGCCCTAAGGGCATCCCCGCCCGGTATGGCTCTTCGATGTTCAAGATTCGCACCCGTGCCCCACCCGGCTCCGTCACCACCGTAAACGGCTGCGGCGATACTTGTTGAGGCTCCGGGCTGGGTGCCATTATCCGGGCAACGCGAAATCCGCCATTGTTGTTCCGCACGTCAGTGGGATAGCGCTCACGGCTCGCAGAGCGAAGGACATCCGGCGCATAGTACCAGGACCCGCCACGCGCGACGCGCTGGTCGCAATCCCCGGCCTCCCACGCCTGTCCGTCTCTCGGCGCACCGGCGTAATTCATATTCCAGCAGTCCTGTACCCATTCCCAGACGTTGCCGTGCATGTCATACAACCCAAACGCATTCGGCTGAAAGCTTCCCACGGAAACAGGTTGCTCTCTGGACGGTCCTACCCGCCCCCCTTTATAGCTGTACTTCGAGTAATAGTTCGCTTGTTGCGGCGTGATCGTTTCCCCCGTGTGAAACGGTGTCTGTGTCTCGGCCCGAGCCACATACTCCCATTCCACCTCGCTCAGTAACCGGTACGGCAAATCGGTCTTCTCCGAGAGCCACGCCACATACGCCTGCGCGTCTTCCCAACTCACATTGATGACCGGTTGTTGCCCCCGATTCCACCCCTCATCCCCCGGTCGGTAGCCCCGGCAACCTCCGTCCCTCACACAGGCATCCCATTGAGCAAATGTCACTTCGTATATGCCCACGGCTAACGGTTGAGAGATCGTCACCTCGTGCCGCGGCCCCTCAGCGTCCTTACGACTCTCTTCGAAGGCCGGCGACCCTCTCAGGAACGACCCCGCTGGCACCTCTATTACCTCAGGGCACATCGGACAATCCTGGAATGGCTTGTTCGTCGTCCGTTGGACAACGGGGCGTTGGGCGACAGTACGCAGGAGACGCCGCGTCTCCGTCAACGTGGGCGGCTGAGGCTGGCCGGAGTCGCGCAAGAACGCCTGGAGAGCTTGCGTAGTCTGCTCGCCCCAGACGCCGTCGGCCGGGCCGGGCCGATAGCCCCGTGCGGCCAGCAAGTCCTGGATCTCGCGAATCGCCTCTGCCGATGCACTACTCTGGCCTAGGGAACTGGGTCCAGTTCGGGCGCTGGCCGGCGCTTCGCTCGGTTGCCACTCCAAGGCCAGCTTCTGCGCCTCCACTCGTTCCTGTGCGGTCATCTGGGCGACCAATGCATCACGCTCGGCTGCGGCTACGTCATCGCCCCGGCTCGCAGCCAGGTTGAACCACTTATGCGCCTGCACGTAATTCTGAGGAAGCCCTATACCCTTGAGATACAGCTGGCCCAGGGCCAGCATGGCCTTGGCCTCGCCGGCCTTCGCACTCGCTCGCCACTCGGCTATGGCCACGTCCCGCTGGCCGGCCTCCCAGGCGCGCTGCCCAGCCTCATAATCTGCCTCAGCAGGCGCAGCGGATAGCAGCGTCACTACCAACAGCCCTGTCCTGATTTCACTACGCCAAGCCATGGCTGCCTCCATCCCGAATCAGGCCCCTATGCATGCACACATAGTTCGCTTGCAGGACCGTGATGGTTGGCCCAAAGTGGAAAGTCGCCCGCGTGCCATATAGGCCGGGCCGAGTCTGGGATCCTGTGCTCTCGGAAAGAGGGAGTTGGTTGTTTGCATACATATGTTCAATATGGAAAATGGAAAACTCTTATACATACAGACTTGATGCATGTCAACCTTTTAAAATAATTTACGCAAACTAGTTTTCCAGATACAATGAATGTTGAGAGAATAAATGTGAGAGATAGAGTGGGCCGCAAGTATAGAAAATGGATATTTGACATACATATGGTTTGTGTGTAAGAGGGGTTCGTCACAAAATGGACTGAGACACAGGTGGAAAAAGGGTGCGGCTGAGTATGGCACTTCCAAAAGCGCAACAATATAAGAAGATTCATGAAGCTTTACTGACCGTTGCTCATGAGTTATTTGCTGAGCAGGGGTATGCCGGCACATCGACAAAAGACATTGTGGAACGTGCCGAGGTAACCAGAGGGGCACTCTATTATCACTTTCGGGACAAGGAATCCCTATTCCAAGCTGTTTTTGAGCGGTTTCGACAAGCTCGGACGCGGGCGATTGTGGCGCGGGTGCAAGAAGCTGAGGGCGACCTCTGGCAACGGTTTGTCGAGACGGGCTGCACCGCCGTTATTGAATCCCTGTCTGACGAGAGCGCGCAGCGCATCATCTTCACTGACGGCCCGTCCGTATTAGACCCGGATATCTGGCATAAAAACGTCCAGGGCGTGAATTTCATCGCTCAGCTCCTCGAGCAATTAGAGGCGGAAGGCTTTATCGAAAAAGCGACCCCGCACCAAGCGCTGGCCCGTCTGCTGTGGGGGGCTTTCCTCGAAGCGGGAGTCTACATCTCCCGTGCAGCCGACCCCGTCGGAGCTCAGCAGGAGATGCTCCAGGGGCTCCGGTACGGTCTCGGAAGGCTGCGGATCAAGCACTAAGCGGAAACGCCATCTCACTGGCTCAGCCGCCTCCCCAAAACTGCCCAGACCTCTTCCTTCCTACCGGACTTTCTCTTGACTTCCCCTCTCCCTCGCCGTAGTATGGGCGGGACTCCTATTTTTCACAGCTTTGGCCACGCTTGTCGGCCCGCCTATAAATTCTTTTGGATCAACTAAGCAGAAGCAGTTCTGTCGGAGCAGTCAATCCTTTCCCTTGCCTTTTCTTCTATGCATTGGGATGAAGGCAAAGTTGCGTCCTATCGTGTTCTGATGCTGTTCATGTATTAAGGGGGCTGAGACGTCTTATGGAAAAAAAGAAAAAAAGAAAAACGGCGACGGTTTCGCAGGCCCTCCAAAAGACTTCCATACAGACAGCGGCGCGGCAGTCTGAAAAATCCATACTGATAAAAACCCAAGCTGTCACCCCTGCTGCTTCAACGCCACAAGGGGAGAAACCGGCACAAGAAATGGAAATCATGTCCATTCTTGAAGATATGGATATTGAGACGGTTGATGTGCTTGAGGAAAGGAACGCCACCAGCATTGAAGAAGAGGAGACCCCTACTCCAGTGACGGCGAAACAGGACGAAGAGAGCTGGGGAGAGAGAGTGGTCACGGCTGGGGAGCCGGTGACGGGAGACACGTCAGACCCTGTCCGGATGTATCTCCAGGAGATGGGCAATATCCCCCTCCTGAGCCGTGAGGAGGAGGTGGCGATCGCAAAAGAGATCGAGGCTGGGGAGAAATGTATTCGCCAGGAGATCTTCTCCACCCCTTTGGCGCTCCAATATATTTTATCTCTGGGGAGTCGGCTCAAACAGGACGAAACAGAAGCGCGGCGTATTTTTGGCGACGAAGAAGAGGATGCGGATACGTCCGGCAAGGAAGACCAGCGCATTACGCTCTTTCTGGGCCGTATGGGACCGCTCAAACGCCTCGCCGGAGAGCGGGAAAAGGCAACAACATTGTCTCGCAAGCGGAGTCCGGTCGCAGAGCGAGAGAAGGCACTGAAGCGGCTGGTCACTCTCCGCGAGAAGATCAGGACTTCACTGGACAGTCTGCCTTTGGGACGGCGTCATATTACGGTGGTGACCGATAAATTGAAGGAAGTCGGGGTCATGCTGGACAGACAGGAACGGACCATCCGCAGACAAGAGTCCGCCCTGAATTGCAAGGCGTCTGATATTCTCGCCCTGGCGCGAGCGTCCACATCAAAGAATGGACGGGCCCGTCCGAGAGCGGGAGAGAGCAGTGGAAAAGCCCAGGCGCAGAAAATCCAAGAAGCCAGCCAGATCATCAAGGACGCCCGCAAAGAAATTCAGCACCTTGAGAAGCAGCTTGGCACGAATCAGGAAGAGCTGCGTCAAGCCCTCAAGACGATTGCGCGGGGAGAAGCCCAGGCGCAAGAAGGCAAGCGCCGTCTCATTGAAGCCAATCTGCGTCTGGTGGTGAGCATTGCAAAACGCTACGTCAACCGCGGGCTGGGATTTCTGGACCTGATCCAGGAGGGCAATATCGGCCTGATGCGCGCGGTTGAGAAATTTGAGTATCAACGCGGCTATAAATTCTCGACCTATGCAACGTGGTGGATTCGACAGTCAGTGAGTCGCGCCATCGCAGACCAGGCCCGGACGATTCGGATCCCGGTCCATATGATTGAGACGATCAATAAGGTGCTGCGGACCTCTCGCTATCTGGTTCAACAGCTCGGCCGAGAGCCGTCGCCGGAAGAAATTGCCGCCCAGATGGAAGTGCCGGCAGACAAAGTTCGGAAAGTCCTCAAGATCGTCAAAGAGCCGGTCTCCCTGGAGACGCCGATTGGGGATGATGAAGAAAGTTCGCTGGGGGATTTTGTCGAAGATCGGCAGACCCTCTCTCCGGCGGACGCGGCTATGGCCCTCAGTTTGGAGGAACAGACGCGTAAAGTCCTTGCCACCCTGACGCCGCGCGAGGAGCAGATTCTGCGTATGCGGTTCGGCATTGACGAGAAAACAGACTACACCCTTGAAGAAGTTGGCCAGCGCTTTGCCGTGACCCGCGAGCGTATCCGTCAGATTGAGGCGAAGGCCTTACGGAAGCTGCGCAACCCGACCCGAGCGAAGAGTCTGGAAGCCTTCATCGATAGCTAAGTAGTAGAGTAATTGGAGGAACGAGTGAATTCGAAAGACCTGGAACAACAACTCAGACGGTGGCGAGAAGCGCGTGGCCGCAAGCCGGTCCAGCAGTCTTCTCCTACCTCAGATAAACGCACCGTTCGCGTGAACGGTCAAAATATTGTTGTTGTGAAGCGCTCCCGGAGCAAATCCTCGGGACAAATCTCCTCGCAGACGTCGTAAGAGCCGGTGTACTCTCTTTAGCCAAAGAGTACCTTCCGGACCGCCACACAGAACGCCGTTGTTGAGGCGGACCCGCCTTGGTCAGGCGGCAGGGTCTCGCCGCTGGCGTACACCTGCGCGATTGCGCCCTCAAGGCGCTGGGCCTCGTCGGTCCAGCCGAGATAGTCGAGCAGCAGCGCGGCGGAGAGCAAGGTTGCGGTCGGATTAATGATGTTCCGGCCGGCAATATCGGGTGCGGAGCCGTGGACGGACTCAAAATAGGCATAGGTGTCGCCGTAACACCCGCTCGGTGCGAGTCCGAGGCCGCCAATGGTGCCGGCAGCAACGTCGGACAGGATATCACCGTACAAATTCGGCATGACCACGACGTCAAATTGCGATGGGCTGGCGACGAGACGCCGCGCAAAATCATCGACAATGTATTGCTCGTAGCCCAGGTCGGGATACTCTTTGGCCGTTGCTTCAACCACTTCACGGAATAAGCCGTCACTTTTCCGCAGCATATTGTACTTGCTGGTACAGGTGACAAGCCCCCTTCCGCCCTGGGCTTTGCGCTTGCGCGCCAGTTCAAAGGCAAAGCGGGCAATGCGGCGGGAGCCGTGCTCTGTAATCGCTTTAATGGCAAACAGGCCCTGGGCCGTGGTATCGAGCGGTTCACGCGTGATCGCACTCGTCAAGCCGAGCGGCGCAAGCGTATTCAGGTCGCCCTCAACCCCCATATACAGGTCTTCCAGGTTTTCCCGGACCACCACAAAATCAATGGCTTCCGGGTTTTTGAGCGGGCTCCGAAACCCCGGCCGCCAGTGTGCCGGCCGGACATTGGCATACGTCTGTTTGCCCCAGCGGAGATACCCGATCCCACCGGTTGTGCCATTGGTCGAGCCAAAGAGGGTCGAGTCCGAGCGGTCAATGGCTTCACGGAGCGCACGCTCGAACCCCTTTCGTGAGCCATACTGCTGCACCCCCTGTTCACCCGACGGAAACTCGGTGAAGCGCAGGTCCAACGCGAAGTTTTTCAGGATTTCGACCGTGGGCGCCATTGCCTCGGGTGCCGCGTCATCACCGGGAATCACCACAACGCGCTTTGCCATATTATTGTCCTCTCTGTTCGCTCAACCGCACATCACGATAGTTCTTACCAGGAACGATTTTTCCAAGAACGGCCGGCAGCCGTGCACCGGTCGCGCTCGGGACGTTCGAGGGCAGGCCGTACACAGTCGCATAGGCTAAAACGGCAAACGCCAAGGCTTCCAACGACTGGCTCTCATAGCCGGTCTCTTCAAGCAGTCGGACGCGGACACCGGGCAGGGCCTGAGCGAACCGCGCTCGCAGGGTCGGGTTGAGCGCCCCACCACCGGTGAGGTAGACCTCAGCCAGCGGGCCGTACGGCAGGATAAAGTCGTGATACGCCCGAGCCATGCTCGTGGCGGTGACGGCGCTTGCCGTTGCCACCTGGTCGTTGGGAGACAACTTGAGTTGCGCGGCGCGTTTGAGAAATCGCTCTGCAAACGGCGCACCGAACTCTTCCCGGCCGGTCGACTTGGGCGGCCGCCGGGCGAAGTACCGATGGCGGAGCAGTTCGTCCAGGAGACGGGCGTGTACGCTCCCGGCCTTGGCCATTCGGCCGTTCCGGTCGTACCACTGCTTGCCCTGGGTAACGGTGTGGACAACGGTGTCGATCAACATATTCCCAGGGCCGGTATCAAAGGCCAGCAGGTCTTGTTTTGCGGAACGCGGCGGCAGGTAGGTGAGGTTGGCAATCCCACCGATATTATGTACGGCGACCGCACGGCTGGACTGTTGAAACAGAAACGCGTGCACATAGGGCACGAGCGGCGCCCCCTCGCCGCCCAGCGCCACGTCTGCCGGCCGAAAGTCCGCTATCGTCGTGATACCAGTCCGCTGCGCAATGACGGCAGGCTCTCCAATCTGGAGGGTTGAACCTGGTCCGGGTCGCTGGTGGGGGTTGTGATAAATCGTATGTCCGTGGGAGCCGATGGCATCAACCTGCTCCCACGAGACGGCGGCATGTTCGCACAGCTTGAGGACCGCCCGGGCAAACAACTCGCCGAGGAGAACATTGACTTGTGAGACTTCACCGGCATCGATCCGGGCTCCCTGGCTGACGCTCAACAAACGGGCTCTCACCGGTCGGGAGTATGGGAATGAGCGGAACGCCCGTTGTTGAATACGGAAGCGGCCCCTCACGCGGGCAATATCAACCAGCACGGCATCAATCCCATCATGGGACGTGCCGGACATCAGGCCGATAACCGTCCGTTTTGACATACAGCTTCCTACGGGAGAATACCCGCATCCAGCGGGACGCGGTGGTGAAACAATGGGAAGCCCAGGGAGAAGGGCCTCCCCCCTGGAGGTGCGTAGTATGGTGTTCAGTCAGTCAGATCAAACTGAAAGACGGCGTCCATGCCCTTGGCCGCCTCGGCATTGAACCCCTCCGGCATGCCGTCAATGACTTCCTGTACGGTTTCTAGCGGCGGGCTGTCGGCCTCCGGCGGCGAAAAGAGGTTTTGGAGCCTGAGCGCCAAGCCCATATCTCCGGCAATTTTCAGCTTGCCGCTCATAAACGCCATTTGGCCGTTGAGTTTACCGTTGATCATATCCAGGTGATCGCTCTCCTTCATGGTGAGAG
>JAJDTY010000052.1 GCA_022826945.1 Candidatus Binatia bacterium
ATGGGCGGCGATGGTCGCCGCATCGATTTCGTCCTGGCTCATGGTCATCGTGTCCTCGTCCCATATCAGGCCATGTCCACCGGTCGGGTAGAGTTTGATGATGTCCACGCCCTGCTTGATTTCTTCGCGCACGGCTTTGCGAAAATCGTCCGGTCCGTCGCAAATACGGGCTAAGCCGTCCATGCCCATCTTCCAGAAGTTGGGATGACAGTCCACCGAATCGCCGGTGGTCACCACGTCCCGACCGCAGGCCAGAAACCGTGGGCCCGGAATCATGCCCGAGTTAATGGCTTTTTTCAGCGTAACATCAATGTTGTGCATCGAGCCCGCGCCAGCCGCGCCCGTGTAGCCGCAACTCAGCAGTAGCTCGGCGTTCTTGGCGGCGATGAGCGTCAGATAGGTCGGCGGATATTTCATGTCGATATCGTTCATGTCGCCGACATTGGCGTAGGCGACATGATAGTGGCACTGGACCATGCCCGGCATGAGGGATTTCCCACTCAGATCATACACGACATCTCTGGCTGTGGGTTTGGGCACATCGCCATTTTTCCCGACCGCCTTGATGCGCTGCCCCTGGACCACCACCGTGGAATTGGATTGTGGTTTATGTTCACCGTCAATCAGATTCACACCACGAAAAAATATACGTCCCATAGCGACCCTCCTCTGTATAGAGTGTTTTCAAATCTGGTGTTAAGAAGTATTGCCCTTATCTAGCGTATTTCCAGCCCGAGACCAAACGGATTTTTGTCCTAGAGGTCTTTAACCTCGGGGATGACGGTCTGGGCAAAACGGGTCATGGCTGCCTTGACCTGCTCATGCGGCACCATGCCGCCCGGATTAAACCAACAGATCAACTCGTTCATATTGAGCTCTTGATGGAGTTGGCGAATCCGGTCCACACATACCTGGGCAGGACCGAAAATAGCCATGCTGTCAACGACTTTCTCAAAGGTGATACTCTCCAGATTTTTACGGATTTCCGCGGTATAGCGATACGACTCCATGTCCTCCTGTTTGGCGGTACCGCTCGTCATCATGCCCAGGACGCTTCCGAAGTAATGTTGAATGCTCGGCTCTACGGTCTGGCGTACCCGATCCAGGCTTTCGCCTGGGTGCATAAAGAACATGGTGGAGACATCCTGCGGAGCGTACATGGGATGAGTGGCCTGTCCGTTATGGGGGGCGTGGTCGTCCCAGGATTGGCGATAGGTCGCGACTTGCTCAAACATCTTGGGCAATGGATTGGTCACCGATGCCACAAATATCGGATGACCGGTTTTCCCCGCAAACACCGCAGTCTCCGGGCTGTTGGCGGCGATCCTGATGGGCGGGTGGGGCTGTTGCAGCGGTTTGGGCACGACGCTGGTTTCCGGGATTGTGTAATAGCTGCCGTCATAGGAAAACGACTCATTCGTCCAGGCTTGTTTGATGATTTCCAGGCTTTCTTCAAAGCGCCCGCGGCTCTCCTCTCGTGAGCGGTCAAAGCCCGCAAAATGGAGCGGAATCGTTCCGCGTCCAACCCCGAACTCCAAGCGACCATCACTCAACAGATCGACCGTTGCCCCTTCTTCCGCGTTGCGGACCGGATGCCAGAGTGGCAGGAGGTTGACGGCAATGCCCAGGCGGATGCGCTGTGTCCGTTGGGCAATGGCCGTGGCGACAATCAGCGGCGACGACATAATTGAGAAGTGCTTATAGAAGTGCAGTTCCGCCAGCCAGGCACAATCGAAGCCGAGTTGCTCGGCGTGAATGATCTGTTCAATGGTTTCTTGATAGCGCGTTGTCTGGGTCTGGGTATCTGCGCACGGCAGTTGGTAGAAAAGACCAAATCTCACGTATCCCCTCCTCTGCTCTGCACTCGATCGTGCAGAGTCTGTTGTTTGTGTTGAGCATGCCCGGAGTGGGTCTGTCAAGAACAAGGACACGGTCGGCGCGGGGAGGAGGAGCGCAGAAGACACGCCGTTCGGAGCCGCCCTTGTTGCCGCCGTTTGCCCTGCGGTATAGTCCCTAGGTCACAGATTTTACAGCTCAGGAGGGATAGCATGACGAATCAGAGCGACTTGGAAAAGGGAATCGAAATCCGAAAAAAGCTGAGCGGCGACCGCTTCGGGACCTCGGCCAGTGCGCTGGCCGAACTCGCTCCGGATCTTGATGAGATGTTGAACGAAGTCGTCTTCGGGCGGGTCTGGACCAGACCGGGGCTGGAGCTCAAAATGCGTAGCGTGGCCGTGATTGCGGCCCTGACCGCCATGCAGCGGCTACCTCAACTCAAGAGCCATATCGCGAACGGGCTGAACGCCGGTCTGACCAAGGAAGAAATTATTGAGATCCTAATCCAGATGGCCTTTTATGCCGGCGCGCCTACTGCAGTCAACGCATTTCAGATTGCCAAAGAAGTCTTTGAAGCAGAAGGCGTGTAAGGAGCAACGTCCCGGTATGGCGTGGCCCTGGAAGCGCTGGCGCCGGCAGCGCTCCGTTCATACAGGTGGTCAGTCCAGAGACCTCAGCCAGTGGACGCTGAATACGGATCGTTTTCTGCGGGTCCTGCGGGCCCTAGTGGCTGTTGGTGAGCGCTTGCAGAATTCCCCGTCTCAGGAGCAGCCGCCCCCACAGGAAGATCTCGCCGGGGATATTGTTCTTGATGAACTATCAGCCCATACCGCCCGCGGCCGTTTGCAGGTGGAACGGGTAAGTTATACTAAAGGCCGCGGAAATCTTATCCTGAGCTATCCGGGCCGTTCTGTTGGACGCCCCCACCAAACCGTTGCTTTTGTGGGGGCCCATCTTGATGTGGTACCGGCCGACCCGAAAGATTGGCAGCGCCCGCCCTTTGCGTTGCAGGTCGAGGGAGACCGGTTGTACGGACGGGGTGTCACCGACTGCCTGGGCCATGTCGCGGTTCTGACCGACCTCTTCGCTCAGCTCGCCGAATCGGAGGTGGAGCTCGACCATAGTGTTGTCGGGGTCGTTATTGCCGACGAGGAACTCTCCAACACGCACGGCGTCGGGATCGGTCGGCTGGTCAAAGACGGACGGCTCGATCATCTCAAGAACGGACCGCTGTACTGGATCGATAGTGCTGACTTCGGACCAACTACGGCAACCGCCGGGATGGCCCTCTGGCGACTGGCTATTGAAGGCAAGGGCAGTCATTCCGGGTTTCCGCAGAACGGGATCAATGCCGCGGAACTGGCCACGGAAGTGACCCGCGCCCTCCAGCAGTGGTTTTACGCACACTATCCCGTTCATCCAAAAGAACAGGAGTACGGTTTTCGAGCGCCCTCGTCGCTCAAACCGACGCGGGTGCAGGTCGAGAATGATACACTGACGAAAATTCCGTCTACGGCCCGTATTGAAGGCGATATTCGTCTGACGCCGTGGTATGACCCTGACGAGGTGAAAAAAGGACTGATGGCCTTTCTGGAAACGCTGGATGTCAGCCAACTGCCGGTCTTTGGTCCGGGTCGCTATGCCTGTAACGGACAGGTCGGGACGGCACGGTTTGAGATGTTGGGGACGCCGTCCGGCGGAATGGCGTGCGACCGGACCTCAGATGGCTATACGGCCCTCGCTCACGCGGTTACGGCAGTGCGGCCCGACGCTCAGCCCTTTGCCCTGACGGGCAGTCTTCCCTATGTCCGCTTTCTGCAGGAGCACGACTTTGACGTGCAAATTACCGGTTTTGGCAGAAATGAAGCCTACCATGCGCCGAATGAATTTGCCGAACTGTCCCATATGCAGGACGGCTTTCGCATCCTGTGTCATCTGCTGCGACACTTCGGCTAGAGCGGCGCGCTAGCGATGGCGGAAGGTGATCCGGCCGCGTTCGAGATCGTACGGGGAGAGCTGAACCGTGACGCTGTCGCCCTGAATGATTTTAATAAAGAACTTACGCATCTTGCCCGCAACATGGGCGAGAATGGAGTGGCCGTTCTCAAGCTCGACGCGGAAGAAGGCGTTGGGCAACACCTCGGTGACGGTTCCATTCATTTCAATGACATCTTTTTCAACCGCGGGTTCGGTATTCCGCTCCTTCCGCCTCCGCTTGCCACCACCGCCGCCTCTTCGACGTGGTCCAGCCATAAGACCTCCTATGCACACACTAAAAAGAAACCCCGGGTGACGTGTACACGGCCTCCGGGGTTGCGCTCTTCACAATCGACCCAGACAAAAAATCCCAGTAATAATGGGGAAAACTAGCAGATCACTCCAGTGAAGACAACCAGAATGTTGGCGGGTCAGACGCTTTTACCCGTCGCCGGCCGGAGCGCCGGGCTTGGTTCCGCCGCCTGAGGAGCATCACTGGGGAGGAACCAGACCAACATCCAGGGCAGGAGAGGCAAGAGCGCGATAAGCTGCATGGTGATTGCAAGTCCCCACACATCGGCCGCAACTCCAAGGACGGCGACACCCAGACCGCCCACCCCAATACCGAGGCCGGTCATAAGGCCGGCGGTGATACCCAGCCGACCCCGCATGAGACCCTGAGCAATGACCAATGTGACAGAGAACATCGGAGCCAGACACATCCCGGCCAACCCCAAGATCACGATACTGGTCGTTCCGTTTGTTTGTAGAAAGAGGAAAATCAACGGGCACAGGAGTCCGGTGCAATAGACCAGGAAACGTTTGTGCCCAATATGGTCGGCCAGCGGCCCACCTAGCAGCGTGCCGACCGCTCCGGCTATCAGGAATAAGGACAGCACCGAGCCGACCCTGAGCGTATCCCCGCCCTGGTCGGCCAGATAGAGCGGAACGTAGGTTGACATACCCGCGTGGACGCAGGCTCCAAGGGTTACGATACTCAACACCAGGGCCAGGGCAGAACGTGGAATGACCGCTACGGCCGTAGCTGCCCCGGTGAGCGCCGGCCTGGTTTGTGACAGCCAGGGAAGGGATCGTACAAAGAGCGCGCCAACCAGAATCCCCGGTATCCAGAACAGTAGGAGACCACTTTGGCCGAAAGTGGCTAGACAAAAGGCGACGGCCAGCGGGCCTAGCCCCAAGCCGAGGTTCCCGCCCACGGAAAAGAGCGAGATTCCGGTTGCTTTTTTCTCTCCGGTGGACAGGTAGGCGGTTTTATAGGCCTCGGGGTGATAGCTGGCAATACCGATCCCACTGATGAAGACGACGACGAGCAGGGCGGGGTAGCTTGTGACCAGCCCGACGCTGGCCATCCCGCAGGTCGCAGCCACGACTCCAAACGGCAGCAGCCAGGCCTGGGCGCTGCGGTCAGACAGATAGCCGAAGAGCGGTTGAATAATGGAAGACGTCATATTGGCGACCAAGACGAGGGCTCCTATCATCGTATAGGACAAACCAAAGCTTGTTTTGAGAAAGGGCAGCAGGGCGGGCAGGGCTCCGGTATTCAGGTCAACCATCAGATGCCCCAGTCCCAATAAGGCGAGTGCTTTCTTATTCATGGCGGCCTATCATGTCACGCTTGCGGTCTGGCTGCCAGGAGCTGACGCTGCAACCCGAAGCGGCTCCGGCACAACCAGAAAAAAGAAAATCATAAAGGACACTGCGGCAAGGCCCGCGGCCACGAGAAAGGGCAGCGCCCAGCTGCCGGTGGCCGCAACCAGAAAGCCGGCGGTCATCGGCCCAAAAATTCCAGCAAAATTCCCCGAGCCGTTCATCACCCCGTCTATCGCGCCGACCAACCGGGGATTCATTTCCAGCGGCAACGCCCAATAACCTCCGCCGGCAATATTCATCAGAAACAGATACGCGGCAAAACAGGCCACCGAAGCGCCGCCCGAGGGAACCAGCACCGCCGCCACTAAGAAAGGAACACCGAGCGCAATACACAGCGAGGGGGCTTGCGCGCGGGCAAAACGCACGCTGAAGCCACGCTGTAACAGCAGGTCCGAAAGTGTCCCGCCGCTGACCAGCCCGGCGAAACTGGCGAAGGTTGGAATCATACCCACCCAGCCCATCTGTTGCAGGGTGAAGCCGCGGACTTTGACCATATAGGTCGGTAGCCACAACACGATCATCCACAGGCCATAGACCAACAGCAAATACGACACGGACAGCAGCAAAACCTGGCGCTCTTTGGCGACCGCCCAGGGAGAAAATTTCTGCGCCTGACGTGGGGCGAGATTGGACTCGATATAGTGCAGTTCTCGTCGGCTGATGGTGGGATGCTCTGCCGGAGTGTGGGTCGCAAAGGCCATCCAGGCTATCAGCCACACCCCACCGAGCAGGGCATTGCAATAAAAGACCATGGGCCAGGCAGACATGGTCAACAGCCACGTCGTCAGCGGGTAGGCGATGGCCTGCCCAAGATAGGTGCCGGAAATGCTGAGGGTTTGTGCCCGGCTGTATTCCTGGCGGGGAATCCAGCGCGCATTCAGGGCGGCGTAGGCCGGGAAGGTGATGGATTCAAACATGCCCACCCCAAAGCGGATGGCCAACATCAGGCCGAACGCCACCTGTCCCACGGGGGTGAGAGCCGTAAAAACGGAAAAGCCAATGCAGACCAGAATGAGCAGTTTATACGGATTCCAGCGATCGGCCAGGACACCTCCCGGAAATTGGAGCAGGGCATAACCGACCAGAGAAGCCGAGAAGATCACTCCGAAGCGGCCCTCGTCCCAGCCCAGGGATTCCATCATGACCGGCGCGGCAACCGCGATATTGACCCGATCAAGATAGTTGATCATGCTCCCGGCGGTCAGCAAACTGACCAGCCGATAGCGGACGGGAAAGGCCGGGCCAGCCATGAATAGTCTATATGCTGCCCCTACTTCATATGCGCGCCAGCCAGAAAGGCGATGACGTGGCAAGGCTCATCCCAAGGGTTGTGCCAACGGTGCATGGTCCCGCTCTGAACGATCACATCTCCCGCGCCAAGCTCGGTTTTTGAGCCGTCGTCGAGTTCAAGCACGCAGCGTCCAGACACAATATACAGCGTATCGATGGTCGCCGAGCGATGCATCCCAGGATCGTCCGGTTCCATGGTCGCCAGCAACCCTGGAAACAGGCGCTCGACTTCGGCAGTAGCAGCTTCTGGGTCGGTGTCCACGGGCGGGGTGCTGTCTGGAGCTAAAACAAATGAGACAAAGCGGAAACCACCGACTGGCGGAAACCAGTCGTGATGACGCGGTTCGCTCCCATCGTCAGGATACGTGAGGGTTTCGTCTGCACCCCACAGGGTGGCCAACGTCGCACCGGGTAAGCCGGGTACCTGAATGCCTGTCACTTCTCCATCGCTCGCAATAATGGATTTGCCGTCCGCTCGGTGACCTGTAACAACGCGTCTCATTAGTCTCTCCTCTGTACTTCCTGCGCCTATACATTCGTCCCTTGCGTGTATGCCTGTCTGGTCCGTTGTGTCAACTGAACCACAGCGAAACACTCCCCCTCAGTCTGAACGATGGAGAGAGGGACTGGGCCGAGTTGTTCTCTCCTCCATTTCCTGTTCTTATCCCTGCGGGGGGATTCCCAGATGAAATTTCTGCAATCCTTTCTTTGTTGTTTGTGAGCGTGATTGAGGCTTGGAGACGGTGTGTTTTACGGTGAACTTTTTGCCCTCGCCGCGGCGTGCCTGTGGGGGACGTCGCCCATCTTCATCCGCAAGGGGCTGCCGTACGCGAGTGTCTCGGTCGGGCTGCTGTGCGGGCTAGGTGCCAGCCTGCCGTTGATGGCTCTGGTCTTTACGCTTCATCCGCGTTCGGTGACGCAGGTGATTACGCCCCAGGCGGCGCTGTGGTTTATCGCCGCAGGCATCATGGGTCCATGTTTAGGCCGGATGTGCAATTACTTGGGGGTGGCTCAGCTTGGAGCGGCCAAGTGTACACCCCTAGTGAATACCGCGCCGCTTTTTACGACGGTTTTTGCGCTGCTCTTCTTGCAGGAGGCTATCACTCTCAAAATTCTGAGCGGTATCCTGAGCGTCGTGGCCGGGGTAGTGATTCTGACCGGGCAAAACCGCTGGGAAGGTCAGCGATGAGGACGATTCATATCCTCTATCCGTTTCTTGCCGCCTTTTGTTATGGGATGAATCCCATTCTGGCGAAACTCGGTTTGCAGTCGAGCAATGAGCCCTTGCTCGGGGCGTGTATCGGCATCCTTGCCGGTGTGGTGGGGTATGCGGCCTATTTTTTTGCGAGTGGCCAAGCCAGCCAGTTGTTCTCCTTACCGTGTCGGGCAGGCGTATATTTTGGTCTGGCCGGTCTAGCCTCAACCCTGGCTATTTTCTCGCTGTTTTTTGCGCTGGAATATCTGCCCGCCGTTGTTGTTGCTCCCTTCACCTCAGTCGTACCGCTTGTCACGCTCGTCCTGAGCCATCTGGTGCTGCACGATAGTGAACGCATCACCAAGGCCGACGTGGCCGGGACGATTTTCATTGTCGGGGGAATAGCGTTGTTGGTGAGCTGAGAGACCGACCTGCCCTCCTGATTATGCGACCGACGGTGTCTCCGAGAAGGCCAACACGTCCGCACACCACTCGCCCACCGCCAGCAGTTTGTCTTCGCGAAAGGTCGCGCCCATGAGCTGTAGACCCAAGGGCAGGCCGGTTTGACTCAGCCCCGAGGGTAAGGCCAGGCTCGGCAGGCCGGAAAAGGTCGCCGGGCCGTTAAAGGTCGGATCACCGGTGGTGGCGAAGCCTTTGGGCGCGGGGGCCGGGGTTGCCGGAGTCAGCAGGGCGTCTACTGTCCGGCAGAGCGCGTCCATCTCGGTCCGAAACGTGTGTTGGTGGCGTTGGGCCTCCATATACTCCACGCCGGAGACCTGGAGGCCCTTCTCGATCAAGTCCTTCATCTGCGGGCTGTACTGCTCTTTATACCGATTGTAGACCTCGCTATGCGAATAGGCCGACTCAACGAACATCATCCTAAAGTGGGCTTCAGGCTCGCCCTTGAAGCTCTCCGGGAGTGCAACCTCGGTGATATGCGCCCCGGCTTGGGTCAGTTGCTCCACCACGGCTTCAATATGCTGCTGAGTTTCCGCATCGGCTTTTTCAAGAAAGAACTCCCGGACCAAGCCGATGCGAGGCGGCTGCGGATCAGCCAGAGCGGCGGTATAGTCCGGGATCGGTTGCGCCGCACTCATCGGGTCGTTGGCATCCTCGCCAGCCAGGGTCTGAAGCAGCAGAGCCGTATCTGCCACAGTACGGGAAAAAATTCCCACATGGTCCAGACTGCCAGCCAGGGGATAGACGCCGTAGGCACTAATCCGGCCAAAGGTCGGCTTGAGGCCGACGCAGCCGCAGTAGGCGGCTGGGCGTATGGTCGAGCCATAGGTCTGAGAGCCTAAGGCACCAAAGCACATCTGCGCGGCCACCGCGGCCGCTGACCCGCTGCTGGAGCCGCCCGGCGTGTGTTCAAGATTCCAGGGATTGTGGGTTGGCGACGGAGCCAGGGCCGCGAATTCCGTAGTCTGGACTTTACCCAGAATGATCGCTCCGGCTTCCTTGAGGCGACGTACGGCTGTGGCGTCATAGTCCGGGACATAGTCGGCATAAATAGACGACCCCATCGTCGTCTTCATCCCGGCGGTAAAGAAAATGTCTTTGAGGCCGAGTGGAATGCCGTGCAGCGGACCCCGGTAGTGTCCGCTGTTGATTTCCTTTTCGTACTGCTGGGCGGTAGCTAAGGCCCCCTCACCGTCGATCGTCACCCAGGCGCGGAGCTGCGGTTCAAGCTGGTCCAGGCGGTTCAAACAGGATTGGACCAGGGTCACGGGGGAGAGCTGCTGGGTGCGAATACGTTCGGCGGCTGTCGCGATAGTGAGCGCGTATGGTTGTGTCATGCGGACCTCTTACGGTTGTCGGTTAATCTGCCACCAACTCGTCAAGCTGGACCAGAATGCCATCCGGGTCACGCAGGAAGGCACTGTTAAAGTTGCCGTCTTTTGTTTTGGTGACGGTCGGCGGCACGACAAAGTCAGCGCCTTTGGCCTTCAGTTCTTCATAGACTTGGGGAAGATTCTCCACCCAAAAGGCATAGTGATGGATGCCGATCTGATCGAGTTTAATCGGCTCGCCGCTGGCTGGCTTATCCGAGTGTTCGGAGAGGACTAAAAATGCCTCGTACAGGCCTTTCTTCCAATACAGCGTCGCCACCCGCCGCTGGTCGTGCGGCTCTTTATACAAGGCCGGCAGGACCGTTCCCTGGGTTGATTGCACTTCATCCCGGACTACCTCAAAGCCGAGCAAATCGCGATAAAACCGTAGCGAGGCGTCCATATCTCGCACGCCAACGGCAATATGGGACACACCGTTTGTCACCATGAGTCATCCCTCCTTGTGTCTGCCCTATTCTTGACAGGTCTGGAGCAGACATACAAGAAGACAGGTAATGAGCAGACACGCTTTAGAGGCGTGAACCAAGAAAAGGACGAGATTATGCAGCAATCCGGACTCAAAGCAGAAGGTGTACGTTGGGACCTGGGAGGACTGTATGCCAGCCCGGACGACCCACAGCTTGAGGCTGACCTTGCGGAGGCGCGCCGTCGGGCGGAAGTCTTTGCGAAGACCTACCGCGGCCGGATTGAAAGTGGCCAGGTCGATGGGACGACACTCGCCCTGGCGTTGGTCGAGTATGAAGCTATTGCCGAGCTCCGCCGCCGCCCCGCCTTTTACGCCTCGCTCCTGTTTGCAGCTGATACCCAGAACCAAACGGCTCAACAGCTTGTCCAGCACACGCGCGAAACCGCCACCAATATTGAGAACCTGCTGGTCTTCTTCTCTCTGGAACTCATTGCGTTGCCGGACGAGCAGCTTGCCCAGCTTCTCACCGCCCCGGAGCTGCAAGATTACCAACACTATCTGGAAGCGGTCCGACGCTTTAGGCCGCATACGCTGAGTGAAAAAGAAGAGCAACTCCTCAATCGTAAAAACCTGTCGGGCAAACACGCCTTTCGGCAGCTCTATGACGAACTCAGCGGCTCGCTCCGGTTTCCGCTCACCAGGGATGGCGAAGAATGCTTGCTTACTGACGGTGAGATCATGGCGCTGCTGCGCCATCCGGATAGCGGGCTGCGTGAGCGGGCTCTGACCATATTCTTAGAAACCTACGCCCAACACGCGCTTGTTCTGACCTCCGTTTTTAACAACCTGCTGCTCGATCATAAAATTGAGTGCGAGCAGCGTCAGTATGACGATGTGACGCTGCCCACCCACCTGTCGAACGAGATTGCTCCCCCAACCGTTGAAGCGATGATGCAGGCAGTCGAACGCCATTACCCCCTGGCGCAGGAATATTTTCGGCTGAAGGCGGAATTGCTCGGGGTTGCACGTCTCAAGAATACAGACCTGTACGCGCCGATTGAAACCGAGGCAGAGGAAATCCCCTTTACGGATGCTCGGGATTTGATCCTGACCGCCTTCGGGAATTTTAACGACCGGTTTGCGGCCCTGGCCGAAGAGTTTTTCCAGAATCGTTGGATTGACGCCGAAGTCCGGGCGGGAAAACGTGGGGGCGCCTTTTGTGCGGCCCTATCACCCGCCCACCACCCGTACGTGTTGTGCAGTTATACCGGCACCGGACGTGCGGTCTCGACGCTGGCCCACGAGCTGGGCCACGGCATTCATGATTTGTTGGCACGCCGCCAGAAATTCCTGCACTATGATGCTCCCCTGGTGCTTGCGGAGACAGCCTCGGTCTTTGCGGAAATCGTGTTGACCCGACACCTGCTGAATAAGGCCGAGTCGCCGGACACGCGCCGCGCCCTGCTGTGCGAGGTTTTGGAGGAGATGTACGGCACGGTCTTCCGCCAAACTGCCCTGACTCGCTTTGAGATGGCGGCGCATGCCAAGCGCCGGGACGGGCAACTCAGCGCCGACACCCTGTGCGAACTATGGATGACCGAACAGGGCAAGCTCTTTGGTGAGAGTGTTGAGCTGTTGCCCGTCTATCGCTGGGGCTGGTCGTATATTCCGCATTTTATTCACAGCCGGTTCTACTGTTATTCCTATTCGTTCGGGGAGTTGCTCACCCTGGCCCTGTATCAGCGCTATCTCGACCAGGGGGAAGATTTTGTCCCTGGGTATTTACGCCTATTGGAGAGCGGCGGCTCACAGCGGCCGGAACACGCCCTGGCGCAGATGCGTATAGACATCAATCAGCCCGAATTCTGGGACCGGGGTTTTCAGGTTGTGCAGGGCTTTCTGACCGACCTCCGGGCAACACTCTAAAAGGAATACCTTCCCATGTATGCGCGTGTTATTCCCATCCAATGCCGCTCCGGTCTCCTCACTGACTTCCTGTCTGTCTACCGGAGTGCGGTGATGCCTCCCCTAGTCCAGGAGCCCGGCTTCAATGGAACCCTGGTGCTGTCCGACCCGGAGATACATACGGGTTTCATCGTCACCTTGTGGAACTCAGCGACTGCGTTAGCTCGCTCCGAACTGAAAAGCCGGAAGGCGGTTGCCGCCATGTTGTTGCCGTTTCTGACTGCCCACCCCCAGCCTGAACACTATGAAGTCCTGGTCCGGGCTGGCCAGCATATTGGCGGGCTGTTCGCCCGGATGATTACCCTGCCCGTTCCCGGAGAACAGCTTGACCCGGCGCGAGCCATTTATGAGCAAGAATATCTGCCCGTCCTCAGGCAGCAGCCCGGTTTTCAGGGCGTGATGTGGCTGGCTAATCGCTCGCAGGGCAGCGGACGGGGCCTGAGCTTTTGGACCAGCAAAGAACAGATGCAGGCCGCTGACCGGGAGAATGAGATTTTTCCTCGAGTCTTGTCCCGGTTGGCGGAATATTTTTCCACCCCTACCGAGCGGGGTTATTACGCCGTTTCCGTGCAGATGTAGCTCATCGAAATCAGCCGAGTTGCTGCTTGGCGGTGAGGTCCCGTTCCAAGGTCTTACCGGTCAGCCAGAAAAAGACGGCGGACAGGAGACTGGTGCTGACTGCGACTCCAAGTAGGGAGTAGCGAATCGCATCTGGCGTCCCGATCAGATCGTTAAGAACGCCGACCGTTTGCGGGCCGGCACCTAGGCCGATCATCGTCAGGATAAAAATGAAGACCGCCGAAGCCGTTGCCCGCATGGCCGGTGGAGCGAGATCCTGCACAATCGATCCGGCCGGTCCTATCCACATCGTGCCAAAGATGTTCGCCGGAAAGAAGCTCAATAACGCCAGGGTGGTATTATCGAGTACCAAGGCTGCGACGATAAAGGGTATTGAACACAGCGCGCCAACCAGACTGATATAGGCCCGCGCCTCGGGCTGGTCCCTGACCCAGCGGTCTGCAAGCCAACCGCCGGAAAAGGCGCCAATCGCGCCGCCTATGCCGGTAATCCAGGACAGCCACAAGCCCAGCTCTCCGGGGGTCATACCATGCAGCCGAATGAAAAAGGCAGGAATCCAGGCCCCGAGTCCGTAGCCCACAAAGGCCTGAAAGGCCGCTCCCAAACTGATACGACGACCGCTGGGCAGTCGGGTCAGAAACTGCCAGGTTTCCCCCAGGCTGTAGGAACGACTTGCGGCTGCTGTCCGCTCACTCATGCCGCGTGGAGGCTCCCGAACCGTGAAACGAACCACGACAGCCATGGCGACACCGGGAAGACCAATGACCATAAACGCCACCCGCCAGCCAAAAGCGTCGTTCAGCCAGCCGCCCAACCAGAAGCCCAGGCCCACACCCATATAAATGCCGCACGCATATACGGCGAGCACGGTCGCGCGCTTTTCTGGAGGGAAATAGTCGGACAGCAGGGAGTGCGCCGGTGGGGTGCATCCCGCCTCTCCCACGCCGACGCCCACCCGGGCTAATGCCAGATCGGTAAAATTCCGCGCCAATCCTGAGGCCGCGGTCATCAGGCTCCAGGTCGCGAGACTCAGGGCAATTAGGCTCCGCCGGACCCAGCGGTCGGCTACACGGGCGAGCGGCAGGCCGGCAATTGCGTAAAAAACCGCGAAAGCAAAACCGGTCAGAAACCCCATGGCCGTGTCCGAGACTTGCAGGTCCTCCTTAATCGGCTGGAGCAAGATGGACAGGATTTGGCGATCGATAAAATTAAACACATACACCACAAAGAGGACGGCCAGGACGTAATAGGCATACGGTCCTCCGACCTGAGTGGGCGCGTCGTGGGGCTGAGACGAGGGACTGTTCTGGTCAAGCGTCTCTTCTGGTGAAGTGGATGACATGCGTTCCTCTTTTTGACAGGTTCCCCTTCTCGCCAGAAGCGCGCGCGGTTGTCAAGCACCGTCCTAGCAGAACAGACACGGCAAATAGCTGACGGTCAAAAGGGGACGTGCTACAGTCACGCGACCGAACGGAGTTCAAGAAAGGACACGAAAAAAATGGCCTATAAAATTTCTATTGGTATCGATTGGCAGGGTAAGCTCGACTACCAGGCGCTGTGTGAGAAGGTACAAATCGCGGAGGCGGCCGGGGTGCATTCGGCCTGGGTGCCGGAAGCCTGGGGGCGGGATGCGTTCACCATTTTGACCCTGTTGGCCGACAAGACGAAGCGTATCAATCTCGGTACGGCGATTGTGAATACCTACTCACGCACCCCTGCTGCGCTGGCCCAACATTTCGCCACCCTGGATGAGGTCTCTGGAGGGCGTATGCTGCTCGGCCTGGGGACGAGTGGCCCGCAGGTGATTGAGCATTTCCACGGGGTCGCGTTCCAGCCGCCCCTCCAGCGCATGCGTGAGTATGTGGAGATCATCAATACCTTGATGAAAGGCGAACCGCTCAAATACTCCGGCAGGCTATTCGATCTGCAACGCGGCTTTACGTTACGCTTCCATCCCGTTCGCAATCACATTCCGATTTATCTGGCAACGCTGAATGCCAAGAGCGTGAAAATGACCGCAGAACTGGCGGATGGTTGGTTGCCGATTATGATTCCCCTCGAACAGCTTAAGAGCGAAATTGACAATCTGCGCCAAGCTAGCGTGACTGCTGGCCGTCCGGCCAATGCGGTCGCCGTCCGTTCGCCCGGCACCATCACGGTGACTTCACAAGTCGATAAAGCCCGCGCCGCATCAGCCAGTATGCTGGCCTTTTACATTGGCCGTATGGGCACGTTCTACGCCGCTCAACTCACCCGGCTGGGCTACGGGGAGACGGTTGAGGCCATCAAAGAAGCCTGGACTGGTGGCTCGCGCGCCGCTGGCGAAGCCGTACCCGCTCAGTTGGTCGATGCAACCGGCTGTGTGGGGTCAGTGGAAGCAGGTATTGACCGTCTACAAGCCCAAGAAGAGTGTGGAGTGGACCTGCATCACGTCAATGTGCAGGTAGAGAATCATAAAGAGTATGAGCGGATTTTGACGAAATTGGTCGGGTGAGGTGGCAGGGCGGTCTTCGTGATCGTCCTCAGCTCTTCCTAGTCCCCTCCTGCGGAGGGGTGGTCGTAGGCCGGAGTTCTCCCACGGCTTTACTGTCCAAACGTCTCAACCAACGTATGCAGATCATCCCTGGTGATTTGGCTCGTCGGTGGAGATGCGACGATGGGGTGCTGCACGCCGGCGTCGGTAAAATGACCGAGTTGAGTGCGGCAGTCTTCGGGCGGACCGAATATAAACAACTCTTCAACCATGGAATCCGGAATGGACTCTTCCGCTCCCTTCCGGTCGCCGGCCTGCCAGCGGGCATGCACTTCATCCAGAATATCGCTATAGCCAAAACGGCGAAAACCTTGGATATACGTGTTGGCCTGACAGTAGCCAACCAACACGTGGCGCAGTTGTCGCAGGGCCTGCTCCCGATCCTGTCTGACCAGCGTATGTACATAGCAGCCGATATCGATATCGCGCAGGCTGCGTCCTGCGCGTTCTGCTCCTTTTGCAATCTCGGCCAGCGAATGGGGAACCTGTCGCGCGGGCAGCCAGGCCAGCAGCACCCCGTCCGCGATCTCTCCGGCTAGTTGGAGCATGCGCGGGTTCACGGCCGCCAGATAGATCGGCATGGCCCCCGACAGGCGCAGGCTGAGGCGAAAGCCCCGAGGCCGGTAAAACCCGTCGGTGCGCGTGACTCGCTCGCCGGCCAACACGCGACGGACAATATCCACATACTCGCGCGTGCGGGCTACGGGCCGGTCCCAGGCAATGCCGTGAAAGGTGTTGATATTGCGCGTGCTCACGCCGATACCCAACCGCGCCCGGCCTGGTGCGATCAGGTCCATGCTGGCGGCCTGCATGGCGGCGAGCGTTGGTGGGCGGAGGTAGAGCGAGATGATGCCCGTGCCGACATAAATGCGCTGCGTAGCGGTCAGAAAGGCGGTGACCAGCGTACTCGTCTCCGTGCCCCAGGCCTCGCCGACCCATAGGCTCTCGAAGCCGTGTTCCTCGGCCTTGCGCGCGACCTGCTGATACACCTCGAAATGATGTCCGGTCGGCGGCAGCCCCAATCCTATACGCATACGCTCTCTCCCTTTTCCAGAGTCTCGCTCCAGGTCTAACCACTTTCGTGTTCTTCGGCTAATGCCGTCCACTCCGCGTACTGTTCGTCGAGTTGCTGTTTGACCCGTTCATACTGATGAGCCACCTCACGGGATTTTGCCTGATCCTGAAATGTCTTTTCATCCACAAGGCGGTGTTCGAGCTTTTCTTTGTGGTCCTCCAGCGTGGTAATATGCTGCTCCAGCGCGGCTAAACGCTTGGCCCGTTTTTGCCGTTCGGCCCGGGCGGCCTTTTGCTGTTGATAGGAGAGCTTGCCGTGCTTGGCCTCACGAATGGCGGCCAGTGTGCCTTCAATGCCAGCCGCACTTGCCGTAGGCGAAGCAACGGCTGCCCGTTGGACTACTCTCTGAAGACGGGCCTGTTCCCGGCGTGGAGACAGGTCTGCCTGTCGTTCCTTCCGGTCCAGAAACTCCTCAAACGTCCCAGGATAGGTGGTGCAGTGGCCGTCGTGGAGTTCGAGTACTTTTGTCACCAGACCACTGAGAAAATAGCGGTCGTGCGACACAACGACAAAAGTTCCCGCATACTGCAGCAGGGCTTCTTTCAGGATGTCTTTGGTCCGGATATCGAGATGATTGGTGGGCTCATCCAGAATGAGCAGGTTCGAGGCCTGCAACAGCATTTTTGCCAACGCGAGACGGCTCTTTTCACCGCCGCTGAGCACGGCAACCCGCTTTTCGGTCGCATCCCCGGAAAAGAGAAAGGCCCCCAGAAGAGTGCGGAGTTGAGGGACGATGTCGGTTGCGGCTTCCCGGAGGATCTCTTCATACACGGTATTATCGGTCTGTAAGCGTTCGGCCTGCTGCTGGGCATAGTAATCGAGGACGACCTGATGACCGAGCTGACGGCTACCTGAAGTCGGTTCTTCAACCCCGGACAGGATGCGACTGAGGGTGGACTTGCCCGCCCCGTTGACGCCGACCACTGCAACCCGGTCTCCGCGCTCAATCACTAAGTCCAGATTCTCAAACACCTGCACGTTGTCATAGCGTTTGCTGACCCCCTGTAATTCGACCACCCGTCTGCCGCTCCTGGGGGCCTGAGGAAAATGGAAACGGACACCCCTGGGCACGGTTTGGGGCGGGTCGAGCTTTTCCATTTTCTCCAACTGCTTGACCCGACTCTGGACCTGCGGTGCCTTCCGAGCGTTATAGCGAAACGTATTGATAAAGCGGGTCAGACGCTCAATCTCTTCCTGCTGGGTGTCATAGACTTTTCGATACGACTCCAGGTGTTCTTCAAACACGCGCTCAAAGGTCGAGTAATTGCCCGTATATTCGGCCAGGGCAGAGCGGTGAAGGGCGACCACCCGATTGACCATCCGGTCCAGAAAGGCCCGGTCGTGCGAAACGATGACAATGCTACCGCGATAATTGTGTAGATATGCCTCAAGCCATAGTAGTGAGTCGAGATCGAGATGATTGGTCGGCTCGTCGAGCAGCAAGACATCGGGTTGCCGGAGCAGGAGCTTGGCCAGCGCGACCCGCATTTGCCAGCCCCCGCTGAACGTCTCGGTGTGTGCCGTAAACTGCGCTTCGTGAAACCCCAGTCCAGTTAGGACTTTGGCGACTTGGGCATCGGCCTGAAATCCGTCGAGTTCTTCGATTCGGTGCTGGAGGTCCCCGTAGCGTGTGATCAATTCCGCTTGTACCAACGCGTCGGAGGTCGTTCCATCAGTACTCTCGAGCGCGACCTGAACAGTCTCCAGTTCCTGCTGTAACGCGGTCAACTCCGGCAGAGCAGAGCGCGTCTCAGCGAAGAGATCGCGTCCGGAAATTTCGATTCCTTCCTGGGGCAGATAGCCAATGCTGAGGTCCCGGTCGCGCTGGACTCGGCCCGCATCGGGCTCAAGCTGTCCGGTCAAGAGGCGGAAGAGAGTTGTTTTGCCCGCACCGTTGGGACCGACCAGCCCCACCCGGTCACCTTGCCGAATATGCCAGTTGAGATTGCGAAACAGTTCCTGTCCGCCAAAGGCGAGAGACAGATTGATAAGCTGGAGCATGGAGACGGATAGACCTTGAGATAATTGTTGGGGCCAGAACCCGCTCTCCCTAATATCAGTGGTAATGGGGAACGATCCAGGCCAGGTCAGTTCGTACGTTCGACGGCTGTGTCTATTCTTCTTCCTCCGGGGGTAATAACAACGCTTCTCCCAGCGAGCGGATCAACCAGCGATGGACATCCCCGACCAGGGTCGCCGCCTGTGGGCCAGCTAGCAGCCAGTGACCTTGGTCCGGGTAGCTCAGGCTGGCAGCCTGTAGAGCGTCTGCAAGCCAACGGACGGCCGGAGCGGGAACCATACGATCTTCCTGTCCCCAGACAACCAGACTAGGGCAAGGCGGGGGGGTTGCTGGAAAGTCGGTCTGACCTCGGGTGAGGGTGCGGACGACTCTACCCGAGTCCGGCTCAAGCCGGTCGTATAACTGGTCGTGCAACCCTGCCGGAAGCGTGTGGAAAAGAAAATCGCGGGCAAGCCGACGGGACGGGGGAGGATGGACGCGATTCCACAGGAGTGCGGGCAGGGACGCGAGTCGTACCAGAGGCAGAGCCGGACGCAGGTTGGCCTGCCAGTAGCAGGGCAGCAAGGGAGAAATACAGACGAGGGCACGCGGTTGTGTGCGAGTGGCGGTGAGGAGTGCGAGGAGACTGCCCAGATCAAAGCCAATCACAATGGGCGGGCAATCGAACGCAGCGCTAGCTGTGGTAATGGTGGTGAGATGATCGTCAAGAGAGACATCGCCACGCTGGCGGGTTGCGTACTGCTCGTACAGATCAAGCGCCCAGCACGACCAGCCCCGCTGAGAAAGACCCCACGCGACTTCCTGCCATATCCAGCTTCCCGTCCATAAGCCCGGAAGCAGGAGCAGCGGGGCAGTAAATTTCTCGCGTTCCGGGAAGAGCACCTCGGCGGTGTACGCGGCGAGTTGCTGTTTCATGTGCACAAAAGAGAAAAGGCCCGCTTGGGGCCTTTTCTTGGAAATCCTCCGCCTCGTATCTCGCTACCGGGCTGAGCGACGTTACGCTCTCTTCCGGGCCGCTTTCTTCCGGGCCGGGGCTTTCTTGGCGGCCTTCTTAGCCGGGGCTTTCTTGGCCGGGGCTTTCTTGGCGGCTTTCTTTACGGTTTTCTTAGCGGCTTTCTTAGCCGGGGCTTTCTTGGCGGCTTTCTTTACGGTTTTCTTAGCGGCTTTCTTCTTCGCAGGCATAGTGACCTCCTTCGTTATGAGTATGGGAACCCCTTAGTCCATAAAAATCATATGTGTAAGGCGGAAGGGCTTTTCGTTACCTTCTATCAGATTGGCCTCTTTGCTGCAACAAAAATACACAAGAACAGAGTGTTATTTTTGGGTTGTAAACGCATTATGGCCGGCATACACGGCGCGTCGTCCGAGTTCTTCTTCGATGCGTAACAGTTGGTTATATTTGGCCGTCCGCTCACCACGGCAGACGCTACCGGTTTTGATCTGACCGGCATTCAACGCGACGGACAGGTCGGCAATGGTGGTATCCTCGGTTTCTCCCGAGCGATGTGAGATCACCGCCGCATACCCATGCTTTTTTCCTAAGGCGACTGTTTCTAGGGTCTCGCTCAAGGTGCCGATCTGATTGACCTTGACCAGGATGGCATTCGCGGCCCCGTCCGCAATGCCGCGAGCGAGCCGTTGCGGGTTGGTGACAAACAAATCATCGCCCACGAGCTGTAGGGTCGTTCCGAGTTCCTGGGTGAGCAATCGCCATCCGTTCCAGTCGTCTTCGGCTAACCCGTCTTCGATGGAGACCAGCGGATAGTGTGTAGCCCATTTTGCATACTGTTGAACGAGGTCTTCAGCCTGACGGACGGCCCCACCCGCTTTATGAAAAACGTAGTGCCCGTCCTGGTACAGCTCGGTTGCTGCGATGTCGAGGGCCAGGGAGACGTGCCGACCTGGGGTGTAGCCCGCCTGTGTCACAGACTCGAGCAGAAGGTCGAATGCCTCTTCGTTTGAGCGAAGATCGGGAGCCACTCCCCCCTCGTCTCCGACGGCTGTGGTGAGGCCTTTTTTCTGGAGTATCCCTTTGAGTACGGCGAACACTTCCGCACCAATGCGAAGAGCCTCGCGGAACGATCGTGTGCCGGCCGGAACGATCATAAACTCCTGGATGTCGAGATTATTGGTCGCATGGGCCCCACCGTTGAGCACGTTAATGAGCGGGACTGGAAGAGTCCGCGCACGCGTGCCCCCCAGGAAGCGGTAGAGGGGTTGTCCGGCAGATATGGCCGCTGCTTTTGCAACAGCAAGCGAGGTGGCAATAAGCGCGTTTGCTCCCATGCGCTTCTTGTTTGCCGTACCGTCTAACTCAAGCAGGAGTTGATCGATAGCAAGCTGGTCGCTGGCGTCCTTGCCCTTCAGGCGGCGGGCGATGTGCTCGTTCACCTGTGCCGCTGCTTTCTGGACGCCCTTCCCGCGATAACGTTTTCGGGCTCGGTCTCGAAGCTCCCACGCCTCGTGGGCTCCGGTGGACGCGCCTGAGGGTGCTGCGGCGCGTCCACACGCACCGTCCGCCAGGATCACCTCAACCTCAACCGTTGGATTCCCCCGGCTATCCAGAATTTCTCGGCCAATAATTTTCCTGATCTTCACCCGATCCTCCTGTCGTGATGTCTGTCTCCCGTTTCGTTTCAGCGCCCAAAGTTGCCCCAGCCTTGCGCAGTCAGTAGAATGTTCCGTATGGGGCGAATGGTGGTGCGGCGGTTTGGCTGGGTGTGGTTCCCATCGATTCTGGCGCTGTACGCCCTGCTCGGATATTCAACCGTGTGGAGCGAGCGCGGGCTTCTGCATCTCTTCCAACTGACCGAAGAGCAACGCGCATTGGAAACACAAGTCCGGACGCTGTTGCGCGAGAATGACGATCTCAAGAATCGTATTCGGCGTTTGCATACGGACGACCTCTTTTTGGAACAACTTGCTCGTAACAGGCTCGTCCTCGTGCGTGAGCACGATATTGTCTATCGATTCCATCCAGCACAGTCCTCATTAACCCAGTAGACAAATGACTTTATATCCGTCGTCTTGCCCATCGGGCGACATGAGGGTTGCCTTTTTCTTTCCCTATTCTTCGTCCTATTGCCGTGAGCGTGTCGTCCCTACTTGAGGTTGTTTGCGCAGTCCCCGTGCCATGTCTGCGACAATATCACGTGCGGCCTGGCGCGGGTCAGTGGCATCCCGAATAGGTCTGCCCACAACCAGATAATTCGCCCCGGCCTGCATGGCTTGGTGCGGCGTCAGAATCCGCTTCTGATCGTCGGCCGTGCTGCCTTGCGGACGAACACCTGGAATGACGAGGGTCAGTTTGTCTCCGCAGGCACGGCGGATTGCAGCAATTTCTCGAGGAGAGGCCACCAGACCGTCAATACCTGCTTGCTGGGCAAGCTGAGCGAGTCGAACGACCTGCGTCGCCGGACCAGCCCTGACTCCGACCCGCTTGAGGTCGTCTCGGCCCAGACTCGTCAGCACGGTGACCGCAAGGAGGGTCGGGCGGGTGAGCCGTTCTGCACGACACACGGCACGGACTGCTCGCTGGGCCTGCCGTAACATATCGACACCGCCGGAGGCGTGCAGGGTGAACATCTTCACCCCCAAACGGGCGGCTTCCACTGAGGCAGAAGCTACTGTCTGGGGAATGTCGTGGAATTTGAGGTCGAGAAAGACCGTGCCGCCCTTAGCGTGAATGCGGCGGACAACCTCGGGACCGGCGTGCATGAACAGTTGCTTGCCGACCTTGAACAGGCCGACCTCATCGGCAAGCAGGGCGACATAGTGATCAACTTCTTTCAGTGAAGCAACATCGAGCGCAAAGATAAGTCGGCGGCGTGCACGCGGATGGCTCGTTTTTTCGGAGCCCCGAGGGCGCACCCGCGCGTGGCTTGTCTGATTGACGGAACGAGGAGCCATTGTGTTGCGCGCTTCCCGGACTCAGGCGGTCTCCGTATTGTTGAGCGCCTGCTGGATGGTTTCGACCGCCCGGTCTGCCGGGACTTCCGTCATTGCTCCATCCGCGCGATCCTTTAGTTCAATCACCCCGCGGGCTAAAGACTTGCCACCAATCGTGGCCCGGAGCGGAATGCCCAGCAGGTCAGCATCCTTAAATTTCACCCCCGGCCGCTCTTCCCGATCGTCAAACAAGACATCTGTCCCGGACTGCCGGAGTCTGACATAGACATCTTCCGCCGCCTTCCGGGTCGTGTCGTCATTCCAATTGACCGGCACGATATGGATGTCTGCGGGAGCGAGCGGCTTGGGCCAGACAATGCCGGCATCATCATGATTCTGCTCAATGGCGGCCGCAACGGTCCGGGTGATACCAATGCCATAACAGCCCATTTCCATGGGATGCTGTTCGCCTGTGGCATCCAAATAGGTTGCATTCATCGCCTGGCTATACTTCGTGCCAAGATAGAACGTCTGACCGACTTCAATGCCACGATGATCGGTAAACCGCCCTTTCTCACAGCGTGGACAAGTGTCACCTGCTGTTGCCCGACGCAGGTCGGCGAACTGGAGGGAGGGCAGGTCGCGCTCGATATCAAGCCCGGTCATATGCATATCCTGCTCGTTTGCTCCGCATACCAGGCCTTTTGCGCCTCGTAGGGTCTGATCGCTGATAAGCCTGACCTTGAGCTGTATCGGTCCTGCAAAACCGGTTGGAGCGCCGGTCACCTTGTGGACGGTTTCTTCATCCGCGAGGACGACCCACTCACAGCCGAGCAGGTTTTTCAGCTTAGGCTCGCTGAGTTCATGGTCTCCCCGCGCCAGGGCAGCGACAACCGCGCCCGTGTCGGTTTCGTAGAGCAGGGTTTTGACGAAGCGCTCCGGGGGCTCGCCCAGAAAGGTCGAGACTTCCTCGATGGTCCGTTGGTCTGGGGTCTCAACCGGGGTAAGCGCCGCTTCGTGCGTGTCTGACGAAGGCGGCGGTGGGGCGAGTTCGGCTTTTTCCACATTGGCGGCATAATCACACGAGTCACAACTGACAATGGCATCTTCGCCGGAATCCGCCAGCACCTGGAACTCATGCGACAGACTGCCCCCGATGGCTCCAGTATCCGCCTCCACCGGACGGTAGGTTAAGCCGCAGCGATCAAAGACCCGCCGGTAGGCGTCATACATATTGCGATACTCGCGCTGGCAGTCCTCCAGATCGGTATGAAAGGAATAGGCGTCTTTCATGATGAACTCGCGGCCGCGCATCAAGCCAAAACGGGGCCGGACTTCATCCCGAAACTTGGTCTGGATCTGATACAAATTGAGCGGCAGGTCCCGGTATGACCGAATCTCCCGCCGGACAATATCGGTCACGACCTCCTCATGGGTCGGCCCAAAGCAAAAGTCCCGGTCGTGCCGATCTTTAATGCGCAGCAGCTCTCTACCGTATACATCCCAGCGACCACTTTCCCGCCAGAGTTCCGCCGGACAGACCGCCGGCATGAGGATTTCCTGGGCGCCCGCACGGTTCATTTCCTCGCGGACAATGTTTTCGACTTTCCGCACGACGCGCAGCCCGAGCGGCAGAAAATCATATACGCCACGTGCCACCTGGCGCATCATACCCGCACGCAGTAAGAGCTTATGGCTGATAACTTCGGCCTCAGTTGGATCTTCACGTAATGTTGGGATAAATGTTTGGCGATAGCGCACCCGAACCCCCGATCAGATAGAGAAAGATGTCGGGCTCAATTAGTCAGCCCACGGGCCGGGTGTCAAGCCGGGCGCGGGCTTTCGCCTTAACCCCTTTCCTTTCTCCCGACCAAAAACTATAATTCGCGCGCGATACCTTCCCGCTATAGGAGTACGGCGTGAATTTTGACTATTCTCCGCAAGAAGAAGCGTTCCGGCAGGAACTGCGCTCGTGGCTCGAAGCCAATCCGGCGGACAACTACGACCCGGAGACCTTTGAGATTATCGATCAGGAAGCGCGTTTTCAGATCAAGTTCGACTGGCAGAAGAAGCTGCACGGCGCGGGCTGGGTCGGCATTCATTGGCCCAAGGAGTATGGCGGCCGGGGCGCCACGATTATGGAGCAGACCATCTACCAGCAGGAGATGGCCCGGGTGCACGCGCCCGGACTAGCCAATCCGCTTGGTATCTCGCTGGTCGGTCCCACCTTGATGCACTGGGGAACGGAGGAGCAGAAAGAGCGTTTTGTCCCCAGGATACTCAGCGCTGAGGAATTATGGTGTCAGGGCTACTCCGAACCGGGCTCCGGCTCGGACCTGGCCTCCCTCCAGACACGGGCGGTTGACGATGGCGACGACTTTGTCGTGAACGGCCAGAAAGTCTGGACGAGCTATGCTCACAAAGCCGACTACTGCATTCTTGTAACGCGGACCGACCCTGACGCACCCAAGCACAAAGGACTATCCTATCTGCTGGTGGATATGCACTCGCCTGGGGTAACGGTCCGGCCCTTGGTCCAAATCTCTGGCGACGCGGAATTCAACGAGGTCTTCTTCGAGGATGTCCGGGTGCCCAAAGCCAATCTGGTCGGCGAACGGAATAACGGCTGGCAGGTTGCGATTACCACGCTCATGTTCGAGCGGGCGAACTTTGGCATGGTGTATAACCTGGAACCCATGCTGGACAGACTGAAGGCGAATCTCAAAGACCTGGAAGTCAACGGTCAACCGGCGGCAGATGATCCGGAAGTACGACAAAAGCTGGCCGCCTTTCACGTTGAAATCCAGGCGCTCAAGTTCAACGGCTATCGGCAACTGACCCAACAGTTACGCGGTAACCCGCCGGGACCGGAAGGCTCGATCAGCAAGCTGGCCGGAAGTGAACTCTATATCCGCATGGCGCATTTTGCGATGGAACTGCTGGGTCCCTACAGCCAGTGCGCCTTGGGAGAAACTCAGGGTGTCGATAACGGTTTTTGGGCGCGCCGCGCCTTGGGCTCCCGTCTGTACACAATCGCGGGCGGGACGTCGGAGATCATGCGCAACATCGTTGGTGAGCGCGTCCTGCAGCTGCCAAAGGGATAACAGAAGTATTGAGCATCTGAGGGGGAAGCATGGATTTCGGTTTTAGTGAGGATCAAGAACTGCTGCGCGACTCAGCTCGAAAGTTCCTGGACGCGGAGTGTCCGACCACCTTCGTGCGCAAGATGATGGAAGACGACAGCGCCCATGCCACGGAACTCTGGAAAAAAGCCGCAGAGTTGGGCTGGATGGGTATTCTGATTCCTGAGGAGCACGGCGGGATTGGCGGGAGTTTCCTCGATCTGGTTGTCGTAATGGAGGAAATGGGCAGGTCTCTGATGCCCGGCCCATTCTTGGCGACCGTGCTCCTGGGCGGCACGGCCGTGCTGGAGGGCGGCTCGGACGAGCAAAAGGCCGCCATTCTACCCAAGGTTGCGGCTGGTGAATTAGTCATGACCCTGGCCCAGGCCGAGAAGAGCGGCCGCTATGACGCCGGTGGCATTGGTCTGCCGGCCACGGCGCGGGGCAGCGACTTTGTGTTGTCCGGAGAAAAACTCTTTGTGCCGGATGCACATGTCGCCGATCAGATAGTGGTCGCCGCGCGTACCGGCTCACCCGATGCTCCGGCAGAAGAGGGCACTACTCTGTTTCTGGTCGATGCCAAGTCGCCGGGAATCGAGATCACGCAACTGAAAACCGTGGACATGACCCGTCGCCAATGTCACGTCGCTTTCCAGGATGTTGCGGTGGCTGGCTCGCAAGTTCTTGGCGAGGTGGGCCAGGGCTGGCCGATTCTCCAGCGCGTCCTCGATCAAGCCATTGCCGGGCTGTGTACCGAGATGGTTGGGACCGGACAGCAGGCGCTCGATATGGCCGTCGAATACGCCAAAGAGCGGGTTCAGTTTGGGAAACCCATAGGCAGCTTTCAAGCCGTCAAGCATAAATGTGTGGATATGATGGTCCAGGTCGAAAACGCGCGCTCACTGACCTATTACGCGGCCTGGACGGTCGATGAGAATGTGGACGAAGCATCCCAGGCCGTGCCCATGGCCAAGGCGTATTGCAGCGATATGTGCAAGACCGTCACCAGTGAGGCCATTCAGGTTCATGGCGGTATCGGGTTTACCTGGGAGCACGATATGCATCTCTTTTATCGTCGTGGACTAGCATCCGAAGCCGCTTTCGGCAGCGCCCCAACGCACCGTGAAGTGGTGGCCCAGACGCTGGACTTGTAGGCAGCAGTTCGTCACCGTCTATCATGACCCCCGCTCTGATCGTCCACGGTGGCGCCGGAGCTACGACGCCACCAGCACTGCAAACGGAGCGTCGATCGGGGTTAACGGCCGCTTTTGAGGTGGGCTGGAACATACTTGTTCAGGGTGGGACCGCACTCGATGCGGTTGTGCAGGCAACCGTGACCCTCGAAGATCACCCTCTCTTCAATGCTGGCCTTGGCTCTTGCTTGACAGAAGACGGGACCGTCGAAGTTGACGCCTCTCTCATGGACGGCTCGACGTTTCAGGCTGGCGCCGTGGGAGCGGTCAGGAATATCAAGAACGCCATCCAACTCGCTCGGGCTATTATGACGGACGGGCGACACGTATTTCTGGTCGGCGATGGGGCCGAACGATTCGCACGAGAGCACGGACTGCCACAAGTCGCGGCGGACGAACTGATTACCAAACGCCAGTACCAGAGATGGCAGACCCTTCGACTGGGCTCAGGACAGGCGCAACAAACCACAGGTGAACCCGGGACGGTTGGTGCAGTTGCCTTGGACTCGTCGGGCAGGCTGGCGGCGGCAACCTCAACCGGCGGCGTGAGGGGTAAACGGTCTGGCCGCGTGGGCGATTCTGCCGTCATTGGGGCCGGGACGTATGCGGACAGCACAATCGGTGCGTGCTCGGTAACAGGCGATGGCGAGCATATTATTCGGGCGACCCTGGCCCGTACCGCAGTGGAATTGATGCGCGGCGGGAAGGACCCCGTGCAAGCCGCTCATACTGCTCTCGCTCATCTAACACGACAGACGGAGGGAGAGGCCGGTCTGATTCTGCTTGATCCCTTTGGCCGGAGCGGCGTTGTCTATAACACGGAATCGATGGGTGCGGCATTTCGGTCGGAGGGACGGCTTGTGGTGCGGGTGTGACGGGCGAGGCATGCCTGCCTCTGGCATTTTCGTACGCACTAAGGATAAGATGCCCGGTCACACGGGATGAACCCAGAAGAAAAGGGAGGAAAGTATGGCAAAAGTTGATGGTAATTCATTGGTCGTCAAGTCGCTCAAAGACGAAGGTGTGGATACCGTTTTCTATATCACTGGCGGGCCGATGGTCGATGTGGCCTCCAAATGTATTGAAATTGGGTTTAACTCGGTCGATGTGCGTCACGAGCAGGGAGCTTCCATGGCGGCCCACGCCTATAGCCGGGTGCTTGGCAAGCCGGGAGTGTGCTTTGCCGCCTCCGGCCCCGGTGTCACGAATCTGATTACCGGTGTTGGCAATGCGTATCTGGATGCCGTTCCGGTTGTTGCTCTGGGTGGGGCGAGTGCCATGTCCCAGGACGGTATGGGCGCGTTCCAGGAAATGGATCAGGTCGGCATGTTCAAGCCGATCACCAAAATGTCCGAGCGGATCAAAGACGCGCGTCGCATTCCGGAAATTATCAATAAAGCCTTTCGCGTAGCCACCAGCGGACAGCCAGGCCCGGTCTATGTCGATCTGCCGGGCGATGTTCTGTACCGTGTGGTTGAAGAAGAAGAGGTCACGTTTCCTAAGCGTCCCCATCAGGTCCCGCGGGTGGCCGGTGATCCGGCCTTGGTCAAGGAGGCAGTGGCGCTACTGAAGGCGGCTGAGCGGCCACTGGTGATTAGCGGGACCGGCATCATCTGGTCGGGTGCGATGCAGGAACTTCAAGAGTTCGTGGAAACGACCGGCATCCCCTTCTACACCACCCCACAGGGGCGTGGCGTTATTCCTGAGGATCACGCCCTGAGCTTTCTGGGCGCGCGTAACCGGGCCTGGAAAGAGGCCGACGTGGTGCTGATTGTTGGTACGCGCCTCAATTTCATCCTGGGGTTTGGACAGGCCCCGCGTTTTGCGGAAGATGTCAAAATGATTCAGGTCGATATCGCGGACGAAGAGATCGGCCGCAACCGCGCGGTTGATGTCGGGATCGTGGGTGACGCCAAGATGGTCTTGCGTCAACTGACAGACGAGGCCAGCGACTCTTTCCGGGGCAGGGACGAACTGGCCTGGATCGATACGCTCCGTGGCCATGACCAACGTTCCCAGGAAAAGATGCAGGCCATTATGCAGGCGGACACCTCGCCCATGCATCCTCTTCGCCTGTGCAAAGAGGTCCGTGACTTTATGGACCGGGATGCCATTATCGTCGTCGACGGCCACGAGATTCTCAACTTTGCACGGCAATCGGTGCCGACGAACGCTCCCGGCCACCGGGTCAACGCTGGTCCGAACGGCTGTATGGGCGTGGCCGTTCCGTTCGGACTTGGCGCAAAAGTGGCCAAACCGGACACCCAGGTCATCGTCCTCAGCGGGGACGGGTCGTTTGGCATGAACGGCATGGAAATCGACACTATGGTCCGCAAGAACATCCCGGCCATTATTGTCATCAGCAATAATGGTGGCTGGGCTGGCGCGGGGGTGATGACCGCAGGACGCGACCTGGGTTTCAGCCGGTATGATGAAATGGCCAAGGTGTTCGGGGGGCACGGTGAGTTTGTTGAAAGGCCGGAAGACATTCGGCCCGCCCTCGAACGCGCCGTTGCCTCTGGCAAGCCCGCGGTGATCAACGTCATAACCGACCCCAACGCGCGGTCGTCAACGCAGTCGTTTGCCGCCTACCGGGCAATTTAACCTTTGGAACCGGGGTGGGCCGTTCGAGCCTGCTCCGGTCTACACTCCTCCGGGACGGTCTGTGCATGGCCGACATCGAAGAAATCCTGACTTTCTGGTTTGACGAAATCCGAGACGATCTGGCCTATTTTGAAGAATACGCCCCGCGCTGGTTTGTCCAGAATGCCGACTTCGACCAACAGATCGTCCAGCGTTTCCAGGCCGACTATGAGCTGGCCGCTCAAGGTCAACTGACCCACTGGACAGAGACGGCGCGGGGCGGACTGGCGCTTATCCTGGTCCTGGATCAGTTTCCCCGCAATATGTTCCGCAACGATCCACGCGCCTTTGCGACCGACCTCCTGGCCCAGCAGATAGCGGAGCAAATGATCGCCGCGGGATTTGACCAGCAGTTGCGCTTGGCCGAGCGCTATTTCGTGTACGTCCCGTTTATGCATAGCGAGGATCGCAAACACCAGCAGCGCTCGGTACAGCTCTTTCAGCAGCTCACCGAAGAGCGCGCCTATTTTGATACTTCCTATGCGGTCAGACATCAGGAAGTGATTGACCGCTTCGGTCGGTTTCCCCACCGCAACACTGTCTTGGGTCGGGTTTCGACGCCGGAGGAGTTGGAGTTTCTCAAGCAGTTCGGCTCCTCGTTCTAGGCTGTTACCTTCTCTGGCGACGTTGCCACACGGGGTGTAGCCTTTTCTCCGCAGGGTGGCTATCCTGCCCGTCTGGTCTCCATAAATCGTCATCGTGAGGAGTTGAAACGCATGGGGGAAGCCATACACGCGATTGTCATCAACAGGGTTGAGAAAAAAATCTCGTCCGAGCTGAAAGAGATCACGCTGGACGAGCTGCCAGCCGGAGATGCGACCGTCAACGTTGCCTATTCTACGCTGAACTACAAAGACGGTCTGGCCGTTACCGGGACCGCGCCCATTGCGCGCACCTATCCCATGATTGGTGGGATCGACTTGGCCGGGACGGTCGAGTCCTCCAGTTCGCCGGCCTATCAGCCTGGCGATAAGGTCCTGATCACCGGCTGGGAACTCAGCATGACCCACGGCGGCGGCTATGCCCAGAAACAGCGGGTCAAGTCCGAATGGCTGACGCGCGTGCCTGACGCCTTCAGCCTCAAACAAGCCATGGCCGTAGGCACGGCCGGCTATACCGCCATGCTCTGCATCCTGGACCTGGAGCGCATGGGCGTAACACCCGGAGAGAAAGAGGTGATTGTGACCGGTGCCGCAGGTGGCGTCGGCAGCGTAGCGGTCGCCGTGCTATCCCAGCTTGGTTACAAAGTGGCCGCGTCAACCGGACGTCCGGAACTGAGCGACTATCTCACCGGTCTGGGCGCTTCGACCATTGTTGAACGGGCAGAACTCGCCGAGCCCTCGGGCCGTCCGCTGGACGCCGAACGCTGGGCGGGCGGTGTCGATTCCGTGGGCGGACAGACCTTGGCCTCGGTGCTGCGGGGAACCAGTTACGGTGGGGCGGTGGCGGCCTGTGGTCTGGCCGGCGGAGCTGATCTGCCGACCTCGGTTCTGCCGTTCATTCTGCGGAACGTCAGTTTGATCGGGGTGGACTCGGTGATGTGTCCCAACCCCAAACGGCAAACGGCCTGGGACCGTCTCGCCCAGGACCTGCCGCTGGACAAGCTGGACGCCATGACCGTAGTGGAACCCATGTCAAAAGTGTTGGAACTGGCTCCGCAGATCTTGCGCGGACAGGTCCGTGGCCGCGTGGTCATTGATGTGAATGCCTGAGCGCGACGGGAAAAGGTAGTAACTTGGCCGTGACTGGTACGAATAACGGCGCTGCCGAAGAACATCTCAGCCTTCCAGCCCGCGACCTCCACTTCCCTACTGACCGCTCCATGGGAGAGCTGTTCGTTCGGGATGGCGTGCATCGCGCGGATGACTATGCCTTCTGGGAGCCGATCGGGCGGGCGCAGGGAGGTCTGGCTATTTCCGCCGGCAAAGAGCTTCGGCTTAACGTCAACCCGCAGGCGTCCACCGATCTTTCACCCTTTCGCGCCATTCCCGCCCACGCCATTCAATACCTGCAACTCTCGGCCTCGCGGGTGAATAATGACAGCCTGGTTCACTTGGCCCATCTGACCGGGCTACGCGTGCTGTGGCTGTACGACACACGGATCAGCGACGCCGGCCTGGTGCATCTCCAAAGCCTGACCGGGCTGCGAGTGCTCAATCTGCGCAGCACGCTGGCCAGTCGCGGCGGCATAGACGCGCTTCAGGCAAAACTGCCCAAGTGCGAGTTTCGGCGGCCGTGGTAATCTAGGGTCCTTCCATCTCAACCAACTCCAGTACGGTCCCGTCCGGGTCTTTGAAACACACAAAGCGTGCACTCGGCGCGTCAGGGGGATCGAGCAGGACGGGCTCGGAGATAAACTCGACACTGTGCTCTTTCAGGGTTTGGACATCGGCATCAAGATTCGTGGTGAGCAGAGCAATCCGAGCGATCCCGAGGTGGTATAGATGCGGGTAGGGCGGGTCGTTGTCTCGGGGCTCTTTCCATTCCAAGAGATCGATCAGCGGTGTGGTGGGCGAGCCCTCCAACTGGAGCAAAGCACCCCGTACAAGATACGGCGGCATACCGACCGCGGCCGCCACTTCCGGGGTGTTCCGCTCCGGTACTTCCCACATGACCTTAAACCCGAGCAACTCGTAAAACTGACGCGAACGCTCATAGTCACGACAGTTGACATTGACGTGCATCATTCCCGAGATGTGCATAACAGTCTCCTCGCTCTCTGCGGTGTCTTTTGAGGCCGATGGTCTTTACGAAAAAGAGGATATCTCTCGGAAACCAAATAGAGCTTCCGAGAGAAGAGAAAGGTTACTTACCCGTATAGCCGGGGTTGGTGGGGTTATCGAGCCAGTCGCGCCGTTTCTCGTACGGCAGATCGATATAGGTCTGCATGGCCAGCAGGCCGTCGTCGGACAGCATGGTTTCCAGAAAGGCCGAGCTTTCAATATCGAGTCCGGCGGCGAGGTGAGTATCGTTGCCGGCATGGACCGCGTGCTTGGCGCGGGCAACGGCAATCGGTGGGAAGTTCGCAATCTCGTGTGCGATTTCCGTGGCACGGGCGAGCGCGTCATCGGCCACTTCGTGGACCAGACCGAAATGGAGTGCTTCGTCGGGCGGGACCACGCGAGAGCGAATCACGAACTCAAGTGCGCGTCCGACCCCGATCAACCGCGACAGGCGCTGGGTGCCGCTACCGCCGGGAAGAATGCCGAGTTTGACTTCCGGAAACCCGTAGCGATAATCACCCTTCTGGCCGATACGCAGGTCGCACGACAGGCTCAGTTCAAACCCCCCGCCCATGGTGTCTCCGTTCATGGCAACGATGATGGCCTTGGGCAGGTCGCTCAAATTCTTCAGCATGGCATGGTAGGCGGTGGTCAGCGAGGTGCCGGCCCGGCGCATGGCTTCCCGGTCCTTGGCTAAATCAACCAGTTCTTCCACACTGTAGTGGGTAATGAACTTGCCCTCCATCGCGCCGGTTAACACAACGGTCCGGATAGCGGGGTCGCGCCAGTCCTCGATCAGCTTCCACAACTCCTGGGTGCCTTCCGCACAGAAATAATTCATCGGCGGGTTATGGTATTTTGCGATCACAACCCCGTCACTCTGTTCGGTCTGCCAATAGCTCATGCCCAGCCCTCCTTTGTCCGTATGGATTTTTCTGGTTGCATATGCGAGTCGTCACCGGACGGCAAGGGCTGGCTTACACCGGAAAGAAAAAAAGAGCCCACCGGAGTGCGGTGGGCTCGTATGTTGTATCAACGCGAATATCGCTGGTCAGCGTCGGGCTTAACGGTCCGCCTTTCGGGACTTAATTGTGACGATCTTTTTCTCGGCGTCCTGAGCGGTTTCCCAGGCATCGTGCTTGGTAGCACAGCACATCAGCACCCTGGCCAGGGTGTCCTTATGCTCGACGCCAGTGGTGTCCTGACAGGGACCACAGGACCAGAGATCCTCTTTAATGTCACTGATTTCTCCACCAATCACTTGTGGCATAATCACCTCCTATTTTTTCTTTCCTTATAGCGCAAGACCTCTTATCAGGTCCAGGGGTTGATATCCTGGCGGGGCCGTGCAACTCAATACGCAGAGACATATCCGCAAAGGAGGAGACCAGAATGAGTACAACGGTTGTTCTGTTGGAAATACAAGTCAAACCCGAATGCGTGGAAGAGGTAAAAGACTATCTGAGAGAGGCATTACCCGATACGCGGGCCTACGACGGCTGCCAGGGCATGGATGTCTACGGCAATCTTGACGATTCGACGAATCTCGTGTTCTACGAACGCTGGGACTCTCGCGAGCACTATCAGAAATATCTGAACTGGCGGACCGAGAGAGGCGATTTTGAGAATCTCAGCTCAAAGTTGGCCAGTCCGGCGAGTATTCGGTATTACGACCGCATTGATGTGTAGCGCGTTCCATCCTGGTTTTGAATTTTGAGACAGGCCGGCTTTGCCGGCCTTTTTTGATTCAGCCACATGCAGGAACCGACTTGTCCTCACATTTAGCTGATAGCAACTTCCGCTCACACCAGCTACAATCCGGCGGCTTTGAAACTTAAAAAGGAGGCTCTATGACGCAGAAACCGGCTATCGCCTTAGTCGCCGTTGCTGGACGAAGAAAACAAACCCTGGAAGTAGCAACCCAAATCGAGCAGGAAGGCTTCAGCGGTATTTACTGTCAGAGTGTTGGCGACTGTATTGGCTTGTGCGAGGCCCTGGCCTTCGCCACCAACGAGATTCCGTTCGGGACCAGCATTGCCAACATGTATACCCGCCATCCGTATGATTTTGCCCAAACCGCGGCCCTTATTCATGAGGTCTCGGGCGGACGCTTCCGGTTTGGCGTGGGTGTGAGTCACGGCCCGATGCTGAACCGCCTGAAAGTGAAGGCCGGCAAGCCGTTGGCCGATATGCGTCAATTTGTCTCCGATCTGCACACCAGTGTTGGCCGAAAGGATGCGCTGCCGCCCATCATCCTGGCCACCTTACGCAAGGCCATGGTCAAACTGTCGGCCGAGATTTCTCAGGGCGCAGTCTGGGCCAATGCGGCCCGGTCGCATATGGCCACATCGCTGAGCTTTCTGCCGCCGGAGAAAATGCAGGATGACAGGTTTTTTGTCGGCAATATGATTCCGACCGTTATTTCGGACGATAAAGAGGCGGCCACGAAAGTCCACCGGCGGACACTCAGCACCTATGTCCGCTTACCCAACTACCAGCAGTACTGGATCGAAGCAGGCTACGAAGAGGAAATGCAGGCCATCCAGCAGGCCATAGCCAATAAGGAAGACGAGAAGATTCCGTCCCTCATGTCTGACCGCTGGCTGAGTCAGGTCACCCTGTACGGCAGTGTGTCCGAGGTCAGAGCCGGCGTGGAAGCCTGGTATGACACCGGCCTCAAAACACCCATTCTGGTGCCCTCGTCAGCCAATGGCAACCAAATGGTTGCCTTGCAGGAAGTGATTGCGGCGTTTCGGTAGGGGGTGGAGTAATCATCGGTTCTCCTCGTGCGGATTTGCTACTGCCGGACCGGGAGGCTGATTCTCGGCCCGGGGCAGGCGTGCTAGCCTGCACGCCACTGAACCACGCCTGTAGCGCTTTCATTGTGATGTTGAACGTTTCTTTGCCGTTTCCCCGCACCCCTCCAGCTTCCATTGTGATGCTCGCTGAAAAAGTACCTGAAACAATCAAAGACACTCAGATACAAAGAGGCGTGAATAAATGGACCGCTCAAACCTGTTTAATCCCTTTGAATCGCGCTCTAGGCAGCATGAAGACCGTTTGACGTGGGCATTTCTCGTAGCTCTCAAATACGATCCATTCTTGCAGAACTTCCTGCGTGAACTGGTGGAGTCGCGGCTACCTTTGGAGCATCGGGAGTACAGCAGCTCTTGGGAGCCTGCACGCGTCTCAACGCAGACCAAGTGGATTGAATCTACCACCAACTTCCTCGTTTCCGTCCTCCTTACCGACCTTACCGACGCACATATTCAGGAGGAAATAAGGGTCGAGTGGTCAGATCGTGAGCCACGGTACGATGGAGTTATCGAATATCCAAACGGGCTAACCTTGGTCGTTGAAAATAAGCCCGCTCATGGCGATGTACGGGAAGAACAGTTGTCTCCGAGCCGAGATTCGCTCCTGGGTGATGTTAACGATGTCACGCTGCACGGTTCGGCGATATGCTTAGAATGGTCGGAAGTATTGGAAGGGGTGCTTAAGTACACGGACTCCAGAATCGCGCCTTTCAGCAACCGCGAAATCGCCCGTGATTTCCTGTCGTTCGTGGAGGAGGTCCACCCTGGGTTGACTCCCTACCGCACCTTCAAACTTTGCGGTGAGAGACCTGAAGCTCTACAGAGGAGGAAGAGTCTTCTATTAGATGATCTAGCGAAGAAGATAGACAAGGCAGATGTAGAAAGCCAGGACTGGTACTTATTCCGACCGGGCAAGATTGCTGAGAGAGTTATGATTCAGATCGAATCCTGGAAACTCAAGGTAGTGCTTGCCCCGGCAGACACCGTCAGCCAAGCTCGCCGTTTCTATGACGCGGTGGACAAGACGGCTTTTCTCTCTTTGAAAGAGTGGAAGGTCGAACCCAATCTCCATTTCTCTTTTGTGAGCAAGCACTTGATCTGGGCTGGAACTGATTGGGAAACTTGCGAGTACTTGGATTACTTTTCAGATAAGTCGTCGTATGGGCAAATGGACCGGGACGATCTGCTACCCTTGGCCGAACAATGGGAACGCGAAGGCCTCATCAGGTCGGAGGATCGAGACAAAATCAAAGGCCAATTCTCCAACACGAAGCGGCGGAATCTCAATGTCGTCCCAGGGCTCTCGGTCTCTCGTGAATGGGACCTCGATACCGTGATCGAATTGGAAGAGCGCAGAGAACTCGAAGCATATATTATTGATACGCTTGCTACCCCCCTCGCAACGTGGGGAGAAACGCTGTAGGGCATAGGCGAATCTTTCGTTGCCCATAGGCTGCTTCTCCCACGCGTTCACGACGCGAGGAATTCAACAATCCGTGGGTTGATTGCTGCTGGCTTTTCCAGGTGCAGGAAATGTCCAAGCCCCGGATAGATTTCTTTTTCCAAGCCCTTGGTGAACAAGTGGTCCATGGCGTTGAACGCTGTAAGACGGCCTGGCCGGTCTCGTGTCCCATGCAGGGCAAGCGTCGGAACCGTGGTAGGGGCGGCCATCTTTTCCTGGAGGGACTGTAGAGTCGGATCTCGATTATCAGGATGAAACGTATGCCGGTAGTAATTGAGCGCGGCGGTCACCACCCCCTGCTGCCGAAAGGTCTCCTTGACGCTGGCCATGATCTCTGCCGGAATGTCGTACTCGGGCGAGGCGTCCTGCCACCAGCGCTCGATAAAGGCAAAATCGTGGGCTGAGACTGCTTGTTCGGCAAACGGCATCTGAAAAAAGTAGGCGTGCCAGCCGCCTTTGATCATGTCGTAGTCCGAGGCCAAGGCGCCCAGCATGGCCCCCGGATGCGCGACTGCAAGGACGACGATTTTCTGTATCCGCTCCGGCGCGAGGGCGGCCGCTCCGAAGGTCGCAAACGCTCCCCAGTCATGCCCTACGATACACGCCCGCTCGGCTCCCAAAGCCGGAATCAACGCAACCGCATCCTGCGCGAGCAGGATGGATTGATAGCGTCCATCCGCTGGGGCGGACGTTGGGGCATAGCCACGCATGAACGGCGCGACCGCATGAAAACCCGCCTCCGCCAGGGTCGGTAAAAGGGTGCGATAGGTATAGGCATTATCCGGAAAACCGTGCAAACACAGGACGAGTGGTCCGCGGCCAACTTCGAGGCAGTGAAAGTGAATGCCGTTTGCCGTAACTGTGCGTGTGTGAAACTCCATGCTTTCTTCTCCGTTCTATAATTCTGGGCGCCTGCCTGAGGAAAAAGCAATACGTCGTCACGCGCCCTCGGTACTAAGCGGTTGCTGTGTCCGTGCGGTCTTTTTCCAGCGCTCTCGAACAATCCTGAATGCCGCCTCAAACGGCGTACAGCGTGAGCGTCTGCTCCGGGAGAGCACCAGCTTGGTATTCTTTCGAATATGCTTGCTGACAAAGGCAAAGGAGTCCTCGGTCCCGAGCCCCTGGATATCGGCCAGCGCGGCCAGGACTCCGCCACCGTTTGAGACAAAATCGGGCACGACGCCAACCCCGCGCTGGGACAGGCGGTTCGCAATCGACGGCCGAAACGGAATGTTCGCCGCGGGAACAACCAGTTTAGCCTGAATCCGCTCAACATTCTTCGCATGAATGACATCCGGGCGTGCACCGGGAATGAGGATATCAACCGGCAGCGTAAAGAGCGCGCGCCGAGAGAGCAGTCTCCCGCCTCGATAGTGCCGGACGGCCTCATCTCCATACTCTTGGCGCAGCTCCAAGAGCCGCTCGACATCCAGACCCTTCAGGTCATAACGGGTACCGGCCAGAGTTGAGACGGCCACCACCCGGGCTCCCGTCCGGACAAAGAAACGGGCCGCCCCGCCCCCAACCTTGCCGAACCCCTCAATGGCAACCGTCGCTTCGTGTACGGGCAGTTGAAAAGCCTTGGCTGCCACCAGGGCCGACTCAACCACACCAAAGCCCGTCAATTGGTCTTCAAGCGGCAGTCCTTCAAAATGTTTGGTCCGTAACCCGCTATAGCGACGTTTCCCCAATTCATTTCGTAGCGGCAGAAAGTCGTCGTCCGATGTTCCCATGTCCGCGCCGGGATAATAGGTCCGCTTCTCGTACAGGGGTTGAAGAACCTGGAGGAACGCGTCCATGACCGCCTGACGATTCTGGGTAGCCGGGTCGTACCAGATACCGGCTTTTGCACCCCCGGCCGGGAATTCGAGCATCAGATATTTATATGTCATGGCCCGAGCCAGGCGTATCATCTCTTTAACCGACAGGTCGGGCAGCATCCGAACGCCACCCGCACTCATGCCGAAAGCAGTGGTGTCAATGACAATCACCGCTCGCATCCGACTGGCCGGGTCATAAAAGGAGAGAATCTGTTCCGGGCCCGTCGCGTCCTGATACTGGGAGAAGGGAAATGATGGGGGGGTGTGCATAATGGCCCGAGGTTTCATGCCTCTCCGTAGAGGTCAATGGGGCGAATAAATATGACGCCGAAGTGCCCGAAACCCCTGTCCCGTTCTGATATAATATAACGAGCCAACGCACAGATAGGAGAGGGGAGTCACATGCCAAAAACAAACGGAACACTCGGTTTTTTTGAGAACGTGAACCGGAGTTTCGATAGGGCGGCTCGATTCCTGACTTATCCGGAGGGCCTGCTCGCGCAGATACGCACCTGTAACAGTGTGTATACCGTGCATTTCCCCATAAAAACGCAGCACGGCTACGAAGTGATATCCGGCTGGCGGGTGCAGCACAGCCATCATAAAGCGCCGTGTAAAGGCGGTATTCGGTATGCGCCCGAGGTGAGCGAGCATGAGGTCAAGGCGCTGGCGGCCTTGATGACGTATAAATGTGCCCTGGTTGACGTCCCATTCGGGGGTGCAAAGGGCGGGGTCCAGATCGATCCGAATCGTTATACGCCTGACGAAATAGAGCGGATCACGCGACGCTATACAGCCGAACTGATCAAGAAGAATTTTATTGGTCCCGGCGTTGATGTCCCGGCTCCCGATTATGGCACCGGCGGCCGTGAGATGGCCTGGATTTTTGATACGTATGCGTCGTTTTATCCGGGTCAGATTGACGCTGCGGCTTGTGTGACCGGAAAACCCATTACCCAAGGGGGGATACAGGGTCGGGTCGAGGCAACCGGACGCGGGGTATATTTCGGGCTGCGCGAAGCGTGTGAACAGGCTGAAGATATGAAACGGGTCGGCCTGAGTCCTGGGCTGGCTGACAAGACGGTCATTGTGCAGGGGCTCGGGAATGTGGGTTACCACACGGCGAAATTCTGCCAGGAGGGAGGCTGTCGTATTGTCGGTATCGCCGAATATGAAGGCGGGATTTATAACGTTCGGGGACTCGATGTTGATGCGGTCCTCGCCCATCGGCGAGAGACGCACTCCATTCTTGATTTTCCGGGGGCGGAGAACATCCTTCACTCTTCCGACACATTGGAACGGGAGTGTGATATTCTGATCCCGGCCGCACTCGAAAACCAGATTACCGAGACGAATGCCCCTCGCATTCAGGCCAAAATCGTTGCCGAGGCCGCCAACGGCCCGGTCACCGCCCAGGCTGAGGATATCTTATCCGCCAGGGACGTGTGGATCATTCCCGATGTGTATCTGAACGCCGGTGGGGTGACGGTCTCATATTTTGAATGGCTGAAGAATCTGTCTCATGTCCAACTAGGCCGGATGGGCAAGCGCTTTGAGCAATCCGCCTTTGACAAGATTCTTCACACGGTTGAACGCCTGACCGACACCTGGTTGCCGGAGGCGGAGCGCCGGTCGATTGTGCATGGTGCGGATGAAATCGATCTGGTGAATTCGGGGCTGGAGGAAACCATGATTACCGCCTATCATCAGATCTACGAGGAGTGGAAAGGGGATTCACGGGTGCCCGACTTACGCACGGCCGCCTTTATCAGCGCGATGAAAAAAATTGCCGTCTCGTATATGGAACTCGGTATTTTTCCCTAAAGAGGGTCCGTCAACCGCTATGAAGCGTATCTACACCGCTCACGATCCGACCGAAGCGCATCTGGTCAAGGGACTGCTCGAAGCCGAGGGCATCGAGGCCATCGTCCAGGGCGAGCATCTCTTCCCACTGCGCGGCAGCCTACCGGTCACCTCCGACACCAACCCCTCGGTGTGGGTGGCGAACGATATGGACTTTGACCGGGGCCGGACAATTGCACAAGCCTACGATCACGGGGCTCGGGCCGACCGGGAAGGTGCTCTACCCTGGTCCTGCCCACGTTGCGGAGAGAATCTGGAAGGCCAGTTTACCGCGTGCTGGAAATGTGGAGCAATCCGGCCTTTGGCGTAGGGCAGGGGCCAACGACAGTTATTTTACCAACCCCATGGTCTCCATTCGGGTGGGCTTCATAACAACCAGAACCCTGGGCTCCGTTTTCATGCGTTCCAGATATTCTGCGCCGCCTTCCTCACCCTGATACTTCACCAGGATTTTTCGGGTGTCCTCCCAAATATCCTGCTCACGGATTTTGGCCTTGCCCTCAGCCGTGACATAGCCGAAGCCGGTGACATTATCGATGCACAGGCTCATGCGGGCGTCGCGGACCAGGTTTTTGTATTTGGCGCGTTCGGTGGTAATGGAGATGATGAATTGCTCACCGTCCCACACAAACCAGACCGGGGTGAGCTGGGGGGTGCCATTGGCGCGGATCGTGGCCATGGTGGCATTCCGACTTTCGGCCAGAAAGCTCTCAACCGTCCGTTTGTCCTCCTCGGCCCCCACCGTGCCGGTCAGGCCGAGAGTGAGGAGGGCTCCCCATACGATAGTCCTGTATGTAGCGTTCCGCATCGTTGTGCTCCTTTCGTGTGCGACACATAGCAGAGAACGGGTGGCAGGAGTAGTTCTACGCCGCGCGGCAGAACAGCCGCCTAGACGACGGCCTTGCGCCACACGGTGGCCAGCCAGGGTTGCTGCTGGCGCGGTTTTCCGGGTGGGCGGTAGTAATACGTGACTTCCTGAAATTGTGCCTGCGTGAGGAGTTGTCGCCAAGTCTCAAACGTGTAGAAGCTGCCGTAACGGCGGTCTTGCCAGCCCTCCTGGTCATGACCGCGCGGGTTTGAGCTGAACAGAATGCCGTTCGGTTTGAGCGTCTCCCAAAGCTGACCCAGGACACGCGGCAACTCCTGGCTCGGAATATGAAAGAGGGAGGCATTGGCAAAAATGCCGTCAAAACGCTCAGACGGGAGTCTCAGATCGAGAAAATCCTGATGCCACACCTCGCAGCCTGTCTGTTGTCTGGCCATTTCAACAAAGCGTTCCGCGCCGTCCAGTCCAACAGCCTCGTGGCCCAGGTCGCGAAAGGCTGCCAGGTCACGGCCTGGGCCGCAGCCGAAGTCGAGGACGGAATACGGGCCGTCTCCCGCTATATGATCGAGCAGGGCGGCTCGGTTCTGACTGACGTTGTGATCCTGCGTCCCGTGCCAGAACGCCTCCGCAAACCGGTCATAGAAAGCGAGGGTCGTGCGAGCGGTCTGCCTGACTTCTTCGGGGCTCAGATGTGCGATCTGTTTCATATTGGGTCGAGTATCCCTGGTAGCATAGGTTTCTGTGTCCTGTCTTGCACCACCTGCTTGTGAGGGATTTCTTTCCGCCCACCTTTTTGACACAATGTGCTCCTGTCTCAGGGGCACGTTATGTCGCATATTATTGGCACTGCCGGACATATTGACCACGGCAAGACCTCATTGCTCAAGGCTCTGACTGGACATGACACCGACCGGCTCAAAGAGGAAAAGGAACGGGGCATCTCTATTGATCTCGGTTTTGCCTATCTGGATTTGCCTAACGGCGAGCGGGCCGGGATCGTTGATGTGCCTGGTCACGAGCGCTTTATCCGCAATATGCTGGCCGGCGCCCAAGGGATGGATTTGGTGCTGTTTACCGTTGCCGCGGACGATGGCGTGATGCCCCAAACCGAGGAGCATTTCGATTTTCTCCACCTGCTGGGCGTACAGAAGGGACTCTTCGTTATTACAAAAGCCGATATGGTCGGTCCCGAGCGGATTGAAGAGGTCCGGGAAGAAATCGAGATTCTGACGATTGACACTGTTTTTGAAGACGCGCCCATCCTGCCGGTCTCGTCTGTGACCGGCCAAGGGCTGGACGGGCTACGACAGGAGATTGCGCGGCAGCTTGAAGCCTACAACCGGCCTTCTCAGCCAGGCTACTTTCGGCTGCCGGTCGATCGGGTCTTTACGCTCAAAGGGCACGGGGTTGTTGTGACCGGGACCGCGCTGGCCGGAACGGTCCACGAAGGTGAGACCGTCCGGGTGCTTCCGACTCAGAGAGAAGCGCGCGTGCGTTCGCTCCAGGTCCACGGGGAGGATATGTCCGAAGCGTATTGGGGGCAGCGGATTGCGCTGAATCTGGTCGGACTGGATAAGGCGGATGTGGCTCGTGGCCATGTCGTATGTCATCCCAAGGTCCAGATGACGACCACCCGTTTTGATGCCAGTGTCGAAATTCGGCCGAGCGCGGGCCGCGAGGTCGTGAACCACGAGCGGGTGCGCATTCATCTGGGGACAGCGGAAGTCATTGGAAAAATCATCCTGCTTGGCGGCCTTGAGGTCCTACCGCCGAAATCGACGGCCTTGTGTCAGATCGTCACCCAGGAGCCCCTGGTTGCCCTGCGCGGGGATCACTTCGTGCTACGAAATCAAACAGCACAGGGGACCCTGGGGGGCGGAGTGGTGGTGAACCCGTTTGCCCAACGCCACCGTAAGGTGGAAACCCAGGTCACGGAACACTTGCATGCTCTGCAAACAACAGACCTGCGTGAAGCCTGCCATGCTTATCTGGAAGTCTGCCCGCAGTTTGCCGTCCGGCTGGACGAAATTTACCACGGGGTAAACGCGCGGGAAGAGGAAATTACTGCCCTGCTTGCAAACGATGCGGCGATTCTGCCTTTTCCCGATGCCCAGCATCCCGAGGCCTATTCCATTACAACAAAATGGCAACGGCTGGTCGCTGCCGTCGAAAAGATGCTGGACGTCTTTCACGCTCAGAGCTCGCTGGCTCAGGGGATGGAAATGGAGTCGGTGCGGAGTCAATTGCCGTTTAACCTGACCCCCAAGATTTTTCGGGTTGTCGCCGAGCGGCTTATCGCAGAGGGGGTTGTCGCTCGCCACGAGAGCCTGCTACGTCTGCCGTCTCACGCTGTCTCGTTGAGTCAGGAAGAGCAGGCCCTCGCCGCTCGACTCGAACGTCTCGTGCAAGACGGACAATTCACCCCGCCGGACACAAAGGGGCTGGAGGAATTACTGCAGCTTCCTCGTAAACGGCTGAACGATTTCTTAGGGGTGCTTGAGTTACGGGGAGCGCTGGTCAAAATTACACCGGATTTCTACATCAGCGGAACAGTGCTAGGTCAAGCGAAGGCGGCACTGACTGACTACATGACGACTCACGGAGAAATTACCGCGGCCATATTCCGCGATTTGCTCAGTATTAGTCGAAAAACCGCCATTCCCCTGCTGGAATACTTCGACCGCAACGGCCTCACGGTCCGAGTCGGTGATGTACGCAAGATGCGGAAAACCTAGGAGAAAACGATCGTTTGGGCTGTGTATGGGACGAATGGACTCTCGAAGGAGAGCGCTCAAGATGGGAGGGGGAATGCCATGACCGCAAATTCCTTTACCGTCATGGCATTCCAGTAAGCAAGAAGGCTCACTCAAGAGCCCGTGCCCCAATTGGGGCCTATCCACCACCACATCCACCACATGTCCCTAGGGTAAACGAATTGAAACTATATTTCAAGTGCTAGATTAAATTTTTATTCTAACCGACTGCGAAGAAAGAAAAATGGATATTCTTTTATAGTAGAAAATACGCCAGGCCGAATGAGCGGTAGGTGTCGAATCAATAATCCGGTAGCTTGTGCGATACGAACTTTTTCTGAGTCTGCGTTACCTCCGAGCCAGACGGCATGAGGTGTTTATCTCGTTAATCACCATGATTTCTATGGTTGGAGTCATGATTGGCGTGATGACGCTGAACATCGTCTTGGCGGTAATGACAGGATTTGAGGAAGATTTGCGAGACCGTATTCTGGGCTTTAATCCGCACGTCGTAATTTCCAGCTTGCAGGGTTTTGTGGACGGATATGCGGAGGTGGTTGACGCGGTGAGCCAAGTGCCCGAGGTGGTTGCCGTGGCGCCGTTTGTCTACGGTCAGGTGATGGTCAGTGCGGGACAGAGTGTGTCTGGCTCGCTTGTGCGTGGAGTCGATCCCTCGTTGGCCAGTGCGGTGGTCGATATTGAGGCGCATCTGTCTTTTGGTGAAGTCGACCATCTCGGCCAAAAACAGGAGTTGACGTTTCAGACTGAGGAAACGGTTCAAACGGTTCAACTCTCCGGTGTGCTCGTCGGGCATGAGTTGGCGCGTCAACTTGGCGTCTTTGTGGGCGACCCGATCAATATCATTTCTCCGCTGAGCACCACCCCCGGTCCCCTTGGCGTTGTTCCCAGGGTGAAGCGTTTTATGATTGTCGGGGTGTTTGACGCGGGTATGTTTGAATACGATAGCGCCCTGATTTATATGTCGCTCGCCGACGCGCAACAGTTTTTTACCCTCGGTGAACAGGTGACTGGTGTTGAGGTGAAGATTCGCGACGTATATCAAGCCCAAACAGTCGCCCGCGAGTTAGAAGGCGTGTTGGGATTCCCCTATAGGACCCGAGACTGGACCGAGGTGAACAGCAATATTTTTGCTGCGCTGAAGCTTGAAAAGGTTGTGTACTTTATCGTGCTCCTACTCATCGTCCTGGTTGCCGCGTTCAATATCATTGCCACGCTGATCATGGTGGTCATGGAAAAACGTAAAGATATTGCGGTGTTGAAGTCCATGGGGGCAACGGGCAACGCCATCAGTCGGGTCTTTATTTATAAAGGGCTCATCATCGGCATTGTCGGGACGCTTATGGGCACGCTGCTAGGTTGGGTCGGCTGTTGGCTGTTGGACCGCTATGAGTTTATCGAACTTCCGAAAGACGTTTTCTATGTTTCGACCCTGCCGGTGAAAATGTATGCGGAGAATTTTTTCATTGTTGGGGTCGCGTCGATGATTATCTGTTTGCTTGCTACCATCTATCCCGCACGTCAGGCCGCGCGATTGGCGCCGGTCGAGATCATTCGCTACGAGTAAAGAACGGACCGCTGAGAGATGGCACATCTCCTCCAGGCAACGCAGCTCAGCAAACAGTACGGAGAGGGTGAGCATGCGGTTCGCGTGCTTGAAAACTTGGACCTCACCCTGCGGCCGGCCGAGCGCACGGCGATCATCGGAGAATCCGGGGTGGGGAAGAGCACGCTGTTGCATATTCTGGGCACGCTCGACCGTCCAACCTCAGGACACGTCACGCTTGACGGTCAAGACCTGTTCAGCCTGCCCGAAGGAGAACTGGCCGCCTTACGCAACCGAGAGATTGGATTTGTCTTTCAACTGCATCATCTCCTGCCGGATTTTACTGCCCTTGAGAATGTGATGATGCCAGGACTGATCGCCGGACTGAGCCAGGAGGAGGCCCGGACTCGTGCCGCTGAGATATTGAAGCAGGTCGGTCTTTCTGCCCGCCTGAGCCACCGACCAGGAGAATTGTCCGGGGGAGAACAGCAACGAGTAGCGGTTGCGCGTGCCTTAGTCCTAGAGCCTCGGCTGGTGCTGGCGGATGAGCCGACCGGCAATCTTGACCCCGAGACCGGCGAGGGAGTGCTGCGCTTACTGCTCGCGCTGCATCAGGCCCTGGGCGTGGCCATGATTGTTGTCACACATAGCGAAAAACTTGCTGCAGCAATGGACCGGACACTGCGACTGAAACATGGAACACTCACTGAGGTGAGCCCAGGAGACGGGACATCCTGACCGAAACCACAGCAGGGATGCGTGTGAGGGGGAGGGGCTATGGCCAAGACGCTTCCTGTGCGAAAATTTGAGCGTTTGCCACCTCCTCCCCGGCTCCTTTCAGGGAGGAGGTGAAGGGGATTGCTGCCTTTACAATGTGAGGTGATTTTGGTAGGGGGAAGGGCGGTCTCAAAGGCAGACGCGACACACATGGCTCGCACATTTCTCTTAATCACCAGCATATGTCTGTTCATTTGCTCCGGGCTTCTGGGAGTTGTATCTCCTGCCCTGGCTGACGACACTGAACTCTCGGAAGACCATATTCCCGATGTCCTTCCTGACGATGTCTTTGAATTGGATGAATTTGAAGCCGAGACATTGCTTGAAGAAGAGGGAATCGAAGCCGGAGACGGATCTGATGCAGCAGTGGTCGAAGCAGACGATCTGGAAGGCGGCACATTCGAATCCGCTCAGCCTGAGGAGCCGGCCGACATTGTCGATACGATCGTGATTGGCGGCAACGACCGTGTTGAGGAAGAGGCGATCCGTATTCGGACCTCTGCTCTGTCCGGCACGGCGTTGAATCGGGATACGGTTGATGCCGATATTCGGTCAATTTACGATATGGGCTTCTTCCATAATGTAGAGGCGCGGTTTGAGAGAGAAGGCGGGCGTAACGTCTTGACCTATTGGGTCAGTGAGCGGCCCCTCATTCGCGAAGTCCTCTTCGAAGGAAATAAGAAGCTCGATAAAGAAGCGCTTGAGGTCGCGCTGAAAATTCATCCCCGCACCATTCTCAACCCCGTCCGCATCAGGCGGGGGATCGAAGACGCCAAAAAAGCCTATGAAGAAAAAGGGTATTTAGACACCGATATCTCGTATCGGGCCGAGCAGTTCGGTCCGGGAGAAGCCACGGTGACCTTCACGATCGAGGAACAGAAGCCGACCGGCATTACCCAAATCCATTTTGAGGGCAATGAGACATTTGAAGATGCTCGGCTGCAGTCCATTATGGCGACCCGTAAGAAGAGTTTCCTATCTCGCTTCACGAGTATCGGGACGCTCAACCGAGAAGCGCTCAAGACGGATACGGAGCGGATTACCGCCTATTACTACGATAACGGCTATATCAACGTCAAAGTCGATGAGCCGAAAATCGAACGCCACGATGACGGAATGCATGTGACCATCCGGATCGATGAGGGCGAGCAATATACCATTGGCGAAGTGCATATTGTCGGTGATTTTCCTGGGAGTGAAGACCAAGCCCTGCGGGCGGTTGCCCTGGTAGAAGGCGAGGTCTTTAAGGCCAGCAATCTCCGAGAAGACGTCTTTCGGTTAACCGGATATTTCAGCAACCACGGTTTTGCTTTTGTGAACGTCGAGCCGGAAACCCAGGTCGAGCAGGACGACAGCGTCGTCAATATCTCTTATCGGGTTGACCAGGGACCGGAAGTCTATATCGACCGGATTGATATTGCGGGTAATACCAAGACGCGTGACAAAGTAATTCGGCGAGAATTGCAGATTACGGAGCAGAGTAAGTTCAACGCGACCCGCATAGAGCACAGCCGCGCCCGGGTGCAGCGACTCGGTTTTTTCCAGGATGTGAACGTTGCGACGCGCAGGGGCGCGCGGAGCGATCTGCTCAATGTGTTGGTTGATGTCAAAGAGGCCCAAACCGGAGCCTTCAGTATTGGAGCCGGCTTTAATACCGCGACCAGTCTCATAGGCTCTGCCCGTATTCAGGAAACGAATCTCTTTGGCCATGGCCACCAGTTTGTGATCAGCGGCAATATGGGTAGCCGGTACCGCAACTCCACCGTCAGTTGGACCGACCCCTATTTCCTGGATACCCATCTGTCCCTAGGGCTGGAAGTCTTTGACTGGCGCTTTGCGTTTGAGGATTTTGATCGGGGCGGGACGGGCGGTGGGGTACGGCTCTTCTACCCCATTGACGAGTTGGGGATTAAAACCCTATGGGGATTTCCCCTGCGGGATGTGGATATTGGTATGCAATACCAGTGGGAAAAATCCAAGATCAACAATTTTGAACCGATCGCTCCCGATGCGGTTCGGGCCGAAAAGGGAACCCAAACCACGAGTAGAATTACGCCAACCTTTCGGCGCAATACCCTCAATCACCCCATGGATCCGACCGCCGGCTCCTATCAACAAATCACCTTCAGTCAGGCCGGTCTCGGAGGAGATGCGACGTATAGCAAGGCGGAACTTCAGGCGCAATTCTTCTTCCCGGTCTACCGCAACCCGCGCTTCGGACAATTGACCTGGATGTCGAATAACTTCTTTGGGTATGGGGTGGGTGATATTGATTTCACGGATGAACCCGTTATCGGCGGTGAGGCTGAAAAAATCCTGGAAGACGACCTCCCGCTGTTTGACCGCTACTTCCCCGGTGGGCTGCACTCTATCCGGGGATTTGGTGAACGGAGTTTAGGGCCGCGTCGGCCTGTCACGGTTTTGATTAATGATAGAGACGCGCCCAACGGGATACGCGCAGAAACGTATCATCGGCCGATTGGCGGCAGCCAACAGCTGACGTTCCAGAATGAGTTGCGCTTTCCTATTGTGAAGCAACTGAATCTAAGAGGCGCAGTCTTTAGCGATATCGGTAATGCCTTTACGGCAGAACAAGGTGTTGACCTTGGAGATTTGCGCTACTCGGTCGGGGCCGGGATCCGGTGGAAGTCGCCGTTCGGGCCCATCCGGATCGACTTGGCCAAGGCGCTCAATGCGAAGAAAAATGAGCGTACCAGCAATATTCACTTTTCGTTCGGTGGTGCAACTGGCGGGATTGGCGGCGGACGAGGCCGGTATGGCGGGCTGTATTAGTCTGAAGGTGTGACCCGCAGTTCCGTGTGTCCGTCTCTACGCCCAGGGAGACGTTTGGATCAAGTACTCTAACAATGGAGAGAGATATGTATTGGAAAAAAATCGTCTGTATCGCTGTGGGCCTCGGTTTTCTCCTTTTCCCCTACAGTGGCGAGGGCGCCGACGATATCAAGGTCGGCTATGTGGACCTCCAGGTCGCGCTGAATACATCGAGTGCCGGGCAAAAGGCCAAAGACAGCTTTAAATCCGAAGTGGAACGGATGGAACGAAGGCTCGAAAAGCGCCGGGAAAAAGTCGAAAAGCTCAAGGAGGAGCTGGAGAAAAAAGCCCTCTTACTCCGGGACGACGAACGGATCGCGTTGCAGCGCGACTATCGCCAGGAACTGCGAGACTTTGAGCGGCTATATAAAGATTCCCAGGAGGAACTCAAGATTAGAGACCGTGAACTGACCGCGCGTATCCTGGTTGAACTCCGTCAGGTCGTCAACGACCTTGGAGAACAGGGGAGTTATTCGGTTATTCTCGAAGGCAATAACACGGTCGTGCTGTACGGCTCAAAGAGCATTGATCTGACTGAGTCAGTCATTAAAGCCTATAATAAAAAGGGCACCAAGATCTCTTTTAAAAACTAAGAGACGGCTGTGTGCTCACCGTCCCATGGATCACCCCACTGTCGCTTCTGTTCTCCCCCATCGCTACCCGTTCCTCCTCGTTGACCGGGTGGTGGAAATCTCAACCGGGAAACGTATCGTCGCACTCAAAAACGTGACGATCAACGAGCCTTTCTTTGTCGGACACTTCCCCGACCACCCGCTTATGCCTGGCGTACTCATCTGCGAAGCCATCGTGCAGGCTGGCGGTATTCTGGCGCGGTCGTCCGTCGATCCTTCTGAGGAGACTCCCCAGTCGCCAAGCAGGCTGGCGATGCTGACCGGGCTCGACCACGTCCGCTTTCGACGCCAGGTTATTCCTGGTGATCAGCTGCTGATGGAAGTGGAGATCCTGCGTCGCCGCGGCACGTTCTGGAAAATGCAGGGAACCGCTCGGGTTGAGGGACAGGTCGCGGCGGAACTCGAATTTACGGTTGTTGATGTGGACCCGGAAAGCGAGACGCAGGCGTGAGTACCGAGACCGCGATCCATCCGTCTGCGGTGATCGCGCCCGGCGCGGAGCTTGATCATGGGGTCCGGGTTGGACCCTATGCGGTGATTGGCCCGCAGGTTCGTATTGGTCGAGATTCCAGTATTGGGCCGCATAGCGTGGTTGAAGGGCGCACGACGATTGGCTGTGAGAATAGCATTTTTCAATTTGCGAGCGTCGGTGCCATCCCGCAGGATAAGAAATATCAGGGAGAGGACAGCAGCCTCACCATTGGTGATCGCAATACCATCCGTGAATTCGCCACCTTAAATATCGGTACCTCCGGCGGCGGGATGGTGACACGGATCGGGAACGATAATCTCTTCATGGTCTACTCCCACGTGGGGCACGACTGTCAGATCGGCAACAATGTGATTCTGGCAAACTGTGCGACCCTGGCCGGCCACGTCATACTCGAAGATTACGTTGGCGTGGGTGGGCTGGCTGCTATCCATCAGTTTACGCGTATTGGGGAGTCGGCTTACCTTGGTGGGGGGGCGATGGTCTCTCTCGATGTGCCGCCGTACTGCATGGCCCAGGGAGACCGAGCGCGTCTGTTTGGTCTGAATCTCATTGGACTCAAACGGCGCGGGTTCGGCGAGGAACAACTGAGTGCGCTCAAAAAAGCTTATCGGACGTTTTTTGCCGAGGGACTGACGCTCAAAGAGGCGACCGACCGCACCCGACAGGAACAGGCGGCGTCGCCCGAGGCCGTTCATTTGGCAGAGTTCATTGCCAGCTCACAGCGGGGCATTTGTCGTCCGCGACGGACTGCTGGCCAAGAGGATGAGGATGATCTTGGCTAACCGTGTGGTGGCCGTATAACGAGCGTCCGCATTTATGGCCCGTCTCGGTCTCATTGCAGGGAATGGACAATTCCCACTTATCTTCTGCGCGGCGGCCCGCGCAGAAGGGGTTGAGGTCGTTGCGGTTGCGCACCAGGGAGAAACTCCTCAGGCTATCAGCGATCACGCTCCTCACGTCACCTGGGTGCGGGTCGGGGAACTCGGAAAAATCATCTCTACCTTCCACGAGGCTGGGGTGACTCAGGCCGTCATGGCCGGGGGCATCTATAAGACCGGTGCCATGACGCAGATACAGCCCGATGCACGGGGGCTGGCCTTCATCAGTAAACTGCCGAGTCTGAAGGACGATGTGATCCTGCGGGGGGTGGCCCAGGAACTTGAAGACGAGGGCATTACGATTGTCGAATCCACCCGCTTCTTATCCGCTCTCGTGCCCCAGGAAGGGATACTGACTCGTGCCGAGCCAGACGCGCAGCAGTGGCAGGATATCCGGCTCGGCGTTGCGGTCGCAAAAGAGATTGGCCGCTGGGATATCGGACAGAGTGTTGTCGTCAAGCGGGGCACGGTGCTGGCGGTTGAAGGGGTTGAGGGCACAAACGCTGCCATTCGGCGTGGTGGTACACTGGGCGGGGAAGGCAGTATTGTTGTGAAAGTGAGCAAGCCCCAGCAGGATTTACGCTTTGACGTCCCAGCCGTTGGGCCCGATACCATCACGGTCATGCATGAGGTCAAGGCTACCGTTTTAGCCATTGAGGCTGACAAGACGCTTATGATCGAGCGCTCGACGCTGCTGGAGCGTGCCCAGGCCGCGGGGGTCCGGATGGTTGCGGTTGGGGCCCAAACTGTGGAAGAGGCAACTGAATAAATGATGAATAAACACGGTGTCATATTGTCCATGATTGTTTCCCTGCTCCTGACTGGAGGAGCAACACGAGCGACTTGGGCTGGGATTCATGCGGCCTTAGAGAATCCGGGAGAGGAACAGTTTGTAAGTGGCGCGCGGCTCATTTCCGGCTGGGCGTTTGCGGTCTCTGACGATCCCGAAAATCCGGTCGCACTACCCGTTACCATTCAGCTTTCCATTGATGGCCAAGACTACGGTGAGATTCCCTGTTGTGTCGATCGAGAAGATGTCCAGGAAGACTATGGCGAGCACGCGCTCAAGAGCGGTTTTGGGCAGGTGTTTAACTTTGGTCGGCTCACCGGTATCGGAGAAGGCTCGGAGGAGAGGGGTAATGATAAGACGAAGGGAGAACATACGGTTCACATTGAGATATCCGCAGAGGGCGTTATGAGTGAAGTTATTGAACGCCGGGTAACCGTTGTTCGCCCGGCTGGCTATGAATTCCTTGAGCTTCCGACTGTGAGCGGTTCTACCAGTCATGAGATCAACCCCGAAACGCAGGAGCTTATGCTCCAGAACGTCACTTTTCGTGATAAGGATAGCAACGAGCGGGCGTCGGGCGAACTCTGGTTAAAATGGCAGAAAAATATTCAGCAACTGGCCGTGGTCGGCTCACGGATAGTTGCGACTGGGGAAGATGTGACTCCGGTCGAAGAGGATGACACCGCAGACGGGGAAGCGGAGACCACAGACGGTGAGGATGACACCGCAGGTGGGGAAGCGGAGACCGCAGACGGCGAGGATGACACCGCAGACGAAAATGCTAGTGGGATCACCGCGGTCTTTGAAAATCCACCGCCACTGGAAGCAACGGTTGTGACTCAGGTTACGGCAGGGGGGGTCGGGCTGGTGTCCGGTTGGGCGTTTACCAGAAATCCCGATGCTGAGATCGATCGCGTTTTGCTACGGATAGACGGCGATACACCGACCGAGGTGGGGGAGGAAATTCCGTGCTGCTCGGCCCGGCCTGATGTCAGCGCGGCTTTCCCTGCGGTGGCGCCACCGAATACCGGCTTTGGCGGCCTCATCAATTTCAATCGGATTCCCAGCGGCGCGCGGACCATTGGCGTCGAAATCTGGGACACTGCGGACCCGGCTGAATCGCGTATTTTTGATCACGAGGTTTCCGTGGTCCGACTGGGAGATGCCGAGTTGCTTGACGATTTTACGCTGACCGAAGAGAGCTCTGTAACAGTGACCGGCTCGTTATTGACCCTGCAAGATGTCGACATCAGGGCCAAGGGCGAGGATGAAACAATGACGGTGGATGCCGGATTTATCTGGAACGAGAACTGCCAGTGTTTTCTGCCGTGGCCCCTGTGTGGCAACGGTGGGCGAGATATCGGAGAGGAGTGTGACGGAACGTCGCATGGCGAACTGAGCTGTCAGGCGCTTGGCTTTGGTGAGGGCGACCTCAGCTGTTTCAGGGACGAAGAGACCGACCACGACTTCTGTCTGCTCGATACGAGCGCCTGCGGGGAGGAGACCGGAGCCCGCGCCTATGTGACCCTGGTGAATGAGAACGCCGTGGCGGTCCTGAGTACCAGCACGAATACCATTGTCGATACCGACCCCGAGGCGGACGGGGTGCAGCATATCCCGGTCGGGGACCGACCACGCGGCATTGCGATCAGCCCGGACGGGCGGGAGGCTTATGTGGCGAATGCCGGAGACAATACGGTCTCCGTTATCGACACGGCCACAAAGACAGTCGTTGCGACAATCGCGGTTGGCGATGAGCCGCAGGGGGTCGCCTTTGCCCCGGATGGAGCCACTGTCTATGTGACGAACATTAAGGACAATACTGTTTCTGTCATTGATACCGCCACACGGACACAGACAACCACCATAGCGGTGGGCCGGAGTCCGCAGTCCATTGCCGTTGCCGTCACTCCGCATGGGCCACGAGCCTATGTGCCGAACTTTGACGACGACACCGTGACCGTGGTCGACCTGACGACGCTTACCCCCCTGTCAGATCCGCTTGTGGTGGGAGAGGGGCCGCTCGGGGTGGCGGCCAGCGTGGACGGAATGCGCGTCTATGTGACGAATTTCGGGGCGACTGATACCGATAAGGGCGATAACAACGGAGACACGGTTTCCTTTATCGATACGGAAAAGAACGAAGTTGTTGATACCAACCCTGACGAGGGCGGGGTGCAGAATCTACAAGTCGGTGTGCAGCCTGCCGGGGTAGCCGTCATACCTGGAACGGCAATGGACTTGGTGAAACGGGAACTGAAGGTGGATGCTTTTGTCGCAAATTTCCTTGACGCAACCGTATCGGTGATAACGGAGGCGGACATTCATCCGGAACTCAACACTCCGTCTTTTAATGTGGCTTTTAATCCGCGCTTCAATGCGGTTGATAACGAACCGTACGCCGTTGCGATTACGCCAAACGGCCTGCGGGGCTATGTGACGATGTTCGGCTCCCGGAAGGACGAGGGTGAGGTCGTCCAGGTCTTCAGTACGCTTGCTCAACCTCCACAAGTCGTCGACACGATTGAGGTTGGAAGGAAGCCGTTTGCCATTGCCATTGGTCCGCAGTAAGGGCTGTCTACGAGTTGACGCCTACCGGAGAACATGGCACTATTTCTGTACCAACGTACTGACCCAACCCTTATTCATTCGACACTGTGGGGCCGTAGCTCAGTTGGGAGAGCGCTTGAATGGCATTCAAGAGGTCGTGAGTTCAATTCTCATCGGCTCCACTTTTCTTTTCAAATACCTACGTTGCTATGGCTGAGAGGTGGCTAGGTGCGCTTAGATGACCGACTTTGTGTAGCCGCCATCTACATCATAGATACTCTCGGTCACGAATGACGCGCGAGGAGGCGAGAAACACGACAATCGCAGCAACTTCCTCCGGCTCGCCAAAGCGTTTGATGAGATTGTATTGGGTTAAGAAATCGCGGACTTCCTGCCGACTCTGCATCCCCAACCGCGGCATAGCGCCGTCAGCGAGCCCGTCCTGCATGGGGCCGTTAATAAACCTCGGACAGACGGTATTCACTAAAATATTATCGGGCGCCAGCTCAATCGCCATATTCCGAGAGAAAGCCAGCAGGCCGGCTTTAACCGTGATACAGTCGTCCATCCCAGGTAGGAGAATGGTCTTTGCTCCTGCGGTCGCAATATTGATGATCCGTCCGCCTCCATGCTGGCGCATCGTGGGGACCACACCGCGGGTGAAACGCAGGGCGCCCTGCAAGTTGACCCGCCAGGCGTACTCCCAGTCCTCATCGGGAGTCTCCAAAGTCCGGCCGAGTCAGGACTGGCCCGCATTATTCACCAACACATCGATGCGACCATAGTGGGTGAGGGTGGCGTTGACGACCCGCTGGATCGCCGCAGCATCCGAGATGTCAGCGGACGTCGAGACAACCTGGACATCGTGGCGGCGAAAGTCCTCGGCGGCCTGTGTCAAGGCGTCTTTGCCGCGCGCACAGATGGATAAGTGGGCGCCTTCTTGGCAAACTCTTCGGCAATCGCGTGACCGATGCCCTTGCTGGCGCCGGTAATCAAGACAATTTTCTCCTTGAGGCCAAGTTCCAGCCCTGTTCCTTTGTTCGGCTATGGCTCCGCTAAAGATAGGCGCGCAGGCGATAAGAGACAATCCCGCTCCTCATACGTTTCCGCTACCCTCCTTCACCTCTAATACGTTCTCGTGCAATGAATAGGGGAGAAAAGGAGTTGGAGAGGGGGATACCTGATAGTGTATACTCGCGTCTTAATCGCTAATCGTGGCGAAATCGCCATTCGTATTGCCAAATCAGCGACGGCCTTGGGCCTGGAATCGGTCGGGGTGTATCCGACCGTTGATGCGTTTTCGCTGCACACGCGTTGTATGACGGAAAGTCATGAGACCGGCACGGCGGCAGACGCCGTTGAGGCATATTTGAACGCGGACGCGCTCGTACAGACCGCCAAATCACGCGGCTGTGATTGTCTGCACCCTGGCTACGGTTTCTTGTCCGAGAATGCCGCCTTTGCCGCATTGTGTGCCGCCGAGGGAGTCACGTTCATCGGTCCATCACCGGAGACGCTGGCCTTATTCGGCGATAAAGTCAGAGCGCGTGCGCTTGCCGAGTCACTGGATATCCCCATTGTACCCGGTAGCGCCGAACCCATAGGCTCAGTGCGAGAAGCAAAGAAGCTGGCCCGTGAGCTTGGCTATCCCGTGATGCTCAAGGCCGCAGCCGGGGGCGGGGGGCGCGGTATGCGAGTCGTCGAAGGGGCCGAGCAGATGGCCGAGGCATTTGAGCGCTGCCGCAGCGAAGCTCAGGCTGCATTCGGTGACAGAGCCGTCTTTCTCGAAAGGCTGATCGCTCGGCCTAGACATATTGAGGTCCAAATTCTGGCGGACTCCGAGGGCAATGTCATTCATCTGCACGAACGCGACTGCTCGGTCCAATTGCGCCACCAGAAGGTCGTTGAGGTAGCCCCCGCTCCGGGGCTGGACCCTACGCTGCGAGAGCAGATGCTTACCGATGCGATCACCCTTGTGAAGGCGGCTTCGTATGTGAATGCTGGTACAGTCGAGTTCCTGGTTTCGCCCGAGACCGGCGAGTATTTTTTTATTGAATGTAATCCGCGAATTCAGGTTGAGCATACGGTCACCGAACAGGTCACCGGTATTGATTTGGTCGAGGCCCAGTTTCGTCTCGCTGCGGGTGAAACACTCGCTTCGCTCGGTCTTGGTGACCAGTACGCAGTCGGTACGCCGCGCGGTTTCGCCGTACAGGCTCGCGTCGTTGCCGCGAGTACGGGGAATATCACGGCCTATAAGGAACCCTCGGGCGCGGGCATTCGGGTGGATGCGTGTGGCTATCTGGGATACGCCCCCCCGCCGCAGTTCGACCCATTGCTGGCAAAACTCATTTGTACGTCCGGTTCTTACACCGCCGCACTTGCTCGCACGCGACAAGCGCTTGGTGAGTTTCATCTTGATGGTCTGCAAACCAATGTCCCCCAACTGCTCGCCGTATTTGCCCATCCGGCCGTTCAGGCCGGTGATGCCAGAACGTCATTATTGGCAGAGACCCCAGAGATGAACACCGTCTCTTTCTCCACGACTGACGGCAGTGCGCTTGCCTTACTGGAGCAACAGGCTGCTAAGCTGGGCGTTACGGTTCTGGAGCAGGGGGCCGCACAGACCTCACGCCTGCCGGCCCTAGAGGTGGCGGAGGGCCAGGACGCCGTGCATTGCCCCCTGGAGAGTACTGTGGTGGAGGTTCGCGTGAGCATAGGTGACACCGTGTCACCCGGTGACACGGTGCTGGTCGTGAGCGCCATGAAGATGGAGACCATGGTTACGGCAGGCCGCGCCGGTGTCATAGTCGCACTACAACCGCTCCAGGCCGGAGACACCGTGGCGGCAGGACAGGTGGTGGCCGTTGTGTCACCGTCACACGCTGACACTCCTCAGGAGACAGAGAGTGCACAACCATGGGAGAAGGTGCTGGAAGAGGTCACGCTCCTTCAACAATTTGCCAAACAGCGGCTGGCTCCCGACTCCGACGATCCCGGTGTGGTACGCCAACGCTCTCGTGGCAAGCTGACCTGCCGGGAGCGGATTGAGCTGTTGCTGGACAAAGGCTCCTTCCGTGAGGTCGGTAGCGTCGCGGGTTTTGCGTCCTATGACGAAGAAGGCACAATCACCGGCTTTACCCCCGCAAACAGTGTTGGTGGCTGGGGAAAGATAGACCGGCGGAGTGTCGTGGTGTGTGCCGACGACTTCACGTCACGGGGGGGCCACGCGGATGGGGCGATCGCTGCCAAGAGCGGATACCTGGACCGCCTGGCAACGGAAATGCAGATGCCCTCGATCCGGCTGCTGGACGGCTCGTCCGGTGGAGGCAGTGTCGCGGCTATGGTGCCGGCCCAGAAAAAAGAAGGCGAGAGCAGCGCCAGGGAAAGCTCGGGTGCAATCAAAGCCGGTAGGCCACGGGTGGCCGGCGGGGGTGGATCGTACCTGCCCGGCCACTTGGGTAGCACCATGTATACCGAGCAGTTAGCGACTATACCGGTGGTCAATCTGCTGCTCGGCAGCGTGGTCGGCATTGGCGCGGCCAAAGCCGTTCTGGGTCATTTTTCGGTGATGGTGCGTGACATCGCTCAGCTTTTTGTCGCCGGACCACCGGTTGTCTCGCATGCCATGGGCTATGACATCACCAAGGAGGAACTCGGCGGCTGGCATATTCACTGTACGAACGGCTCGGTAGACAACCTGGCGGAGTCCGAAGAAGAAGCCATGGCAATGACGCGGACGTTCCTGTCCTATCTGCCCTCCAGCGTATATGAGACGCCACCCGTACACGCGGCAAACGCAAGCGATCCGATTGACCGGCGTGAAGAGGAACTCGCGACCCTTATCGCCAGAAAACGCACTACGACCTTTGATATTCGGAAGGCTATCAGGTTGATGGCAGACCGGGACTCTTTTTTTGAGATCGGTCCCTTATGGGGAACCGACCAGGTGACTGGGTTTGTAAGATTCAACGGCTACCCCCTGGGTGTGATTGCTTCTGACAGCCAGCACGCCAACGGTGGTGCGCTGACCGCTGACGGTTGCGACAAGCTGACGCGGCACCTGGATTTGTGCGATCTGTTCCATCTGCCGCTCTTGAACTTGATCGATAATCCCGGCTTCGCGGTCGGCTTGGAGCACGAGCGGACGGGCACGATTCGCAAGGGGGCGGAATGGATGATTGCCTTCGCCCAGGTCCGAGTCCCCATCTTCACCGTCCTGATGCGCCGTAGTTTCGGCGTGGCCGGAAATAATTATGCCACCCCGCGCTCGGAACCCTCGATGCGCGTCACCTGGCCGGCTGCAGATGTCGGCGGGATTCCGCCCGAAGGCGGTATCGAAGCGGCCTATAAACGGCAGTTGGCAGAAGCGACGGATCCAGTCGCATTTCGCGAGGAACTCAACGCCCGGATCGAGAGTGTGCGGGGACCGCTCGGCCCGTTAAACAAATTCCAGATCGAAGAAATGATCGATCCCAGGGATACCCGTCGCTGTATCTGTGAGTGGGTGGAAACCGCATATCAAGTGGTGTCTCAGCCGACGCGACTTGTGCCCAGGGCGTTACAGTTTCGGCCGTAAGCGGTTAAGGGAGCCACGCCGCTCCGGTGCGCTCGAACTTGCCGAAATATGGTCCGCCCTATAGACAGAAGCAGACCGCAGCAGGTGAGCTTGGAGGACAGACGATGAGCCAACAGACACAGGCCGCCGACCCCAAGTTGCAGACTGACAGTGAGCGTGGACAAAGACCCTTGACCGGTCAAGAGTTTCTGGACAGTCTGCGGGATGACCGAGAGGTCTGGATCTATGGCGAGCGCATCAAAGACGTTACCCGGCACCCGGCTTTTCGGAATTCCGCCCGTATGCTGGCGCGTATGTATGATGCCCTGCATGACCCGCAAAAAGGGCCGACGCTCAGCACGCCGACAGATACGGGGAACGGTGGGTTCACACACAAGTTTTACAAGGTGCCGAAGAGTCCGGAAGACTTGGTTGGCAGCCGGGACGCCATTGCCGAGTGGGCGCGTATCTCCTACGGCTGGATGGGACGCTCGCCGGACTACAAAGCCAGCCTGACCGGCACCCTGGGCGCAAACGCCGAATTCTATGCGCCGTACCAGGACAACGCGTTACGCTGGTATCGTCACACCCAGGAACGCTGTTTGTTTCTCAACCACGCCCTGGTGAACCCGCCGGTCGATAAGGAAAAATCTCCTGACGAGGTGAAAGACGTCTATGTGCAGGTGGAAAAAGAAACCGACGCGGGAGTTATTGTCAGCGGCGCAAAGGTGGTCGCAACCGGCTCCGCCCTGACACATCACAATTTTATTGGCTTTTACGGCCCGACGCCTTTGGGCAAGCCCGAGATGGCGCTGTTTGCCATGATTCCTATGGAGAGTGCGGGTGTGAAGCTCATCTGTCGTCCGTCGTATGAATTGCACGCCGCCACCATGGGGAGTCCGTTCGACTATCCTTTGTCTTCCCGGCTGGATGAGAACGACGCTATTCTGGTGTTGGACAAGGTCCTCATCCCCTGGGAGAATCTGTTTGTCTACCGCGACCTGGATAAGGCCAACGCCTTTTTCCCTGGCTCGGGTTTTATCCCGCGCTTTACCCTGCACGGCTGCACCCGTTTTGCGGTGAAGTTGGACTTTCTGGCTGGGGTCCTGCTGAAAGCGCTCGACGCGCTTGGCATACAGGGCCAGCGTAGCGCCCAGGTCCAGGTCGGTGAGGTGCTGGCTTGGCGCCATATGTTCTGGGGCCTGACCGAGGCCATGACCAAGACCCCTGAGCAATGGGTCAATGGTGCCCTCCAGCCCAACACGGAGTACGGCCTAGCCTACCGCGTCCTGGCTCCGGTCGCCTATCCCCGCATCAAGGAGATTATCGAGCAAACCATTTCGAGCGGCCTGATCTATCTCAACTCCCATGCGAAAGACTTCAAAACGCCGGAGCTCCAGCCCTATCTGGAGAAGTATTTACGCGGCTCCAACGATTACGATGCGCTGGAGCGCGTCAAGCTGCTCAAGATTCTGTGGGACGCGATCGGGACCGAGTTTGGTGGGCGGCACGAACTGTACGAACGCAACTATGCCGGCAACTACGAGAACATCAAACTCGAAAACCTGCCCGCGGCCGTGGCCATGGGCCGCGCGGATCAACTCAAATCATTTGTCGATCAGTGTATGGCGGAATACGATATCGAGGGTTGGACCGCCCCGGACCTGATCAACCCGGACGATGTGAACCGGATGAAGGAAAAGGATTCCTGAGCGAAACGGAAAAGCACCTAGCGTTTATAGCCGGGCACAGGTTCTGCTAACACTCCGGTTAGCACAATACGCGTGACCGTCCGAATATGCCGCTCGACCACTTCTTCGGAGAACGGGTCGGAACCGCCAATCTTCTCGGCAAACGCTGACTGATTGAAGAGAGAGAGGGTGCTGGTGCCAATCAGGAGGACAAAGCTGCGGGCATCAACCTCGCTCGCCTTGACGTCACCTAGCCGCTCGAGGAAGTGAACCGCCCCTTCGACCAGGGGTTGTAGATGCTGGTCGTAGATATAGTCGAGCCGCTCTCCCCCTTCGGCAAATTCATGTAGCAGAATCCGAGGGATAGCCGGCAGGTGGGCGCCGAGCAGAATGAAGCGGCGTAGCCCTTCACAAAATCCGGCAATCATATCCTGCGGACTGGACTCGGGGATCTCCAGAAACTGGCGGATTTCACTTGCCCGTCGGCCGAGCCCAAAATCTATGGCCTCATACCAGAGCTGCCGCTTGGACTCGAAATGATGGTGAATCAGGTTGTGACTGACGCCCAGCCGGCGGGCTAACGCACGCACGGACATGGCCTCGTAGCCGGCCTCGGCAAAGGCTTCGAGTGCGGCCTTCAGAATGGTTTCCCGCGTTGCCTCACCGTCTGCCCCAGGCGGGCGTCCTATGCGTGCGGTAAGGGCCATAGAGTGCATTATGATCTTAAACTTGACATTTGTCCAGTTTTGAAGATATCAGTGTAGGGCTGAAGGCAAGAGCCCTGGAGGGGAGATGCTCAAAGAGTCAAGGGAGCCGGCGATGACCGAAGCAGTAGCGCCCAATCCGAAATACCGCTACGAGCCTAAGCCCGTTGATGAAATCGTTGTCAGGGCGTTCAACTTCGACTTTCCCGACGATCTCGACCCCAAATGGGCGAAGAATTCGGTGGTCAGATCGCATATGTTCAACGGCTTTTCGTTGACGATGCCGTATCTTGAACCCTATTTGATCCAGTCGACCCGGCAGGCGCTTCCGCTCATTAAGGATGAACGTCTTCAGGAAGACATTAGAGGGTTCTGCGGCCAGGAGGGCCGTCACTACGTGTGTCACCGGCGTCTCAACGAACTCATCAAGAAAAACGGGTATCCCGAGTTGGTCGAAATCGAGCAGCGTATGGAGCGGTCTTACGCCCGTCTACAAACGCGCAGTCTGGAGACCCAGCTCGCCTACAACGCCGGGTTCGAGACCATGACGGCGGGTTTTACCCGCTGGATGACCACGAAACGCTGGGCACTATGGGGCGGCAATTGCCCATGGATTTCCTCGTTCTGGGTGATGCATATGGTCGAGGAAACGGAGCACAAAACCGTCGCCTATGACACCTATATGGCCTGTTCGGGGCGCTATCTGAGGCGGGCAATCGGCGTCCTGCACGGCAGTTTTCATGTGCTCGGCTACGGCCTCATCGCCATGCGGGAAGCGCTGCGCAAGGACGGCCTGTGGGGTCAGCCCGGTACCATGCTCGAACTCGCCAGAGAGATGGGCGCCCTCCTCTGGAACGTTGGCCCCTCCCTGTTACGCGCTATGCGCCCAGGGCACAATCCGCGTTGCGACGAAGACCCGCAGTGGCAAAAGGATTGGGTCAAGGCGCATAAACACTTAGCACCTGACGCGCCCGTTCCTTTGCTTGATACGTCCGACCCGGACATGCCGGTGCCGTTCTGAGCAGAACCAATCAATAAAGTCGTCGGCTGGATGGCTTTTGTGCCGGGACTGTTCAGCGTGGTTTTCGTGCCGATTCCTCTGGTGCTCGGCGCAAGAGGGGTGCTCGGCAATAAGCCGACCGCATAGTGACAGCCGGGGGAAGGCTGCTGCGTGCCAAGATTCCCCGGAAGGAATACCCGACACGCAGCATATTCTTGTTTAGCTCAGATGGGGGAGGACGTCGGCGGCAAAGCGCTGCATAGACCCCCGCGACACGGCGCGATCCATGCCGGGGAAATGGAAGAACAGCACGAGTTCATCTATGCCCGACTCCGCTTCAAACGCCTTGATCTCATCGAGCACCTTTTGTGGTGGTCCAGTGAAGAAATTACTCAGGTCACGAAATCCATCCGACGTGTTCGTGCGATCTTCAGGTTTGTCGTTGGCTTCATGCATCCACTTGGCGTAATAATCGACCTGGTAATTAACGTGTGGCCAGACTTTTTCTAATTCGCTGTCCTCTTTTTCGGTCACATAGCACGAACGCAGGATACGGACCTGACCAGGCTCGCGGCCGAGGTCGGTACAGGCCGTCCGGTAAATATCAATATCCTCGGTGTTACCTATGGGCAGGAAATGACAGTCCATGCGTGCCACGCGTTGAATGCCTTTTTTACTGCGCGCGCCAGCCATTAGGGGTGGTCCGCCAGGCTGGGCTGGTGTCGGCGTAACCATAATGTCTGTGTAGCTCCAAAACTTCCCGGCATGAGAAAATGTTTCTCCAGACCACGACTTGCGCAGAATGTCGATACCTTCGCTCAGGGCTGAGCCTCGTCGCTTGTGATCTTTTTCAAAGCCCGTAAACTCGCCTACGCGATAGCCCTGGCCTAGGCCAAGAATGAGCCGTCCACGTGAAATGAGATCAACGACCGCTGCGTCTTCGGCAACGCGAACGGGGTCGTGCAGGGGGAGGAGTAAGACGAAGGTGCCGAGACCGATACGCTGCGTTCTGGCAGCCACCGCTGAGAGGACGGCGAGCTGGGAGGGGAGATAGCCATCCTCAAGAAAGTGGTGCTCCGTCGTCCACGCGGTATCAAAGCCGAGCTCTTCAACGGCGACCATATCGTCGATGGTATCGTTATACAGGTCGGCGTAGGGTTGCGCCCATTGGGGCGGATTCCGAAAGTCAAATAAACAGCCTGTCTTCATTGCCTTGCTCCTTTCGTCATGGCGAAAACGTTTGGTCTTGCTTGAATAGATGCGGTCTCGTGCCCACGACGCGCCGACGGGCCTACATGTGAGCGGGAGTCGTCAGAATGAGACGGGAATCCTCCAGCTCCTTCCAGGGGCCTCACACGATGCAGCGCCTTATCCGAGTGTATTCACCGCAGATGGGAACGTGTTGATCCCCAGCGCTTCCCGAAAATCCGCGGTGGGTTGCACGACCATCGCATCGACGCTGATTCCAATCGCATTGGCGACGCGGTCCAGCATACTGAAGTTGCCGCCGATGATCGACGCTGTTGTGACCGCCTCGGGGCCTAATCGCTCGGCAACGGCCTCACGGGCTGCCGCCAGTTCTGCGGTATCGGGTTTCATCAACGCACCGGCGAATCTCACGAGTTCGCACCCGTGTTCCACCCCGCTGTCAATGCTTGCATCGATCGCGCCAGCGAGCTCGTAGCTTCGATTGTGAGCTTTTCCGCTCTCCCGGAGCAGGTGGGCATGCCACGTGGTTCAGTAGAAACACTGGTTATATTCCGAAACCTTGGTTGCGACGAGTTCTATCTGTGCTCGCGAAAGTGCGTGGTCTGAGGTGGCGTGAAAATTGAGCAAATGCTCAACTCCGAAATACTGCTGACTGACCAGGCTCATCACGCGGCGGGCTTCATCAGGGACGAGGCTCACGGCGCGAAAAATATTCCCCGCCGGACTTTCGCCATATAACGATTCGGCTAATGCACCACCCTCTGGAGCGCTGGGGACACTCGCGGTAAAGAATCCCTCATCGACGGCTTCAGCGGGGCGTTCGAAAGAGGGGAGCATATCGTCGGCGGGCTCCAGTAATTTTCGGGGTGGTATGCCGAGACCGCGGGCAAAGACGTCCATATTGGAGAGTCGCGACACCAGCGCGACGATTTCAACGTACGCGCCCTCGCTCACACCCTGAGCTTGTATGTCCTGGCAGAACTGGCGGTCGATGTTGGGCGAATCAACCGCCACTGCGCGCGCCAATCGCACTGCCGCGTCAGGGAGTTTGGCCTGCGCCCCCAGCTTCTCATCATCGACCAATTCTTGTAAGCCCTGTTCGCATTGCGCGATACGCGCAGTGGCGGCAATAGCGGTTCTCTGTGCTGCGGTGCCCCACGTACCGCCACGCGCATAGGACTGCATTTCGTCAACGTGTAAGGCTTCAATCGTGGGAGAAACGGGGTAGCGAGAATCTGCGTAAAGCGTCATTGATATGAACCCTCCTCTCTCGAAATTGTGCTTCGCTTATCCATCATTTCAATAAACCAGGAAATCCCGCCGTGCAAATGCGCTCGTGTTGGGTTTACCTCTTGACATGCCGCTCCACAAGCCGACAATGCCTCGTAAGAGGTCGAGTATATTAACCCATCGACCCCAACAGAGGACGGAGGAGCTTAGGATGAGCACAACCTTGCGTTACCTTCATCATCCCGCGTCGCAGCCGTGTCGCGCGGCGCATCAATTCATGCTGGAGAATGACATTCCCTTTGAACTCGAGTTGGTCGATATCACCACCAATATCAACGAGCGGCCGGAGTTCCGGGAAAAGTACAACCCGACTGGGCAGGTGCCGATTCTCGTTGATGGCGACTTCGTTATCTGGGAGAGTGCGGCCATTGCGTTCTACTTGAACGAGAAGTTTAACTGTCCCGCCCACTGGTTCGGGCGCGACATACAGCAAAGAGGGCTTATTCAGCAGTTTCTGCAATGGTACGCCTACACGCTCCGCCTCGGAGGAGGGGCGTTCCACTGGACGATCTTCGCCCCAATGATCTACGGCTACGATAAGGACTTTTCCGCGGAGATAAAGAAAGGGCGCTATATTCTATACGAGTCCCTTGGCCTCCTGGAGACCTACTGGCTCAAAGACCGTGCTTATGTGTGCGGCGACGAGATCAGCTATGCGGACCTAGCCGCCCACCAGGATCTCGTTTCCCATGACGCCGGGAAGATCATTCCCGACGGGGTGTGGAAGAAGCACCCGAAAGTCAGGGCATGGTTCGATACAGTGGCCGCACGTCCGCATGCAAAGACGGTGAGTGCATGGCAGTATGAGAACGTTGGAAAAATACTGAACGACGGTGTGAAATTTGAGTTTAGGCGGAAAACCGCAGTCTTAAAGGGAACCGAGGTCCACAGCGGCCACAACCACGGCATTAGTTACGCAGGCCAGGACGACAGCTACTTAAAGGAGTAGGAGTCCGATAGCGGCGTTGGATTTCTGAACATTCCAAAAATTCCCTTTCGGTTGAGAGCCCGACGGAGGTGTCTTTGGTGGTCTGTCCGAGCGATTCGACATCAGGGGACTGGATCGTATTCGTTAGGGAGGCAGGATGCCGAGACATTTTTTACTGGAAAAAAGAGAGAGTGTCGCAACTCTCACTTTCAATCGACCGGAAAAACGCAATCCGTTAAACGAAGACATTCTGCTGGAGTTGGATAGCCTATTATGCCAGCTCCGGGACGATGCCGACGTCAGGGTCCTGATCTTCGCCGGCTCAGGTAATACCTTCTGCGCTGGTGCAGATCTGTCGCTGACGAAAGGCGTCAGCGATCCGGCCGAGCGTGAAAAGATTTTCAGAGAATTCGCCCCTCGCCGGGCACGGCTGACGGAGCGTGTCCTGGCAACATTGGTTCACCTTGAGCAAATCACGATCGCGGCGGTGAATGGCTATGCGGTTGGGGGAGGCTGGGGGCTGGTGCTGGGCTGCGATCTACGAATTGCCGTAGAAGGGGCGGAGTTCTGGTTTCCTGAAGTGGACCTTGGGGCTCCATTGAGTCCGTCTATGGTGACCCTGCTCGCGGCCCATGTGGGACCGGCGCACGCCAAGGAAATGATCCTGACCTGCCGCCACTACGGCGCAACCGATTTGTTCTCCGTCGGGATGCTGAATCGGGTGGTGACGCAGGAAAGACTCCTGCCTACGGTGGTTGACCTGGCTCAAAGCCTGGCCACAAAAAACGCAAACGCGGTGATGGTCTCCAAAGCAACCGTGAATGCACTCTCTCGCCATCAAGCCGTGCTCAGACCGGATTTGCTGCTTCCGCGAGGGTAGAGGAGCCGTGTCATTTGTCAAAACCGGCTGGCTTGGAATTACTAGACAGCCAGACCCAATATAGTGAAGACGAGGCCTGAGCGCAGCACTGCGCGTACGCGGGCAATTCGGGCCTTTGTTCATCCTATCCGCCAAGCCGTCACGCCCCCCCGCGCGTCGAGCGCGGCAAGCGCGCGCCCGTCTGGCCGCCAGTACAATTCGGCCACTACGCCCGTTACAACCGCATTCCCTATCGGACGGCCTTCTCCATCTCTCTGAAGCGACCACACAACCACGGCACCATCGCGGCCTCCCGATGCCAGGCGCATCGCGCGGCGAGCGAAGGCAAGCGTCGTGACGGGTTGAGCGTGAAGCTCTAGAACGCCGGGCCGCGTGCCTTCGGGACCACTTCCCTGGAAGCTCCAGACCGTCACCGCCTCCCCTCCGCCGGTGGCCAAGAGGGTGCCGGTGTCATCGAAAGCCAGGGCCGACGGCTTGGCAGGATATCCTGACATCATGGAGTCCTGCTCCGTGGAGCGACGCCAGAAGTGCACCGAGTTGTCCTGGCTGCCGCAGGCCACGATATCCCCGTCCGGGCTCAGTACCATCGATACCAAGGAGCCCTTCCACTCCAGCTTCTGGCGAAGCTCGCCAGTGGACGCGTCGAAGAACGTCACTCGACCGTAACAGGCCGTCGCCAGCTCCTCTGCGCTGCACCAGGCGATCGCGCTGACGGTGCTGGGATGATCATCAGATCGCCAAACCTCCGCGCCGTCCGCACCATACGCACGAACCTGCCGAGAGCAGGAGGCCGCCAACCATTGGCCGTCCGGCGACCACGCCACGTTTTCTACCCAACCGCTTCCGACATCGATAGCCCGGCTTACCCGACCTTCGGCGGCACTCCAGATTAAGACCCGTCTGTCTTGGCCGGCCGTAGCGAACGCGGTTCCGCTTGGGTGGATCGCCACCGCGAGCACACCGCCCTCATGAGCCCCGCGCCGCGCCCAGGCGGTCGCGCCAGATTTACCGTCGAATGCGTAGACGCCACCCGCAGCATCACCGACCATCAGTGCCTCACCGCGTAGGCTCCAACCCCCGGCGATGGCGTAGTCGCCGACCGCCGCCGACCAGCCCCGGCGAAGAACACCCCTCGGGCTGTCGACATTCAAATCAGACACGCTTCGAACTCCTGCCGCATGCTCTGCTCATCGAGGTTGCGGCTGATGGAGACGAGTTGATCGACTCCTTGAAGTGCTACCGACATCTCCATCAGCCTCGGCATTTGCAACCGCTGCGATGTTGGCCAACAGCCATGCGGATGCAGCAAACAACTGCAACCAATCCCCACCGGATCTGAGCCCGTAAGTCAGCATGCTGCTAATCCAGCAAACACTGGCAGCCGTTTGTCCGAGCCATTCGATGCTCCGCACCCTGGCTAGTCGGCTTCGCCCAGCACCAGACGCGATGGCCCCTTCGTCGTTTCCCGTCAACATACGCACTCCGCCCCACAACAGGAGAGGTCATCGAGATACATGCCCCAATTGCGGTACTCTTCCAGATCTTTCGCCGGTAGCCCTAACGAGGTCGCAATTGCTTTGGCGACCACAGCGAATCGTTGTCGATACTTAAAGATAAAACAGAAGACGTAATTGTTATGGCGAACTGCGGGGCCGCAGAGAAACACTCCCGGTACGATGGTCGATTCATCGTGTTCGCTCAGAAGCGGAGAGCCATCGTCGCGTCGTTCAAACAAATCCGCGACTAACTTGTGACTCCCCCCAAAGCCACCTGCCAATAGTGGCGGCACGCGGGTTTGAAACCGCTGCCCGTCCTGAGCCGTGACTTCATACATGGCGTCCACGCGAGTGACCGATTCGATGGGTGTGTGCGGAAACAGTTCTACTTGCTCAACAAACCGGTCTTCACGCATCCGCTCGAGTGTAAACGGGGAAAGCGCGACACTGGGATCGGAACTCTCGTCCTCCCACGGGCAACCCTTGTCGAACAACCGCACTCGTTTGTCGCGACACGCCAGGTGGTAGGCCACGTCGACACCACTTTCGTAGCCACCCACAACGATGAAGTCGTCACCGTCAAGCTCTTCATAGCTGGCGATGGTCGCGGTGTGGCGACACAATTGGCTACCAACAAACCCGCTTAAGCGTGGGTATTGGAACTCGCCAGCGGCCCAAATGACGTGCTTGGCTTGCAAGGTTTCGTCGGCCGTATCGAGGCGAAAGCCGTCGCCAACCTTTGTTACCTGCATCACGTCGGTATCCGGGCGTACAGGTACCTCAAAGAATCGTGCGACTGCACGCAAATATCTCGC
>JAJDTY010000043.1 GCA_022826945.1 Candidatus Binatia bacterium
ATCCAGGCTGTGGGCGTAGGGGTTGTCTTTGCTGGTAAACGAGTCCGGGATGGAGCGTTTGTGCAAAAAGGCAATATGGTACACTTCCTGAAAGGCATCCTTGATGACTTTCCAGTTGGCGTTCACCTCCGAGGTCCACGAGGTACTGGTGGTTGAAAATTTGCCAAATGGGTAGCCCTCCAGTCCGGTTGCCAGGTCGCCCAGATACTCTGGTAGGGTCTCGGTCGGATTGGGATCGACATTGACGAAGATAAAACCTTCCCACACATCCACCGCTACCGGCGTCATTCCCAGGGTCTCTTTCTTAAGATCGAAAAAGCTCTCTTCGTCCGGTACGAATTTCAACCGCCCGTCCAGCCCATAGCTCCAGCCGTGAAACTTGCAGGTGAAATTCTGGCACGTCCCGCCCTGATCCCACACAATCTTATTGCCCCGGTGCGAGCACATATTATGAAAGGCATGCACGGTCCCGTCTTTGCCGCGGACGACAATGACCGAGGTATTACACGCGGCCAGATCCTGGACAAAATAGTCGCCCGGATTCGGAATCCGTTCCACCCGCCCGACGTTTAGCCAGACTTTCTTGAAAATCCGCTCGCGCTCCAGTTCAAACTGCTCTTGCGAGGTGAACACATCCGCCGGAACCGGGCCGGTCCCGAGATGAGGATATTTATTGTGCCACTTATAGCCGCTGGCCGAGCCGTTGCCGTTTGCCAGAGTTCCGTTTGGTGTTGCACTCATTCCATTGCCTCCCTGGGTTGGTTTTCCTATTCCATGGTCCGATGTCCATATTCGTTGACCGGGAACCCGGTCGGGACACACACGACGTGGTGAAGCCCGAATCTAAAACATGTTCTGGCTTTTCGGTCAATATCACACCGCCGGCATTTATGCCCCGGCCCGGTAGAAACCGACTATATCCTCTATGACTTTGTGTCCGTGCCGGACCAAGAGTTCCTGGTCTTGGAGCACGAATTCTTTTTTCGCGCCCGAGGCCAGCATGGATTGGGTTGCTTCTAGGGTACTGGCGTCCTCCAGCAATGCCTCGCGCAGCAGCACCTTGCTGTACTCTTGGCTAAAACGCTGCGCGGCATTGCGGGCGTCGGGGAAATACGTCTTGACCTCCCAGAGGGTCCGGTCCGGCGCGAGCGGCCAGAAATGGTGCGTCAGGTAAGTACCGTCAAAAACAAACACATCAAAATTAGGAAAAATCATATTGGCGTCAAAGGCCCAAAACGGGCTCCGGGTCGGATTCACCCCTGGCGGTAAGCCCTCCATCTCCCAGTCGCGTCGGACAATCGACGACCCGAAGCGATGGGCCAGGAGTTCGACCGGGCTCGGCTGATGGCCGGGATTCCCAAAGACGGACATGCGGTGGTTGCGTGCATACAGCTTAAACGCAAAAGCATGGGCATACGGATTGTCCGGGCTGGTAAACGAATCGGGCAGAGAACGTTTATGGAGGAAGGGCACGTGATAGGCTTCGTGAAAGGCGTCTTTGAGCACCTTCCAGTTGGCCTTCAGTTCCGTATGCCAGGCATAGCAGGTCGTCAGCTGCGCGAACGGATAGCCCTCCAACCCAGCCCCAAGCTCGCCGAGATGTTCTTGAAGGGTTTCCGTGGGAGTCGGGTTGAGGTTGATAAAAATAAAGCCTTCCCACACATCGACCCGGACCGGCGTGAGACCGAGCCGACCTTTTTTGAGATCGCAAAAGCGCGCTTCATCCGGAACAAATCGCAGATCGCCGTTGAGACCATAGCTCCAGCCGTGAAATTTACACGTAAAGTTCTGACGCGACCCCTTCTGATCCCACACGACCTTATTGCCCCGGTGGGAACACATATTATGGAACGCGTGCAGGGCTCCTTCCCGGCCGCGCGTCAGGATGACCGACGTATCACAGACGGGCAGGTCTTGAACAAAATAGTCCCCCGGCCGAGGAAGCTGTTCAATACGGCCCACGTTGAGCCAGGTCTGCTTATAGATGCGCTCTCGCTCCAACTCGAAATATTCTGGAGAAACACACGGCTCAATCGGAATCGGCTCGGTTCCGAGTTCCGGGTAAGCCTCGTGCCAGACCGTACCGTTCGTGCCCGCATCCCGGTCGTTGTGCGCTTGTGTAGTCATATCAAGAGGAATCCCCCTTCCCTCGCGTCTGGTTACCAGTTCTGGCCTCCTTGCCAGTCTCATACCACTCCTGGAGAGAGAACAACACCGCGCTGAGTAAATACCCGGTGTGAGGGGTTCTCCGCACCGGCCTGTCTCAGACGCAATATCGGACAAGCCTCCCAGGTAGTTCTGCGTCAGAAGGGACGGTTTGCAGCCTCGTCAAAAAACAGTACAACAAGCAGGCCATAGGCAGGCACTCTTTCACACGGGAGGTGTATATGGATGTGTTAATTACCATCACCTGGCGCGCAGGAGCGAGTCATACAGAGAATAGAGCCGCGGCCCAAGTCGTCCAGGAACGGCTCATGAATCCCTTTCCCGGTGTGACTCTCATCCATACCCTGGCCGATCTCGGGAAGCGTAAACTCTACGTTATCGCCGATGTCACCGAGCACGCCGTGAACGACGTTCGAACAACCTTGGAACTGACGACACAACCGGCAATCGAGAGCGTTGATATTGCTCTTGTCGTGGACGGAAAGAAGGCGATCAATACCTATCTGGCAATGTAACAGCCTCTCTCTGGATTGCTGGCCTACCACTCCTCCCCGAACGGCCGGATGTCAATCTCAAAGGTCCAGCCCGAGCGGTCCTGGTGGACGACGTGCCAGATCGTGTCGGCAATCGCCGACGTTTTAATGAAAAAGTCGTCCGGTTTGTCCGCAAGCAAGGTGCGGGCAAACGGCATATCAATGCCACCGTCGATGACCAGAAAAGACACATGGATGCCTTGCGGGTCGAGGGTACGGGCGATGGATTCGGCAAGAATCCGCTGAGCGGTTTTGGTGGGCGCAAAGGCGGCAAATTGCGGGCGGCCCCGTCTCGACGCCGTATTGCCCGTCACCATGATCGCGCCCTGTCCGGCTTCGAGCATATACGGTGCCACCGCCCGCGCCATATACAGCAGCCCCATGGTATTGACCTGAAAGTTGTGTTGGAGAGCCGCAGGGTCAATCTCCAGGAAGGTGCCAAAGATCGCATCAAAACTGACGGCGTTATGAATCAGGACGGTTGGGGGTCCGAGCTGCTCGGCAACGGCCGCAACCGTGGCGTTCACTTCCGCTTCATTGCTGATGTCACACGGATATGCCGTGGTTTCGGCAATCTCCCGCTCAAACTGGGTGAGGCGTTCCGTATTGCGGGCCAGCATGGCAACCCGGTAGCCACCCTCGGCGAACCGACGGACAACCCCCTGCCCTGTTCCTTGTCCAACGCCGGTGACAATGCAGACTTTTTTCGTCATGCCGACTCTCTTCTCAGACTGCCTGTTTCAGGCAGGTTATCGAGGCCGCTCCACGAGACGTCCGGAAATAAATTTATGGAGGACACTCGCCATGAGCGTCTGGTATGGAATACCCTCTTCTACCGCCCTGGCCTGGAGCTGCTCTAAGTCCTGAGAAGAAATTCTGATGTTCACTCGCTTGTCTTTTCGAAGAGTATTCGCGGCATACGTCTGATGCTTCGTGATCTCTTGTTTGACCTTTTTGACCGATTGCCACTCACCCTTCTCAATAGACTCAATGAGTTCCTTTTCTTCATCGTCTAGATAATATTTTGGCATAGATCACCTGAGATATTGTTTCGTAAGTTTTCGGCTCGGGATAATGGTCTTCAAAAAACGGTCTTCTCCTTGTTCGACAAAGGGAACGGCATAAGCATATCCATTAATATTCAGGATGAGTACCTGCTGGCCAGGATACTTGTTCGAGTTTGGGTGGATAATAATATCAAGCACATCGCCCTGCTCAATGTGCATGACCGCTTGCTCAAAACTAATGCCCCTTAACCTCTTGAGTTGAAGGCTTTTTTCAGAACTCCAACGATAACGCCCCACATCGAAAGATTAAGACATTGTGTGCCTTATGACAACAGTCAAGCTGATAGACTGCCAACCTTTCCTCCCCTGAATATATCGTTAAGTCTTGCCTAAGGCACACCGGTTGTTGCTCTGTCCGCGGCAACCTGATAGCGCGATTCGTCACACGCATCCATGCCAACCTCGTCAGAACCAGTCCACCCCGTCAACACGCCCATATTCCTTATCACAATCGGCTGTACGGTTTTTGCCGTCTTGACCGCGCTCAGCATGTTGGGGCCGCTGTTGGTCGCCATGTCGCACGACTGGCACACCACCGTTCCGGCCGTGGCCCAACTCGTCACCTCGGCCGCCGTCGCCTGGGCCGCAACGGCCATTGTCGTTGGTCCGTTCTCCGACGCCTATGGCCGAAAGCCGATTTTACTGGCTGGTGCATTGCTGGTCGGCCTGGCTTCAATCGGAACAGCCCTGGCGCCGAATCTGTCCAGCGCAGCAGTCTTCCGTATCCTCGCCGGCGTAGGCGGAGGCATGGTCCCACCCACGTGTATCGCCTTGCTCGGCGACCTCCTGCCCTCTGAAAAACGGGCGCTGGGGGTCGCCGTGGTAACGACTCAACCGGGGCTGAGCAGCGTGCTCGGTGTCCCGTTCGTCACCCTCATTGCCGCCTATGCCGGCTGGCGAGCAGCGTTCTTTTCCGTTGGCGGGGCTTTACTGTTATGCATGCTGATGGTGTTTCTCTATACACCGGAGCGTAATGAGCAGCGGAAGCTGCTCATCCTTGGCAGCCGCCTGAGACAGGTCGGACGTTTTTCTGTGACTTGGCTGCTGGCGTTCACCAACCTGACCGTCCGGACCGCCTACGGACTCATTATGACCTTCTTTCCACCTTTTCTCCAAGTGACGTATCAGCTCAGCACCGCAGAGCTCGCTTTGCCGGTTTCCATTGTCGCCCTCGGCACGACCTGTGGTCTCTTTCTGGGTGGGAAAATAGGGAAGAGCCGAGGGCGTTTGTCCATAGCAGCGGTTACAGCACTCATCGCGATCCTGCCTGGCATGGCCGCTTTTGTATTAGACGACGGCCTGTGGCTGAGCGTGGCGGTCACCAGCGCGTTTATGGTGCTTACCATGCCGCTGGCAACCCTTCTCTTTGTTGTCGGCGTTGAGGTGGGCGGAACGGCGAGAGGAACGTTGACCGGAGTCTTATCCGGTAGCGGCTATGCCAGCTATGCGATTGGGGCGGCTATCGGGGGACTGGCGGTGGCCCACATCGGCTACTCTGCTCTGTCCTATGCGCTTATCGCCTCAACCCTGGGTAGCAGTCTTCTGCTGACCCTGCTGATTCACACTCAGGCCGAAGACCGGGCGCGGGCCTATTTTCGTCAGCCGTCATGAGCCCCACCGGGCAACCACAGGGGGTTGCCCCTACCGTTCTCATTCAGGCGTACAGGGCGATACACCGAACCTCGATACTCCACCGCTCGGGTGCATCGCGAGGAGTTTCCGGGTCCTGATAGGCGGTGTGAAAACTGAAGGTACACGGCGCTTTTGTGTCGTCGCTATCGGCCCGGTGTCCCTCTGAGCGGGCGATCGGTCCGGCCGAGTCCCACTGCTTGATCAGCAGAGCCTCATCCCGGGCCATCGCCGGATAGGAGTACCACTGGTGGCGCGGGGCGTACTTGGAAAAATAATTCTCTCCCACCCGGTCCTGATAGTGAATCTCGAATACCACCAGGTCTTCGGGATGTACGCTCTGCGCATCACATAACGCGAGAGGATGGGTTGCGACCGGCTCCGTAGCGATATTGCGCCAGACATTAATGATGGCGAAGCGTCCATCTGGGGCGAGGGCTTGGTTCGCCTTCTCGGGCTCAATGAGCGACTGCCCCTGGTCGAGCACCGAGCGCAGGGTGTCGTTGCCGCCGGGCGGTCGGGCAAGCTGTTGCAACCGCTCCGGAGCGCTCCGCAGGGTATAGTCCCCGTGGGCGATAGAGGCCGGTCCCTGCACCTGCTGCCCACCGCGAATACGGCGCTTGCTCTGCTTGCCCGCGGCCGACCGGACATTATGGTCAAAAGCCGCGACGGAGGCCGCTCCGGTCGCTTCTCTAACGATCCGGGCGCATTGGCGGTAGTAGTCCTGAACGACTTCCTGATGATCGAAAAAGTCGAAGTCTGGACGCTCAAGGGGGCGAGTCAGCAGTTCAAAGCCGTTTGTCTCAAGGCTGCGCGGCGCCTGTCCGTTCTGCCCGTCGAGCAGTCGAGCATTGTGGACCGGCATCTGCCGCTCATCAAAGATGACTCCCTGCATGTCGCTGTCGCTGCCGTCCGCATCACGGCGGAGGAGCACTTTGCCGTTGCGGTAGAGCGAACTCTGAAGAGAGGAATCGAGGTAGTTGAGCCGACCCGATGTGGAGATTCTCGTCATGCGTTTTCCTTCCCAGTTATGAGCAGGGACCGCTCGGAATTTGGTCCTGAATCATATCGCCCGCTCGCCTTCTATGGCAAGGCGTATTCCTCTACTTGACACTTCCCCCCCGCTTCTGCTTTTGTATCCCGCCATTCGGGAGCCTGGTAGAAAATCCGCGACCCCATTTTTCGGCTTGAATATCGAGACCGGCTTGCATATGAGGAGAGAGGGGAGAGGAGAGAATCCATGAAGAGACGCATCTATTTCAACGCCTTTCATATGAACTGTGTGGTCCATCAGTCACCCGGCCTGTGGGTTCGCGACGATGACCATATGACCGAGTACACCGACCTCGATCAGTGGGTCGAATTCGCCAAGATCGTCGAGCGGGGAAAGTTCGATGCTATCTTCCTGGCCGACGTACTCGGTGTGTACGATGTGTTTCGCGGCAACCGGGAGGCCGCGCTGACCGAAGCCGCCCAGATACCGGTCAACGACCCCATGCTGCTCATCCCGGCCATGGCCTATGCCACCCAGCATATCGGTTTTGGTTTTACGAGTTCCATCATCCAAAACCACCCGTTCACGTTTGCTCGTCTCATCTCCACCTTGGACCATCTGACCAAAGGCCGGATCGCCTGGAATATCGTGACGTCATATCTCGAAAGTGCTGGCCGCAACTACGGCCAGGCCGGTTTAGCAGAGCATGATAATCGCTACGACATCGCGGATGAGTACTGCGACGTGTGCTACAAACTGTGGGAGAAGAGTTGGGAAGATGATGCCGTGCTCAAGGATGTGAAGCGCGGGATTTATGCCGACCCAACCAAAGTCCACGATGTCAGACATGAAGGCAAATACTATAAGGTTGAAGGCTGCCACCTGGCTGAACCCTCCCCGCAGCGGACGCCCGTTTTGTTTCAGGCGGGTGCCTCAGACCGTGGTCGTGCCTTTGCGGCGCAGCATGCGGAAGCTGTTTTTGTCATCGGTTCAAAGCCTGAGGTCGATGGCCAGTATATTAAGGATATCCGCAAGATCGCCCGCAAGAACGGCAGGAACCCGGAGGACATCCTGTGTTTTGCATATATGAAAGTGATTACCGGTGAGACCGAAGCCGCCGCCAAACGCCGCTATGAAGAGTACTTTGAGCAGTGCAGCTACGATGGCGGGCTGGCCTTGTTAAGCGGCTGGAGTGGCATCGACTTTGGGCAATTTGAACCGGACCAGCCACTTGAGTATATCGAGACGAACGCCATTCGCACCCTCGTTCACAGCTTTACCGAGGGTGACCCGAATCGCAAATGGACATTGCGTGACCTCGCCCGCTACGTCGGTATTGGTGGGGCCGGACCGGTTCTGGTCGGTACGCCGGAGAGCATTGCCGACCAGTTCGAGGACTGGATCGACGCGGGGGTTGACGGATTTAACCTGGCCTATGCCACCACGCCGGGTTCCTTTGAGGAATTTGTTGACGGAGTGGTGCCCGTACTGCAAAAACGCGGTCGCATGCAAAAGGAATATCGGGAAGGCACGTTGCGCGAGAAGCTGTACGGCAAGGGATCACGGCTCAGCACGCCGCATCCGGCGGCCCTGCACAGACAGTCCTTGCTCAACGCCGGGAGCAGCGCGAACCGGAGCGCCCCAAGCGGTCACCCAGCGGCCAGCGCACCGGCGGCAAAGTAAGGCCATCCCTATAGTGTCGGGAGAGCGCAGCCTCTTCCGACCTACAGGTCTCAACTTAACTCCGCCTCGTCGGCAAAATCCCAGGCCCGCAGCACCCCCGGTTTGACCCGGATCAGCACGAGGTCGGCCTCACGGAAGTTTTCAACATAGGCCGAGCCCTGCTTAACTCCCAGATATCGCCCGGCGATACGCCGGGTTGTCTCAAACGCGTCCGTTCGCTCGATACTTGCCTCCCCGCGCACCTCAATCCCCCGGTAGGGAGCGCTATCTTCGGCAACGCTGATACTCACTTTCGTATCGCGCCGAATGTGACGGGCTTTAATATCATCGCTCGGGACCACTACCGTAAATCCGCCGTCTTTCCACTCGTGCCAGACGGGCGACATCAGAATCGTCCCGTCCTTGAAATGTGTCGCCAAGGTTGCGCACTTGGGTTGATCCAAGAAGTCTCCCAGGTCTTCGGGACGGAGATTTTTTCGCATGACTCTCCCCTACTGCCAAGTCTACGGGTACACGCAGGGCCGCGTAGACCACTCGTACACAACGCCTTCGGCCGTCAGCCGGCCGGATGCCGAAGCTAAAGCCGACGTTTCAATCTCGCTCGCAACCGCAGCCGGTATCTCACTCGGGTTTACCAGCCGCCCGTCAATAAAAATATCGACCACCAAATCGGGTCCGCTGTCTGTCTCCATAGCGTTAATCGTCCGAAAAGCCGCATACCTTGGCGCCGCGCACCGAGGCCGGCTTTTCGGTGCAGCGCGCATACCAGGCAACCACATTGGGGAAATCCGCGTCCAGCTTCAAATCTTCACGCGCCCCATAGCCCCAGTCGAGGCAGCCGACCCAGGGAAAGGTCGCGATGTCGGCAATCGTGTACTCATCGTCCATCACATAGTTCCGGCCGGCCAAACGTTTTTCCAGCACGCCCAGGAGCCGCCGGGCTTCATTGGTATAGCGCTCGGTCGGATACGGAATACGCTCTTTGGCGAATTTGTAGAAGTGGCCGAACTGCCCGAACATGGGACCAACCCCAGCCATCTGAAAGAACAACCACTGGATACATTCGCTGCGCCGGTGGGGGTCCGCCGGCAGCAGCTTCCCCGTCTTCTCCGCCAGGTATAACAATATGGCCCCGGACTCAAAGATGGACAGCGGCTTCCCACCCGGACCGTCAGGGTCAACCATGGCGGGGATTTTCGAGTTGGGACAGACCGCGATAAACTCCTCGCTGAACTGCTCGTTCTCCAGGATATTCACCTTGTGGGCTTCATACGCCAGCCCCAATTCTTCCAGCGCAATACCCGCCTTCTGGCCGTTCGGGGTGGCCAGTGAATAGAGCTGAATGCGGTCGGGGTGTTCAATCGGCCACTTCTTGTCACTCATCGGGTCTCCTTCTCCGGGCTAGGCCAGCTTCATTTCCGTTGCAAAGTGTTCCATGAGGCGCATGAGTTCGGCAAATTCATTCGTCCAGGCCCGGAACGACAGATAGACGTGATGCACCCCCAGGTCGGCGTAGCGCGGAATATCCTGAATCAGTTGATCCACACTCGGTGCCCCGAGCGGCAACATACAAATCTGCAAGTCGTCCGGGTTGCGGCCCGCCTGAGCGGTCAATTCCCGCAGGGTTGCCAAAGGCTCTTGGATGTCGTCCGGCCCCTTGCCCATGGCAATCCAGCCGTCGCCGCGCCGCGCTATGCGGCGCAGGGCACCCTTGGTCATCCCCCCGACAAGAATGGGCGGATGTGGTTGTTGCACCGGCTTGGGAATGAATTTAATGTCGGCGAACTGAAAATGTTTGCCGGCAAACGCCGGCGTTTCCTGCGTCCAGACCGCCTTGAAGATATCCATAGTCTCGTTCGTGCGAGCCCCTCGTTCCGTGATCGACGTGCCCAGGGCGGTAAATTCCTGTTCCAGCCAGCCCGCCCCCACGCCGACAACCGTCCGCCCGCCGGATAAGACATCGATGGTGGCAAGCGCCTTTGCCGCGGCTAAGGGATGCCGGTAGGGAAGAATCAGGACTGCAGTGCCGAGTTTGACTGTTGTCGTCTTATACGCCAGGGCCGCCAGGACGGTGAGCGGGTCAAGAAAAGGGTCTTCCGGATTGAAAGCATAACTCCCCTCAATCTTGGACGGGAAGACAACGTGGTCGGCCACCCACAACGTCCGATAGCCCAGCGCTTCCGCGGTTGTGGCCGCAGTCAAAATCCGCTCAGCCGGGTTTTTATGCGCAAAGGCGCTGAAATGGGGCAAAATAATTCCGTAGTCCATGCTGGTCCTTTCTGCCGTCCCCGAGATTTTCCTGATATATCCGTGTCAGACCGCAAAGTCGATCTCGTCACAGAGCTGGGAAAGGTCCATCCCTAGCGACGGACCTTTCCTCGGGCTATATCAGAGGGGCGCTCTGAGAATCGCTGGAGAACGACATTCTGATGCCGAACAGCCAACACCTCCGACCACTCAACCTCCGCCAACTACTGGTTTTCCTCACCATCGGCTTTGTGTCACTCCTCTTCTGGCATACGCCGTTTCTCTATCCGATTAAAATTTTCGTGGTCTTTATCCACGAAGCGGGCCATGCCTTCACCACGGTTCTCACCGGCGGACAGGTGATCTCCATGGTGGTGACACCGTGGCAGTCGGGCTATGTCCAGCACGTCGGTGGCAACCCGCTGATTATTGCCTCCGCCGGCTATGTCGGCAGTGCGCTTTTTGGCGGCCTGCTGCTCCTGCTCTCAACCCGGGACGAATGGGCTTCAGCGATCTTTTTTGGACTGGCCGTCTTCTTCGGGCTGGTGACGCTCGTTTTTGTGCGTAATGGCTTTGGGCTGGTGTTTGGCTGCGGGACGGCCCTGAGCTTTGCCCTACTCTCGCGACGGCCCTTTCCGGGCACGCACTACATCGTGGACATCCTGGCGGTCACGAGTTCGCTGTACGCCGTGTATGACCTAACGGATTTCTTGTTTGTCGGCGCACGCACAGACGCGGTCATTTTGGCGGAACTGACCGCAGTGCCGGCTTTTATCTGGGCCGGGCTGTGGAGTGTGCTCTCACTGGCAATCGTCTGGGGCGCTGGAAAGCGGGCCGTGCGTCATGCTCCCCGGACTGCCGACGAAGAGGCGCTGGAGTTTGAATAGCTGCGATGCCCCCCTTCAGGACTTGGTCTTTTCTAGCAGTTCGACATCCCCACGATCTTTTTCACGGTTTGTCGCCCGCTTGTTTTTGATCAAATGTTCCCGGCCTATGATATTGGTTTCGACCCCTGAGAGATGTCCGACCTCTCGTCCGGCCCACGCTTCCTCGAACGTCACCCCGCTGATCCCGGTGAGCAGATCGATCCGATTCGGCACCATACCGAGCTGAATCACTATATCTTCTTGCAAAAAGTCCTCACGCCCGATGCCAACACCACCGAATCCGAGCTCGTCGAGTACGTCTGTCAACTGTGCCGCGTTGTCCTGGTCGCACGAAACAAAAATGTCCAAGTCTCCGGTATAACGAGGCCGCCCATGGAAGGCGAGCGCCCAGGCACCCACAATTACATATTTAACATTCTTCGTGTTCAGCAAGCGGATGAACTCGCGCAGATCGCTCGATAATTGCCTCATTGGGGTTCTCGGGCATGACGAGCTCAAGCAACATCTGAAGCTTCTCGTCACCGGACAAGGATTTGTAATACGCGTATTCGGCTTCGTCCGCCGCCTCGAAGCTGTGAAATTTCCGAACAGTTTTTTTCATGTGCGACAGAACCGTTACAGCGGCGTCGCCAGCAGCGACGAAATCCGGCTGGTGTCAACCACCACGATTTTCTCTTTCAGCTTGGCAACCCCATCGTTGATAATCACTTTGTCTCGATACTCACCGGCGCTATACACCTCGGTGCTGCCGTAATCGACCGGGTCGAGGTGGGTCTGGAGCACCACGTAGTTGGCCCGGGCCTCAATCACCCCGTTGTCCTCACCGATGATCCGCACCCCGCTGACCACGTGGCGGTACAGATGGGGCGCGTAATAATTGGCCTTACGGTAAGCGGTCACGCGGTCCTGCAACATCCCGCGGCTGTCACAATAGATCAGCGAGATGGGCAGGTCCTGCGACGCATTCTCATGCGGGATGACCTGATACAGACAGTCTTCGACAAAAAAGCTCGGCCAGTCTTCGAGTTCGTCATTATCCAGACAGGCCACATAGGCGTGCAGCAGGTCTTCGACCGCAAAACGGGTTTCAATAGCACTCATGCCGCTCATGGCCTCACCCTCCCCGTTTACGCGCCCGCGTGAAAGCCCATGGTGTCGCGATAATAGCCCCAAAACCCACGGATGGCGGTTTCCGTAATCAGGCTCTGTTCGTTGGCGACCTCGGTTCCCCCCATTTCAACAAAGGATGTCGCGCTGTGGTCGCCCGTCACCGATTGCTGGACAATCTCGGCCGCATAGCCGTCTTCCATGGAAATCAGGCCGGCCGGACCGACCAAATTGGCCTGTTTCAGCCGAATCTCACGCATTTCCTCGTCGTCGTCCTCATAACCGAAATAGGTGAAAATCAACTCAAAGCGATCCGGCGCCTTGGGCAGGACCTGCCTGACGGCCAGCGTATTGGCAATCTGCTGAACAATCAGACAGGGGAAGATGGTCTGGATAAAGAGGCCCTCAAACTCGGGCCGCCCTTTGAGCACGGACGGGTCGGCAAGCTGATAGCCCTTTTGATAACTGTGCAGTCCGGATTCATACGTCGAGAGATCTTCCTCGGCCCGCGGCTTGGCGTGTAGCACGTCATGCCGCGAGTGGGCGTCCATGATGACCCCACCCTGTTGCGACGAGCGGTACAGGCCAAACGTGGCGTGGAACATATGCAGCAGGCTGGCGTGATACGGGTCTTTGACGTTTTCAAAATACAGCTTCCAGTTGGCGTTCACCCACTGGCGGGTATGGCCCAGGACTCGGATGGGACGATGAAAAAGACGGTCCAGCCATTCCCGCATGGGCGGACCGAGATAGTCCTCAAGCGGTTCAACGTCCGGGCTGAACGAGGCAAAGATCAGGCCGCGATAGGCGGCGACGCGGAGTGTTTGGAGCGAGTGTTTGGCCCGATCAAAATCCTCACCGTAGCCGCCTACACCTCCAATCCCTTTCTTGAACGGCACCCCGGTCAGATTGCCTTTGAGATCATAGCTCCACTGGTGGTAGATGCAGGTATGGGTCGGACGGTTGCCGCTCAGTTCCCGGCAGACCATGGCGCCGCGATGCGCGCAGCGATTCACGAAGGCGTTGAGCCCGCCCGCTTTGTCGCGCGTGACCACAACGGGCGTGTCGCCGATAAAGGTGGCTTTGAAATCACCCGGCTGCGCCACTTCGGCTTCGAGCGCCACATAATTCCAGATGGGGCCGCGAAAGAGCTTGTTCTGCTCCTGGGCGTAGATGTCAGGGTCATAGAAGACCTGATAGGGCACCCGCGCGCCGCCCTCTGCCGGCCAGGAAAAAGAAGTGCCATTGCTGCCGTTTCCGTTGTGTTGTGTCTGCATATGCCTACTCCACTGGCAATCCGTATAACTTCGACGCGTTATCGCGCGTAATCTTCTGTTTATCTGCTTCCGGCACATCCTGAAAGGCGCGCTCCAGCGCTTCCTGAGTGTGCGGAAAGGTTGAGGCCTGATGCGGATAATCGGTGGACCACATGAAGTTATCCGCCCCGCCGGCTAGATGATAGGTTTTGAGCCCCGTGGGATCATCGATAAAAGTGGCATACATCTGGCGCTGGAAGTACTCGCTCGGTTTGAGCGACAGCTTCACCCCATAGCCTTCCTTAAACCGCCGGTAGTATTTATCCGCACGCTCCAATAGGTGCGGCACCCAGGCGATATCGCCCTCGGCGGAGACAAACTTGAGATTGGGGAAACGCTCCAGCACCCCGGTAAAGACCAACCGCAAAAAGGAGTGCTGCATCTCACTGGGCCGAATAATCATGCGCACATACAGTTCGGCAATATCCGACTCGTCCTGTTGGCTGTCCTTGCTGCGCCCAGTCGCCAGATGCAGCGACAGGGGCATCTCAAGCTCTTGGGCCGCTGCCCAGAAGCGCTCATAGGCCGCCGAGCCGTAAGGCTGGTCATCGGGCGGCGAGGCCCAGATCATGGCTCCCTTGAGACCCATCTTTTTACAGCGCTCAAGCTCGGCGCAGCCCTGCTCGATATCAAACAGGGAGATCAATCCCAGACCGGCGAACTTCTTAGAGTCATAACGGCAAAACTCGGCCAGCCAGTCGTTATAGACCCGGAAGCAGGCTTGTTGCAGCGCGGCGTCTTCCAGCCAGAACAGGACAAAGGCGCAGGTGGTATACAGGACTTCGGCCTGAATCCCGTCCAACTCCATGTCTTTCAGCCGGGCCGCGGGGTCCCAGCCGCCGGGCAGGGCGTCTTCGGGGCCAGCTTCCATGAAGTCTTTATTAAACGTCTGCCCCGCGGCAAACGCCCCAGAGAGGCGCAGCGGCGGCAGGTCTTGGCACATAAAGAAGTGGCCTTTTTTATCGCCGGGGTTTTTGATCACCCTGGGAGCCTGGTCACGAAACCGTTTCTCTATGCGGTCCACCCACAGCGTCGGCGGCTCGCACATATGGGAGTCGGCAGAGATGATCTTATACGTCACGGTCCCCCTCCTCAGACTTCGAGTTCAATCACCCGCCCGTCCCGCTTCTTCATGTCCACGAATTCGACATATGACCGCACGGCGTGGGCCTGCTCGATCTTGCCTTCCATCTCACCGGCGGGGCTGATGCCTTCACCCTTGTTCTTGCGGGTCACATTAATAAACGAGCACTCTTGGCCCAGGGTCAGCGCGTTGTGCCAAGTGCCCTTATAGATGAAGGCCGCCTGACCGGGATCGACATTAAAGGCTGCCACGTTGTCATAATCGAACGCATATTCCTCCGGGCCTCCCTCGCGGCTGTCGGGGGGCGGAGCGACGACCAGAATCAAAGAGCCCTGCACTGGGATAAAGGTCTGGTTGTAGGAAAAATGGATGGCCATCTGATCCATGATTCTGGCATTGGGTCGATACTGAAACGACAGCATTTCCATGGCCACCCGACCCTCTTCGACCTCGGGATAGATCAGCTTTTTCTGTTCCAGGACTTTCCCGTACGGCGCAAATGCTTCGGCGGTGAGTGGTTTGATTTTGACCTTGATGTGTTCAGCCATCGGACATCCCTCCTGTATCACTCCATGCGTATCACTCGTGCGAGGCTTGTAACATACCAAAGCCGGTGGTCTGGCGACAGAGGTTGAACGGATGCCCTGCCCGCCCGACCATCCGTCAGGAGGCTTCAGTCAAAGCACTTACTCGCGCTCCCGGCTCGCAATAGACGATGACAGCAGCCCGCCATCCACAAGCAGGGTCTGGCCACGAATAAAATCGGCATCCTCGGAGCAGAGAAAGGCGGCCACCGCGGCAATATCTTCTGGTCGGCCTGTCCGGCCGGCCGGAGTCTGGGGAATGACATCGCGTTCGTACTGCGCGTAGGCAGCCTCCCCGCCCGCGTACATTTGAGCGGAGTCGGTCTGAATCAGGCCGGGATTAATGCCGTTGACGGCAATCCCGTGTGGGCCGAGTTCGTGCGCCAGGTACATCGTCATGTTTTCCAGGGCAGCCTTGGCCGCACCCAGCAAGCCGTGACCGGCCAGCATACGCAGGGAGTCGATGCCGGATATGGTGACGATCTTTCCCTGGCGGCCGGCCATCAGGGGCACCGCTTCCTGCACGGCAACCAGGGTGCCGGTGATGGTCAGATCAAAGGTCCGTGTCACATTGTGCTCGCCTTGACGCAGCAGCGGCCGAAAGGCGGTGGCCGCGGCATTGGCGATCAAGATATCCAGATGGCCGAACGCTTCTTTCACCTGCCGGAACATCGCCCGGACCGCCTCGGCATCACTCATATCGGCCTGGAGCAGCAGCGCCTCGGAGCCCCGCTGTGCGATCTCGGCGGCAACCCTTTCCGCTTCGGCCGTATTGCGGCGGTAATTCACGCCGATCCTTGCCCCCTCGGACGCCAGCCGCAGGGCAATCGCCCGGCCGATGCCCCGCGAAGAGCCGGTGATAAGGGCTACTTTGTCTGCGAAACGCATGCGCGTCTTCCTTTTGACGCTAGCCGGCCATGGTCAGCCCACCGCTGACGGACAGGACCTGGCCGGTCACAAAATCCGCGTCCGGCGAGGCAAAAAACGCGACGGCGTTGGCAATTTCTTCGGGCTGACCCAACCGTCGAAATGGGACCGCACGGGTCATGGCGCTGATAATTTTGGCTCCCTTTTCTCCTGACGAAACCTGCTGGAGCAGGGCCGTATCCGTGGGACCGGGACAGACCACGTTAACAGTGATCTTTGCGCGCGCCAGTTCACGCGCCAGCGTTTTGGAAAAGCCGATAATCCCGGCCTTGCAGGCGGAATAGACCGCCTCTCCGGTCGAGCCGACCCGGCCGGCATCCGAGCTGATCGAAATAATCTTACCCTGACCGCGCTCGGCCATCTGCGCCGCCACCGTATGGCAAAAATTAATCGGGCCGCGCAGATTGATCGCAATCACCTTCTCCCAGGTCTCGGGCGCGCTCTGGAGAAAGGGCTCGATCTTGTCCCAACCGGCATTATTCACCAGCACGTCAACCGGTCCCCAGCTATCCGTTACCTGTCTCACGCAGGTCTGGACCTGCCCGAGCTGAGTCACATCGGTCCTGACCACTTGCGCCTGCCCGCCTGCGGCCAGAATATCGTCGGCTGTTTTCCGGGCTTCGTCTTCCAGAATATCGGCAATGGCGACTTTGGCGCCCTCCTCGGCCAGACGCAAACAAATCGCCCGGCCTATGCCTCGACTGCCGCCCGTCACCAGCGCGACCTTGTCTTTGATACGCATGCGTTCCTCCTCCTCGTGAACGGTCAAATCTCCGCACGATTTACCTCGGCCATGTCCTGGCTCCCGGCACGGGCGTCAATTCGTCCTCGCTCGCTGGATGGCGCTCATATCCTTCTCTATGGAGCCGGACCTTCTCGGCGGGAGACCTCCGTTTGAGCGATGGCTCTGAAGCATCTTCCTGCTCCAGCAAGTCGGCCAGCGAGGCAGCATCATCCAGGTCAACGCCTGGCAACGGCTCTGCTCCCTTGACGGTCGTGAGTCGCACTCGATCTTTTTTTCGCATAGGTCAAGGCATAAGGCATATTGAGGAGACACGAATATGTCAATATAAACAGCGGTGGACGAACCGGCATCTTTGCTCAACAGGCGAGATAGATATAATACAGGACAGACTGAAAGAAAGGGAGAAACCGACTCGTGCTCGATACCCTGCAACGCCCGCTCAAAGACCTGCGCATTTCCGTCACCGACCGGTGCAATTTTCGTTGCACCTATTGCATGCCGCTGGACGACTACGACTGGCTGGACAAGAGCGAGGTGCTGACGTTTGAGGAAATCACACGGCTGGCCCGCCTGTTTATTCAACTCGGGGTTGAAAAAATTCGTTTGACCGGGGGCGAGCCCTTGGCCCGGCGCGACCTTGAGCAACTCATCAAAAGCCTGTCCGGCCTCGACGGCCTGCGTGATCTGTGTCTCACCACGAACGGCTCAACCCTGGCGGAAAAGGCCCAGGTCCTGAAAGCGGCTGGCTTACGCCGGCTGAACGTCAGCCTCGACAGCCTCAAACCCGACCGTTTTCGACGCATCACCAAGCGCGGCGACTTGCAGAAAGTTCTGCACGGCCTGTTTGTGGCCAAGGAGCACGGCTTCTCGCCGATTAAGCTCAACGCGGTCATCGAACGTGGCGTGAATGACGACGAGATTATCGATCTGGTGACGTTCTCGCTTGAGCATGACTTTGCCATCCGTTTCATTGAGTTCATGGATGTGGGCAATGCCAACCACTGGCAGTCGGACACCATCGTGCCCAAGCAGGAAATCCTGGACATTATCAACACGCGCTTTTCCCTGCGGGAGATCGGCCGGAAAGGCGGCAGTGCACCGTCGGTGGATTATCAATGCGTCGATGGCAGCGGTGATATCGGGGTGATCGCCTCGGTCACCGAGCCGTTCTGCGCGTCTTGTACGCGCGCACGGCTCACCGCGGATGGCAGACTCGTGACCTGTCTTTTTGCTAACACTGGCCATAACCTCAAGGTTCTGCTGCGCGGTGGGGCCAGCGATGACAGGCTGCTCGACGTGCTGCAGCAGGTCTGGCTCCGACGGACGGACCGCTACTCGGAAGAACGCCTGGCCGCCCTGCGTTCGGGAGCCGGCTACGACCCCAAAGAGCATAAAAAGATCGAAATGATTAGTTTGGGCGGCTAAGGTCACGCCGCCGAGTCAGAACGTCGTCGAGAACTCCGACAGCACGGCAAGCGTCTTGAGATCGTAGATCTCAACCGTCCCGCCACGGCCTTCTTCCAGGGTCAACATACCGACCGTGCCCGGTTGAGCCGCGTAATTGTGCGGATAGGTCGGACTGCCGGGATTGATGACCAAGACATCGGCGTAGCGCTGGATACGCTCGACATGGGTATGGCCGCAGACAATAATATTGGTCCGCTGGCCAAAAGCCTGCTCCATTGTCCGCTCAATCGGCCAGTGCGGATATTCGTTCGGATCCAATACATCGTGCACCAGTCCCAGCGTGTAGCCCGCGCACTGCGTCACAACAGCCTCGTGCAGCCGAGGATCTTCCGGGACGACCGCGCGACCGCCCGAACCCTCGTCGCCATTGCCCCGACACGCCACTACCGGCGCGATTTCTTCGAGCCAGTCCAGCACGGCAAGGCAGTGGAGGTCGCCGGCATGGACAATCAGGTCAACCCCGGCGAATACCGTCCGCACCTGGCTCGGGAGTTCAGACATGGCCTCGGGGATGTGCGAGTCTGCGATGAGTCCGATTTTCATACCAAGAAAACTGTCCGCGAGCGTTTTCTCGTGATGATATACCGGCTGGACATCCGAGAAGCAACGTGCCAACAATGATGCTATCCAAAAGAGGAAACGTGTCCTCCAACCAGACACACCTGCTGGACACGTTTCCTCTTTCCAGACAAAAGGGGAAAGATGTCTATGGATCACGCAACGCATCTGCCTCTGGTGACGCTGAGCGAGGAAGAGGAACTCTTTCGGACTATGGTACGGGGGTTTGCCGAGGAACAGGTCAAGCCCCACGTCATGGAGATGGACCACGCGGCCAAGATCCCCCAGGAGCTGATTCGCCAACTCTTTGATCTGGGGGTGATGGGCATAGAAATTCCGGCCAGCTACGGGGGCGCCGGCTCCAGTTTCTTTATGTCCATTCTGGCCATTGAGGAGTTTGCGCGGATCGATCCGGCGGTCGCCACCTGTGTGGATGTCCAAAACACGCTGGTCAATAACGCCCTCGTCCGCTGGCTCAACTCCGAGCAGAAAGCCCAGTTTTTTCCCCGCCTAGCCGCGGACACGGTGGGAGCTTATTCCTTGTCCGAGGCCGGTTCCGGGAGCGACGCCTTTGCCATGCAGACCCGCGCCCGGCCGGATGGCGACACCTTTGTGCTGAACGGCCAAAAGATGTGGACGACCAACGGCGCTGAAGCCGGGGTGTATCTGCTCTTTGCCAATGCCGATCCGGACAAGGGCTATAAGGGTGTGACCGCCTTCATGGTCGAACGCGATATGCCGGGTTTCAGCGTTGGGAAAAAAGAGGACAAGCTTGGCATCCGCGCCAGCTCGACCTGTGAGTTGATCCTCGAAGACGTCCGGGTGCCGCGCAATCAGGTCGTAGCAGAGATCGGCCAGGGCTATAAGGTCGCGATTGAGACCCTGAACGAAGGCCGGATCGGGATCGGAGCGCAAATGACCGGTCTGGCCCAGGGAGCCTTCGAGTGCGCGCTGGGCTATGCCAGGGAACGCTCACAGTTTGGGCGGGCGATCACGGATTTTCAGGCCATTCAATTTGAGTTGGCCGAGTTGGCGACTGAGATCGAAGCCGCCCGGCTGATGGTGTATAACACGGCCCGCCTCAAGGAGAGTGGACAACCGTTTGCCCATTCCGCGGCCATGACCAAATTCTTTTGCTCCCAGGTCGGGGAACGGGTGGCCTCGCGTGCTCTGGAGGTTTTCGGCGGCGTGGGTTTTACCAAGGACTATCCGGCTGAGAAGTTCTACCGGGACGCCAAGATCGGCAAAATCTACGAGGGCACCTCGAATATGCAACTCAAAACCATTGCCGCCAATCTGCTGAGGAGTTGAGACATGCCGCAACGCGTTGTAACTGACACCATGGCCGGGCTGAAGCTGCCCGACTTCGACACCTGGAGCGAGCGGGTTGCGACCGTGCTCGGTCAAAACCCCGGGCCGTTCACCGGCCCCGGCACCAACACCTATCTGGTCGGTACGAGCAAACGGCCGTTGCTGCTCGACACGGGGATCGGCCTGGAGGTCTACGACCCCTTATTGGAACAGGGCCTGTCCGAAACCAAAGGCGGCACCGAACTCCAGGAGATCGTCCTCACCCATGTGCATCAGGATCACATCGGCGGGGTCCCCAATGTGCAGAAACGCTTTGGTGAACTCAGCGTCTCAAAACATCGCTGGCCGGAAAAAGACCAGGCGTATGATTTTCCGCTGACCTATATCGAAGACGAAGCGACCATCGAGACCGACGGAGCCACCCTGCACGCGATCCATACGCCGGGCCATGCCAAAGACCACCTGTGTTACTACCTCGAAGAGGAAAAAGCGCTCTTTACCGGAGACCTGGTGCTTGGGGCCGGAACAACGGTCGTACCGGAAGAGGGCGGCGGCTTGATTGACTATATGGCCTCACTGCGCAAGCTGCTCGATCTCGACCTGTCGGTGATCTATCCCGCCCACGGCCCGGCGATTCGCGAGCCGTACAAAAAGCTGAACGACTACATCGCCCACCGCGAGCTGCGCGAGCAGCAGGTGCTGGACGCGCTCAACGCCGGCCTCACCAGAATTCCAGACATGGTGAAGCGTATTTATGTTGACGTGCCCGAGTTTCTGCACGCCGCGGCCGGGAACTCCGTCCAGTCCCACCTGATTAAGCTGGAAAAAGAAGGCGTGGTGAAAAATGAAGGCAAGGAGTGGGCGTTGGTGTAGAGAATCCTCAGATGACGCTCCGCCCACCCGACCTACCGTACCTAACTGAACAACACCTTGGCCAGTTCCGACCGGTACCGATCCGCCAGATCACTCCGCGCGCCAACCACCTCAAAAATTTCGAGCATGGCCTTGCGCGCCCCCTCGTCCCGGAAGGCACGGTCTTTTTTGACAATCTCCAGGTATTCGGCAAGCGCTTCTTCGTAGCGGGTCGAGGCGGCCAGAATCTGGGCCAGTGCAAACCGGGCATCCAGGTCGTTCGGGTCGGCCTCGATTTTCTCGCGGCAGGCAGTCTCTTCATCGGCGCTGGCGCCGGTCTGTTTCACCCGTATCTGAGCGGTCAACTGCTGGGCTTCAGAATGCTCCTGCGTATGTGGGGGGATACGACCAAGCAGGGTAAGCGCGTCCGCGTGCTCTTCCTTACCCATGAGAAGACGGGCAAGCCCGAGCAGCGCCTTTGGCTGCCGCTCATCCTTTGAGAGGGCGGCCCGATACAGACTCTCGGCGCCCTGATCTTTTCCCTGGTCTTGCAGGTCCTGGCCTTGCTGAGCCAGGGAATCGGCCTCGGACGGCATCAGTTCTTCAATAAATTGGCGAATCGCCGGCTCGGGCAGAGCGCCCAGAAACTCGTTGGCAATAGCCCCCTCCTTGACGGCCTTCACCGCCGGAATGCTGCTGATCTGAAAGGATTGGGCCAGGGCGGGGTTTTCATCAACATTCACCTTCGCCAAAACAAACTTGCCAGCTTGTTCGTCCGCGAGTTTCTCCAACACCGGGCCGATGGCACGACAGGGGCCACACCACGGCGCCCAAAAATCCAGCACAACCGGGACACTGTACGAGCGTTCGAGCACGTCCTGCTCAAAGTCTTTTTCGTTGATATCAACGGTCCATTCGCTCATGAAATTCCCCCTGCACGATTGTCTCTTGTTTTTGAAGCGATTGGACATGACGACCCATGCCCGCCTACTCAGGAGGGCCATCCTACCATACCGTCGCCACTCCTTCCATCTTGCCAGCCTCTACCAAATCTGAGAAAGGTATAGCTCTTTCAGCAGCTACGTCCCAAAAGAAAGATAAGGCATAAAGGGGTAGATCATGGTGAGCAAGACGATGTTTGAAAAAATCTGGGAGTCGCACGTGGTGCGGACCGAAGAGGACGGCACCGCGCTCTTGTATGTTGATCGTCACCTCACCCACGAGGTGACTTCTCCGCAGGCGTTTGAGGGTTTGCAACTGACCGGCCGGAACGTGCGCCGCACTCAGGCGACGATAGCCGTGCCCGACCACAATGTGCCAACAACCGACCGGGACAAGCCGATTGAGGATGCGGTGGCGGCCAAGCAGATCGAAGCACTCCAGGAGAACTGTCGGACAACCGGCGTCCCGATTTTCGACATAGACGATATCCGCCAGGGCATTGTGCATGTGATCGGACCGGAGCAGGGACTCACCCTGCCGGGCATGGTCATTGTGTGCGGGGATTCCCATACCGCCACGCACGGCGCGTTTGGCGCCCTGGCCTTTGGTATCGGCACCAGCGAGGTTGAGCACGTGTTAGCCTCCCAATGCCTGCTCCAGAAGAAAGCCAAAACCATGCAGGTGCGGGTGGAGGGCGAGTTACCCGAGCGGTGCTCTGCCAAGGATATTATCCTGGCCGTTATTGGCAAAATCGGGACAGCCGGCGGAACCGGGCATGTCATCGAATACACGGGCTCGGCCATCCGGGCCCTGTCAATGGAAGGCCGCATGACGCTGTGCAATATGTCCATTGAGGGCGGCGCGCGGGCCGGTATGGTTGCACCGGACGAAAAGACGTTTGCCTATATCAAAGACCGTCCGTTTGCACCCAAGGGCGAGCTGTTCGAGCGGGCGGTAGCGGCCTGGCAGCAACTGCCGTCAGACCCGGACGCTAGCTTTGACAAGACCGTAGAACTGAAAGCGGCAGACATTGCCCCCCAGGTCACCTGGGGTACGAATCCGGGCATGGTCACCGAGATTACCGGGACCGTGCCGGACCCGGCCGATATGCCCTCGCCGGAAACGCAAGAGGCCACGCAGCGGGCCTTGGCCTATATGGATCTGAAGGCCGGGACCCCCATGACGGAAATTCCGGTCGACCGGGTCTTTATCGGCTCCTGTACCAATTCCCGCATCGAAGACCTGCGCATTGCTGCCCAGTATGCAAAAGGGAGAAAGGTCGCCTCGACAGTCAACGCCCTGGTGGTGCCGGGCTCCGGTCTGATCAAAAAGCAGGCCGAGGACGAAGGACTTGACGTCGTTTTTAAGGACGCGGGCTTCGAGTGGCGCGAGGCCGGCTGTTCCATGTGTCTGGCCATGAACGCCGACACCCTGCAGCCGGGTGAGCGCTGCGCTTCAACCAGCAACCGCAATTTTGAAGGTCGCCAGGGCAAGGGTGGGCGTACCCATCTGGTCTCCCCGGCCATGGCCGCGGCCGCGGCTATCGAAGGCCGCTTTGTCGATATCAGAAACTGGAGCTAAAGCCATATTATCAACATAAAGGAAACCGCTATGGACGCTTTTACCACGCTCACAGGTATTGTTGCCCCGCTCGACCGGGTGAATGTTGATACCGACCAGATTATCCCCAAGCAGTACCTCAAGACCATTAAGCGCACGGGCCTGCGGGAAGGTCTGTTCTCGGATTGGCGCTACGCCAGCGACGGCAACCCCCAGGACGGCTTTGTCCTGAATCAGCCGCGCTATGCTGGCGCAAGCATTCTCCTGGCGCGGGATAATTTCGGCTGCGGCTCGTCGCGCGAGCACGCGCCGTGGGCCTTGTTGGATTACGGCTTTCGGTGCGTTATCGCCCCCAGCTTTGCCGACATCTTTTTTAATAACTGCTTCAAAAACGGCATGCTGCCGGTTGTCCTGACCAACGCAGAGGTTGACCAATTATTCACAGAGGTCGAACCCCAGCCGGGCTATCAGCTCAGCGTGGACCTCGCGGCCCAAACCGTCACCACACCGGATGGGACGAGTTTTCATTTCGACGTTGATCCCTTTCGGAAAGACTGCCTGCTCAACGGCCTGGACGAAATCGGGCTCACCCTGCAAAACGAGGCCGATATCACGGCCTATGAGCAACGCCGCAAAAACGAAGCGCCCTGGCTGTTTCCGGATTTGGGATAGCAAATACTCATCATGTCCTCATATCCCCTCACCACCCAGGAAGTCGCTTTGCTCCAGCAAGCCGCGGGTATGGCGGGCGACCGACTGGCGCGGCAGGAGAATGACGCTGGGGTCCGCTCCATGGAAACCCTCCTGGCTCACCTCGAACAGGAACAACCGCACACCATCAGCCTCAATGTGCTCCAACGCGAAGTCCTCGGAAAAATGCTCATGAATTTGTCTTTTGATCTGCTTCGCGAGGATGAGGACGAGCGTTCCGCGCTCGCCGAGGAATTGGCTGAACGTTTGTTTCAAGACGGCGAAGGAGAAGAAGTATGAAATTTGGTGTTGTCATCCGCAATATGGGTCCGGCCGCTACCCGGGACACGCTCGGTGCGTGCGTGCAGGCTGTGGAAGAAGCCGGCTTTGATGCCGCGTTTGTGGTCGATCATCTGGCGATTCCGCCGGACCAGACCGAAGGCTCGGGGGGCCGTTATTTTGAGCCGCTGACAACGCTGGCCTATTTTGCCGCGCTGACCCGGAAGGTTCAGCTCGGTATTTCCGTTCTGGTCTTTCCGTACCGGCCCGCCGTATATATGGCCAAGCAGGTGGCCACCCTCCAGGAACTCTCAGGCGAGCGGATTATCTTGGGCGCCGGGGTCGGCTGGATGCGGCCGGAATTTGAAGCCCTGGGCGTAGACCCGCGCAAGCGTGGTGCCATTACCAACGAAACCCTCGAAGTCGTCCACCAGTTGTTTGATAACGATGTGAGTTCGTACAGCGGCAGCCACATCAAATTTCCCGAATTTGTCTTTGCTCCGCGTCCGGCGCGCCCGCCCATCTGGGTGGGGGGGGCTGGACCCAAGGCCATTGAACGGACCATCAAATGGGGCGACGGCTATTATCCGATCGGGCTCCAGTCCGGTGAGTTGTCCCAGGTTGCCGCCCATTTACGTGAGGAATCCGAAAAACACGGCCGGTCCATGCCCGACCTGATCGTCGGCGGCATGATCCGCGAGGGCAGCCCCGAACCCATGATCGATCGCATATCGGCCATGAAAGAGGCTGGGGCCAATTACTATGTTTTGGGGCTAGGGCGCTACGCTGACGCCGCGACCTTCCGCAGCGGCATAGAGCGCTTTGCCGCCGAGGTGATGCCGAAGATTTCCTGATCCGGAGGGGTATCTCCTTGAGGGAAAAGGTGGGGGAGAAGGCGAATTTTTACCCTCTCCCTCGCGCCACTTCCAGCAAACGAGACGGAAAATCCGACATTACCCCGTCTACACCGAGGTCAAGCAGACTGTGCATCTCCTGTGGGTCATTAATCGTCCACGCATGGATTTCCACATTGAATTGGTGCGCGGCGGCAACCGTTTGTTCCGTCACCAGCGGGATATTCTGATACGTGGGCGGAATCTGGAGCGCCTGGCCGGGCGGCTGATAGCCGTCTAGCTGACCGGTTGCAACGCGCTGGATAAAATCAACCACTTCGTTATAGCCAAAATTCGTCGGGATATCCGGGGCCAGCGCTCGCACACGAGCCAGGACCACGTCATGTTCTGACGCAATGATAACCCCATCCGCCTTGCCGCAGTCTTTAATCACCGCAATCACCGGTTCTTCGATAGGCGGGTCGGACGGCTTGATCTCAACTGTAAACTTTACCTGCGGAAAGCTCTCCAGCACTTCTTGGAGCGAAGGAATAACCACGTCCGACGCACGGAAAGGGAGTGTCTTACCCTCATCCGGCGAAAATCGGTAGCCTGCGTCGAGCTGTTGCAGGGCAGCGAGGGAATAATTCTGAACCGCGCCCAGACCATTGGTCGTCCGCTCGATGGTCGCGTCGTGGATAACCATGATCTGTCCATCCTCAGAGGCGTGCACATCCAGCTCAATATACTCAACTCCTGCATCCACAGCCCGCTGAAACGCGGCCATGGTGTTCTCAGGCGCTTCTCCGCTGGCGCCCCGGTGTGCAAACAGTCTGGGTTTCGATCCATCGAAAAATGTGGTCATACAACCTACCTTGAAAGCGTTGGGAATATGTCCGGCTTGCTACCCCATATCAGCATCTTTTCGCGCCTCCTAATGCGGTAGGAGGGCAGCAAGATCACCGACACTTTTTATACTGGCTTGCAGTAAAATCACCCCTCCATTCAGGTGCGCGCCAAAGTATTTTGGGAGTTTTTTGAGGTCAATCCCACTCTTAGAAAGAGTCGGTTTTTCTCACTCGAGTTCTTTGAACCTATTCTTTCGATGCCAAGCTAAATGACGGGGGTCGGGCCAAAGTGTAGAGTCGTCGGGTAGAAGAATCTTTTCTCCATGATAATCACAAAGCGGCTTTTGATCAGGGCTGTGTTCGGCAAACTGACTGGTAGCAACCCGCACTGTATAATCATCAGAGATTGTCCAGAGCCCTTGGTCAAAGAGCCAATGCGCATTTTTAGATAATGCTAAACCATTCCGCGGATTATTGTTTCGAGAATGGGCAAATTGGTGGATATGGGCTGCATCCACAATGCTGCCCATCGTAAGAGTCGTAAGACGATAGCCTGTTAAAGCACAAGTATAATCATAAGCAGAAACAACAGCTATACGAAAGCGAGCTTCTCGTCCTTGCTTTTTGGCCTCATTATATTGTGAGGTATAATCGGCCTCGGAGATGGCCCCTCCTTCGTGAGGAGCGGGTATGTTGACTAGGGTGTAAAGAGATACACGTTCCAGTGGTTGGAAATACTTTTTGATAAGAATATGAAAAGCCTTATTACGCAGTCGAGGGTGCTTCATAAATTCGATAAAGTCAGAGTTTAAAGAAGCGTATCTCGTTAGCTCCCTTTTAGGAGATGGCTTACAATCGTCATCAAGGGCATCCCAAAATCCAGCGCTTTTCAAATGATGAAATGGTAGACGAATGTCAGGAGGGCTATTACGACGGTGGGCAACTACGCTCCAGAAAGTAGAGAACCGGAAAGCTAGCTCTGGAGTTAATGGGAGGAGTTTATCGGGAAGCATTTCTTTCTCTGCAAGTTCTAACAGCACAAGAAGGAAAAGCGGTTTGTGTGGAGCTGGATCTCCTCGGGCACTGTCAATTCTCAAGTGGGCGATTTTATCAAGCCATTTTTCTGAATTGGCCATGGCATCTGTTTATTAAAGGTTGTTCTGCTTGCTAATTCTCTCTGTAGAAATCAGACTACAAATATACTTCCATATCCAGCCGATCAAAGGGACTCACTGGACGTTTACGCTGGCGAGGTGACTCCCGCTCTTCGGCTTCGACCAATCCCAGGTTCTCCAACACTTTCAGGTTCGTACTGACATTCTTGATATCCCTGCCCGCCAATGCGGCCAATTGGCGCACTGATTGAGGATCGTTTCGTCGGATCAATCTCAAGAGTTCAAGCCGCTTTGGCGACAGTGTCCGGGCCATCTCCTTAATGCTGGGAAAGGAGAGAACCGGGGTGGACCGTGGGAGTTTTTCGCCTTTCCGCGACGCTTTGGCGACAGTAGAAAATGCCTCGCGGATCTGATCGAAAAAATCGTCCTCTGGCCGCACGACAATCTTCATTCATTTTAGCTTCATACCAGAGCAAACGTCCACTTCCCGCCCCGACCGATGATATTCCTGTCACCTACCACAGCTCCCGAACATCCAGGACGAATCCGGTCAGGACGGCTTCACCATCGAGTGAAGCCGGATCATCACGAATCTCAACGGCCTGCTTCGGGCGGTAGATGTGGACACGCTTTTCGAGCGGATCAATCAGCCAGCCGAGCTGGGCTCCGGTGGCAAGATACTCCTGCATTTTTTCTTTCAAGGTAGCGAAACCATCCTTTGCGAGCGAAGCTCGACCACAAAGTCGGGACACAGCGGGGCAAAGCCGTTCTGCCGTGCCTCGGTCAAAGCCTCCCAGCGGGCGCGTCTCAGCCATGAGACGTCCGGTGAACGTTTTGCGCCATTCGGCAGCCTGAATCCGGTTGAAGAATCGAATACCAGACCGGTTCCGTCCGTTTCTGCCCAGTTTGCTAAACGCTGGGTCATTCTACTATTCCGCCATCCCGTTTTTGATCCTGTTGGAGGCATAATCACCAACTCGTGCTGTGCAGTCAGTTCAAGGCGTAACTCCGGGTTCTCTTGGCACAGAAGCACGAACTGTTCATCCGTCAGTTGTATCGCCTGCACATTAATTTTCACCGGAATGGAATATTCTACCCAACCCGGCCAGGCTGGTTCGCTTACTTGAGGCATATTTGTTCTCCGCTATCTTTTAGCCTAGAGCGCCACCCGTAGCTTTTCAATGTCTAGCCGAGATTCCGTGAGGTATCCATTGAGAATACCGGCTCACTCTTTTACAGTCAGACAGAACACCGACCTGAGTTGTGACAAAGGAGCGTCCCATGTGGCCAAACAATAAACGCTGTGCGGTTGGCCTGAGTTTTGACTTTGATGCGGAAACGCTGTGGACTCGCACCATGCGGCAGCCCTTCCCAGGTCAGCTCTCGCGCGGCGAGTATGGAGCGCGGGTCGGGGTGCCGCGCATTCTCAACCTGCTTAAAAAATACGGCCTCAAGGCAACGTTCTTTGTACCGGGCTGGTCGGCGGATACCCACCCCCAGTTGGTTGAACAGATGTACGCCGATGGGCATGAGATCGGGCATCACGGCTATGAACACGAGTTTGTCGCGAACAAAGGCCGAGAAGCCGAGCTAGAGGTGTTGTTGAGGGGGACAGAGAGCCTCAAGCGGATTACCGGCCAGGCGCCACGGGGCTATCGCTCTCCAGCCGGCAATACCGGCCCGCATACCTTTGACTTATTGCTCGACCATGATTTTCTGTACGACAGCAGCCTGGTTGGCGACGATAACCCCTACTGGCTCACCACCCCACAGACCAAGCGTCAGCTCTTGGAAGTTCCCTTTAGCTGGGAGCTGGATGATGCGCCACACTTTTTTTTCAGCTTCTCCCCCTATTTCACGGGCATGTCGAGCCAGAACAAGGTGTATGAAATCTGGGAGGCCGAGTTTGACGGCGCCTATGCGGACGGCGGCTTTCTCGGCATCGTCATGCACCCACAGATTATTGGCCGTCGCTCGCGCATGGCCATGCTGGAGCGGCTGATTCAACACATCCTGGAACATGAGGGCGTCTGGTTTGCGACGCATTGTGAAGTCGCCCAAGCGTGGATAGCGGAAACTACGCCCTGAGTGCACACCGCGTCCAATTGATTGACCCCCAACAGACCGAGTGTTAGGCTGGTGCCCACGCGTTAAGCCCGAGGAGAAACGTATGAATGGCGTACATGACATGGGTGGTATGACCTGCTACGGCCCGGTCAAACCGGAAGAGAATGAGCCGATCTTTCATGCCGCGTGGGAAAAACGCGTGTTTGCCATGACCATGCTCGGCATGGGCCAACTCGACACGCTCGACGCCTTTCGGCACGCAATCGAACGTATGGACCCCACCCATTATCTCTCCTCGACCTATTATGAGCACTGGCTGGCCGCGCTGGAAACCCTGGCTGTGGAAAAAGGCGTGCTCACCTCAGAGGAATTAGCAACCGGAGTCGCCCAGGAGGCCGGCAAACGAACGGAAGGCCCGCTTCCACCGGAGGCGATTCCGGCAGTTGTGCAAGGCGGAGCACCCTGCAATCGGACAGAAGGCCGCCTGACCCCGCGTTTCTCGGTTGGCGACCAAGTTCACGCCCGCAATCTGAATCCAACCGGCCACACCCGGCTGCCCCGCTATGTCCGCGGGAAAAACGGCACGATAGCCCAAGTCCACGGCACTTTTGTGTATCCAGACACCAATGCTCACGGCCAGGGTGAACAGCCACAGCCGTTGTATTCAGTCTGCTTTACCGCCCAGGAACTCTGGGGTCCGGACGCCGCCGCCACAGACGATCTGTATATCGATCTGTGGGAAGATTACCTTGACCCAGCCTAAGGAGAGGAGTCATGAGTAGCGATCATACTCACGGCCACAGCGCCCATGATGCGCCGCCGAATCCCTACCTGGAGAAACACGCCTCCCCCGAACAGACCGCAGCCCTGGAGAAACGGGTCCAAGCCCTAGAGTCCTTACTCGTGGCCAAGGGGTTGGTCTCTTCGGAAACGCTCGACAAGCTGGTCGAAACGTATGAGAACGACCTCGGGCCGGTCAACGGGGCCAAGGTCGTTGCCCGGGCTTGGGTCGATCCCGCGTATAAAGAGCGTTTGCTCAAAGACGCCACCGCAGCCATTGCGGAACTCGGCTTCAGCGGCCTCCAGGGTGAGCATATGGTGGTGGTTGAGAACACCCCGGACACCCACAACCTAGTCGTGTGCACCCTGTGCTCCTGCTACCCGTGGCCGGTTCTGGGTCTGCCGCCGGCCTGGTTCAAGGATGCCGCCTATCGCTCGCGGTCCGTGGTGGACCCGCGCGGCGTGCTGCGGGACTTTGGTCTGGAACTCGACGAATCCACCGCGGTGAAAGTCTGGGACAGTAGCGCAGAAATCCGCTATATGGTCCTGCCCGAACGGCCCGCCGGAACTGAAGACATGAGTGAAGAAGAACTCACCGCACTGGTCAGCCGTGACTCGATGATCGGTGTCACCAAGGTCGAAAAGAATACTTGACGTTGACAGAACGCTTGGAAGTATAGGGAACGGAAAGTATTCTTTCATCCGGCAGCATGAAGTCTACACCCAATCGCAAGATCTCAAATATGGAAGGGGACGCCGCCCTGCCGCGGAAGAGCGGCGAGCTGGTCTTTCACGACGCCTGGGAACGGCGCGCCTTTGCCCTGGCCGTAGCCCTGTGCGAGCAGGGGCAGTATCAGTGGGACGATTTTCGGGACCATTTGATTGCCGAAATTGGAGCCGCGGATAAGGTCCACGCCGATAACCCGGACGCACCTTTCCCGGGCTATTATGAACACTGGCTGGCCTCGTTGGAAAAAGTCCTGATCGAAAAGGGACTCTGTACGCCCGACCAGCTCCGGACGGGCGGGGGAGAAGGGACTCCTCCCCAGACCCCACCGCCGGGCGGGTCGCACCGCCCCGTCCCGCGCGTACTGCGACCGATCTAACCAATCCGGGAATGCGGCAGGCTAGCCGTTGAGCGCGTCGAGTCCGGCTTGCGAGCAGGCCACGTCTTCATCGACCGTACCGCCGCCAACGCCGATCCCACCGATGACCTCTCCATCAACGACAATGGGTAGTCCGCCCCCGACCATGGTCGCCCGAGAGAAGTGCGACAAGCCGACGACCAGGGACTGGTCGTCTTTGATGGCGCTGTAGAGGTCTTGGGTCCCCACCCCAAACAACGAGGTAAATGCCTTGCGTTGACAGCCTTCCACCCCAAGCAGCGGGGCGCCGTCCATGCGGCCAAACGCCTTGAGGTTGCCGCCATCATCAACAACCGCAACGTTCTGTTTGCAACCCAACTCCTCCGCCTTGGCGACGGCTGCGGCCACCATTTTTGCTGCGGATTCATACGAAATCGTGCTCTTGGCGTAGGTCTTTGCCATAGTCGGTCCTCCTCTCCGGCTATCCGTATGCGGCCTGCTGATAAGAGTCAAGCTGCGTTCGCCCCTTTCTCTTGATCCGTTGATACCAGACAGGATAGTGTCCGAGAGAAGGAAGGAGGGGCATGGGTATGTTTCTCATGCGTTTTACCGAGCGAGCCTATGTAGACTACTCGGAAGAAGATGTGCGCCAGAGTTTTCGCAGTGCGGTCCGCCTGACGTTTCCGAATACCCATTTCAATCCCACCCTGGGGGCGGACCTGTATAATACCTATCTCGACGAATACGAGTATGCCGAAGAGGTGGGCTTCGACGGCCTGATGTTGAACGAGCATCATAATACCCCGACGTGTATGGGGGCGGCCATGAATCTCGAAGCCGCCATCCTGGCCCGCACCACCAAGCGGGCAAAAATCGTCCTGCTGGGCAATCCGCTTCCGATCTTCGATAACCCGCTACGTCTGGCCGAGGAGTTGGCGGAGATTGATATGATCTCGCGGGGCCGACTCGTGTCGGGCTTTGTACGGGGAACGGGCATCGAGAGCTGGGCAACGAATACCAACCCGGTGTATAACCGCGAGCGCTTTGAAGAGGCGCATGACCTGATTGTCAAAACCTGGACAACTCCAGGACCGTGGCGCTGGGAGGGGAAGCATTACCAGTTTCGGGTGGTCAATCCATTCGAACGGCCACTCCAACAGCCGCACCCGCCCGTTTGGATTCCCGGTATTGGCAGTCCGGAGACGCTGATCTGGTGTGCCCGGCACCACTATCCCTACATCTATCTGGAAACCGACCCCCAGGTGACTCTGGACCTGACCGCGATTTATACCGAAGCCGCCAAGCAGGTGGGCTATGAGCCGGGTCCACAAAACTTTGGCTATCTCGTCCGCGTTCATGTCCAGGACACGGACGAAAAAGCGTATGAGGTCGGCAAGGGCTTTCTGATTGGGAATGCCGGTGTCGGACGGGTGCCGCTGCCGGGAGACTTCATGGCCCCACCGGGCTATAACTCGCGCGAAGGGGCCAAGCGTATTGTGGATCAGTACCGGCGCTATTCACTCCGGCCTGACCCCCTCTACGGCGGCGTTGACGCCGCGGGTTGGGAGAAGGTTGTGGAAAGCAACCGGGTTATTGTCGGCAACCCGGACACGGTGGTCAGAAAATTACGCGAAGTCCTCAGCGTTGTCCGTCCCGGCATTCTCGGCGTCTGGACAAATGACGGCACCATTGGACATGAAGACACGATGCGCTGTTTAGCCCTCATGGAGCATGACGTGCTCCCGGCAGTCCGGGACATGGGGAAAGAGCTGGGGCTGCCCGGACCCTTTGAACAAGCGCCATAGACAACCCCCATGGAACAGAGACAACGACCATGCCGGAACATGCGGAACACACTATCGAAGTTGGCGGTGCCCGGATTCATTATCTGAAAGGCGGCCAGGGCAAGCCGCTGGTCATGCTGCACGGCGCGGAAGGCGGCCTCGGCTGGCGGCAGTATCACGAACAGTTAGCCGAATCCTTTACCGTCTATGCGCCAACCTGTCCGGGTTTTGGACAGTCCGAGCGTCCTCCCTGGCTCGAATCCTTCACGGACCTGGCCCGCTTCAGTTTATGGCTGCTGGATGCGTTGGACTTGTCTCAGGTGACTCTGGCCGGTCACTTTATCGGCGGCTGGCTGGCAGCAGAAATGGCGGTCATGTCGCCGAGGACATTCGGTCATCTCATTCTGATTGACGCGGCCGGTATCCAACCGCAGGATGGTGAAATTGCCGATGTCTTTCTGCATGGGCAGGAGGGCACCAGACAACTGGCATATTTCGATCCGCAGCAGGTTGCCGAGTATGCCGAACTGTTTCAGGGCAAACCGTCCAAGGAAGAGCGTGACATCCAAACGCGCAACCAGGAAACCCTGGTCCGCTACTGTTGGAAGCCATATATGTTCAGCCCCAGCCTGCCAGGACTGTTAGGTCGGGTGCATCTGCCAACGCTGATTATCTGGGGGCAGGACGATCGGATCGTACCGCTTGAGTGCGGCACGTTGTATCAGCACGCGCTGCCCAACGCTCGCCTGGAGATTATTCCGCAATGCGGCAACTGTCCGCCACTGGAAAAGCCGGTTGAATGTGTCCAACTCATCCGCAACTTTCTGACATAACGTGTACTCGGCTGAAAGGAAAACACCATGCCACTCCATCCCCAGGTCGCAAAAGCCCTCGAACAAATGGCCGCTGCCGGCCCACCCTTACATCATCTCTCACCCCAGGAGGCGCGGGCCGCTATGGAAGCCGCGCGGGGTGCGACGGATGACCCTGAACCGGTCGGTACGGTTGAAGACCGGCTGATACCCGGCGTGGCCGGCAAACAGCCCATCCGTGTTTACACTCCCGCCGGAGACGGCCCGTTTCCCCTATTGGTCTATTTTCACGGAGGCGGTTGGGTGGTTGGCAGTCTGAACACGGTGGATGCGTCCTGCCGTGCCTTGGCCAATCTTGCCAACTGTGTGGTGGTCTCCGCAGACTACCGGCTCGCGCCGGAAGACAAATTTCCGGCGGCAGTCAATGACTGCTACGCCGCCACGCGGTGGGTCGCATTCAACGCAGCCGCCCTGAACGGAGACGCCGCTCGGCTGGCAGTGGGCGGCGAGAGTGCGGGTGCCAACTTGGCGGCCGCGGTGACCTTAAAGGCGCAAGAGAGCGGCCTGCCGGCTCTCGCCTATCAATTCCTCATGTACCCGGTCACGGCGCACGCGGTTGATCTACCATCGCATACGGACAATGCGGAAGGATATTTTCTGACAACCGAGATGATGGCGTGGTTCTGGAATCACTACCTCGCCAGCGAGGCGGATGGACAAAACCCACTGGCCTCCCCCCTGCATGCCTCGGCCGACCAATGCAGTTCCCTGCCGCCAGCTTTCATTGCCACTGCGGAATACGATCCCTTGCGGGACGAGGGAGCCGCGTACGCAGCCAAGTTGCGAGAGGCGAGCGTAGCGGTTGAATACATATGCTTCGAGGGGCTTATCCACGGTTTCATGGGCATGGCCAAAGTCATCGAACCGGCAGGGCAGGCACTGGAAACGGCCGCGACGGCGCTGAAAACTGCCCTGCACGAATAGGCAGGTCCAGGTCACTCGATAGCGTTGCTCCTACGACCCCCTCACCCTAACCCTCGCCCCCTTGGGGGAGAGGGGAATTAGCAGCGTCCGGCGCGTGCCTGACAAACTCTACCGTCAGCCGGATATCCGGCTTCAGCAACCCGCTCACATAGCAGCCGCGCTTGGCCCGTTCGAGAAGAATCTGCAAATCCTGCTCCGAAGCCGCACTCCACACTGCCAGGGTTAAGGCTATTGCTTTCACATGACCCTTCGGTGGTGCTTTGGCCTGCCCGGCTATCCGTTCAATGGCAATCTTGCGACGCCGGGCGGCCGCTTTGAAGGCAATCGTCATGCAGGAAAGAAGAGCGCCAAGGAAGGCCGTGACTGGGTCCGGGCCGATGTCCTCTCCGCCGTCGCTCGCCGGCTCATCAAGGTTCCAGACATGACCGTGGCTCCGCACCTGAACGGTATAGCGATCACCGGCCGATACCGAGCGGACTTCCCGTTTGCCCAACGGCTCTTGAGACGGCGGCGCTTCCGACTGTTGGCTTCCGACCGTTGAGTCAAATTCTTCCAAGGCCACTTTGAGGCCCTGACTCAAGCGGGAGGCCGCTACTCCGTCCGCTACCCGATGGTCATACGCGATGCTGAGCGTCAGCATCGGCCGAGCGATAATCTGCCCGTTATGCACGACCGGCCGCTCTTCAATCGTGCCCACAAAAACGAGGATGGGTTCACCCAGATTGATAACCGGCGTTCCAGCCCGAATGCCGAACATGCCGAGGTTGGAGACAGTCAGGCTGGCCTGACCCATATCGGCCGACTGCAACTGCCCCCCACGAGCGGCTTCAACCAACCGCTGCCTTTCCCTCACAAGCGATGTGATAGACAGGCCGTCCGCTCTGCGGATAACCGGGACCAGCAGGCCGCGCGGCGAGTCAACAGCAAAGCCGATATCCACGCCGTCATAGAGTATGAGTTCTTCGTTTTCGACCGTGCCGTTGAGATCGGGCAGTCCGGCCAGCACGCGCGCCGCGGCGTATAAAATCAGATCGTTGAGCGTCAACTCGGAAATGTCCGTTCTGAGTCGCTCCCGGACCGCTTGCAGCCCGCTGGCGTCGACATCGACCATCTGGACAATATGCGGAATGGTCTGCCAGGCCGCCTGGACTCGACGGGCGGCGGCCTTCCGTATGCCGGTCAAGGGGCGGCGTTCGCGCTCGGTCCGTAGGGATGCACTATGAGCAGCGGCCGCTGACTGCTGGCTGGCAACAGCGCTTTCCGCAGCTCGCTCTACATCAGCCGCGGAAATCACGCCATCCGCGGAGGACGGCGTCAGGGTCGAAAGATCGATGCCGCGTTCAGCGGCCAACCGTTTGGCCTTTGGCGAGGCGAGGACTCGTCCTGGGCGGGACGCTTTTTGCTGTTGGACAACCGGTTCAACCGGCAACGGAGTGGGTGCGGTGCCCGCCTGGACCGGAGCGTCGCCAATTTCGGCAATAACGGTATGAATCGGAACCTCTTCGCCTTCTTGGACCACAACGTGGAGCGTTCCACTCGCCGTCGCCTCAAGATCGTACGTGGCCTTGTCCGTCTCCACCGTGACGAGCAAGTCGCCGGCAGCAACGCGCTCGCCGTCTTTACGGTGCCACTGCATAACCACACCCTCGGTCATGGCCTGGCCGAGTTTGGGCATCACGACTTTGGTATTTTGCACACCAGCCTCAGTCAGCGAGCTCTTTTACTGCCCGATAAATATCGTCCGCTGAAGGAACAATGGCATCGACCAGATGCTGGCTGGTCGGAATCGGCACGTCGGGAATGGCCAGGCGCTTGAACGGTTTGTCCAGATAAGGCAGGGCTTCTTCCACGAGCAGAGCCCCGATCTCCGCCCCAACTCCGAGCGTGCGATAGGCCTCTTCAACCACAATACAGGCCCCGGTCTTTTTGACCGACTCGATAATGGTTTCGCGGTCGAACGGATTCAGGGTACGCGGGTCGACGATCTCGACCTCGATGCCTTCCTGGCTCAGCCGCTCCGCTGCTGCAAGTGAACGGCGCAGCATGTCCTGCCAAGCCACAATCGTCACGGCTTCGCCCTCGCGGCGGACGACCGCTTTGCCAAAAGGTGTCAGGAGCTCTCCGTCCGCCACCTCATCCCGCATTTGATACAGCAGTTTATGCTCAAAATAGATGACCGGGTTATCCAGTCGAATCGCCTGCTTGAGCAGACCCTTGGCATCTTCCGGTGTTGAGGGCACGGCGCACAACAGGCCGGGAGCGTGCATGATAAAGGCTTCGGGGCAGGCCGAATGCTCTGGCCCAAAGCCCGAGCCGCCCGAGGGGGCTCGCACCACCAGCGGAATCGTATGCGCCCCGCCGTGCATATAGCGCCACATGCCGGCCTTAAAGAAAATTTCATCACCCGCGGTGATAACGAAATCGGCAAACTGGAGTTCCACCACCGGCCGCAGGCCCATTGAAGCCGCCCCCACACCGGCCCCGACCATCACGCTCTCGGAGATAGGCGTATCGAACACACGATCCGGACCAAACTTTTCAAGCAGTCCGTCGGTGACTTTAAAAATCCCGCCCCAGACCGCAACATCCTGACCGTACAGGATCACATTTTCATCGCGCTGCATTTCTTCGGCGAGAGCATCGTTGATCGCCTGACTATAGGTCCGTGTTGGCATGGTTCTGTACTCCGCTTGACTGCTCACTCCGCATACACATCTTGCAGAGCGACTTCCGGTGCGAGCAGCGGGGCCGCGCGCATGGCCGCTACAGCCGCTTCGACCTGTTGGTCTGCGTCGGCCTGAATGTCGTCTACCTCCGACTGCGTCAGGATGCCCCGGTCGCACAGGGTCTGTTGCAGCTTCGGGAGGGGATCTTTTTCCGCCACAGTGTCGATGTCGGTCCGGTATTCCTGCTGGTCGGCCACATAATGCCCTTGCAGCCGTGTCACCTTGGCTTCAATCAGCGTTGGGCCGTGACCGGCCCGTGCCCGCGCCACGGCCTGTTCCATGACTTCGTACACTGCCACCGGATCATTCCCGTCGACGACTACGCCAGGGACGTTGTAGCCTGCGGCCCGGTCCGCGATATTCTCGACCGCGGTCGAGCGGCTGGTTGGCATGGAAATCGCGAAACCGTTATTCTCACAAAAATAGATGCAGGGCAGTTTCTGCACCGCGGCCCAGTTGAGCGCTTCGTGGAACGGGCCCCGGTTCGCGGTCCCATCCCCAAAGAAGTAAGTCACGACCGTGTCCGGCTGCTTGCGCTTGAGCGCCATGCCCACGCCAACCGAGACAACGAAGCTGCCGCCCAAGGTTCCGCTCTCACCCAGAATCCCCTTTGGCACGTCCACAACGTGCATCACCCCGCCCTTGCCTCGACTGGTCGCGCCCTCCTTGCCGGCCATATCGGCCAGCATATCGGCCAGGCTCACACCCCGGGCGACCATATACGCCACGCCGCGATGGCCGTACAGAATATAGTCGTCGGGTCGCAAGGCTTCGATGGCGGCGATCTGCGCCACCTCCTGGCCAGCGCCAACGTGCAGCGCAGGCGGGAGTTCGCCAGCCATGGCCAGCTCAACAATTTTGGCCTCAAAGCACCGTGCCAGCACTGAGTTCCTGTACACTCTGACGAGTTGTTCCTGATCCATATTCTCCTCTTTTTCAGCAGTCCGCCTAGGCTAGCCCAATATGCTGGATAATCCCGCCATCAACGGCAAATGCTTCGCCGGTCACAAAACGTGACTGATCGCTCGCCAGGAAGAGCGCCACATCGGCTACATCTTCCGGCGTCCCGTTGCGCTGGAGCGGGGTGTTGCGGGCTAGGAGATCGCTGATATTCTTCTGGCTGATTAAGGTATCGTGAATCATTTCGGTGTCGATCACGCCGGGGCAGAGCGTGTTGGCACGGATGCCTTTGGGGCCATAGGTCACCGCAATCGCCCGGGTCAGGGCCAGAATAGCACCTTTGCTAGCCGTGTAGGCATGCGCGTCCTGAGCTCCGCGCAGAGCGGCAATGGAGGCGGTATTGATAATGACCCCGCCGCCGCGTTCGATCAGCTGAGGAATCCCGTATTTGCAGAACAGGAAGATTCCACCGACATTGATATCTATGATGCGCCGCCAGTCATCCTCGGTACAATTGACGATATCGCTCATGGCAATGCCGAAGCGCTGCGTCGCCGAGTAGCCGATCCCGGCGTTGTTATACAGGATGTCAAACCCGCCAAAGGCGTCTTGGGCGGTTTGCAGAACGGCTTGCACATCCGCGGCTTTCGATACATCACCGGCCGCTCCAACCGCCTCGCCCCCGGCATCTTTAACCGCGGCAACCGCGGCCTCGACAGACTCCGCATCCAGGTCGTTCATTACGATCTTTGCCCCTTCTGAGGCAAATCGCTTGGCAGCCACCAGCCCCTGCCCCCGCCCGGAGCCGGTAATCAGAGCGATTTTGTTTTCCAGTTGTCCCATAGAGCTTTCCTTCCACGATGTCCGCCATGTTTATTCGGAAAAAGGTTTACTCGAAAACATTCCGGAGATAAAGCGGCGGGCTTGCGGCCATTGGCATTCTGTCGAATCGGGGATTCTACAACACTGGTATGAGCGTTTATAGTACGCGACCGCAATAGCTTTGCGATCCCATACCCATGCAGGAGGGGAAGCGCTCCACGTGCGTATTGCCTCATTATAGCGACACAGAATCGTATGTTGCTCTCTCCCGCTTCCTGAGGCCAGGGAAGCGCTTTATGGGCAGGGTGTGGACTCATGGCCGCTTTAGACCTGTCCGCCGGAGATTTTCTCCGGGGCATCCACACGGACAGTCACGATATCGGTGTCGTGGTATTGCTCGTGGCGGACCGAAGACGCGAGGTGTCGTAACAGCCGGAGCGAAACGTCCCGCTCGACCGGGATTTCACCCACCTGCTCGCCAAGCAGTGCCATCCGGTCCTGGAGGTTGTCCTCGCCGGTCGCGGCAACGAACTCGAGTACCGCTCCAGCCCCCTCCTTGCGCGCCATCAGGAGGAGCCGTCGCTGCTCCTTCTCCTCGTCGGCCTCGTCTTGCCCGAGCAGCGTCAGCAACGTCTCCTCGCCGACCGCCTCAAGGCGCCCTGCCATCGCCCCGTCCCAGTCGCAACGAGACGCGAACGCGACCAGAAACTCCCTAATCTTTGGCAGCGCGGAAAGACCAAATCGTGTCTCCATCCGGCCGCGGCGCGGTTTTGTCATCTCCATGAAGAACGTCATGAGGATGGCCATAAGACCGCCTGCCGTGACCCCATTCCGCAGCAAGCCTCCGGCGAATGCCTGAGCAAACTCAGGAAATATCGCGCCATTCTGAAAGCCGACACCGACCCAGAACGACATGCCGACGATCAGCCCCTTGCGATAGTCAATCCCGTCCTGAACGATGACCTTCATGCCGACCACGAAGAGCGTCGCCTGTAAGACGGCGAGATAGGCCGCGACGACCGGACCCGGTATTGCCAGGACCACGGCAAGCGCCTTGGGAAGGAGGGCCACGGCGACGAAGACGACCCCAACGGCAACCCCAACGCGGCGGGCCGCCGCCCCGGTGAGTTCGATCACCGCCACGCCGGTCGATAGCAGTGTGTTCGGCACCGTTCCGGCCAAGCCAGACAGCAGGTTGCCGATTCCGGCCGCCGCCACCGCGCCCTGTACCGCCCGAAAATTCACCGCCCGGGGCTGTCGCCAGGAAACACGCTGCACGGCGACGGCATTACTGATTGTCTGGACGCTTTCGATCAGCGCCACGAGTACAAATGCGGGAAGGAGCGCCCAAAAAAGTGGCCCGAAATCAAGAGCCAAGCCGGGCCATCCGCCCGCCGGAAGGCCGACCCACGCAGCCTCGACGATGCCGTCCACGTTGAAGAGACCGAACCACCCCGCCACCAAAGAGCCGACGGCTACGCCGATCACAGGCGCCCAGAGACGCAGCGCGCCTGTTGTCCGGAGCGCGATGCCGGTAATGATCAACACGGCCACGAGGGCGCTCAAAGGAGCGGCCAGAGTCGAGGTTCCCACCGGCACCTCCTCCAGTAGACCGAAGACTGTTGGCATCAACGTGGCCGGGATCAACATGATGACCGTTCCCGAAACGGTCGGGGTCAGGATCCGCCGAAACAGCGAGAGCCGTGCGGAAAGCGCCAGCGGGACCAGCGACGCAACGACCACCAGGGTCGCGAGCAACGCCGGGCCGCCCTCGGCCACCGCCGTGATGCTCACCGCTACGACAGCCAGGGAGGTGCCCATCACGGCAACATAGCCCGCACCAATACGGCCAAACCGGAACGCTTGCAGGACCGTGGTCAGACCACAGATCGAAACCGCGGCGAACAAAGCCCAGGACAGGTAGGCTTCGGTCCCGCCGCCGGCCCGTACTACAACCATGGGGATCACGACTATTCTGGCAATGATGAGAATGGCGAACTGTAAACCGAGACCGAACGCGACCGCGGGCGGCGGTTTCTCGTCGGGCTGGTAGCGTACACTCGCAAGCTGGCCGGAACCCTCAACACCCATCACGCACTCCTCATGTCCCACATGAATATCGGATAATACCCACACCTCTTGTGTAATATGTTTTAGTCATTCTATCTTCTCCATTCATCTCATATAATAGACGCCTCTGGGGGGCATCGTATGGGGATTGTATCTTTTCTGACCGTTGCTACGGCGGCACTGCTGCACACGCCGTGCACCTTCCAATCTTTACAGCCCTCACAGGCCCGCTACCGCGTGGCCGTCGTGGATCATTTTTATCCGGGCGATGAGGTGTTTAAGACGCAGAAAGAGCGGACAACCCAACGCTGGCTGTACGGAATCGTTGACCTGGACCGCGATTGGATTCGCGAACCCTATTATCATGGCGACATGGTCAGCCTGATTGCGGCCCATCCCCAGGTGTCGCTTATTCCGTATCCCGTCAGAAACTATACTCCGCCCAAACGCGAACTGCTGGCGACGTTACAGCGTATCAAGCGGCAGGTCTTTCTGGGTGAGCGCATTGATGCAGTCCTGATGTCCTGGGAATCGTCCACCTTGGTCAGTGCTTTTGAAAAACCTCTCCGGCTCGAACGAGCAGAGGCGTACAAAGCTCAGATCAGAAAGTGGGGAGAGTCGGAGGAAACCTGGCTGCTGACCTATGAGATTATCCGGACGCTGGAGGCCCTGGTTGATTCAGGAGTAAGCGTGTACACGATCGCCGGCAACGGTGGGCCGGGCATGGTGAATACCTACTCCTTTGCGAATGGGGTCATCACCGTTGGGGCGGTGGAATCCGAGTTACAGCGCTTTGTCGCGGATAATGTCTTTGTCGATATCCACGACCATGCCGCCTATCTGATCCGTCTGATTTTCCATGCGCCAGGCAAACCCATCGGTTATGACGTCAACAACGATCAATGCCCGGATATTCCGATTACATGCATGTCCGGTTATTCCCCGACCCGGAGCGAATACCCGAGTCAATCGTTCTGGTCTATCCGCGGCTCGTCTTTTGCCGCGCCTACGGCCCTGCGACGTCAGTTCACCACAGAGCCTCTTCCCTGCCCCTTCGTCGAAGGAGTACAGAGCATACAGTAGCTTTTTCCCTGGCTCAGATTTTATCTCAGTCCCCTCACCACCCGCTTGAGCACACGCACTCCCGTACGAATCTCTTCGACTTTGAAGAGCAGACCAAGCACGAGATACACACCTCCACCGGCAATCAGGATGCCAGCCAAACGGAGGAGACGCTCACCGGTCATGAGCGAGCCGGGGGCAGCGGCCAGAGGTTGGCTGAAAAAAAACAGGCAGCCGCCCAAAACCATCGCTAACAAGACATGGGCTCCAAGACTCCGCAGGAGGGTTCCTTCATCAAGCGAGCCGTGCCGCCGTCGAAAGATGACGTACAGGACACAGGTGTTCAGATAGGACACCAGCGAGGTCACCAGGGCAATACCCCAGTGACCCCACACCTGCATCAGCAGCCAACAGCCGGCCGCGTGCAGCCCAATCGAACCAACACCAATCCAAGCGGGCGTCCGAGTGTCCTTTGTGGCGTTGAAGAGGCGCACCATGACCTGACTGGTTCCATAGGCCAGGATACCAGCCCCGTAGGCTATCAGTGCCTGGCTGGTCATGGCCACGTCTTCCGGAGTAAATTGACCACGTTCGTACAGCAGGCGGGTGATGGGCAGCGCCAGGGCAATCAGGAGCGCCGTTGCCGGCAGGGCAACCGCAAAGAGCAACGAGAGTCCGGCCTCGGCCTGTTTTTTGAAGGTCGCAAGCTGTCCCTGGTTGTGGGCGCTTGAAAGTTCGGTCAGCAGGACGGTATAGACCGGCACCGCGATCACACTGACCGGTAACAGAAACACCCGAAAGGCATAGGCCAGCGCGGAGATACTGCCCTCGGCCAGGGTTGATGCCAAAGCCCGCGCCACAAAGGCATTAATGGGCACCACCGCGGTGGCAATAAAGGCACCGAGCGCCAGGCCACCCATTTCTCGCAGGGCCGGGTGGGAGAACGCCAGGGTAGGTCGATAGCGGAGGCCGTAGCGTCGGAGCGTGGGTAGTTGGATCAGCACCTGGAGGCTGCTACCGGCGACAACGCCGATTGCCAGGCTGGTAATGCCATAGCTGGGCGCGAGGGCCAGGGCGCACAGAATCATGACCAGATTGAAAAACACCCCTGCGTATTCCGGCATGGCGTAGTGGTCGAGGCTGTTGAGCGTACCTTTCATCACGGCCAGCAGGCAGTGTAGAATCAGCATGGGCAGCATGAATCGAAACAGGAAAACCGCCAAGGCATGATCGTCCCCGGCCAAACCGGGCGCCGCCACAGTCATGAGGCCGGAGGCGAAGACATAACACCCGCCGGCCAGCAGCACGGCCAACAGGAGAGCCCCATTCAGAGCGAGGCTGAAAATCGTACTCAGCTCATCTTTCTTGTCGCGATAACGGGTAATGACCGGCACGAAAAAATTGCTCAGTACCCCACTGAAGAAAAGGGTCTGCATCATTTCCGGGACGTTATACGCCACCAGAAAGGCGTCCGTCAGGCGAGACGCCCCAAACAGGGCGGCCTGAACGGCTTCCCGGATAAAACCCAGCGGCCGGCTCAGCAGCGTTGCAATAATAATGGGGCTACCCTTCCGAGCGATCCGGGATCGCAAAGAGTCAGGCGTCCGTTGGGCAGGGTCTACAGGCGTGTCGGTTGAGGGCACCTCACGACTATAGCAGGGACGTGGCGCAGCGTCAGGAAGACGCAGTAAGACGAGCCCCGCGTCAAGCGGGTCCGTTTATCAAGAGACAGTCGACTCCACACGGACCGTGACCACGTCGGTATCATAAAATTGCTGATGGCGCACAGACGAGGCGTAATGCCGCAGCAGCCGTAGAGAGAGCTCTTGCTCGACCGGCGGACCCGCGGCCCGTTCGCTGAGCAGTGCCATCTGATCCTCGATATTCGCCTCGTCGGCCGCGGCGATGAACTCCAGGTCGGCCGCCTCGCCATCACCGTGCGCGGTCAGCAGTAAGCGACGTCCATCGTGCGTCGGCCCTCGCTCTTCCTGCTGGATGAGGGTGAGGAGTGTCTCCTCACCGACCGCGCGGAGTCGAGCGGTCATCTCTTCGTTCCAGCCCCGGTGGGCGGCGAACCCGGACAGGAAGGCGTCAATCTTCGGATAGGCATCGGCGCTCAGGGCGGCCTTGAGGCGTTGGCGGCGCGGCCCTATCAGATCCACAAACAGGGTCAAGAAAATCACGGTGAAGCCGCCGACGGTCATTCCGTTCCCAAGCAATTTGCTCCACGGCCCCTGAAAATATTCCGGGAAGATCCAGTCAAGCTGAAACGCGCTCCCGATCCAGAACGCGAGGCCCACGATAACGCCCTTCCGATAGTCAAGGCCGTCCTGAAAGAGGATATGCATGCCCATGACGAAGAGGATGGCCATTAGCACGATGAAGTAGGCCGCTACCACCTGACTCGGTATGGCGACCACAACAGCCACACATTTCGGCAGGAAGGCCAGCACGACGAAGATGACGCCCACACACGCGCCAACAGAGCGAGCCGCCACTCTGGTAATTTCGGCGACCGAGATACTCGACGCATACGTCGTGTTGGGCACCGTGCCGGCGAAACCGGAGAGCAGATTGCCCAAACCATCGGCAGTGAGCGCACCCTGAATCGCACGGAAGTCGATGGCACGCGGCCTGCGCCACGAGGCCCGTTGGATCGCAATGCCGTCGCCAATCGTATCGAGTGCGCCAATGAGCGTCACCATCACGAACGCCGGCAAAAGAGCCCAAAAGGCCGGACCGAAGCTGAGATCGAGTCCGGGCCATGCGGCGGCGGGTAAGCCGATCCAGTCCGCCTCAAGGATACGCGCGGTGTCGTAGATGCCGAAGCCCAGACCACCGATCGCACTGCCCGCGCCTATCCCAATAACCGGAGCCCAGAGCCGCCACGTGCTGGAGCTGGCGAGCGACATCGCAATCGTGACCACCAGGGTTACACCCGCGGTCACCGGCGCAGCCGCAGGCGACACACCCTCCGGCACGTCGGCCAGCTTGCCCAGAACGATCGGTCCGATAGTCATCGGAATCAGCATCAGTACGGTGCCGGCCACCGTTGGCGTGAAGATTCGCCGGAATAGCGACAGCTTGGTCGCAAGTACAAACTGAAAGAGAGAGGCAATGACGATCAGACTCGCCATCAGTCCCGGCCCACCCTGCTCCAGGGCTGACACGCAGACGGCGATGAAGGCGCCCGAACTGCCCATGAGGAGCAGATAGCCCGCGCCAACGTGTCCGATACGGACGGCCTGCATCACCGAGGTGACCCCGCTGATCACGAGCGCGGTGAACACCGCCCATGACAGATAGGCTTCACTGCCGCCCGCAATGCTGATCATCATGACCGGTGTCAGCACGATACCGGCAACGACGAGGACGGCATACTGGAGCCCAAGCCCGATGGTGAGCGCGAGCGGGGGACGCTCATCGGGCTCGTAGCGAATATCCTGAGGGGTGTGAATGGACTGCTCCTCCATCGTTCACTTCCTTCCCTTTGTGGTGGTGTAAGGAGCCGTACGTCGCGCAGCCCTACGCATCAAGAGCCCGCTGACTCCACACGGACCGTGACCACGTCGGTATCGTGGAATTGCTGATGGCGTACGGACGTAGCGTGGTGTTGGAGCAGGCGCAAGGACAGCTCATCTTCATTGGGTATCTCGGCGGCCTGTTCACTGAGGACTGCCATTTGATCCTCTAAGTTGGCCTTGTTGGCAGACACAATAAACTCCAAATCGATTGCTCTGCCATTCTTTCGGGCAATGAGGAGCATTTGGCGCTCTTCCCGTGCTTTTCCATCGCCTTGCTGTTGAATAAACGTCAGTAATGCTTCCTCTCCGACCGCTCGGAGTTGCTCGGCCCATTTCGGGCCGCAGCGTTTGCGGGCAGCAAATTCAGACAGAAAGGTGTCCATTTTCGGGAGGGCTTCTATATGGACGGCAGTCTTGAAACGTTGCGGACGTGAGCCCGTCAGGCGAAGGAATAAGGTCAGGACGATGACCATACCGCAGCCGGTTGTTACCCCGTTCTCTAACAATTCTCCCAGCGTTCCATGGAGATAATCAGGAAATATCCAGCCGAACTGCATGGCAATTCCGGTCCAGAACGAGAATCCGACAATCACCCCCTTTTGATAGTCGAGTCCGTCCTGGACAAGAACGCGAATGCCCATCACAAAGAGAACGGACACGATCACAATGAGGTACGCTGCCATCACTGGACTCGGGATGGCCAATACCACCGCGATCAGTTTTGGCAGGAAGGCAATGACCAGGAACAGTCCTCCCACGCACACGCCAACCGCCCGCGATGCCACTCTGGTGATTTCGGCAATCGCGATACTGGCCGCATAGGTCGTGTTCGGCACCGTACCAGCAAGCCCAGAGAGCAGATTGCCCAGCCCGTCGGCATTGAGCGAGCCTTGAATCGAGCGAAAGTCCACGGCCCGTGGTCTGCGCCACGAGGCTCGTTGTATTGCGATGGTATCCCCAACCGTATCGAGCGCCCCCACAAATGTTATCATCACGAACGCCGGTAGCAGGGCCCAGAAGTGCGGACCAAAGCTCAGATCGAATCCGGGCCAGACCATAGAGGGCGTCCCAATCCAGTCGGCTTCAGGAATGCGGGCGGTCTCGTATAGGCCGAAAAAGGCCCCCGTGATACTGCCGGCCCCTAAGCCGATGATGGGCGCCCACAATCGCCACATTCCAGAGCCGCGGATCGCCACAACAATCATCGCGAGGACGGTTACGGCCGCCGTTGCCGGTGCAGCCGCAGGAGAAGCCCACTCTGGTACGTCCACCAACTTCTTCATAATAAGCGGCCCAATCATGACGGGAATCAGGAGCATCGCGGTACCGGCCACTGTTGGCGTGAATATCTGTCGAAGGAGCGACAACTTCCCGGCCATGATGAACTGGAAGAATGAGGAAATGATGATCAAACTCGCCAACAGCTCCGGCCCCCCCTGCTCCAGTGCAGAGACGCAGACGGGAAGGAAGGCGTTCGTGCTCCCCATAAGCAGAATATAGCCCGAGCCAAAGCGCCCAAACCGGATCACTTGAATGAGCGTGGTGGCCCCGCTGATAATCAGCGCCGAAAAGACCGCCCAAGACAAATACGCCTCGCTGCCTTTGGCCAATTGGATCATTATGGCGGGCGTCACCATGACGCTTGCCATAGCAATCACGGTATACTGAAGCCCCAGCCCGAGGGTGAGCGCGAGCGGGGGACGCTCATCAGGTTCGTAGCGAATGTCCTGGTGGGTGTCTGTGTGCTGGTCCGCCATCGTTCACCTGTGGCTCTATGTCAGGACGGGGTGGTAGGCGTGAGCGTGTCAGACGAGAGGCGTGCGATGAGCTCAGCCGGCCACGACCGGATTTTCCAAAACCCCAATCCCCTCCACTTCAATCCGAACCGTATCGCCAGCCTTGAGAAAGCGCGGCGGCTCGCGATAGGCCCCAACACCTGAGGGGGTTCCGGTGGTAATCACATCACCCGGTTCCAGGGGAAAGATATGCGACAGGTACTCGATCACATAGGGAATGCGAAAAATCAGATGTTTCGTATTGGAGTGCTGCATTTCCTGTCCGCTTACCACGGTTCGAATGTCCAACGCGTGGGGGTCGGGAACTTCGTCTCGGGTGACAATGACCGGCCCCAGCGGGGCAAACGTCTCAAACGACTTGCCGGGTGTATGGCCGCTCCGGCGCTGATAGTCGCGCGCGCTCACATCATTACAAATCGTGTAACCGGCAACATAATCAAGAGCGTCCTGGGCTGAAACCGCTCTGGCCAAGGTGCCGATGACAACCGCCAGCTCGCCCTCAAAATCAACCATCTGACTCACGGGCGGGAGATGGATCGCCTCTCCCATACCGATTGTTGCCGGCACGGTCTTGGCAAAAATCAGCGGATAGTCCGGTTTCTTCCTGCCGCCTTCCGCGGCGTGGTCGGCATAGTTCAGTCCGATCCCGAGGAGTTTCCCCGGCTTCGCAATGGGGGCTTTGATCTGGATATCGGCCAGTGGAATCGGGCTGTCGGCACCGAGGGCTTCCTGCGCCTGAGCCAGCATGCCTACTCCGCCTTGGAGCAGATGCAACATGTCGCCAGGGACCGCTCCGTGGGAGGCGCTCGGGAGATCGACAACACCGGCGTCGGTCAACGCGCCCGTGCTGCGTTGATTGTTGCGTTCATAGGTGACGAGCTGCATGATCGCTTCTCCTTCAGGCTGCCTTCAGACCTCTGGGGCTTCGCTTCCCATGTCCTTGAGTTTGCCGCGTTCGACCTTACCCATGGAGTTACGCGGGATTTCGGTCAGGAATCGATACAGGCGTGGGCGCTTATACGGCGCAAGGTCCTGTTCGGCGCGTTTACGCAGCCGGTCTTCAAGGGTCGCCGCATCCTGGTCAGCCTGGGGAACGATGAAGGCTGCGACTTTTTCGCCTAAATCCGCATCCGGCACACCGGCAACCGCACACTCACGCACGCCGGCCTGGGTCTCCAATGCGGCTTCGACCTCACCCGGCGTAACATTGGTTCCCCCCACAATGATGAGTTCCTTCATCCGGCCGTTGATGGACAGATAGTTGTCTGCGGATAAGACGCCCAAATCGCCGGTACGAAACCAGTCGTCACAGAAGGCCGTCGCGGTGGCCTCCAGATTGTTCCAGTAGCCGCTGAAGACGTTCGGCCCACGCACCCAGATTTCTCCGGTCTCCCCTGGCGAGAGCGGCTGCTTGGTATGTGGGTCGAAAACCCCAACCTCGATCCCCGGCAAGGCCAGACCGACCGTGCCGGGGCGGCGCTCTCCGTCTAGGGGATTGGACGTATTGATCGCCGTCTCGGTCAGACCATAACGCTCGACAATGCGGAAGCCCGACTGCTCTTCAAAACGCCGGAAGGTCTCCGGCGAAAGCGGTGCGGAGCCGGAGATAAACACCCGCATTGAGGCATAGGACACGTCCCCGGCCAGCTCGACCATGCGTTCAACCATGCGATGATACATGGTCGGGACACCCATAAACACGCTGATGCGCTGTCGCGCCAATGCGGTCAGAACGACCACGGGGTCGAAGCGGTCCAGCAGCACGGCCACGTTGCCAACATAGAGCGTTCCATACAAGCCGAGGCCTAGGCCGTGCAGATGATGCGGCGGCAGGGCATGCAACAGACGGTCCTCAGCGCTCATTTGCCAGGTATCGACCAACAAGGATTGAAGATTGGAGCCGATATTGTGATGAGTCAGCCCAACACCTTTAGGTTGCCCGGTCGTTCCACTAGTGAACAGCAGCAAGGCAACCGCGTCATTCGAGCCGATATAGGGTTCAGCGCCAGATTGATAACCGGCCAGCACATTGGCTAACGCGACGGTATGCGGCGGAATATCGTCTGGCGCTTCATCCTGGGTGGCGACCCACCACGGTCCGTTGACCGCGGTGACAATCTCCGGCGAACGGTTGACCGTTGACGCGGTCGTAATCGCCAGTTTGACCTCGGCCTGCTTCAGGACGGCTTCGGTCTCGACTGCGGAGAGCGCGGGGTTGAGCGGAACCACACCGGCCCCAACACCAAGAATGGCCAAGTGCGCGGTGACCAGACCGGTGGCTTTGCCCAGCGACAGGGCAACCCGGTCACCCGGCCGGATACCGGCGTCGCGCAGAGCGGCCATCCACAGCGATGCCTCCGTGAGCAAGGCGCCGCGGGTTTGCCGCCAAATGACTTCTCCCGAAGGCGCGAGATGTTCAAACAGTACGCGGTCTGCGTCGTGAGAAAGCTGGTTCCAGAAATGCTGCACCAAATTCATGAGTGCCCCGTGTACCACACCTGCTCGGAGGGAAACAAGCAGCCGAGACTCCCCGATTGGGCAAGAATCCGCTAGAAAATCAGGGATATCCCAGCCACCCACTGACGCGCCGACCCTGTCCGCGCTCCAGCCCCCGCACTCCTCACCACAGCCCGCCGACAGGGTCTGACCACGCTCATACAGGACGGCGTGATGAAATGTATTCAGGGTCTGACCGATGATAAACAGGTACAGGCTGTAGCCATACGCTAAGATCCATTCCTCATCATTGATATCACTCGGAGGGGCGCGGCTGGCATCATCTGACGGGCAGGGTCAGGGTCGGTCCCTGGGCTCTGGTCTGTCCCGCTTGCAGGTCAAACAGTTGGCGCAGCAGCATAAAGGTCGATTTGGATTCCAGGTCCGTGTCTTCAATATAAAACCAATGGCCTCGGTAGTAGGTCGCGATATAGGCGTTATCGGGCCGTTCGGCCGTGGTTCTGATCCTGAAGCGACGACCGGCGGGCGTATGCGTCCAGTCGAATATCCCCCCGGTTTTCGATGTGGTGCTAGTCACCAGTCCATCGACCTGGTGTTGCTCGGGTGTTTCCACAGTCTGAGAGAGATAATACAGCAGGCCGGAGATAGAGCGGGGGCGAACCGCCCACTGCGTCTGGTTCACCTCAAGGAAATCCGTGCTCAGATCAAAGTCCTTGACCTCCCGGTCGAGTTGGAGCAGCGCATAGATGCGGTCGATTTCCTGTTGGTGGTGCACATCATCCACGACCAACCGTACCCTGATACCGGGGGAGTCGTGCTGGTGGGTTGTGCCGATTTCGATGAGCTGGCGCTTTTGTAAAACGGACAGCGCTTCCAGCAGGTGGTTGAATGCTTCATAGTCCGGCTCCTGCTGCGGGGTTGGCCCGGAGGCGCTGGGCGCATTGTACAGGTTGTTGATCCTTTCAAAGCACAAGCCGAACACCCGGTCGATCTTCCACCCGGACTGGGTCAGCACGAGAATGGCTTCGAGTTGGAGGGGGCTGAGAAGACTCTTTAGCAGGTTTTCTCCCTGTAACGGTGTATAGGAGATGGTCGGGTTATCGGCATAGCCCAGGCCGACGCCGGGGCTCAGGGAGTCCCGGGTGCCGAAATTCAGCGCGGCGTCAACTCCGGCACTGGCTTGCAGAGACAAACTCGTAGTGACGCTGCCTATTTCCAGAAAAAACGTGACATCCCGGTACCGCATCCGCACCAGGTTCTGGAGCATCTGCTCATTGATCGACGCGATAATGGCTTCGTTATAAGCCGGATGGGTGCGTTCGACGGCTTGCGGCCCGAAGGTCGCCAGGCAGCCTGACAACAGGCTGGTCAAGACACTGAGCAGGAACAGGGATGGCATAGGAGAGTCACTCTCCCAACTCTTTCAGAAATCCTTCGACGAACCTACGGCTATAACGGAACCCTTCGACCTGCATATGTTCGAGAAAAGGACGGACAGCAGTAACGAAACCCCGTTGTTTTGCGCGGGCAAGGAGACCAGCCGTGCCGATGATGTTTACGCCTCGAGCCGTCGCAATAGCCCGAGCTGCTCGCTCGTCAAGGAGCAATTCGCTAGCTGTGATTTCTTCCGCAAGAGCAATAGCTTCGGTTTCTCCTGGATCAAGCAATGGTATAAGCTCTGGAGGAATGGTACGAACCCTTCGCGATTCCACCCAAGGAGCGTTTCGAATTTCTTCCGCTCCAAGGCGGTTACCAGCTTGTGTCACCTCTCGCCATACTGCGTCTGGGATGAGAATGTACCCGATAATTTTTTGCAGCAAATCAAGCTCCCCGATACGCGCAAACGCAATTAGAGGAGTCGTGTTACTGACAATCATTCGATTAAGACTCTCGCTGCGCGGCCTGGACTTCCGCCTTTGCATCTTCGACCGAGAGGTCAAAAGCCGGAACTCTTCGCGCGCTCAGGGCGTCGAGAAAGTCTAGGCGGTTCATGCCAGCAAACCTAGCGGCTTGACCCAGAGACAGACGCTTCTCCCCAAAATAATAGACAGCCGCAACCAGCCGTATCTCTTGGGACAGTTCGGCCGGCTGCTCGCGAAGAGTAACGAGTAAATCTTCAGGAATGTCCAGAGACACGTTTGGCATGATTTTTTACCTCCGTACTCTGTTGGCGATCAAACTCCTACGGGCTGAGGGACGTAATAGGGGAGACGAGTCCAATACATTCTCCTCGTTATATTGGTCTGCCGTCTGAGAATGTAGTCTGTTATCACACTGGCTGACCCCAGTATACAAAACGTGCTCAGCATGAAAACTCGTTGCATCCCCTCTTTTCCCTTCTCCGATCCGCGTCGAACTGTTCTTCCCTCCCACCGGCAATGGAAACCAATCCTGAGCCAGTGTTCGTTTTGACGGCCTATCAGGTCTCACGGAGCTAGGCATGGGATCAATTAGAATCGTGTATGACATGGAAGGAGACATTCTTGACGTGGATTTTCGGCTTACCGGCGAAAAGCCTCAAACAGCTCCCTTCTCAATGGCAGACCGAGGTGGTCAAGCTCCTGACACGCGAGCCACTCAAATGTCTGCTGACCTGCCTTGATGAGAAGGCGCTTCGTTTTCAGGTTATCGAACCAAAAGTAAAAGAACTGGCCACTGAACCCATGAGGCGGAGCGCTTCGGCATAGCGTTCGTTTCATCTCGCCCGTCTCTTTTTTTCGAGACTCGACCTACTCAAGCCGGGCAAAAAGGGATTAACTTCCTTTCTCAAAAGAGCGACTGACACGCAATGCCCTCTATTCGTTGTATTGGTACGTCGCCTTTCCCCTAATGATTCGCCCGTAGGTAACGGACAATTTCCATCATTACCTTGCAGTCAACTTCGTTGTCGCGAGCAACCTCATTCATGAGTGGCAACTTGGTCATCGACACGCCTTGCGCCACCCCTGCAAGGAGGTGGTCCTTAGGATCGAATTGACACGGCGCCCCGAATTGCGCAAAGTGGAGCGCTGAAATATGGACAGAACTGGTTAGAGGAACGCACTGCGCCACAAGGAGGAGTCATGGCCTACGATATCGTCATTAAAAACGGGACCGTCATTGACGGCACCGGCAGCCAACAACGACACGCAGATGTTGCCATCCAGGGCGACCGGATTGCTGAAATCGGTACGGTGACCGGCGCAGCCAAACGAACCATCGATGCTGAAGGCAAGCTCGTCACCCCCGGTTTTGTTGATATTCATACCCACCTGGACGCCCAGATCTGGTGGGACCCTGCGGTCTCCTCCTCGTGCTGGCACGGCGTGACCTCGGTTGTCATGGGCAACTGCGGTGTGACGTTTGCTCCGTGCCGTCCGCAGGACCGGGACTATCTGGCCCATCTGATGGAATCGGTGGAAGATATTCCCGCGGCGAGCATTACCGAAGGCATGCCCTGGAAATGGGAAACCTACGGGGAATATCTCAAGGCGCTCGATACGGCTCCCAAGGGAGTCAACGTCGGCGGCATGGTTGGCCATTGTGCGGTCCGCTATTGGGCCATGGGTGAAGAAAGCCTGGAAAACACCCCCGCCAGCCCCGAGGCCATTGGCAAGATGCACGATATTGTCGCCGAAGCCATTGCCGGCGGGGCGCTCGGATTTTCCACCTCACGGACCATTCTCCACCGTACCCCGGAGGGGCAGCCCGTTCCCGGTACGTTTGCCGAGTTTGACGAGTTGATGGGAATCGCCAGCGCGCTCGGCGAGCTGCAACGCGGCGTGGTCGAGGCCGCTCCGGGTATCGACAGCGGCAGCCAGGAAGACCTGCAACGCGAAGTGCACTGGATGACGGAAGTCAGCCTGGCCACCGGCCGACCCGTGACCTTCGGCCTGGCCCAGAGCCGCCCCCATCCGGCGGCGTATGCGTCCATGCTGGACCAGATCAACGCCAGCGCCGAGCGCGGGGCCAAAGTCTTTGCCCAGTCCACTACACGGGGTATTGGGGTGCTGTTCGGCTTTGTCAATCGGACGCCCTTTGACCGGGCTCCGGCGTGGAGAGCCCTGCGCAGCCTGAGCCTGTCCGACAAAGTCGCCAAACTACGCGATCCGGCCTATCAAGCACGGATGATACAGGAAGCCAAGGACGATCCACCGCCGATTGATTTCAGCCAGATCTTTGTCCTGCCCCAAGGCGAAGTGCGCTATGACCTGGGTACATCGGACAGTCTCCAGACCCATGCCGACCGCCTTGGAGTAAGTCCAGGCGAAGCCTTTATTGCCCTGTCTCTCGAAAATAACGGCGAGACGCTGTTCAACTACCCCTTCCTCAACCCACAGTTCGAGGCCGTGCAGCACATGCTGGATCATCCGCAGGTCGTTATTGGCTTGGGCGACTCCGGCGCCCATTGCGGGCAGATCATGGATTCCAGCCTGCCGACCTATTTTCTGAAGTATTGGGTCAAGGAACGCGAACACTTCGCGCTCGAACAGGCCATCCATATGCTGACCGCGGAACCGGCCCAACTGTTCGGCATTCATGATCGGGGCGTGCTGCGTGAAGGCGCTTACGCCGATGTGAACGTTATCGATTATGACAACCTGCGTCTGCCGCCGCCGACCTTTGTGTACGATTTCCCTGCCGGAAGCGGGCGATATATTCAAAAGTCTTCGGGCTATGAGTACACCCTGGTCAACGGCCAGGTCTTTATGGAAGGGCTCGATCATACCGGTGCGTTTGCCGGGCAGGTGCTGCGCAGCGCGTAGGGCTTTCTCTACAGAGTCTGCCGAGGAGGGGCGGCCAGTAGGTCGCCCTTTTTGTCGTTCGTATGTCCCCGGTCACCATCGTTGAAATCAAGGCACGCTGCACGCAGGCCCAGCGGGTCCGGGACTATCTGCGCTCGCACGGCGCGGACGTGCGAGGCGTCGACTACCAGACGGACACTTATTTTCAGGTTCCGCACGGACGACTCAAGCTCCGGGAAGGTCAACTTGAAAACGCCCTCATCTACTACGAGCGTCCCGATCAGGAGTCGGCCAAACAATCGAACGTTCTCTTAACCAAGACGCAGCCGGATTCGGCACTCAAAGCCCAACTCGCCCAGGCCCTAGGTGTCCTTGTTGTGGTCAAAAAGCAACGAGAGATTGCGTTCATCGACAACGTCAAATTTCATATCGATAACGTCGAAGGGCTCGGACACTTTGTCGAGATCGAAGCCATTGATAGCGAAGGCACTCTCAGCCAAGAGCAGCTCCTCGCCCAGTGCCAATCATTTCAGGCCGGACTGGGAATCCAGCCACACGATCTTGTTGCCGGATCGTATAGTGATTTACTCCTCGCCCAGGCGAAGCGCGCATAGATGGGGGGCGGCCTCCCTCAATCAGAATATCATGGTGTCAGACCCTCAGCAGCCCATTCCATACTACTCCGCCCCGGCCCGATGCGTTGCCGTCCACTGCTGGGACAAGTGCTGGGCTTCGGCGACCTGGGCCGGGGACATCTCCTTAGCCACCAAGTCGCGAACCTCAAGTAACTTTTTGGGGCCGTTTGCGCCAGCAAGATTGAACCACATATAGGCCAGGATATAATCCTGCGGAACGCCCTCACCCTTGTAGTACATGCCGCCGAGACTAGACTGCGCCCTCACGTGTCCCTGCTCGGCGGCCCGACGATACCACACCGCCGCCTCCGCATAGTCCTGCGCTACGCCCTCGCCCGTATTGTACATGTAGCCAAGATTGAACTGGGCATTTGCGTGTCCGGCTTCAGCGGCCCGGCGATACCACCCCGCCGCCTCCGCATGGTCCTGCGCCACGCCCTCATCCCTGTAGTACATGACGCCGAGGTTGAACTGGGCCTGAGCGTCTCCCTGCTCGGCAGCCCGACGATACCACACCGCCGCCTCCGCATAGTCCTGCGGGACGCCCTCACCCGTGCTGTACATATAGCCGAGACTGTACTGCGCATCCGCGTGTCCGGCTTCGGCGGCCACGCGGCAGGCAACGAACCGGGTTGCGGGTGCCAGATCAGTCTTGAAGCAGTCCGCAACCTCGATGTCTTCCGCCGCAACGGAATATGGAGCCGTGCAGACCCACAACAAGACGATACACACGGAAGACCAGAAAATAAGTTTCATGGACGCTCTTTTCTCACTGTGCCACCATAGGAGTCCGGTTCAGGCGACCCGACCATTAGATACCGAATAACGTCCGGCATGACGAGAGCGGAACGGCATGGCGACAGCCTAGCGTGAATTGCTCTAGCCGCCTTTTCGCTGTCTTTCCCGCAAGGTCACACAGGTGCCGCTGGCTTTACAGACTAGGACCGGTTCTTCGAGCAGGTCCGCCGCCGAGTCGGAGATATCGGGGCGAGGTACAATCACCTTCCAGGCTTCGAATTCGAGTTGACGCGAGGTTCGTCCCACGCGGGTTATCCGCCCGGACACCTCAATAAAATCACCGGCATAAACCGGGGCGAGAAACTCCACATTGTCATAGGCGCGGAACAGCCCCTCATCCCCGTCCAGGCGGATACTCAATTCTGTCCCCACATCACCGAAGAGTTGCAACATCTTCGCACCATCGACCAGACCGCCCCCATAGTGGGCGTCCGGGCCGTTCATACGGACCCGCAGCATGGCGGTCGGCAGGTTATCGACGGGCTCCATTCGTGGCATGCCTGATTCCTCTTGAGCGGTGTCTTATGAGAGCGCCTGCCCGTCCCAGCGCTCGACCTCAACGCGGCAGTCATAAAAGGTGCCACCGCCGCCAATGTCCGTCAGTTGGGTCGACGTCACATTATTAACATTGCCCTTCCCTCCAGACAGTTTGTCCCACCAGCCCCAGAAGGTGGCAACCGTGCCGGCCTGGACCCGCTCGGAGACAACAACCGGCAGCACGAACGCCCCACGGTCGTTGAACACCCGCACCTCATCACCCGTGTCTACGCCGCGGGCGGTCGCATCGTGTGGGTGGATTTCCAAGGTCCGGGCCGTGGATTCCTGACGGCGCATCACCGGCAAGTGCCCATAGGAGGAATTCAGCGAATCCTTGTGCTTGCGCGGAAGGAAATTCAACGGAAACGGCCCCTCGCTCAGAGTCTCGTGGGGAGGGACAAAGGACGGGAGCGGGTCCAGCCCGTCCCGCTCCATTTTTTCACAAAAGAACTCGAACTTTCCCGAAGGAGTCAGGAAGCCGCCCTGCGCTCGGGGCAGCAGGTCGGGCTCGGAGCGGGTCGGCAGAAAGGGACGGGACAGGAATTCGGCGGCAGACAGCCCGGCCTTGAGGGCTTCCCCGGTAAATTCCTCCGCCGACGCATGCACCGCCGGCTCAGTGATACCCAGCCCGGTCGCCAACAACTGAAATACGTCGGCGTTCGACTTTGCTTCGCCCAGCGGTTCAAGCGCCTTACGGCTGAAGCTGCCAAAATCACCGCCGTACGCCAGAATCATATCATCCTGCTCAAGTGGAGAAGTCGCCGGTAGGACGATATCCGCATAATCCGCGCTATCCGTCAGGAAAAGATCGTGGACGACGGTAAACAGCCCTGCTCGTTGCAGCGCACGTCTCAGTTCGGCTTGATGAGGCAGCGAGGCGGCCAGATTGCAATTGTAAACATGCAGCACGTTGATGGGCGGATCAAAACTGGGATCGAGCAGATGCTCGGCCAGCCGCATCATATTGATTTCGCGGGTCCCTTCCGGCGAGAGATCAAAGCGCATGGCCTGTTTCATATTCTGGGCGGTAAACATGGCTCCACCGAAGTTGCACAAACCCCCGCCAACCTCACGCCAGGCACCGGTCAACGCGGGCAGACAAGCCACGGCCCGGACGGCCGCCGCGCCCCCGCCGCTACGCTGGATGCCAACCCCGGTCCGAATCGCAGCCGGCCGGGTCGTGGCATAGGTGTGCGCCAAGTCCTGAATAGCGCTCACCGGAACGTCGCACATCTGGGCCAGGTCCGGGAGCGAGAGGGAACGCAGGCGTCTGAAAAACGGCTCGGCGCCGATGGTATGCTGCTCTACATAGTCAAGGTCGGCCAGCCCCTCTGCTTCAATGACCTTCATCATGGCCAAGGCCAAGGCTGCGTCGGTGCCTGGCCGGACGGCAATATGCTCGTCGCACGCCCGGGCGGTCCGCGAACGATACGGGTCAATGGCGATCAGCCGCGCCCCGCGCCGCTGGGCCTGACGGACGAAGGGCCAGACGTGGAAGCCCGTGTCCAGTGGATTCGCAGCCCAGAAGATGATGAGTTTACTCTCAACCAAGCCCTCTGGAGCAAAGCCAAAGAACACATCGGAGTAATCCATTGCACCCAGCAATCCACCAGCGCAAATCGTGCGCGCCAGGGTGGATGCGCCCAGGGCATGAAAGAAGCGCCGGTCGATCCCGTTGCTCTGATACGCCCCGTTATTCCCACGATATGAATACGGCAGAATGGACTGCGGTCCGTGCGTTGCTATCGTGGCCTGCATTCTCTCCACAATGGTCGAGACGGCTTCATCCCACGAAATCCGGACGAACTGCGCTCCAGGGCCTTTCGGGCCGACGCGCTTGACCGGATACAGCAGACGATCCGGCGCGTACACCCGATCCAGAAATTTGTTGACCTTGGTGCACAAGGCCCCCCGCGTGAACGGATGCTCTTTGCTCGCCTTGATATTAACCGCTCGATCATGCTCAACCGTCACATCCATGAGACAGGAATCCGGACAATCGTGCGGACAGACGACCTGGGCAGTATGAGACATAAGACCCTCCCCCTTTGTTCAGGCTCTACCACGGCGACATACAGAAATCCAGAAAAGAAATGGCGGTTCAGAGGTATTGAGTGCGCTTGGCAGTGGAGCGCTGCCGGACAAAGACCCCCGCTCGCACGAGCCAGATCCCAGCAATCACCAGCAGGGTCTGCGTACGGCCATTGGCCTCCCGCAGCCCTCGGCACGGCCCAAAGAGCCAAGGGTCCTGCACCAGCGTACGGTGCTTCCACAGCCAGAAAATGGCTATCGCCCGCTCCTCTGCGGTCTGCGGAACAGTGCCGTCCGGCAGGTAGAATTCTTGGCCCGCCAAGCGAACCTGCCGGGAAGTATGGATGGGGTCGGAGAGCAGGGCCGGCCACCAAAAGGCGACAAGAGCGGTGGCGAGCTGACACAGCCAGTTCAGCCAGGCGGCCGAGGCAGAAGGCCTGCGTCCCTTCCCCGTACGTCTGCGCCACATGCCCTTGTCCTTAGTCTGCTCTTTGGAGTTGCGCAACCGTAGCGGGGAAGGTATGAAACACTCGTTCTTTCATGTGAAGGAGAGGCTATGCGTCACACATTCTTCCGAATGGTAGGGGTGAGTGGGATCGTCTTGAGTCTGGTTTTCGCCGGCCTGTCTGCGGGCTTTGCCGAGGACGGCTACCCCGCAGACTATACGCCCTCAACTCCGGCAGAGGGCGGCGGACGGAAAAGTCTGGATCGCGTCTTTGCGGTCTCGACGTATATGACCGATAAGCTTGAGGCGGCTGGCGGGGAACAGTCGCCAGAATGCTACCGGGCGTGTCTCACGATCCCTCTCAATGAGTCCATCGCCTGTGCCGAAGCGAACGATACCTATGCCGGCAGTGAATCGTGCGAAAAGGACGCAGCCCAAAAAATGGCGGCTTGTGACCCGCAGTGTAGTGGTTCAGATTCGTAATCGGACGAGAAAGAAAGGAAGAGAAGTATGCCAGTCAAGAAGATACTCCTGACGCTGTGTGGGCTCTGTTTCGGTGCCCTTGTCGCGACCGCTCCTGTCGGAGCCGCTGACGGCTATCCGGAGGGCTACACTCCCTCAAAACCGGCGGAGACGGGAGCGACGAATATCCTGGCCCGGTTTGGGGCGCTCAACACCTATGTCAGCAACCAACTGGAAGCCGCGGGCGGAGACCAGGCCCCGGAGTGTTTCAGGAACTGCCTGACGGTTCAGATTAACAATATCCTGGAGTGTCTGGACCAGAAAAATACCTATGCGACCAGCGAGTCGTGCGAAAAGGACGCGGCCCAGCAAGCAGTCCAGTGCGACCCCAAATGTACGGACGGGTAGCCTCTTTTTCCGTTCACTTTCTCGCGTGCAACAGCACAGGAAAAAAGGGCGGTCAGACAACCGCCCTTTTTTCTCTTTCGTTCTGACTGAGATTTAGCTCTTCATCATGGCTGCCAGGGCAGCTCCTTGTTCGCCCAGCACCTTTTTGGTTGACTCCCGCTCCTGGATGCGCTGCCACCAGGCGGCGAGTTTGGGTCGGCCCTCGAACGGCTTCTTCGAGCCGAAGTTCGGCAGCAGATTATCCATGAGAAACAGGGTCGGCGCGAGGGCCGCGTCTGCCAGGGTGAAAGCATCGCCGGTCAGCCACGGCCCGTCGGAAACCGACGCCTCAAGCTGATCGAGGTTATTATTCACTTCGGCGATCTTGTCGGCGATGAACTGGTCGTCCAGATCTTGACCGAACAGCTTGGGGAAACACGCGCGCATCGGCGGATCGATATACAGATCGTGATAGCGCGTAATGGAACGGACCGCGGCTCGCCCCCCCGCATCGCTCGGCAGCAGCGGCGTCTCCGGGAATTTATCCTCCAGATACTCGTTAATGACTTCCGACTCGGCAATAAGCTGTCCGTCGTCGGTTTCCAAAGCCGGGACTTTGCCGGTGGGATTGATTTTTCTGTACTCTTTTTGTCCGGGGTTTTCGCGCGGATCAACGAACTCGATGTTGAGCCCTTTTTCATAGGCCGCGACCCGGCACTTTCCAGCAAAATTACTGAGCTGGTAGCTATACATCTTCATACCAAACACCTCCTGTGGAGAATTTTTCGAGCCCCCAGACTATCCTGGACTCTGTCGGTGAAGTCAACTCCGAGACGCGAGCGGTTCAGCGCCGGGCGTACTTGACCTCGAACCGGCGAATCCAGATCGGGTCGCCGTTCTCGCTCCGCAGGCTGACAGTTGCCCCGGACGGAACGGGATGGTCAAGGAGCTTTCTGTCCCGGTCCCATTTCTTCTTCACGTCGGTCCGCCACACCCGAACGCCGTCGATATGGACCAGCAGCTTTCCCTTGAGTCCATAGTCCCGCCACTCTCCGACCAGATTGGTGATACGCGCCGCACCGCGCGGCAGTCGGAACGTCAGCACGTTGGTCTGATTAGGGCAGGGACGCTTACCGGCCGCGTTTCCGCCGAGACACGTCTCCTCCCGAATGAAGCCATACGAGTACACTTGAGAGGAAGGCGGGGACGGCTCAAACGAGGACACGAGTCTTCCGTCCAGCGCGCGGATGTCCTGTTGGAGGTGAGTCAGGATGAAACTCATCTCTCGGTCCAGGGCAAATCCGTACGACGTGCGAACAGTTCTGAACGCGGCGGTCAGCTCGGTATACTGCCTACGCGACAGGCCCGCTCGGGAGTAGACGGACTGCTGGAAACGGAGCGCCGCCTCGTGCAGCGCCCGGGTGCTGAAGCTGGGCCGGTGAGCGTGTAGCAGCGAGGTCCCGCCGACAATCCGGTCGGTCAGCGTATTGAGTTCCGCCCCATGCGCAAGAGGCAGCGAAAGCACCCACACCAGGACACCAGTCAGAACCAGCTTCCATTTGAGTTGGCGACTCATCGTAGGAAGAATATACGGACACTCATTCCTTTTCCACTGGAGAATTTTTCGAGCCAGCGCGTCGGCCCTCGCTCCCATCGGTGAAGTCCATCCCGAGGCGCGTCACCCCTCTTGCTCTTGGCAGACGAGGCAGCCGCGTATATTGCTGAGACGTGCAGCGCCAAGTGGGTACGGATTGTGTGATGCCATAAGCCTCACACAAACGAATGAAGGGAGTGTTCGTGGAGTTCGGATTATTTTCGTTATTCGACTTTTTCCGAGACCGACAGGACGAAGTCCGGTATTTTCAGGATACGCTGGAGTTGAGCATTGTGGCCGAAGAGCTGGGCTTTGACTCGGTCTGGTTCGGAGAGGAGCATTTCTACTCCTTTGGGATTTGTCCGAGTCCGCAGATATTCCTGACCGCGGTCGCCCGTGAGACTTCGCGGATTCGACTGGGCACGGCGATCAGTCTGCTCCCGTTTGAGAATCCACTGCGAAAGGCCGAAGACTTTGCCATGCTCGATATCCTGAGCAACGGCCGGCTCAACTTCGGGGTCGGACGTGGCATTATTGCCAAACACTTCGAGGGCTTTCGGGTCCCGTTACGCGAGAGCCGGGCGCGCTATGAAGAATCGCTGGAAATCATCCGTCGTGCCTGGACCGAGGACCCCTTCGCGTATCAGGGCGAATTCTGGCAGGTGCCATCGCTGTCACTGGGACCCAAACCCGTACAGCGGCCCCACCCGCCTATCTATCGCGGGACGATCAGCAGGGAATCGTTTGAGGGTGCGGGGATCGTGGGTGATAATGCGTTCATCGTGCCCTGGCTCACCGGCCCTCACCGCTCGGTGCGGAAGCGGGTCCAGCGCTACCGTACCCTGCTCGAAGAAAACGGTCATGGTCAGAAGCGGACCACCTGCATCTTCTTTCTGTTCGTGGACCCGGACCATAATGTGGCCCTGCGTGAGGGACAGGATGTCACCCGTGCCTACACCGACCTGTTCACGAATATGATCCCCGCGGAATTGCTGACCAAGATGCACACCGCCGACCCGGTCCGACAGTTCATCGACTTCGCCCGAGCCATGCCCGACCAGATTGAGGAGCGCGCCGTGGTCGGCACACCGGCTGAATGCCGCCGTCGGCTGCACGAGTTGGACGACGAGTTCACGCTGGACCAAGTTGCCTTTTATTTTCACGCCGGAGCACGCGACCCCAAGCGGGCGCGCTATGGGCTGGAATTGTTTGCCAATGAGGTCATACCGGAATTTCGCCCATCTCTTTAGACCGTAGGAGTGGGATCACTGCGTCCTGCCCGAAGAAGGAGTTTTGTATGGAGTTTGGTCTCTTTTCTCTTTTTGATTTTTTCCGCGACAGGCAAGACGAGGCGCAGTATTTTCAAGATACCCTTGATATTTGCATCCTGGCAGAGGAGCTCGGTTTTGACTCGATCTGGCTAGGCGAAGAACACTTCTATGCGTTTGGCATTTGTCCCAGTCCGCAAATGTTTCTGACCGCGGTGGCGCGCGAGACCTCGCGTATCCGGCTGGGTACGGCGATCAGTCTGTTGCCGTTTGAGAATCCGCTCAGAAAGGCCGAAGACTTTGCCATGCTCGATATCCTGAGCAACGGCCGACTCAACTTTGGGGCTGGACGCGGTATTATTCCAAAACATTTTGAAGGATTTTGTGTTGATCAGGCCGAGAGTCGAGCCCGCTACGAAGAGTCCCTGGAAATCATCCGACGGGCCTGGACCGAGGATCCCTTTGCGTATCAGGGCGAATTCTGGCAGGTGCCGTCGTTGTCGGTCGGCCCCAAGCCGGTCCAGCAACCCCACCCCCCGATCTATCGCGGCACACTCAGCCGTGAATCGTTTGAAGGCGCCGGCAAGGTCGGGGACAACGCGTTTATTGTCCCGTGGTTAAGCGCACCCCATCCCGAGGTCGTCTCCCGACTCCAGCATTACCGCGCCACATTGCAGGAACACGGACATGGGCCAACTCGGACGACGTGTATCTTCTTTCTATTCGCGAATAGCGATCATCAGGAAGCCGTACGCGACGCGAGAGAGACCACCCGAGCCTATACGGAATTAATCACCTCATTTGTGCCACGTGAGGCACTCCATCAAGTCCCGGCGCACGACCCCATGCGTTCCTACCTCGAATTTATTCTTTCCATGCCGGACGATGTGGAAAAACGTGCGGTTGTGGGCACCCCGGCCGAGTGCCGTCGTCGGCTATACGAGCTCAACGACGAGTTTGGGCTCGATCAGGTAGCGTTCTATTTTCACGCCGGTGGCCGCGACCCCAAACGGGCGCGTCAGGGGTTGGAACTGTTTGCCAAGGAAGTGATGCCAGAGTTTCACGCATAGGGGCGCGGCCCCCTCACTCACAGTTTATAAGACGACGATGCACGCGAAGGAGGGACAGCATGTTGCTCAAAGAAAAGATCGCCATCGTGACGGGGATTGGAACCGGCATGGGCAAGGCCATTGCCCTTCGGTATGCCAAAGAAGGCGCCCATGTGGTGGGCGCAGAAATCAATGAGGTCACCGGCAAGCAGACCGCGGCTGAGGTGAGCGCCCATGACCGCCGCGGCCTCTTTGTCAAAACGGACATGGGACGGGTGGAGGACATCAACGCCATGGTCGCCACCGCAATGGAGACCTTTGGCCGGGTTGATATTCTGGTCAACAACGCCGGGGTCACCAGAAGCCTGGGGTTTTTTGATGTCACCGAGGAGGATTGGGACTGGATTCATTCGGTGAATGCCAAGGGCGTCTTTTTCTGCATGCAGGCGGCGGCGCGGGAGATGGCAAAGCGCAAAGAAGGCCGCATCGTGAATATCGCTTCCATCGCCGGCAAGGGCTTTCGGGGCACGTCGAATATCTCGTACGCCGGCTCAAAGGGGGCGGTTATCGCCATGACCCGTATCGGCGCCTCACAGCTCGCCAAACATAATATTAATGTGAATGCCATCTGCCCCGGCGCGACCCGCACCGATTTGTACACCAACGTCATGAAGCAACTGACCGAGCGCGAGGGGATTAGCGAAGAGCAGGCGATCTCCCGGCTGGACGCCTCGATTCCCCTCAAGCGCTCCAACAGCCCGGATGATATTGCCAACATGGCCGTCTTCCTGGCCTCGGACGAGGCGCGTAATATTACCGGCCAATCGTTCAATGTTGACGGCGGGCTGATGTGGGACTGAGAGCAAAGACACGAAACGGAGGAACACGATGGCATACGGAATGGAACATATTTTAAGCGACCTGCGAGTGTTGGATTTTACCCGGGCTCTGGCCGGACCGAGTTGCACCCGGATGCTGGCCGAGATGGGGGCCGATGTGATTAAGGTCGAGTCCGCACCCCGCGGCGACATGGTGCGCGGCATCTCGGTCTTTGAAAAGGAGCGCAGCCTCTATTTCATTCAGCAGAATCTCGGCAAGAAGAGCTTGTGCGTGAATATCCGCGACCCCAAAGCCATGAACATTATCAAGGAGCTGATTGCGCAGATGGATGTGGTGGTCGAGAACTTCAAGCCCGGCGTGATAGCCCAGATGGGGCTGGGGTATGAGGAACTCAAGAAAATCAAGCCGGATATTATCCTGTGCTCAATCTCGGCTCTGGGTCAGAAGGGGCCGCTGTCAACCAAACCAGGTTATGACTATATTGCCCAGGCCTACTCCGGGGTCACCTCCATGATCGGCGACCCGGACGAAGCTCCGTATCTGCCGCTGGTCGGGATGGGCGATGTGAGTACGGGCGTCCACGGCGCCCTGGCCGTGGTGTCCGCCCTGCGCTACCGGGACCGCACCGGTGAGGGCCAGCATCTCGATATCGGCCTGCTGGACGTGTACTACCACTATCACGAGGTTAACGTCCATCAGTACAGCGGGACCAAGGGCAAGATGAATCCGACCCGGGCCGGTCGGCATTTAACCTATGTCTGTCCGGCGGGCATCTTTCGGACCAAGGGCGGCTCGGTGGTTATCATGGCCTTTCTGCACCACTGGAAGGACCTGTGCGCCGCCATGGAGAAACCGGAGCTGGTGGAACACGAGCGCTATGGCACTGAGGCGCTACGCCTCGAACATCGGGACGAGGTCGTTCAGATTATCGAGGACTGGCTGCAGGCAACCTTTCCCGATGTTGAGAGCGCGGTGGCCCATATGGAGCAATTCGGGGTACCGGTTGCGCCGGTCTTGTCGGTAGCGGAAACGACGCAGCACCCCCACCTGCGGGAACGCGGCACCGTACGCACCATCAATGATCCCATTGTCGGCGAGTTTGATATCCCCGGCATGCCGCTCCGCTTTTCGCGTTTCCCGGACGACCTACCGCTCAAAGCTCCGACCCTGGGACAGCATAACGAGGAGATTCTCTCCGCCTACCTGAAACGGTCGCCCGAAGAGGTGCAACAGCTACGCGAGGCCGGCGTCCTGTTTGAGAAGAATTCGTAGGAAGGAGACAGCCATGACGACCCAAGATACGCAGCACGTTCTCAGCGGACTGCGGGTGCTCGATTTCACCCGCGCTCTGGCCGGTCCAACGTGTAGCCGCATGCTGGCCGAGATGGGAGCCGACGTCATTAAGGTCGAGTCTGCGCCCAAGGGCGATCTTGGACGAAATTTCTCAGTGTTTCGTAACAAGCGTAGCCTGTTCCACGTTCAGCACAATCGCGGCAAGAAAAGTTTGTGTGTCAATCTGCGCGACCCACGCGGCATGGCGCTTGTGACTGAGCTGATTCAGCACGTTGATATCGTGGTTGAGAATTTCAAGCCCGGCGTCATGGCAGATATGGGTCTCAGTTATGAGCGGCTCAAAGAGCTCAAGCCGGATATCATTCTGTGCTCAATCTCTGCCCTTGGCCAGACCGGCCCTTTAGCCCATAAGCCCGGCTACGATTATATCGCGCAGGCGTATTCCGGAGTGACATCGATGGTCGGAGAGGAGGACGATGCACCGTACATCCCGCTGGTCGGGATGGGCGATGTCAGCACAGGGGTCCATGGCGCACTCGCCGTCCTGGCGGCCTTGCGCCACCGGGACAATACCGGTCGGGGCCAGCATCTCGATGTCGCGCTGTTGGACGTGTACTACCACTACCACGAGGTCAACGTGCATACCCCGCGTGCCACAGAAGGCGCCATTCAGCCAACCCGTGTGGGCCGCCATATGACGTATGCCTGCCCCTCAGGTGTCTTTCGTGGTAATGGTGGCTACTTGGTCATCATGGCTATTTTTCATCATTGGCCAGATTTCTGCAAAGCAATCAAACGGCCTGAGTTGATTGACGATCCGCAGTACAGTACGGATCAAGCCCGGCTCAAACGCCGAGACGAAGTGACCAAACTGGTGGAAGACTGGCTGCAAACGTTTCCGGATGTCGAGAGTGCGGTCGCCCATTTAGAGGAGTTCAACGTTCCGGTCGCTCCGGTGCTCTCCGTTGCCGAGACCCTCGACTACCCGCATCTGCGGGAACGTGGAACCGTGACAACAATCAACGACCCAATCCATGGTGATCTCGACGTCCCCGGTTTTCCGCTCAAGTTTTCCGAGTTCCCGGACGAACTCCCCCTCCACGCGCCCACCCTGGGACAACACAACGAAGAGGTGCTGACTTCGTATTTGGGACGATCCGCGGAAGAGGTCCAGCAACTGCGCGAGGCCGGGGTCGTGGTGGAGGAGCATCGGTAATTCTCATTTTTGGAGAGAAATATGGCAGGACTGGTTGAGGGCAAAGTGGCGCTTGTCACGGGCAGTGGGTCGGGCATAGGCAGACAGTCGGCCCTGGCCTTTGCGCGTGAAGGTGCCAAGGTGGTCGTTTCCGACGTTGTTGTCGAAGGCGGAGAGGAAACGGTGCGTCTGATTCGGAGCGCGGGTGGTCAGGCGGTGTTTGTGCAAGCCGATGTCTCGCGGGCGGCTGAGGTGGAAGCCTTAGTCAATACGGCGGTTGAGACCTATGGCCGCCTGGACTGCGCGCATAATAATGCCGGCATAGCCGGCAAGGCCCAGAGCACGATTGACTGCACGCAAGAGAACTGGGACCGCATCATTGCCATTAACCTGACGGGGGTATGGCTGTGCATGAAAGCGGAGATTCCGTACATGCTCACCCAGGGTAAGGGGGCTATCGTCAATACAGCGTCCGATGCCGGACTGATCGGCGTGCCACGCGCCGGCGCATACGTTGCCAGCAAACATGGCGTAGTGGGCCTGACCAAAACGGCCGCCCTGGAGTATGCCAAGGCGGGTATTCGCGTCAACGCCGTCTGCCCCGGTCCGATTGACACGCCCATGCTTCGGAGCGTCGGTCAGCGGCGTCCCCAGGTGGTGGAGAAGATGGCCGCTGCCCAGCCGGTGGGCCGTTTGGGGCAGCCCGAGGAAATTGCGGAGGCGGTCGTCTGGCTGTGCTCGGATGCGGCGTCTTTTGTCACCGGGCATCCCATGCCGGTTGACGGCGGCTATATGGCGCAGTGAAGTCTTGCTGGAGGTCGAGTAACAAGAGGGGTGTTCGGTGGCGGAAACAACGCAGCACCCCCACCTACGGGGACGCGGCACCGTACGCACCATCAGCGACCCCATTATCGGAGAGTTTGATATCTCCGGCATGCCGCTCCGCTTTTCTCGCTTTCCTGAAGACCTGCCGCTCAAAGCCCCCACCCTGGGACAGCACAACGAGGAAGTTCTGGCCGCATACCCGAAACGTTCACCCGAAGAAGTACAACAGTTACGCGAGGTCGGCGTCCTGTTCGAGAAGAATTCCTAGGGGCCGTTTATGGTACCGGGGGGCGGTAGTGGCGCCAGGGCAGCGGCGGATTCCGCGAGCTTGACCAGGCCGATGAACTCGGCCCGGTAGCCATAGGGGTCCTGGCCGCGCGCGTCCTGGGCGAGCGCGGCGACATCGTCGTAGTCGTACTCGCCGATATAGCGGCCGCCGCGCAGCAACTGGCCGAACGCGGCGACCGCGGCGGCGAAACGCGCCTCACGCGGGGCGGCTTCAACGCTCGCCGCCGCATCCGCCGAGGTCACGGGCCTGGTGATTAGCTTGCTGGTCTCTTCCTCGGGCAGCTTGTAGCGGATCTTCAGAAAGGCGAGTTCGTCCTTGAAGGCGCTGCCGGTCGGTGCCGCAGCCTGGTAGCGCAGGGGTGCGGTCCGTTCGGCCCCGGAGCCGGCAGGCGTCAGTTCATAGATGGCGGTCACAGTGTGGCCGGCACCGATGTCGCCGGCGTCCACCTTGTCGTTGCTGAAGTCTTCGCGGCGCAGCATGCGGGTTTCATAGCCGATCAGCCGGTACTCGCTCACCGTTGCCGGATTGAACTCGACCTGGATCTTCACGTCCTTGGCGATGGGGAAGAGCAATGCCGTGGCCTCCTCCGACAGGGCTTTGCGAGCTTCGGACAGGCTGTCGATATAGACGGCGTTGCCGTTGCCGTTCTGGGCCAGGCGCTGCATCACGTCATCGTTGTAGTTGCCCATGCCGAAGCCGAGCACGGACAGATAGACCCCGCTGTTCCGCTTTCTGGAGACAAAGCCGGTGAGCGCTTGCGGGTCGGTGATGCCCACGTTGAAGTCGCCATCCGTGGCCAGTACGACCCGGTTGATGCCGTCGGCGACAAAGTGCTCTTCCGCGAGCAGATAAGCCTGACGGATGCCTTCGGCCCCAGCGGTCGAGCCGCCGGCCCCCAGGCGATCCAAGGCGGCGTGAATCCGTGGTTTCTCGGCCACCGGGGTGGGCGGAAGCGCGACGCCGGCCGCGCCGGCATAGGTGACGACAGCCACTCGGTCTTGCGGGGCGAGGGTCTCGAGCAGCAGTTTCAGTGAGTTGACCAGCAGCGGCAGCTTATTGGGCGCATTCATCGAGCCTGAAGTGTCGACCAGGAATACCAAGTTGGCCTGTTTAGCCGCGCCGGGCTCCTGCATATACCCTCGTATGCCGATGTGCAGCAGCCGGTTGGTGGGATTCCAGGGGGCAGGCAGCACGGAGACAGCGGCGGCGAAGGGCGCTTCCCGGCTGTCGGGCAGGGCGTAGTTATATGGGAAGTAGTTGATCAGTTCCTCGATGCGCACGGCATCTTGAGGGGGCAGTACCATCTGGTTCAGCGAGGCGCGCATGAAGGCGTAGGAAGCGGTATCCACGTCAATGGAGAAGGTGGAGACTGGCTCTTCTGCGGTCACCTTGACCGGGTTGGGGTCGAAAGCGGTGAATCGGTCGCGGCCCTGGTCGCGGAAGGCGGGGTCGCCAGCTCTATCGGCCGTGCGCGAGTGCATGGCGCGTCCCCCGGGGACTGCACGAAGGCCGAGGGGGGGAGCTGACTCCTCACTGGTGAATACCCCGGTGAGGCTGGAGAGGGTATCCGGCGGCTCCCCCTGCCACTCATCTTGCTCCTCCCCCCAATCTTGCACCTGAATGCTGGCTCCGGACCCTTGCCAGATGGGCTGGGGCGGAGGCTGGGTGAAGGGCCGCAGGTAGGCAACAAACAGGACAGCGGCGAGCCCTAAGGTGATTGCACTGGCGAACGCCGGGCGTCGCCACCAATTCGAGACCGGCAGAAACAGCCACCAGACTCCGTGGCGGCGGTTGTCGTCCTTGGCTTGGCCCGCGCTCTCGCTGCGCGTTCGATGGTGGTCATCGAAGGCGGCGAGCGCGGCGGCAAGCGCCCGTTCCTGGACTTCGTCTGGCGGGCTGGGTCGGTTAGCGCGAAGCGCCGACTGCAAGCGTTCCATTTCGTCGTTCATGGGACCACTTCCTCTTTGACTGCATATGCGCGCAGACATTTGCGCACCTTGTGCATACGCCAGGACACGGTGGCTGCGGTCACGCCCAGGACTTTCCCGGCTTCGGCATGTCCCAGGCCCTCCTCAATCACCAGGATCACGGTGGTTCGCAACTCGGCCGACAATCGTCCCAGGGCCTGGCGCAGCCAGACGGACTCGCTATCCACAGGACTGTGCCCCGGACGGTCCGGCGCCTTTAGCGCCGTGTAGTCGCTTTCCAGGCGCCGCCGGGTCGCCGCACGGCGGAGCGCGTCCCGGGCCGCGTTCACCACCACCCGATAAAGCCAAGTGGTGAACCGGCCTTTCCGGCGATAGGAGGTCAGCTTGCCGGGCAGACCGACGCAGACTTCCTGGGCAAGGTCGGCCGCCGCGTCCGCATCACCGAGGACGCGGACGCCGATCCGGAATATCCGGTCGTAGTGGCGCTTGAGCAACTCGGCGAACGCCTCCCGGTCCCCGGCCCCGGCACGAATTGCCAAGGCGTCGTCTGATGGTTCAGTCATGGTCTATCGTCCTCCGCCACATTCGTGCGTCTCACAGTTTAGACGCACGGCACACAGAAATCCTTGGCGCACCGGCAGGGGTGGACGCGTCCAGCCCGGCTAACATGTACCATGCGGACTGGAAACAACACGGAAAAAACCAGAGAAACAAGTCGGAAATTCTTGGGAAATATAATTCAGCTTATCCATCTCAAGGCAATCTCAGTGCTACAGGACGACAAAAAAGCGCTGTGGATTTCCCCGTGCCTGGAGTAGTCAACAGAGCTCACGGAGACCGGTTTTTTCGAGCGAGTCAAGAGCTTCCCAAAGGCAAAGACCAGCTCCCTCCTCCCCCGATTAAACTTCCGTACGGCGTCTTTTGTCACCGGGCATCCCATGCCGGTTGACGGCGGCCATATGGCGCTGTGAAGGCCCTGCCAGAGACGGACCGGCCCGATTACAGCGCGAACGAGTGCTTGACCTCAAGGAAGAGCCGGCTATTCCGTCCCGTCCAGTACCGGTCATGGTCGCGTACAGGAGCGGCAAACTGGCCGAACAGACCGGAGCGCGAGCCGGTAAAGAAATCAGCCCCAATGGTTGCCGACAGGTAGTCAGAGAAATCGTACCGGACCTGGGGGCGGATCAGCAGGTCGCCAAAATTGATGCCGTACAGCACCAGCAGTTGGGGGTGGAGGGTTTCGTGCAGAAAATCGGACAGCAGGAAGAGCGACACCGCATTCTCAACGGACTCGCCAACAAGCGCGCCCGGCGCATTGAAAATCACATTCTGGAAGAACTGCATATTCGCCATGAGATTATCATGCACCGTCCAGTCTAATCCCAACACATAGGACAGGAACTCTCGCTGCCGGATACCGTCGCGGTCGCGTGGATCACCAGACACAAAATGCTCTCCCAAGCGCAGGCCTCCCTCGCCGCGGATCACAAACACGTCAAAGGCGTAGTTAAAACTGCCGCCAATCAGGTGGAAGCGCTCATGCCGGGGCTCGAAACGAAACGTGTTGGGACCCAGTACCCGCCGGAACGGGACGGGGAAGTCGCTCCAGGAGTATAAATAGTTCAGCGACAGGTCCATATTGCGCAGAAAACGGGTCACCCGAAATCCAACCTCGGAATCGCCCAGCCGCCAGTCCTCGGGTTGACGCACCGAGTCCACCTGGACCGAGGGAAACGGCGGAGGAGGCTGAAAGGGCAGCGTCGGCAGGGGGACGTTCCGAAACTGGAATTCACTGCCCTGGTCGGCCGGACGGTTGGCCTCGAAGTCGGGCAGCCAAAGACCCTCAAACGTCCAGTCACTCAACGTGTAGTCCACCCGCAGCCCCCACAGCGGGATGCGGGCATCAATGAAGTCGTTCAGAATGAACTCGCGGAAATCCTGCGGGTTGATCACATCCAGGATGCGCAGACCGATGGACTCGCCCCACACGATCTGTTGCCGGCCCAAACGAATATCAAAATCCTCATAGAGCACGTCGAGATACAGCTCGCGTAGCTCGGCCTGAAACGAATCGCCGCCCTCCAAGCGATCAATCGGCGAGGTCCGAAAATCCTCTATATTGGTTTCCAGATGATTGACCGGATCAAACATCGACCGCCCGAGGATGGTGAGTTCGGCCCAATCGGTGAGTTCAAACTCAATCTCGGCCTGGAGCCAATTTTGAGACTTTGAGAGCTGATGCGGAGAGTGGAGCCGCATCGCGGTTTCGTTTTTGACATAGCCGGTCACGTCCAGGCGATCCCGCAGGGTCTCAAACAAGCCGGGCTGAGTCTCACGCGCGGGCCGGCGGGCGATTGGTGACGCGCTCACAGGTCGCTGTCGCGCGGTCGCTGTGTCCTTTTCGGTTGCTGACGCAACCTCCGTTTTTGGAGTCGGCGGTGCGGCTCCGGCCTGCGGCGTGGAGGGGTCGGGTGCTGAAGTAGGCGGTGGTAAGGTCGATTGGGCGAAGCTGCTGGCCTCAGGGCTCTCAAACAGGATTTGCGCTCTCAGCTCCGGAGTGGGCCGGTCCGGCGTCTGGAGGACCGCCCTCACCCGACTGCCCTGCTGCTCTACGGTAAAGACCGGCAGTTTTTCGCCTTTGAGGTCAAGCACAAAACGCAGATGTTGCGGGTGGGCACCCACCCGCACACGGCGCAGGAGGGTATCTCTGGCCGGATAGGTCGCTGAGGGATGCGGCAGGACCGGCCCGATGACGTCAATCACAAGACGGGTTGGGGTCGAAAGCGGAAAGGCGTGGACGGCACTCGGCACTTGAGAGAATTGCAGCACCACCTGCCGTTGACTCCCGTCGGCAGTCAGATGGACCTTGTGGAGACGCAGGGCCGAGGGAGAGTCGGCTTGGACGGAAGATGTTTCTACCCCAATCCACAGGATCGCGATAAGGCTAAAAACCCAGGTCCTCCGCCTCGTGGGCGTACTGCTCATAGAGAGAACAATCTAGGGCGCGCCCTTGCGTAGCGACCGTTCGGTAAAGATTGACTCCTTGAGGCCCTGATTGAACCGAACGTTGCTGATATCAAGCTCGGTCTTATGGCCGGTGAGTTGATTTTCCACCACGATCCGCTTCCAGTTCCAAATCCCGTCGATCTCCTCCCATTCCGTTGTCAGGATTTTGAGGAGGCGGTCTTTGCGGTCGTAGAATTCAATTCTGGGCTCGGTCAGATTCTCGGCGTTTATCCAGCGGAGCTTTTTGCTGTAGATGTAGTTCTCCTTTACGGGCGTGGACTCCAGAACGTAGAGCTTGGTGCCGTTGTCTTGCTCGACGCGCAGCAGTTTGTGCGTGTCTTCCTCAACCTCTCTGTCCGCCATGTCATCGTAGATCATATCGCTGCCCATAAAGGAGTTTTCCTTGTCGCCGGAGGCAATCCGGCGGACCTTGCGCAGGGCCGGCAGATAGATCCACTGGTCGTCGTCGGCCTCGGCGTCTTCCTGCGACCAATTGAGAAAGGTGGTGTCTTTGACATCGGGTGGGGACTCAAAATAGATGAAAGACTTGCTCGACAGCCCATCCTGGCCTTCATAGTCTTTCCAGTAGCGCAGGGTATGGCGCTTGCGCGTCTTACCCCTGCTATTGGTCAGCGTCCAGACGGCCTCGGAGGTCTGATCGTCGCCGTCCTCACGCTCGTCAACCATGACGGCAATCTCCTGTCCGCTGGGCTCCCCAGGGACTTCCTGCGCGTCGGCAAGCGCAACTGCACTCAGCACCAACAATCCAGATCCGACCCATAACCCGATGGTCTTCATACTGTCTCCTTCTCTTGTAGGGGTGAAACCGCGTAGTCCGTTCTCGGTGGCGGAGCGGACGCTGGCGTCGCCCCATACACAAAACGCGGCTTGAAGGTGTTGAGGATGGCCGGCAGGAGCGTCATGGAGGCCAGCAGGCAGGCGCCCATGTTCAGCGCCATCATCGCTCCGAGATAGAAATTAGGCTTGAAGTTGGAGGTCAGAAAGACCAGGAAGCCCCCAATCACCACCGCCGCATTAAAGAAAATGGCCTTGCCTGAGGTAGCCATGGTGGCCACGGTAATGGCCTCCGGGTTAACCAGGCCGTCTTTGGTTTTCAGTTGATATTTATTGAGAAAGTGGATGGTGTAATCGATCCCGATGCCGATCACCATGGAGGCGGTCATGGACTTTCCCACTTCGAGGGGGATGCCCAGCAGCCCCATGAGACCGAAGCTGAACACCATCACCGAGCTGATGGGAATGATATTGATCAGCCCGGCGACCACGGAGCGGAACATACAGGTGGTGAGCAGAAACACCGCCAGCAGCGAGGTAACCAGGCTGGTCAACTGCCCGGACACGACCAACTCGCTGAAGCGGTTGCTCATATAGCCCTGCCCGGCAAAGCCGATCCAGAACCCGTTCTTGGTCTCCCAGCCAATGACCGTGGGCGTGATACCGGCCACCCAGCGCCCGAACCGCACTGTCAGCGGATCGTGGTCGCCCGTCTGGCCACCGTTCTCCTCGACCCCGAATTCCCGAACCGCAAAGTCCTGAATCCGGTCGATCACGCGCTCGATATCAGCGCTGTGATCCGAGCGCAGAAAGAACGACACATTGGCGTGCTGATAGTCATAATCGACCACCTCGTCAAAATCGTCCGGGTCTCCGGAGAAGGAGTACAACAGCAGGTATTGGGCGATCAGGTCACGCGAGCCGGGAATGACCTCCATCTCCTTGCGATCCTCGTTCATGACCCGGTGCATGCGTTTGATGAACTCGGCAATGGACAGCGAGCCACCCACAATCGGATCCTGTTCAACCGCGACTTGCAGACGGTCGAGCTTGTCCAGAAGATCCGGGTCTTTGAGCAGGTCGGGCGCGTGCCCCTCAATGGCCACGTAGATGGGCAGCGTGCCCTGAAACTTCTCCCGGAGAACCTCGTCGCCGATGCGGACCGGACTCTGCTTGTGGAACACGTCAATCCATGAGGAGTCGACGTAGAGGCGCTGTAGGCCGATCAGGCAGATGAACATGGTGCTGACCGCAATGCTCCATACCAGGAGTGGACGCCGGGCGACTCCTCGGCCCAGGCCGGACAGGGTCCGTGCGGCCCAGCCGGTGGCGGCCAGGTCTCTACTGCGGCTCATCTGGTTGCGCAAGCTGCGGCTGGCGGTCGGCGACAGCAAGCTCAGGACGGCCGGGAAAAAAGTCAGCGAGACCACCATCGCCGCCAGCACACCGACCGAGGTAAACACGCCGAAGTAGCGGATGGGGACCATGGCCGCGGTCAGAAAGGACAGAAAGCCGGCCGCGGTCGTCAGGGCCGTGAACACCACCGGCTTCCACATTTCCTGCATAGCCGCCATAACGGCCGGCTCGGCGGCCGGTTCGGCTTGACCGAGAATTTCGTCGTAGTAACGGCTGAGAATATGAATGCCGTAGGCCACGCCGATCGCCATCAGCGTGACCGGCATCATGGTCGAGATAAAATACATGGGCACCCCGAGCCAGGCCATGAGACCCAGGCTCCAGATAACGGAGATGATCACCACGGCAAACGGCAGGAGGACGCCGCGCAGACTGCGATAGGTCAGATAGAGAGTCCCGAGGACAATAAACAGGACCAGCGGCATGAAGCGTTCCATGTCGCTTCGCGCGTCTTCGGAAAAGGTCACCTCCATGGCTCCGCGACCGGCGATATGAAACTGCTCGGGCACGCCGGCCGCTTCTTTTTCCCGGATCATGTCCCGAATGGTGCGGTAGATCGCCGACCGTCGGGCAACCCCCTCAAGCGTCCCCTCGGACGATTCCATCCGGGCCATAATGAGCAGGCCGGCGTCGTCGCGCGACACCACCCAGTCCACAAACATGGCGTTGTCAAACAGGGCGTCCTTCAACGCGGCCAGGGCTTCGGCCGAGCGCGGCGGCTCTTCCATGAACGGATCGACCGCCATGCCGTCGCTGGTGCCGGTGATATTGTCCATGGTGGCCACGCTGGTCACGTCTTCATCCCGGACGGCCTTGATGCCCGGCAGGAGCGCAATTTTCTCGGAGAACTCTTTGACAATGCCCAGGGTACGCGGATTGAACACCCCGTTTTCCTGCGGGTTGTCGTTCAGGACGCCGACAATGATGAGATCCAGCATTCCAAAGCGCTCTTCCACCACGTCGTTGTAGTGCAGGACCGGATCATTGGGGGGGATCATGGATTCGGCATCGCTCTCGAAGCGCAGGTATTGGAGTTGCATGGCCGCAATGATCGTCACTCCCAGAACAGCCGCAATAACCAGAAAACGGAAACGGATGATGGTGCGAAAAATGGATTCCATGCAGTGTTCCTCTATCCTGCCGGTGCACTCCTGGCTCTGCGCGTGGTCTGACTCGGAGCGCGTTTCCGAGACACACGGACACTCCTCGGTTTGGTTTTTGTCTGACCGGGTTCAACGGTGAGTAGGGCCAGAACCAGATCCGGCAAGGCGGTCAGCACCTGCTCGCCGGACAGCTTCGAGTCCATATGGCCCACGAGTTTCTGTCCCCGCAGGGTGTGAATCACGAGGCCAATAATGGCCAGCGGGACCATCTGGACCGGCAGCGGCTTCAGTTCGCCCTGACGCACGCCGCGCGCCACAATGTCCTGCACGGCACGGTGCGCCCGCGAGAACCAGCGTTCGGCCAGCACCGCGGCAATGGCATGATGGTCATCAATGGTGCGTTGCACCATCTGAAACCGGTGCGGCGCGTCATGATAGGCGTCAATGAATACCTGTACCACGGCCCGGATCTGTGCCTCGGGCTCGGTCCCGTCCGCGGCAATGGCCTCAATCTGCGTGACCACTCCGCTCACCGCCTCCTCAAGCAGGGTTTGATACAGGGCCTCTTTACTGTCGTAGTAGTGATAGATGAGAGCCTTGGTCGCACCGGCCTGTTCGGCAATCTCCCGAATCGAGGTGCCGTCAAAACCACGCTCGGCAAACAGCGCTTCAGCAACCGTCCCAATCTTGGCGCGGTAGTCCGGCGACGAAGCTGTTTTGATGGGACGGGTCATAACAGGCATTAATTAACCGAACGGACAGTTAAGTCAAGACCGGTTGAAGAAAGACGGGCACCCCAGGAGGGGGCAGACTTCCAGCCCAATCCCGCTATACTTGGTGGGAGCAACCAACCGATGCCGAGGAGAACCGTGTGAAATTTGGCATCCTTCAATTCTTTAGCTGGCCGGGACGTCGGACAGAGATTGCGACGGTGTATCAACGTGGTTTGGAACGTATCCAGATCATGGATCAAAACGGATATGACGCGGTCTGGCTGACCGAGCATCATTTTAACGACTACAGCGTCTGCCCTTCGATTCCGGTCATTGGAACGTATGCCGCGGCCCGTACCAAGCATCTTCGGATCGGAGCTGGCGTGTGCCTGGCCAACTTCTACCACCCGCTCCGCCTGGCCGAGGAAATCGCACTGCTCGATACGCTGTCCGGCGGCCGGGTCAATTGGGGGGCCGGGCGCGGATTTGACCTGAGAGAGTTCAAAGCCTTCGGCGTGTCCGTCGGGGATAGCCACGCCCGCTTTCGGGAGACCATGGACATTGTGATCAAAGCCTGGACCAACGACCGTCTGACCTATACGGGCCAGTATTTTTCTTTTGAGGATGTCGAAGTTCTGCCCAAGCCCCTGCAAAAACCGCACCCACCCGTGTGGGCCGCAGCCTCTTCGCCGTTAGCTATTGAGTGGGCCGCTTCTGTCGGTCATTCGATTCTCATGGACCCGCACGCCACCCATGCGGAACTGGGCCATAAATGGGAACTGTACCGGGATACGCTCACCCGCCACGGCTATTCCATTGAAGGCCGTCAGATCCCCATGGCGCGTCTCCTCGCCATTGCTTCTACCCAGGAAAAAGCCGCCGAAGTCGCCCGCCAGGGAGCCAAATGGCTGGTGGATACCTATGTGCCGCCCGAGATGTATGGCACCGGCGACCCGGTCCAGCGCTATGTTGACGAAGTCGTCATTCACGGTACGCCGGAGAGAGTCAGAGACGAACTCGCGCGCCTGCATGAAGAAATCCATCTGGACTACATCATCGGCGCGCCGCTGAGCCATGAGAGCTTTCTCCAATTCACGGACCAGGTGTTGCCTCAGATGGGCTAGCACCCAAGAAGGATTACGGCATGAGTGATGTTGCGTTCGGTATCTTTGATCACCTGGAACGCAGGGCAGACTCGCTGGGTGAGTTGTATGAGGGCCGCATGCGACTCCTCAAAATGGCTGACGAAGCCGGTTTTTACGGCTATCACCTGGCCGAACACCACGCCACGCCGCTGGGCATGGCCCCGTCTCCGAGTGTCTTCCTCTCGGCGGCCATTCAACACACCAAGCGCATCCGTTTAGGGCCGCTGGTGTATTTGCTACCGCTGTATCATCCGCTGCGGCTGATCAGTGAAATCTGCATGCTCGACCATATGAGCAACGGCCGCCTGGAAATCGGGGTCGGACGCGGTGTGTCGCCGTTTGAGCAGGCCTATTTTGAGGTGCCGTTTTTGCACTCGCGGGCGATGTTCGAGGAAGCCCTGGAGATGGTCACCGCCGGCCTGCACCAGGAGCGACTCACCTACGAAGGCAAGTATTATCAGTGTGCCGATGTCCCGATGGAGCTGCATCCCAAGCAGGCGCCCAACCCGCCGTTCTGGTACGGGGTGATCAATGCGAACAGCCTCCGCTTTGCCGCGGAGCGCGGCATGCATATGGCGAGCGGCGGACCCAACAGCGGAATCAAAGAGCTGACCGCCCAGTACACAGAGATGTGGGCACAGAATCGGGACAATCCGCTCAACCTCAACCCCCAGATCGAAACGCCAAAGATGGGCGCGTTCCGCCATGTTTTTGTGGCGGACACGGACCAGGAAGCCGAAGCCATCGCCACACCGGCCTATAAGGATTACTACGCCAACATCGAAAAGCTGTGGCTCGACTTCGGCGTGGCCCACACCCTGTTCACCCCCGACCTCCGGGTCGCCCGCAGCCTGGATGTCGCCCTCGTCGGCTCTCCCAGCCGGGTGCAGGACGAGATTGCCAAATTCTTTGAGGCCAGCGGCTGCAACTATATTCTGGTGTCGTTCGCCTGGGGCAGTCTGACCCAGGCGCAGTCCGAGCGCTCAATGGAATTATTCGCCAGCCAGGTCATGCCGCAGTTCGGGTCGGCCTCCGCCTCAGTATAGATTCACTGGGACAGATGGTCCAAAATCTTTGCTTTGCGGCTACACTGACCTGCGTTACCCCGGCGTCTTCCGTCTCTTCGTCTCCCGCCCAATCCGCACGTTCCACCAGACTATCAGCGGAGTTATCACAATGGTGGGCAGGAGCCAGGCCAGCCATACGGGGTCGGTCTCCATGTTGACGACTACCACTGCGGTGACGGTTGCGATGGTTCCCGCCAGCATATTAGTGAGATGCCGGGCGATACGCTGCTTGCCGGACGCTCGCCGACCGGTGTGGAAACGGGCGTCAACGGTACTCAGTGCCACCGCGATGCTCCCAAATACCGCCATCGTTATCCACTGAGAACTACCCGACAAGAGAAGGACAGCACCGTAGCTCCACATCCCTAACCCGGTCAGCCCCATGACTGCCACCGCGGCCCAGTCTATCGGCCGGGCGTGCCCGTGTCTGTTCCGGGCAAAGCGCCAGCCGGCAAATACCAGATAGAAACTGAATAGAGCGATCAGCGCTAGGAACACGTTGGACCCGAGCATCGCCAGTGGTAGCGCGGTAATAAAGATCACCGTCATTGCGATAGCATAGACCCGCCCGGCTCTTATGTGATAAGTGCCGCCCTTGGCCGTTATCAGTGCGATAATGGCCGTCGCCAGCGCAACTGAGCCTGCTGCGATGTGAGTCATGAGGAGGACGGTACCGATCATATGATCTCTTTCCAGTGCTCCCAAAGGTTGAGCGCGATTATCGTAGGTCCGAAGTAGACTTCCCTTGTACCGTACCCGAGCCTTGAGTATCGTCAACAGTGGAGGAATTCATGTGAAGACCGGAGGTCGGATTACGCCCCGCTAATCCGACCTCCCAGGATGGCGATCAGGGAAGTCCAAACAGAGAGCATTGGAATTTTGGAGGAAACGCCTGGAAAATTGCGTTCCCGGCAGAAGTCAGAAAAACCGCAGCAGATACACCCGTCCCGGGCAGATTGGGGAATAAGAGCCTTGTCGCGATGGCGCACCCGCAGCCGCTCGAACGCCATATTAAGCAACCTCCTTGCTCTCAACGAATACCGTGCCGGGTAATCAGCGTTCCTACGGCGATCCTTTGACATGTGGGTAACATGTAAGTATGTTGGCCCAATGTCCAAAATGATTCAGCTACGCAATGTTCCTGATGAGCTTCATCGGATTCTCAAGTCGAGGGCGGCGTTGGCCGGGATGTCGCTTTCGGACTACTTGATCGCAGAGCTCGTGCGTCACGCCGAGTGTCCGACCCTGGAGGAGTTATGCCGAAGGCTGCGGGGTCGAACGCCTTTTCGTCCAACCCTGACACCAGCACAGATTATCCGAGAAGAACGGGACAGGCTGTGATCGTCGTTGACGCTTCGGCCATCTTGGCGCTCCTCCTGAATACAACCGAGGCGTCGAATATTGAGAGGCGTCTTGTCGGAGCTTCCGAGTCCCTGCATGCCCCTCATCTGATTGATCTTGAGATAACGCATGTCCTGCGACGGTACGTATCCCTGGGCCAGTTGACACCGCAACAGGGAAAACGCGGTCTCACTGAGGTCACTGATTTCCAGATTATTCGTTACCCACACTCCCCTTTTCTGCCACGTATATGGGCGTTGCGTCACAATACCACGGCCTATGATGCGGTGTACTTGGCTCTGGCAGAGAGCCTTCCAGCACCATTGGTCACCTGTGATGCCCGGTTGGCAGCGGCTGCCGGGCACCGCGCGACCATCGAACTGTTCGGGGCCGACGGCCCTGAAGTGCCCTGACTGTCAGTGTCAATAGCGGCCTGCGGACGACAGTTGTTGCACACGCTAACCTGGGCGGTGAGGAGAAAATTTCCAAGCTGACCCACTACCCAAAACAGGAAGAAGTGGCGTTTTGGGATCAACGCAGGTAGACTCTGCGTTCCCGGCAGCAGTCGGAAGAACCGCAACAGATACGCTCGCCCCGGCCGGATTGAGGAAGCATTGTCGCGATGACGCACCCGCAGCCGCTCGAACGCCATATTGAGCAACCTCCTGCTCTCAACGAACACCGTGCCGGGCTGCGGCTGCTGCAACCCTACCTCCGGCGTGCACATGCCAGAAGTGCGAAGCATTGGGCCAGAGCGGTCGAAAAATGCGTCACCATAGACCATCTCCGTCAAGTGATGGAGAAGCGCGTACCGCCGATTGTGAGAGAATATTATCGTGGCGGTGCCGACAACGAAATCACGCTCAGAGATAATGTCGAAGCCTTTCAAAGAGAACGCTTTAAGCCGAGAAGTGCGGTCCAGCTTGACGCAGTCGAGATGCGGACTGAAATTCTGGGACACTCCATTGCGCTGCCGGTTATCGCCGCTCCGATAGGCAGTCCGCGCATGCTCTGGCCCCGTGGCGAAGCCGCCGCGGCCAAGGCAATCGGTGAAGCCGGGACGATCTGCACGCTCTCCACCCTGACGGGGACGGACCTGGAAGAGGTCAGCGCCGCCTCGCCAGGACCGTGTTGGTATCAACTGTATCTCGTTGGTGGAAAAGAGGTCGCCGCCCGCAGTATCGAACGGGCGAAAAACGCCGGCTATTCCGCGCTGGTGCTGACCATTGATACCGCGGTCGCCGGGAACCGCGCCCGGCACGAATGGTTAGGCGCCTCACGGGCGATTCATGGAACGCCCTGGCAAAAACTGAAATTCGGCCCGCAAATGCTCCCCCATCTCTCCTGGCTGCAGAGCTTTTATGCGGACGGCGGGATGATGCAGTTCCGCAATGTCATTCTGAACGACGGCCAGCCGATGCCCTACGCGGACGTTGGGGCGCAACTGCGCACTTCGGTGGTCACCTGGGAGCATCTGCCCTGGATTCGGGAAATCTGGGGGACGGACAAGCCTATCCTCATGAAGGGCGTACAGTGTGTCGAAGATGCCCGGCTGGCGGTCGAGCATGGAGTAGACGGCATTGTCATATCCAACCACGGTGGACGTCAGATGGACCGCGTTTACCCAACCCTCTACATCCTGAAAGACGTCGCGGCCGAACTCAAGGACTCCGCGATGACCATCTTGTTGGACGGCGGCATTCGTTCCGGCGGGGATGTCGTCATTGCCCTCGCCCACGGCGCGGATGCGGTCTTAGCTGGACGGGCGTATGTGTATGGTCTTGGGGCGGGTGGAGAAGCGGGGGTCCGTAAGGCGTTTGCCATCCTGAAAAAAGAGATTGAGGATACCCTGCGGCTCCTGGGCTGCGCCTCAATCCACGACCTGAATGCCAAAGAGCATCTGTTGCCGTATCCCTTTCAGTAGAGGAGCCGCTCCCCGCCTGAGCGGGAACGGTTCTAGCTGTCTACTCTGAACCTGGGGTAGTCCTCCTGGTGCGCCTGTATCCATGCCCGGACTTGCGGCAACGCCTCGACCCTGTCGTACACCGCCTGGAGTTTCGGAAAATCAGAGCGCAACACGTCTGCATCTATGTCGAGCAGTTGGTTCAGTCGATTGAAGACGCAGATGTCGGCCCAGGAGAGCTGTGACCCCACCATACAGCCCTCCTGAGAGAGCTTTTCCAGGCGCAGCAGGGCTCCCGGCAGCGTGGTCTCAATCCACGCGGCAATGCGTTTCTGCCGCTCTTCCTGCGGAACCATTTTCACCCCCGGAGTGCCGGGAACACCTTCGAAGCTCATCTTGGCGAGGGCCGACTGAATTTCTGCTTGATGCACGACGATCATATCACTGCGAGCCGCCTCAATGGGGTCCGACGGATACAGGCCAGCCAGGCGCGCGGCAAGACGAGCGATACTGTCAGTCTGCCCGAGGAATATGCCGTCCACCTCAAGGGCGGGCATTTGTCCGAACGGGAGCTGGGCTTTGAACGCTGCCATGTTGGCGAATTCGTCGACGGTATAGCGCCGGTCTGTAAATGCTATCTCACCTGCGATGAGCAGCAGGCGAATCGGCTCTCCGATTCCTCTCCCGTGGAAGTAGTGCAGCGTGATATCTGATGCCATGGCCATCATCCCTCTCGGTTATTGTGATCGCTTGGTCTTAGCCTGGGACGCCGGGACAGGCAACCGGCTTTGCTGTATTCACATTTCACGACGAGACGCAGCCGGTCTGACGGCTGCTTGCCAGGGGAGCATACCCTTCTCCCCTACCCTCCAACTACTCCCACAGAAGGCCCCTACCGCGGGGTCTCCGGGCTGGGCGCTGCCCCTCGCGCCGCGCCGCATCCATGGCCCCAGGAGTATGGCGGCTGGCGCGGTCGGCGGCTACGCTCGCCGGACCACCGGACGGGGCGACTTTCCTATCATTTGATAGGTGATCGGGACCGCAGAATTGAGTATATGCATACAAATAGCACATATGTCAGCTTCTCCCGTGAGGCACCTAAGGCACATGCAGACCAGCCGTCCGACTTTATCAGAGCCCTCAGACTGTACCGCTGGAGGAGCGCTCTATTCGAGCGCAGCCCGTCCTCTCCTACCCATACTTCATGACTGCACCTCCCTAAAACCCTGGACAAGGACCCACCTGCATGAGTGACCAGGACGCATTTGAACGTATCCTGGCGTCGCTACACGAGGCCATGCTCGACGATACGCTGTGGCCGGCCACCTCGGCTCTGATCGATGCAGCCTGCGGCACGGTGGGCAATGCTCTGTTGTTCGGTGAAGGTCCCAAGAACGATGTCCGGGCCACCTTCGTTGGGCTCTATTACCGGGGGGAGCGTCGCGAAGACCTGGAGCGCGAGTGGCTGACGGTCTACCACCCCATTGACGAAAGCGTCCCGCGGTTCCGGCAGCTACCCGACAGCCGCCTGGTCCACACCCCCGAGCTCTACACCGCCGAGGAATTGAAGACCTCGCCCGCCTACAACGAAGGGTTACACCGGTTCGGCGGTCAGGATGGCTTGAGGGTGCGCCTGGATGGGCCGGACGGCTCCCATATCTCCTGGGTCACCGGGGACCCCATCGGCGCGAGGGGCTGGGAGGCCCCGCAACTCGCGCTGTTCAAAGCGCTGCTGCCTCACATCCGGCAATTTGCCCGAATCCGGCAGGCGCTTACCAAAGCCCAAGCGCTGGGCGCGTCCATGACCACTCTGCTCGACACCCCTTGGATCGGTGTCATCTACCTGGACGGGCACGGGCGGATCATGGAGACGAATGACCGGGCTCGTCATATCCTGCAGCAGGGCGATGGGGTGTCGGACCGGGATGGGGTGCTGGCCGCCCGCATGCCGGCCGACCAAGCCCGCCTGGAGCAGTTAGTGTCAGAGGCGCTGCCGACCTCCAGCACCCCCGTCGTCAGCGGGTCGATGATACTCCACCGGGTGTCCGCGTTGCCACCGTTCGTGGTGCACGTCAAACCCGTGAGTATCCGGCAACTGGTCTTTGGAGCTCGGCGGGTCGCCGCCCTGATACTGATTACCGAGCCGGGGCAGGTGTTCCGCATCGATCCGGCTGTGGTGGCCGCGACCCTGGGGCTGACGCCGATGGAGAGCCAGATCGCAGCCTTGTTGGCGGAAGGCCGGACGGTACGCGAGATAGCCGGGGCGCTGGAGTATACGGAACGCTCGGTCCGCTGGTACCTGCATCAAATCTACCACAAGCAGGGCCTCGCCGGGCAGGTGGACTTGGTGCGGCTTGTGCTGTCGGTGGCGATGCTCGTCTGACCCCCGGGCAGGCTCATTTTTGGTGGTGTCTCACTTTGCATTTCATTCTTCATCCGTGTCCGTCACGCCCTTCTCTCCCGTCCGGGAGCCGACGGGGACCGAGCCGTTCCGCGCCCCCTCGCATCATTTTATGAGGGCCACCCGGTCATTGTCCCGGGGACAGCCGGGCGGCCGGCGTGTAGACAAGGGCCGTGCGTTCCTGTCCGCGCACCCGCGTCGTGTCCGGGAGCGGAGAGGAGGACCCGATGCCTGAGGAGGGCGGACTGCCACATCTTGACCGGTCACAATTTTTCAAACTGAGACACCCCCTCATTTTTCTATCATTTGACAGGTGACAAGGCCTGCGTGATTGAATTATAGAGGGCTTTCCCCCAGCGACGGTCGCAGAACCCACGCCGACTGCCGTGCCACCACACCGCCCGCAGAGGACGGAGAGGTAGCAGGAAGAGGAGGAGTCCCGCGTATTCTTGTCAAGCCCGTGGCGCACGGCCGCATTGTGGGACGGCCTGACGCGGAAGGTGGAGGTTGTGACAACTCGACTCTCAAACGCTGAACGCTCTAGCCGAACCCGGCGCACCCTGCTTGACGTGGGGCGGGAGCTGTTTGCCGAGGTGGGCTATACCCGCACCACGACGGAAGAGCTGGTCCAGCGGGCGGGCGTGACCCGCGGGGCGTTGTACTATCACTTTCACGACAAAACCGCGCTT
>JAJDTY010000007.1:0-127500 GCA_022826945.1 Candidatus Binatia bacterium
TCATCACGTCCCCGCACTCCGGCGCGCCCACCACCCCGGTCCCTACGTTCGCTTCCTCCGCCTCAAAACTCCCCACGTTCCGTGGCCGCTCGTAATGCTCTATCACTCGCTCCGTGTATGCCATCGCTCGCTGCTCCCTCCAAATAAAAAGCCGTTATGCAGAAAATCTCTCGCTCATGAGTCGTCCTGATGATAGAGTTCTAGAGTCCAACTTGTCAACCGTTCCACTGTGAAAAGAGAACCGGACAGCTTCTTTTTCTGACAATAGCTCAACGCGAAGGCTCTACCATTTTTCATATTTCACTGCCTGACGCTCGTAGCCGGCTCCACGAAGGAGGTCTCTCAATAACAGAACGGACCTCCCGATCCCGCAGATATAAAACCGTCGGCTGTACTGTCTCGCCTCTTTTACAAAGTGCTGCTCGACGTAAGGCAAAAGTACCTTCTCCATTGAATACTCCTCTGGCTCACACCCAACGACGAGCGGCCGAAAGGAAAAATGAGTGCATTGGCGCTTCCATCTCTGCCACTCATCAGCGTACAGCAAGTCTCCCACCTGTGGTGCAGCATGCAGTAGACGGGCGGTGGTGTGATGTCCGCTCACAGTTAGGAGACGAGCAATCATAGGGCGAAAAGGCACGACACCAACCCGGTCGGCAATAAAAATATATTCGGCGTCCGTGGGCTGGTCGAGGACAAAATTGCCCCACGGGCCGGTAAAGCAAAGGACGTCAGATTCTTTCCGGCTGAAGAGATAGGAGGAACCGGAACCACCATCAACCTGATTCAAACAAATCTCAAAACATGTCTCTTCCCCAGGCAGGGAAGCAATCGTGTATGCCCGGGTGAGAGTCTCGCCACCGACCGGGAGCAAAAACGAAAGGAATTGGCCCGGCAGAAACGAGAGTTTCTGGCCATTCGCCAGCCGGAGAAAAAAAGAGCGGGTATCTGAGGTTCGCTCAATAATCTTTTCGATAGTAGCGGTAAAGGTCGGCGAGGAAGACATGCGCGCGGCTACTCTCTACTAGACCTGTTGGTTAATGGTGTGGCGGGGAATACGGATTTTCACCTCACCTTCAGCCATAACCGCCTGGCAACCCAACCGCGACGTTGATACCAAGCCGGGTGCCTTGTCGAGCATATCGTCTTCTTCCTCTTCGTTCTCAGTCAAATGCGTCATGCCTTGGGTGACAATCACATGGCAGGTTGTGCAGGCACAATTACCGCCGCAGGCGTGTTCGAGTTCAACGCCATGACCGAGCAAGATATCGAGGATGGAACCCGGCTCTCCGTCATGGTGAAACGGTGCCAGGAAGGGATCAAATTCAATCACCTGTTCGGGATTCCCGTTTTCAAACGAAACGTAGAGCTTTGCCATACCGATGAGCGGAGATTGCCCTATTGGAGCGTCCCAGGGCGGACAGAGGGTTTTTCGACCTGCTTGAGGACTTGCTGGGCAATCTCAAGAAAAGTCTGACTCTGCGGGTGGTCAGGCTGAGCGATGACAAGCGGTATGCCCGCATCCCCTCCAGCAACAATCTCGTGGACGAGAGGCACCTGACCGAGGAAAGGCAGGTGAAACCGCTCGGCCATTTTCACCCCGCTGCCGTGAGAAAAAATATGCGCCTCGTGCCCGCAGGAGCGGCAGATCAGGTAACTCATATTCTCGATCACGCCTAAGACCGGAACGTCAACTTCCTCAAACATCTTGATGCCACGCCGCGCATCAAGCAGCGCCACATCTTGGGGCGTTGTCACGATGACCCCACCGGAGAGGGGGACCTTTTGCACCATGGTCAGCTGGGCATCACCGGTGCCGGGAGGCAGGTCCACAACGAGCACATCCAATTCCCCCCACTCGACCTTGGTAATAAACTCAGTCAGCAGCTTATCAATCATCGGTCCGCGCCAAATGACGGCGTGGCCATCTGGAATCAGAAAGCCCATGGACATAACCTGCATATCGTATTTGACAACTGGGACCAGCCGTTTATCTTCCGTACTCTTGGGCTTCTCGGTAATGCCCAGCATGAGAGGGATACTCGGTCCATAGACATCGGCATCCATCACCCCAACCCGCTGACCTGTTCGAGCTAGCGCGCTTGCCAAGTTTACCGAAACGGTTGATTTTCCAACCCCACCCTTGCCACTGGCCACCGCGATCACATGCCGTACCCCTGGAATTTCAGGCCTGGACGTGGGCGTGGGTTTTGGGGCGGCCGGCTGCTGGATAGAAATCTCTACGGGAAGTTGGACGAGCGGACTCAGCGTTTCAATCACACTCTGCCGGATGGTTGCGATGACCTCCGCATTGCCCGTTGAAGGGGCGAGTTCCACCGTCACCGCCGCGCCCCCGACAGCAATGTCCTTGACCACGCCAAAGGCGACAATATCCCGACTAAAGCCGGGATATTTGATCTGTTTGAGCGCTTCTAATAATTCCTGGGGTGTTGGTGGTGTTGACATGAATGAACCTTTAGCGTGTTCCCTCGGGATTATCGTGGCTGTGCTGATTGTCTTGGTTCTCGCCTAAACTCCGCAGGTAGGCGTAGGTGTAAATGCCCGTTTCGTGGCCATCATCCCAAGTTGGATTCACGGCGTAGTTGCCGACCATATTGATGCTTACAAGCTGCGGATTTTCCACCTCAACAAAGTGACGTTCGCCACCATGCCCCTGACAGACCGCACACGGGCACCAGCCGCGAAGATAGGCGAAGGGATAGTCGTTCAGAGTATCGTCATCCCACAGAACCCGTAGGAGTTGGTCTTCCGGGATGGGCGTTAGGAGAAGGGGAGTCGGCATGGCATCCTCGTTATTTAGTGGACCGACTGGGGCAATTGCATTTCCTCTGCCGCAACGACCTGTCGGGCGATCCCGAAAAACTCTTGGGCAACCGGATGATCAGGAGCCGAGACAACCACCGGCTTGCCGGCGTCGGCTCCCGCTCGGACTTCCTCAACCAGGGGAACCTCACCCAGAACCTTCAGACCGGTTTTCCGTGCACCACCATGGCCGAAGACTTCTTCTTTTTCGTGGCAGATCGGGCATTCGTAGAAACTCATATTCTCGATGACACCGAGAAGCGGAACATTGACCTGTTGAAACATGCTGATCCCGCGCTGGACATCAAGCAGGGCGACATCTTGCGGCGTCGTCACGACAACACCCCCGTGCAGGGGAACTTCCTGCGCCAGGGTAAGAGCGATATCCCCTGTGCCGGGCGGTAGGTCCACAACTAAGTAATCCAATTCACTCCAGATAACGTCGCGTAGGAACTGGCGAATAATGCTCATCACAATGGGACCCCGCCAAATCACTGGAGATTGATCGTCCAGAAAAAAGCCCATTGAGATGAGGCTGATCCCATACTTTTCAACGGGGTAGATCTTTTTGTCCTGCCCGGCCCGTGGCGTGGCGTCGGTCCCCATCATCAGCGGCACACTGGGCCCATAAATATCGGCGTCAAGTAGCCCAACCTTATGCCCTAACGACGCCAATGCCAGGGCGAGGTTGACCGCAACCGTAGATTTCCCGACTCCGCCTTTACCGCTGGCCACCGCTAGGATACGCCGCACACCAGGGATATCTGCCCGCTCTCGCACAGCTTGGTTGCCCGCTTTGCCGCCTTGGTCTGGTTGCCCAGTTTGAGCGGGGAATGCATGGATATGGACGTGCACGATCTCGGGTAAGGTCGTCAATTCTTGCGTTATGCGCCCACGCAGGTGCCGCAGTACATCTTCTTTGATACTGCTTGCCCGAATATGCACCACCGCACTGTCTGCCTGAACTTGAACCTTACCAACGAGTCCTAGCGTCACAATATCCCGCTGTGAACCTGGATATTGAATCCGCCTGAGGCGCTCGGAGATACGCGTGTGGATGTCGGAAGTGTTGTGTTCGCCCACCCAGCCTCCTTCTCAACGTCAAATCTGCTGTCGATTCCTTCTTAGTACATTAGGGATGACAAAGCCGTGCAAATGTAGACTTGTAAAGTCTTCATTATCAAGCCCAGGTGATCCATTCAAGAATGGTGGCGTTGTCCCTTAGAAAGGCCACAAGCGAGTAGGCGAAGAAAACGGCTCCGAGAGGCGGTCAACGACAATGGCAACCACACCGAGCCTTTTCAGTTGGCGTCTTCTTTTTCTTTCCTTTGTTTTTCTTTCCTTTGGGGCGGCAGAGCGGGCGTCTCCGGTGGGGTGGCGGAAACGCTCCTGAGTAAAATATACGGATCACCACCAATACCCATTCCCCGCGTGATACCCATCGTCCCGTACTGATAGCCGATCAACGTCCCGGTAAACCAGTACGACTCGCCCTTGAGGGGGATATCTTTCACAAGGTTCCGGTCTGAATAGAATAGGAGTATCCGATCCATGACACTCGCCTTCATGGAAACGGCCCCATTACCGACAACCAAGGTCGGAAGCATCGTCATCCCATAGTATTCCACATACTCAACCTTACCCGTCTGCCTATCTCGTATAAAATAGCGTCGCTTGTCTCGATCCGGGAAACGTCGGAAGCCACCTGTCACCGTGATCTCTTGTCCGATCTTTTGGTTTGCGAAAAAGCGTACGAATGCATCCGCCCGCGCCTCCGCGCCGGGATAGCAGAACACCGTTCCAATGAAAAGAGGGAGCCAGAGCGTCGCGGTCCGACATCTCCGCATCGTCGTCTCCTCTTGCCAGAAGCTTATCGTCCGCAGTCTATGCAATTTCCAGACAGAAGAAAAGGATTGCAGCCCTTACCGCTCTCTTGCTGTCCTGTTCCTTTCAAGCCACAATAAGTGAAGATGTGCAGGAGGGTGTAATGCGGCGACATTGGCGTGCAAAACTGACTCCTTTTCAGCAGCGAATCTTTGATCGCAGTACTGCGGTCACAACGATTGAATTTGATCCAACTGCCCAACTTCGAGCGGCGGTCAAAGCCCTGCCCGCCGCGCTCGAGGCAGAAGAGCAAACGCGCGTCGCGGCACTCTCCCAAACCATTGTCAATCACATCTGCCGGCAGCTCAGGGTCCGCACGGTCCAGGTCCGCGTACACGGCACCCGTCCGTCGAATCAACAGGGGGAACTCCACGGACTCTACACGCAATACAGCGGAGGCAGTAAAAACGATTCGATCCAAGTCTGGATGCGAACGGCAAAACGCAAACAGACCGTTGCGTTTCGGACCTTTCTCAGAACCCTATTACATGAGGTCTGCCATCATTTAGACTATACCTACTTCCACTTTCGGGAATCCTATCATACCGAGGGATTCTTTCAGCGCGAGTCCAGCCTTTTTCATCGCTTAATGTCCCCAACGACACGATCGTCACAGACGGCTCAGAAGCCGTCTCAATCCTTATCTTCTCTGGTACAAGAATTCCTCCCAAGTCAGAGGCAGACTCAGCCGGAGCGCTAGCAATCACTAACCAGAGATCTTGGACATCCGACTCGGCCTCATGTCTTCTTTTTTCTTTGTGCTATAGTGCCCTTCTGAACAGCGTTCGACAATCCAGGAAGGGAATGCTTATGCCTGAGTGGGTTTATGTCAAGGATATTGCCCAATACGAAGGGCAAGAAGTCGAGCTCCGCGGCTGGTTGTACAACAAGCGCTCCAGCGGAAAGCTGCACTTTCTTCAGGTGCGCGACGGCACCGGCACGATCCAGTGTGTGATATTCAAGGGCGACATCTCGGACGAGACCTTTACCCTAGGACAGGAGCTCACACAGGAGTCGTCCGTTATTGTCCGAGGCACGGTTCGAGCGGATACGCGTTCGCCCATTGGCTTTGAACTCGGCGTGAGCAGCGTATACCTCACCCAGCAGGCCCACGCCTACCCGATTACCCCCAAAGAACACGGGGTTGCCTTTCTGCTCGACCACCGCCACCTGTGGCTTCGCTCCTCACGCCAGCAGGCACTCTTACGTATTCGCAGTGAGGTTATCAAAGCGTGTCGAGACTACTTCGATACGCATGGCTTTACCCTGCTTGATGCTCCGATCTTCACCCCAGCCGCCTGTGAAGGAACAACCACCCTTTTCCCAGTCGACTATTTTGACGACACGGTCTATCTCACCCAGAGCGGTCAGCTCTATATGGAAGCCGGCGCCATGGCGTTCGGCAAAGTTTACTGCTGCGGTCCGACCTTTCGTGCCGAGAAGTCCAAAACGCGGCGCCATCTAACTGAATTCTGGATGATTGAGCCCGAAGTGGCCTACTGCGACCTGAATGGCGACATGGACCTGGCCGAAGATTTTCTGGAGGCCGTTGTCCAGCATGTCCTGACCAACCGACAGGCGGAACTCCAGACGCTCGAGCGTGATATCATGAAACTCGCCCAGGTAAAGAAGCCGTTTCCGCGTATCAGCTACAGCGAAGCCATCGAACGCCTGCAAGCCAAGGGTGTTGATATCCAATGGGGGGACGACTTTGGCGGCGATGACGAAACCATCTTATCCGAACAATTTGACCGTCCAGTTATCATCCACCGCTACCCGATAGACAACAAAGCCTTTTATATGAAGACCGACCCGCATGATACCACTGTTGCCCTCTGCATGGACGTCTTAGCGCCAGAAGGCTATGGCGAGATCATCGGGGGTGGGCAGCGTGAAGACGACCTCGCCGTCTTACAAAGGAAGCTGGAGGCCCATGACCTGTCTGAAGAAGCCTTCTCTTGGTATCTCGACCTAAGACGCTACGGCTCCGTTCCCCATGCAGGTTTTGGCATGGGCATTGAGCGCATGGTCACCTGGCTATGCGGTCTACACCATGTCCGAGAATCAATTCCATTTCCCAGAATGCTAGAGCGAGTGACCCCGTAATGGATCACTGGAGAGCCGAGGTGGTCTTTGGCGCAGACTCCGGCATGTGCGGAGCCTGCCCTTCTCGGATTGCTCGCAGCAGGGCAACATTGTCGCCATGTCCCGTCCGGTGGGCAGTCACTTTGCCGCGGATGGGTTGGCCTAAGAGATAGAGATCACCGAGTAGATCAAGAATCTTGTGGCGGACAAGCTCATCCTCAAAGCGGAGTGGTGGATTGATGATCCCTTGCTCGCCAATCACGATGCAGTTATTCAGCCGGCCGCCATTGGCAAGACCCATCTCTTCAAGGGCTTCAATCTCCTTGAGAAACCCGAAGGTCCGCGCCGGCGCGATCATCTCACGATAGTTGTCCGCATCACGCTGGACGTAGTGAAATTCCTGTCTGCCAACTGGCTCTGGATACTCCAGACAGTAGTCGATCTCAAGCTGCTCTGAGGGCTCAATACGGAGGAACTTCCCCGCACCGTGGTCGCCGACCTGATAGGTCCGGTCTACGCTCAACGCCTCCACCTCTTCGTCTTGTTCAACAACACCAGCGCTATCGAGCAATTGACAAAATTCCAGCGCCGATCCATCGAGAATAGGGACCTCTCCCTGCATTTTAATGAGCAGGTTGGTGATGCCATAGCCGTGCAGAGCCGAGAGCAGATGTTCAACCGTTTTCACTCCCGTCCCCTCCCGATACAGGCTGGTTGCATAGCCGGTCGACTGGACATACTCGACCGTGGCGGGAATCAGGACGTCTGAAGACAAGGGCCCGAAAACAATGCCGCTGCCCGGCGGTAAGGGGTGTAAAATAATCCCCGTGCGCACCCCCGAGTGGAGCCCGCGGCCGTGCACGACCATGCTCTGACGAATGGTCCGGGCCGGGATTTTCTGCGTCGTGTGCGCGACGGGAAAGTCCGTATCAGCCGTGGCGGCGGCTATTTGGGTAGTGGTAGGCCGGCTCGGCTCTGTTCCCAGGGCACGGTGGACTGAACGGAGTAAGTTATCCAGCGAGAAGGGCTTTTCGAGGAAATCTGCCGCTCCTAGTTTTGTGGCACGGACAGCTGTTTCGATTGTTCCATGGCCCGAGATCACAATAATCGGCAGTTCAGGTTCCCGAGACTGGAGTTGTTCGAGCAGAGCGATCCCATCAACGTGTGGCATCCAGATGTCGAGGAGGACCAGACACGGATGCCACGTAGCAACCAAGGCAAGAACGTTTTCACCCGAGTTCGCCTCAAGCGTACGGAACCCTTCATCTTGCAAAACGCCACGTAACATCGTCCGTATTTTTTCTTCGTCATCCACGATTAAGATCGGCGCTTCCATAGATGTCCCTCCCCTGCCTCACGCCACGTTTTCAATAGACGGTGATGGGGACTTCCCACCCAGCATATCTGTCTGACGAGCACTGCTACGCACAGGCATCTCAATAATGAACCGGCTGCCTCGTGGCGTATTGTCTCGTATTCGGATAAAGGCCTGATGGTCCGCCACCACGGTGGCAACAATGGCCAGCCCGAGCCCGGTTCCGTCCTTTTTGGTTGAAAAATACGGCTCAAACAATCGTCCCTTTATGTCCGGCGAGATCCCACAGCCATTATCAGCGACTTCGATACGTGCAATGCCAAGCGAGTGCATATATCGAGTCGTGACTTCGATACGGCTCGGAGGCCCCTCCGTCCCTTCTCGGCAGGCGACAACGGCATTGTCCAACAGATTACGCAGGACACGGCGCATCCCCTCGCGATCAAGCTCGAACAACGGCAGGGAGTGGTCCGGCATAAAGACAACGTCCAGATCGCGGTAGGCTTCGGCGATCAGAACAATTGTCTCCTGTGCCAAGGCGTTCAGGTCATGCAGGCTATGCTTTCCAGCCGACAGACGGGCAAACGTGGAAAATTCGTTGACGAGTTTTTTAATCGCGTCGACTTCATGCGCAATACTCTGCACGCACTCGTCAAACACTTCGTTCCCGTCCGTAATCTGAGGACCAAAACGTCGCTGGAGGCGCTGCGCCGCAAGCTGAATCGGTGTCAGCGGATTTTTGATTTCATGCGCAATTCGACGGGCGACCTCACGCCAGGCTTCCATACGCTCGACCTGGACGATCTGCGTCACATCCTCAAAAAAGCATAACACCCCAAGCGCATGATCGTGGTCGTCAGGCAGAGAGGTGCCCGTTATTAAGAGGGAGTGGACGTGTCCGTCGCGATCCAAACGGAGCTGGCCCCGCTGTTCTTGACCGGCATCATTCCCGTTACCGTTTTGCCCAAGAAGGAGTTCCTGAACGATGCGCTGCACTTCCCGGAACTCACTTGCGGAGAAAATATCACTATAGTCCTGCCCAATAACGCTATCGGCGTGCAAACCCAGCAACTGTCCCGCTGCCCGGTTCAGGGTAGAGAGCCGCCCATCTCGATCAAACGAGACGACACCAGCGTTGATATTCCCGAGTAAGATCTCCATATAACGACGCCGAGCCTCCAGTTCCTGATGACTCTGCTGGAGGTCGACGGTCATCCGATTGAAGGCAGAAACGAGCGTTCCGATCTCATCCTCTCCCTCTCCTTCAATCCGATGCGCCCAGTGGCCCTGCGCAACCTCCCGGGTGGCAGCCGATAGTTGTTGGAGGGGAACGGTAATTTTTTTCGCAAGATAGACACCCACCCAGATCGCCGAGAAGATGACGACCAAGGTGACCAGGACCATCGTAATCACATAATTGTTTTTGATTGGCTGCTTCAAGATCCTGAGTTGGCGATACTCGCCCAGCGCCTCAACCACCTGCAACCCTTGTCTGACGACGCTCGCGGGAACCTGGGTACCGGCCACAACAACACCGCCCAGATGTTCTCCAATAATGACGGGAACACCTCCGTACACCAACTCGGCCTGCTCCAGCGTCACGATTTGCTGAACCTCCTCGGTTGCAGACCGGACCCGTTCCAAGAGAGTCTCGCTGAGTTGGGGAGCCGTCAACGCCCCACTCGTCTCCGGCGCATTGGCCACCAAAGTAAGCGCTGCGGAGTACACGACAAGTTGAGTCAGGCCACGTTCGTGCTGCTCGCTGTTCATGCGGGCTTGCAACCTCTCGTAGCGTGTCGGCTCAAGGAGGTCTTGGGCGATAATCATCTGAGCGATTGCCCGCGCATGCGTCAGGGTGTCATCAGCAAGGCGGGCATAGACGCCGTCAACGACTTCAAGCGAACTGCTTAACGAACGTTCAACGCGCAGGGCAAACCAATTCTCGATCGACTTCGTCAGAAAACCGACCCCGATTAGGAATAGGAGTATTGCCGGGAAAAGGGAAATACCTAAAAAAGCGAGGATTAGACGAGAGCGGAGGTGAGCGCCGGGCAGCTTCCGGCGGCGCTCGTAAAACAGCTTCAGCAGGTTCCGACCAACCAGGAACACCAGTAAAACGAGCAGGATAATATTGAGATTGATCAGCAGAATAAAAATAATGTTGCTGATCAGACTTTCGCCGTCGCTGAGTTGTGGCGAGCGGCTCTGGAGAAAGGCAAACAAAAAGACGCCCAGTGCTGCCGCGATGATGACAGCAATCTCCCAGAACTGGCGACGTTTGGGCTCCTCCAAGCGATTCTCGTGAACTGGGGCTTCCATACTCTCTCGCCCTGCTCATATCAGCAGTAGAAACAATGAGGATATACCATCGTCATCAGAGTTCCACCATTCTCCATTTGGATCGCTTGCGCTAGAACAAATCGCCCTGTTCTTTTTTCCCAGGTTGGTCAATATGCAAATGCTGGTAGGCCTTGAGGGTGGCCAGCCGTCCCCGCGGTGTACGCTGCAAAAACCCCTCCTGCAAGAGATAAGGCTCATACACGTCTTCAATGGTGCTCTTCTCTTCGCCAATGGCCGCGGCTATGGTTTCGACACCGACCGGCCCACCGTTAAATTTTTCGATAATCGTCCGCAGAATCGCCAAGTCCATTTTGTCGAATCCGGCCTCATCCACCTCAACCAGCGTCAGGGCGGCATGGGCTACTGCTTGCGTCACAACCGGCTCTTTCTTCACTTGGGCATAGTCGCGTACTCGCCGGAGTAAACGATTGGCAATCCGAGGGGTTCCTCGTGAGCGACGCGCGATTTCCGCGGTTCCGCCCACATCGGTCTCAATCTCAAGAATTGAGGCCGATCGACGAATAATCTGTTCCAACTCGGACACCTGGTAAAAATCCAGTCGAAAGGTTGACCCAAAACGGTCTCGGAGCGGTGAGGTCAACAGCCCGGCACGGGTGGTGGCACCAACTAAGGTGAAGTGCTTCAGGGGCAACTTGACCGTTCGTGCTGATGGACCTTGGCCGACAACGAGGTCAAGTTCAAAGTCCTCCATTGCCGGATACAAAAACTCCTCAACCACGTGATTTAAGCGGTGGATCTCGTCAATGAAGAGCACGTCACCTTCTTCCAGGTTGGTCAGAATAGCGGCCAAGTCGCCGGGCCGCTCAATCACCGGTCCGGTGGTGGCCCGAATCGTGACATCCATTTCACGCGCGATAATATGTGCCAGGGACGTTTTTCCCAATCCGGGCGGACCACAGAAGAGCAGATGGTCAAGAACGTCGGCCCGTTGCTTGGCCGCCTCAATAGAGATCGCAAGATTCTGTTTCGTGCCTGCCTGTCCGATGTATTCTTCAAGACTACGCGGGCGGAGCGACCCCTCGACACGTGGCTCGTCAGGCCAGGCAGTCTCATCGTCCGGCAGAGCGTCCAGCGGCGACATATGGGGATTCAGCATGTCGCGCCCCGGACTGTCGTGTGTCTCTTTTGGCTCGTCTCTCGCGGTGCGGCTCATGCGCTGAGCCTCCGTAATGACTCTCGGATCACGTCGGCAATAGTCGCGTGCCCATCCCGGACAACCGTGCGCACCGTCTTCTCTGCTTGCGCCTGCCGATAGCCCAGATTCACCAGCGCGGAGGTCGCCTCGGTCGAGAGCGGACTGGGCGTTGCCACCGGAGTCCCATTCTGTGCTTCACTCGCACCGACTTTCTCCTGGAGTTCGACAACCAAACGTTCTGCCGTCTTTTTCCCGACGCCTGGAGTCGCCACCAGGCGAGTCACATCGCGCGTATGCAGCGCGTTTTCAAGCTCATCAACCGGAATGCCCGACAAAATATTTAAGGCCAGACGCGGGCCGATACCACTCACGCTACGAAGCAGTAGGAAGTACGACTTCTCCTTTTCTTCCAGAAATCCAAATAGCTGGAGGGCATCTTCTCGAGCATGCGTGTGGATGAGCAAGCTGACCGATTCCCCGACGCCTGGTAGATGATAGAAGGTTTGTAACGACACCAATACCTGATAGCCAACCCCACCAACGTCGACAATGAGCTGCTCAGGGGTCTTTTCGTGGAGCACTCCGTGGAGGCGCGCAATCATAGGGGTTGCCGTGCGAGCGTGTTAGTCGTGCTTTTTCTGGTCTGCGGCGAGCATCTGGGCGACCGTCTGTTCCGTAAAGACATCGCGCAGAGAGCGGGCCTTCCTGCCCCCAGCACGCCGCGGCTGAGCGCCAACCTGGTGGAGCATATCGGGCAGGCGGGCAGCGCTACAGTGACAAATGGCTACGGCTAGCGCATCCGTCGCATCGTGGCTTGACGGAAAGACACCCGCCTCTCCGTCTGGATGGTGCAGTTGGGAAAAGACCGCTTTTTGGACCTGCATTTTCCCGGCCCGGCCATACCCAGTCACCGCCGTCTTAATTTCTGTTGGATTATACTCGGCAATCCGCAGACCGGCTTGGGCCGCGGCCAGGAGTACGACGCCCCGCGCCTCGCCGAGGCGCAGAGCGCTCTGGACGTTATGGGCCACAAAGGCTTTTTCAAGGCTCAAGACGTGCGGAGCCCAGCGGTCAATCACCGTGACAAGCTCTTTGTAGATGAGACGCAGGCGTTCGGGCAGGGAGCGGAAGCCCTTGACGGAGACAACACCTCCGGCACAAAAGGTCAACGTCCGGCGCGTCTTCTCAATGACACCCCATCCAGTCCGCAGCGTGCCAGGGTCTATACCCAACACACGCAGTGGAGTCTGAGCGTTGCGAGAGTTGATGGTCTTTCCCTTCCTTAGGCCGCGCTGAGTCGTTCCATCTCCTCTTCAGCAATTTCTACATTCGCGGAAACGGTTTGGACATCGTCAAGCTCCTGGAGGGCGTCGAGCAAACGTAAGGTTTGTTCGGCTTCCTTGCCGGAGAGACTGACCGTGTTTTGGGGCACCATCGTCGCCTCAACGGACACCGTCCCAATATCGGCGTTTTCGAGCGCCTGCCGTACGTCTTCGAGGGCATCAGGAGCGGTCACAATCTCAAACAGGTCATCGCCCGTTGTAATATCTTCCGCCCCGGCGTCAAGAGCAATCTCCATGAGTTGGTCTTCCTCAGCCTGATCTTTTTCTATGGTGATGATGCCCTTATGGGTGAACATCCATGCAACGGAGTTAGGCTGGCCTAAGCTCCCACCGCTTTTGGTGAACAGATGACGCACTTCGGAGACCGTTCGATTTTTATTGTCTGTCAGCGTCTGCAGCATAATAGCCGCTCCGCCTGGCGCATGCCCCTCGTAGGTCACCTCTTCATAGCTGACATCCTCAAGCTCTCCTGCGCCTTTTTTCACCGCCCGGTCTATGGTATCGCCCGGCATACTGGCTGCTTTTGCCGCGGCTATGGCCGTACGTAAACGCGGATTTGCGGATGGATCGCTCCCACCTATCCGGGCCGCAATCGAGAGGTCTTTAATCAATTTTGTAAACATCTTGCCCCGACGGGCATCCTTGACTGCCTTCTTATGCTTAATGGTGCTCCATTTGGAATGGCCGGACATGACCGTCTCCTCCCGGCGTAAGACTTGCGACTATGGGTAACATACTTCTGGAGGAGAGTAAACGCACGAGCGCCCTGTCGGAACATCCGTTCCGGTACAGTAAAGTCCTGCAATAATTGGATTTTCGACTTCTTCTACGCTAGCCGGACTCTAGGAGGGGAGTGGCCGGAGATGGAAAAACACGATACATCCGAGCCTCGCGGAGACTTGCTCCTCTTGGGAAAAGGACATTCCGAGTGCGACTCATTACCATTCTTGCTCATACCGGTGTTGTCACCGGACTGGCAGGCTTATTTTTTGGCAGTCTTGCCTGGGTGTATAATTCTCCGTTTGGGGCGGTCATGGTTCTCGGCAGTCTCGTGCTCCTTGTCGCCAGTGGTCTGTTAGGCTGGTATTATGGCTTTAGTCCAATGTGGCACCCATCCGGGTGGGAAGAACAAGTCACCCACGCCGACCGTCATTATGTGGTGTCAACGCAGCGCTACCCGCCCTATCTCGTTCGCCAGGCGAAGAGGCAAGGCGGCATGCAGTTTGGAACGGCCGTGTATGCCGTACATGCAGCGGACCAGGAAGTGGCCGAGGAGGCACAGGCCGTATACGGGCTGCAATGGCGGGAACACCAAGAGGCACAGGAGGGGCATCAGTGGGTTGTGCTCGTCTTGCGACAGGGCGACCTGTCCGAACTTGAAGGTTTTCGGCCGGTGTCAGAGGACATGATCTAAAGACACTCTGGTTCTACCTTGTGGTTTTCAAATTCCGGCAGCGTCGTGCCGGAGGAGGCGTCCGTTGCAGGTCCCTCGGTGGCGACCCTGCTCTATAGTGACGGTCCCGTTTACAATAACCGAGTGAATACCGGGAGGGTGACGGCGCGGTTCTTGATAGGTTCCAATATCGGCAACCGTCTGGGGATCAAAGATGACAAGGTCTGCATAGGAACCGTCACAAATGAGACCACGGTCTCGAAGACGGAACTTTTGTGCGGGTAAGCCCGTCATCCGATGAACCGCTTCTTCTAGCGTCAGCAGTTGTATATCCCGGACGTATTTCCCCAGGACACAGGCAAACGTGCCATACAGACGAGGATGCGGCTTACCCGCAACAGAAGGAATACCATCAGAGCCGATCATGGTTGTAGGGTGGGCTAAGACGCGACGGACATCTGCCTCATCCATCCCAAAAATAACCGCGACCGTACTTTCTCCTTCTCCGGCAATCAGCTCGGCCACAGTCTGTTGGAGAGACTTTCCCGTCAGTTGGCAAATGTCTTCTAAGGTCTTGCCTTCATACTCATGCTGGACGGGCGTTGAGGCAATCAAGACATCGCTCGGAGCAGCGCGTTCAATCACACCCCCCTGGACGAGCGCTGCCAGCGTAGTACTGCCTGCGGTATACGGATAGGCGTCAGAGGAAATATCGAGACCACGCGCCTGTGCTTGCTCAACCAGGGCCAAAGAGTCTCGCACTTTGCCCCAATTCGTTCGGCCCATAGCTTTGTGGTGAGAGATCTGGACTCCTGCGCCTGACTCTTCACCAATGCGAATCGTTTCCTGAATGGAGTCGAGCAGGTGATCAGCTTCATCGCGCATATGCGTCGCGTAGACGCCATTGTATTCAGCCACGACTTTTGCCAAGGCAATCACTTCTTCTGTCTGAGCATAACGGCCGGGCGCGTAGAAGAGGCCGGTTGACATGCCAGCCGCCCCGGCGTCCATCCCTTCTTGGACAAGGGCCTGCATGCGCTCAATATCCTGAGCGGTAGGCTCCCGCTTTTCATCAGATAGCACTCCGTACCGAACAGCTGCGTGAGGAATGAGACAGGCCACATTGACGGCGGCTGGTCGGGATTCGAGCGCATGATAAAATTCAGCCGTTGTCTCCCATGAAAAGTCACCCATCGGACCGAACAGGAGCGGCCCAAAGCCCCGTAAAAAGTTCCGATAGGCATCATTTGCTGGAGCGGCCCCAAAGCCGCAGTTGCCTATGACCTCAGTCGTGACGCCCTGCAGAATCTTGAAATCACACAGCGGACGATCAAGCAGGGCAAAGTCATCGTGGGAGTGGACATCGATAAAACCAGGGGCAACCACATGGTCCGCCGCGTCAATCGCCTGACTCGCCTCACCGCTCAGGCTGCCAACAGCGACGATCCGATCACCCCGGACCCCTACGTCTGCCTGCACACTGGGTTGACCGGTGCCATCGATAATCGTTCCGTTCCGAATAACGATGTCGTAGCGCATGCGCAACCTCTACATCTACGCCAGGACCGGTCGGAACTTCAACACCGCTATGTCCTCGGACCAGTCTTCAAAAACACTCTCAACCGGCATCCCGATCGCCACCTGCTCAGGATCGCACTCGACGATATTACTCATCAGCTGCGGCCCTTCCTCAAGGGTGACGAGCGCCACCACATAGGGCACATCTTCGGCAAACGCTTTAGTTACCGGGCGATAGACAACGGTAAACGACAAGACCGTTCCGCGGCCGGACGCCCTGACCCACTCGACCTGCTCGCTCATACAGGCCGTACAATAGAGACGCGGGTAGAACTGGTAGTGGCCACAGACACTACACTGCTGGATACGCAATTCCTGATTCCGACAACCCTCCCAGAACGGTTGCGTTTCGCCAGTCGGAGCGGGTAGAGCCTTTTCTATTGGCGTTGTCATCATCCCACCTCCTTCCCCAGAATCATTGAGCAGTGAGTGGACATGATCCCCCCCTGCGCATGGACAAAGGCGATGTTGGCGTCTTTGACCTGACGCGGTCCGCACGCGCCGCGCAGTTGAAAAACCGCTTCCGTCACCGAAAACATCGAGCCCGGATGCCCAGGGTGGCAGTGCGACATCAACCCACCATGCGTATTCACCGGAAGCTCACCCCCGAGCTCAATCCGGCCCCCCTCAACAAACCGCCCCCCTTCCCCCTTAGGACAAAAGCCTAGGTCTTCTAGCTCAATGACCACGACCGGGGTAAAGCAGTCGTATAGCTCAGCCACGTCAATATCTTTGGGTCTCAGTCCGGCCATGGCATAGGCGCGCTCGCCCGCCTCTTTTGCCGCCGAGGTAGTGAGGTTGCGGGCTTGACTGATATGTTCGTGCGAATGCCCCTCCCCAACCCCCAGCATATAGACGGGAGGATGGGGGAAATCTCTGGCGCGTTCGGCTGAGGTAAGAATAAGGGCTGCGCCACCATCGGATACCAGCGAACAGTCAAGCAGGTGTAATGGCGAGGAAATCATTTTTGAGTTGATAACATCGTCAACCGTAATGGGGTCGCGCATCTGCGCGGCCGGGTTCATCGAGGCGTGTCTCCGACAGGCCACTGCCACCGCGGCCACTTGCTCGCTGGTGGTGCCATAGGCGTACATATGCGCCTGGGCGATCAGCGCGTAAAACGCCGGGATGGGAGGCCCGTAGGGTCGTTCAAACTGGGCGTGTCCAGCCGTTGACATGGCTTCAATCGCCCGGTCCCGGGAGAGGCCGGATAGCATATTGTCCGCCATAGTGACGAGGACCGTGTGACACATGCCACTGGTAATGGCCGCGGCGGCGTGATGCAAAATCGCCAGGGTCGTCCCGCCTCCCGTGGCAACATTGAGACAGTAGCGCGGGAAGATTTGCATATACTCGGCGATCATTTCCGCGTGATACATATACGGCTCGACAAACGAATTGCAGGTAATCAACCCATCGACCTCATCCTTTGTGATGCCCGCGTCTTCCAGTGCAGACTTGGCCGCCTTGACGTAGAGTTGAGTGGCACTCAGATGTGGGACGACACCAACCTCGGTATCAGCTGCCCCCACAATGGCGACTTTTCCTCGGAGCGATTCCATAGCTCTCCTCCGTATGCGTCTGTTTTCGTCGTTCTCTTTACTTGGCATTATCTCGACCCGCAAACAAGGTACTGGGCAGACTGCTGGGCTGGTACGCCGTGTTTACGAGCCAGGTAGAGGTTCAACCAGATCAATTCCAGGCGGCAACTCGAACCTGAAAAGATCGTCTCCCAGCACCGTTTCCCGTTCGATATTCGTAAAGGAGACCCGCGTGGTATTACCCAGCGGGTCAGTAATCAGAGCTTGGAGGATGTCGAACGTCTCTTTACTCACTTCGATATCCAACAGGCCTATGGCCGCAGCCGCCTGCTTAGGCGTGAGACGAAGCTGGTACACGTTGCTGGTCTCTCCTTGAGGAAGGACGGAGAAATCTTCCTCCAAGCGTCCGACTCCGGTAAGAAATGAGATCGGCGTCTGCGAGCTGAAAGCGTGTTGGAAAGGCGTCTTCACCACTTGCCGTTCTGAGGGTTGATACAGCCAGAGTGCGCTGCCATCGGCGATCAGAAGCTGCTGCGGTTCCGTAAATTCCCAACGCATCCGGCCCGGTTTCTTGAAGAACACCTGCCCGCGAGACCTGAGTGTCTGTCCGAGCGTGGCCGAGGTGACCTCCTGGACAAAGTCGGCCCGGAAACCATCGGTTTCGTCGTAACGCGCCTGGAGACGGGCCACAATCGTTTCCCGCGCAGGTGTCTTGTTCGACGCTTGCGTACCAGTAGATCGACCCTGGAAATCCTCAGCCGGAGGAGCGGCAAAAAGATGGCCCTCAGGCAAAACGAACAGGAGGAGTAGCAGGCTGGTCCTAAAAAGGCGCATAGGCCGTCTTTGCACAGTTATGAGAATAGAGCGCGGTACTGATGAGCGGAAAAACCAACAGTCAGAGCGAGGGCCTCCAGCCTACTCGGCCTCGGCCTGGGTCTGCACCAGAACCTCACGCGGCTTCCCGGCTTCGCCGGCGGGCGCGATAAGGCCTTCGCGCTCCATCCGTTCAATCATACGCGCCGCCCGGTTATAGCCAACGCGTAAGCGACGTTGCAGCCAGGAGATCGAGGCCTGGCGACTTTCTATCACTAGGTCACGCGCCTGCTCGTACATCTCGTCATAATCCTCTTCTTCGTGCGGGCCGGCCCCCTTCTGTGTTTGCGCCGATTCGAGCGCAGCGACCAACTCCTCATCGAAAACCGGCTTGCCCTGCTTCTTAATCGCCGCGGCGAACTTTCTAATCTCGGGTTCTGAGACAAAGGCACCATGGATACGCTGGGGTTTGGCGCTTCCCGGCGGGAGGAACAGCATATCGCCATCGCCCAATAGACGCTCGGCCCCAATGGCGTCCAGGATCGTCCGGGAGTCGGTACGAGAGGAGACCTGAAAGGAAACACGGGCTGGAAAGTTCGCTTTAATCAATCCCGTGATTACATCCACAGATGGTCGCTGGGTTGCCAGAATCAGATGAATCCCGGCCGCCCGCCCCATCTGTGCCAGCCGGGTAATCGGCTCCTCAATTTCCCGACCGACTGTCAGCATGAGATCGGCGAGTTCATCCACCAGGACAATCAAATAAGGTAAGCGTTGATGGTTGAGTTCAGGTTGGGTCTTGGACTGCGGCTGCGATTGCGTAGCAGTCAACTCGTCCTCATCGTCGTGGACGACCTCTGTCAGTTTGATAATCCCACTGGGGTCCGTTTCTCCGGTTTCGAGGACGCGGTTGTAGGCCCCGATATTCCGCACGCCCTTATCCTTGAGCAGCTTATAGCGGTACTCCATGCGACGCACGACTTCCTGCAGGGCGACACCAGCCTCTTTGGGATTGGTAATGACGTGCGACAGTTGGTGCGGCAGGCCCTCGTATAGGGAGAGTTCCAACATTTTCGGATCAATCATAATGAAGCGCACGTCACGCGGCGTCGCCCTGGCCAGAATACTCATAATCATGACATTGAGGGAGACTGACTTACCGGTCCCGGTTGCCCCTGCTACCAGCAGATGGGGCATCCGGACCAGGTCCGTCACCACGGGATTGCCTACCGTATCCTTACCTAAGGCCAGGGCCAGGGGCGACTCGGTTTGGTGGCAGGCACTACTGTCTAGAATCTCCCGCAAACAGACCTTCTCGCGCTTGGCATTAGAGACCTCGATCCCGACGACAGCTTTGCCCGGAATGGGAGCCAGGATGCGGACGGACACGGCGCGTAAGGCCATTTGCAGATCATCGGCTAATGACACGACACGATTGACCTTGACCCCTGGCGCCGGCTCGAACTCATAGGTCGTAATGACCGGGCCGGGCCGCACGGCAACTACGCTGCCGGACACACCAAAATCGCTCAGCTTATTTTCCAATATCTGAGAGCTGGCGTGCAGCGCCTCTTCATCGACTTTCACCGCTAAACGGACGGGCGGATCAAGCAGGGCCAGGGTGGGTAAGGCATACGGTCTATTGTCCGCACCGCCGGTCGGACTTGGAGGCTGTGCCGGAGGAGGTGACTTGTCCTCGTCCGTCGCTGCGGGTGGCCGACTAATAATGATAGGCGGCTTACTCTCCTCTGGTTCATCGAAAGTGTCTGGCGGCTCGGATTCTGGTACCGGTTGGCGCGCTTTCTTCTTTGGCAGCGGACGGGGCGGCGGCGACTCTTTTTTGAGCGTATAAATTTCGGCGTCATCCTCTTCACAGAAGAGCGGTTCGGATAGAAGAGCTTGTCGCTCTGTCCGTCGGACCCTCCAGCGCGCTGCGATCTGTTCGAGCCAGCCTGAGGTCCGACTCACAGCCTGACCCGATAGAGTTCGCAGTCGAGACCAACCGAACCGCCCGATTACGCAGCCGACTGCAACTAACCCGTTCCCCAATTTCACCAGGGAGAGCTGTGTAGTGCCCATAAACGAGACCAGTAAAACGGGAGACAGGAGCAAGTAAGCACCGACAAGATTCCCGGCCTGACGCAGATGGAGCGCCAGGAAGCTCCCAACCCAGCCCCCAGCCTGAAAGACCGGACGGCCGTCGAACCAGAGGGCCAGAAAGGCTGAAGCCGCCAAGGTAAAGACCACAAACGAGATGCCCTGGACGAATGGGACGGCGCACCGCAGCCAACGAAAGCGGAGCGCCATAGCGTACAGCAAGATAGCCGGGACTAGATACGCCGTCAGACCGAACGCCCGGCACAAAACGTGGGCGACCAGATACCCGGCCCGGCCGACCTGATTACTGTCCGCAGCATCAGGCTGGTACGAAAAAAAGGCGAGCCCCAAAAAGATGGTGAGCGTCACGCACAGCACACCAATCCCCTCGCCCAAGGCGGAGCGTTCTTGAACAGTGACACGTTCTTGCTCGGCATCTTTGTCTTGCCGGCGTAAGTTTTTCCTGACTGCCATTCCACCCTCCCCACATCTACATCTCCATGACAAACGGCAAGACCACAGGCCGGCGCCCGAGTGTCTTGCGAAAATAACGCCGCAAGGTCAGCCGGACCTGCTCCTTCACGACCCCGCTGTCAGTTCGAGACTCGGCCGGTAGTTCATCAAGCATGGTGCGAACCGCCTCTTTGGCGGCGGCATAGCCGTCTCCGTTTGTTGACGGTAGAAAGCCTCGCGAGAGCAGATCGGGTCCGCTCAAGAGTTCTCCGGTCTGTTGTTCCAGCCCGACGATGGCGACCACTAGGCCGTCCTCAGCCACGTGTCGCCGGTCACGCAGGACTTCTTCTTCGATTCCAGCCAACCCATCAACAAACACTCGGCCGGCGGGAACCGATCCGGTCAGATGAGCTTCCTGGGTCTGTATCTCTAATACTTGTCCATCTTCGAGCAGAAAGACATTATTGGGGTCAACACCCACCTCTCGGGCCAGTTCACAATGACGAGCCAGGAAACGATACTCTCCGTGTATGGGAACAAAGTATTGTGGACGCACCAAGTTGAGCATCAAGCGCAGTTCATCCTGGGCCGCATGACCGGACACATGCACGCAGGCAATAGCCTCGTAATACACTTCGGCTCCCCGTCGGGAGAGATGATCAATCAGCCGTGCAATGGTCCGCTCGTTGCCGGGAATAACCCGTGACGAGAGGATAACGGTATCCTTAGCCTCTAGCTGTATTCGCTTGTGATCTCCGACCGCAATCTGGGATAAGGCCGACAGAGGCTCGCCTTGGGATCCGGTGGTGAGCAGGGTCACGGTGTGCGGGGCGAGGTCCGGAACACTCGCGATATCAATCAGCGCCTCCTGGGGCAGCGGGAGGTGTCCGGTCTCCTCAGCGATGCCGATATTGCTCACCAGCCGTTTGCCCACAACGCCAACTTGGCGGCCCTGTTTGACCGACAGATCAACAACTTGGCGTATGCGGTGAATATGCGAGGCAAAGGTTGCCACCAGAACTTTGCCCTGCGCGTGGGCAATGATATCCTCAAGCGGTCGGGTGATCGTGCGTTCGGATGGGGTAGAGCCGGCGCGCTCAACATTGGTCGAGTCGGACATCAAGAGCAGCACCCCTTGCTCTCCCCATTCGGCAAAACGACTCAGGTCGGACCGGCGCCCGTCTATCGGCGTCTGATCGAACCGAAAATCTCCAGTATGAACAATGGTTCCGAGAGGCGTGGTAATAGCCAAGGCCGAGGCATCAACAATACTGTGCGTGACATGAATCCCTTCAAGACAAAAAGGACCGATCTCCCAGGCTTCCCGAGGCCGGAATTCGTGCAGTTGCACCTCATCGTCAAGGTGATGTTCATGAAGTTTGTCGCGCACTAAGCCAATGGTGAACGGCGTTCCGTAGACCGGCACCTGAAATTCTTTGAGCAGATACGGTAGAGCGCCAATATGATCCTCGTGTCCGTGTGTTAGCACCACAGCCTGCAAATGGTGCTGCTCGCGCAGATAGCTCAGGTCGGGGATGACGATATCTATCCCTAACATCTCCCGTTCAGGAAACATCAGCCCGCAGTCTATGGCGATCGCGACGGTTTCCGCAGAGCTGGCCGGACAGTACTCAATCAACATCAGATTAAGCCCAATCTCACCCAGGCCGCCCAATGGCACGATACGCAGGCGACCTTCACTCATGGTGTCGTCCTATATTCGGTCTCACGGCCGTCTTGTTCACGCCGGCGTTTCGGTTGTCTGGATGGCGGAGAAGATGGCACATGCTCGGCATACGTCGGTGAGGATTCGGCGGTTTTCAACTGAGCGGCGATTGCCGCCTCAACCTGCCTCAGCAGGGCGCTGCGGGCCGCCTTTCTGGTGCCGTCTCGACAAATGGGAATCGGTGTCCCAAAGAGAATCTCAATTTCTCCAGAGCGGACTTTCCAGTCTCCAGGGGGGAGAATTAACCGACTGTCGTTAATCGTGATAGGGACGACTGGCACACCCGCTTCCACCGCGGCCATAAAACCGCCGGGCTTAAACGGCAAGAGACGGCCGTTCTCTCCCCGTGTCCCCTCAGGGAAAAACAGGACGGAGATATGAGCACCAAGGAGTTCCTTGACTTTACGCAAGGTGGCAACGGCCTGGGTCCGGCTTCCCCGGTCGACTAATATTTGATGAGTCCGATGCATACACGCGCCCAAAATTGGCACCTTGCGCAGTTCGTGTTTCGCCACCCAACGCAATGGGAAATCTTCGAGTGCGACCATGAGAGCCAAGATGTCGAACTGGCTCTGATGGTTAGACATAAAAAGATAGGCCGAATGGGGATTGAGTCGATCCAGACCCTGTACACGGACAGACACGCCGCACGCCCACAGATTGCCTTTTGCCCAGAACCGGATGAGACGAGCCGCACGCTCGGCATACGGATCGAGGAAAGAGAGGAAGTAGACTGGGCCACCCCAGAACACGGTATGCAGAACAATGAATGCCATGCGTAGTGTGGCAAGAATGATCAAAGACCGCTCCTCTTTACCTGCTCCCTCATCGTATTCTTATTATAGTTTTTTCCTCAACTAGCCGTCAACGCAGTTGATTTTTCTCCACCTGGGCATACAATCGCAGTGGCTCGTAGGAGGTGGCGTGTGATTGTGGAATGCCCTTCCTGCCATACTCGTTATCGGACCGATGTGGCAGGGGTGGTTGATGAAACAACTTTTTTTGAATGTTCGCGGCTAGACTGCGGACATGTTTTCCAGTTTGTCCCGCCTCTTGTCCAAATAGACCACCTTCCAGAACAAGACGTTGATCCAGAGGTCGCACCATCCGAGGCCTCCGCCGACGACCCTGCCTTTACGTCTTCTGGCGACTTCTCCTCTTCCGACACTCTTTCAACACAGCTGTCCGCTTCTGATTTGCCCACAGATCAAGACTGGTCGGATAGCCCACCCCCTGACTTGACCCCGGATGGAGAATTGGAAGCCGCAGATACAACCGATTCCGCAAGGTCTGCAAAACCGAGAACGGACCACGTCGCACCAGCTCAGTTCACCCCGGCTGCGTCGCGGGCGCCTGATACTTTTCCGTCAGCCACAGCCACTTTCTCCACCACAGACCACCCTGCCGGGGACCAAGTTGAGCGGCCACCCCATCCCACTCCGACCTCACACGGGACGGTTCTTTCATCCCGGTTACTCATCTTGCTCCTCGGCCTGATCGTCGCCGGCTATGCCGGCTTGACCTTCATCGCCTCCTCCTACATAGAGCAGACGGCGGCCGTACTCTCCCACCTCCCGGTGCTCGGCTCCTTACTCAACGCCGAACGCCCATCCGCGCGGCATATTGCCCTCACAAGAATGCGGGGAGGCTTTTGGCACACAAAAGACGGACATCGGATCTTTGCTATTGCAGGCAGGGCGGAGAACCAAGCCACGGCCCCTGCGCAGCGTATTCAAATCGAGGGGACGCTGCTCGGCGACAGCGGTCAGGTGCTCGACCAGCGGCTCATCTTCTGCGGAACTGAGACCGCACCAGAAGTGCTCGAAAGTCTCACCCACCGGCAGGTGCATATCTTGCAGAGTCTCATGCCGCCCAGGCAGTTTTGGGTCGCGGCAGGAGAAGGGGTCGATTTTCTGATTGCTTTTACCGACCCGCCCGATCAGGTCGTCGAATTCAGCAGCCGGATCGTCGCGGCCCAGTTCGGGCGGTCTTCCTAAGACTGTTCGTCAGGGCCTTTGCCTGATCCCTGCTCGGGCGTGACGTCTATCTCGTCGGGAGATTTCACGGCTTTTCGAAAGCTGCGTATCCCCTTGCCGAGTCCCTCACCGATCTCCGGCAGTTTTCCTGCTCCAAAGATGATGAGGACAATAACGAGAATAATCACAAGTTCGCCAACGCCGAGACCAAACATGGTGAGCCCACTATAAGCCGGCCTGCGCCACCGGGCAAGGCATACGCGTTTCCTTGCGGCCCGTGTCCGAGACAGCTAGAATGCCTCAAATGTCGGCTGCAGTCCTCACACCGCCCCCTCCCGCACAGCGTGATCCGCTCGTGCTCTTCCTCCTGTTCTCCCTCCTCCTGCATCTGCTCCTGCTCCTGCTGTGGCCCCAATTTAAACGCGCCGAAGCGCCGCCGGAAGAACAATTGACAGCCGTTGAGCTATTGCCTCCGGAAGCGCTTACCCCACCCCAAGTCGCGCAGGTGCCCCCTCAGGTCCAGGAACCGGAGCCAGTTGAAGAGCAGCCTAAGGAGCAGCAGCCACCTCCGGCAGTGCCGGAGCAACAGATCGTCAGTGTGCCGGATGAGGTCAATGATCAAATTCCGGATGAGACCCGTTTTCTCAGCGACCGGAATACTGCGGTCAAAGAGCAGACTGTCGCAGTCGGGACACCGCTGACCAAGCCGCCTGAAGAAAAAAAACAACCGACGCCAGACAAGGCCGACAAAGTCCCGCAGCAAGAGCCGGCCCAACTCGCTCTCAATACGCCAGGACGCAGTCGGAAACCGCCAGTTGACAATCCTTTGGACCAAGCGCTGAAGGATACCAAACACAAGCGCTCGCCGCTGCAAGGTGATCCCAAGGCACGGAAAGCCAAGCCCCAACTCTTTGCCCGGCCGGATGACGTCCTGGCAAAAGGCTGGCTGTCAACAGACGGCGACGCGGAAGATGAGGAAGAAGCCCAGCGCACTCCACCCTCTGGCAATGAACTCCTGGCCATGGCCCCACCACCGGCCCGCGAAAATTTCCTGACTATGCCCGGACCGCGCGGGACCCTCGACTATCTGCCCGATGTCCGTAAAGGTGGGCTCACTTTTCTCAATACCAAAGCGAGTCGTTTTGCGCCGTTTGTCCGCCGGGTAGCCCAGCGCGTGTTTCAGCATCTTCTGATTCGGCAGCGGCGCAATCTTCAGGTGGACGACGTGGTGGCTGCCCGCGGCTATGTTCAGCTCCAGGCCAAGCTGGACGACAAGGGTGTGCTACGCGGCGTGACCCTGCATACGCGCTCTGGAAGTTATGCGGTTGACGAGAGCCTTTTGGACGCCTGCCAGCAGGGAGCGTGGGACGAAAATCCGCCGCCGGAGGCCAGATCCGAAGACGGGTTTTACCACTTTATTTTTCGCTCCCGCATCAACGCCCGCTTCGATGCCACCGGCCTGCGTGGGATACTCACCTACCTGGAAGTCGGGCTGGTCTAACTCTGGGCCTATGACAACGGGCGCTTTGCTGAAGAGAGCCTTTCTCTGCGTCCCTCTTGTCGGATTGGCCGTACTCGTGACAGCATGTGTCACGGAAGATACTTGGACAGGCCATGTCTACCCAAGCAAGGATAAGCTTAGCGTTAGTCGAATGATCGGCGTATATTCCTCCTTGCAGGAATGCCGCGACGCGGCAACGGGCGTGATTGCGTTCGAGGGATGGATAAATGCCGATTACGAATGCGGTCTGAACTGCGAGAAGTTGTTCAAAGAAATTCCCGATAGTGTTTTGGTTTGCAAACAGACTTCGCGCTAGGAATTTTAAATTGAGACACCGCCCTGATAATAAGCCTGCTTGCAAAAACCGGTGGGACTGCTAGCGTTGAGCGGTGCGCAGCCGTGCACGCCAGCCGTTGTCATCATTTGGGGCCGTAGCTCAGTTGGGAGAGCGCTAGAATCGCACTCTAGAGGTCGTGGGTTCAAATCCCATCGGCTCCACTTTTCTCCTCTTTCAGATATGAACGCAGCCAGCCCTCCCGGATTCCTTGGGAGACAAAGCTGGGAACCGATTGGCCCGCAATGCGGTCAAATTCAATCACATGGCCATGCTGGGCCTGCCGCAGACAGGCGTGTTCCTGATCTTCCTCAAATCCTAACCGGGTGAGCAAGTCCTGAATTGAGGCAAAACGCAGCATCTCGGCCTGGGACAGGCGCATCAACGCTTCCGTATGCGCATCAACGCTGACCAAGCGCGACAGCGTTTCAACATCATACCAGCCACGGAACTGTGCTCGCTTCCACTGAACGGCGACCACGTCCATCCCAACCGAGATGTCAATTACCTCGCCCGCGTCCGGCCCCTCAACCCGAAACCCTCCGCCTAAATCCAAAATAGACCCTTCACGGAGAGCCACGTGGTCTCCAATATCAAGAATAAAGGCTGCCATACGCAGTGGACCGGAACCGTTCTCAGGCAGTTTTTCCCACCTCGTGTCATCTTACATAGCACGCTGGACCGGAACGAGAACACCGCTCCATCTTCTCCAGGCTGTAGACCCTATGCTATGGAGGGAGATATCGAAACCAAATAGAGATAAGGAGACGCTCGTTATGGCAGTCACACACCCGACCATTGATGACCTCGCCGATATTGCGGCTGGCTACGGCCTGGAACTGACCGATGACGATCTGGAGTCGTTTCAGGGGCTCATGAGTGGGGTCCTGGAATCATACGCCCGACTGGATGAACTCACCGAGCCGAGTCTGCCGGTCTCCTATCCGCGGACACCAGGCCATCGGCCCCAACCGGAAGACAATCCACTCGGAGCTTGGTACTGGCGGACGGATATCAAAGGCGCGTCCTCAGGGCCGCTGGCGGGAAAAACTCTGGCCATCAAGGACAACGTCTGTGTCGCCGGCGTCCCCATGATGAACGGCAGCAGCATTCTCGAAGGCTATACCCCGGAAATCGACGCCACCATTGTGACGCGCATTCTCGATGCCGGCGGACATATTGTGGGCAAGGCGGTGTGTGAGAATCTGTGCTTCTCTGGCGGCAGCCATACCAATGCCACCGGTCCGGTGCTCAACCCGCACGACCACAGCCGCACAACGGGCGGCTCTTCGTGCGGTAGCGGGGCACTGGTCGCGGCGGGCGTAGTTGATATGGCGATTGGGGGCGACCAAGGCGGCTCGATTCGCATGCCGGCCTCGTGGTGTGGCATTTATGGGCATAAACCAACCTACGGCCTGGTTCCGTATACCGGCATCATGCCGATTGAAATTACGCTTGATCATACCGGACCGATGACGCGCAGCGTGCATGATGCGGCCCTGCTGCTTGAGGTGTTGGCCGGCCCGGACGGACTGGACCCGCGCCAGCAGGCCGAGCTTCAGGGCCAGGCATATACCCAGGCCCTCAGCGGAAATGTCAACGGGCTGCGGATTGGCGTTGTGGAAGAAGGCTTTGGCTGGGACGTGTCAGAACCGGACGTCGACGACAGTGTCCGAGAGGCGGCCCAGACGTTTGAGAAGCTCGGGGCTACGGTCTCAACCATATCCTTGCCCTGGCACCGCGATGGCCGACATGTCTGGAACAGCATTGCCACTGAAGGCCCGACCCTGCTGATGGTTGAGGGGGGTGGTATGGGGACAAATTGGAAAGGGCATTATACCACTAGCCTGCTTGACGCCGCGGCGCGCGGACGGCTCACCCGTCCGAACGACCTGTCGGAAACTGTCAAGATGGTCATCCTGCTCGGCCGCTATATGCAGGAACGCTATCATGGTCACTATTATGCCAAGGCCCAGAACATGGCCCGCGCTCTGGGGGCAGCCTACGATGCCGCCCTGCAAGAGCATGACCTGCTGCTCATGCCCACCCTGCCGATGAAAGCCACTGAAATTCCTGGGCCTGACGCCAGCCGCGAAGAGTACGTGCAGCGTGCACTTGAAATGCTGCACAACACCTGCCCGTTTGACGTGACTGGCCATCCTGCGCTGACGGCTCCCTGTGCGGTCTCGGAAGGCTTGCCGGTAGGCATGATGCTGATCGGCCGGCACGGAGATGACGCCACCGTCCTGCGAGCCGCGGACGCATTCGAGAAAAACATATTTCCCGCGCCCACCCCGCCACAGACATAAAAGGGGTGATATGATTACGGTAGCCTCGCTCTATATCTATCCTGTAAAATCGTGCGCGGGGGTTCGCTGTGCGCAGGCCACACTCGACATGCGCGGACTCCGGCACGACCGTGACTGGATGATCGTTGATGGGCATAACGAATTTGTGACCCAGCGCGAGCATCCTCGCCTAGCCTTGATTACCCCTCAACTTGAGGCCGACACGCTACGCCTTACAACACCCGAGGGACGAGATGTCTCGCTACCAACGACGGGTGTCGTCGGGCCAACGCGCCGTGTACGGGTATGGCGTGATTGGTGCGAGGCGGTCGATCAAGGCGACATAGCAGCCCAGTTCTTTTCCGACTGGTTGGGGGAATCCGTTCGGTTGGTCAAAATGGCCGACTCATTCGAGCGCCGGGTTGATCCCCGCTATGCAAGGACGTCGGCGCTCACCGGCTTCTCCGATGGCTATCCGCTTCTGCTGATCTCACAAGCGTCCCTAGACGACCTCAACACTCGACTCGAAACGTCGCTGCCTATGAACCGTTTCCGCCCCAATCTGGTGGTTTCCGGCTGCGACCGGTATGCCGAGGACGGTTGGCAACAGGTACAGATCAACACCATCGCCTTTGACATCGCAAAACCGTGTGAGCGGTGTACCGTGACCACCACCGACCAGGCGACGGGCGAACGGGGCATCGAACCGCTGCGTACCCTGGCAACCTATCGGCGGGTTGGTACAAAAGTCTATTTTGGGCAGAATATCATTCACAGGACGGCAGGCACTCTTGTGGTGGGGGAGCCGGTTGAGGTTATGCCCAGAAAACAACCACGTTCGTGACGGGAGGAGGACTCCATGCTCGTAGACGGCAAATGGGAAGACGACTGGCAGATGAAAAAACGCACGGACGCCCAGGGCCGCTTTATCCGGCAGGAATCAACGTTTCGGCATTGGGTCACCCCGGACGGCTCAGCCGGTCCAACCGGAGACGACGGCTTTCAGGCGGAGCTAGGCCGCTATCACCTGTATATTGCCTACAACTGCCCGTGGGCCTGCCGAGCCCTGCTCTACCGCAAGCTGAAAAAATTGGAAGATGTCATCTCCCTTTCGATCGCCATCCCTGAATTCACCGACCAGGGCTATAGCTTTGGTGAATATCCAGCCTCCATTCCCGACCCGCTATTCAATATCCGCTATGTCCACGAACTCTACACCCGTGCCGACCCCCATTTTACCGGTCGCCCGACCGTTCCGGTGCTGTGGGATAAACAGCGGAACACAATGGTCAATAATGAATCGGCTGACATCATCCGCATGTTCAATACCGCCTTTGACGCCTATGGAGATGCCTCGGTCGATTTTTATCCCGTGGACTTACGGCCCGAGATCGACGCCCTGAACGAGCGGCTGTACGAGGGCCTCAACAACGGCGTCTACCGGACTGGATTTGCCGTGAGCCAAGAGGCGTATGAGTCGGCCGTGGCCGATGTGTTCGACTGTTTGGACGAACTGGAACAACGGCTGGAGGGGCAACCTTATCTCCTTGGCGAGCAGCTTACCGAGGCGGATTGGCGGGCATTCGTGACCCTGATTCGTTTTGACATCGCCTATTACGGCCTCTTCAAGTGCAACCTCCGTCGCATTATCGACTACCCCAACCTGTCGGCCTATCTCAAACGGCTGTACGACCTGCCCGGCGTGGCAGAGACGGTGAATTTTGAGCACATCAAACGGACGTATTATACCATTCGGAAAGTGAACCCGAGCGGCATTATCCCCAAAGGGCCGGAGCGGGTGTTTGCCGCCTGAGGTCCTTTGGTTGAGAATTACAACCGGTCCAATGACGGCTCGGCAATTTTCAACAGTTGCTTGCCCTGATTCTTACCTTCAAACAGCCGCAGAAACGTGCGCGGTGCGTTTTCAAATCCCTCTTGAATGTCCTCCTGAAAAGTCAACTGGCCGCTGGCAATCCACTCCGTCAGCTCTTGGGCCGCCTGACCAAACCGGGCGGCATAGTCGATAACAATAAAGCCTTCCATCCGCGCCCGCTGGATCACCAGATTCATATAATTTTTCGGTCCGGGCGGCGGAGTGGCCTCGTTGTAGCGTGAAATGCCACCACACAGCACCACGCGCGCGTTGAGCGCAATATGCGCCAGCGCCGCATCCAGGATGTCCCCGCCGACATTATCAAAATACAGATGGATACCGTCCGGGCATAACGCGCCAAGCCGCGTTTCCACGTCTTCGGCCTTGTAATCGATAGCCGCGTCATAGTGGGCTTCTTCGGTCAACCAGCGGCATTTTTCCGGTCCGCCGGCAATCCCGATGACCTGGCAGCCCTTGATCTTGGCAATCTGTCCGGCAATTGAGCCGGTTGCTCCGGCCGCGCCCGATACCACACAGGTCTCGCCAGCTTTGGGCTGCCCGACATCCAAGATGCCGAAATACGCGGTCAGACCCGTCACCCCAAGGACGCCCAACGGCCAAGTTAACGAAGCGTCAACCGGAATTTTTGTTGGCGGCATCAGACCGCCCCGTTCACTGGCCGCCGCATACTCCTGCCAGCCAAAGCCGCCCTGCACGCACTCGCCCGGCCGGAAATTCGGATGGCGCGACTCAACCACTTGGCCCACGCTCAGGGCCCGCATGACTTCACCAATCTGGACCGGCGGGATATAGCTCTTGCGGTCTTCGATCCAGCCGCGCATGGCCGGTTCGAAGGCGAGGTACAAATTGCGGACCAGAAACTGCCCGTCCTCAAGCTGCGGCATCTCAGCTTCGTGATAGGCAAAGTCGGATTCCTTGACCATGCCCTGCGGGCGGCAGGCCAAACGCCACTGTCGATTGATGTGCTGGCTCACTAATAGTCTCCTTCCGGGCGCATCGTCTTCCCGACACATCATAGCATTACGATCAGGAGCCCGGCTATGACGGGACGGCAGAGCCCCGGGCGTACCTACCGACGGACCGAGTTGTCCCCCTGCCCGACTTGGCTTACAATCGGGACTACGCTTCCGCTACTCCATGCAAGACAGGGAGTAGCAATATGGAGTGGAATCCGATTGAGAACAAAACGAGAAAGGATGATACGCATGGCTGCGCTTTATGTGTGTCTCTCACTACTCCTCCTGAGTCTGCCGGCATGCAGTAAGAGCCTTGTTCCAAAGCTCTCAGGCTCCGACAAATCGGCTTCGACCACACCGATCGCAGAAGAGGGGAAGATCGATGCGGACTCTCAGACCGCCCACTTTTCAGTACCGCCGCAACAACTGGCGGCCCTGTTAATCAAGACGGCCAAGGCTGAGGGCTGGGCACCCAAGCAACGGGCGGTTGAAAATGATGAGCGCTGGGTCGTGACCGTCCGCGACCCGGACAAGCCGCTTGGCAAGTCTGAACAGAACGTCTTTATCGAAAGTAATGCCGGCAGCGGCAGTGTCGTTCGGGTTGGCTCCGGCGTTGCGGCGCTGCCCGAGCCGTTGCTGGCACCGCTCAAGGCTAACGTGACGACATACTATGAGCCGCCCAAGCCGGTGGCGCAGACACTAGCGGCAACGGAGGAGCGAGACTATTCCGACAGAAAGTCTCCAGCCGATGTCGTAGTCACGGCCGGGACCCCAATGCGGCCCTACCGGAAACTCGGCAAAGTCCGATCAAGCGTGCAGCGAAATGAAAAAACCCTCTCCCAGAAGATCTGGGACGCGCCGATGTCCCTGATTCGAGACACCGACGAGGAGAGCACCAGCAAGACCCGTCTGTTCAACAAGCTCAGCGCCAATGCGATACGCAAATACGGCAGCCAGGTCGATGCCATCATCAAAGCCCGCTACAAAGCACGCACGGACGGTAGCGCGTTTGCGTCAGGGCTGGCCGTGCAGTACGTCGCAACTGAAGAGCGTTTGGAGGAGATCGAACGGTTGCATGAAAAAGGCTATTTGACCGACGCCGAGTACGCGGACAAACGCGCAAAAATTCTGCAAGGACTCTAACCGCTGTCTTTGTGGACTGAGAGAGTTCTGATTTGTCTGGGGGTGGGCCTGACGCTCACCCCCAGACGAAGGCTTTGATTAGTCTACTTACCTGTATGGCCGTTGTCTTTTTCGGGGTCATACAGACGGAATACTCCTCTCCTCACCAACCAATAATATTTATAATCTCCACGATGATGGCGGTATGACGGACTATTAGGGCAGCACGCTCCAATCTGAGCTCCTACTGTTCTCCCATTGAAGTCAGGATACTTCTCCAAGACGCGTGTACGGACCTCTTTTCGTGTAAATTCAACGTTTGTATCTCCCCTCGTTAATTGCTGCACTGCTTCCAACACCACCTCCCTTACCGACTTGTCACCCGACCATCGCGAGTTCTGCGAGGCAGGCTGCCTCTGAGCTTTGGGCGCATTAATGTTTTCATCTCCAACAATTACTTCCGTACTGACAAGCACTTCTCCAGATTTCGTTTTGAAGATTGAGACAGCTATACAACTGATATCCATCCCATATGAACGGAGGAGTCGGCAAACACGCGCTATGCTCGGCCGTATTTCTTCCGCCACAACAAATAGGCGTAATCGCCGATTCAGGGTTGGAACTTCTTCCTCATCACTTACGTCAAACGTCTCCCTGAATGCCTCTCGAAAATTTTTTCCTTTTCCTCTGAAATAACTCTCAGCTATCTTCTGAATCTGCTTCTCTGAAAGCTCGTCTGCCCATGCTGCATAGTCGAGTAGCTGCGCTACCACTTCCCGTGGCGCCCGCTTCTTTTTCAGTTCGACAATGACAAGGTTTCCTTCGACATCCACCCCAAGCAAATCAGGAAAGATAGTACCTTCTTCACTTGTGGCACTCGTTTGCCGTCCAATCCAGAGAATAAGCTCGTCTTGGGCAAGTGTCCCAGGGCTATTTTCAAGCCAACTCTCTAAATAACTCTCAAGTTCGAGGTTTGTCTCTTGCGCGATGACGAGTTCAGCATCAGACATATCGTCACCTTCTACTCGCAACCTAAAGAGAGGCATTGTTTTTCCTACTTCACCACAATCGGATTAATTGGCGAGCCAGCAGCACCGAAAATCTTGAGCGGCGTACAGGCGTACAGAAAAGCGTACTGTCTGTCTTCCGCACAATCGGCAGCTAGGTCTTCGAGCCAGTTGATTTCGCTGAACAGGACACCGAGATTGCGCATGAGCGCCCCGTGGAGCGGCACAAAGCAGCCGGACTCGGGATGAGACGTTTGCTCGCTGGCCAGGGTATCGCTGCCCAGGCTGGGAATTTCCATTTCGTGGAACCAGTTCACCAACTCGGGGCTGTACGCAATCCCCGGTTCACTCATGGCCTGGACAGCCGTATCGGGCGAGTCGTCTGTTGCGTTTTCACCGTAATAGGCTGCCGGTCCTTCGGTAAAAAAGCGATTCAGCCAGCCGGTCCGAATCAAGAGAATATCGTGCCTTTCTATGGTCAACTTTTGATGTTCGACCGTCTGATGTAACTCGTCTAAACTGATGCCATACCCGGCAGGCAGATGGGGGAGATTTTTGTAGCGAGCCACATCGAGCAATACACCGCGGCCGACCACGCCGCGTTCCGCTACGGGCAGAATGCTGTCCTTACTGAGCCCGCCACCCATGGTCGTTCTGGCGTCATAGCCGTTATAGAGTTTGTCGTCGAACCAGACGTGACCCAAGGCGTCATATTGCGTCGTAGCCTGGAGATTGGTCATCATGACGTCATCGGCGTATTCGATTCCGCCTGGGAACGGCTGGGCTTTCCCGCTCAGATAATGGCCCTTGTCCATGACCATCATCCGGCTCGGCTGGCTGCGGCCCTTATAGCCGGGGTCGCCGTCGGGATGGCACATCCGTACCTGGAGCGTAAAGACTTTACCGCTTTGGACAGCCCTCACCCCGCGCAGGACTTCCGCTTGAGTCAGAAAATTCAGAGAACCGAGTTCATCGTCCGCACCCCAGCGTCCCCAGTTTTTGGGCGCGTCTTTTAAGAGTTCAGTCAGCGTTTGAGCCATGTCCGCCTCCTTCTGAAAGAATTGAAGGGACGGATAACAAACCTCAGATACGCAGACAAGCATCGATTCGAACCGCCGGCTGCGTCGTATCCGTAGCGCCCCCCGCTGGAACGTCGCTGCCGTTCCTGGCAAAAAGGAGGAAAGAATACCAAAACGGTTTCAGACTCGTGGCTCACAGATCAGACATCAGACGACTGCGGACCTTGTTTTTTCCTTTTGTTATTGGAGTAGCACTCTGTAGCAGTCCCGACGCTGCCGCTGAGTCAGACGGGCAGTCAACGTCCGGCCAGGAGAGCTTTCGCCTCGTGGATGAGGGCGGCAGTTCGCCGAGCGATCTGGGCCTAGACCCGCATATCGATCCGCCCCAAGTCGGCCTCGACCCGACGTCGATGGTTACTGCCCACAACGTCCTCGAACTGGCGTTTCAGCAATCGGCAGCCGCCCGACACCTCTGGTTCCTCTTTGCCGGGGTTGGGTTGGGGCTGCTGATTTTTTCCGCCGTCCTCGTTCGACTCATCACTGGAACCCGGACCGTTACCGCCCTCTTGGCGCTCTGGGCGCTGGCCTTCAGCGTATTCGCCTGTCTACACTGGGCTGCCCTGGACTCGGTTCAGCAGCAGCGCCTCCTCCTGACAGGGCTGGTCCAGCATGCGGCAGACCAGGCTTCCGCGCCAGACTTTCTTGTCTCTCTGGCGGCCACAATCCAACCTCTTTCCCGAGAGCTGCTGGCTGCTGCGCACCTCTGCCTGGACATTCTGGCCTTGGGGACACTGCTCCTCCTGTGGCGACACGGGCAGCGGGACAGTCCCTAATCGGTTTGTTGCGGCTCACAGTGCCGGGTTGTCCAGAGGCAGCCCGACCCGGACCCGCCCGTGGGTTGCGCCGTTCACGTCCCACATATGGGTGAAATGGCGGGTTGCCGTACAGATATCGCGATAGGCGCGCGCAATGGGGTTATTCATATACACCCCGCGTCCACCGCCAGCATCCCAGATCAGGTTTGCGGCCTGGAAGGCCAATTTGCCAGCGTAAGCGCCGGCGGCGCGATATTTTGTCCGCTGCTCGGGCGACGGTAAGTTACCCGCTTCAAGGATTTGCATGATCTCGTCGCAGTTTCTGTACAGCAAGGCCTTAGCGGCTTCGACCGCCAGCGTCGCTTCCGAAATTTTCGTATGCTGTAACGCCTGCTCGTGCAGGCTCTGGCCGGACATGAGCGCGACCCGGCTTTTGACCTGCTCAACATAATCGCGCACGATACCCTCGGCGATCCCGACCGACGCGCTGGAGATGAGAATGCCGAACGTCATGTAGCTGGGCGAGCGGTACAGCGGCGCACGATTGACCTTGCGCCCTGGACTCGTCTCGCCGCCTTTCAGGTGCCGCAGCGGCAGCGTCATATGGGTCGGGATAAACACGCGGTCGGCTTTGACATCGTGACTGGCTGAGCCCCGCAGTCCGATGGCGTCCCAGGTATCGATAATCTCGAACGCGCCCTGGGGCAGGATGAAATAGCGTTCTTCGGGCTTCCCGCCCGGTCCGTTTTCCACCATGGCGGCAAACAGGCACCAGTCACAACTCGTGACCCCACTCACAAACGGAAACTGCCCGGACAGTTCATACCCGCCCCGCACTTTTCTGGCTTTTCCCAAAAGAGGGATAAGAATACCGCTCAACAGATTCTGCGGACTCGTGCCCCAGACCGTTTCTTGAGCACGCTCCGGCCACTGCGCCACCATGAAGTTATGACCGATGTATTGGGCCAGACACCAAGCGGTCGAACCACAGCCACTACCGACCGTCGTCAGAATATCGACCATACCGGACAGGTGGGCCTCACACCCTCCATAGCGTGCCGGTTGGAGAATCCGGGCAAGACCGGCCGTCCGGAGGTCTTGGCGGGTTTCATCAGGTAGGTGTCGAAGGTCATCGGTGTGTGGCGCACGCTGGCGCAGGACGGGTGCCAGCGCCTGGGCGCGGCGGACGAGTTCTTCGTGTGAGTCAACCCGAGGACGCCGGCGGCGGCGTGAGTTTGGGTGAGCCGTTGCTCTCTGCTTGCTCATACTATCCTCCTCGTGTTGTGTATGCCCCGTAGGGCGGCCGGCGGCAAGGGTGAGCGTGCCCGGTCCGCCGTGCAGCACCGCTCCTCCCTTGCAGGGATGCCAGCGGATAGGCTAGGTTCGAGCCGCGACCACGAAGACAGGAGTACCTGTATGGCGATTACCACTATCACCCATTATTTTGATTATAAGAGCCCGTACGCCTATCTTGCCCAGGAGGAAACTTTTCAACTGGAACAGGAGTTCGATGTGACGGTAGACTTTCTGCCGCTGACCTTGGACATTCCCAAATTTTTGGGTTCTGCCGAAGTCGATAACACGGGCAAGGTCGTTGCTGAGGAACGGAATGCCCATCAGTGGCGACGGGTGAAATACAGCTATATGGACTGCCGCCGCGAGGCCACCCGGCGCGGCCTGACCATTCGAGGCCCCCGCCATATTTTCGACTCCTCGCTGAGCCATATCGGCATGTTGTACGCCAAACAACAGGGAGATTTCCGACCCTACCACCAACTCGTGTACGAACGCTTTTGGAAACGCGAACTCGAGATTGAAGATCCCCAGGTGCTGAAGAACGCGCTGGAAGAAGTCGGCATCGATACCCAAGGATTTCTTGATTATCTGAATGGTGACGGTCGCCGCGAGTTGGAGCGCATACAAACCGAAGCCGAAAAGGTGGGGGTGTTTGGCGTCCCCAGCTATGTGGTCAACGACGAGCTGTTCTGGGGCGCTGAACGCCTGGTTCGCGTGCGCGAGCGACTGGCAGCCTAGCACCGCTGGTGCAAAGGTCGAGATAAGGATTCCATCGCCATTATGGTCGTCCTTCTCGCTACACTCTTGGCTATTCTGGTCCTTTTCTACGTCTGGTCCCGGGGGCGTGGACGGGCTCAGAGTGTCCCTTCCTATTTCTTCAACGCGGTGAAAGTCTACGCACTGCTGGGTGAAGAGGACGCCAAAGTCGCGGCCCGCGCCGCCAGCAAGATGGCCACCTCCCGTCAGCGAACCATGATGCTGGATTATCTGAACAAACGGACGTCAGAGCTGCTGCTGGAAACCGCGGAACAGAACGCCGGTCAGAATCCGCTGGTGATCGTCGAGCGCCTCCTCCAACTCAAACAGGAGATGAGCCTCCAGAACGAGCCCACGGACGAGCGACCACCTGACCTCATCCCTGAAAAACAGTGGTTGCAGGACCATAATCAGGCCTATCTGCGAGCGCTGGGGCGGGGGGACCCAAGCGTTTTTGTTGTCCACCATCCGGATCTCTTCTCCTCCCAGACCACCAAGCCGGCCACGGCCAAAGACGATGAAGCAGTCTGATTCCTCCCAGACACGCCCTGCCCTGTCCGCCCTTTCTCAAGCTGGGGTCGCGCTTTCCGCTTCACCCTCAGCGACCGCGTCCACTCGTGCCGCGCAGGCGGTGCGGCCGCGCTGGCTATTACTCGGCCTGGCGGTGGCCATTATTTTTACCGATGCCGTGGGCTATACGGTTATCATCCCGGCGCTGCCGAGCTTTGCGGCGGAATTGAGCCTGGGAGAAACCCGCACGGGTACGTTGTATGCCTCATACGGCTTGATTTCCCTGCTGCTCTACCTCCCTTTTGGTCTGCTGGTTGATCGCTGGGGCGAACGGAGGTGGCTGACAGTCGGCATGCTGGCCTTGGGAGTTGCCTCGCTCGGATTCTGGCAGGCCAGCGGGTTCTGGACCCTGCTCGGCTGCCGCGTCACGCAGGGGGTCGCCGCATCCGCCACCTGGGCTGCGGCCCTCCCTCTCGCGGCCCGGCTAGCGACCACAGAGCGGCGTGGTGTGGAAATGAGCGTCCTGATGATGGCCTTCAGTATCGGCGTTGTTGCGGGTCCAGCCCTCGGTAGTCTGGGCCAGGTACGTGATCCCTTCCTGTATTTTGCCGGGGTGCCGTTTGGCCTGGCCGTATGCGCCTTTGTCCTGCTCCCGCGCCATGCACCACCCTCCACCCATGTAGTTGCCAACTCTGTCGCTCCATCTTTTTTCCGCGATGGCTTACGGCGCGAACTCGTATGCGCTTGCCTGGTGATTCTCGTCACCTGTGCCACGCTGGGAGCTATTGAGATACTACTGCCGCTCCAATTCTCCAGGCTGGGTTGGTCGCGCCAGCACATCGGTCTGTTCTTTTCGGGCTGGGGTCTGGCTATGCTGATTATCCAGCCACTCATCGGTTGGTGGTCGGATCGGCGCGGGCGACGGGAACCCATCCAATTTGGCCTGCTCGCCGCGGCGGTTCTCACGCCCAGCCTGTTTTCCGCTCTCGATTCGATCTGGCTGTTCCCCCTCGCCCTGGGAACAATTTTTGCCTTGTCGGCAGCCCTTGTCCCCACCCTACCCCTGATGGCGGACTATCTCACCGACGGGCAGTCTGGCAGAGCCTTTGGGTTTTATAATATGGCCTTCAGTCTTGGCATCGTGTTAGGACCTTGGTCAGGGGGCTATATCACCGAGCACCTCAATGTGCTCTGGGCCGCGGTCCTGGTCAGTCTTCCCCTGCTGGTTATGGTGCCGCTTGTTCCCTATCTTTTACGCCATCCACATCCACGAAAGGTATAGTCAGTGGCGCAATTACGGTCCCCAAGCTACGACCTGGCCGATATCGTCGCCGTCAATGATATGTATCACAGACGCGGCTGGACGGACGGCCTGCCCATTCTTCCCCCTACCGAGGAATTGGTTCAGGACTGTCTCGATGCGACTGGCCTGGCACCGAGCGCGGTTATTGGCGTCGAGTCCGTCCGCCAACGTCCGATTACCGCGGAGAAGGTCGCCATCAATGCGGTGATGGCGGGCTGTCTGCCAGCCTATATGCCCGTGGTCGTCGCCATCACCAAAGCCATGTGCCAGCCAGAGTTCAATCTACACGGCAGCACGGCGAGCACTGGCGGGAGTGCCCAGTTTATTGTGGTCAACGGCCCCATTCGACAGCGAATCGGGCTGAACGCCACCCATAATGTCCTGGGTAATCACAGCCGGGGCAATGCCAGTATTGGCCGTGCTATCCGCCTCATATTGATTAATGTGTTGGGCTGTCTGCCCGGACAGCTCGACCGCTCTACTCTGGGTCATCCGGGTAAATTCAGCTTCTGTATTGCCGAAGACGAAGAAGATAGCCCGTGGACACCCTTGGCACAGCAGCGTGGCATTCCTGCCGGTACGTCGGCGGTCACCGTTATGGCGGGAGAGTCCCCGCACCAAACCATGAACGAGTGGACCCGCGACCCGGAAGAAATCGCCGAGACCTTTGCAGCAGAGATACGTCACAATATGTTGACTTATTCGATCTGGGCCGGGAATTATGCCCTGATCGTTCCCAAACAACTGCGCGATCTCATCGCCACCGCAGGCTGGCAAAAGCGCGATATTCAGGAATACGTCTATCGCTCCGCCCGGGTTGTGCGGCGCGACTGGGCCACGGTGGGAAAAAAGCAGATCGTCAATTTGGGTAAGGGAGCAGCCCAGCGCTTCAGCGCCTTACGCTCGCCGGACGATTTATTAGTGATCGCCGCCGGTGGTCCGGCGGGGGGGTTTGGAGCGATTGTGCCGCCGTGGTTGGGCTCCCGGTCGCAGGCCATGACGCAAATCATCGAAACCCCATAAAGGAGTAAGGCTATGACACTACGCGTTCTTGACCCAACTTTTGACGGCGGCCAAGCGACTCAGACCCCCGTCTCCCGCCTGCCCTCTCTGGCCGGTCGGACGGTCGGCCTGCTCGACAACGGCAAGCTCAATGTAGACATCTTGCTCGATCACGTCGAAACGCTCCTGCGTTCACAACACGGCGTCAGTACCGTCATCCGCCTGCACAAACCGGATGCCAGCCGTCCAGTTCCTGAAGATGTTGCAAAAGGGTTCGCAGCGTGTGACGCAGTCATTTCCGCGGTGGGTGATTGAGGCAGTTGTTCATCGTGCAGTTTGCACGATGCCCTGACTGCCGAAAAGGATGGAGTAGTAGCCACTGCCATTATTACGGATCGTTTTGTCCCAACGGCTAAAGCCATGGCTACGGTCCAGGGGATGTCCGACTATCCCTTTGCCGTTATCCCCCACCCCATTGCCAGCAATACCGAGCAGACCCTGCGTGACAAGGCAGCGGATGCCGTGCGGCAATGCGTCGAGATTCTGTTGCAAGGCGAGTCAAATGCCGATGCATAGCGACGGAGCAACGGAGTCTTTCCCGCTTGAGCCCGCGGCTGACGAGATGCGTCACCTGGTTGACCAGGCGATGCAGTATATTACTGCCCATATCGAATCGTTACCGGACCAGCCAGCAGCCAATACCGAAGGCGGAGCCGAACTTGCCCGCAGCCTGCGAGAGCCCCTGCCCGAGCAGGGACAGACCTATACAGAGCTTTTACACACCCTCTTCCATACGGCCATTCCGCACAGTTTCAACTGTGCCGGACCAGGCTATTTGGCCTATGTCCCCGGCGGCGGCATTTTTCATGCCGCGGTGGCTGACCTGATTAGTAACGCGGTGAATCGTTACGTCAGCGTCTGGGCCGCGTCCCCCGGCCTAGCCCAGCTTGAAGCCAATGTTGTGCGCTGGTTCTGCGATATTATCGGTTATCCAGCTTCTGCCGGTGGATTTCTGACCACAGGGGGCTCGCTGGCAAACTTCTCGGCCATTTTTACCGCCCGTCGCGAGCGCCTGCCCGAGAATTTTCTGGCTGGCAGCATATATACATCCAGCCAGACCCACCATTCAGTACAAAAGGCAGCCCTACTGGCCGGATTTCCCGCTCGCAACGTCCGGGAGATTCCAACGGACGAACAGTTCCGCATTCGGCTCGATGCCTTACAACATCACATCGAAGCGGACCGACGGGCGGGTCTTGCGCCATTTCTCATGATCGGAAACGCCGGCACGACCAATACAGGCGCAGTAGACGACCTTACCGCCCTGGCCGATATTGCGCACCAACACAGGCTCTGGCTACATATTGACGCGGCCTACGGCGGCTTCTTTATGTTGACCCAGCGTGGTCGAGCCCGATTAGGCGGGATCGAGCGAGCGGATTCGGTTACCCTTGACCCACATAAGGGTCTCTTCCTCCCCTTTGGCACCGGGTCTCTGCTCGTGCGAGAGCGTGAGGCCCTCAAGCGGGCGCACCGAAGTGAGGCGGCCGCCTATCTGCCGACCATGCAGGATGATCCCGACTGTATAGATTTTTGCCAGATTTCACCCGAACTCTCGCGCGACTTTCGCGGGCTGCGCGTCTGGCTGCCCCTCAAGATGCACGGTATTCAGCCCTTTCGTCAGACCCTGAACGAAAAACTCGATTTAGCCGCTTGGGCCACCGCGGAACTCAAAAAAATCCCGGAGGTTGAAATCGTTGCCGAGCCACAATTATCCATTGTCGCCTTTCGGTTGAACCGACCCGGCCTGGATACCCCTGCTCTCAACGACCTGAACCACGCTTGGCTTCAGGCCATCAATGCCCGCAAACGGGTCCTGCTGACCGGCACGATGCTGGGTGACCGATTTGCCATCCGTATCTGTGCCTTATGTTTTCGGACTCACCAGGATCGCCTGGAAATGTGTCTGGCAGATATTCGGGCAGCGTGCCAAGCGATGGCAAACGCGTAAGCCCGGCCTCTGAGAACACGGCCTCGCGTCTGCCCTTCATCCCACTTCAACAGGTCACGCCCTTCCCTGAACTTGACCCAGACTTGACGCCGTCTCCTCTCGTATGAGAGGAGGACAGGTATGGGTTGAAAGGAGGGACGCCATGAAGGGGACGGCTATCGGACTCGCGGTCGGCAGTTTTCTGTGCTTTCTGCAGAGCGTTGATTATCTGCGGCAGAGTGACCTCAAGGGTCTTATCTTGTTGGGCATTGGCGGGGTGTTTCTGTATTTAGCCAAAATGGCCTGGAAGAAGCCGCTGGGCGACCCCGACGACTAAGGGGCAGGAGACATGTCCTGCGACTACTGTTCTCCCTCCTCCATCACTCGACAAAACAGATTGACCCGTTCCATGTGGGCCAGGGTCTGACAGCGGGTCCGAGCCAGAGCCGGGCTGGCGACAACGATGGCCAGACTCTGGGCGCGTGAGAGGTCTTCGTTCGGATCAATCAGTGCACCGTCGTCGGTCGGACTCTGCAGCTGTAAGCGGGGCGGACGACGCAGAAGAAAGTCGTCCAAGGCGGACGGAAGTCTATTTTCTTCCTTCCAGGTTTGGGCGATATCCCGGACAGCATTTTCAATCACCCGAGCAGAGACATATTCATCCGGAATCAGGGAAAGCGAGTCCGGCGGCAGCCCGTCCGGAAGCTGTTTCAGCCGTTGTGGACTGAATTTAAGACAAATACGTCCCCGCTCCTGGTCCACGGCATGGACGGGTATTTTCATCTCAAGATCGTGGGCAGAATAGCACCGGGCGCCGACATCCAGCTTGGTATCCTGATCGGGATCGAAGCCATACCAAAAGCCTTGAGAGCGTTTGATTGGTTCCGGTGACTGGGAGAGCCTCCTTAAAGCGCCCAGGCTGTTCATGTCCTGCACCAGTTCTTCTTCCGTCATGGCGTGTCGGTCAAACATCGCCCACCACACCGGTTTCGCCTCCCGGCGGTGGAATTCAACCATCTATCCGAGCAGCTCTTGCGTCTGCCAACGCGCCGTGTATCGCTGCGGGGCGGGTGGGATTTCTGCTAGCAGGGTCTGGGCGAGGGCTTGGGGAGAGGCGGGGTCGGCGAGAGGGTCGGGCTCTTCCGCAACCTCCGGGGGCACCGCCTGTTTCGGTATCCAGGCAATCCCGGCTTCCTGCTGACGCTCCCGGAGCCAACAGGTCAACTGCCAGGTTGATTCACAGTCGTCTTGGTTATAGGCGCGAATCGCCTGGAGGAGCGGAGAGGCTGTCCAGTCTTGGACCTCGTCACTTGCCAACCAGCGTTCGTAGACCGCAATGGAGTCAACCGCGCTTGTCACCTCCCCGGCCCGCGCGGGCCGGTATAAACGTTCAAGATTTTTAATCGAATAATGCGGCCTGCCGACCCGCATGCCGTGCCGAACAACGGCGGACAGGTCAACAAAGACTTTGTGACGCAGGAGCGTGTCAACCTCGGCTTCCCGGCTACCATACCGCCCCATCAGCCGCCGCAACGCGGCCACCTCATAGTTGGCGTAGTGATAAATATGCAGCGTAGGGTCGGCCCGCCAGCGAGCATAGGCCCAATCGATGAAATCACAAAAGGCCCGCCGTTCCTGATCGATGTCATGCGCCCACCAGTCGTGGAACACGCGCTGACCATCATCAAGCGCAAGCGCGCCAAAGAGATATTCCAATCCGCCTCTCACCAGCGGATAACCCTCCATGTCAAAAAAGATATCGCCCGGAGAGGCCGGAGGCAGCATGGCCAAGCCACGTCGCTGGGCCGGCTAGTCAGGTGTAAGAATCCGATAGGCCGGCTGGTCGGCCCCGACTGACGCGGCTTGTAGTTGCGCTTGCTCCTTGAGCCGGGCAAACACGGCATTATCGATTCTTGGGACATGCGTCAGCGTAGACTCTGCCAGGGAGGTGAGTGTGGTGATGCCAGATGCGTTGAGTCTCTGAATCTGGCTCGCGGTGACATTAGCCACACGGCTCAGATGGTCGGCTTTCTCAAGTATCTGGATCGCCTGCGCAGTCCAGCGGCCATAGTCCCCGCCAAGCTCCGGATTAGGTTGCACCTCAGGATCAAAGTGCTGCATATAAGCCAGAAAGGCCTGTTTCAGGGCGAGATAGTAGTAGATGAAGTCGGCGGTCCGAAAGCGGTGGCGTTCACCGGAGCCGAGCCACAACAGCGTCGAGTCCGGCCGTTGCTCCTGAACGGTTTGGAGCAAATCGGCGGAGCAGCAGAGTTGGATCATATGTGTCGGACTCGGCTGCGTGGCGAGTGTGACATCCCACACCTCGTAGCCATAGTTGCCCAGAGCGGACGCTCCCGCAGTCCGTACCAAAAAATTAGGCCGACCGAGAAAATATTCGGGTCGGATGTCTTGGACCATATCGTTTTGCAGCCAGCCTTGATGGATGACTTCGTGACCGGCCTGCATTGCCATGACGGTCGCCTCCACTCGGTCCATGGCCGCAGGTAGCGTATGGATCTCACGCCCCTCTTGTCGGAGTTGGGCCAGACACGTCTGTTCATGCTGGCGCGACCGTTCGGCGAGCGTGGTCAGGGAAAGCGGTTCGGGATCGGGTTGAGCCTGGCCTGGAAAGTCCAGGGCGTAACGCGACATCCACGTCGCAAACGGCGAGGCAAGAAATTCATTCAGGTCGTTCGGGCTGTAGCAATACCGTCCGTTGTCCTTGTGCATACGGCGACCCGTCCACGCCGCTATTCCAAAACAGCGCCGTGGACGGCGCCATGAAAGAATGGTAGTACTGCTCCTCCTGTTGGTGTCTGGGTGGCCAGCAGGTGAGATAAGGAAAATCGCGCATCAAACTCGGCTTTGACCCGTTCAAACTCTAGCGTATTTACCGGTCGCTGAGAGACCACACGTCCAGTCTGGCTCAACAGCAGACGGATACGATACCGCTCTTCCATCGACCATATCCTCTCTTGGCTCACCCCGCCGCTCAACGACGTGTTCAGAAAGACGAAAACAAAACGCTCCTGGAGAGCGAGATGTTGCAGGAGAACAGCGTCCTCGTTTTGCAGGGGATTAAGGTAGACTCGGCCGGCAACGTACCGTCCAGATTCCGTACCGAGTTGAAAGGCGAGGATCACGACCCAGACCCCGCCCTTCGCCTGATAGCCAACACAATTCAATAAAAACGGCTGGAGGGGTCGGCGATACGAGAAGACTTCCTTCACACGCATGGCAAGGGCAGTCTCGCGGCCACCTCCCAACTCGACCACGGCAGGCGAGTCTGGAGCGGCCACCTGGAGCCGTTGGCGAGACCTTGCATCGAGCTCAGTTTTCATTGCCCCTAGGTCTTATCGCGAGTGAGGGTGTTCAGCTACCTGGGCGATGTATAGAGGGGCGAAGTCCCCTCACTCGATGCGTCCTACCACTACGAGCGGAACGCGTCGAGCCGCCCGGCCAGAACCTGGGCAACCGGAGCCATGGGTTCAAGCCGTTCGAACAGAATTTTCAGAATAGCGGTCATTGGGGTGGCCAGCAGCATGCCGACAACGCCCCACAGCATGCCCCACACGATCAGGGCCATGAGAATGACGATCGGGTGCAGGTCGAGAGCTTCCCCCATGACCTTGGGTTCAATGATATTACCGATAACGATTTGAATCAGACTTGGCAGCAGGATGGCTAGGATCGCAGTTGTGGTCGAGATATCCGGGCTGACAACAACAACCGGCACGGGAAGCAAGGTCGCAATAATCGACCCGACGCTGGGGATGAAATTGAGCAGAAAGGCGAGCAGACCAAAGACCAACGCCAGATCGACACCAAGGACGGCCAGGGTGAGGCCAACCAGGAACCCGGTGGCCAGAGAGATCAGGGCCTTGGTCACGATATAGTGTTCAATCCGCGTCTCAATCTCTGCCCAGACACCACCGGCTTTTTGCCGTGCGCCGCCAAGCAGCAGATATAAGACGAAGATCAGAACCAGTAAGCCCTGGGAGAGCAGACCGACTATAGCATTTGTCGTCTGTATCAACATGCCACTGATATTGCCGAGGGGCAGTTGGGCGAACGGATTCCCTTCGGCGCGGAACGTACCGGCTGGGAGGAGAGCCGACACCTTTGCACCAAGCAGCTCAATCTGTTTCTGATAGGCATCGGCATTCGCCTGCAACTGACTCACGGAGGTTGAGATGAGCAGACCCAGGCTCCCGAGAATTAGGACGCCAATAACCAGGGTTGAAGCCACGGCGACGAGGTAGGGCAGATGGAGTTGACGGACCTGGAACTCAACCAGCGGTAGCAGCCCGTAGGCAATAAAAACGGCCAGGACAAAGGGAACCAAAACGGGCCGCAGCCAATACAGGACAGCCGCGACCGCGACCGTACTAATAATGAGCAGGCAGATCGTTTGAATGCGGTATTCGTGCCGGGCAGGGTCCAATGGTTCAGGTATTACCCTTGTGGCTGGGCGTCTTTGAGGAGCCGGACGATGTCGGGATAGCCTCTACCCATCGCGACTGCCTCGGGCGTCCAGCCATCTCCGCTGCCGCCTTGTACGTCGGCCCCTTTGCCTACGAGGGCTTCAACGATGTCTCTATGACCGTTGTATACCGCGTAGCGCAGCGGTGTGAATCCATCCACGTCTTTAATATTGACATCTGCACCGGCTTCGAGCAGCACATTGACAATGTCGGTCCTGCCAGTAGACGCGGCATATCGAAGGGCCGTTTCTCCGTGTGCTCCTGCGACATTCGGGTCCATACCGGCTTCGAGCATGAGTTGAACCGATTTCAGATCGCCCATCTGCGCTCGGCTCCGAAACATCTTTTCACTATATTTCACGTTCCGGGCCTTCAACTGAGCCCGAGGATCGTCCGCTGGCGCGGGCGCGCAGCCAGCGGCACACACAAGCAGAACAAGGACACTGTAAACGACAGACGTGAAACGGCGCTGTGACATTCCTTCCCCTTTTCGACACATACTCCAGACTCCGTCCCATGCCATGGGTATTATGGTATACAAGGACTGAAAGAGTCGTCGTCCTCCTATCAATTACCAGTCCTGCCAGAGCGGGCAAGACCCCTGAGGCTCAGGAGCAGATCCTCAGGGCTAAACAGAGGCCCCCAAGAATAAAAATACGCCTCGGCCCTGCTATCCCCGTCGCTGCATCATCACGAGCGAATACGGCTCAAACGCACCCGTTCCAAAATCAACCTCAAGCCGCTCGGTAAAGCCACTTTCGCGCGGGCTCAGAATCTTCCGCGCGCGTTTCGATTTGGACTGATGGCCGGGTGGGCGGTCCGGAAAAGAGAGACTCTGTCCATCGTAGCTCGGTTGGTAGTCAATCAGCCCTCCCCCATCGGTGTAGGCACGGGCTTCGAGATAGCGATTGCTGGTATTGAAACCGAGCATCACACAGGCTTCATGCATGTCTAAGAGTCCATCCTTCAGCGGGTAGACCACCCGCATGCGTAGGGACAGAAATTGACCACCCGCCTCCCACGTTCCGACCATCTGCTTGTGAAATGGCCGCCCGCCTTTCGCATAGCTTCCGTCGCCGTGAAAGCGACCCACGAGAAATTCGAGCTTCCGGAGTAGTGGCGGTGGCGGTTTGGGCGGATGGGCGAGTTTGTCAGACGACAGTGGGTCCAGCAGAGTCTGCATGTATCCTCCTCACTGACACCGGCCTAGTGTCCCCATAGTTTTGTCCCAACGGCCAAAGCCATGTCCCACGTCTCAGATATACCCGACTCCCCTTTTGCCGTCCTCCCGAATCCGATAGCCAGTAATGTTGAGGCAGCACTCCGAAATAGTTTCGTGCGGCAGCATGAATATGATCGAACCTTACTTTGGTATTACCCTGGTACTCGGCGGTGCACGCTCGGGCAAGAGCACCTTCGCCGAGAGTTTGGCGCGTTGTCATAGCCAGCGAGTCTATATCGCGACCGCCGAGCGCGTTGATGACGAGATGGCGCACCGCATTGAGGCGCACCGCCGCCAGCGCGGGGCTGACTGGCGTACGGTAGAAGCGCCGATTGATCTCGCCGAGGCCATTCGCCAGGAGAGTACACCCAATATCTGCCTTCTGGTCGATTGTCTGACAGTGTGGCTTGGCAACCTCATGCATTATGGTCGGGAAATCGACACCGCCCAAGACGCGTTGCTCGACGCGCTCACCGAAGTATCCGGACCGGCGATATTGGTCGCCAATGAGGTCGGCCTGGGCATCGTGCCGGACAATGCCGTAGCGCGCACCTTCCGCGACCACGCCGGCCGGCTCAACCAGGCCGTTGCCCGGTTGGCGGAGCGTGTCTATTTTGTGGCCGCAGGCCTGCCCGTCCTGCTCAAAGGTCCCGCGTAAGCATCTCTGGCGCACAGACGTCACGGCGGCACCATCACCCCAACCACTCCGAGATACATCCCCAACTCGCTCATTTGCTGTACGCTGCCGAGACAGTCTCCGGTGTAGCCCCCCAGCCGACGCTCGTACGCGCGACGCATGGCGAGATGTCCGGCGGCAAGCCCTATCAGGCCGACTGGAATAACGCTGTACGCTCCGGCTGCACCCAGTCCACCCACCGCAGCCGTACCGGTCGCCAGGGCGAAGAGAAGGCTGACGGGATGCGGCGTTGCGGTAACCGGGGTGGCCGTACCGGCGTCCCGGACATACTGGCTCGTCGCAATCACGAGCACGACGGAGGACCGACTGGCGGCGTGCGCGGCGATCAGCAGCCACGGGACAATAGATGGCGGTAGTGCGACCAGTGCCAAAATTTTCGCCGCAAGCATCAGCCCGAGCCCGGCCGCACCATAGGTCCCGAGTCGGCTGTCTCGCATGATGGCGAGCGCTTTCTCCCGCTCCGAGCTGCCGCCGAGTCCGTCGCAAACGTCCGCAAACCCATCCTCATGCAGGGCGCCGGTCGCAAGCAACGAGGCCGCGGTGGACAGAACAACCGCTAGGCTCATTGGAAAAATCAGGTGGGCGAGCCAGAATATTCCGCCCGCAAACGCTCCGATCAGGGCCCCAACGAGCGGGTAGTAGCGAACCGTGGCGGCCAGCCTCTCCTCAGAGAAGACACCCGACACCTGGACCGGCCAGCGGGTCAGGAACTGGACTGCGAGCAGCAATGCGACAAGTTCCCGACGGGCCCCACTCATGTCTTCACTCCACTGACTCCGGCGGTCTCGAAAGTTGCCATATCCGACAGCATGGCCGCGGCGCATTTGAGGATCGGCCAGGCCAGCAGCGCACCAGTGCCTTCACCCAGACGCATGTCCAGGTCGAGCACGGGACGGACGGCCAGGGCTTCAAGCACCACACGGTGGCCTGGCTCGGCAGAGCGATGGGCGAAGACGAGGTAGTCCCGCAGCGGCGGAGTAAGCTCGACCGCGGCCAGTGCCGCGGCGCTGGCGATAAACCCATCGACCAACACCACCGCGCCAGCCTGGGCCGCGCCGATGAACGCCCCGGCCAGCATCACCAGCTCAAAGCCACCATACTCGCGTAGCGCTCTGGACGCATCGAGCCGGGCTGGAGTACGGGCCGCAGCGCGTGAGAGGACTGCATGCTTGTGCTCCAGCCCGGCAGCGTCAAGCCCGGTGCCGCAGCCGACCAGCACATCGAGCTCAACACCGGTGAGCTTGTGGACGATCAGGCTTGCGGACGAGGTGTTAGCTATTCCCATTTCGCCGAACGCCGCGGCCTCCACGGCGTTGTTCTTACCAATCTCACGGCCACTGTCGAGCGCAGTCTCACACTGTTCCGACGTCATGGCAGCCTCCACTGCGCTGTTCCGGGTGCCGGCATCAATTCGCCGCGATGTGAGTCCGTGGGCGTGGACCGCTGCGCTGGCGACACCGGCATCAACGATGTGCAGGTCCACGCCGTTCATGCGTGCAAAGACATTTGCCGCAGCACCACCGGCAATAAAATTACTGAGCATCTGCCGCGTCACCTCTTGCGGATAGGCAGACACCCCCTCAGCCGCTATCCCGTGGTCGCCCGCAAAAATAATCAGGCGACAGCGGTCCAGGCGTGGCGTGAGCGTATCCTGGATGCGGGCGATCTGCGCGGCCAGGGTCTCGATGACTCCCAGCGCGTTGCGCGGCTTGGTCTTCGCGTCAATAGCGTGCTGTATGGCGGCATCCCGTGCGTGGGAGACGGGCCGAACGTCGAACATGAGCAGATTCCTTCGGCTGGCCTTAGTCGTTCCAAGGCTGAATCATATACCATTTCGTGTGCTTCGGCGTGCTGTCGCTGCTCCGGGACCCTAGCATGGAGCAAGAGTAGCAGCTAGCCACAGGGCACTAGGCTCGGTGGAGGCATGGAACCATATGTGACACTGAGGGCGTCGCCCTTGACTTCGGCTGGCTGGTTTGTATGTATGGGGCCTACATTCCAAGCCTATGGACGCTGCCGCTGAACATAAGGAAAAGATGAAAGTCCTACAGGCCGAGCATCGCCGTAAGGTAGATGCGGCTCGTCATCCTGGACGAGGTCTGGTGCTGGTCTATACCGGCGACGGGAAAGGCAAATCGAGTTCCGCCTTTGGTGTGATTGCACGGGCGCTCGGCTGGGGCCAGCGGGTCGGTGTCGTCCAGTTCATCAAGGGCAAGTGGATGACCGGCGAGCGGAAATTTTTCGCCGGATTTCCCGACCAACTCGTCTGGCACTGCATGGGCGACGGCTTCACCTGGAACACTCAGGATCGCGACCGTGACACCGAGGCCGCCGTGGCGGCCTTTACCAAGGCGCGGGGGCTACTGGAGAGCGGTGACTACGATCTGGTCGTGCTGGACGAAATCAATATTGCGCTCCGCTATGACTATCTATCTATCGAGAGTGTGCTTGAGGGTCTCAAAGCTCGCTCGACCCGGACGAGTGTCATTCTGACCGGTCGCGACGCCAAGCCAGAGTTGCAGGACTACGCCGACCTCGTCAGCGAGATGCGCGAGGTGAAGCATCCTTTCAAAGCCGGGATCAAAGCCCAGCATGGGATCGATTTCTGAGGCGGTGTGCCGGCTGGCCGCCCTGGCCGTTCTCGTCGGACTAGCCGCGTGCAGCCCGGCTGAGCAGCCGCAACGCGTGGACCAGCCGACACGCATCGTCAGCCTTGACTACTGTGCCGACCAGTACGTTCTCAAGCTGGCGCCGCGTGAGCATATCCTGGCAGTCTCGCCCGACGCCGAGAAAACCTTCTCCTACATGCAGGGCGCCGCTAAGGGGCTCAGACAGATTCGTCCCCGGGCCGAAGACGTTCTCGTCCTACAACCCGATCTGGTAGTCCGCTCCTACGGCGGGGGACCGAATGTTACCGCGTTTGTCGAGCGTATGGGCACCCCTGTACTGCAAATCGGCTTTGCCAGTGACCTCAACGCGGTCAAAGACACGATTGCAACAGTGGCCGAAGGGCTCGGCCAGCCGGATCGCGGCAGCGCAGTAATCGCCGAAATGGACGCGCGGCTGGCTGCCCTGCGTGCCCTGCCGGACACGTTGTCGGCGCTGTATATGACACCGGCCGGTGTGACGAGCGGCCCTGGAACCTTGGTCCACGAAATGCTGCACGCAGCGGGTCTGGTCAACTTCCAGCAGGAGCCCGGCTGGCGTTCCTTACCGCTTGAACGCTTAGCCCGTGAACAACCTGACCTCGTGGCGGCCGTCATCTGGGGAGCCACGAACCACGACGACAATTGGAGCGCAGCCCGCCACCCCATCGCCCGCCAACAGCTCCGCGAGCGATCTGTTGTTTCGCTTGAGGGAGCCTGGGTTGCCTGTGGTGGATGGTTCCTCCTCGATGCCATTGAGGCACTGGCGCTGACAGGTAGCGGAGAGACCGTGCAGTGACCGCGAGAGGGCTCAATCTTGCCCTGGCCACGACAGCTGTCATGGCACTGGTGGCCGCCTGTTTTCTCGGCACAACCTCCATGGGCGCGTCCCGCGTACTGGCGGCGTTCCTGGGGCAGGCGTCGATTGCCGACAGTCTGGTAATCTGGCAGATTCGCCTGCCGCGCGCGGTGGCCGCGTTCGTCGTAGGCGCCGCGCTCGGGGCAAGTGGCGCCGCAATGCAGGGGCTGCTGCGCAACCCGCTCGCGGAGCCTGGAGTCTTGGGCGTATCGGCGTCAGCCTCTCTGGGGGCGACGTTTGTGCTGTACTACGGCTTCGCAGATGCCTGGGGATATACCGTGCCGGTGGCAGCCATTACGAGTGCGTCCGCGGCGTCGGCCCTCATCGCCCTGGTCGCGGTTCACACCTCGTCGGTGGTGACGCTCATTCTGGTCGGCGTCGGCTTGTCAAGCTTCGCGGGGGCGGCTATGTCGCTGCTGATGAATCTTGCCCCCAATCCGTTCTCCCTGGCGGATATGGTGAACTGGATGCTGGGCTCTGTCGCCAACCGAAGTATCGACGACCTGGCACTCGCCGCCCCGTTTATGGCTATCGGTCTGGTCGTACTCTTCGCGACCCGCCGGGGTCTGTCGGCACTCACACTGGGTGAGGAAGCTGCCGTCGGTGTAGGGCTCAATCTCCGGCGCCAGCGTCTCGCGGTCGTACTGGGCACCGGACTGACGACCGGCGCAGCAGTCGCGATCGCGGGCGCTATTGGCTTTGTCGGCATCATTGCACCGCATATTGTGCGCCCGCGCGTCGGTCACGATCCGGCTCGCAGCCTGCTGCCGTCGGCACTGCTCGCCGGTGTAGTCCTTGTCCTTGCCGACATCGCAGTCCGTCTATTGCCGACCAGTTCGGAGTTGAAGCTGGGCGTAGTCGCCGCTTTTATCGGTGCGCCCGTCTTCGTCTGGATCACTTTGCAGCGGAGGGCGGTCCGTGACTGAACTCTGTGCGAAGAACGTGACGGTCAGGATCGGCCAGGCGACGCTCGTGGAGGCCGCGTCCTTCGGCCTACGATCCGGCGAGTTGGTCGCCTTACTCGGGCCCAATGGTGCGGGCAAGACCACCTTGCTGCGTGCCACGCTGGGTCTCGGACGGCTCTCCGCAGGATCAGCGACACTGGACGGCACGGCGACGGTACGACTCTCGTCCATGGAACGAGCCCGTCGCATAGGATATCTCCCACAAGTACGCCCATTGGCTTGGCCCAACACCGTGCGTGACGTAGTCGCGCTCGGACGGTTCGCCTACGGCGCAGCGCTCGGGCGGTTACGCGCTAGGGATGCCGAAGCGGTTGATCGCGCGGTGGCCGCATGCGACCTCGCTGACCTGGCGCACCGCCAAACCGATACCTTGTCTGGTGGAGAACTCGCCCGTGTTCATTGTGCCCGAGCCTTTGCCGCCGAGGCTCCGCTCCTGATTGCCGACGAGCCGACCGCAGCCCTTGACCTGCGTCACCAGTTCCAGGTCATGGAACTCTTACGGCGTTTCGTGGACACGGGCGGCGGCGTATTGGTCGTCCTGCATGACGTGGGGCTGGCCGTCCGCTTTGCCGACCGGCTCATTTGGATGAAAGACGGGACAATCCTTGCCGACGGTTCGCCCGAAGAGACCCTGACCGCAGGTCGGCTACGGGCGGTCTACGGTATGCACGCGCGGGTTGAGCGGCAGGGCGCCGGGTGGAGCGTACAGATCGAAGGAGTAGCCTGAGCGTGTCGTCGGCCATGCTCATGTTGGGTGCATTCCTGGTCGAAGCCATCTGTGGCTGGCCCAACTGGCTCTACCGCAGCATCCGTCACCCGGTAGTCTGGATCGGCAGCTTGATCTCCGCGCTTGAAGCAGCGTTGAATCGGGACCGTTTCACCCCAGCCACGCGCCGCGCGCTCGGGATGCTGACGACGCTCGTCGTCGTTGCTGCGGCCACGCTGCCTGCCTGCCTGCTCGTTATCCTCCTTCCAGAAACGTCGGTCGGTTTCGCTGTGGAAGTAGCAGTGGCCTCCAGCCTCCTGGCCAGCCGCAGTCTGTATTGTCACGTCCTGCGTGTCACCCGGCACCTGGAACACAACGATCTGGCGGAGGCACGGCAGGCTGTCGGCCATATTGTCAGCCGCGATCCCGCTGAGCTCGATACCGCTGGTGTTGCGCGGGCGAACCTGGAGAGTCTGGCTGAGAACGCTTCCGACGGCGTCATCGCTCCCCTCTTCTGGGGCAGCCTGCTCGGCTTGCCAGGGCTGGCAGCGTATAAAGCCATCAATACACTGGATTCTATGCTTGGCTACCGGACTGACCGTCTGTGGACATTCGGCGGCTTTGCCGCCCGGCTCGACGATGCGGCCAACCTCATTCCGGCCCGACTCGCGGGTGGCCTCATCGCGCTGGCGAGTTTCAGACTCGCTGCTGTTCGCGTTATGCTCCACGACGCCCGGAACCACCGCTCGCCCAATGCGGGCTGGCCGGAGAGTGCCATGGCTGGAGCGCTCGACATTCGGCTGGGTGGCCTGCGCGTGGATGCGGGTTCAGAGACGGTTGACCCCTGGCTGAATGCGGCCGCACCAGACCCCGGACCAAGCGATACGCGGCGTGGGCTGCATCTCTACGTACGGACTATGCTGCTGGTCGCACTGCTGCTGTTTGCTCTAGCGGTTGGGAGAGCCCAGCCATGAGAATGGACGAATGCACCCACGGAGGGGCACTCGACCTCATGCGCGCCCGCTTTCCCCAAGCGCCGGAACCTTGGGTCGATCTGTCCACCGGAATCAATCCCTGGCCGTATCCGCTGGACGGTCCGCAGCCGGAGGTCCTCCAGCGTTTGCCGACCGCCACCGCAACGGCAGCTTGCAGAGACGCAATGGCGGAGGCATTCGGGGCAGCGGCGGAATGCGTCCTGCCCATTCCGGGCAGCGAGCTACTCATCCATCTCCTGCCGACGCTGCTCCAGCCCAGGCGCGGGACACGGGTGGCCATTACACGACCAACCTTTGCCGACCATGCCGCGGTCTGGCGAGCGGCGGGCTGTCGGGTTATCGAAACACCAGACCCCTTGGATGCCCTTACCTCGACCGATCTCGTCGTCCTGTGTAATCCCAATAATCCAGACGGCCACGTCTGGAATCCAGTCCGGCTTGAGACGGCACGGGTAACACTGGCCGAAAGGGGGGGCTGGCTGATCGTTGACGAAGCCTATGCCGATGTCTGGCCAGACCTGTCCATGGCAGCCAGCGGCGGACGGGCGGGTCTCATCATTTTGCGCTCGTTCGGCAAATTCTTCGGCCTGCCCGGACTCCGGCTCGGGGCGTTAATTGCACCGCAGGACACCCTGGAAACAGCCCAGCATTGTCTGGGCGTCTGGAGTGTATCCGGTCCGGCACTGGCCGCAGGAGCACGGGCCTACCGAGACAGCGGCTGGCAGCGGGATACCCGTCGCCGGCTGGTGGCGGCGCGGGCGCACCTGGACGCAGTTCTGAACTCGACCGGCCTGCGTGTGGTGGGCGGCGTAGACCTCTTCCGCTTTGTTGAGGTAGACAACGCCGACAGTGTCTGGCGCCATTTGGCGAAGCGCGGTATCTCTGTCCGCCGCTTTGACTGGAGCCGAAACCGGCTGCGGATCGGTCTGCCGCCCGATGCAGATGCCGGGGCACGCCTCGCCCAGGCACTGCTCGTCCGCTGACCTTTTGAGAGATCTCCGGGTCAGGTGTGACATTTTACAGTCGGAGTTCCGTCCGACCCGCGATTCAGAACTCCGCCCGGAACCCGGTCATAAAAGTTGTTTCCGCGGACGAGAAGTACAGGACCTCCTGATAGTCGGCGTCAAACAGATTCATCACCTTCCCCTCCAGGGTCAGGGCTCGGATGCCCCAGCGATCCTCGAACAGCAGATAGGATAGCGCCACGTCCGCCCGCTCGTAGCCGTCATGGAGAGTACCGCGCCGCTCGGTGACATTGCCCTTGATATACAGATGAAAGTTGGCGTTCAGGCGCTCGCCGGCATAGTTCAGAGTAAAGGAAGCCACGTGTTTAGGCCGTCTAACTAGGGGTCCACCTTGCCTGAAGGACCCGAACCCGTCATTTCCGGCGTTGGCCAGCACCTTGGTTTCCAGATAGGTATACGAGCCCCGCACCGAGAATCCGTAAGGCAAGACGGCGGATGTCCCGACTTCAAGCCCGCGACTCCGGGCACGGTGAACGTTCACGTAGTTCGGCGCTGGTGCGGGCACAAAGGTATACGCGATCAGATTTTTGTACTCGGTCGAAAAATACGTCAGGCTCACCTGAGTGTCGAACGCACCCAGAGCAAAGGGCTGGTCAATACCGATTTCCCAACTCTTGGACTGCTCCGCCTCTAGATCGGGATTCCCCTGCGAGAAGGCGGTGTCGATGTTCTGGGAAAAACTGGCCGCTTTGATGCCCTGGCTGTAGCCGCCCCGTAGTTTGGTGTCGAGACCGGGCAGGATCAGGGCGGCCGAGACCCGCGGGCTGACGTGCGTCCCATACGTGACCGCGTCATCCAAGCGGAACCCGGATGTTATGAACATTGTCTCTTGCCACGCCAAATGCAGTTGGGAGTAGAACGCCTGGGCGTTCCGACTTCCACTGGGCCCGTTCTGTTGATTGTAGTGTTCGTCTTCGACAGAGCCTCCAAGGGTAAAGGTCGGCGCGACGCCGAGCGTAACCGGCAGGAAAAAGTCGGAGGAGTAGTCGGCGGACAACCGGTACTCGCTATTGATAGTGAGGGAGCCTAGGCCGTCACAGTCGTTCCAGGTTGCAGTGTCGTCGTCGCGGCAATCGACCCCTCCGTCTTCCGGGTCGCGATAAGTGAACCATTCGTACAGCAGTCCCAGTTGGAGATTATGCCTCCACCACGGGGTGGGCTGATAAGTGATGCGTGGACCGAGAATGATACGACGGTTGTCACTGGTCGCCCTGGGGTCCAAACCGCTTCCCTGCTGGTCAAGGATATCGCCGCTGCTGGTGGTCACGTGAAAGCGGCTGTCAATATAGCGAAGGGTGGTCGTGAGTTGCAGGTCGTCACTGGGATCAAGGTCGAAGCGGGAGGCAATGGTCGTGCTGCTGTAATCGTTATTGATTGGCAGGATGCCCCCGCTGTCAACCCGCCCGACGGCTACGTTATAGCCATACAACTCCGTCCCGCCAGCGATGCTGAGACGTTCTTCAAAGGTATCGGGGTTGCCCGCTCGGAAACCCAGGGTTGCCCGCGCTGGTCCCTGTCCGCGCGGTGTCAGGAGTTGAATGACCGAACTCATGGCGTCAGAGCCGTACAGGGCGCTCTGCGGGCCTCGCACCACCTCAATGCGGCCTATGCCCAGGGTTGTCATATCGCCAAATTTGAAACTGCCACCCGCTCGGTTGACCTTCACTCCATCGATCAGGATCATATTATGGTCGGCCTCACCTCCGCGCGTAAAAAGCGAGGTCGTCGAACCGCGGCTGCCGGTCTGACTGAAGGAGAAACCCGGCACCTCGCGCAACTGCTCAAACAGATCGGTGGTCTGGCGCCGCGCAATGTCTTCCTGCGTCACGACCGTGACCGTGTTCGATACTCGAGAGAGCGGCTCTTCAAGCTTCGACGCCGTAACAATGATGGTGTCCAGCGCGGTGGTCGGTACGGATTGCTGAGCCGTGTGTGTCTCGTCGACCGGAGCGACCGCGGGGGATGACATCGGAGGAGACTGGGCCTGGGCTGGCGTGGATGGACCGCCTGCACCCCAGACCAGGAGCGATACGGCCAGAACAGATACGGAATATATGGACTTTCCCATCTTCCCTCCTCGGGGAGACCTTCCGTTTGGGGAGGAAGAGGCGTGTGGGACACGTAATGGGGAAACGACTGGCAGCCTGCCTGCCCAACCAGAACAAATGGGGCGGTAGCTTGCGTTTCCAGAGCAGTAACACGCTGCAACCTTACTCCCTCCGCGGAGAGGCCGGTTCATGGCTTCAGGCAGGTTTCCTGGCTTAGGGGTTCAGGGGTTTACACCCCAGCGCCCGTCAGCGGCCTTCCCACCGGCTTGCACCAGCAGTGGCATCATCGAGACAGGCTCCCCCATCACAGTGGCGGGACCGCGCCGGCTTTGCACCGACTTCCCTTATTTCACCCGGTATGGGCACCTCAAGCACGGTTCGGGCCAGTTGGTATAGGAGGCCCTGTATATTGTCAAGCACAACACCAGCAAGCGCAGTGTCACGATGGCTCATGCAGAAGCCAGACGGACAAGTTGCTGGGCAAAGGTCGGATTGCTGCCAAAGTGCAGATGGATATAGCTCGCCAGGCAGCGCTTATACATATAGCCCTCGGGTCGGGTCGCCTCCGCGGTACGCTGGCAGACCTCATACAGCGTCCGAGTCTGCTTGACAGTAAGGTCCGGCACCAATTCTGAGTAGTGAAATTCGTGACCGCGGACTCGCAGGGCGGGGAACAGGCCATTGGTTGGCGGAATAGCAACCTCTGTATATCCCAGCGCGCTCAGGCGTGACCGCATGCGGACGCCAGTGGGGTAGATGCCAACCATAGGAAAGTCGTGTCCCTCTACGTCCTGAATGCCTTGGGTCAGATACATAAATCCACCACACTCGGCGTACACCGTTCTCCCGTCCTGGATAAAGTCTTTAATCTCCTGACGCATAGTCGTGTTGGCGGCTAATGTCCGGGCGTGGACTTCGGGATAGCCGCCTCCCAGGTAGAGGCCGTGCAGATTCGGGGGGAGTTGCGGGTCGTGCAGCGGACTGAAGAAAACGAGGGTGGCGCCGGCCTGTTCCAGGAGTTCCAGATTGTCGGGATAGTAAAAACAGAATGCTTCATCCCGGGCGATGCCAAAACGAACGGGAGAGGCCGGTGACGCCCTGTCGGGCTGCGATTGTGGGTCAGGAGTTGGAGGTTGGGAAAAAGTATTCAGTCGAAGGAGCGAGGACAGGTCGAGATGCTCTTCTATCACTCCGGCCAGGTGATCGATCTGCTCGACCGACAGTTGCCGCTCTTCTGTGGTGACCAGCCCCAAGTGGCGTTCGGGCAGGGTGATGGCCTCGTCGGATGGGAGGCCGCCGAGCACGGTGATATTGGGAACATCGCGGACGGCTTCTTCGAGATAACGCAGATGCCCCCGTCCGCCTATCTTGTTGAAGATCACACCAGCGACATTCAGCGCCGGATCGAAATGCTGAAATCCGTGAATAACGGCCGCAACACTGCGCGCCAGGGCCGAGGTGTCAATCACCAGGAGGACCGGCAGCCCCAGCCACTTTGCCATTTCTGCCGTACTGCCAGCTTCGCTCTTGCCGTCATAGCCGTCAAACAGGCCCATCATCCCTTCCACAACGCCCACATCGTGGCCCTGCAGACTGCGGTTGAACACGGCGGTGTTGTAGGCTCGCGACAACATCCAGCCATCGAGGTTCCTGGACGGAACCCCGGTGACCGCAGTGTGGTGTCCTGGGTCAATAAAGTCCGGGCCTATCTTAAAAGGCTGGACGGACAAGCCGCGTTTTCGTAAAGCAGCCAGTAAACCAATGGTCAGCGTAGTTTTCCCAACACCGCTCTGCGTGCCGGCAATCACGAATCCGTGCACCGCTTCCCTCCTTGTCCGTTCATCATAGGCCATTACCTTGCAATCTGTGAATGTCCTCGGCATCATGGCCCCCCATGGCTTTGCAAGACCCCCCTCCCTCAGGCTCGGTTGAAGGGCAAAAAGCCGGTGTTGTTGCCTATCGGCAAGAGCCGGACGGAACCTATGCCATCCTGATTATTACCGCCCGGCGGCAACGCGCTGCCTGGATATTTCCGGTCGGAACGGTTGACCCAGGCGAGACGCTAGAGCAAGCCGCAGCCCGCGAGTGTATGGAGGAGAGCGGCTATACAGTGCGGACCGGACCACTGCTGAAAGCCCTCGATCTTGCATCCAAAAACGGCCCTCGTCGCTTTTCGTTTTTTGCTGCCCAAGTGACGGGCGAGGTGGACGAGTACGAAACTGATCGGTGCCGACGCTGGGTGCCGTTGGCCCAACTCGTCGATACCGTCAGCGAGGCGTTTGCTCCAGTCGCGCGGGCAGCCCTGGCCTATCTGCCCGCCTAGTTCGCCAGACATAACCGCCATGAGCGCACGGGTCCTCATGATCCAGGGAACCGGCTCCGACGTTGGAAAGTCCGTCGTGGTTGCAGGTCTGTGCCGTCTGGCCAAGCAACAAGGCTGGCGGGTCGCTCCTTTCAAGCCACAGAACATGTCGAATAACGCGGCCGCGTGTGCGGCTGGCGGGGAGATTGGTCGGGCGCAGGCCCTGCAGGCGCGCGCCGCCGGGCTCGAACCGCACCCGGATTTCAACCCCGTGCTGTTGAAGCCACAGACTGACCGCGGGGCACAGATTGTCGTCCACGGCAAACCAGTCGGTCTGCTGAATGCCACGGACTATACCACCGGACGCGCCCACTTGATGACCGCCGTCATGCAGAGTTTCCACCGTCTCGTCTCGGCCCATGACCTTGTTCTCGTCGAAGGGGCCGGCAGTCCTGCCGAGGTCAACCTACGGACCGGCGATATTGCGAATATGGGGTTCGCTCTCACCGCAGGAGTGCCCGTCTGTCTCATCGGCGATATTGACCGTGGAGGTGTCATTGCCTCCCTGGTTGGAACTCAGAGCGTATTGGACCCCGAAGACAGCGCTGTGATCGTTGGGTTTCTGGTCAACAAGTTTCGGGGTGACCCAACCCTGTTTACAGAGGGGGTCGCGGTGATTGAGCGGCGCACGGGCTGGCCGTGCTTTGGCGTCATCCCGTGGATGCCGGCCGCGATGCGCCTGCCCGCGGAAGACGCGGTGTCACTCTCACTCGGGCATAGCGAGCGCACCGATTGCCTTCGGATTGCCGCACCCCTGCTGTCCCGCCTGGCGAACTTCGACGATGCCGACCCGCTCCGGTTTGAACCGGACGTGGATTTTACCTTTGTGCCGCCCGGTCGGCCGATTCCGCGCGACGTGGACGTCGTGATCCTCTTCGGCACCAAATCGACCAGCGGCGACCTGGACTTCCTGCGTGCGCAAGGCTGGGACCACGACGTGATGGCGCACGCCAGAGCCGGCGGTCGCGTCCTGGGCGTATGCGGCGGCTTCCAGATGTTGGGCCGTCATATTCACGACCCATCGGGTACAGACGGTCCGATCGGATCGCGTCCTGGGCTCGGCTTGCTTGAGCTTGAGACGACCATGGCGGGTGAAAAAACCGTCCGCCCGGCACGTGGACGTTGCACCCTGAGCGGCGCGTCCGTCGCGGGTTATGAAATTCACACCGGTCAATCAGACGGGCGCGCTCTTGCCCGGCCAATGTTTCAACTCGAAACCGGCCCGGACGGCGCACGCAGTCAAGACGGGCTCATCGAAGGTACGTATCTGCACGGGCTGTTCGGGAACGATGCGTATCGGCGCGCCTGGCTCGGACGCATCCGCGACACCGGGACTGCGACCCTACAATACGAGGCCAGCGTCGAGGCGGCCCTGGACGACGTGGCCGCTACGCTGGCCGACACTGTGGATACGGACGCGCTGTTCTCAGCGGCGCAACGGCCTAGCTGGGTAGCACCAGATATTTAGATGCCGTAGACCTGGGCGACGCTATCCCCGAGCAGATTATTGCGCGCTGTCTCTGACAGCGGCGCAACCAACTCTTCCAACTCTTCCATATAGTTTCCAGGATGATCAAAGTGGGGGTAGTCGGTTGCCCAGAAGAAACGATCATTGCCCACGTACTCGATGATATGCGCGAGCGCCCGCTCGTCCGGATCCCCTGAAATCCAGCATTGGCGCTTAAAATAGACACTCGGTTTTTCCTTGAGCGGTACATTATCGCCCAGGCTGGTTTCATACGTCGTATCCATCCGGTCCAGGGCCGCGCCTATCCACCCCGCACCAGACTCAAGCAGCACGACTTTGATCTGGGGAAAGCGGTCAAACAGCCCCCATTGGAACAGGCCGTAGAGCGCCTGCTGTGGCCCCTGCATACCGAGCGTGTTTTGCATCCAGCGCGCGCTCTTCATGCCATCAAAACGCTGATAGGTCCGAATCTTGGGATGTTCGGCCATGGGGTGGATGGCGACCGGCACGGCAAGTTCCTGGGCCTTTGCCCAAAAGATATCGTGGTCAGGATGGGCGTGCGGAATACGGGTGAGTGTATAGGGGGCGAGAAAAGCGCCTTTGGCTCCCGCACGCACGGAGCGTTCCAGTTCGACCGCGGCCGCAGTCGGGTCGGCCAGCGAAATATGGGCAATGGCAATCAGGCGACCGTCCGAGTCGGAACAGAAATCACAGAGCCAGCGGTTATACGCCTTGGCATACGCCAGAGACAGCTCTACGTCATCAAGCTCGCACTCCCAGGTGAGACCCAGGCTGGGGTAGAGAATGGCTTTGGCAATGCCTTCTCGATCCAGGAGGGCCACCCGCTCTTGGGGATCCATGGAGCCGAAGGGGGCACTGCCGGGGTAGGACTGCTCCATCATCTGTTCGATTTCTTTGGTCCCCTTCCCCATGCCACCCAGACCGGTCAGGACGCGCACGTCAAAAAAACGAGACGGCTTGCCGTTCATTTCCAGGACTTCTCGCCCCTCAAGCGTCCGAATGCGGAGAGCCCGGTCTCGATAGGCGGGATCGATATACCGCTCCCAGGTGTCTGCCGGTTCAAGGATGTGACCGTCCGCGTCAATAATATTCTCATAGTCGAGCGCCATGCTGTCTTCTCCTCCTGTTCCGTTTCTCTTCCCGGTTGGAATGCCCCGTCTGCGGCGCCCAAGACGCCATACGGTATTGGGCTTTTGTCATACCAATTTCCGGCCGATCCATCCACTCAGCCTGCCAGTTGACGATCGGCCTCCTACGTCAACTGGGGTGCTCAATCCGTGAGTCCGCTTTTAGCTTAACGCCCAGTGCATAGGCGTCTCGTTTGGGGATATGGCATACCTCACTCACCGCACGCGCGGCTTCTTTCACACCAATCCCGTCCGCCAAGAGCTGCCGCATCAGTGCTGCCGGAGATTGTGCTGGAGCGTTCCTCTCTTTCCCGTCCCAGCCCTCGACCACGAGGGCAATTTCACCTTTGACCGGCCGGTTGTGGAACGCGCGGCAAACTGCGCTGATAGGTCCACGCAGGATTTCCTCAAACCGCTTGGTCAGCTCCCGGCCAACGACGACCTGGCGGTCTCCGAAAATATGCATAAGGTCGTCCAAGGTGCTCAACAGACGGTGTGGAGACTCGTAAAAAATGAGCGACCGCTTCTCGTGGCAGAGTTCTCGTAACGCTCTTTGGCGCTGGCCCCTCTTTGTCGGCAGAAACCCCTCAAAAGCAAAACGATCGGTTGGCAGACCGCCCACACTCATCAACGCGGTCAGCATGGAGGGACCAGGGATGGGCACGATTGGAACGTCGGCCTCGGCCGCACTTTTGACCAAACGGTAGCCTGGGTCGGAGATGCATGGGGTGCCGGCATCACTGACCAGGGCGATATTTTTGCCCGCCAATAATGTTTCAACAAGTACGGAGGCTTTGGTTGATTCGCTGTGATCGTGATAGCTCGTCAGCGGAGTCGGAATGTCGTAATGCGCTAGGAGCTTGCGCGTATGGCGCGTATCTTCTGCAGCAATCAGGTCAACTTCTTTGAGAATACGCAACGCCCGGAGGGTGATATCTTCCAGGTTACCGATGGGCGTGGCGACAATGTAGAGCGTACCGGCCACGTCACCGGCCCCAGTCGCGGGCATACCGAAAATCACGATCAATCGTGCGCTGAGAGACCTTGGCAATGACCGGGAGGCGACGCTTGTACTGCGAATTCATGATCCGACGTGCAATCTGATCGATAAAGTCGACCTGAAACCCCTCGGTGATCAATTCCTCACGAGAGTAGCGCTGATCAACCAGAAGGTATAACAGCTCATCAACCTCCTGATAGGAAAATCCCAACTCTTGCTCATCGGTCTGCCCCGCCCATAGATCTGCGGAGGGCTGTTTGGTCACAACTGACTCTGGCACGCCGACACAATCAGACAAGGCCCAGACCTGGGTCTTATACAAATCGCCCAGAGGATTGATGGCCGAGGCCATATCGCCAAACAGCGTCCCATAGCCCAGCAGCAGTTCGGTTTTATTACTCGTGCCCAGCACGAGCGCGTTCCAGCGGGCCGAGTGGTCATACAGAATGGTCATACGCTCGCGGGCCATTTTATTGCCGCGGCGCATATTGTCAGCGTCGGGGAATTTGGCGAAGTACGCGTCCACCTGGGCTGAAATATCAACCGTGATCGACGCTATCCCAGTTGCGGCAATCACCAGGTCGGCGTGCTCGATACTCTCTTTGCTCGATGTTTTATACGGCATTTTCACGGCCAGCACGTTGTCGGGTCCTAGGGCCGTAGCCGCCAGACATGCGCTTAAGGCAGAGTCCACCCCACCCGAGAGCCCCACAACCACCCGCTTGAGACCGACTTTGTGGACTTCGTTGATAATGAATGCAGACAAGACGTGCCGGAGGAGTTCCGGATTGGTTGGAATACGACTCATACTCACTCGTCTTTTGTCACTCGCGTCACGGCCGGGACAGCCGTCCCGTCCAACCCAGGGGGGCAGGCCCTCAGCCCATCAACCCAGGGTTGGCTCCGCCGTCTATAGTGATATTGGCACCGTGGATAAAGGCCGCGCGCGCGGAGGAGAGAAACAGGATCAGGTCCGCGACTTCCTCCGCTTCGCCAACTCGACCCAGCGGGGTCATTTTGCGGAGGGTTTCTTCAGGGCTGCCGCCTCCCTGACTGAAGACGGAGGCAAACTTTCGGAGCCGTTCGGTCAGAATCGGACCGGGGTTGATGCCGACGACGCGTACCCCATGCTGCGCCCCTTCGGCAGCCAGGGCTTTTGTAAAATGGTTGAGCGCCGCGTTTGCCGCGCCACCGACCATATAGCTGGCTATGGGTCGGAGGCCGCCGGTTCCAATAATGTTCACCATAACACCGCCGCCCTGCTGCTGCATGTGCGGAAAAACCTCACGCGCCATCCGCACATAGCCAAAGAATTTGAGCGTCCAGTCCTCCGTCCAGTCCTCGTCCGAGATCTCAAGAAACGGCCCAGGCCGGGCACTACCGGCATTGTTTACCAGAATATCGACCCGTCCAAATTCTTCCAGGCAACGCGCCACTACGTTCTTGATCGCCTCGACCTGGGTGAGGTCGGCCTGCATGGCGATGAGGCGTCCACGCCCCACACCCTGGGCCAGCGCGACGGTCTCGTCCAGGGCTTCCGAGCCACGAGCGCAAATGAGGACAGACGCCCCTTCGGCGAGAAAACCGAACGCGGTGGCCCGCCCTATTCCTTTGCTGCCCCCGGTTACGAGTACGACTTTGTTTTCGAGTTCGAGTTGCATGCGACGCTCTATACCGGACGAAATTTGGGAATCTTGACCCCAGGTTCGTGTTCAACAAAGACGACCTCGACCGGCATATCCATGGTGATCGCGTCGTTGTCGATATCGATCAGACTGGTCACCATAATGAGGTCGGCATCTTCGTCTAATTGCACCTGTGCCACGTTATACGGCACTTTTTCATTCGCGGCCGGGTGGACCGGATGGACAATAATGGTCCACGAAAACACTTTGCCTCTGCCGCTCATTTTCACCCATTCGTGCTCCAGGGTGTTGCAGTGCGGACACATGGGTTTGGGCAGCCAACGAAACCGCTGGCAGGCGGTACACCGCTGCATCAACAGTTCATCACGATTACAGCCATTCCAGAACTCTTCGTCGTCTATGTTCGGTACTGGACGAGGAAAATTTATTGCGTCAGCCACACTCAGGTCTCCCCTTTCCTTTTCCTGGTGACTTTCCTTATCCCAGAACGGTCCTATTGAATAGAGGCAATCAGCTTTGCGTAGCCTTCGAGCACCGGCCACTGCGCGTCAGGCTGGTCCGGTTCAATAAGAAAGAGGACGCGATTCGCCCCAACGCCTAGCAGTTCCTCAACCCGGCTTTCGACCGAGTTCTCTCCGGCAAACGTCGCTCCGGTGATCACGCTCAGGTCAAACTGCTCCATAGAGCGTCCATGCTGTTCCATCTGTTCACGGATCGCAGCGAGTCCGCTGGCGATGTCCGGCCGATCAATGGGAATCCAGCCGTCGCAGTATTCGGCAATCCGCTTGGGCGACCACTTCGAGTCCGCTCCCATCAAGATCGGTGGACCACCCGCTTGCACCGGCTTGGGCCAGCACCAGATGGGATCAAAGTCAACAAACTGACCGTGAAATTCCGCCTCGTCCCTGGTCCAGATTTCTCGGATGGCCAGCACGCGTTCGCGGGTCTGCTTCCAGCGATCCTTGAACGCGATCCCATGATCACCCATCTCCTCGGCGTTCCAGCCTGCGCCAATACCAAACAGGAAACGACCGTTGGACACCCGGTCCAGACAGGCCGTGCTCTTGGCCAAGTTAATAGGGTTGTGCTCCGGCACTAGACAGACCGACGTTCCAATCTTGAGCGTACTGGTCACTGCCGCCACTGCGGTCAACCCGACGAAGGGATCGTAGAACTCGCTGTAATACATGGGGAGCTCTCCACCCAGCGGAAACGGCGTCTTACGGCTGGTGGGAATATGCGAGTGTTCTCCAAAGAACAGAGACTCAAAGCCACTCTCTTCGGCCCAACGCGCCAGGTCTGCGGGTTGGATGGTGTAATGCGTTGGAATCGTTACCAGGCCAAGGTCTGCCATACATCTCTCCCTTCATATTACTTTCCTTGAGTGAACCACAAAACAAAAAGGGCGGCCGTGCGGTCGCCCTTTCAGTACGGTTGCCATCACCTTAGTGCGCATGCGCTGGCTGCTTCTTCTTTTGCTTCCCCTGCCCGTGGCTATGGGAATGGGCATGGTCGTGCGACTGCCCTTTTGCCTGCGCGTGTCCGTGGAGCCGGAAGTTGGTGTCATGACTGTGCGTGTGTCCGTGGTCGTGATCGTGCCCATGCGTCGCCGGCGCATAGGTCGGCTGTTTCAGCCCACGCTGTTTGCGGACTTCCTTGGCCCGCGCAACGGAGTCGTCAAACTCGTCGCCCTTCCCCGCGGCGTGCGCGGCAAAACGTTTAACCGAATACTCATCCATGTGGCAGGACAGCGGGACCTGAGAATGCTGCATGCACAAGGGTCGTGGGTCACGCGAGTTCTTGCGCGAGGCAGTCACTGGATCATAGGGTTCCCCGCTCACGCCGTGAGAGATGGCAAAAGAGGACACGATCCGAGGAGCCTTTCTGCCACAGTCCGGACAGGGTTTTTTCGTCTGTGCCTCGCTCAGTGAGCAGAGTTCTTCAAAGACGATGTTACAGGGCGGGCAGTGGTATTCGTAGAGTGGCATACTGACCGCCCCCTTTACTCAATGGCGGTTGGCGCGTGGGGCAGCTCATCCCAGTCTTCCGGGTCGTGCGAGATCCAGACCGTACACTCGTGCAGATCCCGAATGGCCCGCAGGCGCTGGATGGACAACGACGAGGCCGCAGGATCGGTATCCAGCGGCATCCCGGACAGAGTGTTGAATTGTGCGCGTAGGTGGAGCGTATCGCCAACCAAAAGAATAGAGCGATTCGGCAGGCGCACATGTAGTGAGCTTTCCCCAGGGGTATGCCCCGGAGTTTTCAGCATATGCAGACTACCGTCCCCAAAAACGTCAAAGTCGCCGTTGAGTTCCAGCCACTGAAAGCCCCGCGTAGGTACAATATCTTTGAACACAAACACATCGCGCAGGTGGGGCTCCGGCCAGTAGGCGTAGCGCAACTCGTCCTGCATGATGATGAAGGTCGCGTTGGGAAAGGCGTGCATATAGCCCGTGTGGTCGAGATGTAGATGGGAGAGCAGGACGTACTTGATATCCGACATCTTATAGCCAAGCGCCTGAATCTGTCGATCGAGCAGCATCTCCTTGGGGTACGAAACCTGAAGATGCTCGGCAAACGGTCCCCAGTGCGCGACCGGGTCATCCGCCACCGCGGGGTGACAGCCGGTGTCGAACAAGACCAAGCCCTTCTCGTGTTCAATCAGATAGGCCGGACAGGGTATGGTCACCGAATCCGGTGCACCGCCGTGCATCAGCAACGCTTGCGGAACCGTTAGTTCCGCGTTCGGCAATGCCCACATACGCCGCGCTTTTCCATCCGCCATAAAACCCTCCTGTTTTTGTCGGAAAGCCCTGTTGAGAACCCGCTGAGAACCGTTGCCCGCATCCTAGGCCATGCCTGTCTGCTGTGTCAAACAAATCATACTCGACCACCTGCCTTAAGTTATTTGGTTGCCCGATAGTGATGTAGCAGTTCTACGATTTCCATGTAGCCTGTCTCATAGGGCGCAGGCGTTCCGTCCGTGGCTTGCGTGTCCACCTCAGTCCCATCTCCCAGGAGAACTCTAACAATTTCCGCCTCTACCGCCTCTACCGCACTGTGGAGCGCGGTCGCCCCATTCTTGTGTCGCCCCATTCTTGTCTTGCGTGTCCACATCTGCCCCGTTTTCCAGAAGAATCCTGACAAGCGATGTCTTCCTCCCATGCCGCCCAATGGAGTGCGGTCGCTCCGTCCTCGTCTTGCGCGTCCGTGTCTGCCCCGTATTTCAGAAAGAGATTGCCGGCTGTCACGTCATCCGCCCTTATTGCCCTATGGAGCGCGATCGCTCCGTCCGTGGCTTGCGTATGGGCATTTTTGGCCATGCCTTTTCCTTTCGTTCTTCTCGCGCCACCACCTCACCGGCTTTTCGGCAGCTTCAATACGCGCTCGCCAATGACCCCACGCAGAATCTCATTTGTGCCGGCGGCAATGGTCCCAGATCGGGCGGTGAGGGCCCGGTACGACCAGCGTGCCTGATCAATGGCAAATGGGGAATCCTTGGCCAGGGTCGAGTAAGGTCCCAAGAGTTCCATGGCAAAGTTGGCGACACGCAGATTTAGTTCCGTGGAGGTGATTTTCGCAAAAGATCCTTCCGGGCCCGGCGGCTGGCCTTTCATCTGACGCGTGAGCCGCCGCAGCTCATTATACTTTATCGCGGCGGCTTCTATGGCAAACTGGGCGAGTTGCTGGCGTACGGCGGCACTTTCGCTGGCCGGCCTTCCATCGCGTTCCAACCGGTGCGCCAAGTCATACAGTTGAGGCAAAAGTGTCTCCACCCGGTAATAACTGCTGGTGGCCACACGTTCAAACATCAGGGTGGTAATCGCCACCATCCAGCCGCGGTTTTTTTCGCCTACCAAGTTCTCTTTGGGCACCCGGACATCTTCGAAAAAGACTTCGTTAAACTCGGCATCGCCATTCATCTGGACGAGCGGCCGGACGGTAATGCCGGGGCTGCGCATATCAACCAGCAGATAGCTGATGCCGTTATGCTTGGGCGCGTCCGGGTCAGTGCGGACCAACAAAAAACACCAGTCCGAGTGCTGTGCCCAGCTTGTCCATACCTTCTGACCGTTCACCACAAAATGATCGCCGTCTTCCACCGCGCGCGTCTGAAGGGAGGCCAGGTCCGAACCCGAGCCCGGCTCGGAGTAACCCTGACACCACAGCTCTTCGGCCGGCAGGATTTTGGGCAGGAAGCGCTGCTTTTGCTCCTCCGTCCCCCAGTGCATCAGCGTGGGCCCCAGCATGGTGACCCCGCTCATATTGATCCCACCGGGTACTTGAGCGCGCGCCAGCTCTTCATTGAAAATCGCCTGTTCGCTGACCGACGCTCCCCGTCCGCCGTATTCCTGCGGCCACCACAGGCCAATCCAGCCCCCGGCGTGCAGCGTTTTATGCCAGTCTTTGCGCCGCTCCCAGCGTTCGTCGATGCTGAGGTCGTCGTCTTTTCCAGCCCGTAAATCGGCCGGTATATGTGCTTCCAGCCAGGAGCGAACCTCATGACGAAATTGCTCTTCTTCAGGCGTATAGCTGAAGTCCATAACCTCTCCTTTTCTGCGCGGTCTGGGTATTACACCAAACGTCTTCTTGAGGCACAAGAGGACCGTCGAGCAGCAATCGACCGGAAGAAGACCCAGGGGACTGCATCGTGAACTGGACGATTTTTATGATAGGAGAAAGCTTATACAATCACTGGAATCTGGGGTGAGCAAGAATCATCCCCGCCCGGAAGCAGCGCAAATGATTACCACAGCCTGCATTTTTATTCCTGCGACAGGTCCCGACCCCTTGGCTCTGCTGGGGGGAGTGTCTCTTCTGAAACGCGCCATCCTCAGTGCCCAACGTGTCGGAGCAAAAACGTGCTATCTGGTCATGGACGCACGGTCAGAAGCCCAACCCGCTCGGCGGGAAGAATTGCAACGCGACCTGTCCGGCGATAAACGCCTCACAACTCAAGTCGTCTGGATGCAGCCGGCTGATGATCCCTCCACTCAACCCGCACCGGCCCAGGCTGTCACCGAAGGGTACTGTCTCTACTATTCGCTCGCCACGCTCTTTTCCCCAGCTCTGGCATTTGACCTCGACCGGACTGCTCAGCCGGGCGAGACAGTGAGCGTTGAAACGGGTGATGGCACGTCCGCATTGATACTCGGCTCACAGCCGGACGCCGCCTTCGGTCTTCCTATCCAGGAAACGGTCTCAAGGGCTGGGACAGCGGCTCTGGCCGTTCAGCCTCAGACACCGCTCAGGACCGTCTCGGATTCTCCCCACCGGCTCTACCAGTTGACTGATTCAACTTCCCTGCGGCATACGGAATCGGCTCTTCTCGCCTCGCTCGATAATCCAAAGGACGGTCTGGTCGATACCTATCTCAATCGCAAACTCTCTCGTTTTTTGACGCATTTTCTTTTACAGACGGCCCTGACTCCAAACCTGATTACGTTACTGTCCTGCCTGATCGGTCTCTTTGGCGCGGCCTGTTTCTTTCAGGCCGACTATTGGGGGCCTGTTTTTGGCGCCCTCCTCTTGCAGTTCTCCGCCGTGCTTGACTGCTGTGATGGGGAAGTCGCCCGGATGAAGTTTCTCGAATCCCGGTTGGGCGTCTGGCTCGATATTACGCTCGATACCGTCGTTCATATTGCCACCTTCGTCGGTCTGGGCTTCGCAGTCTGGACCCAGGGCGGGACGCAGGCACCATTTGTTCTTGTCGGTCTTATGGTCGGAGGAATTATGTTGTCTTTCGCCTGTGTCGTCGTGGCGGACCGAACGGTCGTGCCAGGTCCGTACCAGCAAACCTGGCAGGCTAGGCTGTTACACAGAATGGTATTCGGCGTAGCGAGTCGTGACTATTCGCTGTTAATCTTCCCGTGTGCAGTGTTCCAACAATTATCGTGGTTTCTCTGGGCCGCAGCTATCGGGGTGCAAGTGTTCTGGCTAACGGTGACGGTCCTGTTGTATCACGTCCGACGGTTCAAACGCGCGGCCCATTGCCCAACGCATAGCCCCCTGCAACGCTCAGCCTCTCGCCTCCCCTAGGTTCGTCTCATCACCACGCCTTGCACGGCTCTGCTCCGGTCCGTACCATGTGACGGAACATCTGACAGCCCGAGGATTTCGCTATGGATTTTGCCTTTTCAGAAGACCAGCTCTTGCTGCAACAGACCCTCCGCCAATACGCCAAGGACAAGCTGGCACCTAATTATCACCGCTGGGACCGAGGCGAGGTTATTTCACGTGCCCTCATCAAAGAAGCCGCTGAACTCGGCGTCTTCGGCTTGCGGGTCCCGGAGCAGTTTGGTGGGATGATGGCCGACTATGTGACCTGCGGCCTGATGGCGGAAGAATTGTCTCGTGGTGACTTCAACTATAGTCTCTATATTCAGCTTGGACTCATTGCCTCCGAGCTGTTGGCGGACTTTGCTCACCCCGAAGTCCAGGCAGAATGGCTCCCCCGGCACGCGGTTGGCGAGGCGGTGATCGCCTTTGGTCTGACAGAGCCGGGGGCGGGCTCGGACGCGGCCAATATTACGACCCGAGCAGAGAAAATAGGCGACGACTACATCATTATCGGCGAAAAGGCCTCTATCACCTTTGCCGGGTATGCAGACGCGTGCATTGTCTTTGCCCGGACCGGAGACGCAGGCGCCCGCGGCATCTCGGCCTTTCTGGTTCCGCTCGACGCTCCCGGCGTTACTCGTCAACCCTATTTTGCGGCCGGAGAGCGATTGACCCAGCGCGGCTCTCTCTTTTTCGACGAAGTCCGGGTTCCTGCGCGTAATATGGTGGGCGAGCCGGGTAAAGGCTTTTACCAGGCAATGATCGCCTTTGATTTCAACCGGGCGATCATTGCCCTGGCGTGTATTGGAGCGGCTCAGCAGTCTATTGATGAGACGATTGAGTATACAAAGGGCCGAGAGGTGTTCGGCAAACCGCTGGCAATGTTTGAAGGGGTGGCCTTCCAGATTGCCGAACATCTGACGCTGTTAGAGTCTGCCCGGGTCTTGTCGTATAAATGTTTGTGGCTCAAAGATCAGGGACGTAAGCACACGTCAGAAGCCGCCATGGTCAAATGGTTTGGCCCGAAGTCAGCGGCTGAGGCTATTCATGCCTGTATGATCTTACATGGGCACTATGGCTATAACATGGAATCCCCGCTCGAACAGCGCTGGCGCGATGTCGTGGGACTCGAAATCGGCGACGGAACGCCGGAAATCATGAAGGGCATCGTTGCCCGGGAGGCGTTTGGTCGGGAATATACTTCGTATCGATAGGAGCCGGGGCACGGCAGGCTGTACCCCGGTTTAACTTAGGCCAGAAAACTGCGGACCTTCTCAACGAACGTACCCGCCTGCTCAACCTCGGGGCGATGACCACACCCCTCCAGCACGACCAGTTCGGAGCCAGCAATGGACTGCTGATAGACTGCGGCCGCGCTCACCGGAGCAATTTGGTCGTCCTGACCCCAGATAATCAGCGTCTTGACTTCACCGCCGCACTCAAGCAGAGGCCCCATGCTGGGGTTGAACATATACGGCTCCCAAGCAATACGTGCGCTTTCAGCCCGCGCATCTTCCCATGCCTCGAACTGCTCCGGCGTGGGCTCGCCGCCGTACAGCTTGGCAAACTCTGGGGTGCCTTCAATATCCTTCACACTGGCATCCAGGTAGGCCTTGGCCGTCACCTGGAACATATCCGCAATATATCCCTCCGGCGGGCGGACCCCAAAAGGCGCAACGAGCACCATACGTCGAAACTGCGCAGCGTTGCAGGCCGCCATCTCCGCCGCAATCCAGCCCCCCAGGGAAAAACCAATAATATTTGCCGGTGCGATATTCTGTTCTCGCAGCACACGGCTGTACAGGCCAGCCAAGTCACGGATATTACTCACCCATCCGACGCGCTCGGTCTGACCGAATCCTGGATGTAAGGGGATCATGACCGTATGGTCCCGAGCCAGTTCGTTATGCCAGTTCGTAATCCCAGGGTGGCCGAGTTCTTCATGCAGCACGACCAGGGGACTGCCGGAACCGCCCTCAATAACGTTCAACTCAGCGTCCCCGACTGTAACTTTCTTTTCCTCCCATTGTGTTTCTGCCAAGGCAGTGTCTCCTTTCCTTTTGTATACAGAACGGCCACCCCTACCACACCCCGTTCGGGATGGAAAGAGCACACCACCGAATAAGGGTGGGGCGTACGACGTTTACCCAACTATCGAGACTGACCGGATGGGTGAGAAGAAGAGCAAGCCGCTCTCAACATTGTGATTTAGTTCCCTCCAGGGAGCGGAGAGAAATGCCAACTCACAATCTGCCATTGTCCCGAAGGCCGCGCATACGTAAACATGTACTGCCCGTTCACCGTCTGCTCCATACCGTTCTTCGGCTTGGTCGTCAGTTGATACAGCCCCCAAGCCACTCCGGTCTCCCCGATGACCATATATTCTTCATGCGCCGGGTTGAGGTTCGCCTCTTCAAAGGAGTCAAAGTAGTCTTGTACGGCCTGACGAAAGGCCGCCTTCCCGACAGCAGGAAACGGTGAATATAACCCAAACAAGACAACCTCCTCGTGGACATGGGACATCACGTCGTTGAGGTCTTTCCCGTTAATGGCCTGTATCTCCTCTCCAAAGCTCTGGATCAGGGCGTCTCGCGTCTGCTGGGCAGCACTCTCCGAGGCTATACTCCCGAGCAATAATGCAGCGGCCGCAACAAGCACGCATCTCCAACTCATGGTCCTTCTTTCCTGGTTTCTCATTGCACCCCCCTTTACTCTTCAACCCCGAGCGGAGAGAAATGCAGTCCGACCAGGACCCATTTCCCATCTCTTTTTGCGTAGGTGAACGTGTATCGGCCATGGATGACCTCGCGCGGCCCAACGGCTGGGACCTCGGTATTCGTAAAATGCCCCCAGGCCAAGGCACTCGCGCCAATAATGCGGAATTCGGGATTGATCGGAGTCAAGGTCACACGTTCGCTATCGGCAAAGAATCCTTCCAGCATGTCTGTTATGGCGGCTTTGCCCCTAACGGCAAAGGGAGACAACATGCCGAACAGGACGACATCATCGTGCGCGGCCGTCGAAAAAGCCGAAGCATCCTTGGCATTAAAGCGCTTCATATCGGCGTTAAAGGCAGCCTTCACATCATCCAAATCATCTCCATAGGCTGCTCCGGTTACGCACAGGAACAGCAACGCCATACTCGCGACAATTCCTCGCTTCTCGTAAATCATGCGTCCCCCTTTCTGTCGGATCATTTTTCTTCCCCTGAGGTTTGTAAATACGAAAAAGGACGAAAGCGCAAGGGTGACAGAGCGTCTAATTGCCACCACAACGCATAGAGACGAATATTGCCAGGAAGGAAAAGAAAGCGCGCCCTGGAGGATTCGAACCTCCGACCTACAGATTCGTAGTCTGCCGCTCTATCCGGACTGAGCTAAGGGCGCGTAGGTAGGAAAACTAAACACGGGAACGATTCAGCAGAGCCCCTTTCCTATCACATACGAGAAGGGAACCGCAACGTTGATCGGAACGGAGAGGGAGGGATTCGAACCCTCGGTACGCGATTAAACGTACACTCGCTTAGCAGGCGAGCGCCTTCGACCACTCGGCCACCTCTCCGTATCAATGTGAGGTGTGGATAGTACCGATTCCTTCTGCTCCACGCAACGACGCTACTTTATGTCGCCGATAAATCTGGATATCAGGGTATTGACAATTGAAATTGAAAATGATTCTCAATTTCATCTATGAGTGAAACAGACCAACCCCCCAAGTCTGTTACCAATGTTCATCACGTTGTTTATGAATGCCGATGCCCGTGCGGCAGTCTGTTAGCCAGGCAAAACACTGACGGTATAGAACTCAAGTGTCGCCGCTGCAAGCGCGTCGTTTTCATCCCCTGGGAGACCCCTTCAACATGGCAGACTATCACAACGCGGTCACCCGAAGGGCAGTCAGAACAATGCGAATCTGGGCAAAAAAATGGGCGGCCCAAATGAAGCGGCCGCCCATGAAAGCACCAAGCGAGGCAGCGGTTATTTTACTCGGCGAAGCGTGACCTCAGGCTCAACATTTTTCGTTTCCACCATGCCCAGGTACATCTCCAATTCTTCAATATCCTCCTGTTCCCCTTCAATATGGTTCTCGAGCATGGAGCGCAGCGCGACGTTGCCTTCGGCCAAGCCATGGGCTTCCAGATACGCCTGCATGGCTTCTTTTTCGAGCGCCAGGTCCTGCTGCAACATTTCTTCTAGGTCAGTTGACTGGTGCACCGTCGTCCCAATCTCAACTGATGGGACACCACCCAAGGAAACGATCTTTTGGCCAAACGTATGGGCATGGGAAAGCGCGGTCTTGCTTTGGCCCTCAAAGAAATCAGCAAAAACCTTACGCCACAGACCGTTCACCAGGAGGGCGTGCTGCTGGTATTGGAGGGTCGCGGCGTGTTCAAGGGAAACAGCTTTGTTCAACGCGGTAACAACTTTTTGGGCATCCATGGGAGACCTCCTTGGTTACGAGAATTAATCAACCAACGATGAATACACTATACACATTCCCATGATCTTTGTCAACTCTAAGTTATTGATTTTATTAGAGAATTGATTTTGATAATCATTTTCAACTAGATGCTGAAACGATTTTGAAATTCACTTTCAATATGGCCTGAATAACGCCCTATAGCCCGGATAACAGGCCCATGACCAAGATAATCGAACAGACAAGAAGGAAGGGAGAGAAATATGAGAGACAAGGAGAAAGGCGGGCAAGACCTACAAGATCAATTTGCGAAGGTCTTTACCAATGACGCCGGCATTACGGCGCGCGTCTGTCCGCAAGGGCATGTCTATCTTCAGGTTGGACATACCTGCATTTCGTTCCGGAAAGAACACTTTGTGGACTTGGCCCAGGTCGTCCACGCGGCAGAACGACATATCTTAGAGACCAGTTCCCACTGGACCTCGCATACACAACATTAGAGAACTGCAACAATCGACGATTCTGTAACACAATACTCAACAACCTTCCCTGAGCATACAGCGGCCCGCGGTCCCAACCCAGAGCCCAGCGCAGAGCGCACTCGGGTATCCGTTCCATCGGAGGGTAGAATGTTCCGCGACCCGTTCATTGCTGACGCTTGGCAACTCCGTCACCAAGCGAACCTCGTTCCTTTCCAAGTCTTCCTATCGGCAGCCGTATGGTTGGAAGAGCGCTATCAGCGTTCCCCCTCGGCTCAGACCGCTCGCAGCATTGCTTTTCACTATTTACTGCTAGCCATGCGCCCGAACCTCGCGTCTGTCCGCATGGCTGAAGAGTATGCTACTCGCGCGGTCCGCTGGCGAGAACGGGCTGGAGAAGCGTTCACGCCTGAGCAGGCTCTCTTCTTACAATAACGGTGGGTGGAGTCCCCTCTCCTCCTCCCAGGGTCCCTAGGGAATCCCTCCTCGCCTAGGGACCCCCTCCTTCTCTTATCGAACGGGGGCATAAACAGGGACGAGCGAACAAGACAACGTTATGCAGAACAAAGGAGCGTACAGAATGGCCGGACCATAACACTTCACCGGGAGTAACGTACCGTGACCCCGCCAGCTCTGACCGGGCAGGCGGACAACACAACAGCATACACAACCAAGGAGCACACAGAATGACTGCATCTCAACCTTTCACCATATCGACTTGGAAATGGCTGCTCGGTCTGAGCGTCTTTTTTCTCACCCTGCTTATCAGCGCACCGAGTTTTGCCCGGATTGTCATGCACCACGAAAGTCCACGCTCCGGAGACATTGTCTCGGGTGGTACCCTGATTGCGGGCTGGGCCTATTCGACTAAAGGCACGGACGTGACCGTCAAGCTGCGCCTCGACGGAGAAGTAGTCGAAGAAATCCCATGTTGTGGCCCGCGTACGGATGTCCAAGCTGGGCACACTGACGCCCCACTGGAAACCAGCTATGGGCTGTTATACAATTATGAGAATCTTTCAGCCGGGGTGCATACTGTTGGCGTGGAAGTCAGCGCCCCTGGCGAAGAAACCGTGGTCGTCGATCAGGCCGTCATCGTCATTTTCCCCGGCAACTTTGGACGCCTCAGCACCGTTAATCTCGACGCGGCTGAGGCCAGCATTAAGGGCAACACCATTGTCGTAAACGGGGTTGAGGTCACGGACGCAGACAGTGGAGAGACTGCGACCATCAATATCGACCTCAGCTATTCCCTTCGGCAATCCTTTCATATCTCGGCCGCACAAGAGCCTGGTACTCCGACAGCCTCTTTTGATGTCAGCCAAATCCTGAGTGATGTCGCCCACGCCATTTTCGCCACCTATGACGCGTTGCATATGGCGTCGGAATGCCCGGATTCATCTCAGAGGCAGGCGTCCGTGGCCACCCTGTGTGCAGCGGTCTATACCCTGGTCGGGACAAGCTCTCAAAGCGAGGCTGATGCTATTGCCTTGCTGCCCGCCGTCCAAAATGCCTGGCGGGATGCGCGTGTCCCCTGGGAGCAGAGCGAGGCGTTTCTGTTTGGTCCGGTGGATACGGAAGGCCACGACCCCACCCTGGACTCCTGGCCGCTCGACGTCACTCGCCTCGAAGCGATCATCGCGTCTAGCGATGACATTGACACCTACGATCTTACTGGCCCTGACGAGGAGGCCGTCCAGGGCTTCCATGCCCTGGAATATCTGCTGTTCCAGGACATGAACGGTAACACCGACCCGGCCGCGATTGTGGCCGCCCTCCACAACGACCCACGCAGGAGAGCCTACGCGCGAAGGATGGCTTCTGAGTTTGTCAGCCATACCCAGGCGCTCCGCGACAGTTGGGACCCCGATATGGGGAATTTCGTGGCGCAACTTGCCATGGCCGGTCCAGGCAGTATGACCTACGACAACCAGGAATCGGCCATGCAAACGCTGGTCGAGAGCATGGTCGGGATTGCGGCGGAACTCGCTGGAGCAAAAATGGGCGACCCCTTAGCAGCAATGAGCAATGCGGAAGAAGAGTCGCGCTACAGCAACAACTCCAGGATCGACTTCCTCAACAACGTACGCAGTATCAACAATGTTTATGAGGGCCGTTTTGATCGGACCGACAGCACCTCGATGGGGGTGACGGATTTTGTCGCCGATCAAGACCCGGCCCTGGACGCGGAGGTCCGGATGGCGATCCATGATGCCATGGCGGCTATCATCGCCATCCCAGAGCCCTTTGGCCAGAGCATCACTGCCTATCCCGAGGCTGTCCAAAAGGCCGTTGATGCAGCCGCGCACTTGGAGACGACGCTGCAAAGAATCCTTGACGAGGTTATCGCTACGGCGAATTTCGCCTCCTAACCGCGCAATTGCAGGACCAATGAGCCGGAGTGGGTTCGACCCGCTCCGGCTGCCATGACATAGTCTCACGTTGGGAACAGTTCATGCAGAAACCTCGCTTTGTCGTCTTCACCCTCACGTTGCTCACACTGTGTGTCTCCACTTTCTGCCGGTATTCCTCGGCCTGGGCCGCTATTGCCGCGACCCTGGAAAACCCGCCCGACGGGGAACACATGTCCGGCACTCGTACTATCTCGGGCTGGGCGTATAGCGCTACTGGCGCGCCGGTCAGCATCCGGCTTCGCATTGACGGCGAACTCCGGGAAGCGATTCCGTGTTGCGGTGAACGCAGCGATGTCCAAGCCATTTTTCCGGACGCCCCTTTGGCCACATCCTTCAGTCTGTTGTTCAATTACGGCCGGCTCAGCGCCGGAGTGCATACTATTGGAATCGAAGTCCAGGCCGCTGGTGAGACCGCAGTGGTTCTGGATCACGCTGTGGCGGTCGTCAAACCAGGGGACGTGGAGTTTGTGGAGACGGTGGATATGACGGCCGCCACTGTCCGTATTGAGGACAACGAGTTGCTGATAGCCGATGCGCTGGTCCAGCATATCCCGACTGACCTGCGTCTCAAATATGCGACCAGCCTCCAATCGCCGCTCCTGGTTGAAGCCAGGCCGAGCGGAGCCGATGGAAGCCAGACCGCGGCTTTGGCCGGCGGAGCCACAACGATTTTTAGTGCCGCCAGCCAAGCGTTTGAGCTGCCGGCTCCGAATCTCGACGGGGCACAGCTGGATAAACATCTGGCTGGGGATCTCGCCTTTGGAGACCGTTTTGTCACCGCCCCCTCTCCAGTCTTCAGCGGGCTGGGACCCATCTTCAATAATAATGCCTGCGATAGCTGCCATCCAAAAAACGGCCGCGGACGACCGCCGCGGGACGGCGAACGCATGGCCTCCATGTTTCTTCGAGTCAGCCTGCCCGGCACCGATCCCTTGACGGGCGGTCCTCTGGCGGTCCCCGGTATGGGCACGCAACTCCAGCACCTAGCCAACTTTGGAGTGCTGCCCGAAGCCGATGTTGCCATCAGCGAAGAGTCCAGCGACGGCATGTTTGGCGACGGCGAGGCGTTTGAGTTGCGTCGTCTGCACTTTCAGATCGAGAATCTCGCCCAGCCGCTTCCAGATACGGTTCTCACCTCACCACGGGTGGCTCTGCCAGTCTTTGGGCGGGGTCTGCTTGAAGCGATCGATGAGGACACTATTCTCGACTTTGCGGACGAGAACGATGCGGATGGCGATGGCATCTCAGGCCGACCCAATTGGGTCTGGGACGTGGTGCGGCAGCAAACGGCGCTCGGACGCTTTGGCTGGAAGGCCAACAATCCGAACCTCTTGCAGCAGACCTTTACCGCCTACAACCAGGACATGGGCGTGACCAACCCCTTCCTTCCCCAAGAAAGCGCATTTGGTCAGATCCAGGATGACGGCTTGGCGGACGACCCTGAGATTGATCGGGAAACGGTTGATGTCGCCACTTTTTATGTCCAGACACTTGCCGTGCCCGCCCGTCGGAATCTCGACGACCCGCAGGTGCAGGACGGAGAAGACCTCTTTCATGAGGCGCAGTGCGCGGGCTGTCATATTCCGACCATCCGGACCGGCGTCTTAGCCGGGGTGCCGGAAGTGTCCAATCAGACCATTCATCCCTACACCGACCTGCTTCTGCACGACATGGGAGACGGCCTGGCGGATGGTCGACCCGATTTTGTCGCAACGGGCCGGGAATGGCGGACACCGCCGTTATGGGGAATCGGCCTGACCCGGCGCGCCCAAGGTCACACCTTTTTCCTGCACGATGGTCGAGCACGTAATCTTACAGAGGCCATTCTGTGGCATGGCGGAGAAGCCGAAGCCGCACGGGAAGCCTTCCGCCTGATGCCCATGGACGAGCGCGAGGCATTACTCACCTTTTTGGAGTCGCTATAGGGATCACTATGCAGCGACCAAGGATGCCGCATTGCTATAGAATATCAAGTTGCAGGGGGGAGGCTGCCTTCCCTGCCGCAGGCCCTGGGGTTTTCCTACCCCAACCCTGGGGCCTGCTCCCCTCGGGCTGACATTTCGGGCTGGATGAGGAATGGTATGGTACTAAAAAACGCATCCTCTCGCAGACCGCAACCCCGCTTTCTCAGCGCCCATACCATACTCTTGCTCTCCGAGTACAGCCTGATCGTCTTTCTCTTGTGGGCGGTCGCTGTCGAGCAGACCAAATCCACCAGGCCATTAGTTTCTCAGCGATCCGAAGCCTCAGAGATGCCGCTGACCAGCGTGGCCCATGCGGCCCTCCCGTCCCATTCATCGCCGGGACAACACATGCCCATGCAGTGGCAATGTCAGCCGGCTGAAGCTCCTGGGCAATGGTCTGGTGTGACCCAGGTTGATCTGTGCCCCGACCCTGGCGTGCCCATCCAAATCGGCACGCTCCGCTTGCACGTCTGCCAGCACGACTTTTTTCAGATAGCCCAGGCCGTTAACGCAGTCGTAGCCCACTTACCCGCAGCTGAAACAACGACAACGCTGAGCGAAACAGACCCGGATCCCCACCCCCAAGAATAAAGGAGAACGACTATGTATGACACGCACCTATGGCAAACGTCGGACAAACGCATCAGTGTTTCTTTGTGTTCCGAAGGCTGTCTTCATGTGATGGTGGGCCGAGCCATCATTAAAATGACCCCGGAAGAGTTCTTTGCGATGCAAGCCGTGGTAGCCAAGGCGGCCCAGGATTTGCGGAATTCACCCGTCCCACAGCAGGGCTCGGTAGGCCATTAAGAGCGGAGATACGCGCGGAAGTGAGTGACGGGCGACCCAATAGCCAAGGTCAGACCGGTCAGCATAGGGTCAGTGCGTTCAAATCAATCCCGGCAGTATGGTACGCCGTTGCAAAGGATAATTCTCAAATGTCTCGTGATACCAAGCGTGGCGCCAGAGTGCCCTCGGCACCATGTTTGCGATCGTCCACAGGGCAAACGCGAGGCCCGGCAGCGACCAGCTCAACAGCGCGAAGCCGACCCATTCGACTATTTCACCCAGCAGATTGGGGCATGACACGAGATTGAAAACACCGCCGCGGGGAATGACGTATTTGCCACCGTTATCCATACGCAGCCGCCAAAGACGATAATCAGACCAGATATTCAACGCGCCGCCGCTTATTGCCAACGTCAGACCGCCGACAAATCGCGGGTCGGTCACCCAATCGTTGGCATAATCGGCGATGTACCCCATAGACCATCCCCATAAGCCGCCGTTGAGTACGTTGAAAACTATGCCGGACGCGCATAGCATGACTCGTATCTTGCTATCGCGCCTTGGAACAATCCACGACCAGATTAGCGCTCGATGGGTGTAGTGCGCGACCCACAGAGCGACCACTGTATTGCCGACAAAATGATGGTGTGGGCTGAAAAAGTACATGCCCGGGAAGGTAAGCAGCGCGGGCACCTCCATCACAAACCAACCCCAGCGGCTATTGATACGAGGCCCGATACCCGTGCCCCCAACGCGCTCCACCGGGTCCCACTTCACCAAACCCGCGATCAGTGCCAACGGCGCCAGCCCCACCCAAATCCCGGCGAGAACCTCAAATGCGGGAAATTCCCCGCTCACAAACCCATTCCCTGTTCTTTGAACCAATTGAGGGCATCGCGGATCGATTCTTCAAGTGGTCGAGATTCGTATCCCAGTTGTCTCCTCGCCGAGGACTCATCAACGGACACCGGACAGTCCCGTAAAAGGTCAAGCGAATTTCTGGAGTAAAGAGGTGGTCGATTTTTTATCGCGGCATACAGTTGAACAAAAGGCAAACCCGCCAGAGCCAGAAAATAGGGCATGGCGGGGCGCGTCACACGACGCCCCAGAATATGGGAACACAGACGCGCCAGTTCAATAATCTTTGCGTATCGACCCACGGTAAAATACACCCCACCATGACATTCGCTCTGCCCCACCGCATTTACGGTAGCGGCCGCCACATCTCGCACATCGCTCCACCAGAATCCCTCGTCAATGAGGCACGGCAACCGCTTTTGCGCGATGGCGAGCAACATATCACCAACGAGGGTCGGCTCCGTATCGCCGGGACCTATAAGACTCGAAGGACAGATAACAGAGGCATTGATCCGACCACTCTTCGCCGCTTCGGGCACACTGCCATGCGCTTCGGTTTTTGTGATCGTATAGGGGATTTTGGAATGCTGTCCCAGCTTTGAATCAGCGTCTAAAACCCTTCCACGCAACGGGCTGAATGCGTGTATGGAACCGATATGCACCAGCCTGCGTACGCCGCTGTCAATACACGCTTTAATCGCGTTTCGGGTACCCGTCAGGTTGACCGCCCTGACCAAATCCTCGGGATCGGTGCCAATCGTCACAATCGCAGCAGTGTGTACGACGGCATCGGCATTTTGGAATGCCGAGTTCAACGATTCGACATTTCGAACATCCGCAGGCCACAATTCAACCCGCTTGCTCAGGTCATCGGGAAATTTGCGACTGCTGCCCTGGCGCGTAACAGCACGCACCGTATACCCGCACCGCAGCAAGGCGCGGCATATATGGCTCCTAAGAAAACCTGCGGCACCGGTCACGGCGACGAGGCGTTTGGTGCCTTTAGGATAGTATGCCTTGTCGTTGGAATCAGACATCACCCATTCCTCAGTTATCAGGCGGCGCTATTGGCCAATTCCAGGACGAGTATCACTCCCTATGCCTTAAACCTCAACATGTTACAGGATCCATTGCAACATCCTTCGTCACTGAAAAGACGGGAGCCCTTCAGGGTCAGCCCAATCGTCTACTCCGCTGTCGGAAATGTAGGGCGGTGGTCTGGCCGGTTCTGGTCTATGGGGAAGAGCCCCGGGGCTGTAGGAGGGATGCCCCGGGGCCAGATGCAAGGCCCAACACCAAACCTTGCATAGCGAAAACGACAAACCTGCGGCCCGTGTTCGACCTTGCACAAATAAAGCTCGTAGCGATGACTACTGCGGGCTCGGAGCTCAAGGGCGGTGGGCCTCATATAGGTTTAATTGAAATTGACATTCAATTTCAATTAAATAATTTTTATCTTTCAGATCGATATTTGTCAAGTCCCGCAGTCAGGGGGGGGGAGATGTGGAGGGTGGAGTTTCTACCGAAAGAATGGCCATTTAGGCACCGGTACGGGCGCGCGCTCCTCTGCTCGAAAGCCCGCTTCTATGTGGCTACCGTCACAATACGGCTTGTTTTTGGACTTGCCGCACCGACATAAATACAGGGGATCTTTTTGCCCCCGGTACTTCCCCCCTCTCCTGTCCGTAAGGCTGGGTTCTCCGCGAACTTCATAGGGACCATTCTTTAAGGCGCGGATCGTCACTTTTGCCATGCAGGTCGCTTTCTGTTCAGCACTCTCGGGTCCACGCTATCATGCACGGGAGTGCGTGCTAGGGCGGTTCTGCCCCGGCCTGCCCCAACGGGTGGCGTGTTGGAATTGAACCAGAGTTTGATAGGCGGAATCAGTAGATCGGGGCTTCCCTAATACGTGCATGTATTATTATACGGCGTACTACTTCATTCAAATGATTTGCCAGACTTTTCAAAACAGGCTAAATGAAAAGTCTGAGGGAAGGCCCGGGTGGGAATCGAACCCAACAGATCAATGCTTTGGCGGAGTACTGCCGTTTACCAATTCGGCACTGGGCCTTTCCTCCCTTCAAGCACACTTCAGAACAACTTGTAAAATCTCCCCTCCTAGCCACTACCCGACAAAACAAAAAAACCTGTGTAATATCAGGTACTTACTTGACTTTTGAAGTGAAATTCTGTAAACTTTTTCTTGTAGCAAGAGGGAGGAAACAGGATGAATCTCTTCACTGTCATGCAGCGTTTTCCCACTCACCGGGACTGCCTCAACTACCTCGAGGATGTCCGATGGGGCGACGATCCTGAGTGCCCCTACTGCCAGTCCAATGACGTGGAGAGGAAGCAGGAGAAGGGCCGCCAGGGACGGTGGAACTGCTACACCTGTACTTCGTCCTTCAACGTGCTGTCTGGCACGATTATGGAACAGACCCGCATCCCGCTCCAGAAATGGTTTGTGGCGCTGTCACTCATGATTAACGCCAAGAAGAGTCTCTCTAGCTGTCAATTGGGCCGTGATATCGAGCTGAACCAGAAGTCGGCCTGGTACATGCAACAGCGTATCCGCACGGCAATGGCTTCTGAGGGGGAGAACGAACTGCTCCAAGGCTTAGTAGAGGCGGACGAGACGTTCGTCGGCGGAAAGCCCCGCAAGGCGAATAAACGAGTAGATGACAATAAGGAGTTAGGGCGGAAAGTCAGCAAAAAGGTTGCGGTGCTAGGGGCGGTCGAGCGCGGTGGGAGGGTCAAGACGACAGTGCCCCGCGACGTGAGCGGCTGGTCGATCTATCGGTTTCTGAAATCTGCCGTCAATCCCGACGTGACCACGCTCATTACGGACGAATACCGCGCCTACAACTCGGTCTCTGGCACCGTGCCCCACTACGTCATCAAGCACGAAGAGCGCTATGTCGATGATTGGGTGCACACGAATACCATTGAAGGGTTCTGGTCCGGCGTCAAGCGGGCGTGGTATGGGACCCACCATCACTACACCAGAGAGTACATGCCGCTCTATCTGGCGGAAGCGAGCTGGAAGTACAACGAGCGGCAGAACCCCCACTCTTTCAGCGACTTCATGCAGGGGTTGTTTGGGTAGCAACTCTTTACTAATCGATTGAACCGTCCGTGTAATCAGATGGAGTCCCTTATCATACGGAGAGCTTCCATTTCTATCGGACCAAGCCGTCGAGTTTTATTCTGCATGTAAGTGAGAAAGCCAAGGAGAAGGGAAATGATGCTCACGCAGAAAGAGACCAGTTCTAAACGTATCGGTTCAACTGGCGGATTATCTTGGTAGTATGGGACCCTCCTGCTGCTTAATTCCTCGTACGGATGCTTGACATTTTCCGATACTGGAGAGAATTGCGGCTGTGTAGCCGATTCGACAGGTTCCTGCTCAGATTCCTCCCCTTCAAAGTAGGAAGGGGTAGTCGGTATAGGAGGCTCCGTTTGTTCAAGGTTTTCTTGGGGGGTGGGGGAATCGTTGTTTGATGCTACGGAAGATTCACTTTCATTGCTTACCGTGTCCTCCATTCCACCTGCAAAAGGGGGAACGAAAAAAGGCCGAGGACAATTTGAGCAGCGTAAATGCCGTGGCTGATTCTGATTCTGATCTTTGTCCCAGGGGGGCACGACAGGGCTTGCTATAGCAGCATTATACCAACCACACAGAAACATCAGAAGAACAGAGAAAACCGTTTGACGTAGCGGGCTTAGTCGGGTAATCTTAAACATGTGGTACCCTTTCTGGCTCTATAGAGCCGGATATGAAGCCCGCAGCGATCTTAGTCGTTAGCTGCGGGCTTTTTGCTGTCCGCCAACCATAAATGCATTCTCCTTGACTCCGAAAATCTGCTGGTAACTATAACCCTACTATGCATCATTGTCCAGACGTGTCCACCGCTTGGTCAATCCCGCCCACCACACACAGTTCTTGATCTCCTAGTCCTCTGTGTGCGACAGTACGTGGTGAATCTACCGTACGGAGGCCCGATGTCGGGTCGCCTACGCCATACCATAGCCGTGTTCTCGGTGTGGGAGTAGCTACCCGCGCCCCGGCGAAACCGTAGGACCCTCCACGAACTCCGTGCAGGTAGATTCAACGGCCCGGCGACCTTGCCGGGACCGCCGGCGAGTCCTCTATGCACGAATTGCAATACCTCGCGGACCTGCTACGCGTGAGGAACGCGACCGAACAGGCCATCACCAGAATCATCAGACGGCCTGCGTCTATTGGTCACATTGGAGAGTTTATTGCCAGCCAAATCTTTTCCATTCAATTGGAGGAGTCAGCAACGAATCGAGGCCATGATGGACGGTTTCTGTCTGGTGTCCTACGGGGCAAGACCGTCAACGTGAAGATGTACGGCAAGAGGGAAGGGTCGCTGGACATCAAGCCCTCTTCACTCCCGGAGTATTACTTGGTGCTGACAGGCCCGAAAGCATCTGCGACGAACTCGAAAGACCAGACCCGGCCTTGGGTGATTTCTGAGGTGTTTCTGTTTGACGCCCCTGCGTTGGTAGAGAGGCTCCGCATTCGCGGGGTTCGTATGGGAGTAGCAACAAGCGTGACGTTAGCAGAATGGGACGCAGCGCGGATTTATCCCCCGTCTGAGTTCGCTCCTTTGGCGCTGACTGAGGGGCAGATGCTGGCGGTGCGTTTGTTTGAGGGTGTGGGGTGAGTCCACTTTTTTTATCCCAGCCAATCTTTAGGATTAAAGTTTCTATGCTCTCGCCAGGCTTGTATGTGTTCCCACACGGTGATGCCAAACCAGATGAGTGAAAAGGTTCCTACACATATGGCAATGAGAGGTAAAAAGGCGCGTAGCAGGGGCCATGACTCCAGTATCATCGTTCCCACCTTCCATATGTTACCCAGCATAACGACAGCAGCAATAATGCCTGTGCCTGACCCTGCATAGTGAACCTTTTGCTTCAGTGTCATCCCGCCGTTATAGCGGGCTGAGTGCCCTTAAACTATCAATCCCACGTCTCCCAAGGGTGTCAATCTGGTGTGCAGAATGCCCATTCTCAAACCAAGCCCCTATCTACTGGGTCCGTTGATAGGGGCTTGTTTCTATAATTGAAATTGACTATCAATTTCATCCAGGGAGAGGAACCGGACCTACCTAAACGAAAGCCCCTACTTCTACGTGTCTTATGAAAACACTGGCCGACCTCGGCCCCGAAGAGCAGGGACGTATTCACTCTGTCACGGGTACAGACGGCGTTTCCCAGCGGCTGGCTGAACTCGGCTTTACCAGCGGTCAGACCGTGCAGATCATCCGTTTTGCGCCGCTGGGTGATCCCATGCAAATACGTATTCGAGGCTTTTCCCTCGCGCTCCGACTCCACGAGGCCAAACGGGTCCGTCTTGCTGAACAATGAGAATGAGGAGTAGGCTGCCCTAGTACATGTCTTGCCCTGCCGCTATGGATGTCGAAACACCAACCGCTTCGTCTGCTCATGCCGCCACCCCCTCCGGTACCACCTCCTATCGGGTTGCGGTGATGGGGAATCCCAATACGGGCAAGACGACCCTCTTTAACGCCCTCACCGGACTCAGCCAGCACACCGGGAATTATCCTGGGGTGACCGTCGAAAGTGCGCTCGGAGAGTTTCGTCAGAATGGCATCCGGTTTCTCGCGGTTGACCTGCCAGGGGTCTATTCGCTTGCGCCTCGTGCGCCGGATGAGATGGTCGCCGTCTCCGTCCTGCTCGGCTCCGGCGACGAAGCAGTCACGCCGGATGTTGTCCTGTGCGTGGTCGATGCCACGAACCTTGATCGCAATCTGTATATTGCGACCCAGATCATGGATATCGGGCTGCCCTGCGTCATCGCGCTGACCATGCTCGATCTGGCGGAAAAGCAGGGCCTGCATATCGATATTGCCGCTCTTGAAAAACGCTTGGGAGTGCGGGTTGTTCCGGTACAGGCCACCAAACGTCGGGGGATCGATCACCTCCGTCAGGCCCTGTGCGATACGCTCAATGCAGGCGTCTCTCCCCCCCGACCCGTCGTGTTTCCCGAAGCGTTCACACAAGAGGCCCAGACGCTGGCCCAGCAGTTCACCCAGGCCCATCCGACTACCCGCTTCCCCGACTTTCTGATTGAACGGCTATTGATCGACGCTGGCGGCATGGTCGAGCAGGACCTGACCCGACAGCACGGAGCGCAGGTGCGGGCCTCCGTCCACGCGGCCCGGCAGCGTTTGGCCGATAACGCGGTCCAACTCCCGCGGATGGAAGTGGATCACCGCTATGCGTGGATCGCCCGGGTCGTGGCGGACGCGCAGCGCTCTTCGTCCAGCCTGGACCGTGACCGGACCGACTGGTCCGAGTCGATTGACTCCCTCGTCACCCATAAAGTCTGGGGGCTGGTGATTTTTCTGGCGGTTATGGGCGTGACCTTTCAGTCGATTTTTTCCTGGGCTCTCCCCCTCATGGACAGCATTGACACCGTCTTTTCGGCCCTGGGTCCCTGGGTCGGCAGCGCACTGCCCGAGGGCCCGCTGCAAAGCCTGATTGTCGATGGCGTGATCGGCGGGGTGGGCGCGGTGGTGGTGTTTGTCCCGCAGATTGCGATTCTGTTCGGTTTGATCGCCATCCTTGAAGATTCCGGCTATATGGCGCGGGCGGCCTTTCTCATGGATCGGGTGATGGCCGGCTTTGGACTGTCGGGACGGAGCTTTATTCCGCTGCTCTCCTCTTTCGCCTGCGCAATTCCAGGCATTATGGCGGCCCGAACCATTGACAATCAGCGGGACCGGATTGCAACTATTCTTATCGCGCCGCTGATGAGCTGTAGCGCGCGGCTACCGGTGTACGTGCTGTTGATTGCGGCTTTTATCCCGGCCCAGACCGTGTGGGGCATTTTTGGCTTGCAGGGACTGACGCTCTTTTGCATGTATTGTCTCGGCCTGCTTGTTGCCCCCCCTATTGCCTGGATACTCAAGCGGACACTGCTGAGTGGTGAGACCGTGCCTTTTCTCATGGAACTGCCGCCCTTTAAGCTGCCAGCCTGGCGGGTAGTCGTGTTTCGTATGTACGATCGCAGCATGGCCTTTCTCAAGCGTGCCGGCAGCATCATCCTGGCCACTACGATCCTGGTCTGGGCCCTCTCCTATTACCCAAATCAGGATCTTGTCTCAGAAGAATTTAAGGCCCGCCGGGCGACTGCCACGGAAGTCGAGTTGGCGCTGCTTGAGAGCGAGTTGGCCGGCATTCGTTTGCGCGAGAGTTATCTTGGACAGGCCGGACGGGCGATTGAGCCGTTTGTCCAGCCATTAGGCTGGGACTGGAAAATCGGCATGGCCACGCTGGCGAGTTTTCCGGCCCGTGAGGTGATTATTGCCGCCCTCGGGACGATCTATAATCTGGGCGCCGGCCAGGATGAGGAGAGTGTCGAGTTGCGCCAGGCCATGCGGGCGGAGCGCTGGCCGGACGGCCGACCGGTATATACACCGGTTGTGGCGATTTCGATCATGGTCTTTTTTGCCCTGTGCTGTCAGTGCGGTGCCACCCTGGCGACTATCAAGCGAGAGACGAATTCCTGGGGCTATCCGCTCTTGACATTTGTCTATATGACGAGTCTGGCGTATCTTGGAGCACTGGCGGTGTATCAAATAGGCAGTCGGTTGACTTGGTGAACCATGGATTTCCAGACTCTGCTGATATTCCCGGTTATTGTCGTGGCCGTCTTATACGTTGGCCGCGTGCTCTGGCCCAGACGTAAGAAAACAGGCTGCGCCTCGTGTCCGCAGAATCGGCAGCGCGCGGACGATTACGTGTGAAGATAGGCACCGTAGGACCGTCTCCCGCCTTTTTGTGCTCCGGTTGTCCGTTCCTTCTAGTGGCTCCCAACCACCATGAACACCCACCTCCGCCAAGCCACTCCCCTGGCTCTCTTCTGGTTTTTGATCATGGGGGCACTCGGGGTCTTTTTCCCCTACTACGGTCTGTATTTACGTGAGAACGTCGGGCTTGACGGGTTTCAGGTGGGCGTTGTCTTTGCCACTCTCCCCTTGGTCGGTTTCTTTGTTCAGCCCCTGTGGGGCATTGTCGCGGACCGGAGTGGGCTGCGGATTCGCGTCCTGGCCGTGTTGGCTTCGGGTTCGGCAGCCGGGTATTTCTTGCTTGGCTGTGTGGAGAGCTTTCTGGCGCTGGTGTGTATCGCGGTTCTGTTCGCCTTTTTTTCCCGTGCCCTTATTCCCATGACCGTTTCGGTTAGCCTGGCAGTGTTACAGGGGAGCCAACATGCCTTTGGCGTTATCAGAGCATTTGGAACACTCGGATTTTTCTGCGCTGTGCTTGGCTTTCCGTGGTTATTGGCCGCCCTCCCCCCGCTAGCAGTCTTCCAGACACCATCTCTCAGCCAACCGTCAGAGCCCCAACTTGGAATTCTCTTCCCGCTTGCCGCTGGTCTCACTCTATGCGCAACCGTCTCAGCGCTCACCCTTCCCCATCGTGGGCCGGTTGCGCTGCGCGCTCTGCACGGCGAATGGCGTAGCCTCCTCTCTCAGGGCCCGTTCCTGCGCGTGACCCTGGTTGGATTTCTCGCCTTTTTCTTTCTCCATGGTCCGATGGATATCTTTCCTATTTATATCCGCGACAGAGGGGGCGATATCGAGACCATTCGCAACATGTGGTGTGTGATGCTCATCCCGGAGATTATCTTCATGGCCCTACTGGGAACGAGTGTCCGCCGCCTTGGTGCGCGTGGACTCCTGGCTGTGGGGATCGGTGCCGGCGCCATCCGCTGGCTTTTCCTCAGTCAAGTGACCGCCCTCCCGCTGCTCTACCCGGTCCAGGTTCTCCATGCCCTGACGGTCACCGGGCTCTTTCTAGGGGGACCGCTTTATCTCGAAGCAACCATCCCACCCCAACTGCGCTCAACCGGCCAGGCTCTGTTTAGCATGATCAGTATGGGCTTGGGCGGGGGGTGTTCCAGCTTGATGACTGGAGCTCTCCTTGAACAAGCTGGGATTAACGCGCCATATCTCGTCGGCGGAGCGGGAGCGCTCCTGTTGGTACTGCTGATCCCATCCCTCCTCCCCTCCCTTCATCCCTCTCCGTTATCGCAGGACCACGGCTGAATTACTGCGGGATCTCGATGTAAAAGTCGCCGTATACGGAGACTTTCAAGATGTGGCCGGGAAAGACGACAATCGTCGTAGTCGGTAGCTCGACAACGGCCGAGCCCTGTACCGTCATGCCGGGTTCGAGGGCTTGGCCCGCGTAGATATTCGTGTCGGTGAAACCGCCGTACTCGGGAAAGTAGAGCGGCCGCCTGCCCGACTTTGCCGGTGATGGATTGTCAGGACCCAACGTCTGCTCTTCCAGCAGCAGCGACGGCAGTCGACCCGTCGCGGTGACCCGCCAGCCATTCATGTCGACCGGCATATCGCGCAGGCAATAAGTGTAGAGGCGTTCGTGAGTATCGTGGAATGAGTTGGCCAGGTGTTCGATGTCGTCCTCGCCGAGCGGACCGCTCGGGATTGGCACGATGATCTCGTGCGTCTGGTAGGGGTATTTCGCGTCGGCAAACCGTGTTGTCTTGATGTCCTCGGCCGTGAAGCCCTGCGCCTTGAGCTCCGCCTGGGCCTGGGCCTCCATCTCGTCGTAGATCGCGCTGACGACACTAATATCCATGTCCCCGGTATTCATCGGCCGCGTCGTGAGGTAGGCGTGTCCAACATCTGCGGCGAGCATACCGAACGCGCACAACCCGCCTGCGATGGTTGGGCAGATGACCTTGCTGACCCCGAGTTCCTGCGCGATCTTTGCAGCGTGCGCGCCGCCAGCCCCACCGCCGACGACGATGGTATAGCCGCGCGGGTCGACACCGCGCATGACCGAAACCGCGCGCATCGCACCGACCATCTCGGTGTTAACGATTCGGTAGATCGCCGCTGCCGTTTCGACCGCGCTCATGTCGAGGCGGTCGCCGATGATTGTCAACGCATGTTCGGCTGCCGCGCGGTCGAGCGTCATTCGTCCACCGAGAAAATTCTCGGGATTGATATAGCCGAGGATCAGGTTCGCGTCGGTGACGGTCGGTGCCGTGCCGCCGTGGCCATAACACGCGGGCCCCGGCACAGCGCCAGCGCTTTGCGGTCCTACACGCAGCATGCCACCAGGATCGATCCACGCTATGCTCCCGCCGCCCGCCCCGATCGAATGGATGTCGACGGCGGCCACGCCAAGCGGAAAACCCGCGATCTCCATATCCGTACTCATCGGGATCTCGCCGCCCGTAATCATGGACACCTCGAAGCTCGTGCCGCCCATCTCGATCAGCATTTGATTTCGCTCGCCGTGGCGGTGACCGATGAATACACTCGCCGGCGGGCCCGCCGCGGGCCCCGAGCCGACCGCGAGCACCGGCCGCTTCTGGATCTCGGGCACGCGTGCCGACCCGCCGGTGACCTGCATGATCAAGAGGTCTTTCTGATAGCCATTGTCACGAAAGAACTCGGCGATCTTGGTCAGATAGTCTTTGATCGCGGGACCGACATAGGCGCTCAACACCGTGGCACAGGCCCTCGGGTATTCCCGGATCCGGGGCAAGATGTCGGTGCTCAATGCCGTATAGGCGTCAGGCATTTCCTCGGCGAGAATCGCCTCGATACGCCTTTCGTGCGCGGGATTGATCATCGACCACATCAGGCACACGGCGACCGAGTCGACGCCTTCCTCTTTGAAGTGGGCGAGCGCGCGCTGCACGCTGTCTTCTTCGAGCGGTTTCTCGACTTCGCCGGTATAGAGCATGCGTTCGGATACGCCCAAGCACAGGTGTCGCGGGATCAGCGGCTCGGGAGGCGAGAGCTGGAGGTTATAGCGGTCCGGTTTGTGGCCGTCGCGAAGGTACAGGATGTCGCGGAATCCCTCGGTGTGAAGGATCCCCATCTTGGGGCCACTGCGATTGATGATGGTATTGGTCGCGATAGTGGTGCCGTGGATGATGTGGTCGCACCGTGAGACGAATTGTGTGACGTCCAGGCCCTGTTGCCGAGCGAGGTCTCGCACACCGTTGAAGACGGCCTGCTCGGGCGCCGTCGGCGTGCTCGGCGTCTTCCAGACCTCGAGGCCGCCCGCCTCGGTCGCGAGGATGAAATCGGTGAACGTGCCGCCGATATCGATGCCGAGGCGTATGCCCATGAATACCGGTTCCCTGGTCGTCGGATCAGGAATTAGAGCGTGGCGTCCGCATCCTCCGGCGGGAGTGGATTGAGCGCGTACTCGTCTCCCGGTCCGAGGAGGGAGCGGAAGTACGTCCCCGCGTTCGGCCCGGGCGGATCGATGATCTCGATGGTCTGACCCGCCCGCATCTTGGCGCGTAATGCCTTGGTGGCTGCTTCGTCTACCGTGAAGGTTTCCGGATCGAGCACGACACCGTAATCGTTGCGCGCGGTTTCAACGCTGATGAACTCGTCGCGCGCGTCGCGCGCGACTTTATCCGTCGGGCGATCGAGTGGATTGCCGTAACCGCCACCACCGGTCGAGACCGCGCACCAGGTCTCGCCTTCACGCGTTCGGAAGTACGATGACGCACTCACGATATACTTCTTGCCGTCCTTGTCCACGCGGTACAGCGCGCCACCGTCACCCGGCTTGCCGCCGAACAGTCCGAACGGCGGATTGGACATGCCGTCGCCGTACCCATAATTGTCGATCTGGCCAGTGCCGCACGGCGTCACAAAGAAATTCAGACCCGGTCCGCCGCAATGCTTGCCGGCGCCCATCGAATCGGTACGTATCTGGTATTCCTTCACCACGAGTGGGAAGTGCATCTCAATGATCTCGATCGGGGCAAAGCGCAGCCCACCCACGGTGCCGGGCGTGACCATAAACGGCCAGCCGTCGGAGGTTGCCGACGCACCCCCGCCGGAGCTACCGTTGAAGAGGATCACGCCGAAGGGTTTCTCGACGCCTTCGATGCGTCGGTCGATTCCGGTCGTCACGCAGTTCGGCGTCACGTGCCCGCAGCCGGCGACGACCTTCTCCGGGATCGCCTGCGCGAGACATTTCCACACCGCGTCGGTGATCGAATCGGCCGGCACAATGGTCGCCGCTGCAGTCGGTCCCGGCCATTCGGCGTTGACGATGGTGCCCTTCGGTGCCTTGACCTCGATGTGTTGCAGGCAGCCTTCGTTATGCGGGATGCTGGGATCGATACACATGAGAATTGCGGTCGACACCGAATTGCGGCAGGTCGCCCAGCCTGCGTTCACGCCACCACGCCCCTGAGGATCGGAACCGTCGAAATCGATGCTGAGATTGTGGCCGTCGATGGTCAGCTTGCAGCGAATCGCGATATCGGTGCGCCCGTAACCGTCCGAATCGACCCAGGCTTCGGACTCATAGATTCCGTCCGGCCAGGTTTCGAGCTCTTCGCGCGTGCGCCGGTCGGCGTACGCGATGATCTCGCGCGAGAAGCGCTTGAGCGTATCGGCACCCCAAGTGTCCAGGAGCTCCAGCAGGCGCTTCTTCCCGGTTTTCGCTGAACCGATCTGTGACATCAGATCGCCGTAGATGAAGTCGCGGTAGCGGACGTTTTCCAACAGGAAATTCAGGACATCCTTTCGCATCTCGCCGCGGTCGGCGATCTTCAAGGGCGAGATCTGCAGGCCCTCGCTCCAAATATCCGTAGCGTAGGTCGGCACGCTGGTACGATACGCCGAGCCGACGTCCATTTGGTGCCCAGTCGCCGCCGACCAGAACAGATGCTTGCCCTTGTAGAAGACGGGTGTGGCGAGCACGAAATCGCCCAGATGCGTATTACCGTAATAGGCGCTGTTGACGAGGATCAAATCGCCGTCGTGGAGTTCCTCGGGGCCGAAGAACTTCGCGATCTCGCCGATCGCGACGGGCTGCGCGTTGACGTGAATGGGCAACCCGTCGAACACGCAGAGTGCGTTCGGCGGGACCTCCGCATCGTAGACCGCGCAGGAGAAATCCCGCGCCTCGGCGATAATCGACGACCATGCAGAGTATTCGAAGGTCAACGACATCTCTTTAACGATCGCGTTGAGTGCGTTAAAGATCACCGCAAAGGTGGTCGGATCGAGTTTGCGCGGGGCGTCCTCGAGTGTCCCGCACGCCGTCGTGGGAGCCTCGGCGGCGGCTTCTTTCTTGATTGTACTCCCCACGCCATCACCCGATCACGCCACGCGAGTCGAGGGTTCGGGCAGTTGCTTGAAAGCCTCGAGCAGTTGCTCAAGACTCCACACGGCACCCCAACCAACTTCGCACATCCTGATGGTCGGGGCGTGTAACTCGGGCAAGGTCGTGCCGCAGCAGTCCTCGATCATGATGGCCTTATAGTCGCGGTACATCGCGTCCTTCGTGGTGCCGGCGACGCATTGATTCGTGAGCACGCCCGAGATGATCAGGGTCTCGACCGTGAGCCCCTTCAGGATCGTGTCGAGCTCGGTGTTGAAGAACGCACTCAAACGCCGCTTGTCCACGATCCACTCGTCGGGGAGTACTTCGTACTCGTCATATATACCGTGGCCCCAGGAGCCGACGCGGAAGCCGCCGCCGTGGAGAAACGGCCGCGTATCCCAGAAGACTCCGGCATCGATCTCGTTGTGCAGGCCGTGGGTGGTCCATATTACCGGCACGCCCTTGGCGCGAGCACCGTCGAGCATGCGCTTGGTCGGCTCGATGACGCGTTGCATATGGGAGATGTCGACGCCGCTCTTCGCGTACCAGCCGTCGTTCGAAAGAACGTCGTTCTGCAGGTCGATCAGGACCAAAGCAGTATGGCCGGGCACCAACGACCAATCGGGAGCGTCGTAAGGTTGTCTTGACATTGGGGACCTCCTCTCAGCGAATATAGGGCATTACCTTGTTGGCAAACAATTCGAGCGACTCGGCCACCTTTTCGTGTGCCAGGCCCGGGAAATGCCACAGGCCCCACACCTCGTGGATATCGGGGTAATCTGCCTTGAGCTTGTTCACGCGTTCGATTGCGTGCTCGGGCGTGCCGACGATGTAGAGGTCGTCCTCCAACAAATCATCCGCGTTGAGCTCGTCGCCGATTACCTGGGTCACACCGCGATCCTTCGAATTCTGAAACCATTTGTCGTAGACCTTCATCATGTTCTCGGCATAGGGTTTCAATTCAGCCCAGGTTTTCTCGGGATCCTCGGAAACGACGAAGTAGCGAAGGTGGCGCACGTCTCCAGGTCCCCAGCCGAGCTTCTTGCATTCCTCTGCGTAGAGCTTGGGGGATTCCATGCCTGGTCCCTGTGAGAGAATTCCGACGCGATCTCTTGCCGCACGGCGCAGGCCGACGGGCGCGCGGGCGCCATAGAGAATCGGAATATCATGCGCGGGCGGTGGGTCCGGCGTAATATTGGAGTATTTCCAGAACTCGCCGTCGTAGCTGAAGGTCTCGTCCTGCCAACACTTGCGAATGATGTCTACTCCTTCGCTTATGCGTGATCCGCGCTCACTGGTCGAGATTCCCCAGCCGTCGTATTCGACCTCACGGTAGCCTTGTACCAGCCCGAGGCAGAAACGCCCGCCGGACATCAAGTCAATGACGGCTGCTTCCTCTGCCACCAAAACGGGATCGTGCAGCGGCAGAATGAGGTTCGGCCCGATTTCCATACGTTTGGTACGCGCCGCCAGCGCGGCACAGACCGCCATAGGTGAGGTGCAATGACCTTCGGGCTCGGTGAAGTGATGCTCGTAGACCCAGCAGCTGTCAAACCCCAGCTCTTCGGCATAAACAGCGAGATCGATTTCATCCTGATAGAGCTGTGACCAGGACTTGGTGCGGAACTGTTGCGGATACCTCATGTGGATCGAGAAACCTACTTTCATACCGTTCTCCGTTTGTTATTTGTTCTTCGGAAACTACAGATCCACATCCGGCCTACCGGCGGCCGACCAATAAGCCGCACCATAACATCAGGCGCTACACTTTCATACTACGAAAGAGACCCCTGCAAATACCACGGCTGAATACACGGACGCGGCCGACATCTTCGCGGTACGGTTTCCCAAGGAGGGCGCTCAGGTAGCACACCCGTCAGTCTGTCCGACGAATGACTTCCACCTCAATAGTGGACGAGGAGGCGTGTGTATGGGCTTCAAGACGCCGCCGAATAGCGCGCTTCAGTGCAGTCCGGGTTGGGGGAAAAAGCAAACTGAAACCGACGACATCGGTCACAATCCCAGGTGTAATCAAGAGGAGTCCGGCCCCGAGAATAAGCGCCGCGTCGATGAACTCTCCGGTTGGTGCAATCCCGTTGTGGAGGTTTTCCTGCATCTGCCGCAGCGTCCGCCAGCCTTCCAGCCGTGCCAGGTACGCTCCAACAATGCCCGTACCAACAACCAGGAGGATCGTCAGGCCGACTCCAAGGATACTGCCGACCTGGAGGAGCAGATACAACTCCGCGAGCGGAACAACAGTGAATAATACGAGGAGTCGAAAGAACATGGCTTCCACACCGTCGGGGTCAAGCCCGTCCGAAGAGACGAAAGGCAGTGACAGGATCGTTATTGCACGGCGCGTCTCAATCGATCGGGCAGAAGATTGCGTACAAACGGCAGTCCGACCACGAGAACGGCGACACCAAGAACGAACCAGATCCCGTTGCGCCACACCATCCCCATGACGATCATGGACAACCCCCACAGGGCGATGAGCAGACAGAGGGCAACTTGCAGGACAGCAGGGGTCATCAGCGTATCTCTTTTCATTCGTCTCGCGCGCTGCCCTTAGGATGCCCTCTGGGCCTGGTCGGCGGCCAGGGCGTCAACCCTATGGTCTACCAGGGCGTCGGCGCGCGCCAACAGGGCTTCATCGTTGGTGAACTTCTCAACCATATAGCTCAGGTCGCTGAGATCGTGAATCAGGAGCTTGACCGCCTGTTCACGGACCATTTGCTCACGGACCACGTGGAGAAGGTCAACAACCACGTCTTCCAGCTCGGAGCCTTCGACGTCTATGGCCATTTCAAAAGCGCGCTCAACAGAAATCTCTTTTCCAGCCTCACGGCTATAGGCGTTGAGGAGAGACCGGAGGCGGACCACAGTTGACGGGTCAAACCAGACCTTGCTGCTCTCTGCGACACTAGGATCGTTTTCAACCACACCTTCGACGAGGGCCAGCGCCCCCAGATGGCTGGCCTCGTGACGTGCCATGCCAAACCAGAACTTACGCAGTTCTTCCTGGTCTTCAAACAGGTGGGTGAACTGCATATAGAGGGCCATCGCCTTTTTTTCGAGGTTGACCGCGGTGCGGAGAATATCCCTCACCGTCGTCCGTTGCGGTCGCCGCCGCAGATCCGCTCGTTCAGCCATGCTCTTCTCTTAGCAAAATTGGGGTGGAGAAAAAACCGGGACGTGAAGGCTGGGGAGGCATTATAGCACGACCTTCTGCTGCTTCAGCAGTACGCCGTTTTCCGGATCGAGGGTCACGACCGCCACACTCCCACCATCGTCCACCCCCATATATAACGGGGCCGGTGTGCCGGGATAACACGACGTTGTTACCCCCTGACTGAGGTCACTGAAAACATGCACATGTCCCATGGCCAGATAATCCAGGCCGGACTGTTCGATCTCTTCCGGTTTCACCGGCGAAGAGCGCTGTATTTCCTCGTCTTCGACATAATAGCCGTGGGCCATACCGATATGCCACCAATCTTCTTGGCGGTTCGGCACTCCGGCCAGGGGACGGAAGGAGGGGTCATGCTCAATCAGACCTTTGCCCCACACAGTTGCCTGCAACTCCGGGAATTGGATGGTGCGACCCGCTTCCTCCGTCAGGGTATGGACGTGCGGTCCGGCGTCGGTGAAATCGACTTTTTTGTAGATCGACCGATGGTCATAACAGTCGTGATTGCCAGGAATGAGAATGGCCGGGCAGGGAACGCGCCGGAGCTCGGCATTGACAAATTCGACTCCGGATTCCGGCACCCGGTTTGAGTCAAACAGGTCTCCGGCAATGAGGAATAAATCGGCCGGTGTATCGCACACCAAGTCAACGACTCTTCGGAACGCATCCTGAATACGGCTTCGATAGACTTGACCGGCCTCTCCACGGCCAAAGGTATCGCTCTCAAGATGGACATCAGAGGTATGAATAATGGTCAGGCGTGATTGCGCCATGTAGACTCCTTTAGGCAGTCCGGTTCTGATCAAGATCAGCTTTCAGAGGCAAGAGGACCGTGGCACTCCCAAGCGTGAGGCGTGCCGCTTCCGCATTCTCAACCCAGACATCGCAGGTGACATGCCCCGTCCCGGCCTCGACCCACTTCTTCGTCACCGTGCCTGTGCACACCAGACACTCATTGACATAGGCAATATCACGGTTGGCATACGACAGCTTCTTCAGCGTGCCCTGTTCACCAATCCACGTGGTCAATAATTGCGATAAGAATGCCCCGCGTAGCGGGCCGTGCACCACAATATCCCGATAGCCTTCGCCCTGGGCGAAATCCTTATCAAAGTGAATCCGCTGCGGGTTCCAGGTGATGCTGCTATACAGGAACAGCAGGGTGTTTGACGGCGTCTTCTCCAGACTCGGCAGCGCCATCCCCTCGGTCACATCTTCATAATACAGCTGTGTCTCCATGACTCCCTGGCCCCGCGCCGGTTAGCGCAAAATAGACGACCCTTTTTCAATAACGACGACCTCATCGTTCTGGTTCGTATAGGTGGTCTCGCGTACCACAAAGATCAAGGACCCGGAGCGCCCCTCTTTCTGGTAGATGTCCACGATCTTACTGCGCGCGGTCAGGGTGTCGCCCACACGAATCGGAGTAAAAAACTCGATGTCCGTACCACCATCCATCAGGCGCGGGAGCGGGGTCGGCGGAATGGGAAAGCGCCCTTCATAGGGCAGTCCGTCGGGCCGGAGTTCGTCTTCGGGGACCGGGTCCGTCAGTGGAGCCATATAGAACAGGGGTGGCGCTATCAGCCCGCCATAGCGGCTCTGCTTCGCTCGCTCGGCATCCGTGTAGAAGGGGTTTCGGTCATCGGTTGCCACCGCGAAGCGCTTGACATCCAGCGCCGTGACCTCAATCGTCCACGGTGGTGACTGACGACCGGTCCAGGCCCGAATTTCGTCCGTAATCAGCGACTCTGCCACAATCTTCCTCGTCAGCAATCTAATAATCAGTCCCATTTTCCTACCAGTTGGCTGTTGGAACGGCAAGCAGGAACACCGTGCCGGGACCTCCTCAAGGAGGCTCCCCCTCCCGGCTTGAGATCATATTCGGGGGTCGGTACAGTCCGGGCATGACTGACTTTGCGCATACGTTTCTCCTCCTCTTCGGCCAACTCGCCTTTGGCGGTATCTTTGCCCTGAGCGTACCGGGATTTCATGAGATTGAACGGGGATTTTTCAAGTCCACAGCCTGCGTCTATCTGGGGTGTGGTCTGATTATCTGCATCGGCAAACTGTCCCTGGCCTACTCAGCACTTCCAGGTACGCTGTGGCATATACGGACTTTTGAAGGCGGTTTGTGGCTACTGTTTTGCGTGCTGTGCGGATTATACACCTCTACCTTATGGGGAGAACGCTTTGTCCTCCGCGCCCGCGCCTATCTGTTCACCCTCCTCTCCGGGCTAATTGCTTTGAGTTTCAGCGCCAGCGTGTATAGGACGGCACCGCTTTTTTCAGTCGAGACGCTTGTCTATCCACTCAGTTTTCTGACCTCGGCCTTGATGCTGGGCGCGGTGGCAACCGGCATGTCCCTGGGTCATTGGTATCTCATCGAACTCGATCTCTCGCTCGACCCTTTTAAGCGCGTCTTTAAATTTTATGCCGGCACTATCGTCGTCCAGCTCGCAACCCTGACCCTTGGCCTTGGCCTCCTCCTGCTCAGTAGCCACACGGCAACAAGCACCAGCGTCCGGGAGCTGTGGACGGATCATCAGACCCTGCTCTGGATGCGGCTTGGCCTGGGGCCGCTGGCCTCGCTCGGCGTCGCCTATATGATCTGGCGGACGCTTCAGATTCCGCAGACCATGGCGGCAACCGGTCTTTTTTATGTCGCTATTCTGGCGGCTATTGTAGGCGAATTTTTAGGGCGTTTTGTACTGTTTCGGACAACCCTGCCGCTCTAATGACCGTGCGCCTCAACAGATGAGAGCTAGTCGTAGATTTTCAGGGTCGATATGCGCAGCCCCTGCGAAGTCCAGCCAACGTCAAAGCCTACACGCATGCCCTCGGTCAGGAATCGAATGTCCAGACGCGGGGCTCCAATCAGCCGTAAAAACGGAAAGACGAAGGGAATTTCTTTCCCGGAATCGCTCAGGACGACGCCGGTTTCATTGCCGGAAGAAATTTTATGGATCACTCCCCGATAGAAACGATCCTGGGAGTGGTCTGAAGCGAGTTCGCCCCTCGGCTTTTGCGGGATATCCTGTGCCACGGCTGGGCCATTTTCCCTGTTCGGCTCTACGCAAAGAGCATTTCATGCATGGCGCTACCAGCCGGCACCATGGGGAACACCCCTTCGCTTTTCGGAATGACCACTTCCACCAGAACGGGTCCCGCCTCCGCAAAGGCGGCCCGCAGTGTGGCGGACAGTTCGGACGATTTTTCCGCCCGAAAGCCTTTGGCTCCATAGGCTTCGGCCAGTTTCACAAAGTCCGGCATGGCGTCCATATAGGAGTGGGAGTAGCGCTCCTCGTAGAACTTCTCCTGCCACTGTCTCACCATGCCCAGATAGTGGTTGTTCAGAATGATGACCTTGACCGGAACATCATACTGGACGGCGGCGGACAGTTCCTGAATGTTCATCTGAATACTGCCGTCACCGCTAATCACCACAACCTGCCTGTCAGGGGCGGCAAAGTGGGCACCGATCCCGGCCGGCAAGCCATAGCCCATGGTCCCGAGTCCGCCCGACGTCAGCCATGAGCGCGGCTGGGTAAATTTCATCATCTGAGCGGCCCACATCTGGTGTTGCCCTACATCGGTCACGACGATGGCGTCGCCCCCGGTTATCTGGTTGATCTCTTCCAGCACGGCCCGGGGGAGAATTTCCCCATTCGCGCCCTGGGTCTGATAGGGCAGAGGCTTTTCCTGTTTCCAGGCCATGATGTGCTGGCGCCACTCTCCCCATATCTTCTGGCGCGGCGCCAGTTGCTCACGGGTTTTCACTTTGCCGAGCATGACCTGCAAGACTTCCTTGATATCCCCCACAATGGGGACATCGACTTTGATGTTCTTGCTAATCGAAGAGGGGTCGATATCGATATGCACGATCTTCTCTGCTTTGGGGGCAAAGTCGCTCGTCCGGCCCGTGACCCGGTCATCAAACCGTGCCCCCACGGCGATGAGCGCATCACAGTTCTGCACCGCCATGTTGGTCCAATACCCACCGTGCATGCCCAACATACCCAGGTTTAACGGATCGTCGCTCGGGTACACACCCAAGGCCATAACCGTTGTGGTAATCGGAATCTTGAGTCCGCGGACCAGTTCGATGAGCGGTTTGGACGCTCCAGACCACTGCACTCCGCCCCCCACGTAGAAGAGTGGTCGTTCGGCCTGTTCAATGACTTCAAGCGCGCGTTCGATCTGGCGGATATTACCCTTGAAGGTCGGCTTATAGCCGCGCATGCTCACAGTTTCCGGATAGGAAAAGGGAGCTTCGGCGGTCTGCACGTCCTTGGGTAAATCAATCAGGACCGGTCCCGGTCGTCCGCTGCCGGCAATATGAAAGGCCTCTTTAATCGTCCGGGAGATGTCGTTGACATCACGGATCAAATAATTGTGCTTGGTACAGGGACGGGTGATACCGGTCACATCGGCTTCCTGAAAGGCATCATTGCCGATCATATTGGTCGGCACCTGGCCACAGATGACGACGAGTGGGGTTGAATCCATATAGGCATCCGCGATGCCGGTGACCGTATTCGTTGCCCCTGGTCCCGAAGTCACCAGCACGACACCGGGGCGACCGGACACGCGTGCATACCCCTCGGCCATATGGGCCGCACCCTGTTCGTGTCGGACCAGGATGTGGCGTAGGGCCGTATTCTGAACCAGGGCGTCATAGGTCGGCAGGATGGCACCACCAGGGTAACCAAAGATGGTATCTACGCCTTCAGCCAGCAGACTTTCGATAGTGATCTGCGCACCGGTCATTGTTGTCATGATATGCCTCTGCTCCAGTCTCCGGAGCGGATAATTATACGAGGGCCAAGGAAAAACTCAAGGAACCACAAGCCCCTGAACATTCACTTGACACAATAACCCATTCTCCGCTATTTGTTAGCCCTCTGGCACTTTTAGCCTCAATAAATTCGGCACACGATCGAAGTGGGCAGGGTCCATATGGAAATCGATAATATTGACAGTGTGGACAGACATATCCTCTCGGTTCTCCAGGAAAACTGCAAGCTACCACTGGTGAAAATTGGCGAACGCGTGGGGCTGTCGGCTCCGTCCGTAATCGAGCGTATTAAGAAATTGGAGGAGAGCGGGGTCATACGCGGGTATACCGCCGTTCTCGACGCCCGCAAGCTGGGGAAGGATACCACCGCTTTTATTGGCGTTTCCATTAATCATCCCAAGCTGATTACGCAGTTTGAAACGGCCATTGAGGGTTTTGAAGATATTCAGGAATGTCACCATGTGACTGGCGAATACACCCTGCTGCTGAAGGTCAAAGCCGATAACACCTCAGACCTTGAGGAGGTCATTCGTCAGATTCGCTCACTCGAAGGAGTCGAACGGACGGAAACATCCGTGGTGTTGTCCACGCATACTGAAGGACTGTGGTTAAGACTCCAGTTGGAGAAAAAGGCGGCCGTGGACGGCCGGCAGCAGGCAGTGGCAACTGCCCTCGCCCCACGGGTGAGACGTGGAGCCTGACAGCCCATGGCAACAGGAATCCCTATGCAGCACAGAGACAGGAAGGGGCGTACATGACACACGCCGGTATACCTCAGAAACAGGGGCTCTATGATCCCAGCTTTGAACACGACGCTTGCGGTATTGGCTTTGTGGTCAACATCAAAGGTGAGCGTTCTCATCAAGTAGTCGAACAAGGTTTAACCGTTCTGGTCAATCTGGATCATCGTGGGGCACGCGGCTGTGAAGAAGGCACGGGAGACGGCGCGGGTATGCTCCTCCAGCTCCCCCATCGCTTCCTGAGCACGGCCTGTCGGACTCTGGGCGTGAGCCTGCCCGCTCCGGGCCAGTACGGGGTTGGCATGGTCTATCTGCCGCCCGACCCTACCCAGCGACACGACTGCGAGCAGCGCCTGGAGGCTATCGTCAGAGAAGAAGGCCAAACGGTCCTGGGCTGGCGGGATGTTCCGACAAATAACGCCGACCTGGGGGAGACGGCCAAGGCGTGTGAGCCGCACATTCGGCAAGTTTTCATTGGCCGCAGTGCCGACGGTCTAGCGGATGATCTCGCCTTTGAGCGCAAGCTGTATGTAATCCGCCGTCGCGTGACAAACGCCATCCGTTACGGCGAGGTCACAGGTGGAGAATATTTCTATATTCCCAGCCTGTCGTACAAAACCATGATCTATAAGGGCATGCTCACCCCGCAGCAGCTCGAAACCTTCTATCCAGACCTGTCCGACCCGGACATGGAAAGCGCCATTGCCTTGGTCCACTCACGCTTTAGTACCAACACTTTTCCGAGCTGGGAACGCTCTCACCCGTATCGCTACCTCATCCATAATGGTGAGATTAATACCCTGCGGGGGAACGTCAACTGGATGCGAGCCCGGCAGGCATTAATGGCGTCAGAGCTCTTTGGTGACGATCTGTCGAAAATCTTTCCCGTCATCCTGGAAGACGGCAGTGATTCCGCCATTTTTGATAACTGCCTGGAATTCCTGGCGCTGAGCGGACGTTCGCTACCGCACGCGATGATGATGATGATCCCCGAGCCGTGGGAGAATCATGCCAGCATGGCCGACGCAAAACGGGCCTTTTATGAATATCACAGCTGTCTGATGGAGCCCTGGGATGGCCCGGCCTCCATTGCCTTCACGGACGGCACCCGCGTGGGAGCCGTCTTGGACCGAAATGGGCTCCGTCCGTCTCGGTACTATGTGACCAAGGATGACTTGGTCATCATGGGCTCCGAGGTCGGTGCGCTCGAAGTCGAGCCAGAGCGCGTCTTAGAAAAACGACGGCTCCAGCCGGGGCGGATGTTCCTGGTCGATACGGAGAAGGGCCGTATTATTAGTGATGAAGAGTTGAAACGGGAAATCATTAGCGCCCGTCCCTACCGTCAGTGGCTGAATGAACACACGATATATTTCGATCAGCTTCCAGATGTGGTAGAGGAGCAGCCGGTATACGATCATGAGGCTATGCTCCGACGCCTGCGCGCGTTTGGCTACAGCTTTGAGGATTTGAAGGTCAATATTGGGCCAATGGCGCTGAACAAAATCCAGCCCATCGGTTCCATGGGCACGGATACGCCGCTGGCCGTATTGTCCGATAAACCCCAGCTTTTATACAATTATTTCAAGCAGCTCTTCGCCCAGGTCACCAATCCTCCCATTGACCCGATTCGAGAAGAACTCGTCACCTCAACAACGCTGACACTGGGCTCAGAGGGGAATATGCTCGACCCCCGGCCAGATAATTGTCGCCAAATCCGGCTGCCTATTCCGATCCTGAAGAATTCGGACCTTGAGAAGCTGCGGCGTGTTGACCAACCGGGGCTCAAGGCCGTGACCCTGCCCATACTCTTTAACCCAAAGCACGGCAAAGATGGCCTAGTGCAGGCTTTAGACGAACTGTATCAGGCCGCGGATGCTGCGATTGAGCACGGCGCAACGCTGCTGATCCTATCAGATAGAGACGTGAATGCCGAACGTGCCGCGATCCCGGCTTTGCTGGCGGCGTCGGGCTTACACCATCATCTGATTCGGGCCGGCAGTCGGACCCGAGTCGGACTCGTGCTCGAATCGGGCGAGCCGCGCGAGGTTCATCATTTCTGTGTGCTGCTCGGCTATGGCGTCCAGGCGATTAACCCCTATATGGTCTACGAGTGTCTGAACGACATGATCGGCGAGGGCATGCTAACGGGCATTGCCTATGATGACGCGGTGAGCGGCTATATCAAGGCCGCGGTCAAGGGCATCGTCAAAGTCATGTCCAAGATGGGCATTTCAACGATTAAATCCTACTGCGGTGCGCAGATTTTTGAAGCTATCGGTCTGGGTCGGGAGCTGGTTGATCGCTATTTTACCTGGACACCCTCCCGTGTCGGCGGCATTAGTCTGGCGGAACTCGCCCAAGAGGCGAGCCAACAACATGCCAGAGCCTTCCCGGCCATTCCGGTTCGTGGCCAGACGCTTGAGGTGTACGGTCAGTATCAGTTCCGCAAGGACGGCGAACTGCACCTCTTTAACCCGCGTACTATTCATCTGCTGCAAAAGGCCTGTCGCATAAACGACTATGCCACCTTTAAGGAGTATACGCGTCTCATAGACGACCAATCGGAACGGCTCGCTACGCTGCGCGGGTTGCTGGAATTGAAACCAGCGGCTGAGCCGATTCCGATTGAGGAAGTCGAGCCGATTGAGACCATTACCACTCGCTTTAAGACCGGTGCCATGTCCTACGGCTCGATCAGTAAAGAGGCGCATGAAGCGCTGGCGATTGCCATGAACCGTATCGGCGGCAAAAGCAATACGGGAGAAGGCGGCGAAGACATTGCACGCTATACGCCGGACTCCAATGGTGATTCGCGGAACAGCGCGATCAAGCAGGTCGCCTCGGGCCGTTTTGGCGTCACCAGCGAATATCTGACCCAGGCGCGTGAAATCCAGATCAAAATGGCCCAGGGGGCGAAGCCCGGGGAAGGCGGCGAGCTGCCCGGTCGGAAAGTCTATCCGTGGATTGCCAAGGTGCGGCTCTCCACCCCTGGTGTTGGACTGATTTCGCCGCCCCCCCACCACGATATCTATTCGATTGAAGACCTAGCTCAGCTCATTCATGACTTAAAGAACGCCAATACCGAGGCACGAATCAGCGTGAAGCTGGTCTCCGAGGTCGGAGTCGGTACGATTGCCGCCGGTGTTGCAAAAGGCCATGCCGATGTCGTGTTGATTAGTGGTCATGACGGTGGGACCGGGGCTTCGCCGCAGACCAGTATCAAACACGCCGGTCTCCCTTGGGAACTCGGCCTAGCGGAAACGCATCAGACCCTGGTCCTCAACAATCTACGCAGCCGGATTACCGTCGAAACCGACGGCCAACTCAAAACCGGACGGGATGTGGTGATTGCCGCCCTGCTGGGCGCAGAAGAGTTCGGTTTTGCCACCGCCGCCCTGGTTTCACTCGGCTGTATTATGATGCGGGTCTGCCATCTCGACACCTGTCCGGTCGGCGTCGCGACCCAGAATCCTGCATTGCGCAAGAAGTTTATGGGCGACCCGGTCCACGCAGTTCATTTCATGCAGTTCGTTGCTCAGGAAATCCGTGAGTATATGGCCCAACTCGGCTTTCGGACCATGAATGATATGATTGGTCGGACTGATAAGATCGAGGCTCGTAAAGCAATAGACCACTGGAAGGCCAAAGGGCTGGACTACGCCGATATTTTGCACCAACCTCAGGTGGGTTCTGAGATCGGGCGGTACTGTCAGATTGGCCAAAACCACGGCATTGAGCGCTCTCTGGATAAGCAGGCCCTGATTGACTTGGCACGTCCGGCGCTGGAACGTCAAGAAAAAGTGTCCGCTACGCTGCCCATTCAAAACGTCAACCGTGTCACCGGAACAATCCTGGGCAGTGAGGTCACCCGACGCTACGGTCGGGACGGCCTGCCGGAGGATACCATACACTTTCATTTCCAGGGGTCGGCCGGTCAGAGTTTTGGGGCGTTTGTTCCACCCGGTATGACGCTGGAACTAGAGGGCGATGCCAATGACTATTTCGCTAAAGGGCTTTCTGGCGGAAAGGTTATACTCTATCCCCCAACAGGTTCGACTTTTACCGCGGAGGACAACATCATTGTCGGCAATGTGGCCTTTTATGGGGCGACCAACGGGGAGGCCTATATTCGCGGCATGGCGGGCGAACGTTTCTGTGTACGCAACAGCGGTGTGCACGCCGTGATCGAAGGAGTCGGCGATCACGGCTGTGAGTATATGACGGGCGGGCGCGTGGTGGTGCTGGGTGAGACCGGGCGCAACTTCGCCGCGGGCATGTCCGGCGGGATTGCTTACGTCTTGGATAGAAACGCAACCTTTCACAACCAGTGCAATCTCGAAACCGTCACCCTGGACAGGCTCAACGAGGGTGATTTTCAGGACGTCCGCGCCATGCTGCAAAGACACGTCCAGTACACCCGCAGCACTCAAGCGCAGCAGATTCTTGACGACTGGGAGGCAAGAGCGCTGGAATTTGTCAAAGTCATGCCCAAGGACTATCAACGCATGCTCGACGCGATTAGCCGAGCCGAAGGCAGTGGCTTAACCGGCGACGAAGCCATCATGGCGGCCTTTGAGGCCAATAAGAACGATGCCGCACGAGTGAGCGGCAACTAACACTTTGCAACAGCAGGCAGACTGACGAAGGAAGACCGTATGGGGAAGCCTACTGGATTCATGGAATACGAGCGGGAATTACCCGTAGACCGTTCACCAGCCGAGCGGGTGAATGACTGGGAGGAGTTTCATCAGCATTTTCCTGAGAGCAAGCTCCAGGAGCAGGGCGGCCGCTGCATGGACTGCGGCATCCCATTCTGTCACACCGGAACCCTGATCAGCGGCATGGCCTCAGGTTGTCCGATTAACAACCTGATCCCAGAGTGGAATGACTTGATCTATCGAGGACTCTGGCGGGAGGCGTTGGAGAGGCTGCACAAAACCAACAATTTCCCGGAGTTCACCGGTCGGGTGTGCCCGGCGCCGTGCGAGGGATCGTGCGTACTCGGGATTACGAATCCACCGGTCACCATCAAAAATATTGAGTGCTCCATTGTTGATCGGGGCTTTGCCGAAGGCTGGGTTGTCCCGCACCCACCGGAAAAGCGGACCGGGAAAAAAGTGGCGGTGATTGGTTCGGGTCCAGCTGGCCTCTCGTGTGCCGCGCAGCTCAATAAGGCTGGTCACGCGGTCACCGTCTACGAACGGGCCGACCGTATTGGCGGCCTGCTCATGTATGGCATTCCCAATATGAAGCTGGACAAGGTCATTGTGCAGCGCCGCGTTGACCTGATGGCCCAAGAGGGCATTACCTTTGTAACGAATACGGCCATTGGCAGCGACATTCCGGCTGCTCAATTACGAGAAGATTTTGACGCCACCGTCTTGTGCGGGGGAGCGACAAAACCACGAGACCTACCGGCAGAGGGCCGCAACCTCGATGGCATCCATTTCGCCATGGAGTTCCTCCACGCTAATACCAAAAGCCTGCTCGACTCGAACCATGTGGATGGAGCGTATATCTCCGCGACGGATAAAAATGTGATCGTTATTGGAGGTGGAGACACCGGTACCGACTGTGTTGGCACGGCCCTCCGTCACAAATGCAAGACGCTGACCCAATTTGAAATTCTTCCGCAGCCTCCCTTGGAGCGGCAGCCGGACAATCCCTGGCCGGAGTGGCCCAAAATTTTGCGGGTCGATTATGGACAAGAGGAAGCAGAAGCCCGGTTTGGTGCGGACCCACGTATTTATCTGATTCAGACGGAACGATTTGTAGGCGACGCACACGGCAATGTCAAAGAGTTGCACACCGTCGAGATAGAATGGGGGAAAAACGAAAACGGCGCGTTTATTCCCAAGCCCCTGTCAGGAACAGAAAAGGTCTGGCCGGCAGACTTGGTTCTGCTCGCTATGGGCTTTCTTGGGCCGGAAGATCCGGTCCTCGAACAACTCGGGGTTGAACGTGACCCGCGCTCAAATGCCAAGGCAGAATACGGTCAGTTCCAAACAAATGTAGACGGCGTATTTGCCGCCGGTGATATGCGTCGTGGCCAGAGTCTGGTCGTCTGGGCTTTTAATGAAGGGCGCGGGGCGGCCAGAGAGGTAGACCGATACCTCATGGGCGGCACCGGGCTGCCATAGCGCCTGCTCTTACGGTATACAGATAACGAAGTGAAAGGATCAGCATTCATGAAAAAGATTACCGTCTACTCAACAGATTATTGAGGCTTTTGCACCGCAGCAAAGGCTTTGCTCACCCAAAAAGGCGTTCCGTTCGAAGACATCGACGTGTCGGACGACCCTGCCATGCGGCAAGAGATTGCCCAGCGTTCAGGGCAGCGCACCGTCCCTCAGATTTTTATTGGGGAAGAGCCCATCGGCGGCTTCATGGAGTTGCGCGTCCTGGAAGTCAGTGGCGAACTGGACGACATGCTGGCCGACTGACGGACGACTTGACATGGCCACATCAACACATAAAACACATAGGCTGTGGCCATAAAAAATATTACCCTCAGCATCGACGAAGACGTTATCCGCACGGTGCAACGCTACGCGGCTGAGCACGGCTCCACAGTCAACGCGCTCGTCCGAGAGTTCCTGACCGGTATCGCACACCGAGAAGATCGCGCCCGTAAGGCGAGGCGGCGAATCCGGCAGCTCAGCGAGCAAGTCAACGGCTCGGGTCGGTTCACGCTCTTGGACCCGCGAGGAACTGCATGGGCGTTCATGAATATGAAGGGAACATGGGCCCGAGGAATGCAGCCCGGCATAGGCGTACTCTGTCCACGCTCATGCGCCGGTACGATACACCCGTCATGGATAACGTTTATCGTGCCGATTATGTCGAGTGTTTAGTCACCTTTACGCTTGGAGCCGACTGGTGGCTTACCTGGACGCACGGCTGGGACTGGGCCGCGTGGGATTGCCAGCATACGTCCGGGGCACGGCTTGAGGTCAAGCATGCCGCGGCGAGGCAACCATGGGACCGTGAGACACTCGCACGGCGTCGCTCTCCCAGCTTCGACATCGCTCCCCGCACAGGTTGCTGGACACAAGATGGGAGATGGGTGGACTCTCCAGGGCGTCCGGCGGACCTTTATGTTTTTGCGTGGCATGACGAGCGCCGAGACGGATACACCGATCACCGCGATGCCAACCAATGGCTTTTCTTCGTCGTGGTAGAGCAAGACCTACCCAAGAACCAAAAGCGCATTGGGTTCAGGGCTCAAAGCAATCGCCTCACCGTGCCGTATCGCGGGCCTTAAACGCGCAGTCGAGGGCGCATGCCCCGCACGAGGAGCACTCAAAGCCGCGCTCGAATCTACCAAGTGATGTAAGGAATTCCCTAACCAAGAAAGCCCGATACCGAAAGCCCCGTACCGCTTCGTTGCGATACTCCCTACTTCAGTCGGCCGGCTTCCCTTTTTCTCCTGTCCGGACTTTGCTATACCCTCAACATCTTTTTTGAGGAGGAAAGCATGGCACTCTATCTTGACGAAGTTTGGCTCAAGGACCCAAGCCCGGAGCGAATGAAGGAGTTTGTCGGACTCATAGGCTCGGCCGCAAAAAATCCGGCCTCGGTCGGCGCCCCGCAAGAGGTTCGCTTTGCCGGTGGCCCGTGGTTCTCAAATGAAGAGCCCAAGGTCATCTTTCTGGTGGATATTCCCGACCATACCCCTACCTTTCAGGTCTTTGGTAAAATCGTCTCAAGCGGCTTGGTTGAAAAACGACGCCTAACCCCGATTGTGGAATGGAGCGAAGTCGAGAAGCTGGTCGAGCAGTTGTAAAAACCCCAGCATACAGTCAGTCGTTGGGAGGAGGTTGGACCAACTCAAGGACAATCTGGTCGGGGTCCCAAAAGTAACAGGTGTACCCTCCCCGGTTGACGCCTGAAGTGATAGCGTTCGGCGGCGAGAAGAAATGAACGCCGTCCGCCGTGAGTTGCTCGTAACGAGCGTGGATGTCCGTAATTGTTAGGGCGAGGTGGGCCTCGCCGGGATTACAGATGTCCGGCTTCTGCCGCCTGCCTTTTGGATGGATGTACTCAACCAACTCAAGGTCGTGGGTCGAGCGACCACGCGGCTGGCCTGGGATGATGAATTGGGCGACCTTGAGGTGAGCGTTCTCATACCCAACCAAGCGACTCGTATAGGCGTTGGCCTGTTCCTGGACGAGCATCAGCTTGAGTCCGAGCTTCTGGTAGAACACGATTGATCGTTCAAGGTCCGAGACGGTCAGGCTGAAATGCCACACGCCCAACATGGCAGCCTCCTTTGACGCTCAAGAGATAGAGAGCGTTCACTGTCTTCCAGATCCCTCAGTCAAATGCCAATCCACCGCAGACGTTAAGCGCCTGGCCAGTTATATAGCTCGCTGCATCTGACAGGAGAAACCAAATAACCTCAGCAACTTCCTGGGGACTTTCGATCCGTCCGAGGGGAATAGTGTCGGCCAACCCAGCCAGAGATTCTTCCACGCTGATGCCGCACCGGACGGCCCGCTCCCTATGGATGCCATACGTCATTGGAGTATCAACGATTCCTGGGCAGACCGCATTGACCTGGATATTGGCAGCAGCGAGACTGGCGGCTGCGGAGCGAACCAAACTGATGAGGCCGGCTTTACTCGCCGCGTAGTCACTACTATCGGCACGCGGACCGCGCCCGGCAACCGAGGCAACCATCACCATCCGGCCGGGTTGATTGTTCTCGATCAGGTGACGAGCAGTAGCCTGGATACTGCAAAATGCGCCGGTCAGATTCACTTCGAACGTCCGGCGCCACTGACGGGGAGACAGCTCCAGAAAGTTGCCGGTATAGATAATGCCGGCCGTATACACGAGCCGAGTGACGACGCCGAAGGCCGCCCGCGCCTGGGCAATCAAAGAGGCAACGGACGCCTCATCGGTCACGTCAACGCTGCGGGCGAGGGCCTCGGTGGAGAGATTAGCGACGCTTGCCTCAGCGCGCGCATCATCGATATCAGCGGCAACAAGCGGGATCCCCTGGTCGGCGAGCTTGGCAATGACCGCGCTGCCAATACCGCCGCACCCAACCACCACAGTGGCTCCACCAAGTGAGTCACGCCCTGCCATTGCGTCTCCTCGGAGAGAAATCCCCACCCTGGTCCTCTCCCGAAGGGGGAGGAAACAGATCTCGGAGGGGATACTGTCTTCCTCTGCCCGACAGTCTGTGTCCGCCTCTTAAGCCGCCGTCTCACACACCCCGCAGGCTTCCGGGTCGTTCTGCTCAGCCAGAATACGGTCTTCTTCGGTTTGATACTGCGGGGTATCGCGGCGTGGGGTGCGGGTGTCGCCGTCATTCATCACGCTATCTTTCCAGCTATCATCCTCCGCCCAGCGGAACGGCAGGTGCTTGGTCTGACCAGGCTCTGTAAACGAGGAGAACGCATCAAGAGCCTCAAGCAGGATCGCGCGCTGGAGTTCCGGCTCGAACGGCTTGCCTGCTGTGTGGCCGAGCAGGTAGTCGAGAAAAGCCGCACGCGGCGGGTAAACGGACTGGAGAATATCCAGCGCACTCCCCATGCATAATGTCGGGATGCCAGCGGCCTCAGCATTACGGGCAATCAGTCCCACGGACTGATGACACACCGGTCAAACGGGGACCAGCAAAGCCACATCAACACGCTCGGCCTTCAACTGTTCGGTCAGTTGCGGTGCTAATGCCTCACGGACTTTCCGGGTTGAATAAATACCGCCCATAAAGGTAAAGGCATGGTCGGCCAGTTCGCCGATGACACCTTCTTCTTCTAAGCGGCGGAGCGTGTCAATTGGGAAGACGACGTTGGGATCACGCCGGGCGTCCGTCTGGTCGTAAGCAAAATGGGCAGTCCGCAGGTCTGAGGTTGCGACGTCCTTGGGGATGGCTCGGAAGGAAAAATCATCCTTGGTATGAAAAGCGACTTGGCCGGTCACATAAATGCCACCGGAAGCGATCAAGCCCAGGCGGCATTCCGACAGGGGCTTGGCCAGCGGGGTCCACGGCGGCGTGTCTTCGTTGTGCACCCATTGATACGTCTTGTAGCCAAGCGCGGCATAATTGGCCGTAATGCGTTTGATGTAATCGACCGGTGGCTTCTGCATATCTTCCTCCAAGGCCCTCACACTGTCAGGTTTTCTTTACAAAGACAACGGGCCTCTGTTCCGTTTTTCTCGGGTCTTCACTCTGGGACGGCACCAAATTCGGCAATAACCGGAGCGTGATCCGAAGCGCCCTTGCCTTTGCGCGCCTCGCGGTCTATGACAGCGTCCGTGCAGTGCTCGGCCAGCGACTGGGTAACGAGAATATGGTCAATCCGCAGCCCCTTGTTTTTGGGGAAGGCCAGTTGGCGATAATCCCACCAGCTATACAGCTTGCCTTCGGCGTAATGGAGGCGAAACGTATCAACCAGACCCCACTCACGCAGAGCGGCAAACGCCTGGCACATATCCGGATGAAACAGGACGCTGTCTTGCCATTCCTCCGGGTCATGGACGTCCCGCGCTTCGGGCGCGATATTCAAATCTCCACACAGGGCGAGCGGCTTTTCGGTATCGCACTGAGCGTCAAGAAAGCGCCGGACGCGGCTCAGCCAAGTCCGCTTATACACAAACTTCTCACTTCCGACCACCTGTCCGTTCGGAACGTAGAGACACAGGATGTGGACTCCTGTAATCTGAGCGGACAAGAAACGAGCTTCAATATCCTCAGGATCACCGTCGAGGCGGCGCACGACCTGGCTCGGCTCAGAGCGAGACAAGATAGCGACGCCGTTATAGGTCTTTTGTCCACAAACGGTTACGCAGTAGCCGATGTCCTCAAAGTCACGGCGAGGAAAGGCGTCGTCCGTGACTTTTGTTTCTTGCAGACAAACGATTTCAGGCAGTTGCTGGCGGGTGAGCCAGTCCAGCACCCGCTCCTTGCGTGCCCGAATCGAATTGACATTCCACGTGGCAATACGCACAGGCTCAGCTATCGGTCTCTGGTCCGGCTTCGACTAAGGGTGCTCCCTGGAGGCCGATCTTCCCATACGTCAGCCCGGCAAAGGATGGGACTGAGTGCGTTAATTCGCTAAAAACGTCGCTAATCGAAACAGAGTCCGGGCCGTCCAACCGCGTGCTCAGCAGGGCCAACGCCTCCCATCCGGCTTTTGCTTCTCCCGGTGGCGGGAAGGCCTGAGAGAGCCGCTGGACACGCCCGGCCTGATTCGTACACGTCCCGTCCGTCTCCACCGCCGCCGCGACCGGCAGCACAATGTCCGCGTACTCTGTCGTGCCGTTATAGTCCGTGTCGAGCACGATAACGGTTGTTTCGCCCAAGGCGCGATCAATACGTTCTTGGCCAAATGCCGTGACGAGATCCGCGCCAAGAATAAAGAGGACTTTCACCTGCCCCTGCTCTGCCGTAGCGAGAACCGCCTCGGCCTCGCCCCCACCGTTCAGTAGCCCCAGACTCTTCAGTCCCTGCGTGTTCGGATTTTTGTCGGCGTGGATCAGGAAGTCATCATGAAACGCATCGGTCGGAGACCACGACAAGCCTGCCGTGTGTGTGGAACCGATTTGCTCTCTGAGCAGGCGGGAGAGCAGAAAGGCTTCTTCGTTAGTTGCCTTGGCTCCAATAATCGCCGCGACCGCATCCGCCCCATGCTCGTCTTGGGTCGAACGGACGGCGTGGGCCACCTTTTTTCCAGCCTCGTCCCACGAGGCGACCGTAAAAGACGATTCATCGCGGACTAAAGGAGTGGGAATCCGGCTGTCCTGTTGAAAGGACTTGTACCAGTGCCGCCCCTCATCACACATCCAATACGCATTGACGTCGGGATTCTGGCGCGGCCGAAACCGAAAGATCTCGCTCCGCCGATGGTAGATATCGATATTGCAACCGGTGGCGCAACGGGTGCAGGTCGAGGGCGTTTTTTCAAGATACCAGACCCGGGACTTGAAGCGGAAATCCTTGCTCGTCAGCGCCCCTACCGGGCACACGTCAACAACGTTGCCGGAATAGGGATTGTCGAGTTTCTTCCCTGGAAAGAGACTGATGCGAGAATGATCCCCGCGCTCAAAAATACCTAACTCGCCGGTCTGGGTTATTTCATCGCAGAAGCGGGTACAGCGGGCGCACAGAATACAGCGCTCTTCGTCGAGCACGACTTCGGGTCCCAGGTCAACCACTTTCCCCTTATGCACCTTGGCTTCAAGCTGCATCTCACTCTTATAGGCGCCGTACAGCATGTAATAGTCTTGGAGCTTGCACTCGCCAGCCTGGTCGCAGATGGGACAATCAATCGGATGGTTGATCAAAAGAAATTCGAGCACCGCGGCTTGGGCATGTTTCGCTCTTTCACTGGTGGTTTTTACCACCATCCCATCGGCAACACGCGTATTACAGCCGATCTGGAGCTTAGGCATGTTTTCGATCTCGACCAGGCACATGCGGCAGTTCCCCGATATGCTGAGTCCGGGATGGTAACAGTAGTGCGGTACTTCAATGCCGACCTGTTCGGCGGCTTGGATGACGTTGAGACCGTCTTCGACCGTCACTTCTTGGCCATCGATTTCAAGTGTTGGCATGAAAACCTCTGGGGGAGACTTAGGCAGCTTCGGGCTGGACCGCTGCTTTTTTCAGCGGGCAGCCACCTTCCGTCACATGGGCAACAAACTCGTCGCGAAACTTCGTCAGATAACTCTGGGTTGGCATGGCCGCCGCGTCAGCTAGGACACACACCGTATTGCCCATCATATTAGTACAAATACGGTCTATCAGGTCGATATCCTCGGCTTTGCCGTTGCCCTCTTCGAGTCGAACCAGGAGTTTGTGTAACCAGCCGGTTCCTTCTCGACACGGCGAGCATTGGCCGCAGGACTCGTGATGATAGAAGCGGTCAACGATCTCCAAGGCGCGCACCATACAGGTATCTTCGTCCATCACGATAATGCCGGCGGTACCCAGAAAGGCACCGATGGCGCGCATGGAGTCGAAATCCATATGGACATCAATCTCATCCGGCGTCAAAACAGGGAAGGACGACCCGGCCGGCATGACGGCCTTGAGTTGTTTGCCATCCTTGATACCCCCCGCATAGTCGTAAATCACCTCGCGCAGCGGCATACCCATGGGCAGCTCAAACATACCGGGCTTCTCAACATGCCCGCTGACTCCATATATTTTGGGGCCCGGTCCGCTTTCCGGCCCAATGGACCGAAACCAGTCTGGACCGTTTTTGATGATAGACGGCACGCAGGCAAGCGTTTCCACATTATTCACGATAGTTGGGCAGCCAAATAAGCCATATACGGCGGGGAACGGCGGTTTGATGCGGGGGTAGGCGCGCTTGCCCTCAAGCGACTCAATCAGACCGGTCTCCTCTCCACAGATATAGGCCCCGGCTCCCCGGTGGACGTAGACCTCAAGATCAAAGCCGGTCCCGAAAATATCTTTGCCAAACAGTCCCTGGTCATACGCCTCGGCCAAGGCTTGTTCCAGACATTTTGCACCGTAAGCGAATTCACCTCTGATATAGATATAGGCCGTGTGGGCGTTGATGGCATAGCAGGTGATGAGAATACCTTCTAAGAGGATATGGGTGTTCTTTTCGATGATCGCCCGATCTTTGAACGTTCCGGGCTCACTCTCGTCTGCGTTGCAGCATAGATAGACGGGCTTATCCGAGTCCTTGGGCAAGAACCCCCATTTGACGCCTGCCGGAAAACCCGCCCCGCCTCGCCCACGCAGGTTCGATTCTTTTACTTGAGCGGTGACTTCTTCAGGCTTGAGCGTCGTCAGCGCCTGACGCGCTGCGGCATAGCCATCATGAGCCAGGTAGACATCAAGTTTGTGAATGTCAGGGATATCTTCATGGCGCAGTAAGACGTTTTCGGCCATTCGTCCTTCCTTATCTCTCCTAAGGGAACATAAAACAAAGAGAAAACATCAAGTCCGGTCAAGATATCGGCCCCCGTTTTGAGTGTCAAACATCCTTATCGGGCGGCCATTTACATTTCTAGTGCCCTCTGGTTTAACGTCCGCCTGATGAGTGATTTCATTCTCCTATGGACGCATGTCCTCAGCTTGGCGGTCTTCTTTGGCAGTGGCGTCACCCTCCTCGTCACCTTGCTTCCACCGGCCGCTCAGATTGATGACCCAGCAGCAAAACAGACCTACTTGGCCAAGGGTCTGAAATACTACAATCCGCTCAGCATCGGCTCACTCGGAGTCGTGCTGATGACCGGCGCGTGGAATCTCACGGCTTTCAAGGCCAAGCCCAGCTTAGCCTTCTTTACGCCAGAGGGATATTTATCAGACTTCGGTAGCCTGCTGAGCCTGAAACTTCTCATTGTTTTTATTCTGATTAACGTGAGCGCTGCGGTTTCCCTGGGCATGGGTCATCGCCTGGTCCGCACCGAGGTGCGCGGGGAGGCATTCCCGCCGGATAAGCTACCTGGTCTGGTCAGGCGCATTCAAGTTTTTACTGGAGTGGCGCTGGTTCTGACCGCCTGGATTGTCTGGATTTCACTCGATATGTCGCGGCTGGGTTTGGCGGTGTCGGAGTTGGGCCTATAGACGCTCACTGTCCTGACCAACGCGGCGGACGCTTTTCCATGAAGGCGGCGACGCCTTCACGAAAGTTCGGTTCGGTCATCATGCGGTCAATCAGACTGCGCGAACGTTGGACTGCCGAGGCCGCATCGCCGTGCAAGTCGGCATAGATCTGGTTTTTGGTTGTCCGTAAAGACCCAGGGGAAACACGTGTTATCATTTTGCGGATGTAGTCGTACGTGTAGGGCAGGAGTTCGTCGAACGGTAGGACTTTATTGACCAGCCCTAATTCATAGGCTTCTTCTGCCAGAAAGATACGGCTCGTGAGCAGGATATCATTCGCCCGCGTGACGCCCATCAGACGCGGGAGCAGCCAGGATAGACCAAACTCAGCCGGCAGGTTCAGAGCCCCGTGGGCGGTCGTAAATTTCGCACCTTCCGCAGCAAAACGGATATCGGCATAGCAGGCGACAGCTAGGCCGGCACCAGCGACCGCGCCGTTAATGGCCGCAATCACCGGTTTGGTCAGACCGAATTGATACGCAAAATCTGCGTCAAACTCAGGCCGAACGCCATAGCCAGGAGTCGGCATGGTGTCTGGCGTGCCTGGGTCGTAGCCGCCTTTTTCAACATGGCCCTCAAGCGCCCGCGAATCCGCCCCAACGCAAAAATCCCGGCCCGCTCCAGTCACAAGAATGGCTCGCACCTCTGGGTCGTTCTCGGCTTGCTCAATGGACCAGCGATACTCAACGTGCATTCTCCCTGTCCACGAATTTCTGCGCTGAGGACGGTTGAGGGTGAGCGTGGCGATCTGGTCTTTAACGGTGTATGCGATGACTTTCCGTTCCATAGCATCCCCTTTTATACAGAGAAATTACCCCCGCCAACTATTTGTCAGGCGTGCGAAGGCCTCAAGGCTCAGCGTCTCGCCACGGCGCTGCAAGTCAATATCCGCTCGTTGGCCAATGGCTTCAAGGTCTGCCCTACCAACCCCGCGCAACGCATTGCGGAGCGTTTTCCGGCGTTGATTAAAGGCCGCCTTCACGATCTGACGAAACAGACCCTCATCAGCAACTTCAACCCGAGGCTCTTTGTGAAAAATTAGTTTAATCACTTGGGAGTGTACTTGAGGCGCAGGGAAGAAACTGCGGGGCCCAACCGAGCACACCGCTTCCGTCGTCGCGTAGAGTTGAATCAAAACGGATAGCACGCCATACGCCTTTGTCCCCGGAGAGGCCGTAATACGCTCGGCCACCTCCCGCTGGAGCATGACCGTGGCCTGTGAGAAATGCGTCCGATGGTTGAGCAACCGGAAGAGGATGGGCGTCGCCGCATTGTATGGGAGGCTGGACACGACCTTGAGAGACTGCTCTTGAAACGTGTCTTCTAGATCCAGGCGGAGAAAGTCAGCCACTATCATCCGGACGTGCCCGTCGTGAGCGAAGCGTGCAGCCAGTCGTTCGGCCAACGTCGCGTCCATTTCGACTAAAATGAACCGGCCCGCCTCCTTGACCAAAATTTCAGAGAGCGCTCCAAGCCCCGGTCCGATCTCCAACACGTTATCTTCAGGGCAGATGGCCGCCGCCACCATCATACGCTGAATAACGTCGGCATCAACGAGAAAATGCTGGCCAAGACGTTTATGGGGACGAATGCCAAGTTCGCCAAGGGCGAAACGGGCTTGTTGAAGCAAGGTCGGTGCGGAGGCTTTCACACCGGGGCTCTCCTAGGCATTCTCTAACGGCAGCACGGCAGACGCATTCAGATCCAACCCAGAGCGCTGTCCCGCGGTAAGACGCCAAGCCCCGGCAAAAGCGATCATGGCTGCATTATCCGTACACAGCTTCAACGGCGGGAAGAAGGACCGGAAACCGTTTCGCTCTCCGGCTTCGGTCATGCACTGGCGCAGCCGGGAATTGGCCGAGACGCCGCCGGATACGACAACACGGCTGATGTTCAGATCATGAGCTGCTCGTATAGTGGTGTCCACCACAGAGTCTACCACGGCTTCTTGATAACTGGCTGCAATATCGGCGGGGGTATATCGATCTCGCTCCGGAGAGACGAGAAATTGTCGTAGCGCAGTCTTGAGCCCACTATAGCTAAAATCGTACCTCGCCTTTTTAATACGCGCACGGGGGAACCGAACAGCATCCCGTCGGCCTGCTTTGGCAAGTTCATCAATAATCCGACCGCCCGGATACCCGAGACCGAGCATTTTCGCGCCCTTATCGAACGCTTCACCGGCCGCATCATCCCGGGTCGCGCCGAGACGCTGGTAGTGTCCCCAGTCCCGTGCAAGATATAAACTCGTATGGCCACCGGACACTAATACGCATAGGAATGGAAAATCGACCTTGCGTTCGAGCTGCACCGCCAGCAGATGTCCCTCGAGGTGATTGATGCCAATAAAGGGGAGATTCTTGGCAAAGGCGAGCGCCTTCGCAAGCGACACGCCAACCAGCAACGAACCGACCAAACCCGGTCCAGCAGTGACGGCGATCCCGTCAATAGCGTCGAGCGTGATATGGGCTTGCTCCAACGCCGCATCAAGAACGGGAAGGGTATTTTGTATATGCTGCCGCGAGGCTAGTTCAGGCACGATCCCACCATAGGGACCATGAACCGCATCCTGAGATGAGACAATGTTAGACAAGATGCTTCGTCCACGCAGGACGGCCACGGCTGTGTCGTCGCACGAGGACTCAATGCCCAAGACCGTAAGTTCCTTTTGACTCGGCATGTTCACGGCTCACTCTCATCGGGTAGCCGGGCAAGGCCACTCATGGCGCGTAAGCTTTGGGGAGAGATTTCCAGGCAGCGTTGGTAACTGAGCCGGGCCTCTCCATATTCTCCTAAGTCTTCATGAATCATTCCCTGGAGACATTTCGTTTTCGCCATCCAATCAGCGTTCTCTTCTGGTAACGCGAGCTCCGCTTTCAGTAAAAATACCAAGGCCTGGTGTGCGTCACCTTGAGCAAAAGTCGCGCGACCGAGAAAGTAATAACCGTAGGGTTGCAAAGGAGCAATGTTCACTGCTCGCTCGAAAAAGATGCGGGCACGATGGAAATCCTCCTGATTCAATGCGGCTTGGCCTTGTTCGACAAAATGGAGGGCGATACGATCCTGGGGAGAAAATACGGCAGGATCAGGCAGGGAGGGAGCCGCGTGCTCTTGTAGCATTCCCCGATACTGTAGCTGTCTTCCGTTTTGCTGCGCCGCTTCTTCGACTCGATTATAAGCTGCACCCTCTTGTGCGTATCCGGCGAGACTTCCACACGCCAGCACGAGAATGGCACTCGGCAACAGAGACCTCCATAGAGAGCGCAGCAGTGTCATTACAATATATTCCACCACGGTTTTGACCGGCCTAGTGGCGGTGATGGCGTAGCGACTGAAACAGGGTGCAAAGACTCAGACAGCACCACAGGCGCCTTTCCAACAGGTAGCTTAGGTACGGGGGATGGGAGATCTGCTGACGTCGTACGAACGGGGGGACGGGACGGGGTCGAGCCAGCAGTGTGGTACGGACACGAAAGAATCGGCTCTTGCCCCTTTGGGAAAGCCTCTTGCATAACGTTGGGACAATGAGGAGTCGCACGCAAACCAGTTTGCTGATCAATCGCCACAAGCGTCACCCCAGGTGGAGACGAAAAATCCGTGACCGGCATCCCTACTGTTGCGCGCTTCATAAATGCAGTCCAAATAGGCAATGCCGCTTGGGCACCGGAGAGGTTAAGCGAAACTCGGCGATCAAACCCGACCCATACAACCGTCAAGAGATCAGGCGTATAGCCTACAAACCAGGCATCTCCGTAATCGTTCGTAGTTCCCGTCTTTCCTGCGGCAGGACGGACAAATCCCCGCCGACGGGCACCCACACCCGTTCCCTGTTTCATTACTCCCTCCAGCAGGTGAGTCAAAACATACGCATCGTCCGCATGAATCTGCCGTTTGACCGTCATCTGGTGCTGCTCGATTGTTTCCCCCGTGCGACTGGTGATCCAGTGAATAGTCTCTGGCTGGGTCGCAATACCTTGATTGGCCAGAGTACTGTACGCGAAGGCGACCTCGAGGGGAGTCACTTCAGCCGCTCCGAGAGCAAGTGAAGGGTAGGCCGGCAAAGGGCTGGTAAAGCCCATACGAACGGCCATTTGGCGAGCGGGTTCAAGACCGACTTCCTGAGCAATACGCGCCGTCGCCGCATTCGATGATTTTTCAAGAGCTTTTCGAAGACTCACCATACCCCGATAACGGTTCTTATAGTTGCGCGGACTCCATTCTTTATCTTCATAGAACCAACTGAAGGGCGCATCGTTCACCAGACTAGTGGGCAGGAACCGACCGTCTCGCTGTTGCCTTTCTTTTTCAAGAGCTGCCAGAAACACCACTGGCTTAAAAATCGAGCCAAGTTGCCGGCGAGCTTGAACTGTCCGATTAAACTGCGATACTTGGTATTCACGCCCTCCCACCAAAGCAAGAATATGTCCAGTTTGAGGCTGGATAGCAACCAGGCATGCCTGAAGGCGCCCTTCGGGCATCTCTCGTTTCAACTGCGGGTGCCTTTCCTCAAGTTCCGCCAGCCCTGTCTGAATGACTTCACGCGCGATCTGCTGAAGTCGCATATCTAAAACAGTAAATATATTGAGCCCGGCCTTGGTCAATGTTCCAGCAGGGTAACTGGCCTCAAGCTCTTTTCTGATGAAGTCGACAAAATACGGCGCTTTATTTTTCTCAGGGGGCATCTGACGCGGTCCCGTTTCTTCGTGCCGGGCCGCGTCTGCTTCCTCTTCCGTAATGGTCCCTAATGTGACCATTCTTTGGAGAATATGATTACGCCGCAGGATGGCGCGCTCAGGATGACGGTTGGGTGCATATCGGTTCGGTGCTTTGATCATGCCAGCAATGATTGCCATTTCTCCGAGCGTTAAATCACGAGGCGCCTTTCCAAAGTAGAATCGGGCTGCTTCCCAAATACCCAAAATGCTTTTCGCACCCCGCTGACCCAAGTAGATTTCATTCAAATAATTCTCGAGGATTTGCAGCTTGGAATAATGATTTTCAATAATGAGCGCCAGACAGACTTCGGTCAGCTTGCGCTTGATGGTTCTTTCTTGGGAAAGAAAGAAGTTCTTAATCAGCTGCTGCGTCAGCGTGCTGCCACCCTGGACGGTTCGTCCAGCCGTGACGTTTGCCCATAAAGCTCCCAAGATGCGCCACCAATCAACCCCGCTATGCTCAAAAAAGCGATGATCTTCAGCCGCCAGCACGGCTTTGACAAGCAGAGAGGGAACCTCGTAGAGTTTTACTACCCTGCGTTCTTCCCACGCCTGGGCATAGAAACGCGTAATGATTTCCGGCTCCGTCTCGATAGCCTGGATTTCAGTCTCATCGTCAAGATCGGTCAGGTGTTCGATGCGCCCCTGTTCTATGGACAGCAGAATCCGTCGGGCAGAGCGCTCTCGTCCGGGATACGTAGATTCTCGTAAAAAAATCTGAACTTCTCCGCTTTGGGTATTGCGCCAATAATCTCCTCGAGCACGGATGGGATGTTCGACCTGTTGATAATCCAAGCGGGCCAGATGGTCGAAGAGAGCCACCTCTTCGACATTGAGGCCAGGGTAAAGGAGGAGCGGACGCGCATAAACCTTGGATGGGACTGCCCAGCGGTGGTCAGAGAAACGTGTAACGGCTGCGTCTTCTAATTTATGGTAAAACTGCCAGCCAAGAACACTCGCAATTCCAAGCAGGCCTAGGAAAAGACAACCAATGAGTTTCCACAATATTCGCTGCATATCCATCACAAATAAGGGCGGGGAGCCGACAATATCGACGACCGTATCGCCCCGCTACACAGGACCTCCTTCCCTTTTGAGCTTGACGTATCGCATCCGCAAATCGTACAGTACATTTTCCAACATCTGCCCCTCACCTGCATCAAGGTTGCCAGAAGTTTTTTGTTGTAGCATAGCAAGGACGTCAATCATCTGCCGTGCGGCGGTAAGATCGGTTTGGGTTGCCTGACCAGGAGCGGCTGGAATCTCTCCGAGCGATATGAGCGCTTGTGTGCTCAGGCCAAGAATAAAGCTCGAAAAAGTAATCTCAACTTGGTCAGAGGCGGCCTCATGAGAGCGACCTTGCGCTGATGTCTCCTGCGTCTCGGCTTGAGGCTGATCCGGTTCTTGTTGGACATCCGCAGCACTCTCCTCTGTCTGCGTTGATCGAGGCTCTCCTGATTCCGGAGAGAAGCGGCGTCGGTCGGTGACCCGGAACCCCTGCCCCTGCCCTTGTTCTTCTTCGCTCATTACAATGGCCCTCCATCAGTATCCCATCCATTATGCCACACTATAGTGGGTTCTCACACGCCTTGACACTCAGTGGGCACGTCTAAGCCCTGTGGTCAGTCTCTCCAAGACTTGCTCTGGCGTCACTTCTTCCAGAGAAATCCCCGCTCGATCCGGCCATTTCTCGCGGCATCGGGTATTTTTGATGACCTGGAGCCTTCCCCCGAGAGGACACCATTGTTCAGGTCGAGTCGGTCCAAATATGACGACACCCTGTACGCCGGCCGCCCCGGCAAGATGGCTCACTCCAGAGTCATTTCCTAGATAACAGGTTGCTCGGGTAAGGATACTCGCGACCTGAGGAAGCTCAAGAGATGTCTCAACATGGCCACAGCGACGCCAATACTCGGCCTCCTCCGTCTCGGCAGGTCCAAGCAATATAAGCACTTCCCGGTCTACGCTTTTGCTCCACCGCTCGGCCACCTGCCGAAATCCTTCTGCTCTCCAGCGTTTTCTCTGCCCACCACTGCCTGGATGGACGATTAAGACATGCTTCGACTCCCACCCTCTTTGTCGCCAATATTCTATCCCCCATTGGATCCACGGCTCTTTGAGCTGTACGGAAGGAGGCCTATACAACCTTTCCTTTCCTTGCTCCCCTAGACAGTTCAAATAATAAACGCTGGCATGAGACTCAACTTGGCCTGAAAAAAAGGAGAAGACCATAACTCGACCAAGTGCATACTGCTCCAGATTCTTCTTCATCTGTGGGAGGGAGGAGCCAAACCACGAGAAAACTGAGGTGGCAGGTAAAAAAAAGCTGTCGAGATCAGCATCCCTAGTGAAAGAACAGGAAACGAAAAGGCGAGCAAAGCGCGCCTCATCGAGGGAAACAGTCTGTACCGAGACGGATTGAGGGAAGCATATGAAGGCCTCAAGAAGGGTACGAGTCGTTTCTCTGCCCACAACAACAAGGTTATGTTGATGTTCGCCAATCGCCTGTAACGCGGGTAAAAAGCAGAGAAAGTCTCCAAGACTGCCGGGGAAAAGGACGATTGTACGGGCCATCGCTGAATTGACTTTCAAGGTTGACCTGGATAGCGTGAGAGAGGTTCTTCTATGCCTAAGCACTGAGCATTTTTATCTGTTGCATTATGCCTGCACCTTGCCAAGTCGCAGATTCTCTCCTCCAACTCATTGGGAATACTCCCATTGTTCAACTCCGCAATATTCCGAGCCCTGGAAGCGCCGAGATATGGGCAAAGCTTGAATCACTCAATCCTGGCGGGAGCCTCAAAGACCGGATTTGCCTCAGCATGATCGAAGCAGCGGAACGCTCGGGAGAGTTAACGCCAGGAATGACCATTGTTGAGCCGACGAGTGGAAACACCGGGATAGGCCTCGCCCTTGTTTCGGCAGTGAAGGGCTATCAATTGACCCTCACAATGCCGGACACGATGAGTGAAGAACGCCAGAACCTGCTTGCCGCATACGGCGCGGATCTGATTTTGACGCCAGATACAAAAGGAATGCACGCGGCGATTCAGAAGGCGCAACAAACCGCTGCCAGTCACCCTCGCTACTTTATGCCACAACAATTCGATAATCCAGCAAACCCAGAAATACATCAGCAAACAACCGCCCAAGAAATCCTGCAACAGCTCCCCCACCTCGATGCTCTCGTCCTCGGAGTTGGGACTGGAGGAACAATCACTGGCGTTGGAGAAGTTCTGAGGCAAGAACATCCGCATCTCCAAATCTTTGCTGTTGAGCCGACTGCCTCTCCCGTTCTTGCAGGGAAAGACCCAGGCTACCACAACATTCAGGGGATTGGTGCGGGGTTTGTCCCCTCAATCTTGGATACGGAAATCTATGATGAGGTCCTCTCCGTGTCAGATGAAGAAGCCACAACGTATACACGGGACCTCGCCCGCCAGGAAGGTATTCTTGTGGGCATTTCATCTGGTGCAGTCTGTGCAGCATCCGTCCGTATTGCGAAAAATTTAGGAGAAGGAAAGAGCGTTCTCACTATTTTTTGTGATGCTGGAGAGCGTTATCTGACAACAGATATCTTCCACGCGGAGGGCATTTAACGTGAACATTGAGCCGTGTACGGATATGGATATCGAACTCACCCAGAAAATCGATAAGCTTAAAGTATACCTTGAAAGGATAGGGCCTACGCTCGTCGCTTTCTCAGGAGGAGTTGATTC
>JAJDTY010000007.1:132500-320827 GCA_022826945.1 Candidatus Binatia bacterium
GCAGCACCTGTCTTGACATTCCCCGAAGGGCACCCTCTGGTTTCGCAGAGGTTCGTCAGATGTCAAACCCAGGTAAGGTTTTTCGCGTTGCATCGAATTGAACCACATGCTCCACCGCTTGTGCGGGCCCCCGTCAATTCCTTTGAGTTTTAATCTTGCGACCGTAGTTCCCAGGCGGGGCACTTAATGCGTTAGCGGCGGCACCGAGGGAGTGGATACCCCCGACACCTAGTGCCCATCGTTTACGGCGTGGACTACCAGGGTATCTAATCCTGTTTGCTCCCCACGCTTTCGTGCCTCAGCGTCAGTAACCGTCCAGAGAGTCGCTTTCGCCACCGGTATTCCTCCCGATATCTACGCATTTCACCGCTACACCGGGAATTCCACTCTCCCCTCCGGTACTCAAGTCCATCAGTTTCTGGCGCACTTCCAGGGGTGAGCCCTGGGCTTTCACGTCAGACTTGAAGGACCGCCTACGCACCCTTTACGCCCAGTGATTCCGAGCAACGCTCGCACCCTCCGTCTTACCGCGGCTGCTGGCACGGAGTTGGCCGGTGCTTCCTTTGGAGGTACCGTCACTTCCTATAGGTATTCGCTATAGGAGCGTTCTTTCCTCCTGACAGGGCTTTACGACTCGAAAGCCTTCATCACCCACGCGGCGTCGCTGGATCAGGGTTTCCCCCATTGTCCAATATTCCCCACTGCTGCCTCCCGTAGGAGTCGGGGCCGTGTCTCAGTCCCCGTGTGACTGGTCATCCTCTCAGACCAGCTACCCGTCTTCGCCTTGGTGGGCCTTTACCCCACCAACAAGCTGATAGGCCGCGGGCTCATCCCTTGGGGGAGGCCGAAGCTCCCTTTGACCCCTGGAGTTGCCTCCTGTGGTCTTATTCGGTATTAGCCCGGGTTTCCCCGGGTTATTCCCACCCTAGGGGTAGATCACCCACGTCTTACTCACCCGTTCGCCGCTGTACTCAGGAACCGAAGTTCCCTTTCTCGCTCGACTTGCATGTGTTAAGCACGCCGCCAGCGTTCGCTCTGAGCCAGGATCAAACTCTCCACTTAAATGGAGTAAGGAAAACGAGTTTCCTTAATATAGGCTTAGGCATGTATTCTGCATACTGGCACTTCCTCCTGGTGGAGGAAGTTCTTACTACTGTTTAGCTTTCAAAGAGCTTTCCGCGAACTTCTACTTATAGAGACTCGCCTCACCCTTGTCAAGCGGGACAAAAGTTTCGTACCGCTCAATGTGAATAAGGTCAGCAGGTCTCCACGGGAACTTACCTTCTCCCTTGAGCTCTGCGAAGAGGTCTTGTATCTTTACCGGCAAGCGAAGTCAACTCCTCAACCATATACACATAGTGTGGCAAGGCTCCCTGCCACGGGTGAATTCTAAGGATGTCATCTTATGAAAAATCCTCCGGTCGACTCTCAATCACAATTTCTTGATCAATATGACCTGACAGATCGGCAACTGGAGCAGGTTCTCGAGACCGCAGTTGAACGTCGAGCAGATTATGCGGACATTTACTTTGAATCCCGAACGGCTGAAGCGCTCTCTCTCGAGGAAGGGATTGTGAAAAAAGCTTCTCGCTCGGTCTCTCAGGGTGCTGGCGTCCGTGTCCTTGCTGGTGATAAAACAGGCTACGCCCATTCTGACGAAATTACACAGGAAACACTCCAAGTCGCCGCACGAACAGCGAGGGCTATTACCCAAGAGACAACGCAGACCCAAGTTGTTCCTCTACAGCGTACTCAGCCACACAGAGACCTCTATCCTCTTGCCACTCCCCCTATCGCAGTTCCTCTCCAGGACAAGATCCAACTCCTCCAGCAAATCGATGAAGAAGCACGGGCGTATGACCCTCGGGTTACCAACGTTCTCGCCTCCGTTGCCGTTGAGCAGAAAAATGTTTTGATTCTCTCATCGGATGGCAGCGTCGCTGTAGACACCCGCCCGCTCCTGCGTCTCCAGGTGACCTGTATCGCTGAGGACGGTACGACACGGCAACAGGGGAGTTATGGCGGTGGCGGGCGCGTCGAGTTTGATTTTGTCTATGATGATGCTCGCTGGAAAACTTTCACAAAGGAGGCAGCCCGCCAGGCGATTCTCGGGCTGGAGGCGATTGATGCTCCTGCAGGATCTCTTTCAGTTGTGCTGGGGTCCGGCTGGCCGGGCATTCTTCTGCATGAGGCGATTGGCCACGGTCTTGAGGGCGATTTCAACCGTAAGAAAGTCTCTGCCTTTAGTGATCGCCTGGGCCGGCGAGTTGCGTCCGAACTTTGTACGGTCGTTGACGACGGGACCCTACCGAACCGCCGCGGGTCTTTAAATTGCGACGATGAAGGCACGCCCACGGGTCGCACAGTCCTCATAGAAAACGGCACCCTCACCGGCTATCTGCAGGACCGTCTCAACGCCAAGCTGATGAATATGCAACCGACCGGGAACGGGCGGCGGGAGAGTTTTGCCCATGTTCCCATGCCCCGCATGACGAATACGTTCATGCTGCCCGGTGAATCAACACCGGAAGATATTATTCGTTCGGTTCCGAACGGCCTGTACGCCGTCTCTTTTGGGGGAGGCCAGGTTGACATTACCAGCGGGAAATTCGTCTTTTCAGCAAGTGAGGCCTATCTGATTGAAGATGGGAAAGTCACGCGCCCCGTCAAAGGCGCTACCCTGATTGGGAATGGGCCGGATGTTCTAACGCGTATTTCCATGGTCGGCAATGATCTCAAGCTTGACGAAGGCATTGGTACCTGTGGCAAAGAAGGCCAGTCCGTCCCGGTTGGCGTCGGCCTTCCCACTATCCGCGTCGATGGACTGACTGTCGGCGGAACTCAGGCATAGGAAGCGGAGTGCGCAACGACCACACTCCGCGTGCTGTGGAGTCTTCCCCCTCACAATAAAGGACAGATATGGACCTGACAGAACTTGCCGCAGATGTTCTTGATCAAGCCCGTCAGCAGGGTGCAACCGCAGGAGATTTAGTGATTGCGAGCGGGGAATCTTTTTCTGCAGGTATTCGCCTGGGAAAAGTTGAGAAAATTCAAAACTCCCAAGAGAAACGGATGGGGCTGCGCCTTTTTGCGGGTCAGAGCAGTGCTATTACCTCGACCGCAAATTTTACTCAGGCCGCATTACAGGCTTTTGTGACGGAAACCTTCGATCTTGCCAAAGCGACGGCGGCCGATGAATTCTCCGGTCTCCCCGCCCAGTCAGATTTGGCCCAGGACGTTCCAGACCTCGATCTCTCCGATACCAATGCGCCCCTTACGGTAGAGGAGAAACTTACGCGGGCCCGAGAAGCGGAGGAAGCAGCGTTTGCCAGCGATTCAAGAATTACGAATTCCGAGGGTGCCGAGTTTGCGAATGCATCTCGTGAAATGGTCTATGCAAACTCCTTGGGATTTTGTGGCAGCTACCACACCACGAGCTTCTCGTTGAGTGTTGTTCCGGTCGCTTCCCAAGATGGAGGGATGCAGCGAGATTACTGGTATTCATCACAACGCAAACTCAAGGATCTTGAAGCGGCAAAAGCGGTCGGCCAAAAAGCTGCAGAACGGACGGTCCGTCGTCTTGGGGCAAAACAAGTCCGGACCCAAGACGCGCCGGTTGTCTTTGAACCGGAGATGGCGGCCAGTTTACTCCGTCATCTGGCCAGTGCGATTTCCGGCTCGGCCTTATATCGAAAGACTTCTTTCCTCCTGGATAAAGTCGGCGAGAAGATTGCGGCAGATGGGCTCTTTGTCGAAGACCACGCACGCATTCCCTCCGCTTTAGGTTCAAAACCTTTTGATGGAGAAGGACTGCCGACCCGCCAGAATATTGTTGTTGAGGACGGGGTGCTCACGAGCTATCTCCTGGATACCTATTCTGCCCGTAAACTCGGCCTCCGGTCCACGGGCAACGCTAGCCGCTCTTTTGCTGATACTCCGGCCGCCAGCACAACGAATTTCTTCTTACGGCCCGGTACGACCCCACCCGAGGATATTATTCGTTCGGTTCGCTCCGGCTTATACGTCACCGAGTTGTCCGGATTCGGTGTCAACTCCGTGACGGGCGATTATTCGCGGGGGGCGGTTGGGCTGTGGATCGAAGACGGAGAGATCGCCTATCCGGTGGAGGAGATCACTATCGCCGGCAATCTGCTCGATATGTTCAAAAACATTGAGGTCATAGGCAACGACTTAGAACGGCGCGGGACGATCTCCGCACCAACAGTGAAAATTGCCCGTATGACGATTGCCGGAATATAACCGTCCTTTTGTCAAATACCCGGGAAGGCGCTAGGTTACGCTCCGCGTGCGACAAAAACTCTACGACTATCTCGCGGACCGGCCAGGCGGGGTAACCTCGACCGAGTTGCTCCACGAGATTTTCGTCTCAGGCGCGATTGCCCCCTTTCCTTCTCAACGTGATCCGGAACTGGGCGCCCGTCTCATCCATGCGGCCCTTGGTGCTGATCAGCACTGTTCCTACGATGCGAAAACGGACCGCTGGACGCTCACCCTCCATGCCGACCTCGATCGACCACTCCACGATATCCAGTTTGTCGTTCTTGACCTCGAAACAACCGGCCTCAAACCCGGTAAAGCGGCCATGACTGAAGTCGCCGCAATTCGAGTCAGCCACGGGAAGTTTGGCGAGGAGTTTCATACCCTACTCAATCCGGGCCGGCATGTTCCAGCCGGGATAACCCGTTTGACCGGCATCACCGATGCCATGCTCAGAGACCAGCCCCGGATTGAAGATATCTTTCCTCAGTTGCAACGTTTTCTCGGCCAGGCAGTGATCGTTGCCCATAACGCCAGCTTTGACCTTGGCTTCCTCAACTTTGACGCGCACCGTCTCGTCGCTGCCCCTTTGCGTAACCTCTCCGTTTGCACCCTGAAGCTGGCCAGACGACTGCTATCCGGTATTCGGTCCCGTTCACTCGACTCGGTCGCCGCCCACCTTGGCGTCTCGTACCCGACCCAACATCGCGCCTTGGCCGATGCGCGGGTGACGGCGGAAGTCTTTTGTATTTTTCTGGAGCGACTCGCCCAACAAGGAGTCACCACGCTCGGCCAGCTAATCGAGTTTCAGCACAGCGCCCGCGATGGTCGCCGTTTTGAATGTTTTGTCCCCCGCCCGACTCTGGCAAATATTCCGGCAAGCCCCGGAGTATATCGGATGCTCGGCGCAGAGGGGAAGCTGCTCTACATCGGTAAGGCCAAGAATCTTCATCGTCGAGTCAACTCCTATTTCACCAATTCTTCGGGACATAGCGACAAGGTCCTCGACTTGGTCCGCCACGCACGCGACGTTGTCTACGAACAAACCGGCTCAGAGCTTGAGGCGTCTTTACGTGAGGCTAGTCTGATTCGCACCCTCAAACCGCCGTATAATCGACTTTCCAAGCACCTTCCCCGCGTCGCATTTCTCAAACTCAGCGTCAGGAATGCTTATCCCCGCCTGTCGGTCACGGCAAAACCGGGAAGTGATCGCGCCCTGTATATCGGTCCGTTCCGCAATCGCGACTTCGCCGAGCGAGCCCAACGACTCCTCGCTCGGCTTTTTGGTCTCAGAACCTGTCCAGGCAACCTCTCGCCAGCTCCCGAATCGTCGCCTTGCGTGAGCGGTCAAATTGGTGCCTGTACCGCACCGTGCGTAGGGTGGGTCTCACGCGAGGCATACCGGGAGCAAGTGCAGCGTTTCAACACAGCTCTCAATGGTGAAGTCTCAATACTGCGAGAAACATTACTAGTAAAACGTGACCGTCTTGCCGCGGATTTGCAATACGAAGGGGCCGCCCGCCTACAGCAGGATATCGAGTTGCTCGACCATATCCTCCATTTGCATCAGCGCTTTCATTGGATTGTGACGCGGGCGAATGCCTTGCTCTTATTGCCCAGCCGCCAAACTGAAACGGCCCAGGCCTATCTTGTCCTCAACGGCCGTCTGATCGAAAATCGCGCGGTCTCCAGTCTGGACGACCTGGAATATTTAGCGGCCCTCGCGGACGAACATTTTGATACAGATTGTAATGTCCCTTTGCGGCCGCACGAGATTGACGCCAGTGTGATTCTTTCCGCTTGGCTGCGGAACCCGGAGCAAGCACAGAGTGCTGTTTTTCCGATTGGTGCCCCGTCGACACTCAGCACTCAACTGGACGAGCTTCAAATAGCGCTGAGCGACCTCCAACGAATTGAGTGTGCATGAGACTCAGCGGAGAACATGAGGATCTTTAGGGACTTGCGACCCGCCGAACCGCCCCCTATAGTTTGCCCACCATGACAGCAACGGCACGCCTGCAGGAATTACTCAAGCAGCCCGGACCAGCCTTAGTTCTAGGGGCCCACGACGCCCTGTCTGCCCGACTGGCCCAGGAGGCCGGATTTGATGCCATCTGGGCCAGCGGTTTTGGCATCTCGGCCACCAATGCCATGCCGGACGCTAATATACTCACAATGAGCGAGACTTTGGAGGCGGTACGGCGGATGAGCGCCGCAGTGAGCATTCCGGTGATTGCCGACTGTGATAACGGCTTTGGCAACGCCATTAACGTCATGCGCACGGTGACTGAGTACGAGCATGCTGGGGCAGCCGGCATTTGTATTGAAGACAATATCTTTCCCAAACGGTGTAGCTTTTACGCCGGAGTCCAACGCGAACTCGTCCCGATTGACGAGCACGCCCGGAAAATCCAGGCTGCGACGGCCGCACGGCAGAATGCCGACTTTGTCATCGTTGCTCGCACAGAGGCTTTTATCGCTGGCTGGGGGAAAAATGAGGCCCTGCATCGAGCCCGCGCTTATGTTGAGGCAGGTGCTGATGCCATCCTCATCCATTCCAAAGCGGCAACGTTTGACGAAGAGCTGAGAGATTTTGCGGCGAGCTGGGACATGTCCTGTCCGCTCGTATCCGTACCAACGACCTATGCCGATATTACTGCTCACGACCTGGCCGCCGCCGGTTTTCAGCTCGTTATTTTTGCCAACCAGACCCTGCGCGCCGCCGTCACCGGGATGCGAAACGCACTGACGACTCTCAAACGGGAAGGCCGACCGGCAGCGGTTGACGAGCAGATTGTGACATTACCTGAAATCTACGACCTCGTTGGTGTTTCGGACCTTCAGGCCAACGAAAAGAAATTTCTCGTCCCCGGCGGCCATGAAGTGACCGCGATTATTATTGCGGCCGGCTTTGAGGAAGACCTCTTACCCCTGATTGAGGACCGCCCAAAGGCCATGCTTGAAATTAGGGGCAAGACCATTCTGGAGCGACAGATTCAGGTACTGAACGAGTGTGGGGTCAAAGATATTGTCGTTGTCCGAGGCTATCATAAAGAGCAGATCAATCTGCCGAATATCCGTTATTATGACAACGACCGCTTCCGTGAGACTGGTGAGCTCGCCTCCCTCTTTCTGGCCGAGGCGGAGATGACGGACCGTTTTCTTTTTCTGTATTCGGACATTCTTCTCGATCCTTCCATTCTCGAAAAATTGCTCAAGTCTCAAGCTGAGATCAGCATCGTGGTTGACCGTGCTTGGAACGATCACGAACCTGGACAGGCAGAGGTACGGAGGAAGAAGCCGGACCTAGTGGTCACCCATCGACCGCCCAAGACGGGCTATCGCTACCTCCCAACCGCCGAGACCACGACGCTGACGCAGATAGGCCAGGAGATTATGCCGCAGGATGCCGATGGTGAATTTATTGGTCTCGCCATGTTCTCCGCCTCGGGAGCACACGTCTTGCGGACGACCTATCAGGAGCTTCAGACATGTAATGCGGCACATCGCTTCCATGAGGCAAGCACCCTGGAAACCGCAGCCTTCACCGACATGCTCCAAGAGCTCATTAACCGCAAACACGACATCGCCTGTGTGGACATTTATAAGGGTTGGCTTGAAATCGACACCTTCGAAGATTACCGACGTGCCTGGGCAAAAATCCACTAGCTCCGAGATGGCTGGTACGAGCATCCCAGGCTTGCTTCACAGTCTTGCGTGGAGTGACCTATGGACTTTCAAAATATTGACACGCTTATCAAAAATGAGTACGCGTTTTTCTTGCGCGAGCAGAACAATTGGAGCCTTACCGCCGGCCCGCAGGACCTCGAGCTTGTTGCCCACGCGCTACGCGTCCTCTTGCACGCACGAAGCACTCCAGATTTCCTGGACGACTATTGTGCGCTCGTGGCCTGTCAGAATGGGGACGGCGGCTGGAGTCCTCTCTCTTCCGATACCGAGAGTACCGTTTGGGTGTCGGCGTTCTGCGGCCTCATGCTTATTCGCGGCAACCAGTTTCTTCTACATGCGCAACTGACCCAGTCGGTCCAGCAGGCCATCGACTATTTTCTCGATACCCAACACCAGGACGGTCGGTGGGTTGACCCGGCCTGGGCCGACCTGGATACGACCAGCCATCCAGTCAGTTTTTTTAATGTAGTCATAGCCCTGGGTGAAACCCACAGGCAGCAAGAGGTTCGGCACGCCTGGCAGCAGGGCATGCGTTTTATCATCGACAACCAGAGCCCAGATGGCGGCTGGTATGATGATGAATTTCATCCGTCCGGCGTAGAGATTACTGCCCATTTAATCCAAGATGCACTGGTCGCCGACCTCGTTCTTGATCAACAGGTTAGCGGGGTTCGCGAGGCGTGCGCCAAAGGGGCCGCCCGGTTGTGTGACTGGCAGGCCCGATCCGGCTCGTGGGACGAAGAGAACGTTGACCACACCATGGACTGTACGCGATCGCTCATGCTGGTGACTCATATTCTGCAAGACTCCCACAAGCGTGAGACTATTCTGCGTGGCCTGAGTTGGATTCTGGACAATAAGAACGACCGCGGCTGGGGCGACTTTCCAGGCATGGAGACAAATCTGGAACGCACCTGCGATGGCATCGATACCCTGCTGAAATATCAAGCCTATAGCAACAGCGGCACGCACGAGGTGGTCAAGCTCTGGGGGTATCTGCCCTAGAATTACGCCCGATTTATGCCGTCTCACGCTCCGGCAAAAAGCGGCTGGCAGGCAGTCTGCCAAGTCGACGAACTTCCCCCAGGGGAACGGAAGCTCGTCACAGTCGACGGCGTGGAGATTGCCCTTTTCAATATCGACGGAGCAGTCTTTGCTATCAACAATCGCTGTCCTCACCGAAAAGGCCCCTTGATTCGCGGCTATACAGACAGTGAGGGCGGCATCAAATGTCCGATGCACGGCTGGCGATTTGATCTCCGGACTGGACAGAGTCGACGGCCAGCCCAGGCCACGACGTACCGGACAAAAATCGAGGCTGGGACTGTTTGCCTGATGCTCTAGTTTTACTTATCGAACTCTCCTCTCTGACCTGCCGATCGACTGATGACTCAGCCCTCAACCTGTCTGCGGGCTCGAAACTCCGCGACCCCGCAGTACAGGACCGGTACGACAAATACGGTCAGCAGAGCGATGGCCATGCCGCCGAAAGACGGGATGGCCATCGGCACCATGATGTCGGCCCCACGGCCCCGCGAGGTGAGCACGGGTAAGAGGGCCAAGAGTGTTGTTGCCGTAGTCATCAATGCCGGCCGGATACGCCGTTGAGCCGCCAATCGGACCGTAGCCCGAATTCCCTCTCTCGTTCCGGGTCCATCTTTTTCAAACCGCTGTTCGAGATAGCTTGCCATCAGGACTCCGTTATCCGTCGCGATACCAAACAGCGCAATAAAGCCAACCCATACCGCTACGCTCAAATTAAAGGGACGGACCTGAAACAGGTCACGCAGATTGATCTCGCCTAGGCCGACGTTCAAAAACCAGTCCTGAGCATACAGCCACAGCATAAGAAACCCGCCGGCCCACGCGACAAAGATACCCGAGAAGATGAAAAAGGTCGTTGTGACTGAACGGAATTGCAAATACAGAATAAGAAAAATCACAAGGAGGGTGAGTGGAATAACAATACTGAGTCGCTTCTTTGCCCGGAGCTGATTCTCATAGCTCCCGGCAAACGTATAGCTGACCCCGGCTGGCAGCTGCCATTCACCACGCGCAAGTTTGTCTTGCAGGTACACCTGTGCTTCCCTGACCACTTCTACTTCGGCATGGCCGGACTTTTTGTCAAAGACCACATAGCTCGTCAGGAAGGTGTCCTCGCTCTTGATCACTTGCGCGCGGCGTTCGAATGAAATATCTGCGAGTTCACGGAGCGGGATGTGTTGGCCGAGGGGCGTGGGAATAAGAATCCCGCCCAAGGTTTCCAGGTCGTTCCGAAGTTCTCGGAGATATCGAATCCGCACCGGATACCGCTCCCGCCCTTCAACCGTCAGCGTCAGCGGCTTGCCACCAACGGCGACTTCGATGATGTCCTGGACGGCCTTGATCGTCAGCCCATAGCGGGCGATCTGGGCGCGGTTAATCCGAATCTCCAGATACGGCTTGCCAATGACGCGGTCCGCGATAACGGTTGCCGGTTCGATAGACGGCACTTCTTTCAGCCAAGTTTCAATCTGTTGCCCAGTGGTATCAATAGTTTCCAGGGTCGGCCCTTTCACTTTTACTCCCATGGGCGCACGCATGCCGGATTGCAGCATAACGACACGAGCGACGATGGGTTGGAGCTTGGGCGCGGACGTGACACCTGGGATTGTGGTGACCCGGACAATTTCATTCCAGATATCATCGGGAGTACGAATGTGGGCCCGCCACTGCCGATACGGACGCCCGTTCCGGTCGGGGATAAGCTGCCCCTGTGCGTCGCGGACAAATGCGTCGGCGGATGTATCATAGCGAAAATAGGCCGGATACCCATTGGCATCGACGATGTACTCCGACTTGTAGTTGATAATGTTCTCAAACATGGAAATAGGAGCTGGGTCGAGCGAAGAATCGACTCGTCCCAGTTTCCCCACGCTCAGTGAAACCTCGGGAATCGCGGCAACAGCCATATCAAGATTCTTCACCACCTCCAGCGCTTCTCCAATAGACGCATGGGGCATGGTCGTCGGCATATACAGAAATGACCCCTCGTCGAGCGGCGGCATAAACTCCTCGCCCATACGGGACCAGATCGCTCCACCTGCTACCACCACGCTGAGAGGAATGACTGCGAAGAGGAGTTTGTGTTGGAGGCACCAGCCGAGTATTCGTGGGTACACGTCCTGAAAAAACTTGAAGCCGGTCAACGACAGGGCAATCAGTACTCCCACAAAGACCATATTGATGGGTGTTCCTGTTCCAATTCCAATGGGGAGCCAAGACCGGGCCAGAAAGAACAGGGTGATGACGATAATGCCAGCCAGAGCGAGGGAACGGGAAAGCCACACATAACGGGAGAGAAACGTCTCACGCGCCAAGTTATAGACACCCAGCAGCATCAGGATGAGACCAGGAAAGAGGTAGGTCCACATCAGCAAGAGGCCAGCGATGCTCTCGGCGAGGTAGAGCCCTCGCCTCAGTCCGGTTCGCCCCATCCAATCCCGAAAAAGGAGATAAGCCGCTGGTGGGATCACGACGAGCGAAACAAACAGCGCCCCCAGAAGAGCAAATGTCTTGGTGTAGGCAAGCGGTGTAAACAGTTTTCCTTCCGCGGCCTGGAGGGCAAACACGGGCAGAAAACTCACAACCGTCGTCAGGACTGCAGTGCGTAAAGCCCCGGCAACTTCGATGGTTGCTTCATAGACTATCTCCAGACGGCTCTTACCGGGCGGGGCAGCGTTGAGGTGGAAGAGAATATTCTCACACAAGACAATACCCATATCGACCATAGTGCCAATAGCAATGGCAATCCCAGAGAGCGCCACAATATTGGCCGACACTTGAAACGACTGCATAAGGATGAAGGCAATAAGGATCGCCAAGGGAAGCACTAGAGCAATGAGGAAAGCACTCATCAGGTGGAAGACCATGACGACCACCACAATGATGGTCACAAGGATTTCCTCTGTAAGCGCGGCCCGGAGCGTCCCGAGCGTCTCAAGAATCAATCCAGTCCGGTCATAGAAAGGCACGATCGTGAGTTTTGATACCGTACCATCAGCAAGCGTCTTTTCCGGCATGCCGGGAGAGATTTCGTCGATCTTCGCTTGGACGTTCTGGATTGTCGTGAGAGGATTCTCGCCATAGCGGACAGCCACGACTCCCCCCACGACCTCAGCCCCATCTTTGTCAAGCGCCCCGCGTCGTAGCGCCGGACCAAGACGCACCCGCGCGACATCTTTGACCTGAACCGGGATATTGTTCTCCCGAACGGTGATGGCGATGTCCTCAATGTCCTGGAGGGTTTGAATAAAGCCCACGCCGCGGACGATATATTCCACCCGGTTCACCTCGATAGTGCGCGCACCGACATCGAGATTGGAGTGACGAACCGCGTTGATGATCTCGGCAAGACTGACATCATACGCCCGAAGCGCATCGGGGTTGATGTCGATTTGGTATTCTTTGACAAACCCGCCGATAGAGGCTACCTCAGCAACGCCGTCCGCTCCTTGCAACGCATAGCGGACGTACCAGTCCTGGACGCTACGGATCTCGTCCAGATTCCAGCCGCCAGTTGGATTACCATCAGGGTTACGGCCTTCGAGCGTATACCAGAAGATTTGTCCCAGGGCGGTCGCATCCGGCCCCAGAGCGGGCGAGACATCGTCTGGCAACATGCCCTGTGGGAGGCTGGAGAGTTTCTCCAACACCCGGGAACGGGACCAGTAGAAATCAACGTCATCTTTGAAAATGACATAGATGGAGGAGTATCCAAAATACGAAAAGCTTCGGATGGTTTTGACACCGGGTATCCCCAGCAGAGAGACGGTCAGCGGATAGCTGATTTGATCCTCGACATCACGCGGAGATCGTCCCGGCCATTTCGTAAAGACAATCTGCTGATTCTCGCTAATGTCCGGGATAGCGTCGACCATGACCGGGTTCCGAGGGAGAAAATCGAGCTTCCAATCAAACGGGGCGACTATAAAGCCCCACGCTGTAATGAAGACAACGAAGAGGGCAACGACCAGCTTATTTTCGAGACAAAAGCGGATAGCGGTGTTCATGCTGCGTTCCCGTATGTCTTTGGATGTCAGTGGGCATGCGCACCGACCGACCGCCCACCGTGGGGGTTCATCATGCTACGTTTACCCCGAATCTGGAGGTCTGCATCAATTTTGAACGAGCCGCTTGAAACGACCCGCTCCCCCTCATGGACGCCCGCTTTGACCACGTAATAGTCCCCCGCGCGCGGACCGAGCGTAACGGTTCGGCCCTCGTACGTCCCCGCGTCCGGTTTCTGTACGTACACAATGGCGCGCTTCCCCGTAATGAGCGGCGCGGACGCAGGAATGACCAGCGGTGGCCCTGCCTGGTGTTCATGGCTGTGGCCAAGCAGAGGCAGGCTGTCGGCCAGGACCAAGTTCATGCCACAAATGGGACAACTGCCCGTCGCCTCGCGTATCACCTCTGGATGCATGGGGCAGATATACTGACCGGTGTAAGAAGGCCCCACGACGGTTCCCTGGTCCGAAATCTGGGCCTGGATCGTTGCGGTGACGAATAATCCAGGCTTCAGCCTGAGGTCGAGGTTTTCCACATTTACCCGTACCCGGACTGTACGGGTTCTCTCGTCCAGGAAGGGTTGAACGAAAGAGACCACTCCGTGAAACTCTTCTCCGGGGAACGCTTCGGCACGAAAGGCCACCTGTTGCCCGTAGCGAATCCAGGGCAGATCAGACTCGTAGGCATCCAGATACAGCCACAGGCGTGACAGGTCGGCAATCGTGTAAATCTCGGTGCCCGTGTCCACATACATACCCTCGTTGATCTGCTTCTCCACCACAATTCCGCCTATAGGAGCGTAGATGGTGACCTGCTCATCGGCCTGTCCCCGTTTCTCAATTTGACCCACCTGCGTACTCGTCAGCCCCAGCAGGCGTAGCTTGTCTCGGGCAGCTTGCGCCGAGCGCTCCGACGAGCGTTTCACGATGGTACTGGTGCTCCCACGAAGCCGGTCAAGTGAACGGACCGCCTGAATCAGCTCTTCCTGAGCAGACAGGAGTTCCGGGCTGTAGAGAGAGACCATATGGTCGCCCTGGTTGACGCGAATCCCAGTATAGTTCACGTACAGGCGATCCACACGCCCGGGCACCCAGGCAGTAATGTGCTTGAGCCGCGTTTCGTCATAATCAATCTTCCCGACCAGCCTCACCTCTCGGGCGACCCATTTCCGCTCCACCAGCGCGGTCTCAAGCTGGATCAAACGCTTGGCAGTGTCACTGAGCAGAATCTCCTGACCGGAGGTCTCCGCTTCTCCGCCCTGTGTGGCGGGGGCATGTGAGGCGTGTCCCTGCGTGTCATGACCTGCGTGCTGAGCAATACTCTTCTCAACCCCTGTCAATATCGTCAGACACAGGAGTAACTCCGTCATCATGAAAACGTTGATATGTCTCATTGGATTCACCTTCCCCTCTCCTCATCAGAGAGGAAATCGCTATACCCACCGCTCAGCATAAAAAGCTTCGCAATGGCGATGGCTCGGTCCGTTCGAGCCCGGCTCAACGACAGTTCGAAATCCAACAACCTCCGGCCTGAATCGAGCACATCCAAGAAGCCTGTCTCGCCGCTCTCATAGGTAGTAAAGCTGGCTTCAATAGACTCTTCTGCTTTGGGCAGTAGTGTATGAGTAAAGAGGGCAATCTTGCGCTCGGCATCGCGGAGCGCAAACCGCGCCCTGGCAAAGTCTGAGGCTAACATAGCGGCGCTATCCCGCCGCTGTGCTTCGAGGCTGTATTGTCTCCATATCGCTTCTTCAACGCTTGCCCGATTCTTCTGCCCATAGATCGGGAGGGTCATTGAGAGTGTCGGCATCAGGGCATCTTTGCCGCTGTCGATTGGCCCCGGACGTTTATCCGTCGCGAGATAATCAAGGCCGAGTGCAAAATCGGGATAAGCCTTCTTTCCTGCCAGTTCGACCCCCACCCGTCTCGCCTGGATGAGGGCGTCGAAGCGCACCAGCTCTGGATTACCCTTGAGGATGATCTCTTCGGTCAGTTGCCGGGCCACACGCGCTTCCGCATTCAGAGCCGTATCCAGGAGCAGGCTGGAAGAAATATGAATGGCAGTTGTCGTGGGACGATTCAACAGCGCGTTAAACGCTACTTGAGTCGGTTGGATGACCTCGCGGAATTCCACGAGGCGATCCTCTAATTGCCCCAGTTCGGTCTGTACGCGAACCAGATCGCTATGGGTGCCAATACCAGAACGGAAACGGACCTGGAGAACTTTTTCCCAGGATTGAACAAGTTGGAGAGTATCCTCGGTAATGCGGACCGTGGCGTGTAGATAGACCAGGTCGGCATACGTCTTGGCCACGTCAAAAACGAGTTCGTTTTTGAGACTCAGAAAACGATAAAAGGCAGCGCGCGCTTCGAAATCCGCCTCATCACCACGCAGTGCCAGCGTTCCGAACCACGGAAACGCCTGGCTCAGGCCGAGCCGATGCTGTTGCGCGCCGACCCGGGTCTCGACCGAACGCAAGAAATATCTATAGGTCAGTCGGGGGTCGGCAAGAGCCGTGACTTGAGGCCGCTTCTTGAGGGTCGCCTGATAGGCTGCAAAACTCCCTCTCAGCCTCGCGCTGTTTTCGAGCGCATGAAGGACATAGCCATGGAGGGTCTTCGGAAATCGTCCTGTCGTGGAGACGGTAGACTTCGCTTGTCTCCCCAGAGCGCTGTCCATGTCAGCCGTATCTTCTCCCAGAAGAGGACGTAAAACCTGCCTCTGTGGCATGGGAGGGGATCCTCCTCCGGTACGTGCCGTGAAGATGGAAGCCATCATACACCCCGACGACAGAGGAGTTACGATGACAAGTGCCACAATAAGAAATCGCCACGCGGGACTGTTCATTATCAGGGTCTACTTTCTCACTACTGGTATGAGCGTGCGTCTTCGGCAGACGCACAGAGGGCGGTTCGGCGTCAATACGCCGTCGCGGACACAGAAATGGGCAGCTATCACCTGCTAGGTGATGGGACGGGATTTAGAGACGGAGGATGGAAAAGGACAGATACCGTGGAACAGAATGTTGGGCTCGCCCTTCTGAGGATCGAAGATCAAGGGAGAGTAGCCGGGGGGAAAAACCAGCCGACGCATCCAAGAACGAAAGAGCGCGCGCCGCAGGTGAGCTTGCAGACAGTTCCACACCTACCACTAACAAAGACTTGAGAAAGAAATGCTCTCCACAGTCTGGGCATTTTTCAGGAGCGGAATGAGACTCCCTGTCCGGTGTATGACACGGAGTTTTCTGAGCGCTCTGCGCTGCGTCAGGAGGAGAAACGCTGGTCGTCCGGGTATGGCCGGCGGCAAAGCACATCTGTGTGCAATGCAGGAGTACCACCAGGAAAAGAAAGGTGACACAACACCGCTGGTAAACTCGGCCCATAGTGGTAGGCTAGCATAGAAGGAAGAAGGATTGAAACCATGCAATCTACTCGGAGGGTCTCAGACCAGCCGTGCCAGCCATTCAGGAGATAGCCCAGCCGAGAAGCGAGCACACCGATGGAATGCCAGCGCGATTTATTCTCTTTGCCCGACGGCCAACACTATCTCAACTGTGCCTATATGTCGCCGTTGTTAAAGACTGTTGAAACGGCCGGTATCAACGGCCTGCGACGCAAAGCCGTGCCCGCCGAGATTGGGACGGCTGATTTCTTTGATCCCGTAGAAGAACTACGCCAGTCATTCGCTCGGCTCATTCACACCTCGCCCGAGCGGATCGCTCTCATCCCAGCGGTCAGCTACGGAATGGGGATCGCGACCTATAACATCCCACTCAGACCTGACCAGAACGTTGTGATTCCCGGCGAGGAGTTCCCGAGCAATGTCTATCCCTGGCTGGAGCAGTGCAAGCGCACGCGCGCTACCTTGCACCGAGTTGACCGACCCCGAGAAGCGTACACGCAGGGGACGGTCTGGAACGCTCGATTTCTCGAAGCCATCGATACCAATACTGCTGTCGTGGCCCTGAGCAGTGTGCACTGGACGGATGGTACGCTCTTTGATCTGGAACAGATTGGACAGCGGGTCCGCGAGGTGGGCGCCCTGTTTATTGTGGATGGCACCCAGTCGGTCGGCGCCCTGCCGTTTGATTTCGAGCGGGTTCAGCCCGACCTTTTGGTCTGCGCCGGCTATAAATGGCTGCTCGGCCCCTACCAGTACAGCTTCGCGGCTGTCGGCGATCGTTTGTTGGAAGGGGAGCCGTTTGAGCACAACTGGATTAACCGCAAAAACAGCAAGAATTTCAGCGCCTTAATCAACTATCAGTCCGAATACCAACCAGGGGCGCGGCGCTTTGATACCGGGGAGCACTCGAATCTTATTATGGTTCCCATGCTCCTCGCAGCCCTCAAGCAGATCGGCGAATGGGGGGTAAGCAATATCCAGACTTACTGCACGCGGCTGAGCAAAGAACTTGGTCAGGTTCTTGACGGAACTCCCTACACGGTCGCGCCACCACACGAGTGCGCCGCCCACTTGTTTGGTGTTCGGATTGCCGATGCCGAACAGATTCCCGCTATTCTCGAAGCATTACGTCAGCGCGACGTGTACGTCTCACAGCGCGGCAGTTCCATTCGCGTGTCGCCCCATGTCTACAATACGGAGGAAGATATTCTGGCGCTGGCCGAGGCACTGCGGGCAGTCATACGCTAATCCCCGCCGGTAGCTTTTGACCGCGCTTGTGAGCTTGTCGATTTTGACTATTTGCTATATGCCTTTGATTTTCTTATGGTGAATGGCTAAATGACAGGCTGGACGGCCTCTTCTTTGGCGAGCTCTCCAAAGGAGAATGGCGGGAAATATATGGTGGAAATACGGAGCGATTTCTGAAACGCTAGATGGACAAACCAGAACAAGAATTGTTCAGTATGAGCAAGGGTTAAAGAAGGGGGAAAATCATGCGTACGAATACGTCTCTCGCTGTAGTGGTGCTCATGGCCGCCTTGACCTGGACCGGATGCGAGTTGGGGGCGGACCCAGAAGAAGTCGACAAAGTTGAAACGAGAACCAGCAGTATTACGATCACCGAAGTCGACGACTTTGAGTGTTATCGAGCGGAGATCCAGTCCGTAGAGCAGCCACCCCAGTTTTTTCCTGAGAACGAAGGGGAAACCGGAAAGGTCGTCAATGGCGAGACCACGATTCCGGTCCAGGTACTCCGCGGCACCTTCACCATTACCAAGGTCCGGCTTGTTATTCCGGAAAATTGCGGATCGGCAAGTGGAGAAATGGAATATAGAGGTGATCCTAAGTCTAATGTGTCTCGCCCTTTCCCGCTTACTTTTAACTTGGGTGACACCGAGATCTTTCCGCGGCACACCTTCAAATAGCGTCTCTGTCACCGCCGCAGACGGTCTAGATTCAATCCCTTTTGAGACCGACCCCTTAGCGCTAATGCGCTGAGGGGTCCCCACCCGAGATGGGGAGACGAGCGTGGGTAACACGGCGGCTCGGCAGGCGGAGTGGGAAACTCGCTATCACAAAGGCCAAACCGCTTGGCAGCGGGAATCAGCCAATCCGGCCCTTCTCACCTGGATGGAGCAAGGGCTGCTGCACCCGTGTCGCATCCTGATTCCCGGCTGTGGGCGTTGCCACGAGGTCGTCACCCTGGCGCAGCGGGGGTTTGACGTTACCGGCATTGATCTCGCTCCGTCAGCAATCCAGGGCGCCCGACAGCTGATCGAGAAGGCGGGTGTAACCGCACAAGTGATTCAGGCCGATTTACTCGACTGGGACGCACCGGACCGCTTCGATACGGTCTATGACCAGACCTGTCTGTGTGCCCTCGCCCCCTCAACCCGCCAAGACTACGAACGCCAACTTTTCTCGTGGCTCAAGCCAGGCGGACAACTGCTTGCCCTCTTCATGCAGGCAACCAATCCGGATGGTCCACCGTTTCCATGTGACCTCGACACCATGCACCAGCTTTTTCAGGACTCTCGCTGGGAATGGCGAGACGCTGAGCCGCTCTCCATTCCGCATCCGGCCGGACTGCACGAATTGGGCTGTATCCTGACGCGTCGGGCCTAGCAGGTCCGTTCGTCTCCTTAAACACCGTCCCCTCGTGGCGTGGGAGCAACAGCTGGGGAAACCAGGTACAGATTACGCTCCCCCTCTTTCGTAGTACTCAAAAACCCGAAAGATAATCCGTGTCGGTCGAAAATAGGAGGCGTTCTTATTGACGACCTGTCGCTTGACCGTTTGGGTCGTCCAATTGCCAAAAGCATCGTATCGATAGGTAAACATCTCTGTGTAGCGCTGCCGACCACTGTCCACGTGCACAATACGCTCGGTCGGATCACCGTTATTATTGAAGTGGATATCCGTTCGCTCACTCAGCCGAGAGTTCGCCGCATAGACAAAAGAGACTCGGGTCACCAGGGTACCCCGAAAATCGCGGTGGTAGACGACCTTCTTCACGAGCGTCTCTGCTGCGTCATACCACAACTGTTCTTCAATATTTCCCTGGACATCGTAGCGTGAGGTCGTGCGGTTCTTCAGCTCACCGTTCAGCTGATAGGTATGGGACTCAATCTCCCTTCCATTGGCGTCATACTGAAAGACCACTCGTTCCGTCAGCACATCCCTGGCCGAATAGGAATGCGACTCAGCCCGGGATCCATGCTCAGCATAGGATAATACAACGCGTCCGGACAGGCTGTTCTCCGGCCCGTAGCGTCGCACTTCTCTTTCATTGGTACCCGCATCGTACAAGAAGACCGCTCGCTCGCGGAGCGTTCCATCCAGGTCATAGGACAGGCGTTCGGTGAGATTACCCCACCGATCAAACCGATCATTACGGACCGGCAATTCTTCCTGCGACTCCCACCTGTCACCCTGTTTCTCTACGTCGGCCCGAAAGATGGACAACGATCTAACGGGACCCCGTAGTCCGAGAGTATCTCTTTCGGTCTCCGTTTGCTGCCTCGCGCCGGGAGCGCCCACACCTTCGCAAGACAGGCAGAGCAACCCAAGGAGAAAGACGCTGCGGAGCCGATACATAGTGCCCCTTAGTCGTGACATTATTTTCTTTCCTTCCGTGAAGAAGGTATGATACGTTTTACGCTGTTGGTCTTACCCGGATGAAGAGCGCTTATCATGCTGTTTCGCGAACTCAACCGCAGCGCCATCAAGACTTATCTAATTGGATGCGAAAAAACACAGGAAGTCGCCCTCATTGATCCAGTCCTGGAAAAAACCGACCGCTATCTCGCCCTGCTCGCCTATTATGGGTATACGCTCAACAGCATTATCGATACGCACACCCACGCCGATCACCTGACGGGGAGTTGGGAATTACGGGATCTCACCGATGCGCCCGTAATCATGCATAGGCGTGCCCCCGCCCCGCATGTCGATATGCATGTCGAAGACGGACAGCTCATCCGAGTTGGGACACTCACCCTACACGTGCTCGCGACCCCAGGCCATACGTCCGACAGTATGTGCCTGCACGCCATGGATAGGGTTTTCACCGGAGATACCCTCTTCATCCACGGTACCGGACGAACCGACTTTCCCGGCGGCGACCCCGGCGCCCAGTACGACAGCATTTATCATAAGCTGTTTCCGCTGCCCGACAGCACCCTCGTCTTTCCTGGTCATGATTATCGAGGTCACACCCAATCCACTATCGGCGAAGAAAAACAGACCAATCCACGCGTTGCCGGTCGCAGCCGCGAGGAATATGTCGATTTGATGAACAACCTCCAGCTCTCGCTGCCGGATAAAATTCAGGAGGTTCTCCAACCGAACCAGTCCGCCATTGAAGACCAATCCATCCAGTTTCCGAGCCTCTCCGCGCTGAATGGTGTGCGACAGCTTTCCGCACAAGAAGTCCAAGCCCAACGGGAGGGCGCTTCCCCCCCGTTCCTGCTCGATGTTCGCGAGCCAGACGAGTATAGCGACGACCTTGGCCATATACCGGGTAGCATCCTTATCCCTCTCAAAGAGGTGCCGGCTCGCGCGGGAGAAATTGAGCACCATAAAGACGGTAATATCATTGTTGTATGTCGGGCCGGAGTCCGCAGCACAACGGCCGCCGCTATTCTCACCGGTCTTGGATTCGAGCGCGTCTCAAATCTCAAAGGGGGGATGCTGGACTGGAACGAGCAACAGTTGCCCATTGCACGCTAGTTGGGAGGGCGCGGCGGCTCGTTCGAGATCCGACGCGTATCACGGGAAGGAGCAGACCACATGGAAGCAGCCACTCACGAAGCATCCCCAGCAGCACCCGGAGTGAGATGGGCCAAGGTCATTGATCATACCAAATGTATTGGGTGCCATGCGTGCAGCACGGCCTGTAAATCAGAGAACCATGTCCCGGTCTCGGTCAATCGCACCTATGTGAAATACACCGACGTGGGCACCTTCCCAAACGCTCGGCGGGCTTTTCAGGTCACCCGGTGCAATCAGTGTCAGGACGCACCCTGCACCCATGCCTGTCCGACCGCAGCCATGTACGCCCGGTCTGACGGTATTGTGGATTTCGACAAGTCCATCTGTATTGGCTGCAAAGCCTGTATTGCAGCCTGCCCGTACGACGCGATCTTCATCAACCCCGAAGACCATTCGGCCGAGAAGTGCAATTTTTGTGCGCATCGGATCGATATGAACCTGGAGCCTGCCTGCGTCGTGGTGTGCCCGACAGAGGCGATCATAGTGGGTGACCTGAATGCCCCCGATTCAAGCGTAGCAACAGTCGTGGGCCGAGAGCCCGTTGCCGTCCGTCGACCCGAAAAGGAAACTCACCCCAAACTGTTCTACACCGGTGCACACCAAGCCACACTCGACCCACTGGCTGCCACACGACCCGACGGCGGCCTCTTTATGTGGAGTGAGCAGGGCGGGGGAGGACAGCAAGTGACCTCAGGCCACCCAACCCGGCACAATAGCTCCACTCAAGCTATGCTGGCCTATGACGTACCGCACCGTGCCCCGTGGGATTGGCGACTGAGCCTGTATACCTGGACCAAGGGGATTGCCTCAGGAGCCTATCTGATTCCGGCTCTTCTGGTGCTCTTTGGAATGCTGAGTCCCGAGCATATGCTCTGGCAATGGCTTGCTCCAATTCTGAGCGGGATATTTCTCGCTCTCACAGGCCTGATCCTCATTGCTGATTTGGACCACCCCGAACGCTTTGTGCTGATCTTTACCCGCCCGCAGTGGAGGAGTTGGTTGGTCCGGGGCGCTTTTATCATCCTGGGTTTTGGCGGTGTTCTGATCCTCCACTTTTTGGCCACCTTTTTTACAGGCGGGACGGTCTGGCAGGCGGGACTGGTGCTGCTCGGTATTCCCCTTGGCGTACTGACCAGTGTGTACACCGCCTATCTCTTTGCCCAATCTACTGCCCGGGACCTGTGGCAAAACCCGCTCCTTCCCCTTCATTTTCTCGTCCAAACGCTTATTGCGGGAGCCGCTACGCTCCTCCCCTGCGCGGTCTGGTGGGCACCCGTCGTGGCTTCACCAGTCGCCACGCTCCTGGGAATCGCGTGCGCGCTACATCTCCTTCTGGTGAGCGGGGAATTCACCCTGCACCATCCCACCGTCCATGCCCATCTCGCCGCTACCGAGATGACGAAGGGTCAATACCGGACGTATTTCTGGGGTGGCATGCTCCTTGTCTCTCTCGGCCTGCTCGCGCCGTGGGCCGGCATACCGGCAGGATGTGCGGCCCTCATTGGGTTGCTGGCATATGAACACGCCTACGTGCAGGCCGGGCAAAGCGTACCGCTCTCCTAGGGAGTATGGTCATGAATACTAAACGACCCAATAAACGCGTGTCTGCCGCTCGTCAGGATACAGAGGCACGAGGGGAGACATTTTACCCAGGGCCAAGTCGCAATCACCTCGCGTCGTTTCCTCCTAAGGAGCGCTGGGACGATTGGGTTGAGTTGGACGCCCGTGCCTGGCCGCAGCGCGTCGAACAACATTCTATACTTGTTCCCACCACATGTTTTAACTGCGAGTCGGCCTGCGGCCTGCTGGCCTATGTTGATCCAGAGACGCTCAGCATCAGAAAATTCGAGGGTAATCCTGAACATCCGGCCTCACGGGGCCGGAACTGCGCCAAGGGCCCAGCCACACTCAACCAGATCAACGACCCTGATCGCATTCTCTATCCTCTGAAACGGGCGGGCAAACGTGGCGAAGGAAAGTGGCACCAAGTCTCCTGGGACGAGGCGCTCGGTGATATTGCCGGCCGTCTCCAGCGGGCGCTCCGGGAAGGCCGTCACAACGAAATTATGTACCACGTTGGCCGCCCTGGCGAGGATGGCTATACCGAGCGCGTCCTGGCCGCCTGGGGTGTCGATGGCCACAACTCTCATACCAATATCTGCTCGTCTGGGGCTCGCGCCGGATATCATTTTTGGATGGGTGCTGACCGCCCCAGCCCCGACCACGAGCATGCCGACGTGATCCTTCTCATCAGCGCCCACCTGGAATCGGGCCATTATTTTAATCCGCACGCCCAGCGCATTATGGATGCCAAGCGACGTGGGGCCAAGCTCATCGTCTTTGACGTCCGCCTGTCCAATAGCGCCACCCATGCCGACCATTGGGTTGCACCCTATCCAGGTAGCGAGGCCGCCATCCTGCTGGCCATAGCCAACCACCTTATTCAGACTGAACAATACAACAGTACCTTCGTGCATGACTGGTGGAACTGGCAGGAATATCTCCAGGAAGAACGGCCTGACCTGGAGCCCACGTTTGAGAACTTTGAGGCCGTGCTGAAACAGCTCTATACGCAGTACAGCTTCGCCTTTGCAGCCCAGGAATCCGGAGTCAGTGCGCAGACTGTTGAGGCTATTGCCACGCTGGTTGCCTCGGCTGGAACGCGACTGGCGACCCACACCTGGCGGAGCGCGGCCGCTGGGAATCTCGGCGGTTGGCAGGTTGCGCGGGCGCTGTTTTTCCTCAACGCCCTCATGGGCGCAGTGGCGACACCGGGTGGGACATATCCCAACGCGTGGAACAAATTTGTACCGCGGCCCATCCATACCCCCCCCCATCCAGCCATGTGGAATACGCTTTCCTGGCCGGCCGAATACCCGCTGGCCATCCACGAACTCTCTTTTCTGCTGCCGCATTTTCTGAAAGAAGAGCGCGCTCAACTCGATGTCTATTTTACCCGCGTGTATAACCCGGTCTGGACCAACCCCGATGGGTTTTCGTGGATTGAGACCCTCAGCGATGAACAGAAAATCGGTCTGCACGTCGCCCTGACTCCAACCTGGAACGAGAGTGCCTATTTCGCCGATTACATTCTGCCCATGGGCGTCGGCAGCGAGCGCCACGACACGCATTCCTACGAAACACATGACGCCCAGTGGATCGGGTTCCGCCAGCCCGTCCTGCGGGCCGCCAGAGAACGCCTCGGCCAGCCGGTGACAGACACGCGCCAGGCGAACCCAGGCGAGGTCTGGGAAGAGAACGAGTTCTGGATCGAGTTATCCTGGCAGGTCGACCCGGACGGCGCACTAGGGATACGCCAATATTTTGAATCCAAAGCCCATCCAGGCCAGAAACTCACCCTTGACGAGTATTATGGGTTTATTTTTGAGCAGTCAGTCCCAGGGCTTCCGGAACAGGCTGCTGCTCAGGAACTCTCGCCGCTGGCCTATATGCGTCGCTACGGCGCGTTTGAAATTCAAAAAAACATCGGAGCGGTCCACGCGCAAACAGTCCCACCAGCTGAACTGGACAATACCCAGGTTGACCATCTGGGCCGCGTCTTTACCGCAAGCCCCAAACCCGCCGGTCCGAATATCGTCCCCCTGCCCTCGCCGGACGGGGATACAGATGGCCGTCGCCGTGTTGGCGTCCAAATAGCGAGCCAAGATGGTAACGTGTATCGTGGCTTTCCAACCCCAAGCGGACGCCTCGAGTTTTATTCAAAGACACTCAAGGACTGGGGCTGGCCGGAATACGCCCTCCCCACGTATAGCAAGAGTCATATCCATCCCGACCGGCTCGCCGACGACCAAATGGTCCTGATACCAACCTTTCGCCTACCGGTCCAGATTCACACGCGGAGCGCGAATGCCAAATGGCTGGACGAGATTGCCCATACCAACCCGCTCTGGCTACATCCCGGTGATGCCAAACGCCTGGGTGTGGGCACGGGAGACCTCGTCCGGGTTGAAACCGAGATCGGCTATTTTGTGCTCAAAGCCTGGGTAACGGAAGGGATTCGACCCGGGGTCGTTGGCTGTAGTCACCACATGGGCCGCTGGAAACTCGATCAGGCCGGCCAGCGTCAGATGATGGCCACGGTCGGACTCGACCGCAACGGCAGTCAGTGGCACTTGTCTCGCAAACAGGGGGTCCACAGCTATCCGAGCGAAGATGCCGACAGCGAACGCGTCTGGTGGACGGATACCGGTGTGCATCAGAATCTCACCTTTCCGGTCCACCCTGACCCGATCTCCGGCATGCACTGCTGGCACCAAGCCGTCCGAGTCCTCCCCGCCCAAAAGGGCGATCAGTATGGAGATATCCAGGTCGATACGGACAAGGCACATGCTGCGTATAAGAGGTGGCTCGAACTGACCCGGCCAGCCAGTCAGGTCTCGCCCGACGGCACGCGTCGGCCCTACTGGATGTTACGCCCGCTCAAGCCGGGTCGAGAGAATTATCAACTACCTGAGACGGAGCGACCGTCTAAGGACTGATGAAGCGCTTTCTCCCGTTTCTCGACCTCCGGACCTACCAGCTTCGCCATCTCCCTCGGGACTTGCTCGCCAGCCCGAGCGTGACCTTTCTCGATATTCCTCAGGGTGTGGCCTATGCCATGATCGCCGGTCTTCCCCCGGCTATGGGTCTGTATGCGGCCGCCCTGCCGGCCATAGTGGGCGCGCTGTTCCGCAGTTCCCGCCATGTTGTGACTGGTCCCACGAACGCCGTGAGTCTGCTGGTTGGTACTGCCGTCGCTGCCGAGGTGGCGCACAGCGGTGCAAGTCCCATGGCTGTTGGAGTTACTCTGGCCTTTATGGTTGGGGTGGTCCAATTTCTCGCCGGTGTGCTGCGACTCGACGCGGTAGCCGATTATATCTCACAGCCGGTTGTCCGTGGATATATTTCAGGAGCCGCGCTCCTGATTATGATCGGCCAGCTTCCCAATGCAACCGGCACGGTTCGCATTGTGGGCAATCCTATCCAGATGACCGGTGGCTGGTTGTCTTCGCTCTCTGATGTCCAGTTGCTCGCCGTTCTTTTCACTCTCGGCACAATTGTTTGTGTCCTGTATCTGCGTCACTTTTATCCCCGTCTGCCAGCCGCGATTATCGCCCTGGGGCTCAGCATCGTGGTGGCACGCATCTTTCAGTTGTCTGACGCCGGGCTCCACCTAGTTGCCGACCTCGCCCCTCTGCCAACCGGTCTGCCGCCGTTCACCGTACCACACCTGGACCAGTGGGTGGGCCTGCTCCCGACGGCAATTGCTTGCGCTGTCCTGTCCCTGGTTGAGTCCAGTTCTGTGGCTCGTACGCTTGCGGCCCAGTCGGGGCAGCGGCTCGATATGGCCGCCGAATTTTCAGGCCAAGGACTGGCGAATATCGTCGCGGCCTTCTCGGGCGGCTATCCGGTCAGCGGCAGTCTGGCCCGTTCGACCTTAAATCAGCAAGCCGGTGCCCAGAGTCGTCTGTCGGCGCTTTTTTGCGGACTGTTGATGCTGGCCGTGCTGCTTTTTCTCGGACCTGCCGTCAATCAGACGCCGATTGCGAGTCTAGCCGGTCTATTGTTCATCCTAGCTTCAGATCTCATCGACAGGGATCGTATTCGTATGATACTGCGCGGCACCCGAGGAGACCGGGTGGCGTTTCTCGCCACGCTCGTCGGGACGTGGCTCGTACCGCTCGACCAAGCCATTTACATTGGCGTCGGGATCAGCATCCTCCTCTTTTTACGTCGCGCCCGCCTCCTCACGATCCGAGAGATGACGATCAGCGAGAAGGGCCGCTTTCGAGAGGTTGACCACGAACAAGAAGAGCGAGGGCAGCACTGTTCCGCCATTTGTATCCTCAACCTGACGGGTCCCTTATTTTTTGCGGCATCCGGAGAACTCCAAGACGCGCTTGATCGCATGAATGCCAAGCCTAATATCCGCGTCGTTATTCTCCGTATCCGTCAGACGCAAGGCTTGGACATCACCATCGCCAGCCTGCTCGAATCCAGCCAACGTCAATTGGAAAGCGTTGGCAAAACCCTCCTCGTCCTGGGTCTGCGCCCCGACGCCATGCAGTTATTTGAAAAAACCGGTATCGCTATACCGATCGGGCCGGAGAATCTCTTTCCTGCCCAATCCGGCTGGTTTACCGCCATGGAGGCCGCCCTCCGCCGTGCCCTCACGTTGGCAGGAGAGCATAGCTGCGGTACGCACTGTCCTTTTGCCACCTACCTGACCGACCAAGAGACGCTCCGGGACCGTCTTGAAGGATAGAGGAGCATATCAATTAGTAGTGATAGCGCGCCTGAAGAAAGTCGATCCGCCCATCGCTGACAATGGACACAATGCGGTGTTCCTCAGTCAGGCGTTGCGACCACGTTCCGCTTGGCAAGTATTTAAGAGGCTCAGGCTTACCAACCCCGGTAAACGGATCTCGCAAAACAGCCTGCACCAAGTCCAAGGCGCGAAGGGCAACCTTTCCGTTTGTCGTGACCCAGCACCTGAGGTCCTCCACAAATTCGGGCTGGAACACCGCAACCCAGTCACGAGACACAAGCCTTTGGCTTCGCTTACTTCGCCGCTTGGCCAAGGCCCAACTCGTTTCGGAGTTCTTCAACCGATGACGGCGGGAGATTACGACCCCGAGCCCGTGCAAGAGTTGCCAGCAGCCGCTCAGCATTTTTAGGCGAGCGCAGGAGATGTGCCGTTTCAATCAAGCTCTCAAGCTCTGCCGCTGAAACCAGTGCGACATCCTCCGCGTCCCGGCGTCGGATGATTACCGGCCCGCGGGTCGAGGCAACCTGATCGCAGAGCGCCGCAAGAGTTGCCCGTGCGTTCGTGTATGTGGTTACTGTAGACATATATTCTCCCGCATAAAATGTACATAAATACCGTACATATTCACCGTCTTGACCTCAAGTAGGTAACGCCCGGCATAAGGGGCTTTTGTTAAGCATGTTGCGAGGATGGCTCTTATCTGCGTCTGCCCTGCGGTTTCTTACGCTTTCGACCCAAAAGGCACGATAACGCTGGAAGTCCGCAATAAATACAGGTTCCAGTAAGAGCTGACCGGAACCGATTCTTCCTCTGGTGGTTAGACTCAATTCGTCAAAAGGAGGTTGCCAACAGGTACCACAATCCATCCTTCTTTCTCCATCGTCCCTTAACCTTTACGAACGAGTAATTGGGGATATCCTTCGCGATGACCTGTGAAAACACGAATGGGTACAGGCGGCTGCCAGCCTCAATCTCCACGATGGCTAATGGAGGGAGCCAACATGGCGAGTTGGGGAGGAAGTGAAATACGCATGGTAGCTCGTAGAGTGCATCATTGTCCGCGACAAAGCCAGTGAGTACGAGTGTGTATGCCCACTTCCTAGGTTTTGTGACTTCGAGTCCTTGTGGCCTGTAGAAACCCCCATTGAATCCCATGGACTCTAGGTGACTCTCAATTCTACTAGCGACATTCGGGGGGACATCATTCGCTATTTTACTAGAGACGTACTCCTCCCAACAGGCATGGATAGGCCAGGGCTAACCAAGAGAATCGAATAGGGCACAACCACCGCTCTCATCCCTAAAGAAGTACACCTCTCCTCCGCACCACCAACAGGACGTCGGATGCGTCAGCCTCGACCCTTTGTCTTGCAGCGCCCAGGAATGAGTCTGTTGACTAGCGCCCGAAGTATCCCAGTACGTCTCTGAACTCCGACGGCCTAAGTGCCCCTCCCCGCCAAACCCACAGGTACATCCGGGTGGGTGGTTCTAGGCATTACACATAAGTGCGAGTTATACAGACGGACCGGACAAAGATACAGGAGCAGTCCGAAGGTTAGAGAGCAGCGAGTTGGAATCTCTTGTCCCTGAAGTATTCTTCGCTTACTCTCTCCGTTCCAAAATCCCCTTGCCTTGGCCTCTGCGTCTGGTTACGTTGATGCCGTTTTGTAGGAGGGGCCCTCATACAGGGGAAGGATGTCACCGGATGTCGCAGTACGTCGAAGGACCAGACGCAGGTCTTATTGTTGAAGACCATGCCCAACTCATCGAATACTTTTTTGACGCCGCAAAGCCCCGAGCAGACTGGCGTATTGGCACGGAGTACGAACTGCTCGGTGTGTCACGTCGGAGTGGCCGTGCCGCGCGTTACTCCGGTCGGCGCGGCATTGAGTATATCTTGAGCCGCCTGGCCGACTCCCTGGAATGGGAACCCCAGGAAGAAGAAGGCCGCATTATCGCCCTCCAGGGTGAGCGCGCCAATATCGCGCTTGAACCCGGCGCGCAACTCGAACTCTCTGGCGAACAGTGCGAGACCGTCCATTGTGCGGACAAAGAACTCCGTCGTCATCTCAAGCATCTGCTGCCCATTGCGGACGAATTGGACATTGATTTCGTGAACTTGGGTGTCCAGCCAATCAGCCCGCTCAACGACATCCAGTGGATTCCTAAAACGCGCTATCAGATCATGGCCCCGTATATGGAGAAGGTCGGCACGCTGGGGCATCGCATGATGAAGCAAACTGCGTCCATTCAGGTCAATTTCGACTTTAGCGACGAAGCCGACGCCATGCTGAAATTTAAGACCAGCATGGGGCTCGTGCCCATCCTGTCCGCCATGTTTGCCAACTCCCCGATTTCAGACGGCAGTCTGAACGGGTTTATGACCATGCGCGGCCACGTTTGGACCGAGACGGACAAACGCCGCTGTGGCTTACTGCCCTTTGCTTTTGCCGACGCGCCGACGTTTGAAGACTATGCCGAATACGCGCTGAATATTCCCATGTATTTTATTGTACGCCAGGGCCAGTGGATCAACATGACCCATATATCCTTTCGCCAATTCCTGGAGGACGGTTATGAAGGCGAACGCCCCACCCTGGAGGACTGGAGCATTCACCTGACGACCCTCTTTCCAGAAGTGCGGATCAAAAAATACCTGGAGATTCGCTGCTTCGACAATCAGCCGTTCGAATACATGCTGGCCATACCGGCCCTCACCAAGGGCATTTTTTTTGATACCGACCCGCTGCTGGCTGCCTGGGATCTGGTCAAGAAGTGGAGCTGGGACGAACGTCTCGAAGCCTACCATCAAGCCCATCGTCAAGCCTTAGGCGCACGCGTGCGGGGCATCCGCCTGCTCGACTTGGCTAAAGAATTGGTGGCAATTGCCTGGGAGGGCCTGGAGCGGCATAACGATTGCAACGAGGCCGGAGCAAATGAGACTATCTATCTTGAACGGCTGCGTGATGAGATCGACAAAGGCCAGTGTCCAGCCTATCGCGTGATTGAAGAGTGGATGACCCACTGGAACTACGACACTAAGCGCCTCGTTGACGGTACGGCCTACCAGCTGCCGGATGAGGATGAATAAGCACAGCCTCCACCCCCGTGTGCTAGCACAGCGCCACCTCGTCCCGATCTAACCTCCATCCCTTTTTCTGTTTCCCCCCTTCACGTTTCGTGTTATGAAGCCGGTACACAACGATTGAAATAAGGAGGGTCGTATGGATATTCCCAAAGACAAACTCCTCTGGATCTATGAGCGCATGCAGCTCATCCGGGTGTTTGAAACCAGGGTCAGTAGCGAGTTTGGGAAGGGGAAAATCCCAGGCTTTGTGCATCTCTATGCCGGGGAAGAAGCGGTTGCGGTCGGGATTTGTGCTAATCTCACAGACGCCGACTATATGACCTCGACCCATCGCGGACACGGCCACTGTGTGGCAAAAGGGGTGGACGTGCGGGGCATGATGGCTGAACTGTTCGGCAAAGCCACCGGGATTTGCAAGGGCAAGGGCGGCTCCATGCATATTGCCGATATGGATAAAGGCATGCTGGGAGCCAACGGGATTGTCGGCGGGGGTCCACCGCTGGCCTGCGGATCCGGCCTAACGGCCAAAACCACGGGTACTGATCAGGTGACGATCTGCTTCTTTGGCGATGGAGCGTCGGAACAAGGCACCTTGCACGAGAGCCTCAACCTAGCCGCAATCTGGAAGCTGCCGATTATTTTTGTGGCTGAGAACAACGGCTATGCAGAGTCGACACCGGCGCATTATCATTGCAGTGTCGAGAATATCGCCGACCGTGCGGCGGCGTATAATATGCCGGGTGTCACCATAGACGGGAACGATTTGTTTGCCGTGTATGAAGCGGCGCATGAGGCCGTTGCGCGAGCCCGGGCCGGACAGGGGCCGAGCCTGCTGGAGTGCAAGACCTATCGTCACTACGGCCATTTTGAGGGCGATGCACAGACCTATAAAATCGCCGGAGAAAATGAGCGATACCAAAACGAACTCGATCCGATCAAACGCTTCACGGACGCCGTCCTGTCTCGCGAATTGATATCTGAAACCGAGATGGCGGACATCGATGGGCAGGTCAACGCTGCGATTGATGAAGCCGTCAAATTCGCGGAAGACAGCCCCTTCCCCGAGGTCCAGGAAACCTTCACTGATGTGTATGTGAGTTATTAGGAACTTGCGGAGAAACATTATGGCAGAGCGAGAATTGAATTTTGGTGAGGCGCTGAATGAAGCCATGCGCCAGGAGATGCAGCGCGACCCGAAAGTGGTGATCATGGGTGAGGACGTGGCCGGTGGAGCCGACGTCGATCACCTCGAAGGCGACGAAGCCTGGGGCGGCGTCCTGGGCGTGACAAAAGGCTTGGTCAAGGAATTTGGCCGGGAGCGTGTTATCGATACGCCTATCAGCGAGTCCGGTTTTATTGGCGCGGCGGTTGGTGCCGCGGCCACCGGCTTGCGCCCTATTGCCGAGATGATGTTCGTCGGGTTTATGGGTGTGTGTTTCGATCAGCTTCTGAACCAGGGCGCAAAACTCCGCTATATGTTTGGCGGCAAAGCAAAAGTCCCGCTGGTGATTCGGACCATCTGCGGGGGCGGCTACCGCGCCGCGGCCCAGCATTCTCAGGTGTTGCACTCCCTCTTTACCCATATCCCAGGCCTCAAAACGGTCGTCCCCTCGACACCGTATGACGCCAAAGGACTCCTGATTTCGGCGATCCGGGATGACGATCTGGTGATTTTCTTTGAGGATATCACCTTCGGCGGCATCAAGGGCGCTGTGCCGGAGGAAGACTACAGCATTCCGTTTGGAAAAGCGGACGTTAAGCGCGCCGGCGAGGATGTCACGATCGTAGCTATCGGCAAGATGGTCCACCATTCCCTAGCCGCAGCCACGGAACTGGAAAAGCAGGGCAAGAGCGCGGAGGTTATCGATCCCCGGACACTTTCGCCTTTTGACGAAGACACGGTGCTGTCATCGGTCGAGAAGACGGGCCGGCTGGTGATCGCCGACGAATCGCACCCGCGCTGTAACGTGGCAACCGATATTGCTGCCCTGGTCGCGGACAAGGGGTTTGATTACTTGAACGCGCCCATAAAAATGGTGTCCGCCCCGCACACCCCGGTGCCGTTCAGCCCACCCCTGGAAGATCACTATCTGCCCAACCCGCAGAAGATCAGCGAGGCGGCTCTGGGACTGTTTTAGGGATAAGGAACTAGGGGTTAGATTTCTCCAGCCCCCAGTTTCCACCCCCAACCCCCAATTTCTCATGTCATCCGTCGGCATTATTGCAAACCCGCGTGCGGGCAAGGATATCCGCCGCCTTGTGGCACACGGCTCGATTCTCGACACCCAGGAAAAAGTCTATATCGTCCGGCGGGCCATTCTCGGCATTCAGGGTGCCGGGGTGGACGAAGTCGTCCTCTTTCCTGATCCGGCCAATATCTTTACCAAAGCCCTGTCCGGGATCGAGAATGAGCTGCGTCTGACCACACGTTTTCTTGAAATGTCGATCTTCGACGAGGCCAGCGACTCAACCCGAGCGGCACAGCTCATGTGCGAACAGGGGGTGGCCTGCGTGATTGTTATCGGCGGCGACGGTACCAACCGGGTGGTCACCAAAGGCAGCGGTAGCATGCCGCTCGTTCCACTTTCAACCGGAACGAACAACGCCTTTCCCCAGTTTTTGGAGTCCACCCTGGCAGGCTTGGCCGCGGGCTATTATGCGGTCCGACACTTCTCTCCGGAAACGTGTACCCGTCCGACCAAGCGGCTCAACCTGTACCATAACGGAACGCTCGAAGACATTGCCCTGGTTGATGCGGCCGTGTGTGACTACCAGTTTGTTGGTGCCAGGGCCGTGTGGGAGGCCGAGCGCCTCAAAGAACTCTTTCTCACTCAGGGCCAGCCCACGAATATCGGTCTGGCCTCAATCGGCGGCAGCCTGCATCCTATCCGACCGGCTGACGACGCTGGTCTGTATGTTCTTTTCGGGGGTGATACCCGCTCGATCAACGCGCCCATTGCGCCGGGGATGGTGGTTCCCGTTCCTATCCAACGTCACGGTCTGATGGAACTCGGCACTCGGATGCCTGTTACGTTCACGCCCTCAATTATCGCACTCGACGGCGAGCGGGAACTGGTGGTGAATGCAGACGACCGGTGGGAAGTTGAACTCTCCTGGGACGGCCCGCGCGTGCTGGATATTGAAAAGGTCATGGACGCCGCACGTCAGCCCACCGAGTGAGCCACCCCCAACCCAGGAAGACGCGCCGCATGAAAATCGTTCTGTGCTCCACCCACTTTCCCCACTGTTCCGAGACGCTCCGACACCATCTGCCGGGTGACACGATCATTGCCTGTCCGGCGGAGGAGGTGCTGAGCGCGACGCGCGACGCCGATGTAGTTGTGCCAACCATGCACCGCGTGGACGCGGAGATTATTCGGGCCACCTCGGCCCGCATGATCCACCAATTCGGCGTCGGGCTCGAAGGCGTGGATATTCCGGTTGCAACCGAACAGGGCATCTATGTAGCCAACGTCCCCGGCCAGGAAGGGGCGGGCAACGCCGCCTCAGTCTCGGAGCACGCTGTTTTTCTCATGCTCGCTCTAGCTCGAAAATTTCCCCAGGCGGCTGAAAACGTGCGGAGCGGTGTCTTTGGCTCGCCTATGGGCAAGGGGCTGCTGGATAAGACGGTCGCCATTCTCGGCGTCGGGAGTATCGGAACGGAACTGGCCAGCCGCCTACGCCACTTTAACGTGCGTCTGCTGGGTCTGAAGCAACATCCGTCTGAGCGCGTCAAAGAAGAATACGGGTTTGACTTCCTTGGCGGACCGAACGACCTTGGTCATGTCCTGGCAGAAGCCGACTTCGTTGTTCTTTCTCTTCCGGTCACACCCCATACGCGGGAGATCATCAATACGCAGGCCCTCCTCAGCATGAAGAACACGGCCTACCTCATTAACGTTGGGCGCGGCCCGGTCATCGATCATGACGCCCTGGTTACGGCCCTGACTAATAAAAATATTGCCGGAGCGGCCCTGGATGTGTTTTGGGACGAGCCGACCGACCCGGCCGACCCGCTGTTCCAATACAATGTGATTGCCACGCCCCATACCGCAGGTGTGACCGATTTATCGTATAACGACATCGCGCACGGCCTAGCCGCCAATGTCAACCGCCTGCGCGCCGGCGAGCCGCCCATCAACTGCGTCAATCTGGCGGAAGTCCAAGCCAAATAACCCCTTGCTCTATGCGTTGTTCTCAATCGGTCTGGCTGATTTCCATGGGAGCCCTGCTCTCTCTTCTCTTAGCCTGCAACGACTCGACGCCGTCCAAGCCGCCCCGCCAGCCCACTCCGCTCGACCTATCTACGGTGGGCACGATTTCCGGGAGCGTCCACTTCGAGGGTCCCGTGCCGGCGCAAAGCGTCGTCCAGCTTGGCGGTTGGTCGGAATGTGCCGCCCAACACGAGGATACGGTCTACGCCGGCGATGTGCTGGTCACCAACGGCAAACTACAAAATGCCCTGGTGTATATCAAAGACGGGCTGGGCGGGCAGGTTTTTGCCGTTCCTGAAGAACCGGTTGAGAACGACCAAAAAGGCTGCGTCTTTCTGCCGCGTATTATGGCGATTCGGGTCGATCAACCGATTCGCTATCTCAATAGCGACCCCATGGCCCATAATGTCCACGGCCTGCCGCGCAATTCGTCACACTGGAATTTCAGTCTGGGGCTCAAAGGCACCTCGCGGAGTATAACCATTGATGCAGGGGAAGTCGGCATCGAGGTCAAATGCGACATTCACGGCTGGATGCGAGGTTATCTGGGCGTTTTCGACCATCCGTATTTTGCCCTGAGCAATCAGGACGGAGCCTTCCGACTCCACAACGTCCCGCCCGGCGAATACACCATCGCGGCCTGGCACGAGCGATTTGGTACGCGCTCACAGAAGATTGCTCTGCCTGAAAAGGGAGAAGCTGTTGTCGCGTTCACGTTTCAGGCAAACGTACAGCAGGAATAGCCCGTCACTCCTCTACCGGCCAGTCCTTAGCGACTTTCCCGCCAACCTGGAAAATCAGGTGATAGGCCAGACCGAAGCCAAGCACCAGGACAATCATCAGCCACAGCGGTCCAAAGGTAATCGACGGATAATGCCCGGAGCCGGTGATCATGCCGAACAGCATGGGGACGGACAGAAAGGTATTCGTGCGAGAAGCGAGCAAGGCTCGCTTAGGCAGGGCCGGATCTGGTGTCTCGCCCTTGACCGTAGCAGTGATAATCTGCTGCTGGGCTGGCCAGATAATGAACCAGACGTTGAACCACATGATCGTACCGAACAACGCGCCCATGCTGATCCACAGCCCAGCGCTTGACCCGAACAAGCCGGCATCGCCGGTGAAGCCACTCCCCAGCAGGAAATACTTCCAGAGAATCATCAACAAACCGGACAGAAAGGTGAACATGGCTCCCCAGCGGAACCACCACAGCGTACGTGGCATGATTTGCGGAACAACCTGTTTGCGGACATCTGCTTCAAGCGCACCCTGAAAGTGGGCGTTGATCAGATTGAAATAGTACAGCAGCCCGATCCAGGTGATACCGGCCAGTAGGTGAATCCAGCGGAATAGCGCTTGTAGAATATCGTCCATCGTCTTCCCTCCGTACCACGTTTCTTTATTTCCCGTACTACCATCACTAAAGACCGTCGCGAAGCACCAGTCAATAACGGGACGGCGTGACAGGTGAAGAGGACGGCCTATCTCCGGACGAAGCGCTTCGTTAAGAAAAAAACGAGAATCACATGTGCTCGTACACAAAGGGGGAAATCGCGTGCAATATCTTCTGATTGGACTTGGTGGCTTCTTGGGGGCAAACGCGCGCTTTCTGGTTTCAAGCTGGGCGGCACGGCTCTTGGGAACGAGCTTTCCGTACGGGACCTTTCTCGCCAACATAAGTGGCAGTTTGCTTATGGGCGTCGCCATCGCCGTCCTGCACGACCGCGCGCTTCTGACATCCCCACAGCGACACTTTTTCGTCGTGGGGTTTCTGGGCGCCTATACCACCTTCTCGACGTTCTCGTATGAATCCATGCAGTTGTTTCAGAACGGTACCGTTCTGCTCGGCATGTTGAATATTGTCGGTAGCGTTGTAGTCGGCCTGCTAGCTGTTGTGTGTGGTTTCTGGATCGGCAGATTGTTGTAAACGCCCGTAGCTTCCATTACCTATGCATGACACAGACCTGTTTCACAGGTCATACCTGGAAGAGAAGGAACACCGATGGAATATACGCCGCCAGGCTGGACCCAACCGGAAACCGTGGCCGTTCGTCCGGAAGCCACGCTTGACCTGAACGTGGTGGATACCTATGTGCGTGAGCGTCTGCCTAAGGCTAACGGCCCGCTAACGGTTGTACAGTTTGCCGGTGGGCATGCCAATCTGACCTATCTGGTGCGCTTTGGTACCCACGAATACGTTCTCCGCCGGCCGCCTAGCGGTCCGTTGGCCGTGGGTGCGTACGACATGGCTCGGGAATTTCGGGCGCTGTCTGCCCTGTGGCCGGTTTTCTCACCGGCCTCGCGTCCCTATTTTTTTTGTGACGACACGAGCGTCCTGGGTGCGCCATTTTTTGTTATGGAACGTAGAAGCGGCTTGGTCATCCATAAAGACCTGCCGGCGGAGCACCTCGGACAGCCGGACGTGTATACCCGCCTCAGCGAAGCCGTTGTGGACACCCTGGTTGACTACCACGCGGTAGACTACCGAGCGGTCGGACTCGAAACCTTGGGCAGACCCCAGGGCTTTGTCGAGCGCCAGGTTCGTAACTGGCGCAAGCGGTGGGAGTCGGCCAAGGTCGAAGAACTCCCGCTTATGGATGAACTCGGGCAGTGGCTAGCCACCCATGTGCCAACCTCGCCCCCTCCGACCCTGCTGCATAATGACTATAAGCTCGACAATCTAATGGTCGATCCAACGGACATCACCCGGATTATTGCCCTCTTTGACTGGGACCAATGCACACTTGGTGACCCCCTCATTGACCTGGGTCTGCTGCTCAATTATTGGACCCAGCACGATGACCCGCCGGGCCGGCGGGAGATTGCCCAAATGCCCGTTTTACCGGGGTTCCTGTCCCGAGACGAAATCGTCCAACGTTATGCTCAGCGGAGCGGCCGTAACGTCGGTAATATCAGATTTTATGAAACCTTCGCGCTGTGGAAAACAGCCGTCGTGGGGATGCAACTCTTTGTATTGTACAAGAACGGCCAGCTCAGGGATGAGCGGCTCAGCGATTTTGATCACCGCGCCGTCATCCTGGCTGAGACCGCGCATGCGGTCGCTCATCCCAACCAGTTTTGATAGATGAGTCGATATTCCTCGGAGAGGCCCATTAAGTTGCGACTGCGCATGAACAATACATTATTTACACGATTCGGCTGGCTGCTGATCTGCTGTCTTGTTTTGAGCCAGTGTACTCCAGCGCACCGCACGCCGCTGCCGCCTGTGCCCCAGCCGCTCAGTGTGGCCCCGCCGTCTACGCCGCCAGTTTCGGCAGAAGAGTTGCTCAATCGCTTCAACGTCACTCTGGACCGGGCATAATCCAAGTGGGGTTACGCCCGGCTCATCGACCCTGTGGATAAATACCCAGAGAAGTTACTGAGTGGAGGAGGCTTGCGTCTCCTGCTCCTGAGCGGTCTCTGCGGGGTGCAGCGGGCAGGTCTGTCCGATCTCCAGACCGAGTACATGAATCAACCGACCATAGCCGACAAAAGTCACTATCCGCCAGCCCAGTTCCAGGATTTCCGGCTCGGTAAAATGTTCGCGTAAATCGTCAAACAGCGCAGGCGAAGCCAAGCGATGATCTCCGGCCAGGATGTCCGCAAAGCGAATGGCGACTTTTTCGCGTGGCGTAAAGAGTTCGCTGGTTTCGTACTGGGGCAGCGCTGCAATCAGTTCTTCCGTCACCCCTTGTTGCCTTGCCAAGGCAAACCGGGCGTGCATTCATAAATTGCAGTTGTTGCGCTCGGCCACCTTGAGGCGGGCCAACTCGGTCAGTTTGACATTAACTTCGCCCCGTTCGCCTGACACCAACGGAAAATAAAAATTGATAAACGACTTGAACACCTCAGGCGCGTGGGCAAACACCTGTACGAACTCCGACCCACCGAGTTCCTGGTCATACTCGCGCATGATTGCCTGAAGCTCGGCGTCAACCTGATCAAAGGGAACCTTGCTCATCCGATCCATAACACTCCTCCTGCTTTCAGTCTTTTTCCTCTCTTCTGCGATTTTTCAGAAAAAAGCAAGCACTGGTCTACCGCACCGATGAGTCGCATTGACAGGGAGTTGTGTTTTCTGAACCATAAGAGATCAGCATGCCCGTCTACCAACTGACTGAGGACCTCGTCTTTCCCAATCCTGAATGGGCCAACCCGGAAGGGCTGCTGGCGGTGGGCGGGGACCTGAGTCTCAAACGGTTATTGCTGGCCTACCAACTTGGTATTTTTCCGTGGTATAGCGACGATTCCCCGATTCTGTGGTGGAGTCCGCCGCAACGTTGCGTCATCGACCCGGACGGGTTTCACATCTCCCGCAGTTTGCGCCGGCTGCTCCGGCAGGAACGCTTTGCCGTCACGTTTGACCGGGCCTTTGAAGAAGTGATTTACGCCTGCGCGGAAACTCGGCTGCGGAGCGGCGAAGGCACTTGGATTACGTCCGATATGCTGACCGCCTACTGCACTTTGCACGAGGCCGGCTTTGCCCATTCGGCTGAGGTCTGGGACGAAGGCGAGCTTGTTGGGGGGATTTACGGGGTGAGTTTGGGGCGCGCGTTTTTCGGCGAGTCGATGTTCAAACGCGTGGCCAATGCCTCAAAAGTCGCCTTCTGCCGCTTAACGCAGCAGCTCCATCAATGGCAGTTTCAACTGATCGACTGTCAGATCACCAATTCGCATCTGCAACGGCTCGGGGCGTATGAAATTCCACGCGGTGTTTTTCTGCAACGCCTCGCCGATGCCCAGCAGTTCCCAACCCGGCGCGGGAAGTGGTGAAACGGCGGGGTGGGGTCGCCGCCTTACAGCCCTAATACATCTTTCATCGAATACAGCCCGTTAGGCTGATTCGCCAACCACAGGGCAGCACGAACCGCGCCACGGGCCAGGCATTCGCGGTTCAAGGCCCGATGGGTCAGCTCCAAGCGTTCGCCAAAGCCGGCAAAGTGCACGGTGTGCTCGCCCACCGTATCGCCGCCGCGTAAGGTCATCATGCCGATTTCTTCGTCTGTCCGCTGGCCTGTAATGCCCTGACGGCCATACTTTGCGCTCTGATCGAAATCCTTGCCCTGCGCCTCGGCAATAATCCGGCCCAGAGCGAGCGCGGTTCCGCTGGGTGCGTCAATTTTGAAGCGATGGTGTATTTCCACCACCTCGGGATCAAAGTCTTTGCCCACAATCCTGGCCACGTCCTCCACGACCTTCATTAAGACGTTCACCCCAACACTCATATTCGGGGCGATCAGAACCCGGCTCTGGGGAGCGATGCGTTCCGCCTCGGCCCGCTGTTCAGCCGACAGACCAGTCGTCCCAATGGCTATGCCGGCTCCGCTGGCGACTGCCGTCCGCAGATGGTTCATTGCCGCATCGGCCAGGGTAAAGTCCAGGGTAACAGTATCCGGCCCAGCTGCCACCGTATAATCGCTCGTCACCGGCACCCCGAGTGGTCCAATAGCCGCGACTTCGCCGGCGTCCGAGCCGAGGGCGGAATGGCCGGTCGCTTCGATTGCGCCAACGAGTTGGGCATCAGGATGTTCGTGAATGAGACGCACCAGCATTTTTCCCATGCGCCCGGCCGCACCGCAGATAACAATATTCGTTCCCATGTCTCTTCCCCTATTTTGCCCCGTATAAAGAAAACCCCCTCACCCTGGCCAGAGTGAAGGGGCAAGGACGCGTTATTCAGCGTTTCTAAATCAGTTCGTACTTCTTGAGCATGGCTTTCAGTTTTTCCTTGTTAGCCGCGGCCATGGGGGCCAGCGGCTGACGCAATTCGGCTTCACACATGCCCATCAGCGCCAGTGCGGTCTTGGCCGGAATGGGGTTGGTCTCGATAAACAAAGCGCGGATGAGCGGGACGAGGCTGAGTTGCAGAGCGGATGCCTTGTCCCACTCTTTGTTCAGCCCGGCGTTTGCCAGCTCGGCCATAGCCTTGGGCGCAACATTGGCTGCGGTGCTGATAACACCGGCGCCGCCCAGCGCCATCATGGAAAAGGTGAGTGTATCTTCACCGGACAAAATGGCCAGATTGTCGCCGCAGGCGAGCCGGATGTCGATCACCTGATCGACTGATCCGGAGGCTTCCTTAACGCCAACGATGTTCTCGATCTGAGACAGACGGGCCATGGTCTCGGGCAGGATGTTCGAGCCCGTTCGGCTCGGGATATTGTAAAAGACGATGGGGAAGCCCTGTGCGGCCTCGGCCACCGCCTTGTAATGTTGGTAAATGCCTTCTTGTGGCGGCCGGTTATAATACGGTGAGATCATAAGCGCGCCGTCGGCCCCAATTTCTTGGGCCTCGCACGTCATCTGGATGGCTTCTGCGGTTGAATTCGATCCCGTCCCGGCCACCACGGGCACACGCTTCTTGGCGACCTCGACAACCAGTTTGACCACCCGCGTGTGTTCTTGGTGAGAGAGCGTCGCAGACTCACCCGTTGTCCCACACGGAACGATCCCATGCGTCCCGCTTTTAATATGCCATTCAACGAGGTCTACCAGCCGTTGCTCATCGACGGCATTGTTCTTGAACGGCGTAACTAGCGCAACCAGTGATCCTGAAAACATGCTGCCCTCCTGTTCCCTTTCGCGGTGAGAGAAGAACACCCATCCTACTCGACTTCGACACTTCCTTCAAAGACTTCTTCCGCCGCGCCGGTCATATAGACATGATTATCTTCGGCACGCCACTCTATTTCCAGGTCGCCACCGCGCAGATGGACGGTGACCCGGCGCTCGGATTTCTCGTTGAGAATCGCAGCCACAACCGCCCCACAGGCCCCCGTACCACACGCCCAGGTTTCCCCGGACCCACGCTCCCACACCCGCATATTGAGCTCGGACGGGCTGACCACCTGAATAAATTCGGTATTGACCCGGTTGGGGAAGAAGGCGTGCCGCTCAAACTGCGGACCGATTTTTTCCAACGCTATGGCCTCAACATCGTCGACAAAAGTGACACAGTGCGGATTACCCATGGAGACACAGGTCACGGCGTAGGCTTGCCCGTCAACGTGCAGCGGCTGATTGACAATGTGGCCGGTTGCGGCAACGGGGATCTGTGGTCCGTCAAGGATGGGCTCGCCCATATCGACCGTTACACGAGCCACAAGGCCGTCTTCAACTTCGAGAAAGAGCACCTTGAGCCCAGCGTCGGTATCCACTCGGAGCGGATTGTCGGTCGCAATACCGTGGTCGTAGAGATATTTCCCGACACAGCGAATCCCATTGCCACACATCTCCCCGCGGCTGCCATCCGCGTTATACATCTCCATGCGGGCATGGGTCGTTTCCGAGGGACAAATCAGAATGAGCCCATCCCCACCAATACCCGTCCGGCGCTGGCTTACCTGCCGGGCGACCCTGGCGGGATCAGAAAGCTGAGTGTCGAACGCGTTGACATAGATATAGTCGTTGCTGATGCCGTGCATCTTGGTAAACGGAAGTTTCATGCGTACTGCCTTCCATTGACTGCCTGCCGGCTAGGCCCCTCCGGCCTGCTCCTGCCAGACCAACTCAACCGTATTTGAGACATTGCCCAGATAGCCGTCCAAAGTAACGGCCAGTACGCGGTAGCGGTACAAGGTTCCGGCCGTCAGCGGCTCGTCCGCATAGCTGAACCTTTTCTCTTGTTGAAAGCGGTCACGGTCTTCTACCGGAATCAGTGCCAGCCGGGTGAAGGGCTGCCGGTCTGCCCCGTCTCGTTGCGCTCGTAGTACCACAAATCCGCCCAAGTCGTCCATCTGGCTACCATCGGCATAGCGTTGGGGGCGACCCCAGCGCAGCGTGACCCCCCGCTCTCCTATGGTCAGAGCTAAGTCACTAATCGCTTCGGGTGCAACCAGCGAGGGGGGACGAATATCGGTTTTATGTCCGCAGGCGGACAGCGGGAGCAGCACGCCAACTCCAAGCAGGCAGGCGAGAACGTATTGCCTCAGCACGGTCATACTCCTGCCGAGCGAAGCTGACGCTCAACGTTTTTTTGCGCCGTCCCACCATAGGACTGACGCCGCTCGACCGCAGCTTCCAGGCTGAGGCGCGGTAGCAGGTCGGCCTCGAACAAGGGAGAAAACTGCTGCCAGTCCTGAAGCGTCAACTGGTGGAGTTCTTTTCCTTCAGCCACACACCACTGGACTACCGCACCGACAACGCTATGGGCCTGACGAAACGGCATTTTCTTCTCAACCAGATAGTCGGCAACATCGGTGGCCAGCATGAATCCGCCCAGCGCCGCCTCGGTCAGTTGCTCGGTGCGGAAGCGCAACTGCCCCAGCATAGGCTCAAGGACAGTCAGAATGCTCTTGAGCGTATCTACCGTATCAAACAGCGGCTCCTTGTCCTCTTGCAGGTCACGATTATAGGTCAACGGTAATCCCTTAAGTACGGTCAGTAGAGCGAACAGGTTACCGTACAGACGGCCGGTCTTGCCGCGAATAATCTCCGGTACGTCGGGATTCTTTTTTTGGGGCATCATGGAACTGCCGGTCGAAAATGCCTCCGGCAAATCAATAAAGCCAAATTCGCTGCTCGACCACAGCACAAGCTCTTCGGACAAACGGCTGAGATGCATCCCTAGAATCGCTCCGCTGGACAGAAACTCGACCACAAAGTCCCGGTCGGCCACCGTATCCAGGCTGTTTTCACTCACCCGGGCAAAACCGAGCAAACGTGCAACATAGGCGCGATCAATCGGCAGTGTGGTCCCGGCCAGCGCCCCGGCCCCCAGGGGCAGGACATTGACGCGCTCGCCGCACTGTTGGAGACGCTCTGCATCGCGGCTGAACATCTCGTGGTAGGCGAGCAGATGATGGGCCAGCAGCACCGGCTGGGCACGTTGGAGATGGGTATAGCCGGGCAGCACAACGGCCCGGTGGCGTTTGGCCACTCTGGCTAGCCGTTTCTGCAGGCGGCTGAGGAGTTTGAGAATCGCCGCGATCTCGTCGCGCACAAAGAGGCGCACATCCAGCAGGACCTGATCATTGCGGCTCCGGGCCGTATGCAGCTTCCCGCCGAGCGGGCCGATTTTTTGCGTGAGCCGCCGCTCGATGGCCATATGAATATCCTCATCCGACGGCAGAAAGGGAAAGCGATCCCGCTCCAACTCACGCTCGATGTTTTTGAGCCCGGTCAGGATTTTCTGTCCCTCGGCTCGACTCAGTAACTTCTGTTTGACCAACATCTTACAGTGCGCCACGCTGCCCTGGATGTCGTAGCGGGCCAGGCGTCGATCAAAGGCCAGCGAAGACGTGAAGGCTTCCATACGCGGGTCGGCCGCGGCAGCGAATCGTCCGGCCCAGGCTTTTGTGTTTTTTGATTTCATCGAGATATGCTGGACGGGGACGCGCAACTGGCCCCACCCCGTCTATTCTTGCCCATCGGGAGGCGTTCGTCCCTACTTTTGGGCCAGCCCACGGATCCGCAAACGCAGGGAGTTGAGGCGGATAAATCCTTCCGCGTCTGCCTGTTGATACTCGCCGCTCTCGTCGAAAGACGCGACCTCAGGATTGTAGAGGGTGCGATCGGATTTGCGACCCACAACCATCACATTGCCTTTATACAGCTTGAGCCGGACTGTGCCGGTGACGTTTTTCTGCGACTCATCAATAGCCGCCTGGAGCATCTCGCGTTCAGGCGCAAACCAATAACCATAATAGATCATCTCTGCGTAGCGCGGGATCAGCGAGTCGCGCAGATGCACGACTTCGCGGTCCAGGGTCAGCGTCTCCAGCGCCCGGTGCGCCGCATGCAGAATCGTGCCGCCAGGCGTTTCATACACACCCCGCGCCTTCATGCCCACATAGCGGTTCTCGACCAAGTCGCACCTTCCAATGCCGTGTTTCCCACCTAGCTCGTTGGCCTTGGCCAGCAGACTGGCCGGAGACAGCGCTTCACCGTTAATCGCCGTGGGGTCGCCGGCCACAAAATCAATTTCAATATATTCCGGTTGGTCGGGGGCGTTCTCCGGCGAAACCGACAGCACGAACATATCTTCGTACGGTTCACGCCAGGGGTCTTCCAGGATGCCGCCCTCAAAACTCAAATGCAGCAGGTTGCGGTCCGTACTGTAGGGCTTCTCCCGGCTGACTGGAATAGGAATCTGCCGCTCTTCGGCATAGGCGATAAGGTCGGCGCGGCCCTGCATATCCCACTCCCGCCAGGGCGCAATCACGATGATATGCGGCTCCAGGGCGTAATAGGTCAGCTCAAAGCGCACTTGGTCGTTGCCCTTTCCCGTCGCGCCATGCGAGACCGCATCCGCGCCTTCCTGGCGGGCGATTTCAATTTGGCGCTTGGCGATCAGTGGCCGGGCGATGGATGTCCCCAGCAGATAGCCGTCCTCGTAAGACGTGTTGGCGCGCAGCATGGGAAACACATACTCACGCACAAACTCCTCGCGCAGGTCTTCGATGTAGATCGCGCTGGCCCCGACCGCCTTGGCTTTCTCCTCAACGGGGTCGAGTTCCTCCCCTTGGCCAAGGTCGGCACAAAAGGCAATTACCTCGCAGCCATAGGTATCAATCAGCCAGCGCAGAATGACTGAGGTATCGAGTCCGCCACTATAGGCAAGCACGACTTTTTTCACATCCGTCACAAGCGATTTCCTTTCAATCCAGACGGCTCAGCGCCGCCTACCTTTGAAGCAGCCAGACCATAATGGCCTTTTGGATATGCAGACGGTTTTCGGATTGGTCAAAAACGACCGACTGCGGACCGTCCAGAACGTCCGCCGTGATCTCCTCCCCCCGATGAGCGGGCAGACAGTGCATGACCAAGGCGTCCGGTTTTGCCAGGCTCATCACCTCGGCATTGACCTGATAGTCGGCAAACGCCTGGCGGCGAACCGTCCCTTCCTCCTCCTGACCCATGCTTGTCCATACATCGGTATAGACCGCATCAGCCTCACGCACAGCCTCGGCGACGGTATGAGTGACCGTCACCCGCGCACCAGCCTGGCGCGTCTGCTCCAGAACAGCCCGGTCCGGCTCATATCCGGGCGGGCAGGCCAGCACAAAACGAAACGGCAGTTTCAGCGCGGCGTGTAGCCAGGAATGCACCATGTTATTGCCGTCGCCGACAAAGGCGATTTTCAGGCCCTCAAGAGCGCCCCGATGTTCGATCAGGGTCAAGCAGTCGGCCAGAACCTGGCAAGGGTGAAGCAGGTCGGACAGCCCGTTGATGACCGGAATCGTTGCGGCCTGGGCGAGTTCGGTCAGCGCCTGATGCGAGAAGGTCCGGGCCATGATGAGATCGACCCAACGTGAGAGGTTCTTGGCAACATCGGGAACGGTTTCCCGCGTACCCAGACCGATATCCTGGGGTGAGAGATAAATCGCATACCCACCCAGTTGGTCCATGCCGGCCTCAAACGTCACCCGGGTACGCAAGCTTGGTTTCTCAAAAATCATCGCTAGCGTTTTGCCCGCCAGAATCGGGTGCGGCCAGCCTTTTTGGCGGTCGGCCTTGAGCCGTAGTGCTAGCGAAAAAAGCTCTTCCACCTCGTCCCGGGTCAAATCGCCGATACTGATCAGATCACGTTTCATTGCTGGGCCAATACTTTTTCAAGGATGTCCAAGCCTTCGTCGATCTCATCCTTGGTGATAATCAGCGGCGGGAGAAACCGCAGGACTTTTCCCGCGGCGCAATTGATCATCACCCCTTCGGTCAGACAGGTGTCCGCGATTTTTCCGCCTTCACGGTCAAGTTCAGCCCCCAGAATCAGTCCTTTGCCGCGCACATCGGTAATAAAGGAAAATTTTTCTTTCAGCGCCTGAAGCCGGCTCAGAAAATAGGCTCCCATCTCGGCACAATTGTCGAGCACACCCTCGTTGAGCAGGGTTTCAACCACCGCAATACCGGCGGCGCAGGCAATCGCGTTACCACCGAACGTTGAGCCGTGCGTGCCGAGGCTGAGGCTTTCCGCCACCTCGGCTGTCGTCAGCATGGCTCCAATCGGCACCCCCCCACCCAGCGCCTTGGCGAGCGGCATAATATCCGGGGTCACCCCTTCGTGTTCATGGGCGAAAAGTTTTCCGGTTCGGCCGATACCCACTTGCACCTCGTCAAAAATGAGCAGCAGCCCGTTGCGGTCGCACAACTCGCGCAACCCTCTGAGATAGCCGTCGGGCGGCACGACCACCCCGCCTTCGCCCTGAATCGGTTCGACGAGAATCGCGACAGTTTTATCCGACAGGGCCGCTTCCATGGCCGTCAGATCCCCAAACGGCACATAACGGAAACCCTCCAGCACCGGTCCGAACCCCTGGCGGACTTTTTCCTGGCCGGTGGCGGCAATCGTGGCCATGGTCCGACCGTGAAACGAGCCCAGCGTGGAGAGAATCTCGTAGCGCCCCTCGCGCTTATCCACCCCATATTTGCGCGCCAGTTTAATCGAGGCTTCGTTAGCCTCGGCCCCGCTGTTGCAAAAGAACACCTTATCGGCAAACGAGTGGGTACATAGCAGCTCGGCCAGACGCGCCTGCGGAATAATATAGTGCAGATTGGAAATATGCGTGAGCGTCGCAACCTGCTCCTGCACGGCTTTGACTACTGCGGGATGACATTGCCCCAGGTTCATCACTGCCAGGCTTGCAAAAAAATCCAGGTAGGACTTCCCTTCTGCGTCCCACAGACGACAGCCTTCACCCCGGACAAAGGCAACCGGAAAACGGGCATAGGTGGAACACAGATATTGATTATTCAGGTCAATGATTTCCTGGCTGTTCATATGCTTTTCCCCCTGGCTGCTTTGTCAGAAAAACTACGCTTTTACAGTCACCGTGCGTCTGTGCCTCTCGCGATTCTGGCGGAAGTTCACCCCTATACACCTGCACCCTATTTTTGCCAAGAGCGCGAGGAAAAGCGTTACACCGTGTGTCGGACCACTTCGGTCCCGATACCGGTTCTCGTCAGAATCTCCAGCAGGATGGCGTGACGCACGCGTCCATCAAGAATATGCGCCTTTTGCGCCCCGCCGTGCAGCGCGGCAATACAGCACTCGACCTTGGGGATCATCCCGGCGTGAATGACGCCCTCGGCGATAAGGGCCTCAGCCTCAGCCGCGGTCAGTGTCGGTAGGAGCTTATCGTCCTTATCCTGAATCCCCGTGACATCGGTCAGTAAAATAAACTTTTCGGCTTGGAGGGCCTCGGCGATTTTCCCGGCAACCAGATCGGCGTTGATATTATACGTTTCACCATCCAGGCCAATGCCGATCGGGGCGATCACCGGAATAAAGTCCTGAGCGGTCAGGGCATGAATCACGCGTGGATTCACTCCAACAATTTCTCCTACATAACCAATATCGCGCTGCACGACCCGCCCATTTTCTTCCTCATCCACGAGCATTTGACGCGCCACGACGAGTTCGCCGTCTTTGCCGGTAACTCCAACCGCGGGGTTTCCCTGTTGATTGATGAGGGTCACGATCTCCTTATTGACCCGGTTGAGCACCATCTCGACCACTTCCATGGTCGGGGCATCGGTCACGCGCATGCCGCGTACAAAGTGAGAGGGAATGTCCAGGCGTGTGAGCAACTGACCAATCTGCGGACCACCACCATGCACGACAACCGGCTTCATACCCACGTATTTGAGCAGGACGATGTCCTCGGCAAAATGCTGCTTGAGGTCTTCGTCCTGCATGGCATGTCCGCCGTATTTAATGACAATGGTCTTGCCGGAAAAACGACGAATAAACGGCAGGGCTTCCAGCAGGATATCGGCCTTTTGAATGAGTTCGTCCATATACACATCCGTGCTCAGGCATACTGCCTGGCGTTCTCTGTCTCACTGTGTAGTGTGCCTTGCCCTGGGTCAAGAGCGGCTTGGTTTCTGGTTTTACTCGACTATAATGGCAAACCATGCGGTCACGTCTATTTCTTTGGCCGACGTATTTCGTTGGATTCCTCTATCTGGGCGGTCTTGGGTACCCGGCTGAGGCAAGGGCCGACCTCTATCGTTGGACCGATGCGAGGGGAGTTATTCACCTTGTGGATGAAAGCGTGGAGATTCCTGAAACGTATCGGGAGCAGGTTCGAATCTATCGTTCTTCCTCTTCGGACGTTGAAGCATCCCCAGCCCTCATCACCCCGAGCCGCGAGTATTCCGCACGCAGCCAGGGAGCCTTTGCCCAAAAAATTGCCGTGGATTTTGGTCTGATTAAAGACGGAAGTATAGACGCCTTAGGTCCGCTGAACGGGGTCGGCATCCAGCCCCCGGGAGGTTGGCAGGTAAGCCGCAGCCTTGACCCTGACAGTGTAGACCAGTTGGTGGCGACGGTGCGGCGTGCGGCAACAGCCCAGCGACTGACACTTTCCGCTGATGGAGCCGAAGCGATTATCCGCCAGGCCGCAATTGACTTTATTCCGCCATCACCGGCCCCCGACCCCGTAGTCCAGGCAGAGCCGGACGTTGTCATTGTCGAACAACCGCCGCGCATTATCGAAGTTGTCCGAGAACCCTATTATGTTGAAACACCAGTGGTCGTGCACGCCCTGCGACCTTATCGTCCATATAGGAGGCTCCGTCGCTTCCCCCGTCAAGAGCGCAGAGAGCGGGAGGTTTACCGTCCGCTGCATACGATTCAGCGCCGCAATCCCTCAATTCGTCCTTCAAAACCGTCCATCACCCGTAAGTCTTTCGGCCACTCAATTCGGCGTGGCCCCTTTATCGCCACCACAACGACCCAGACCGCAGCGCCGTTTATCCGACGGTAAATTTCTCAGGGAGTTGTAGAAAAATGGAAGCGCATCCCGCAGCCATCCCCCCCGTACCGCTCGCCCTTGAAGGCTCGGCCATACTCCACCAGATGTTTCGCGTACGCTGGACGGACTGGAGGGCCGTATCCGCCAGAGCCCAGAACGAAATTCTGGACGACGCCGTGCAAACCTTTGCCGCCATGGAAGCGGAAGGCTCCGAACAAACCGGGCTTTTTTCCCTCCTGGGTCATAAAGGTGATCTCATGCTTGTCCACTTTCGACGCACATTTGATGCGGCGAACGAGGCAGAGTTGCAGGTCGCAAGGCTCGGGCTGAGCGATTTTCTTGAGCCCACGACTTCGTACGTCTCGGTGGTTGAACTCGGGCTGTATGAAGCCTCGATCCATCTGTACCATAGTCTGGTCGAACAAGGCCTCCAGCCGGACACGCCCGAATGGCGTGAGGCTGTAGAAAAAGAGTTGGCTCAAAAACGCGAAGCCATGGCCGGTCGGGTCTGGCCGTCCATTCCGGCCCGCCGCTACCTCAGCTTTTATCCCATGGACAAGAAGCGCGGCGAGGACAAAAACTGGTATCAGCTTCCCATTGCCACACGGCAGCAGATGATGCGCGAGCACGGCATGATCGGTCGGCGCTACGCCGGACAGGTCACCCAGATCATTTCGGGTTCGATTGGCTTCGACGACTGGGAGTGGGGTGTAGACCTTTTTGCCGACGATCCCCTGGTGTTCAAAAAACTGGTCTATGAGATGCGCTTTGACGAGGCCAGCGCTGTGTATGGGCTTTTTGGGTCGTTCTATCTCGGGCTGCGTTTTCCGGCCGCGGAACTCAGCAGTCTGCTGACCGGACGCGCCCCGGCCTTTCGGCAAGGTTAAGCCTCAGGCGTATCGCTTGCTCTTTCTTTTCCGCAGGCGATCATTACAATAGCGGGCCATGACAAGTGCAGATGTCGTCGTTCTTGGGGCGGGCGTAATCGGCAGTTCCATTGCCCACACCTTTGCCCGGCACAAACACAAGACTATCCTGGTCGACAAACAGCAGCCGGGCCAGGAAGCGTCAGCCGCCGCGGCCGGGATTCTGGCCGTTTCCAGCGGCCGCTCGAAGCGTGGCCCGATGTATCAGCTCAAGAAGGCCAGCCAAACGCTCTATCCCGCACTGATTCAGGAGATTCAGCAGGCAACCGGCATTGATATTGAACATCAGACCGTCGGAGTCCTCTGTCTCATCCGTAACGACGCCGACGAAAAAAAATACCGCAAACTGTATGAACTCAGACAGGAACAGGGCCATCTCGTCACCTGGCTGTCAGCCGAGGCGCTCCGGCAGGCCGAGCCGGCCCTGAACCCAGCTCTGCGCGGGGCCGTTCATTTTTCGGGCGATCACCATCTGCATAACGGCAAACTGGCGGAGGCCTGGGCACTAACCGCGGAAAAATGCGGCGCCCAACTGAGAACCGGCACAACGGTGACCGAGGTTCGCCGGACAGGGGGACGCATCCACTCTGTTCGTATTGGTGATGAGTGGGTTGAAGCCGGGACGGTGGTGATTGCCACGGGCTCTTGGTCGCGTCAGGTCGGGGAGCTGTTTGATATTACGATACCTGTCGAGCCGGCCAAAGGCCAGATGTTGGCCGTTCGCGCCACTCAGCTCAACCACGTGATCTCGTGCGACGAACACTATCTGGTCCCACGCAAAAACGGCGAGGTTATTATCGGCTCAAGCGTCGAGTATGTCGGTCATACAAAAGACGTCACGCTGGACACGGTTCAAGCTTTTATTGACCGTTCAGAGGCGCTTGTGCCAGGGATCAGCAAGGCCCCACTCAGCCGGTTTTGGGCCGGGTTACGACCCTATTCACCGACGCGTCGGCCTCTCCTGTGTCAAGCGCCCGACCTCGACAACGTTGTCCTGGCTACTGGTCACCATCGCAACGGCATTGTCCTGGCCCCTATTACCGGTCAGTTAATTTACGAACTGATCACGACGGACCAACCCTCGCTGGACCTGACCCCTTTCGCCCTGCCCAGGGAGCCCCTTCCGCCACCGGGGCCGGACGAATCGCCCGATGAGGCAGACTGAAATCCGTGCCGCATTGCCACACCCATGGCAGTGTGCGATAATCCATCCCGTTCAGGCAGAGGGAAAGTCATATTCCAGAGGGAGGAATTTTCATGGACGAGGTCAGAATCCGAGTGCTCAAGAATGGGCCATACGAGGTCAAAGGCGCAGTCACGCTCACAGACCAGAAACGTAACCCGTATAAGGTTGAGGACGACGCCATTTATCTGTGCCGCTGTGGTCAATCGGCAAACAAGCCGTTCTGCGACGGCGCCCACGCCGAAGCCGGCTTTAAGGCTGAAGAAACGGCCGAATAGCCTCTTAAGAAAACATCAATGATAAGACGTCTGTCGACCGCATTGGCGCTTGCTTTCTTTATCGGCTTCGGTCTGTACGGAGATAGTGAGGCCGCCTGTAGTTCCCAGAACATCGGGGAAACGACCTTCCACTCATGTTCTGACGGCTCGACTGGCGTTTCTCGTAACCTTGGTGGGACCACCTTCCACACTTGGTCTGACGGCTCGGTAGGTGCTTCACAAAACTTTGGTGGTACTACCTTTCACAACTGGTCTGACGGCTCGGTAGGGAGTTCTCAAAACCTTGGTGGGGCCACCTTTCATAATTGGTCTGACGGCTCAGCCGGCGTTTCTCGTAACCTTGGTGGGACCACCTTCCACACTTGGTCTGACGGCTCGATAGGCGCCTCCCAAAACCTTGGCGATACAACCTTTCACACTTGGTCTGGCGGCTCGGCAGGCACTTCTCGCAACCTTAGTGGTACGACCTTGCATAATCGGGACTAGTCGTGCTTTAGGTTCTTATCAGCCTCGGGCATTCTCATGTTTTCTAATGTGGTCGGTTGTGCAGCATCACTCAGCACCTGAACCGCTCGCACACCAGCCCCGTAGCGATAGACCATTTCCCCACCCCAATACCCCTGGATCGTCAAACCGACCAATCCCATTCCGGCCAGGATGATATACAGGAGCGGCAACTGCTCGCGAATTTGTAAGCGCGCCACAAGCAGGATGGTAAAAAATCCGAGCAGTACATATCCACCATATTCGTGATAGAAAAGCAGATCCGCGACTTGGGGATCAAAAGCACTGCTGGGCTGTGGGAGCTGTTGTTCGATCCAGCCACTAAGGACAGCCAGGCCCACCGCACCAACACCAACACAAAAACCGACTTTACCAGACTGCTGCCAGTCTCTCCGTCCGCCAAGGCTTCCACCGCAGTCAAGAAGCACACCAAAGACAATCAGGGCAACGGCAAAGTGCACACATACAGGATGCAGCAGGACCATGAGTCCGGCGTCAATCGGAGGCTCAGAGACGCCTTCATCAGCCCAACTGAAGCTAACAGTCAGCACACTACTAGCACCGAGTATACAGCAGGTATGCCTCCAGATTTTCTCGCTTTTCATGGTACCGTGTGTGGGCCGATTTCTCTCTCCATAGCTCGATGCTAGACTATCTATGTTGAAATGCATGCAGATACTACAGGAGGTCGGAGTGCCACCGTTTGAGACGCCCCCTTCAGTCACTATCGCCCAGTTGGGAGAGATCGAGCCGGGAAAGACCAAAAAGTTTCTATTGTCAGTCGAGGGACGAGAAACCGAGTGTTTTGTGGTGAACTACGACGGTCAGTACTTTGCGTACATCAACCGCTGTGCCCACGTGCCCATGACCATGGACTGGATCGATAACCAGTTCTTGACCGAAGACGGCCGCTATATCCTGTGCGCAACGCATGGAGCCGCCTTTGAGCCGGATACGGGAGAGTGTGTATTTGGTCCGCCGTGCGGAAAATTTTTAGTCCGCGTGCCGCTCACCATAGATGGCGACCGGATCCTGGCCGGTCAGCCGATTGAAGACGAGGTAGTGGACTGATCCGTCGAGCCGCCGGGACCTAGGGGCGTCCGCACTCAGCCGTTATTCCCACTCGTCGCCGAAGTGGGCGCGCAGCAGACGCTGTTTGAGATAGTCCAGACTGCCGAGGTCTTCGATGATATCGCCGCCGGTATCATAAAAGAAAATCTCACCGCGCTTATTACGCCCGATCGCCACCAGCCATTCGAGCTCATCGCGATCTTCAAGCAAGTAATTAATGGTCTGTGAGACCCCTTTGGCAGGAATCAGCGTGACTTTTGGAGAGTGTGGTTTTTCTTGTGTGTTTGATGGCATCTTCTATCTCCACCGAAGCACTTTTCCAGATGCGGTACGGGGATGTTGGAGGAAGCATAGGAGGCTGTTTTCATCAAGTCAATACAGCAACTGCGATTGTTTCAACATGGTAGGTATGGGGGAAAAGATCGACAGGTTGAAGGCTCTCGACCCGGTATCCCCATTGACCCAGACGGTGTAGATCACGGGCGAGAGTCGTGGGGTCGCACGAGACGTAGACCACCTTGTGAATCTTCAGTCGAGGGATATCGTCGAGACTATCGGCGGCCCCTGCCCGAGGCGGGTCCAGTACCAGGACATCAGCCTTTTCCTCACGCTGGACGAGTGTTTGCAGCCCGATCCGGGCCGAGGCGTGAACGAAGGCGACATTGTCCAGCCCCGTCCGGGCAACGTTCTCACGGGCGTCGGCAAGCGCATACGAGTCCTGTTCGATACCGATGAGCGCGCGGACTCGCCGGGCGATCGGCAAACTCAGATTGCCCGCCCCTGCATGGCATTCGATCACTTTTTGTGATTTATCAAAATCGGCCAACTGAAGAAGGGCAGCAATCAGCACTCGGTTGCCCGCAGGATTGACCTGCGTAAACCCGCCCCGCTTGACCTCCAGAACCAAGTCGTCAACGCCCAGGTCCAGTACAATCCGGGTCTCACCCCACACGCGGCGCCAGCCGCGGCCAAAGAGTATCAACCCGGCAACCTCGTCGTGCTCAGCGACAAAGGCCGCACATTCTTCCTCATCATCAGCCTGAAAACGCCCTTGCGCATTCCCGATCAGAACCACTCCGCCGGTCGCCGCCCAGAGGGGGTCGCTCGTGATCAGCTCGATGCGTCGTACCGTGGTCCGCAGCCGGGTCAGCCAGGTGCGGGCGTACACCAAATGCGTGGCACAATCCTCCCCGGCAATGAGACAGTCCTCGAGTTCGACCAACTCGTGCGACTGAGACTGATAAAAGCCGAGCCGGGCAGGCGGTTCGGTCCGCAGGCGGATACGATGACGATAGCGCCACTCTTGCGGACTGGGAAGAATCGGGAGTACGGGCGGGTCCTCCACCCCTCCAATACGCCGTATATGCTCTCGGACGAGCGCTTCCTTGGCCCTGAGTTGTTCCGCGTAGGTCACGTGTTGCCACGGACAGCCACCGCAGCGCGGCACATAGCGACACGGCGGCATCCGCCGGGCCGGAGCGGGTTGCCGTACAGCAATAAGTTGGCCGTGTGCGTACCGTTTTTTTTCTCCAGTCAGGATAACGTCTACTCGGTCCCCAGGGGCCGTCTGCGGGACAAAGACGACCTTCCCGCCGTCTTTGCCGTTCACCCGTCCAATGCCCGCCGGACCGTAGGACAGCCTGTCAATTATGAGGGAGATGGGAGCCGAGGGCATGTAACCTTCAATTGGGGCCTTTTCTTTACCGGACGATCACCCACCTGCAGACGGCGAGCGACTGGTATTCCTGGCTTATGTCAATATGTGGTAGGAGACAAGCCATGCTCACTATCCGCCGCGGAAGACGAACCGACCTCGCCGCCTGCCAAGCGGTGCTCTTCCCGGATACTCCTGACGAGGGGTGGTGCAAAGCGGAAGTTCGTCACTGGCGGCGGCTCGCTCGAGACCCGGCGCTCGATTTCTACGTTGCCCAGCAGGACGGCAAGCTCCAGGGGATGATCCTCGTCAGTTATATTCGTCGTCTCCGCCGCTCCAGTTGGCAGGCAATTGTCGATATCGCGGTCTTCCCTTCTGCACCGGCGCAGGTCGGGCAAGCACTGCTCAATTTCGCAAAGGAGCGTGCCAAGCAACGGGCGTGCCCCAGCGTGGTCTGGCTGCCGTGTTCGGGCCAATCAACAGTGCCGCTTACCCCCACCTTTTTCAGGGATAACGGCTTTCAACAGGTCGGAGAGTTCTGGTCGTGCCTCCTGGAATAGGAGTCGGGCGGATGGACAACACCACGCCGGACACCAGTCCCCTACTTGACCCTGGAACCCGGCCCGCGTTATTAGGAAGCGAATAGTGCGACGTGTCGGGGTGTGGCTCAGCCTGGTAGAGCACACGGTTCGGGACCGTGGGGTCGCTGGTTCAAATCCAGTCACCCCGACCATTGCTCTCTCGCTTTCCAGGAACCCGGACATATCCGCCAGTGATACCGGTGGGTGAGGTAGACTCGGATATCATGCTCTCAGACCTCGACCTGGGCGTTCTGATCCTTTCCAGTATTGCGGCCTATCTATGTGGCTCTATTCCAACTGGCGCGCTCATCGCCAAGCGCCAAGGCATCGCTGTCCAGGAGGCGGGGAGTGGGAATATAGGGGCAACGAATGTTGCACGTACAGCAGGGAAAAGGGCCGGCATACTGACTCTCATAGGAGATATCCTCAAAGGTCTCTTCCCCGTTCTCATCGTCCGCTGGCTAGGACTGGGCGAGGTTGTTCAGGCCAGCACTGCCGTGATGGCAACCCTGGGTCACCTTTTTCCTGTCTTTCTCCGTTTTGCGGGGGGAAAGGGGGTCGCCACCGGACTGGGTGTCTTTCTGGGTCTCGCGCCAACCGCCATCCTGGCGGCACTGCTTGGTTTTGTCCTGGTATTCGCGGTGTTCCGTATTGTCTCGCTTGCGTCTCTCGTGGCGGCAGCGCTCACCCCCTGCTTCATCTTCTTTTTTGCCTATCCGCGGCCTGTTCTTCTTGCGGGCACCGTGGTCGCCGGGCTGATTATTGTCCGCCATCACGAAAATATCGGGCGCCTGCTGAAAGGTGAGGAGCAAAAGTTTCGAGTAGGAAAATCAGCCTCCTCTGCCTAAAAAAAGAGCGCTGCCTGGGAACTAGGCAGCATGAGCCGCCTGTATCTATGCTGTTTCTTAAGGAATTTCCCGCTCCTGAGGTCTGTGCAGACTGGCATTTGTCTTGCTCATGTCTAGGAGAGTGCCATAAGGCGGATTATACCCTCCGCAGTACGCCTGTCCGCTTTACATGGCGCATATTTTATTTTAGACAGTGCCAGAGAGGGTAGTAACATGGGCACAATGAAAAAGGTTGAAGCGATTATTAAGCCGTTCAAGCTGGATGAGGTAAAAGAGAGCCTGAATGCGGTCGGCTTATCCGGGCTCACCGTGAGCGAGGTCAAAGGTTTTGGCCGCCAAAAGGGGCATACCGAGCTCTACCGGGGCGCCGAATACGTGGTTGACTTTCTCCCCAAGGTCAAGCTGGAAATCATCGTCAGAGAGGAGCAGGTAGCCACTGTCGTCGAGACCATTCAGGAGGCGGCCAAAACGGGACGCATCGGAGATGGCAAAATTTTCGTAAATTCAGTTGAAGAAGTCATTCGTATCCGGACAGGTGAACGCGGGGAAGACGCATTGTAATGCCGACCGCGAGCATCTGCACGGAACATCATTGCTAGTGTAAGGAGGAAAAGAGTCACTATGACGCCACAAGAAGCTATCGCTCTGGCAAAGGAGAAGGGCGCTGAGTTAGTCGACCTCAAGTTCATGGACCTGATCGGAACCTGGCAACATTTCACCATACCGCTGAGTGAATATAACGAAGACCTCTTCGAAGACGGGTCGGGCTTTGACGGCTCTTCGATTCGTGGCTGGCAGCCGATTAACGCCTCGGACATGCTGGTCATACCCGACCCCAGCACGGCCGTCATGGACCCGTTCTACGTACGCCCGACGCTCAGCCTGCTCTGTAATATCGTGGATCCGATCACGCGTGAGTCCTACTCGCGTGACCCGCGTGGCATCGCCAAGAAGGCCGAAGCCTACGTCCAGTCCGGCGGGTTCGGCGAAGTGGCGTATTTCGGGCCTGAGCCGGAATTCTTCATTCTTGACGAAGTCCGTTTCGATCAGAATGCGTACGAAGGCTATTATCACGTCAATTCGATTGAAGGCGTCTGGAATTCCGGCCGGGAAGAAGGTCCCAATCTCGGATATAAGCCCCGGCACAAAGAAGGCTACTTCCCGGTATCGCCTCTTGACTCGTATCAAGACGTCCGCACTGAGATGGTTCAGATGATGGAGCAGGTTGGGATTCGGGTTGAGAAGCACCATCACGAGGTCGCCACCGCTGGCCAGGCGGAGATCGACCTGCGCTTCCTGCCTCTGGTTCAAATGGCCGATGCGCTGCAATGGTATAAATATATTGTCAAGAACGTGGCCAAGAAACATGGGAAGACCGCGACTTTTATGCCCAAGCCGGTCTTTGGCGACAATGGCTCGGGGATGCATACCCACCAGTCGGTCTGGAAGGACGGCAATCCGCTCTTCGCCGGTGATGGCTATGGCGGCATGAGCGAATTTGCCATGCACTATATTGCCGGCGTCTTGGCCCACGCACCGGCCATTTGCGCTTTTGCCGCTCCAACGGCCAATTCTTATCGTCGCCTGGTTCCGGGATTTGAAGCGCCGGTCAACCTAGCCTACTCTTCCCGTAACCGTTCGGCGGCGGTGCGTATTCCCATGTATTCCATGAGTCCCAAGGCGAAGCGCATTGAGGTCCGCTTCCCGGATGCAACCAGTAATGGCTATCTGGCCTTTTCGGCGATGCTGATGGCTGGTCTCGACGGGGTTGAGCGGAAACTGAACCCAGGCGACCCGCTGGATAAAGACATCTATGCCCTGACTCCCGAAGAGTTGGCCAATGTCCCGTCCGTACCCGGCTCATTGCCGGAAGCCCTGGACGCCTTGGAAAAGGATTACGATTTCCTGTTGAAGGGCGATGTATTCACCCAAGATGTGGTAGAGACGTGGGTCGAATACAAGCGGACACAGGAGATTGACGAACTCCGCCTGCGTCCTCACCCCTACGAATTTGCGCTGTATTACGACGCCTAACGCAGGAGATTCCGCCTGACCTCAAAAGCCCTGGAGGATGAAGTCTTCCAGGGCTTTTTCTTTTGTCAGACGAATCGACGCCTTGACAAAGCAAGGCGTCTCAGGCAGACAAGGGTGGCGTAAACACTCTGGTTTACTGAAAAAATTGGACTAAGGAGAAGAATCTATGCTGCTCGACGGAAGAGTCGCTATTGTGACAGGAGCCGGACGTGGAATTGGCCGTGAAGAAGCCCTACTCCTGGCAAAAAACGGAGCCAAGGTTGTGGTCAACGACCTGGGTGGCAGCTTCGATGGTACCGGCTCGGATGACAGCCCGGCCCAGCAGGTGGTTGATGAAATTAAAGCTGCGGGCGGGGAAGCCGTGGCGAACTTTGAGAGCGTTACTGACTTCGCGGGTGCCAAACGTATTGTCGAATGTGCACTCGACTCCTTTGGTAAGCTCAATATTCTCGTCAACAACGCTGGCATCCTGCGGGACCGGATGATCTTCAATATGTCCGAAGACGAGTGGGACGCTGTTCTGAACGTCCACCTGAAGGGGTCTTTCAACTGTTCCCGTCACGCCTGTGAATACTGGCGCGAGCAGCATAAGCAGGGGAATCTTTTGAACGGTCGCGTGATTAACACATCCTCGGACGCCGGTCTGCTTGGCAGTCCCGGCCAACCGAACTATGGTCCGGCAAAGGCGGCGCTGGCCACCATGGCCATCATCATTGACCGAGAGATGCAGAAATATGGGGTTACCGGTAATGCTATCGCCCCGCTCGCGCGTACGCGGATGACCGTGGATGCGACGCCACAAACCGCTGGCCTGATGGCGGGACCGGAAAAAGAGGGCGAGCATGACTATTTTGATCCCGGCCATATTGCGCCTCTGGTCGCCTGGCTGGCGAGTGAAGATGCGGCAGATGTCCACGGTGAAGTCTTTCGTGTCGGCGGCGGATGTGTGTGGCTGATGCAGGGCTGGCATTCTGTCGGAACCGTCAGGAAAAAAGGCACGTGGGACGCAACCGAATTGGGCGAGCAGCTCAAGACCGAACTGGCCAAGGGGAACACGGCCAAAGAAGACCTGGGATCAATCTTCAAGTCCCTCAAACAGGACTGAGTCGTTGACACTAGACAACCTGGACAAGAAGAGGAGGGGCCCCCTGCCCTTCTTGTCCATCTTCCTCTTTACTCCAGGACATTCAGAACCCGGACATTTTTGTGAGCCAGCCATCTCCCTATAACATTCTTATTGTGTGTCACGCGAATACCAGCCGGAGCGTGATGGCTCACGTCCTCTTGGAAAAAATGTTGGGAGATCGTGATGTCCAGCATATTGACGTTCGCTCCGGTGGCATAGCCATTTACGCCAGGGACGGCATGATTGCGTCCCTCGATGCCTATTTTATCTTGCAGGAGCACGGGATTCAGATTAAACGTGACGAGTTTGTTTCAACCGACCTCAAACGGCATCGAGAGCTTATTGCTGACGCCGACCTTATCCTGACGATGACGAATGAGCAGAAATCCATGCTCGACGCCTATCCCGAAGCAGACGGCAAGGCGGCCTTTACGCTCAAGGAGTTTGCCGGCGAGCAGGGAGACATAGAGGACCCGGCCATGCAGGGGGAGGAAGCCTTTCGGGCGCGCATGGTCGAAATCAAACGCTGTCTTGAGCACTCGTTTGACGATCTTCTGCAGCGGGCCGCGTGACCACCATGTCGCATCCGTCACCCTGGGCCGGTTTTACCAATCCGGCCGACGCTACGATCCGGGATATTCTGGCAACTCCGCGGACGATTGCCGTTGTCGGCTGTTCGCCTGACCCGAGCCGTGACAGCCATCAGATCGCAGCTCTGCTCAAAGCCAAGGGTCACACCATGATCCCGGTGAACCCGCACTGCCAGGAAGTGCTGGGCGAGCCATGTTTTCCGAGTCTGCGTTCCGTGCCGACTCGCATAGAGATGGTTGACGTGTTCCGGCGCTCGCAGTTCGTCAGTCAAGTCGCCGAGGAGTCCATAGCCATAGGCGCGTCCATACTGTGGCTGCAATTAGGCGTCATTGACCCTGCGGCGGCACAACGGGCGCGGGCCGCAGGGCTGACCGTGGTCATGGATCGCTGCCCGGCTATTGAATACCGGCGACTGTTTTAGCGTTGCGTTATGTCCGATTCGCCACCGAGCAAGCTCAAGCCCTGGCAGCGTCTCGACTCTGAAACCGTCTATTCGTGCCGCATCTTTTCGCTGCAAAAGAACCGCTCCCGTTCGCCCCGGACAAACGAAGAGCATGACTTCTTCGTGCTCGACAGCGGTGATTGGGTCAATATCATCCCCGTGACAGCCGATGACCACGTTGTGCTGATCCGGCAATATCGGCACGGGACGGACGATATGACCCTCGAAATTCCGGGGGGCATGGTAGACCGAGAAGACCCTTCACCGCTGCACGCCGCCCGGCGGGAAATGCAAGAAGAGACCGGCTACGACTCGGAGGATATTATTCCGCTGGGCGCGATCCACCCCAACCCGGCCATTCAGGGCAACCGCTGTCACAGCTTTCTGGCCCGTAATGTTGAAAAACGTTTCGATCCCAACTTCGATACCACAGAGGAAACCGAAGTGATCTTAGTCCATACGGGCGAGCTTCCTGAACTCGTCCGCCAAGAACGTATTACTCACGCCTTGGTCGTTGTAGCGTTTTATTGGTATGACCTGCTCAAGCGCAGAGCTGGGTAGCCCCCCTCTTTTAGCTTTCCCCACCCAGCTTTTCTCGCACCAGCTTGCCCATTTCCTGACAGCCAACCACCCGGCACTCGGGCTGAGCAATATCCGGCGTCCGGTAACCATTTCCCAGCACCTGATCAACCGCCTCTTCAATCGCCAGGGCGGCCTCGTCCTGGCCAAAGGAGAGACGCAACATCAGCGCGGTGGACAGAATCATGGCCAGCGGGTTGGCCTTGTCCTGACCCGCAATGTCCGGCGCCGTGCCATGAATGGGTTCAAACAGACCGCGGCTGCCCTCGCCGAGCGACGCAGAGGGCAGCAGGCCCATGGACCCGGCCAGCATTGAGGCTTCGTCCGTTAAAATATCGCCAAACATATTTTCCGCGGCAATCACGTCGAAGTCGGCAGGTCGCCGGATCAGATGCATCGACATGGCGTCCACCAACACGTCTTCATACTCGACATCAGGATACTCTTGGGCGACTTCATTGGCGACTTCGCGCCACATGCGTGAGGACGCCATGATATTGGCCTTATCGACCGAAGTGAGTTTCTTGCGCCGCTTCCGCGCCAGGTCGAATGAGGCCCGCATGAGTCGTTCGACCTCTCCCTCGGTATAGAAAATCGTATCGACCGCCTCCCGCCCGGACGGTCCGGTCCGGCGCTCGCTCGGCCGGCCATAATAGACACCCCCGGTCAGCTCTCGGACAACCATGAGATCGACGCCTTCCAGGACTTCGGGTTTCAAGGTCGAGGCGTGCAGCAGATGACGGTTGACCTGGACCGGCCGCAGGTTGGCGAAGAGTGCCAACTCTTTGCGCAGCCCAAGAATAGCTTGCTCGGGTCGGACCGAGGCTTTCGGGTCGTCCCATTTCGGCCCCCCGACGGCACCGAGCAGGACGGCGTCGCTTTCTTTGGCGAGCCGCAGGGCCGAGTCCGCCAGGGCCACGCCGTGTTCGTCAATCGAGCAGCCGCCCGCCAGAGCCGGCTCAAAAGAAAACGCAATGCCAAATCGTGAGCCAACAATCCCGAGGACTTCGATTGCCTCGCCCATGACCTCGGGGCCAATGCCGTCACCGCTAAATACTGCAATATTATGCGCCATGCTTTCTCCTTATTCGTCGGTCAAATCCATCACAAACGAGAGCACAAGCAAATAGGGGCGACCGTCTGGCCGCCCCTTGATACTCACCCGTCACGCAGATAAGGCTTATGGCCCCTCGCGATGAACGCCGGACCGGTCTCCATAGCGTTCCATTTGAGCGAACTTATTGAGCGCATTAGTGAAGGCCAACGCACTGGCCATAATAATGTCAGTGTGGGAGCCCTGGCCGTTCACGGAGGTGCCGTTTTTGCGCAGGAGGCACGAGACCTCGCCCTGGGCATCGGTCCCGCCGGTGATGGATTTGACCGAGTAGCGCTCTAACTTCAGGTCCATTTGCGCAATCTGCGCAATCGCCTTATAACAGGCGTCAACCATACCGTCGCCGGAGGCGTTCTCGATCAATTCCTCGCCGTTCACCTTCATCTTCACCGTGGCATGCGGAACCGCCATGCTGGATGAGGTAACATTCATATACAGCAACTCGTATTTCTCGGGGATACGGGCCGTCTCTTCCATCACAATCGCCATCAGGTCTTCATCGTAGACGCTCTTTTTCTTGTCGGCCAAGGCCTTAAAACGCATGAAGGCCTTATTCATATCGGTCCCCGTATAATCAATGCCCAGGAATTTCAGCCGCTCAATAAAAGCGTGCCGACCCGAGTGTTTTCCCAAGACGAGTCTATTGCTGTCCAAGCCTATTGTCTGGGGCTGCATGATTTCATAGGTCAGCTTGTATTTCAGGACGCCGTCCTGATGAATGCCGGCTTCGTGGGCAAAGGCATTATCACCGACCACCGGCTTGTTGATGGGGACGGTAATGCCGGTGATTTGAGACAGGAGTTGACTGGAGGGGTAAATCTGTTCGGTCACGACCTGGGTGGCGACATTGGCGAACACATCCTCGCGCGTTCGGAGTGCCATGACCACTTCTTCCATGGAGGTATTCCCCGCGCGTTCGCCTATACCGTTAATCGTGCACTCCACTTGGCGGGCGCCGTTCTCAATGGCCGCCAGGGAGTTCGCTACGGCCAAGCCCAAATCGTTATGGCAATGCGCACTCCACGTCACATCTTCACCGCCGGGAACCATTTCCCGCAGATACTGAAACAGAGCACCGAACTGATGAGGAATGGCATAGCCGGTGGTATCCGGGACGTTAATGGTCACGGCTCCGGCCCGAATGACCTCACCGAAAATCTGGACCAGAAAGTCACGGTCCGTGCGGGAGGCGTCTTCAGCTGAGAACTCGACATAGTCAAGGTGTTTTTTCGCATATTCGACCGCCCAGACCGCAGCGTCAACGCACTCCTGACGACTCATCATGAGTTTATGTTTGAGATGAATGTCGGAGGTAGCAATAAAAATATGCACCCCAGGATGCTTGGCCTGCTCGACGGCCCGAATCGCGCGCCGAATATCGTCCTCCTTGGTACGCGACAGACTCAGGACAATAGGCGTTGAGACGAGTTCGGCAACACGCCGGACCGATTCAAAGTCTCCCTCTGATGACGCGGCGAAGCCGGCCTCGATCACGTCCACATTGAGCTTTTCGAGCTGTCCGGCGACCATCACTTTTTCTTCAATATTCATGGTCGCGCCGGGCGACTGCTCACCGTCGCGCAGCGTGGTATCAAAAATTCTTACAAATTCGCGTTCCATAACGTCCTCCTGCGTGTTGTCGATATAAAAAAAGGGCTACAGGGTATACCCGCAGCCCTCTCAAACAAGAGGCCACGGATCAGAACTTCCGCCCGTGGCCTCCAAGAGTCTGGTGTGACCTATACACCTCCCTCGGATCCCTCAGGCGGGATGCTAAGCAGGAGGTCGAGTAGGAGACCTAAAGTGTTAGCCGTGCTGGTCATGTACCCTTCTTTATACCGAACCCTTTTTCTCATTGTCAAGTGAACGGGGCTGCTGCTCAGAGGGTTCACGGACCTGCTTTGGTTGGACAAGGGCAACATCGGGCCCGGCTTCCTCTGGCCGTCTGTTCTTCCACAGGCGCACTACCATACCGACCGGACCGGACAACGCATACACTCCGGCAATGGCAAATAACATGATCTGCGGCTCGGCGATGGTCAGCTGTAAGAGAATGATGCCCACAACCAGTAGGCCAAAGGGCTGACGGTCGCGGAGATTCAGGTCTTTAAAGCTCGCATAGCGAATCGTACTGATCATCAGACCAGCCAGAACATACACCAACAGGAGGAGGGTGATGTGCTTGCTTGTCGTCCCTTCACCACCCAGGTAGTCATACACCCAAATCGTCGTCGCGACGACGGCCGCCGCAGCCGGGATCGGCAGACCGACAAAACTCTCCTTATCCACCACTCCACTTTGGACATTAAAGCGGGCCAGGCGGAGAGCCCCACACACCACATATAACGCTGCCGCCAACCACCCCCATGCGCCCCACGGCTCCAATGCCCAGCGATAGGCCAGCAAACCGGGGGCCACACCAAAAGCGACCAGGTCAGACAGAGAATCGTATTCCGCACCAAAACGGCTGGAGGTCTTCGTCATCCGGGCAATACGGCCATCGAGGGAATCGAAGATCAGCGCAATCAGAATCGCGGTTGCCGCAACCCGGAACTCTCCCTGCAGGGTGGTCACGCTCGCGTAAAACCCGCAGAACAGTCCGCCCGTTGTAAAAAGATTAGGCAGGAGATAGACGCCCTTGCGCAGAGGGGGGCGTATTTTTTGACGGGTTGGCAGCCGTCGGACTTTTTCGCGGGTCTGCATAGCCACGAGTAGACTCCTTATTATGTTTTCACATCAGTGCGGTATTGACCGATCACCGTCTCTCCGGCCTTTACCCGTTGTCCGACGGCTATCTTTAACTCTACCTCTTCCGGACAATACACGTCCACCCGCGAGCCCAACATGATCATGCCGTACCGGTCACCTTGTTGGACTTGTTCTCCATCCGTCAGACGACAGACAATGCGCCGGGCCAGCATACCGGCAATCTGGACCAAGACAACCCGGTGACCGCGGGAATCCTGAATACTGACCGCGTTCTGCTCGTTGACCTCGGCAGCATCGGCGGCAAATGCGGCCCGAAATTTTCCCGGCTGATAGTGAACCTGAGTGACCGTTCCGGTCACCGGTACGCGATTGACATGCACATTGAGCGGAGACAGGAAGATGCCGACCCGAGAAGAAGGGTGCTCTGAGGCGTATTTGCCGCGCGCCAGCGGCTCAACCGTGATAACGCGTCCATCGGCAGGAGAGACAACGACGGCGGTGTCGTCAGGAATCTCGCGATCAGGATCACGAAAGAAAAAGGCAACAAAGAGGGTAAGCCCGAGAAGAATACCGCCGGAGAAGTGAAAGTCGAGCAGACCAAGTACGAGAGAGAGTGAGCCAAGCCCGAGGATCCAGGGATATCCCTCACGTGCAAAATGCATAAGCAAAACAGGGGAAGCGAAAAGAGGAGGCCAGGCTCCCCTCCCCGTATGTCAGCCCCGTCCTGTCCTGAGTTAATTTTTCGCCTTATCGACTAGCCGGTCTTGTTGGAGCCAGGGCATCATGCTGCGCAGATTGTCGCCAACAACTTCAGCCGCGTGATTCGCGCCCTCTTTTCGCAGGGCATTAAAGCGCGGCAAGCCAGACCGATACTCATTCATCCATTCGTCGGCAAATTTTCCGGACTGAATATCAGCCAGGATATTTTTCATGGCTTCACGGGTTTCGTCCCCAATGACCCGTTTCCCCCGGGTCATATCTCCAAACTCGGCGGTATTGCTGATCGAGTAGCGCATATTCGTGATCCCCCCTTCATAGATGAGGTCCACGATCAGCTTCATTTCGTGCAGGCACTCAAAATACGCCATCTCCGGCGCATATCCGGCATCGACCAGGGTCTCAAAACCGGCCCGCATGAGTTCGGTCACTCCGCCGCACAGGACAGTCTGTTCCCCAAACAGATCGGTCTCGGTCTCTTCTTTGAACGAGGTCTCTAAAATCGCCGCGCGGCCCCCGCCAATGGCCGACGCGTAGGCCGTGGCCACTGACTTGGTATTGCCGGACGGATCTTGCGCTATCGCGATCAAGCAGGGCACCCCCCGGCCCCTCTCAAATTCACTCCGGACGAGATGACCGGGACCTTTCGGGGCGACCATGAAAACGTTCACCGCTTCGGGCGGAACGATTTTCTTAAAGTGGATATTAAATCCGTGCGCACAAGCCAGGTATTTCCCGGCCTTGAGCCCGGCTTTAATATCCGACTCATACATCTCACTGGCGACCTCGTCAGGTGTCAGGATCATGATGATATCGGCGTCAGCCGAGGCCGCTCCGACCTCCTGGACCACAAAGCCGGCCTCCTCCGCCTTTTTCCAGGAACCGCTGTCTTTCCGCAGCCCGATCCGGACGTCCATCCCGGAGTCACGCAGGTTGAGGGCATGGGCGTGGCCCTGGCTGCCATATCCGACAATGACAATTTTCTTTCCCGTGAGCAGGGACAGGTCGGCATCGTTGTCATAATAAATATTCATGCTCATGCTACTTACTCCTTGTGTCTTTTCCCCCTGAGTTCTCTCGTCCGCACTCAGGACGGAGAGCCTCTGGATTCTCCTAGCGCAGCCGACGTACCTTCCGCGGCTGCTCCAGGGTATTGTCCGTAGTCGTTGCGGAGAGCGTCTGAAGTCCGCGCTGGACGGCGACTTTTCCGGTTCGCACGATCTCCTTGACGCCCAGCGGCTTGAGTAAATCCAGGATGGCAGTAATCTTCCCTTCATCACCGGTCACTTCAATCACAAAGGATCGCGGTCCGGCATCGATCACTTTGGCCCGGAAGATATCGATGATATTCAGGATTTCGCCACGGGTGCGTTCGTCTGCCGCAACCTTGATGAGCGCCATCTCCCGTTCCACGTGCGGCGTCTCTTGGAAATCGCTGACCTTGATGACACAGATCAGTTTATTGAGCTGTTTCGTAATCTGCTCGACAATCTGATCGTCGCCTTCCGTGACGAGCGTGATACGGGACAATGAGGGGTCCAGGGTCTTTGCCACACTCAGGCTGTCAATATTGAAGCCACGGCCGCTAAAAAGTCCCGCGACCCGAGCGAGAACGCCGAATTCATTCTCAACTAAGATAGAGATTGTATGACGCATAGGTCCTGTTGCTCAATGAGCTTCTGAGTAAGGAGACGATTAACCGGGCGACGCCCCAGCCATACGAACGGGGTTGAGATACTCCCAGGCGAGTCGAAACCGTGAACGCAACGACTCTCAGTTATGCGGCTTGTCGTTTGTGGCGGGCGAGGATTTCCATGATGCGATCTTTGCCCGCCAGTTTTTGTTTTTGGATCGTTTTTTCTTCAATCTCTTCTTCTGCAGTCAGGAAGGGTTTTGTTCTGAGTTCTTGAAGGCGCTGTTTGAGTTGAGCGTGTTCCTCATAGTGGCGGCGCAGTTCGGGGTCGGTATCGAGTAAGGAACGGATCAACTCTTCTTCTTTGACATCCATAGGCAGCCCTCCTGAAAGTGAAAGGAAAGAGAACTCTAGTACAGCCCGAGTGAGGTTGTCAATGTCTCATCTCATGCCCGGCGGACAGGCAGAGGCCCTCCGCCGGGGCTTGTCTATGTTTAATGACCGGCTTCTTCTTTCGCCCGCTTGCTCTCTTGAATGATTTTTTCCGTTAAATGATGCGGCACTTCTTCGTAGTGCGAAAAACCGACCTCAAAGGTACCGCGTCCACTAGTCATAGACCGGAGGTCTGGCGCATAGGTTAATACCTCGGCCATAGGCACGGAGGCCTTGATGATCTGGTTATTGCCATTAGCGTCGACACTCACGAGTCTGCCACGTCGCCGATTAATATCTCCACTGATATCACCCATGTATTCCTCTGGCACAGTGATATCGAGGTGCATAATGGGCTCCAGCAACACCGGCTTCGCCTTTTCCAGCGCGTTTTGGATGCCAATAGACCCGGCAATCTGAAACGCCATATCCGAGGAGTCTACCTCGTGGTAGGAGCCGTCATACAGCACCACCTGGACATCCACGATGGGATAACCGGCCAGGAACCCTTTGCCTAAGGCGTCGACCACCCCTTTTTCCACTGACGGAATATACTGACGCGGAATCGCGCCGCCTTTTATTTCGTTGACAAATTCAAAACCCGTACCGCGGGCGAGAGGTCCGACTCGCAGCCAGGTGTCGCCAAACTGACCCCGTCCACCCGATTGTTTCTTCAAGCGGCCCTGGGCCTCGGTTCTCCCGGTAATAGTTTCACGATACGGAACTTTGGGCGCTTTCAACTCCACGTCAACGCCGTATTTCCGTTTCAGTTTTTCGACCACCACTTCAATATGGAGCTGGCCGGCCCCGGAAATAAGAATCTCGTTGGACTGTTGGTCCCGGTCCACTTTCAGGGCCGGGTCTTCCTCATTGAGGCGGTCCAGGGAGGTCATGATTTTTTCTTCGTCGCCGCGAGACTTGAGCCCCAGGGCGAACGAGATGGCAGGATTGAACTCGACCAGAGGGGACAGAAGAGTGGGATTTCTGTCGTCGCACAGCGTATCGCCGGTATGCGTCTCTTTGAGCTTGGCCACACCGATGATATCGCCCGGCAATGCCGTGGCCACGGGTTCCTGTTTTTTGCCCTTCAGATGAAACAACTGGCCGAGACGCTCTTTGGCATCACGGGTCGCATTATACACGACCGAGTCACTCTCCACCTTTCCAGAAAGCACATGAAAGAGCGCCAGTTTGCCCGCCTGTGAGTCAACCGTCTTAAACACCCGGGCGGTAAATGGCGCGGTCGGGTCAGGACTGCGCTCGACTTCCTCATGGGTTTTCGGGTTGGTAGCAATCACACTCGGACGGGAGGCCGGAGAGGGAAGTAAGTCAACTATGGCGTCCAACACCGGCTGGATACCCAGAGTCTGGCCCCCGGAGAGACACAGCACGGGAAAAATCTGGGAGGCCGCCACCCCGGCACTCAGCCCTTGGGTAATGTCGTCCGCGCTCAACTCCTCGCCCTCAAGGTAGCGGGTCAGGAGATCGTCGTCCGTTTCGGCAACCGCCTCGATCAATTTTTCACGATAGTCATCCGCTTGCCCTTGGAGATCATCAGGAATGGCCTCGGCCTTGACTTCACCCTTATCGCCCTGGAACATCAGGGCTTTCATCGACAGCAGGTCAACCACCCCCCGAAAGCCCGCCTGAGAGCCAATCGGAATGTGAATCGGGGTCAGGGTGGTCTCAAGCGTACTGTTCAGGGCCGCGATGGCTGCGCCGAATTCCCCCTCCTCGCGATCCAGCCGGGACAGACAGACGATGCGAGGAAGCTGCATGTCCTTCGCCCAATTCCACAGCCGTTCAGTCTCGACCTTGAGTTGTCCGGTTGGGCTGGCGACGAAGATGGCGCCGCCCATCGCCTCCATGGCATAGCGGGTGTCCGGTAAAAAGTTCGCATACCCGGGCGGGTCAACCAAACAGATGTCGTGCTTCTTCCAGTGCAGCGTATGGAAAGCCGTGGAAAGGGTGGTTTTGCGGCGCATTTCCTCGGGCTCAAAGTCGAACACCGAGCTTTCATCCTCTACCCGCCCCTGACGGGTGGTCTCGCCAGCGGCGTACAAGAGCGCTTCCCCCAGGGTCGTCTTCCCGGCCCCACCTTCGGCGAGTAGTCCAATGGTTCGGATGCTATGCATATCATCAGCAGCCATATTGCCCTCCTTCATGGAAGCGTCGCACGATCTGCGTTACTGCGTGGCGTCACAGTCGTCTTCATATCGCATCGACGCTCTTAATGATTTCGTTCGTACAAAATCCGCAGGCCCTCCAGGGTCACGAACTCATCGACCTCTTCAATAGTTCGCGATTCTGCCGCGATCAGCTGGGCAAATCCACCCGTGGCGATCACGCGGGCCTGCGCACCATTTTCATGCTGAATACGCTCCACCATCCCGTCAACCAGGGCCGTGTAGCCATAATAGATACCAGACTGGATGGCGTTGACCGTATTGCGGCCCACGATCTTGGGCGGCTTGACCAATTCCACCCGGTAGAGTTTGGCCGTTTTGTGGAAGAGGGCGTCCAGGGAAATCCCGACGCCAGGGACAATCGCCCCCCCCAGGTATTCTCCGGCTTGCGTCACATAGTCAAAGGTTGTAGCGGTCCCAAAATCGACAATAATCGTGGCGGTCCGGTAGCGTTCATAGGCTGCCACCGCATTCACGATCCGGTCGGCCCCAACCTCTCGGGGATTATCGTACAGGATCGGCATCCCGGTCTTTATACCAGGGTTGACAATGAGAGGAGTCAGCTGAAAATACGTCCGGGCAAGATCTTCGAGCGTTTTCACCATAGCCGGCACAACACTCGACACAATAATGCCGGCCACACAAGAGAGGCTGAGTCCACGCGCAGCAAACAAACTTTGCAGCAGCACCCCGTACTCGTCTGCCGTTCGCTCCGCCTCGGTCACAAAGCGCCAGTGGTAGGCGAGGTCTTGCGTGTCGTAGAGACCGGCGACCGTATGCGTATTCCCCACATCAACGGCGAGTATCATGGGTGTCCACTTCGATCAGTTTACTGTGTCCGTCTTTCGATAGCCATCAACCACGGTCACATCACCGGCCAGAATACGCTGGACGCGAGGGGACGGCCTCGCCTGCCCTGCCGGAGAGGCTGTTTCAAGCAGCAGTGCACCATCCCGGTCAATACCACGCGCCGTCCCTGAGACTGTCCCTTCAGGCGCTGTCACCGTGATCGACTGTCCCAGCAACTCGGACGCATAGCCTTCCCAGGCCGCACCCACTGCCGGGAATCCTTCTTCTAGCCACAGAACGTACAATTTCTCAAGATGGGTCAGCAGGCTGACGGTAAACGCCGCCCGGTCAACCGGCTCTCCACGCATCAGGAAGAGCGAAGAAGCCTTATCCTGTAGCTCCTCAGGAAATGAAGAGAGCGGAGCATTGATATTGACTCCGATACCGACGATGACGGACCTGAGATGCGAGCCGTTCGCCTGCATCTCAGTCAGGATGCCGCACACCTTTTTTCCTGCGACCAGGATATCGTTGGGCCATTTTATGGAGGGCGCCAACTGCGTCTGTTGGACGATGGCTTCAGCCACTGCCACGGAGGCCAGCAGGCTTAATTGCGGTGCGGCTGAGGCAGGTTTCCGGGGGCGGAGAATGACCGACAGATAGAGATTTACTCCGGACGGCGAAACCCAACTCCGCCCCAAGCGGCCCTTGCCACCGGTCTGCGCATCGGCGATCACAACCGTCCCCTCAGCGGCATCCTCTCGTGCCAGTCTGGCAGCCACCGTATTGGTGGAATCGATAGTGTCAAAAAAATGCAGCGGGCGACCGAGCAGGCGCATCGCCGGTTGGGACAACTGAGACACGAGGGCCGTCTCAAAGCCGTGGTCAGCGAGGTCGTCCATAAGAGCACTCCAGCCCCTACAACTCCGACTCACAGGTCACAGACATACTCAGGTCTGCAGCCGGAGTTGAATGGGTCAGAATACCGACCGAGATGAAATCCACCCCCGTTTCCGCCACTTCCCGCACGCGCGCCAGCGATATATTGCCCGAGGCTTCAACCAGGGCTCGTCCATGTATCCGTTGCACGGCTGCGGTCATCTGGGCGGTGGCCATATTGTCCAGTAAAATGATGTCGGCCTGGGCGTCAAGCGCTTCTTCGACCTCAGCCAGAGTTGTGCATTCCACTTCGATCCGCAGCCACGTTGATGCCTGACGCCGCGCCTGGCGGACCGCGGCACCCACCCCACCACAGACGGCAATGTGGTTGTCTTTAATCAACACTCCGTCGTCCAGCCCGAGCCGATGATTTCTTCCTCCACCCTGGACAACCGCATACTTGTCCAGCAGGCGCAGGCCGGGCAGGGTTTTTCGGGTATCAATAATGGCGCAGTGGGTTCCGGCCACGGCCTCGACAAATTTTCGAGTCAGGGTCGCCACCCCGGAGAGGTGTTGCAGAAAATTGAGCAAGGTCCGCTCCGCAGTCAGCAGACCGGCGGCCTGTCCCCATACCTCGGCAACACCCGTCCCGACCGGAACCTGGCTCCCCTCTGGCGCGAGCAAACGCACCCCAGCCGTTTTATCCGTCTGTGCCAATACCATCCCAATAATTGGCAGTCCGGCCAGCACAACGGCGGCCTTGGCCGTAATTTTTCCACGCGCCGCCTGATGGCTGGGAATCGTCGCTCTTGTGGTCGCATCGCCTCGACCAACGTCCTCTTCCAGTGCGAGACGGATCAGCCGGTCCACAGCCGGATGGTCAAACGGATACATGGACTAGGACTGTATACAGCAGAGAAGGCTGAAACAAGGTGAGCGCCTGCCCAGGGACTTCGAGGCAAGCCATTTCTCCATAAGTTTCTGGCTGTGGGAATGGTTTCAGTTGGTTTTAGATTCGCCGGACATCGGACAAGGCAGCCATCTTACGGTCCAGGGTCAGGACTTCCAGACCGGCGCGAGCATAGTCGTCGGCGATAAGGCGGTCGAACAGCCCGGGACCACCGGAGGCGTTGAGCGCTTCGATGACCGAACGCCCGTTCAGAGGAGCAACGAACCCGCTGCGGAGTACATCGAGTAAGGAAGCACGAGCGGCGGCCTTGGACACCCCATAGTGGTGCTGCACGGCGACATACGCCTCCCCGACGACTTGGTTTGAAACAAAAATCTCGGAGGTTTGGTCTTCGACCAGCGCACGAAGTTTTCTCACACAATACGCGAAATCTTTTTCCGGGTCTCCAGTGAGCAACCGTACGAGAACTGAGGTATCAATCCCGTAGCGACGGATCATATGGTTGCTCCCGAAAGGCTTGCAGATCGAACGGCGGACATCCGGGTGGAATCTTGTCGCGAAGCCCTCCGAGCCGAGACACATCTATCCGCCGCGGGCGTAAAATGAAGCCGTCAGATCCTTCTTCCAGTTCGAGTTGGTCGCCTGGGCCCACGCCGAGCGCGTCGAGCACCCTCGCCGGAAAAGTGACTTGACGCTTTGAGGTGATCTTTACAACCATACTATTGCTCCTTACAAAAAACATATATAAGTAAGGAGAAATAATCAAGCGATGTATCTATCGCAGACTGACATAAGGGGGCGTCAAGCGTTTACCCCAACGCGGCGAGGTTCTCGTTGAGCGTTCCTAACTGCGACTCCATATCCGCCAGCTTGGAACGCTCCTTTGCCACCACTTCGGGGTTTGCCCGTGAGAGGAATTTTTCGTTGCCGAGCTTTTTCCGCACGCCCTCAAGCGTGCCATTCAGCTTTTTGATCTGTCCGTTCAGACGCGCCCGTTCTTTCTCGATATCAATGACCCCGAGCACATACACCTCAAGCTCGCCCACAACCGCCGTGGCGGAATCGCGCGTCCGCTCGGCATCCTCGGCTATCTCGACCGACTCGACCCCGGCCAAGCCTTGAATATGGATCAGTCCCTTGTTCAGGATATCCGGCGCTTGGTCCACGGTTTTGATGCGCACCTGCACCTGCTGTTTCGGCGGCACCGTATATTGGCTGCGAATATCGCGGATGGCCCGAATAACATGCTGTAAAAAGTCTACCTGCCGTTCGAGTTGCTCATCCTGCCAGCTCGTATTCGGCTGCGGCCAGGGCGCGTGGGATATCGTGTCCGCCGTCTGCAGCTGACTCTCAATTCCGCGCTGGGCGACATGTGCATTCAGGTGTTGCCACAGGAAATCGGTCACAAAAGGAATAAACGGGTGCAACAACCGCAGGGTCTGGTCAACACAGAAGGCCAGGACTTGGCGGGCGCTGTCTGCGCCGTCCGCGCGCAGGCGCGGCTTGATCATTTCCAGATACCAGTCGCACAGCTCCGACCAGAAAAAATCCCGCGCCGCGGACAGGGCGGCCGACGGATTATAGGCTTCAAGCTGTTGCTGCACTTCGGTGATTGCCCGCGTGAGACGGGATAAGATCCAGCGTTCCTCGAACGGCAGTGTAGCCGGATTCAGTTCCGCGAAGGGGGCTTGCTCAAGGTTCAGCAAGGCGAACCGTGCCGCGTTCCACAACTTGTTGCAGAAGTGGCGGCCGACCTCGAAGCGGTCGCTGATCAGCTTGGCCGAGGGGATATCCGGCATGGTGCCAAGTACATCAAATTCTTTGCCGGTTTTGGGACAGACATAGGTAAAAATGCTGCTGCCGTGCTTGGCTTTTGCCAGGTCTACGGGCTCATTGGTAAACGGCGATATGGCTTGAACGGGGAGGCGAATGTCCTGGGAGCCGGTTTGCATCTCACACAGGACGTAGCGCATGGCATCACAGCCGTAGCGTTCGATAATATCCACTGGGTCAATGCCATTGCCCTTCGACTTGCTCATCCGCTCACCTTTACCATCCAAAATCGTGGCGTGGATAAAAACGTCGGTGAACGGGACATCGCCCAGGTTATACAGGCCCATCAGGACCATGCGGGCGACCCATAAGGTAATAATGTCGCGCCCGGTCACCAGGCAGGAGCCGGGATAATAATACGAGAGGCAGTCGGGCGAGCCGTTCTGTGTCCCCAGAGGCGACTGACCGGCTTCGATAACCGCGGTGTTGGGGTCGGGCCAGCCCAGGGTGCTATGCGGCCACAACCCGCTCGAAAACCAGGTATCCAGCACGTCGGGGTCCCGAAGAAAGCCAGCCGCCTCCAGGTCTCTCACCACGTCCGCCTGGTTGGACGGCTCACGCACACACACCAAAATTTTTCCCTGGATTTGCTCTGGCGTGTCTTCGGCGATGGATCGCTCCAGACGACTGGACGTCTCGGAGTTGATGAGTTCGTTGGTTTCGCCCGTCTGCAAGCGGGCGACGACCTCTTCTCGGGTCAGATAGGGTGCGAGCCAGGCGAGCTGTTCCTGTAATACCTGGCCCTCAAAGCTGCCCGACCAGATCGGGATCTGATGCCCCCACCAGAGCTGGCGGCTGATGCACCAGTCCCGCTTCTCGGCGAGCCAGTTGATATAGGTGTTCCGGTAACGAATGTCCGGGTGAAACGACACGTTCTTGCCCGAGGGCGAGCGCCACTTGCCTTCGGCAGCGTCAAGGGCGGCCTGGGCGAGTCCGGGTGCGACAAATTCATTGGCGGTTCCCCGGCCGCAGACGACCCCCCCGTCCACATCGCCCATGCGCACGAACCACTGCTCCGACAGATAGGGCTCAACCGGGGTCTTGGAGCGGTCTGAGTGGCCGATTTCGATCTCCCGATCTTCAATCGCCTCAAGCAGGCCGAGCGCGTCCAAATCCTGAACAACCTTGTCTCGGGCCGCAAAGCGGTCGAGTCCTTGGTACGGTCCGGCCTGGTCGTTCAAAGAACCATCGGCGCTCAGAATGTTAATCATACCGATCTCTTCGCGGTGGCGGCCCCAGACCTCATAGTCATTGGGGTCGTGGCCTGGGGTGATTTTCACACAGCCGCTGCCGAGTTCGGGTTTTGCCCATTCGTCGCAGATGAGCGGAATCGGGCGGTCCAGCAGCGGGAGGCGTACCAGACGACCGGCTCTGGCCATGGCTGCGAGCTGTTCAAGCTGCGGCAGATGCGTATCGCGTCGTTTTTCAAGTCGCGCCACTTCCGCTTCCAGTTCGACCCGCTCTTTTTGGCCGGCTCGGGTCAGGCGTTCCTGTGTTTTGCGAATGAGTTCTTCCAGTGCACCACGTGGGTCGGGATGGCAGGCCACCGCCGTATCGCCCAGCATGGTTTCAGGCCGCGTTGTGGCCACCACCACGTATGCCGGCTCGCCGGGCTGCGGATGAAGGACCGGATAGCGCAGATGCCAGAAATGCCCCTGGACGCTTTCATACACAATCTCGTCATCCGCGACCGCAGTCTGCAAATGGCAGTCCCAGTTGACCAGGCGCGTCCCGCGAAAAATAAGCCCGTCCCGGAACAGGTGAAAAAAGGTCCACTGGACGGCCCGGGCACAGACCTCGTCCATGGTAAAACGCTGGCGGTCCCAGTCGCACGAACAGCCCATGGCTTGCTGTTGGCTGACAATGCGGGCCTGGTACTGCTCTTTCCAGTCCCAGATACGCTCGACCAGGGCCTCGCGGCCAATATCATGCCGCGTTTTGCCTTCCAGCTCGAACAGGCGCTTTTCCACAACGGCTTGCGTGGCGATACCGGCGTGGTCCGTTCCGGCCATCCACAGCGCGTTCTCCCCTCCCATACGATGCCAGCGCGTCAGCATATCCTGCATGACGTTGTCCATGGCGTGCCCCATGTGCAGCGCGCCGGTGACATTCGGCAGCGGCATCATGATCACATAGCGTTGCTCGTTGTCGTCTGGGGTCGCAGCAAAGGGTTTGGTCTCGGCCCAGCGCTGGACGATCGTCTTTTCCAGTGCGGCCGGGTCGTATTGGCTGGCCAGTGCGTTTGGCATCAACTCACTCCTTGGGAAAGCAGACTCATACGATGTAAAGAGGCGGTCTATTGTATCAGCATCCCAGTAAAAAGGGGCTTCCCTCTTTGTGAGAAAAGCCCCCTCTGATCTATGCGAAAGGGGGGACTTGAACCCCCACGGGTTTTACCCCACAGGATCCTGAATCCTGCGCGTCTGCCAATTCCGCCACTTTCGCGTGAAGTACGTGAAGTACTTACCCGCCGCCCTGTTCGCCTGTCAATCCCGCAGGGGTGCAACATTCCTAGCGGGACGAATCATTCTTGAGCAGCTGACCCTGGTACAAAACAAAGGATGAGAGGGAGGGGTCGCGTGCCAGCCCTTACTCCGGCTCCTGATGGCCCGCGTTGGCCAGGAATGAGACAAACACGGCCACACTGAGTGCTCCCAAGACACCCAGCGTCACGGCCCCGGTCGACACAAACCCCTCATCGGAAAAACCCGCCGCCGACCAGGAACCGACCAAGACTGCTGCCCCAACGACTACGCCTAATACTGTCCCAAGCATGCGCGAAACTCCTTGTCTTCCAATACAGCCTGCTGCTTCCTTTACCAGTTCTCCGGTTGGAGGACTAGGGCACTCCGGAGGCCTCGGCGGCTCCCCTTGCTCCAGGACAGCAATCCTCAGACTTGCCGACTAGTATTTTTTTTGGATTCTCGGTAAGGGAAAGAGACAATTCCATACAACACTAAAGGAGGTTTATATGTCAGCGGGGAACGGTGAAGTCAGTCTTGAGGGGTCCATCGATTGTGATGGCCATATTTTGGAGCCGCCCGATTTGTGGGAGCACTATCTCGATCCACAATATCGAGAGCGGGCCATTCGGATTAAAACGGACGATGAAGGGTGGGAGTATTTTGAGTTTGACGGCAAGCCGTCCCGACTGTGTGAGCGCGGTTTCCCCGGCATTCTGGGCGCCATGGGCCAGCCGGATATCGTACCCGGTCCGGACCGCCGCTATATCGATGGTGCACCGTTTGGCTCAATGGACGCCACAGAACGCATAGAGCGGATTGATGGCGAAGGGCTGGCAAAATCGATTCTCTATCCGACTATCGGTCTATTATGGGAGAGTGAGATCCAGGACCCGGAGATCTCGGCCGCCTATTGCCGGGCCTATAACCGCTGGATTGTGGACTTCTGCTCCGAGTCGGGCGGGCGCCTCATTCCTATCGCCCACCTGTCCGGTACGGATGCCAACGAAGCGGCGATAGAACTGGAGCGGGCGGTCAAGGCGGGTTGTAAAGGAGCTTTTTTCGCGCCGTTTACCTGGACGAAGAAATCGCACGGCCATCCAGACTATGATCCGGTCTGGGCAACAGCGCAGGAGTTGGACGTGCCCATTGCCCTGCATCCAACCTTTGAACCCATCCAGTTCATGCCCCACGGGCGGTTTGAAGAGCTCGTCCCAACAGAGCCGATCGACTTTAACTGGTATTTTGACGTGCTGGTCGCCCAGAATATGCAGCAGGCGTTTGTCTCGCTCTTTCATCACGGCGTGTTCGAGCGCTTCCCCAAGGTGAAGGCCGTCGTGCTCGAATCCCAGGCCGGCTGGATTGGCTATTTACTCGACCGTATGGATGCCGTATTTGAGGGCCCGCTGGCCCATTCGACCCAACTCAAGGAACGACCCAGCTTTTATTTTCAGCGCCAGTGCTGGATTTCAGCTGACCCGGACGAAAAAGCCTTGCAGAACATCATTGAATTCGTCGGGGCCGACAAATTCTTCTGGGCGTCAGATTTCCCGCATCCAGATCATAGCGACCAGTATATGCCGGCCCTGAAACGGCTGGTCACACCACTCTCCGAAACGGCCCGGCAGCAAGTCATCGGGGCAAACGTGGCTGAGGTCTATAAGCTCGGACAATAGCTCCTGGCGAACTGACGGCGAGAGATTCACAGGCCCGCATTATGGCGGGCCTTTTTACGGTTGCTCGGACCGGCCGAACGAGACCGCTTTCCATACCCCGTGCACTACAAACTACTGCTCGAATACGACGGGACCAAGTATCACGGCTGGCAGGTTCAGCCCACGGGAGCCACTGTTCAGGGAACGCTCGAAGCGGCCTTATCCCGGATTCTGAATACGCCCATTCGCGTGCGGGTGGCGGGGCGAACAGACGCGAGGGTCCATGCGCTGGGTCAGATTGCAACCTTTCACACCGCCCGCCGCCTCGACCTAGGATCGTTTCAGCACAGCCTCAACTCGATTTTGCCTTCGGATATTTCCATCCACGCAATCGGCGAGGTGGCGGACACCTTTCATCCGCGTTATGATGCGCGCAGCAGGACCTATCAGTATCGGATCTGGAACCGGCCCTACCCCTCGGCCGTCCATGCCCGCTATTCATGGTATATCCCCTATCCTTTGGATCAAGTCGCCATGAATACAGCTGCGGCCCTGCTCATCGGGCATCACAATTTTGCGTCTTTTCAGGGCGCGGACTCCGTAGAACGAACACCCTGGCGCACCGTGATGCACAGTGCCGTCTGTCGCGAGCGTGATTTTCTCGTGTATACTGTCGAAGCCCGGTCATTTCTGCGCCATATGGTCAGGAATATCGTGGGCACCCTGGTCGATGTCGGTCGGGGCGCTTTGAGCCCCGACGAATTTGCCGCCGTCTTTGCGGCGCACGACCGCTCCCGGGCCGGACTGAACGCGCCGCCGCAGGGCTTGTTCCTGGTTGCCGTCCGCTATTAAAAAGGGAGACATCTATGGGCCTTCTCCAGGATATCACAGCAGCCCTCGCCCCGGTTGGGCTCAATCTCATCGGGACAACGCCGAGGTCCGACTATGAAGCCCTGGTTCCGCCGCAGTATCATATCAAGCCGCGATTTCCTGAGACCGAGACCGTTGTTGTTATCGGGAACGGCGGTGGAGAATTTTGGAGACACTTTCGGGGGTATGCCCAGACGCGGTCAGGCTATCTGCAACAGCATGACCATCCGCTGGATGACTATACCGTCGAAGTGATAAGAGTCCGGCTTACCCCGCTTTTAGACGCGGCCCGCACCCAGTATCGCATTCTCTATCCGTTTCAGTTTTTCAGCGGTCTGACCGTATCCTTCATGCACCTGGCACAGGCCGCACGGCTGTCAGTGCCGAGTATCCTCGGCGTCCAGATCCATCCTCAGTATGGTCCCTGGATAGCCTGGCGCGCCGCGGTTTTGATTGATCACGACGTCCCGGCACTCTCAGCTCCCGCCCAAGACTTTGAGCCGTGCGCCACCTGCCCGGAGCGCCCCTGTATAGCCGCCTGTCCGACCCAGGCTGTCAGCGCCGTACGGGACTGGGACCTGCTTGCCTGCATGAAGCATCGCCTGCGCGTCCCGGCCGACTGCGCTGAGCGCTGTCACTCCCGGTACACCTGCGTCTACGGCCGTGAGCATCGCTATCCTGAGGACGAACTCGCCTATCATCAGCGTTTCAGCCTCGCCACAGCGCAGGCGTATTTCAAGAAGTCCGAGAGAGCAAACTAATCGTTTGGCAGTAAATTCCCCTGCTCATCGAGCCTCAGGTTCGTCTGCTTGGCTTGCTCAAGCACTTTTGGAGCCCAAGCCACATGACCGGCATCGGTGCCACCGAGAATAGCCATCAGATGCGCGTCTGCATCGCCGACATTTTTAAATCCGCGCATGACGCCGGGCGGGACCGAGACCGTATCCCAGGCGTCCAGGATCACTTCCTGTTCACCCTCATCCCCCCAGTAGATGGACCATTTCCCTGACAGCGGGATAAACACTTCAACCGTGCTGTGGCTGTGCAGCGCCGCCCCTTTGCCCGGACTCGCGCCCACATAGGTCACATTAAAGTCCTGAACCGCGGTAATCGCCGGGTTGAGGTTCGTATCCTCGGTGACGCCGCGGCCAATCACGTTATAGATATCCCGTTCGTGGCCCGGAATCTTGCTGTCAACAAACGCCTGCGCGCTGGACTTCAGCTCTCTGAAACGGGCAACGCGTTCGAGCATCGCTTCTTTTGAAACGTGGGTGTTTGCCATTGGTCCCTCCTTAGTGGTCTTCTCCCGTGATTCTTCTTCCTTACCTCGGTCCGATCGGGAGGTGCAAGAGCGGAGGGGGAGAATTGGCAGGAGAACCGCTCCACCGCCCCATAGGGCCGCTTGCATGGCCGGAGGGAATCCAGTAAGCGCAGGGCATGGCGACAAAGAGCGGCCGCGCTCGGGGAAAAAAGAAGAGACGTCCCCTGCAATCAGACAAGAGAGTCGGGGACGGCCACTCTTTTAAGCAGGCTCTGCGCGAAGAGGCCATCCTACAAGCCGCGGCAGACTGTTTCGGCGAACAGGGCTACCGCGCAACGACGCTCGAAACCATTGCCGAGCGCTTAGGGATTTCCCGCGTCACCCTCTATCGTTACTGTCCCAGCAAAGAAGAACTGCTGATTCGCGTGTTTGAGCGTTCTATTGCTATTTTTCAGCGCGACCTGCGGCAGATTTGTTCTCAGCCCATCGCGCCCGAAGAGAAGCTGCGGCAGATTATCCGGCATCAAGTCCGCCTCATGGCTGACCACCGCAATTTTCTGACGGTTTTTTTTAGTGAAGAGAGTAATCTGCCCCAGGAGATTGCCAAACGGGCGCGCGCCGAACGACGGGTATACGACGGGCTCATTGAGGATGTCATTGCTGAGGGTATCAAGACTGGGCACCTTGCCCCGCTCCCGGTCAAGCTGGTGTCGTTTGCGATTCTTGGCATGTGTAACTGGCTGTATCAGTGGTACCAACCCGAAGGGCCGCTCTCCGCCGATGAGGTTGCCCGCAATTTTATCCAGTTGGTTGAGCAGGGCTATTTGCGGGCCGATCCACAACAGGAAATTCTTCAGCGTTTAGAGCGCATGGAATCGACGCTGTCGAATCTGCGGGACACTCAGCAACCGGACGAGTGAAGGTCTACTCTCCGTCCCGTACGGGAATTGGAGAGTTGCACCAGCGGCCACCGGCTTCGTCATAGTGCGCCCACCACCGCCGACCGTTTTTGCGAAAGAGTTTGAACGAACAGCCATGCTCGTCGCACCACGGCGGGCTGGGTTCTGTCTGGGGTGGAGGGGGAATAGGCTGCTGAGACTGGGGCCGTGGCCGCTGGGGCTGGGACCGTGGCTGCTGGGGCTGGGACCGTTGAGCGGGCTTTATTTTTGGCTGACGGGGGGTAAAACCCATGGCTTCAAGCTCGACGATCACGGCGGCCATACCGCCGGCCCCATCAACTGGCATCTCCAGACGGCACTCATAGCCCTCGGGGCTGATGCACCAGACCTCACACGTTCCCATTGTCACCTGCGGGCTGGGCACCGGCAAAGGGGACTCTTCCGGCGAGGCGTCCCCCGGCTGTTCGCCAGGCCACTCCTCATCCCAAGCGGGCGAAGCCGGAAAGGAGGGGACAAATCGTTTGGATGATTTACGCTCCACTGACCTCTCGTCGGACAAGCTGGGCCCCTGCCACCAGGGCTCCCAGCTTGGCTCGGGCTAAATTCCGGGACGACGCAGAAAAACCACAGTCGCAGGTCAGGTAGAGCTTTTCCGGATTCACGTGTTCAAGTGTCAGACGAATCCGCTCGGCCACATCCTCCGCCGTCTCCAGGTACATAGATTTCACATCAATGACCCCGGCCGCAAACTCACGCTCATCACCGTATTGGCTCCAGAGCGCCAGCTCGGCCATTTCTCGATTCGCAAATTCCAAGGCAAATTGATCGACCTTGACGTCAAGAATGCCAGGGAAGAGCGGTTTATAGGTCCGCTTCATGGCCGGTCGGCCCTGATTGTTACCAAAGCAAATATGTAAGGCGATTTTAGCCTCCACCCCCTCCAGGGTGGTATTGAACAGCTTCACCGTCTCTTCCATGGACAAGGCCGGCTCTCGCCCCACGGCGGATGGTTCGTCAAGCTGGATAAAGGTCGCGCCGGCCGCCACAACCCCGCGGAGTTCCCGATTCACAAGCGCTGCCAAGTCGTACAGGAGCGGCAGATAGTCGTCCTGTGGATAACCCGCCTTGAGCCGGATGGGCATGGCGATCGTAAGCGGACCGGGGCAGCAGACTTTGAGCGGTTTATCGGTTTGGGCTTGGACAAAGGTAAATTCGTCAACCAACCCGAATCCGTCAGGGGCGCTGACCCGTTCGGTTGTCTCAAAACGCGGTGCGCTGTCATAGCTCATGATCCCGAGCTTGCGTTGCGCACGGACCATATCGAGTCCGGATAATTTTTCGACCACGTTCCACAGAAAGCGCTGACGACGAATCTCCCCATCAGTCAAAATGTCCAGCCCGGCTTCTTCTTGATCCCAGACGGCCATTTTTACCGCGTCTTGAAGCGCTTCTTCGACGTCTGCCGGACCGGCAGTCCCGGCTCGGAGGGCTCTTCTGGTGGCAATCAACCACGATGGTGAGGCGTAGGAACCGGCGCCCATTGTGGGGAAAAGTCCAAGATCGGTTCCGTCGAGTGTCGGCATCTCTGCTTCCCTGTTCTTCCTAGAGCGCCTCTGGAAAAAGCGCGAGCAACTCCGCTCCGTCCGGTTGCTGCCACGCCCCGCGGACCATATAGGTCTGGAGGGTTTCCACCCGAAAACCCGCGGCGAGCAACTCGCGTAATAATGTTGCGTGCCGTGTAGGAAAACGCATACGCAGGGCCTTCCCCTGTTCACGCTTCGCTCCGGACAGAATCAGTGCGCATAAGACCGCCGGTTGCGTTGCCGCGGCAGGGCCGAAAAACGTCCCCGCTTCCGTGCGAAGAAAACACAGGTACCCCACGGGTTGCCCCTGTACGAAAGCGGCAATATGCGGCGGCTGAGCGTGAAAAAAGCGCATATCCTGTTCACGCGCGATACCGGTTAGGCGCGTATCCAATGCAGCCAGGTGTTCGATATCCTCTGTCACCCACTCCCGAATTTCGACATCCCCTGGAACGTCGGCCTGAATGTGCTGCCCAACCAATGAAGCGATAGTGCCGCGCGCCTCAAAACCGAGCGTGCTATACAACGGAAAGGACACCACGTTAAAGGCGTCTTGCACCAACCGGAGCGAAGGACACGCTCCCCCCGCCTCAATCACGGTCTGCATCAGTGCCCGGCCGGCCCCTCGGGCCTGGGCGCTCGGATCAACAGTAATCGGACCAATCCCAGCCGTATCGCCCCGAAGATGGATAAAACCGGATCCAACGATCCGCCCATCCTGGAGAGCGGTGAAACACGCGTTTGGCTCAAGCCGCGCATACCCTTGGGCGATGGACGTGCCGGCGGCCGGCGACGGAAACGGCTCGGGGTAGCCATGGCGGCGGAAGAGGTCGTTGAAGGCGGCAACCATGACTGCCCCAACGCGGGGAATATCCTCCGCTCGCATGTGGCGAATCGTCACGGTCATTACGCCCCCTCTTCCCTTCCCCTCCCTGCCGACACCAGTCAAGAGTGGTGTTTTCAGCGTTGTAACAAAAAACTTTCCCGCTGTCTGCCCACGAGCGAATATTTTCTTGCGGTGTGCCGGTGTGCCTGAGCAGGACCTGCCTGACTTTTCCCCCCTGTCTGAGCGTGGTACCGTAGCCAAAATTTTTTCGTCGCCGTTCAGAACCGCCGAGAGAGGAAGTGTATGGAAGCCTGTGGTGAATTCTCCCCGCCTCCCAGAATCTTGTTAGGTCCCGGTCCGAGCAACGTCCATCCTCGAGTACTCCGTGCCCTGTCCACCCCGCTGGTCGGTCACCTTGACCCTGAGTTCATTGAGCTGATGGAAGAGACCAAGGCACTCCTCCGGTTTGTCTTTCAGACGTCGAATCCCCTCACCCTCCCGATTTCGGGGACCGGCAGCGCCGGTATGGAAACCTGCTTTGTGAATATGGTCGAGCCCGGAGACGAGGTTGTCATCGGCGTCAACGGCGTGTTCGGTGCCCGTATGGTCGACGTCGTAAAACGCTGCGGCGGAACCCCCATTATCATGGAAGCTCCCTGGGGTGCCGTCTTTAGCCCGGACGATGTCCGTGCGGTCCTCAAGCGCTGCGCTCAACCAAAGTTGGTGGCGCTCGTCAATGCCGAGACATCAACCGGAGCCTGGCAGCCTTTGGAAGACCTTGCGCCACTCGTCCACGAGGCAGGAGCGCTGTTTCTGGTTGATGCGGTCACGTCGCTCGGCGGCTGTCCCCTCAAAATAGATGAATGGCAGATTGACGTTTGTTATAGCGGCACCCAAAAGTGCCTGAGCTGTCCACCCGGCCTCTCGCCCGTCACCTTCAGTCCGGCCGCGCAAGAGGCTTTACGGAATCGCAAGCACAAGGTCCAGAGCTGGTATCTGGACCTGAGCCTGCTCGCGCAATATTGGGGTGAGGAGCGCGTGTATCACCACACCGCCCCCATCTCGATGAACTATGCCCTGCGGGAGGCCTTACGGCTGATTTTCGAAGAAGGCTTCACCGCACGATTTCGTCGCCACGAGGACAATCATTTGGCCCTCGCTGCCGGCCTCAACGCGCTGGGGATGCGGCTGGTCGCCCAGGAAGGTGCCCGTCTCTGGATGCTCAACAGCGTCGCCATCCCCGACGGCATTGACGACGCGACCGTTCGCAAGCACCTCCTCGCGGAGTATAATATCGAGATTGGTGCCGGCTTGGGCGTATTCGCCGGAAAAGTCTGGCGTATTGGCCTGATGGGAGAATCCAGTACCCGGAGTAATGTTCTGCTCGTTTTAAGCGCACTGGAGGCGGTGTTACAGCAAAATGGTCATCCTTGCGTGGCCGGGGCTGGAGTCGGCGCGGCACAGGAAGTATACGCGCTACGGGAGTCCGGGTCGCGCCTCAATAATCAGCAGGCGGCCCGGTAAAAAGGCTCACCAGAACAGCCGTCAGCTCCCCGGTGTGGTAGGATGTAAGAGAAGCGCCAAGGAATAATGCGAGCGTCCCTTAGTCCTCTTCTCTTACTGTGCTTTTTTGTTCTCCTGCTGCCGGTGGCAGACGGCCGGGCTGAGCCGGCCCTCACTCTGCTCCCCGCCAATCAGATTCCTCCCTTAGTGGACGATCTCGACCGCAGATCCCTTAAAGCCGTGCTCCAACAGAGCCTCGCAGCTCTGGGGCAGAGGCCAAGCTCCCAGGCGTTTTCCTTTGGACAGCAACAGATCAGTGCCGACCGGGTCCGGGAGAGTCTCGGCGCATTTCTTGCCCTGCTCGATCAACCCGGAGACCTCGCTCTGGAGGTCCGGCGGGCATTCGACCTCTATCGTGCGACGGTACCCGTGCTTTTCACCGGCTACCACGAGCCCGAACTACGGGGCAGCTTTATCCGCACTGAGCGCTATCGCTATCCTTTGTACCGTCCTCCCGCTGATTTGATAAAGGTTGACGCTGCCCGATTTACGACCCAGCGGTTTCCACCAGACATGTACGGTCGCGTCGCAAACGGGCGACTCGTCCCTTATTTCTCCCGGGCCCAGATTGATGGGCAGCGTATTCTCGTGCCCCAGCACAGAGAACTCGTCTGGCTCGACGACCCGGTTGAGCGGTTTTTTCTCCATATTCAAGGCTCCGGGAAAATCCGGCTGCCGGACGGCGCCTGGTTTCGGGTCGGCTATGCAGCCTCAAACGGCTGGCCGTATCGGAGCATTGGGAAACTGCTCCTCGGTCAAGGGAAACTCCAGACCGGAGAGGCGTCGGCCCAGGGTATCCGCCACTATCTGCGGCAGCATCCGGCCGAACAAGAGCGGATCTTGTTCCATAATAGTCGTTATATTTTCTTTCGGGTTGTCTCTGCCGGGCCGCTGGGCAGCTTGGGCGTCCCGCTGACACCGGGCCGTTCGATTGCGGTCGACCCCAACTGGTATCCGCCGGGTGCGCTCGGCTTTATCCGGACCACTAAGCCTCACCTGGAGGAGGACGGGCAGGTCTCGTGGCAACCCTTTTCGCGTTTTGTCGCGCTGCAAGATCGCGGCGCCGCCATTACCGGTCCTGGACGCGCGGATATCTATTGGGGGAGTGGACCACAACCAGAGGCTGGCCTTATGGCTCAACGCGGCGAACTGTATATTTTTCTCAAAAAGTCATAGCGCCTCTACTCAGGGCGAGCCAGATTTGTCACAATGCTCACATCCCTGCGGTAGGACAGACAGGCATGGCCCCTGAGACAAAAATCTCCCATTCCGGCCTGCGGCATATTGCCCTGAATGTAGCGGACGTCGCCGCCTCGGTTGAGTTTTATACAACCCTGTTCGGGATGCAGGTCGTCTGGCAGCCCGACCCGGACAATGCCTACCTCTCCTCAGGGTGTGACAACCTGGCCTTGCATAAGGCGCCGTCCCGAGGCGGTCGAGCGGGGCAACGCCTCGACCACGTCGGATTTATTGTTCCTCAAAGCGACGATGTTGATCGAGCCGCCGCAATACTAGAGGCGCACGGCGTCCCTATCGTCAAACCAGTCCGGACCCACCGGGACGGCAGCCGCTCCCTGTACTGTGCGGACCCGGATGGCACCATCATCCAAATTCTGTATGAGCCCACCCTCAGCCAACAGCGCATCACATGAGGTGAAAGGCCGCGTACGGTTTTTTGCCGCCTGGGCAGTCCACGCCTATACGGCTTCCGGTGTGATCGCTGGATTTCTCTCCCTCCAGGCGATCTTCCTGAGCAGGCCTCGGCAGGCCTTTGTCTGGATGTTGATCGCCGTCCTCATTGACGCGACCGATGGCGTCCTGGCAAGAGCGGTTCAGGTGAAACGGGTGGTCCCCTGGTTTGACGGCGCCAAGCTGGATGACATCGTGGACTATTTTACCTACGTCATTATCCCGGCTGTTTTTCTCTATCAGTTTCAGTTGCTTCCGGCTTCTGGAACGCTGCTCTTCGTGGCCGCCCTGCTCCTTTCCAGCGCGTATGGTTTTTGTCAGGCGGAGGCCAAAACACAGGATTTCTTTTTTACCGGCTTTCCCTCCTACTGGAATATTCTGGCGTTCTATCTCTACGCAGGTGGTACGCCCGTGTGGCTGAACGGGAGCCTGGTCCTCCTCTTCGCCATCAGTGTCTTTATCCCGATTCGCTATATTTACCCGACGCGTACCGTTCGCCTGCGCCTCCTGACGAATGTGCTCGGCGCCATTTGGGTTGGCGTCCTTCTGCTCCTGTTATCCCAGCTCCCCCATACCCAGCCGTGGCTCGTCATTGCCTCTCTCTACTATCCCCTCTACTACACCGTCCTCTCTTTCTACTTGCATTTCACTACCTCGCGCCCTTCTTCAAAACCTCCGGCTCGGACTTGACAGCCAGAAAATCAGACACAACTTTCTGATAAGACTCACGAGAGAGGCAGAACAGATGGAGACAACAAAGGACCGCGAGGAAAAGGCATCGGCCCTCCTATACAAAGGCGATCAGGCCCAAAGACAAGGCGACCTGGGGGAGGCCATGCGTTTCTATCAGGAGTCCATCCAACTGCATCCGACCGCAGAGGCGCATACTTCTCTCGGCTGGACGTATGGTTTTCTCCGTCGTTACGAAGACGCCATTGAGGAATGCCGCACCGCCATTGCCCTCAACCCGGAGTTTGGCAGTCCGTATAACGACATCGGTCTCTATCTCATGCGGATGGGCAAGCTGGACGACGCCGTCCCCTGGTTAGAGCACGCGATAGAGGCGGCCCATTATGACACGCCTCATTATCCATATCTGAACCTGGGTCGGATTGCTCTCGCAAAAGGGGACCTGCTCCAGGCCGCCCGAGAATTTGGGCGCGCGCTGGCGGTTGAGCCCCGTTCACTGACCGCTCGCCGAACCCTGGCCGCCCTTTCCGCTCAATTAAACTAAAAGAGAGAAAATCGTCCCCTCTCACGCCGCTAGCGGAGCAGAGAATTGGGTCGGTTCAACAGGAATGGCACGCTATCGACAGCGGGTCTGCGACGACGTCTTTCCGGAAAAGACAACAGGAGCGGACCGAGGATGAGACCGCCCAGAAAACCACCGATATGAGCCCCCCAGGCAATAGAGGTCGAGGAAAAGAAAGCGGTTTCTCCAATAGCGTATACAGAGATGACACCGACCACATGAAAGACGACCCAGCCACCCAAGAAGAGGAGCGTCGAAGCGCCTTCAAGAGGCCGGGGAGAGGGATGCGCGGTGGTGTCGGGTGCTTGGGTTGAGAAAAAAAACAGGCAATAGAAACCCGCAACGGCGGCGATCGCCCCACTCGCGCCTATCATCGGGGTCGAGGAGAACGGCGTAATCGCCGCCTGGGTTAACAGGGCAATAACGTTGCCGCAGAGATACAACACCAGGTAGCGGACCGCCCCTAACCGCGCCTCTACGGCGTTCCCGAGAAAGAACAGGCAGAGAAGATTGCCAACCAAGTGAAGCCCACCCCCATGCAGGAAGAGACAGGCGAAAAGCGAGGAAGAGACGGGGAATTGGCCCTGCGTTAGCGCCAGAGAGAATTGGGCGGGAATCCAGCCGTAGGTCGTGAGGAAAGGTTGGAAGGCCGGGCCGAGTGTGAGCTCATAGGCAAAACAGCACAGCATCGCTCCCATGAGAACGTGATTCGCCCACGGGAAACCTGCGTCCTGGCACTCTTCTTCAAGGTAGTACACGCTCCTGATCCCAGCTCAGGTTTTCTCTCACCAGCGTATTCCACCACATCCCCCCACACTGTTCCGTCCACTCGTCCAAGCCCGGTGAAGTAGAGCGTCTCTATAGCACCTTCAAGAGAGGTATGATAGGGGGAGACCATCACCATGCCGATCTACGAATACTACTGCCGGGCGTGTAAAAGACAGCAAAGTCTCCTTTTTATGAAGCTCGGGGACGTCCAGAAATCTCCTCGGTGTCAATACTGCAATCAGCGCCGCCTCACCCGGCTGCTCTCCGGTTTTGCCTATCATCAGGGTGAAGAGGCGCGACTCAAGAATCTCGACACCAGTGCCCCCAGAGACGAGACATTCTACCGCGACAACCGCAACGTGGGCCTGTGGGCAAAGAAACGAGCAAGAGAAATGGGCGTTGATCTTGGCCCGCAGTTCGATGAGACGGTAGAAAAAGCCCGCAGTGGTAAAATTCTCGATGATCGCTAGCCTGTCTTGCCCGCTTGATTGTTAGGCTGACCAAACATGCTCCGTGCGGCACGCGATCAGTTCTGGCGGATTTGCCGGATCGTTAGTGGGATTATGCTCCTGCTTGTGGGCCTCTTTCTCAGTCTGCCCGGCATTCCCGGTCCGGGCATTGTGCTCATCTTTGTCGGCTTTGGGATTCTGAGTCGGGATTTCGAGTGGGCCAAACGCTGGCACCTCCGTCTCAAGGACACGGCTCAGCAGATTATCAACCGCCGGAAAACGGCCAAGCGCCAAAAGCAGGCAGCAACCGGACAAGAGGCCAGCCATGATTAAGCTCTACGATTTTTCTCTGTCTCCCCGCGCGCGCAAGGTGCGGATTACCCTGACGGCAAAGGGGCTGGAATATGAAAAAGTCCCGATTGACATCACCAAGGGCGAGCAGAAAACGCCCGAATATCTGGCAATTCATCCCTATGGGAAAGTCCCCGCGCTCCAGGACAACGGGACAACGGTCTATGAGTCCACCATTATCATGGAATACCTGAACGACACGTATCCGAGCCCGCCATTGCTGCCGGACGATGTCGGACAGCGGGCCCGCGCCCGCGTCCTCATGCATTATGCCGATAATCCGTATGAGCACGCCGTAGCAACCCTTGCCGCAGAGCTCTTGCTCAAACCCCTACAGGGCGGCGCCGCTGACCAGGAGGTCGTTTCGCAAGCAAATACGGCGCTGAACCTCTGCTTCGATCACCTCACGAACGAGCTTGGCCATAACGACTTCCTGGTCGGCTCAGCATTGACCCTGGCAGACATTCCGTACGTGTCGTGGGCCCTCCTGTTTCCCCAGTTAAATGTCGATATTCCGTATCCCCGGCTTGAGGCGTGGATCAATCGACTCAAAGAGCAGCCGAGCGTGCAGGCGGCGGGCTAGGCTCGGGGGTCGCACCAGACACCACGCTTCTGCATTCCCAATCTCTCCGAGGGCATTATGTTTAGCGGCATTATTGAAACAACCGGGACAATCACGAAGATCGACCCCATTGCCGAAGGCGTTCGCCTCAGGCTGCGGACCAATCTTCCCACCCAGGAGATCAGCCTGGGCGAAAGCATTTGCACCGATGGGGCCTGCTTAACCGTCACCGCCATTGAGGCCGATCAACTCAGCTTTGACGTTTCCGCGGAGTCGCTGCGACGCACGACCCTGGGAGCACTGCAAGTTGGCGATGGTGTGAATCTGGAACGCTCGCTCCGACTTGAGGACCGTCTGTCCGGCCATCTCGTCTGGGGTCATGTTGATGGCGTTGGACACGTCACGTCCATTCGGCCGGAAGGCGACTCGTTTCTCTATACCTTTGCGATTCCTGCCGAACTCGGTCGCTACCTGGTGGAGAAAGGTTCGGTGGCAGTGGATGGGATCAGTCTGACGGTCTTTGATTGTCAGCCCACAGAATTTACCTGTGCCATTATTCCCCACACCCATACGGTCACCACGCTGCATCGGCGCAAGCCTGGCGATCGGGTCAATATCGAAGGAGATATGCAGGGGAAATATATTGAGAAGTTCGTCCAGGACATGGTCGAAGGGGTGTTGGCCGCGCCCATCCAATCGCTTCGGGACGAGGTGGCCGCCCTCCGTAAGCAGATAGAGCAAAAAGACGGCTAGGCTCAGAGCCTGCCTCGCGGCTCTCTATCTGCCCCTTCCCCGCTCTGCCCGGGCAGAAGATAGTGCCCATTCAGATTGCCCACGCTCTCCTGCTCGGATAAGAAGAGCGCTCAGGCATCAGAGGGGGAACCTATGGCCGATACCGCTGCCCGCACCATCGTCCAACACGCAAAAGACCAGCGCCGTTTTGTGTTGACCGAAAGAGAGGCAAAGACCGTAGTCCAATCGGCCGGCATCCCGACCGTGCGAACGGAATTGGCCCGCACCGCCGACGAGGCCCTCGCCCTCGCCCGGGAGATGGGCTTCCCGGTTGCGCTCAAGATCAGCTCGGCCGACGTCGCCCATAAAAGCGATATCGGCGGCGTGCAACTCAATCTCGCCACAGCAGCCGCCGTCCGTCACGCGTTTGATGCCATCATGACCGCCGGCCGCAATGCCCGGCCCGCCGCCGCCGCCGTCGACGGTGTCTCGGTTCAACCTATGGCCCGGCCGGGAGTTGAGGTCATTATCGGCCTGACATCCGATCCCCAGTTCGGTCCGCTCATCATGTTTGGCCTGGGCGGGGTGCATGTCGAGGTGCTCAAAGATGTGGCGTTCCGGGTGGCTCCGCTCCGCCCGCAGGACGCCGCGCGCATGATCCGTGAAATCAGCGGATTTCCGTTGCTCACCGGCCATCGCGGCCAGGCCGCCGTTGACCTCGCCGCCCTGGAGCAGGCTCTCCTTTCTCTGTCGGCCTTGGCCGATGCCCAGCCAGATATCCAGGAACTCGATCTCAACCCCGTTTTTGCCTACGAAGACGGCTGTCTCGCCGTTGATGCCCACGTGGTCCTCCACGCTGAGGGTCCCCGCGCCCTCCCCCGCCCACTGTCGGACGAGACGCGGGCCGCCTTGGCCCGTACGTTTCACCCGCGGTCGGTGGCCGTGGTCGGCGATAAACGCGCCATGAATTATCTGTGGTTACGGAGCCAGAGCACCTTCGAGGGCAAAGTCTATTCCGTCCAGATTGACGAGCGGGAAATCCAGGGGATTACGGATTTAGGGGTGCCCAACTACCCGAGTTTGGCGTCGATTCCAGACGAGATCGACTACGTCATCACCGCGGTCCCCCGCCAGGTCGCGCCGCATATTGTCGCAGATTGTGCCGCGAAAAAGGTCGCCGGGGTCATGCTCTTCACCTCGGGCTTCTCCGAAGTCCGCGACGAAGAGGGACAGCACTTGGAACAGAGAGTGACCAAAACCGCTCGGGAGGCTGGACTCGCGCTTATCGGTCCGAACTGCATGGGCATCTACCATCCAAAAATCGGCCTCCGCAATTATCCCGACCTCCCGGCCGGAGAAGCGGGCTCAGTCGGTTTTATCGGCCAGAGCGGCACCCACACGATCACCTTTAGTATGGCAGCCGCCAGTCATGGCCTGCGGATCAGTAAAGCCGTGAGCTTTGGGAATGCGACGGTCCTTGATGCCAGTGACTACCTCGACTATCTCGCACACGACGACGAAACGGAAATTATCGGCATGTACCTTGAGGGGGTACGAGAAGGGCGCCGCTTCTTTACGTTGCTCCGTGAGGTCACCCCCCACAAACCGGTTGTTATCTGGAAGGGGGGCCAGACCGAGGCGGGCCAGCGGGCCACCTCGTCACACACCGGCTCACTCGCCGTTCCCGCTACCATATGGGCGTCCATGGTCCATCAGGCTGGAGCCATCTCCGTGAGCAGTTTCGATGAGTTGCTTGATGTGATCAAGCTGTTACGGTTCACTAAATCAACAAACGGAGACGGCGTGGGGCTGATTGCCATGACGGGAGGTCCCTCGGTCAGTCTCACCGACGCCTTTGCCGCCGCCGGTCTGCGGGTTCCTCCGCTCAGCGCAGCCTCTTACGAAGAACTGTCTTCGTTCTTTAACGTGATTGGCGGCAGCTTTCAGAATCCGCTCGATTCCGGTCATACGATCGGGATGGGACAGAGGACGGATACCCTGGATCGATTGCTCTCCATCCTGGACCGTGACCCGCATATTGATGCGATTGTCATGGATACGGGGGCCGGCTTGGTGGCCGGGCAGTGGGAAGCCCGGCCGCAAACTCTGACCGCCCTGCTCGACACCCTGAGTCGCTTTGCCGCGCGTTCGGTCAAGCCCTTTTTTGTGGTGTTGCAACCGTTTGCCCAGGAAGCGGGCCTGCTCCACGCTCGGGCGCAGTTTCATCAACGCGGCATCGCGACCGTCGCGACCCATGAGCGCGCGGCCGCCGCCCTCCGTCTCGTGACGGACTATCACCGCACCCACGCAGATTCCGTGTGATATCGCGTTCCTTTCGGACCACGAACCAATCGCTTTGGACGCGTTATTGTCAGGGGGCGCTTGTGCCCTCCCTGGAGAGGCAGCACCCCCTTTCCTCCTCACCTGTGTCTGTAATTGACCTGCCCGAAATGATGCGATAGCACTGTGGGGCTCGCGGTGCGGGTCTGTTCTTTCCCTGCGGCTCGCCCGCTTTGGACATGATGCAAGGAGGAGACGATGACATACATCATCACGAGACTATGCCGGGACTGCATCGACACAGGCTGTGTAGCCGTTTGTCCGGTTGACTGTATTTATAAATATACCGGCGATGACACCGAAAAATACCCGAACCAACTCTATATCCATCCGGACGAATGTATTGACTGTGGGGCGTGCGAGCCCGAATGTCCCTGGCAGGCCATTTTTGAGGAAGTTGCCGTGCCCGACGTGTTTGAATCCGACACTCCGCTCAACTACGCAATGGTTGACGACGAAGCGGATTTTGAGGTGGCCGGGCATGAGAAAATAGCGCATCCCACCTCGGATGAGATTGCCGAGAACAAGCAGAAGTGGGGATGGGACGGCTGACGTCCGAGAACACATCGAGCAGAGAAAATACAAGAGGGCAGCCATGATGGTTGCCCTCTTTTGCATGTCCCTTGCGCCCAGCTCGGCTACGCGTTCCGCTTTAACTCTTCTTCAACCAGGACCAGCCGGTCATTCCCGAAGAACATGGAGTCGCCGTTGACATAGATCGTCGGTGTCCCGAATCCGCCGCGTTCGATCACCGCGTCCGTGTTGGCCCGAATCCGATCCTTATAGTCCTGACGTGTAATCTTGTCGAAGTACTCGTCTGCATCAAGGCCGACTGCTGCGACAATTTTTTGGAGGACCTCGTTCTGACTGATATCCTGATCCTCGCCCCAGTAGGTTTCAAACACCCGATAGCTATAGGGCAGAAACGTGCCGGGATGTTCGAGCGCGACGAGGGCGCCGCGCAGCGCTTTGACCGAATTCACCGGAAAAACGGAGGGGGGCATGACAATTTTCAGACCGTAGTAGCGTGCCCAGTCACTCATATCCTTTGCCATATACTGTTGCTTGGCGGGCACCCCCTTTTCTCGGAATTCATACACCGAAGGATTGACCGTATTGAACACTCCGCCCACCAGAAACGGACGCCACTGAAGGTCGGCGTTGTATTTGCGGCACAGCCCATCGATCTTGGTGAACGCCAGATAGGTCCACGGGCTGGAGTAATCGTAAAAGAATTCTACGGTGGCCATCATATCCTCCCTGAAGCGTACCGGTTAAGACAGCAGAAACTCGACTAAGAGCTCGTTAAACGTATCGGCGTAGAAAAGATGAATATTATGTCTTCCATCCGGAAACACGTGTAAGCGCGATCCGGCGATCCCCTGCTGTAAGACATGGGCATGAAAGGGCGGCACCAGGGGATCCTTGCCCCCATGAATCAGAAAGGTGGGACAGGCAATCTGCGCCAGGCGGTCCCGACACAAATCGCCACCCGCTTTCAACAGCATCTGCTGGGCGTCACACCAGCGAGCCCACAGATCTTGAAAGGCATCGCCATACATCGCCTGCATCGGCGCGGCCGCGCGGGGAGACCAATCCGCGACACGGCGCGTTTTCTCATAGGCATCAATATCATCCTGGGAGACATAGGCATTGCCGCCCCAGAGCGCCATCTTGGTCACCCGTTGCGGATAGGCCAAGGTCAGTAATAGACTCGTAATCGCCCCGTCGCTCCAGCCACCCACGGCGTAGGTCGAGCAGCCGAGCGTTTCCATCAGAGCCACGAAATCCTCGGCGTCCTGTTGATAAAAGTCGGGCGGAAACGCGCGGGCGGGCGGACGGGATTGCCCATAGCCGCGCGGGTCAGGCGCAATAACCCGAATACCGCGCGGAGGGAGTGCTGCTAATTGTGGAGCGAAATCCGACTGTCCGGTTCCCAGCGCCCCGGGCAACAAGAGAAAGGGTAACCCGTTCCCAAGATCTTCATAATGGAGTCTGACTCCGCGTATGTCTGCGTATGGCATGCGTCCTCCGCACCGCGACGTTGCCCGCTGTGATACCATGCCCGTCGGCAAGAGAGAAGCCGGTCTTGCCCTTGCAGCCCCCCCTTATCTCTGACACAACCAACCCAGTGATATTCCCCGCAAGACAGGAAACGCATGAAAACCATTGGACTCACCGGCGGAATCGGCTCGGGTAAAAGCACCGTCTCCAAGATACTGGCCACGCTTGGTGCCCATATTATTGACGCGGACATCGTCGGGCATGAAATCTATCTGCCGGGCAAGGCCGCCTGGAAACAGGTCACCGAGGCCTTCGGACGGGAAATCGTCGCGGGAGATCAAACCATAGATCGGAAAAAACTGGGGGCCATTGTCTTCAGTAGTCCGGACGTGCTCGCCCGGCTCAATGCCATTGTCCACCCGATTATGTTCGAGGAAATCCGGCAGCGTATCCAGGCCAAGCGGGCCGAGGGCTTTCCCGCGCCTATTGTGGTTGAGGCGGCGATCCTGATTGAGGCCAACTGGCTGCCCCTGGCCGATACGGTCTGGGTGGTCGAGGCCGACAAGGACACGGCCATTCGTCGTGTGGCCGAGCAACGCGGCATGTCGGCCGCGGACGCCGAAGCCCGGATTGCGAACCAGCTTTCAAACGGAGAGCGTCGCAAACACGCTCAGGTTGTCATCCATAACAACGGTTCACTTCAAGCCCTGGAGCAGCAAATCCAACAGGCGTGGGATCAACTCGGAGAATGAGTCGTATACACGCGACAGGGCTGATCTTCGATGTGGATGGCACGCTCGCCCAGTCGGTCGAGTTTTTCTATGAGATCGCCCTGGAGGTTCTCGCCCTCGCCGGTATTCCCCCAGTTCCGCGCGACCGGGTGTATGAGCTGATGCGTCGCGGGGTGGAAAATCCTCTCGTCCAGCTCTTTCCTCCCGACCATCCCGACCCTGAAGACTGTATCAAGCGCATCACCGACAGCCGTATGGACGAATGGCTGCGGCGCTATCATGAAGAAACGCAGGCCGTTCCGGGAAGTCTCGAACTTTTGCACCGTCTTCATCACCAGGGCTTTCAGCTCGGGATCGCCACCTCATCCGGCCGGGCCTTACCCTTTCTTGATACCTGGGGCGTCCGCCATCTTTTTAGCGGCATCGTCGGCCGGGAAGACGTCACCCACCGGAAACCCCATCCGGAGCCCGTTCTGAAGTGCCTGGCACATCTCCGTCTTGCCCCTCACCAGGCGGTGTATATTGGCGACTCCCCCATTGATATTCAGGCCGGCAAGGCCGCCGGTGTCGTCACCGTTGGCGTCCTCACCGGGACCAGTACCGACCCGGTCATGCGGCAGGCGCAGGCAGACCACATCTTACCGAGTATTGCGGAACTCCCCCGGCTGCTCACCCTCTAAGCGTCCAGCCGGCACTCCTCGGAGACACCGCCTTGTAGCACCATCTTCGGACGACCGGCGTTCATCAGGCGTCCTCGTACTGCGGTTCGCGTTTCTCCAGAAAAGCGGCAATGCCCTCGCGTACGTCATTCGTCCGCGTGGTCAGAATCTGGTTCCGGTCTTCCATCGCAATGGCCGCCTCCAGCGTTGGTGCGTCAACCGAATAGCGCAGGCACTCTTTCGTCAGCCGGACCCCCAGGGGCGAGTTGCGCAGAATACGGCGGGCCATGGCTTCGGCGGCCTGATCCAATTCGGCGTCCGGCACCAGGCGGGAGGCCAGTCCCGTTGCCAGGGCCCGTTGCGCATCAATAAAATCCCCGGTCAGTAAGAGCTCGGAGGCGACCGAAGCCCCGACCAGCCGGGGCAGAAAATAACTCACGCCCACATCACAGGCCGACAGCCCGATGCGGATAAAAGCCGCGTTCATCCGCGCGGACTCCCCGACAATACGGATATCGCTCGCCAGAGCCAGGGCAAAGCCACCCCCGGCGGCCGGGCCGTGAACGGCGGCAATAAACGGTTGTGGGGCGCGGTGAATTTTAATCGCCAGCTCGGCAATCCGGCGCTGGTCGCGCAGGCCCTGGGCCACGGAATAGGTCCCGGTTGCCGCGCTTGACTGTTTGAGATCAAGCCCGGCGCAAAAGCCGCGGCCCGCCCCCCGCAGGATGACCACCCGGACGGTCTGATCCTGATGCAGTTCGTCGAGCACCGTATGCAGCTCGTGAACCAGCAGACTGTTCATGGCGTTCAGCGACGCCGGCCGGTTCAGGACGAGCCAGAGAAGGTCCGTGTCCCGCCGTAGTTCCAGGGTTTCATAGCGTTCATTCATGCTTCTCTCCAAATTCCCTCTCCTCGCGCTCGGCAACCTAGGGGGGCAATGCACCGTGGTTGGTCTTGCGTCTCAGAGCATATTATTCCCGCACGGCGTAGATGTTGAGAGATTCAAGATTATACGGACCCGGTTTTCCAATTCCCGCATCGTCGCGCTCGGCAACACGCCAATCTCTTGCCGGAAAGAAGTGTTGGCCACTGCAATCAATTGGCCCAAAAGAAAATCACTGTCCCGTTCAAGGATGGTAAGCAAGACTCTCCCGTCAGATTAAATCAACGACCGAGACTGGCAGCCGTCAACAGTAATACACGCCCCGGAAACCCACTGGGCACGCTCCGAAGCCAAAAAGACCACCACGTCCGCCACTTCTTCCGGCTTCCCGAAGCGCCCGGCCGGCAACTCGGCCTTGACAAAAGCGGCAATGCCCTCGGGGTTTTCCTTTTGTCGTTGTTCCCACGCGCCTCCAGGGAAGAGAATCGACCCCGGCGCAACGCTGTTGACGCGAATCCCCTTGGGAGCAAGCGTGCGGGCCATTTCTTTAGACAGGCTAATCATGGCCGCCTTGGCGGCGTTATAGGTCATCGGTCCGCCCCACTCGCGGCCGTAGATCGAGGCAATATTAATCACGCAGCCCGCCTTGCGTGCTTCCATGACCGGGACGACCAGCTGGCACAGGTCCAGCGCGGAAAAGAAATTCAGGGTAAAGCCGGCCTGCCAGTCCTGCCGGGAAGCATTCAGATTGCCGCCCGGACGCGATCCGCCGACATTGTTGACGAGAATATCAATCCCGCCAAAATGTTGCTGCGTCGCTTCGACCCAGCGCCGGGCCTCGACTTCCTGGGTCACGTCCAGCGCCGAGGCGAGCACCTCGACACCCGCCCCCCGGGCTTCTTGCGCGGTGATCTCAAGCTGCTCTTGGCCCCGCGCGCACAAGCTCAAGCGACAGCCTTCCGCAGCCAGTCCCAGGGCAATGGCGCGCCCAATGCCTCGGCTCGCTCCGCTGATCAGTGCGACATTGTTTGAGAGTCCAAGGTCCATACCGTCCTCCTTTTCTCTGCTCGACTCGGACTAAGCATATCCCATTTCCAAGAAAAAAGCCGAATCCACCTCTCTTGCCAGACGGCAGGGCGTCCGCTTAGATGGGGCCGCTGTTATACTTCGCAAGGGGGCTCACCGTGCCAGATCATTTTCTTTTGGAAAAAGACGGGACCATTGCCACGCTCACCTTCAACCGACCGGAGAAACGCAATCCACTCAATGAAGACATTGCCCTGGAACTGGAGCGCCTGCAATACCAGATACGCGACGATAAAGACATTCGCGTGGTTGTTTTTACCGGAACGGGCAATACGTTTTCAGCCGGCGCCGACCTCTCGCCCATCAGGGGCATCAGCGACCGCCGGGAACGGCGCAAAATCTTCGCCCCGCTCGGCAAGCGCTGGACGCGCGCCATTGCCCGTACGCTCGATATGTTTGCCACCATGGAGCCGGTCGTCATTGCCGCAATCAACGGCTACGCGATCGGCGGCGGCTGGTCATTGGCGCTGGCGTGTGATTTTCGGATAGCGGTGGAGGAAGCGGAGTTCTGGTTTCCCGAAGTGGACCTCGGCGTGCCGCTGAGTCCACCCTCGACCGCCCTGCTGGTCGCCAACGTGGGACCGAATCGCGCCAAGGACATCATTCTCAACTGCCGCCACCTGAAGGCGGATGAAGCCCTCAAACTCGGGCTGGTCAATCAGGTGGTCACACCAGCAGAGCTCCTACCGACCGCCTACGCCCTAGCCCGCAGTCTGGCCGATAAAAACCCGACTGCAGTCATGGTCTCCAAGGCAACGGTCAACACGTTGGCCCGCGGCAACCCCGTCCTGCGTCCCGACCTGATGTTTACCAGAGAGTAAAACAGATACGCGCCCAATTATGTCTCAGCCAGTCTTGTATTGAGAGGGAGGAACCCCCATGTCAGAAAAAGAACGCTGTCCAGAAATTCGGAACGAGATGCGTAAATTCTGCAGTCAGTACGGCGATGAATATTGGCGTAAGCTCGATAAGGAACATCGCTATCCCGAGCAGTTTGTGGATGAGCTGACCCAGGCCGGCTGGTTGGCGGCCCTAATCCCCGAACAATACGGAGGCTCGGGGCTGACGGTGACGGAGGCCAGCGTGATTTTGGAGGAGATCAACCGCTCGGGCGGCAATGCCGCCGCCTGCCATGCCCAGATGTACATCATGGGCTCCCTGCTCCGGCACGGCAGCGATGAACAGAAACAGCGCTATTTACCCCGGATTGCGAGCGGAGAGATTCGACTCCAGGCTTTTGGTGTCACCGAGCCGGACGCCGGCTCCGATACGACGCATATTCGCACCACGGCCAAAAGGGACGGCGACTACTACATCGTCAACGGCGGCAAAATCTTCACCTCCCGGGTGCAGCACTCCGACATGCTCCTCCTTCTGGCCCGGACGACGCCGTACGACGAAAGCCCCAAAAAAACGCTGGGCATGAGCATCTTTCTGGTGGATTTGCGGGAGGCTGGAGACGCCGTCGAAGTCCGCCCGATTGACGCCATGATTAACCATGAAACCAACCAGCTCTTTTTCCACGAGCTCAAGGTCCCGGTCGAAAACCTGATTGGCGAGGAAGGCTCCGGCTTCTACTATATTCTCGACGGCATGAATGCCGAACGTATCCTGGTTGCCTCCGAGGCTATTGGTGATGCCCGCTGGTTCATCAAGCGCGCCGTCCAGTACGGCAACGAACGGGAGATTTTTGGGCGCCCTATCACCAAGAACCAGGGTATCCAGTTTCCGCTGGCCCAGGCGTATGCTCAGACTGAAGCCGCGGACCTCATGCGCTTCCGCGCTTCTGATTTATTTGACGCCGGTGAAGCCTGCGGTGCAGAGGCCAATATGGCGAAGCTTTTATGCTCACAGGCCTCCTGGGCCGCGGCCAACGCGGCCATCGACACTCACGGCGGGTATGGCTTTGCCGCCGAGTACGACGTGGAGCGCAAGTTCCGTGAGAGCCGCTTGTTCTCGATCGCGCCCATCTCAAACAATATGGTGCTCAATTTTATTGCCGAGCATGTACTGGGCATGCCGAGATCGTATTAGGAGCCGGCAATGAAAATCGACACGGCCCTGATGCCCTCGACCTTTGAGGCCGCAGCCGCGGCCGCCCGCCAGGCCGAAGAGCTGGACCTGGATGGCTTGTGGAGTGCAGAGACCAGCCACGATCCGTTTTTTCCCCTCGTGGTCGCCGCCAGGGAAACGGAACGTATCCAGCTGGGCACCGGGGTCGCCATTGTGTTTCCCCGGAGTCCCATGGTGCTGGCCAATATCTGCTGGGATTTACAAGCCAACTCCGGCGGGCGCTTCATGCTCGGGCTGGGCACCCAGGTCAAGGGACACAACCAGCGGCGCTTTAGTGTCAAATGGGAAGCCCCGGTGAAACGTTTGCGCGAAGTCGTCCTGTCGCTGCGGGCCATCTGGGACTGCTGGCAGAACGGCACCGCGCTCAATTTTGCGGGCGAGTTTTATCAATTCTCGCTGATGACGCCGTTCTTTAATCCTGGCCCGATTGCGCAGCCGCACATTCCCATTCTCCTCTCCGGCCTGAACCCCTTGATCAGCCAGCTTGCCGGCGAGGTGGGCGACGGGTTTTTTGTCCACAATTTTCACACGCCGACTTATCTCAAGGAAACCGTACTGCCCAATATTGAAAAGGGCCTCGCCAAAGCCGGCCGGAAACGTGAGGACTTTACCCTGCAAACCGGGACATTTATTGCCAGCGGAACCACGCCTGACGAAGTGAGGAAAGCCGTCGGCGCAGTTCGTCAACAGGTCGCTTTTTATGCGTCGACGCGGACCTATAAAGGGGTGCTCGACGCGCACGGCTGGGGAGAGACCTGCTTTCGACTGAACGAAAAGGCGGCCAAGGGCGACTGGGACGGCATGGCGGCGGAAATTACCGACGAGATGTTGGACGAAATCGCCGTCATCGGCACCTATGACACCATCGCCGCCACACTGGCGAATCGGTATAGCGGGCTCTTGGACCGTCTCATTGTGGGCTTTAGCGCCTCAGAGCGTCAGAGCCCAGGCCGCTATCGCGAATTCATTCAGGAAGTCCGGCGGCAGATGCAGACGTAAGGGAGAGGCGGGAACCCGCCCCGGCCTGCGGCCACCCCTCCTGGGAGGGGATGAAGTCTCGTGTGAACTGAACCCAGGGAAAAAGGAGGGAAGTATGGGGGCTCTGACGGATAAATACTGCATTGTCGGCGTAGGAGAGACGCCGCACATGCGTCCATCAAACCGCACGACCTTGTCCATGGCGTGCGAGGCAGTCAAAAAGGCGATGGCTGATGCCGGCCTGGAGCCGCGCGATATTGACGGCATGACCAGCTATCAGGCCGGGGATTCAACGACCTCGAATCATGTCGCCACGTCGCTCGGCATGCGGCTCAACTATTCGGTGGATATTTTCGGGGGCGGGTCGAGTACCGAAGCACTGATAGGCAACACGGTCGGCCTGCTGGAAGCCGGCTATTGCAAAGCCATGGTCATCTTTCGCTCCATGAACGGTCGCTCCGGACGACGCATGGGCGGACAGGCGCCAAGCGGTCCGGTGCCGCCAACCCGGGCAGCCGAGGACAACCAGTTCATGATGCCCTGGGGCTGGACCTCGCCGGCCCAGCGCTTCGGCATGTCCGCCATGCGCTATTTGCGCGACACCGGCACGACCACCAAGTCGTTTGCCGAGATAGCGGTGGCCCACCGCTATCACGCCAGCCTGAATCCCAAGGCGGTCATGCGCCATCCCATTACGATCGAAGATCACCAGAATTCACGCTGGGTGGTCAAACCCCTGCGCCTGCTCGACTGCTGCCTCGAAACCGATGTCTCGGCCTGTCTCATTGTCACGTCTCGTGAACGCGCCTATGACCTGCGTCAGCCACCGGTTTTCATTATGGGCGGGACGGGACGGACCATGGCGCCCAACTCGGCCTGGAACTACTCGCGCCCGGAGATTCACTACGTCGCCGGGAATTATGGCCGCAACCGCCTGTTCGGTATGGCCGGGATCAGTCAAAAAGATGTGAACCTGATTTCGTGCTACGACGCCTTTACCTTCACCACCCTCATTCAGCTTGAAGCCTACGGTTTCTGCGGCAAAGGCGAGGCGGGGGAGTTTGTGAAAGGGGGCCGTTTGCAGATCGACCACGAGTTGCCGTCCAACCTCTCCGGGGGGCATCTATCCGAAGGCTATACCCACGGGGTGAGCATGGTGATTGAAAACGTCCGCCAACTCCGCCACCGCGCCGATGACGCCTGTCCGGGCTGGGCCGAGGGCACACACAGCTACGACCGTCAGGCCGGCTGTCGGCAAGTGAGAGACGCGCGTATTGCGGCCTGTCTCGGGTGGGGAACGGAAACCATGTCGAGTTCGGTCATTCTGCGTGGGATTTCAGCCTAAAGGAGGGGTGACCATGCCTGGTCCAATTGATTACAGCAAGATCACAATCATGCCCGACTTCGATACCGTCGAATGGTGGATGGGCACCAAAGAACACAAATACCTGGTGCGCCAGTGCAAGGACTGCAGCCACAAATGGTTTCCGCCCTTCCCGGCCTGCAATACATGCAACTCCATGGACCTCGGCTGGTTTGAGACCGCCGGAACCGGCGTGCTTCACAGCTATATCGTCGTGACCCAGCCCATCCTGGGCGCATTTGTCGAGGCGGTCCCCTATGTTGTCGGCCTGATTGAGTTAGACGACTGCCACGAAGCCGACGGCTCGCTGGTCCGCGTCGGCGGGGTCATGCTGGACGACGAAGAAGACGTGGCGATCGGTCTGCCCGTCACCGTGGAATTTGAGCAGACCAACGAGGCCAATATTGTTGTGCCGCGCTGGAAGATCAGCGGCACGGCAGAGGACACCTGGAAGTTCAGTGAATGATTTTTCAAATGGCCGCAGATATTATGGGCGCGTGCAGGTTCGGCCTCATGGGCAATGGTTAGACTGAAGATGCCGACCGTATTTGGCATGACTGCTTCGGCCATGGAGATTGAAGAGGCGCGGGCTCAGGGGGTCGCCGTTGAGGACGACTCCCTTACCGTTGACCTTGTTGACGGCCGGACGGTCATCGTCCCGCTCGCTTGGTACGCACGCCTCTGGCACGGTACCCCGGAGGAACGAAAGAACTTCGAGATTATTGGTGATGGGACGCTCATCCATTGGCCCGACCTCGATGAAGACCTGAGTGTCTCTGGTATTTTAGTCGGACGAAAGTCGGGGGAGAGTCAACAATCGTTAAAAAAATGGCTGGAAGGACGGACAAAGTCTGGAAATCAGCCAGCATAGTCTATCTGCAACTGTTTCATGCGACTCCTCGCCTTCATCGGTCTCTGGCTCCTCTGCGCGGTCCTATCGGCCTGTATCGCCGCCAGCAAGGGCCGGGCATGGCAAGGCCGGTTGATTGGAGGCGTATTGATCGGTCCGTTCGGACTGCTGATCGGACTGCTCCCGGCCCGCTACAAAAAACCGGTCGGGCTTCCCCCTCGGCTGTCCGTTGTGAGCGCCATCGCCGCCGCCGTGATGTCGATTGGCGCGTTTTATGCCCTTCACAGCGCTTACTGGGGCAGTGCCGCCCTCCTCTTCCTGGTAACCGGGCTGCTGGCAGAGATTGTCTTTCTGACCGACTCGGCGGACACCGGACAGGAGCCTGACGACCCCAATCCTCCCACCCCTCCCCCAAGTCTCAACAGTCGCCCGCTCGTGTAGACATTCTCAGAATAAACCCGGCTCCCGATGAGCGGTTTTCCCGTACGGAAATTGCAGCGGCCCCCGCCCGTCACCTTGACCTCCCTCGGAGAAACCGTTTAGCTAGGCGCACGTCTGTGTCCACTCTTTAAGGAGGCGCGTGTGGCTGAAGAAATTCTGTGCTCAATCGACGAAGGCATTGCAACCATTACCCTGAACCGCCCGGAAAAGCGGAACGCCATGAATACGGCGGTGCTGGAAGGATTGGAGCATTATTTTGACGAACTGGAGGCCAACACCGAGGTCCGCACGATTATCGTCCGCGGCGAAGGCAGGGCCTTTTGTGCCGGCCTGGACTTGCGGGAGTTAAACGCCCGTCAACAGAGCGACGAAGATGCGGAAAGCGGTATTATTGAGCTGCTCGGAAAAATCGAAGCATCCCGACATCCGACCATTGCCATGGTCCAAGGCGATGCCTTGGCCGGCGGCTGCGAACTCGCCCTCCACTGTGATCTGCGCATTGTCTCGGAAGTCGCCCGGTTTGGCATGCCCTTGGCCCGGCTGGGGCTTATTGTTCCGTTTCGCTTGGGTCAAAAACTCGTTGAGATTGTCGGCCCGGCCTTCACCAAGCAGATCCTCCTCACCGGACAGCCGGTCAGCGCCCAGCGGGCGTATGAAATCGGCATGGTGCATCAACTCGTCTCTGCCGACGAACTGGAAGCGGCCACGCTGGCACTGGCCCGGACGATTGCCGCCAACGCACCGCTCTCTCTAGCCGGCATGAAAAAGAGCATCCTGCGTATGATCTCGCTCCGGGACAGCATAGCCTCCGACGACCTCAACACCCTGGTCCGTCAGGCGCGCAAGAGCGAAGATGCCAACGAAGGCGTGCGGGCCATGTTGGAGAAGCGCCCGCCACATTTTCGAGGAAGGTAAAACCCCTTACCCCCGAGAAAGGGAAGCGGCCCGCGCCCCGCAAACGCTTGAGACCCTTCCATGCTGTCCCTCCGGCTCCGTGCTACGGTGTACACGCTTGTCATTCCCGGCTTCCTGGTTGGCTATCTGCCCTGGAAACTCCGACCGCTTGAGGCCGCGGCCCCGCTTCCCTTCCCGATGCTGTTTTCCCTGCTCGGCTTCCTCCTCTGTCTGGGTGGGGGAGCCCTACTCTTTTCGGCGGCGTATTATCTTGTCCGCCGCGGCGCCGGCACCCCCTTCCCACTCGACCCGCCCCAGCGCATGGTTGTTGCCGGTCCGTATGCCCATATTCAGCATCCCATGCTGGTCGGTCTGTTTGCCATACTGTGCGGCCAAATCGTCTGGTTTCCGTCCGTCCACGTCTTGCTCTATACTCTGTTGCTGCTGCTGGTCAGTCGCGCACTCGTGCTCCACGTTGAGGAGCCGACCCTGAGAGAACGGTTTGGTGAGGACTATATGGCCTATCAAGCCGCCATACCACGCTGGTTCCCGTCGCGCGTCTCCTCAGGGCCGACAGATGCGGTCTGACTCCAGACGCTTGCAGGCGAGAGAACATATAAGGAGAAAACTCGTGAGTGATCGACATCTTGAACTCGGCGTCTTCGCCCCCACCATTGGCTGCGCGCCCTCCTTTGGCAAAAATGCTTTTGTCCTGGTCTCGTCCGCCGAGCAGCGCACCGAGCCGACCTATGATTACAACCTGCGCCTCGCTCAACTCCTCGACCGGAGCGGGCTTGAAATTTTTTTCATGGCTCAACGCGGCGGGGCGGGCTTTGGTCCGGCGCGCTTTTGGAGCTACTCGCTCGACTCATTTACCGCGGCCGCTGGCCTGGCCATGGCGACCCAAAATCTCCAGCTCATCTCCACGGTCCACACCGCCTTTTATCATCCCGGCATGGTGGCCCGGATTGGAGCCACTTTGGATCAGATCAGCAAAGGGCGCTGGGCGCTGAACATCGTCAGCGGCTGGGCGGAGCAAGACTTTCGCATGCTTGATATCCCCTTGCTGGAGCACGATAAGCGCTATGCGCAGTCCACGGAGTTCGTTGAGGTGCTCAGGAAATTCTGGACCGAGGACTGGTTTGATTATGCGGGTGAGTTTTTCTCCATCAGCCAGGGCACCTGCCATCCGAAACCGGTCCGGCCACCGCTGCTGTATAATGCCGGCAGCTCGCCGGTTGGCCGGGATTTTGCCGCCCAGTATTGCGACTGGTATTTTGCCGGAGCCCAGTCGCCGGAACTCCTGGCCGAGGAAGTGGCCGACGTCCGCGCCAGGGCAGCGCAGCAGGGTCGTGAGGTGAAGGTGATCATCTATCTCTTTGTCTTATGCCGCGATACGGAAGAAGCCGCCCACGCAGAAATCGAAGAGATACTTGCGCACGCGGAGTTCGACAGCGCCCGCGAGTGGCTGGAAACCTTAACCGGCCAGACGGTGGGCACCGTCGCCTCGACCCTGGGCCAGGGCGTTTCCGTCGACGACATGCTGCGGAGCGTTATTCTCGGAGTCGGCAGCGGCAAGCTGATCGGCACCCCGGAGCAGGTCGCCCATGCCCTCGCCCAGTTTCAGGCGGCCGGCGCCGATGCGGTCGGCTTGACGTTCAGACATGTCGAAGAGGAGTTGGAGGACTTTATTGCCCGCGTCGTCCCCATGCTCGAACGTGAGGGCGTCCGCCGTCCACGCACGCCCGAAGCGGACTCGCTCAGGGCGTCCGGCTGAGCAGTCTGTCGGCTCCGGTCTCGCATGAAAAGCGGGAGCGCAAGCCCGGCTCACCCGACCTCTTTCTCATACGTGACAGAAGACTGGAGGCGATCTTCGGGGATATCGTAATACGCCCGGAGGACGGCCTCCGGGTCTGCCGAAAGCGTATAACCGGCGGCTTCCAGCGCGTTCCGCGCTTTGTAATTGCCGGTATAGGTGCCAACCACGATGCGGCGTACTCCGCGAATCTGCCGCTCGATATATGTCCGCAGCAAAGAGCCGACCCCGTGCCGCTGCCGGTCGGGCAGAACATAGGCATGACGGAGGAGCGCCACGTCTTTGACATATTCCAGCCCCATCACGCCAAGGAGCGTATCCGGGGCAAAGGCGCCATACCAGGTGAGCCGTTCCGCCTCTTTGGCCCAGTCGTCGGGGGTCATCTCCGGGTCGTGATATTCCTCGGCAGGCAGAAACTCCCGGTACCAGCGGGCCGCCGCATTAATGACCGCCAGGGCGGCCTCACGGTCGTCTTCGGTCAGTGGCCGTATCGGTATGTCACCCGGTCCGTCAGCCATGAAGCGTTTCCCATCTTTTCGAGCAGATCGTCTACTCGCCCTGATAGCTGATTCGATAAATCACTCCGGCACGATCGTCGGATACCAGCAGCGCGCCATCCGGCATCACCAGGACATCAACCGGACGCCCCCAGGCTCCGTCTTTTTGGAGCCAGCCTTCGGCAAAGACTTCGTAGCTCGTGGCCGTATTGCCCTCCAGGCGGACGAGCATCACTCGATAGCCGATCGGGACGCTGCGGTTCCACGAGCCGTGCTCGGCGATAAAAATCTGATTCCGGTAGGAGGCGGGAAACATCGAGCCCGTATAAAAACGCATGCCCAGCGGGGCGACATGGGGGCCGAGTTCCTGCGCGGGCGGAGTAAACGCGGTGCAGGGCCGTTCTCGCCCAAAGTCCGGGTCGGAGATGCTGCTCCCGTGACAGTACGGGAACCCGAAGTGCAAGTCGGGCTGGGGAGCACGATTGAGTTCACACGGTGGGGAGTCATCGCCCAGCCAGTCCCGGCCGTTGTCCGTAAACCAGAGTTCCCGCGTTTCAGGATGCCAGTCAAACCCAACGGTATTGCGCACGCCACGGGCGAAGTTTTCCAGCGCGCTGCCGTCCGGCTTCATACGGAGAATCGAGGCGTAGCGGGAGTCACTCTTGGTACACACGTTACACGGAGCCCCAACGGGCACGTACAATAAATCATCGGGTCCGAACCGGATAAATTTCCAGCCGTGCCAGGTGTCACGCGGGAGCGTATCGTTCACCACAACCGGCGAGGGCGGATTCCTGAGGCGGGACTCGATATCATCATAACGGAGAACACGGTTGACCTCGGCCACGTACAGCGCGCCGTCACGAAAGGCCACACCGCTGGGCATGAATAAGTCCTCGGCAAGCGTATGCACCGCATCCGCCCGCTGGTCCTGGTCCTGATCCACAACCGCATAGACCTTTCCCGCGTGCCGCGTGCCGACAAAGACCGTTCCCTTGTCCCCCAGGGCGAGCGCGCGCGCATTGGGAACGCGGGGCGCATACACGGCGAGCTGAAAGCCGGGGGGGAGGGAGAGAAGGGAGAGCGGAGAAGACTGCGCCCGGACCCCGCTGGTGCCGCCCACGATCAAGAGACCAATCAGGATACATACCCGTCCGAAAACCATATTCAGACTCCCGTCTGCACGCATTCCAAGGGCTACCCGCCCCTCAAAGGGTGTTCAACAAGGACCGGGGGCTTCCCCCTCGCTTGAGCGACCCTGGTCCGCTATGCTGCCGTCGCTCATCTTTCTACAACGACCGTATTCCAACCATCAAGGACGCTCACATTGTCGCACGCCTCTTCACCAAACACAGCACCCTCCCCTTCGGCTCCGCCTGACGCCTCTCCGGGACTCTCCCGGCCGACCGACCAAGCGCGCGCACCGGCGCACCTGTCAACGCCCTACTTCTGGTTTCTGGCCGGGACCGGCAGCTGGTTCATGGCCATGGGGATGCAGAGCGTTCTTTTTTCCTGGCTGGTGGTCGGCGTTCTCAATGCCGGGGCGGAATGGGTCGGGATCACCCAAAGTGCGATGATGATTCCGGCCGTCCTTTTGGCCCTGCCCGGTGGCACCCTTGCCGACCGCTATGACCAGCGGCGTCTGCTGATGATCCTGCACCTGGTTGCGAGCGGGATTTCCGCCGGGCTCTTCCTGGCCGTTGCCAACGACTGGTTGTCCATTCCCCTCCTCATCGCCTACGCCATTGGCATGGGGACGGTCCAGGCGTTTGTCATGCCCGCCCGTGACGCGCAGCTCTCTCAGGTCGCGGGCACCAATATGTTGCGTTCGGTGACCGGGATGACCATGACGCAGTGGGGCATGCAAATACTAGGCTCTCTGCTGGCGGGGACGGCACGCTGGGTCGGGACGGTGCCAGCCCTGGGTCTGCACAGTCTGGTGCTGCTGGCCGGTATTCCGCCGTTACACAAGCTCCCAAGTTCGGAGCGCCGTCCGTCAACCGGCAGCCTCCGGCTGACGGATATCATCGAGGGGATACGAGAGGTCCGGCAGTCACCGGCCCTCTCGGCCACGCTGCTGCTCGCCGTTGCGGTCGGCATTTTCTTTATCGGTCCATTCCTGGTTGTCCTGCCCCTTTTAATCCGTGACTTCTACCACGGCGGAGTCGACCAACTGGCCCTGCTCAATATGACCTTTCCGCTGGGAACCATTCTTGGCTCTCTGATGATGCTCTGGGCGGGCGGGATCCGGCATAAGGGTGAAGCGCAAATCGCGTCCCTCCTCTTTGGCGCGGTCTGCCTCTTCATGGTTTCGTTCGGACTGCCCTTTTGGGGCACTATGCTGGCCGTGTGCGCCTGGGGAGTCAGCGCGGCTCTCTTTATCAACGCCGGGCGGACGGTGTATCAGGAGCAGGCCAGCGTCGCGAACCGCGCCCGCGTGCTGTCTATTTATACGATCGGTTTTATGGGAGCCGCCGGCATACTCGGGGCTCCGTTATCCGGTGTCATGGTCGACGCTATCGGCCCCCTGACGACCTGCATCGTGATGAGCAGCGCCATGGTCGTCGTGGTTGGGGTCGTTTTTCTGCGGACGGCAATCAGGCAGGTCGAGTAGCGAGACGGTCCGACAGCCCCTCCTAGCGTCCCATGTCCGTCAGGGAGTTGGGCGTATGCGAATCGGGGTCCGCCCATTTGACTCCGGCTTCGTTGAAATAGGGCTCTCCTTCCCATTCCGAGGGGTTTTGTTCGGTCGAGGGAATTTCACCGACCGTGGCCAGCATCTTCTGAAAATCGATCATCACGAAGTTGGGCACAAACAGTTGTTCTTCCTGATAGTTATATCGCCCCCCGGAGAGCGGGTTGGACGGATAGCCGGGGTGGGGTTTTTTTGTCACAAAGGCACAGTGGACGAGTCCCTTTTGGAGTTCCCCGTTCGTGTCGTACATCTCGGCAATCCCGACACCGAAGGTTTCCTGGTCAACGTACAAGACGCGTTTTGAATAGGCATACTTTCTGGGGTAGTTGAGCGGCGTGGCCTCCACCACCCACACCCGTCGTTTTTCCCAGGTCACGCACGGCAGCGCCGCCAGGAGGCCCTGGCCTGTATCCCGCTGGCCGCACCACTCGGCCGGGTCCCCGTAGCGGCCGCTGTGCAGTACCCCGAGAATGTCTTTCTCCGCCAGGAGCTTGAAATCCCAGCTTCCGATTTTCGCGTTAAAGCCATAGAACGAGTCAAGATCATAATCCGAGCCCCAAATACTGGCGCTGCGGTCCGCCACACTGATCCGCCGCACCCGGCGTTGCTGTGGCGAGTAGAGATAGGTGTCGTCTGCCGCACCCGCCGGGATGTAGCGAAATTCGAGCACGGCCAGTCCCTTATGGCGGTTGGGCAACACCAGCGGCCCCCACATGTGACTGTGCCGCACCGCGGGATTGTGCGGGATGATGGGCTTGGGGTCGGCGTACAAGCGGCCCGTCCACATCACCCGGCGCCACGAATTCTCAAAGGACTGGTCCACATTGCCCTGGCTGTTGACGAGATGGGCGACATAGCTCGCCCCGATGTTGTCGATGCTGTAGGGCGGCTGGGCATGGTTCCACATGATCTTGTAGCCGGCCAGCGGGTCCTGGGTATCAATGAGCGGAAACGGAGCCCCGGCAATATAGTTCGCTATTTCTCGTCCGTCAGCAGAGATGACGACCTGTCCTGCGTATCGTTCCGTTGCTTCCTGATACGCCCGGGGCCAGGTATAGGGACGCGGCTCGCCGATCCACATGGTCATGCCCTGCTCCACCATCCAGCGCGTGGACGGTGTGAGCAGTTCGGTGGCCTGGGCCATGTTGGCCGCGGTAATGGTGCCGCCGGGACCGACATCCGCCCGGCCGGACGACACTGGCCCGCACACCAGAACAGTAAGACTCAGGAGTATGCACCCTCGCTTGCTCCGCATACGCTTCCCCTTTGCACTATCTATGGTCGATCCTCACCATAGCCCGTCAGCGCGCCGGCCTAAAGGACCACCTGCTGTCGCGTCTCGCCGGACCGGGCTTGCATCCTCGTTTGGGCAGGTTATTTTGTTCTCCCCAGTCTTCATACTAAAGGAAAGGAGATCAGCATGAAGTTGTACGATTGCCAAATGGCCCCCAATCCCCGTCGGGTGCGTGTTTTTCTGGCAGAAAAAGGGGTGGATATTCCGAAGACCGAGGTCAGTATTATCGAAGGAGAAAACCTCAAGCCGGAATACCTGGCGGTGAATCCGCGCGGCCTGCTGCCCATGCTTGAACTCGACGACGGGAACCGCATCGACGAAACCATCGCAATCTGCCGCTATATCGAGGAGACGCACCCGGAGCCGAACCTCATGGGTCAGGACGCCTTGGAGAAGGCCCAGATCGAGTCGTGGCAGCGCCACATGGAATTCGACGGCCTCAATCCTACGGGCGAGATGTTTCGCAACTCGTTTGACCCCTTTAAGAACCGGGGGCTGCCCGGTCTGGAGAACGTTCAGGCCATTCCCGAACTGGCCGCCCGGGGGAAGGCCGGCGTCGAGCGTTTTTATGAGCGGCTGGAACAACGGCTCAGCCAGAGCACCTATATTGCCGGGGAGCGGTACACCATCGCCGATATCACCGCGCTGTGTGTGGTCGATTTTGCCAGTTTTGCCAAGATGGGCATTCCCGAGGCCAATACCAACACCAAGCGCTGGCACGCGGACGTTTCCGCACGACCGAGCGCCAAGGCGTAAGCGTTCAGTCATTTTCCATCCCAGCCCTCTGGGAGAGGGCTGGGGCTAACGGAACAGAACCTCAGCCGAGCGGTGATTCCTGCGCGACTTGACGGTCTGGCGACAGAAACTTATTTTTGGCGTGGAGGCTCGGCTCCGTGCGACTCTGCACTTGAAGGTGACAAACCTTGAAGCGTAAGAGGCTGTGGCGGCAGCTTTGCCTCTTTTCTTATGGGGTTGATCTCGCTTCATATGGATTGGGGACGTAGACGATTCCGTAAGGCTTGAAGCTTTGGCACAGCGCATACGCTCCTGCAGCGTAGCCTTGCGTAAACTGATGACGCGAATTGCGGGGGGCGTCAACTCCTGTCTCAACATTTTCTTTGGAGGGCGGGATTCCTTGCTTCACCCTCAAAGCCGCTTCTTGCCCTCTTTCTCGCTGGTAGGTATGGTGAATCATCATGAGTGTTGAATTGATCAGCGTTCTGATAGCTGTCGTAGCGGTCGGAGCAACCCTGGCCGGGTTGATGCTGAGCGGGCAACGGGCCATCCGTGCCGAGCTGGCCGCCCAGCGTCGGGACTTCAATACCGAACAGACCGAACTCCGCCAGGAGCTGGCCGCCCAGCGTCAAGAATTCGGTGAACGGTTCACCGCCCTGGAGCAGCAAATCGCCGAACTGCGTGAGCGCATGGCCCATCTGGCAGGCTTGCTGGACGGCCTGCGCGAGGCCATCGTCATCCGGCAGGGAGCCGCGTAACAGCGTCTTTCCCAAGACATTCTTTTGACCAAGGAGCGTTGCCCACAGCGACCGCCACTCACACAGGCGTCTCACTCCGCAAACGTCACTTCATACACCACCACCGCAGATAGCTCCGCAATGGTGACCCGGTACACCGGCCCTATCTCGCCCCTCCCCCTTCCGCCAGTGGCCTGTCTTGCAGATAGCCTTCAAGGCAGGTGAACAGTTCCTGCATATGGGCGGCGTGCCTGTGGGGAACCCCGGCCAGTCTGTACACCAGACCGTAGAGCGGATTCTTGGGCACGATCCGCATCTCAAAGGAGAGCAGGGTATCTTCCTGTTGCGGGGCAAATCTCCAGACCCCCCACCCGGTGTGAAAGCCTCGAAAGTAGGAGACTCGAATCTGCTCTATGGGGGTCACAGCAGTGATTTCCCAGCCCGTCCATATGCCGGGGACGGGGGTAAATGCGAGGCGGTCGCCGATCCGTTTTAGACCCGTGTCCGGCAACTGAGAGGGCCGGAACCGGGGATGAAACTTCCTGGGCCACCACAGCGGATAGTCTTCAAAGGCTAAGACCGCCTCGTATACGCGGGCTCTGGAGCAGGGGATCAACCGGCTTTCAGCGGTGTGGATAACGGTCACTGACTATACATCTGAACCGGCTCTTGCCAATGCGGAAGAAGCCACCTCGTTTCGACTTAACCCGCCGACCAGTTCTCCATCGAAAAGTTCTCGGGCAGCGGCGCAAACATCACCCGTGCCGGTCCCCCGAGCGTACGCGTTTTATGGCCCTGGCCGGTGACATCGGCGGCGATAAACGCCTCGCCGGTGCTCCACTGCCGGACCTGATTATCCGTGGTGGTGACCTCCAGCGTCCCGGACAGGACCACGACGACTTGGCGCGTTGGCGCCTGATGCCAATCCTGATTCAGCCCTTCGGGCAGATCGACAAAACACACTCCCGGCGAGGTATAGGTGTTGGATAAGAGCAGGGTGTGCCCTTCGGCATCTTGTCGCTCGTTCGTGATCGGGATATCAATCTCCTCGAACTGCGACCCGCCGGCCGCGGTTGCTACAAAACGGGTGATTTTCATATGTCCTCCAGTCCTGCGCAAAGCTTTTCACATGACTCAGACAACGGCAACAGACACTCCCGCAGCAGAGGCTCCACCGTCCGGGCCGCCGCCCTTTAGCAGACGCCGGGTGATCGGCCTGTTTACCGGAATAGGCCTGCTCCTGCTGTTTCTCTTGACCGGCCCGCCGGCGGATATGAGCCTGGCCGCCTGGCATACGGCGGGGGTGGTCGCCCTGATGGGGGCGTGGTGGGTGACCGAGGCCACCCATATTACGGTCACCGGCCTCGTCCCGCTCGTCCTGTTTCCGTTGCTCGATATCTTGAGCGCGCACGAGGTCTCCACCGCGTATGCCGATCATATTGTCTTTTTATTCTTTGGCGCCTTTTTCCTGGCCATCGCCATGGAGAAATGGCAGCTCCACCGCCGGGTCGCGCTGCTGATTCTGTCCGGTATAGGCCGCTCGCCCCAGTTGCTCATTCTCGGCTTTCTCAGTACGACCGCCCTGCTCTCCATGTGGGTGTCCAATACCGCCTCAACCATTATCATGCTGCCTATCGCCCTGGCGGTCCTGCATCATGCCGCCAGCCAGGGCTATGACACCACCCAGGGGTTTGGCATTGCCCTGATGCTCGGCCTGGCCTATAGCGCCTCGATCGGCGGGGTGAGCACGCCGGTCGGCACTCCGCCCAACGTCGTGTTCATGGGGGCGTTTACCAGGCTCTTTCCGGACGCGCCGGATATCGGCTTCTTCCAGTGGATGCTGTTTGGCGTGCCGACCGCAGCTTTCATGGTGGTCAGCGTCTGGTTCTATCTGGTCTATATCTATTTCCGGGTGCCGAGCACGGGCTGGCAGGATAACCAAGCCTTTTTAGCCCGACAGCTCGAGGACCTCGGCCCCATACGCGGTGGAGAGCGTCGGGTGTTGCTGTTATCGCTGACCACTGCGTTGCTCTGGATTTTCAGGAAGGATATTGATTTCGGCGCGCTCTCCCTGCCCGGCTGGGCCAGTCTGTTTCCCCACCCGCACCACATCCAGGATTCGACCGTCGCCATATTGGCCGCCATCCTGCTGTTCCTTGTCCCGTCCGGACAAAAAAAGGGCGAGTTCCTGCTGACCTGGGATGACACCGTCAAAATTCCGTGGGGGATTCTGGTCCTGCTCGGCGGCAGCCTCGCCCTGGCCGAGGGCGTGGGACATTCCGGCCTGGCGAACTGGGCCGGCTCCCAGCTGTCCTTTCTTCGGGATGTTTCCCCTTTTGTCGCCATCTTCTCCGTCTGTGCCCTCATGGTCTGGCTGACCGAGTTTACCAGCAATACGGCCACGACCACCCTGGTCATGCCCGTGCTCGCCGCCACCGCGACCGGCTTGGAGGTTGACCCGCTGTTGCTCATGATCCCCGCGACCTTTGCGGCCTCCTTTGCCTTTATGCTGCCGACCGCTACTGCTCCGAACGCCATTATTTTTGCCAGTGGCCATGTCACCCTGCCGCAAATGTTCGGGGCCGGTTTCGGCCTCAATATCCTGAGCATCCTGATCCTGACCGGGCTTTTATATGTGATTGGAGTCCCGGCGTTCGGGATCGGGCTGGACAGCCTGCCGGATTGGGCCCCACGGTAGCGACCGATGACGGGTCATACACGCATCTCTCAGCTCGACTGGCCGGCCATAGAAGCATCGCTGTGGACACAGGGCTATGCCGTCACGCCTCAGGTGCTCACGCCCCAGGAATGCGCGGCGCTCGTTCGGCTGTATGCCAAGACCACCCGCTTCCGTAAGCGGGTGCATATGGCTCAGCATCGATTCGGCGTCGGGGAGTACCAGTACTTTGCGGACCCGCTGCCGCGCCTCGTCACCCGCCTCAGAGCGCAGGCCTACCCCCCTCTGGCCCGGATTGCGAATCGTTGGATGACTGCCCTCAAACAGCCCGAGACCTTTCCTTCGACGCTGGCGCGTTTCCTCAGCCGCTGCCGGGAACACGGCCAGATCAAACCGACCCCCCTGCTCCTGTATTACGAACAGGGCGGCTACAACTGTCTACATCAGGACCTGTATGGGACAATCGCCTTTCCCTTGCAGATGACCTTCTGTCTGAGCCGTCCGCAGACCGACTATACGGGTGGAGAATTTCTGCTGGTTGAACAACGTCCCCGGGCGCAGTCGCGCGGTATTGCGCTCACCCCGCAGCAAGGGCAAGGTATTATCTTTGCCACGCGCTATCGCCCGGGGTGCGGCACACGCGGGTATTATCGTCTGACCGTCCGGCACGGCCTCAGCACCGTCTCCTCCGGGCAGCGTTATGCCCTCGGTATTATTTTTCATAACGCCCAATAACAAACTGGTATGATTCTCGTTCTCTTTTTTCTGTCCGGTTTTACCGCCCTGCTGTACGAAGTGGTCTGGGAACGCCTGCTGCACGTCGTGTTCGGGCTGTCGACCTATGCCGTCACCGTGGTCACTGCGGCCTTCATGTTGGGTCTTGCGCTGGGCTATCTGGCCGGTCAAAGCCGCCGCTTGTCCCGCTATCATCCCTTTGTCGTGTATGGCCTGGCAGAAGGCTTGATCGGGGTCTTCGCCCTGATTTTTCCTTTTCTGCTGAAAATCATCGACATGGCCTATGTTGCGTCAGGCGGCAGTTTTGCGCTGCAAATCGTGCTTTCCCTGCTCGCCCTGTCACTGCCCGCCACACTGATGGGACTCACCCTGCCCACCCTGGCCCGGCAGGTCGCTCAGGAAGGACGCATCGGACGCCGGGTCGGGCTCTTATACGCGATCAACACCACCGGTGCCGTGCTCGGCGCGTTTTTTGCCGGGGTCTTTTTCATTCGGACCTATGGCGTGTTTCAGACCACGCTGATCGCCACCGCGATCAATGCCGCCATCTGTCTGGTTGCTCTGACCCAGCCCCGTCGACCCGTCAAACAGTCGGACCGGCCTGCCGAACAGCCCGCACCCACGGGGCCGGGTTCTCCACTCCCGGTCAGGCTGCTCTTTTTTCCGTTTATCACCGGCTTTACGGGCCTCGCGCTGCAGATCATCTGGGTGCGGACCCTGATCTGTGTGGTGTCGAACAACACCTATTCTTTCTCGGTTGTGCTGGCCGACATCCTGATGGGACTGGCACTGGGAGCGTGGCTGTATGCCGCCTGCGGGCCGTCCCGTGCCAGCCAGCCGACCAAGGCCCTGGTGTTTCTCCTCGTGCAAGCCGTTGGGGCGAGCGCCATTCTCGTTTCGTTAGGGCTGTTCAACCAGCTCCACGATGTGACCCTGGACTTCAGTCGTCAGCTCGGCGGCAACCACTGGCTCGCCCTGGGTCTGGTCCGTTTTGCCGCCGCCGCGGTGGTGACCCTTATTCCAGCGACCGCTTCGGGCTTTGTGGTCCCTCTGCTCGTTGATCTTTTTCGCGACCAGACTCAGCGCTCCCCACACCGCGCTGCCGGCGTGGTCTTTGCCGCGAATACCTTCGGCAGTCTGGGGGGTGCGCTCAGCGGAGGCCTGATCCTGATTCCGCTGCTGGGACTGAGTCAGGGCATGGTCTTCCTGGCGCTGCTGTCCGTCGGTGTCGGCCTCCTCCTGCTGCTGCTGACCCGCCCCTATGGCGCGGTCCGGATCGCCGGGGGCAGCCTTCTCGCAGCCGCGACCCTGGTGGTCGCCGTGCTCGTCCCAAAAGAGCTGACGCTCATGAAATGGTACGACCGCTTTGAGAATATCGAAGGGGAACTGCTGTTCTATCGGGAGGGCGTGTCCGGGACGCTGGCCGTTTTCCAGGTTGGCGAGATCAAGGAACTCTTGATCAACTGCATTGAGGAGGTGCCGACCCATCGGGATGCCGTCGCGACCTTTAAGATGCTGGGCCACCTGCCCCTGCTGCTCCAGCCCGACCCCAAGCAGGTTCTGGTCAACGCGGTCGGCGGAGGGGTCACCTTGGGAGCGGTGACCAAACATGAGGTGACCGTCGAGGCGGTCGACATTGTTCCCGATGTCCGCGCGGCCATGCATTTTTTTGGCGCGGAAAACGGCAATGTCGTCGACCGGACAAACTGGACGCTGATCGCCGATGATGGGCGGAATTATCTGAAGGTGTCCCCGCATCGCTATGACGCGATTACCGCTGACGCCACCCACCCGGCCGCAGCCGAGTCCTGGATGCTGTATACGCTGGAGTATTACCAACAGGTCCATGACAAACTGAACGACACCGGCGTCTATGTCCAGTGGCTGCCTTTGCATAATATGGCGCCGACCGATTATTTGTCGGTGCTGTATACCTTTCGGCGGGTGTTCCGCGAAGAGACCTTACTCCTGTTTACGAGTCGCTATACCCTGCTGGTGGGAGCCAAACAGCCCCTCGCCCTGTCGCCCGCTGTCCTGGATCAACGCCTCGGTCAACTCAGCGCGGAGGTCCGGGCCGACCTGGAAGAGATTGGCATTACCCGCGGACAGGATATTCTCAAGTATATTATTTTTGATGGGCCACGCATCGATGCCCTGGTCGGAGATGACTACCCGCTCCTGACCGACGATCATACCTCGGTCGAGTTTGCCGAACTCAACCGGTTGGGCATAGCCGGCACGATGCCCTTTATCCTGGCGCGGCTCTTACCCCATATTCATCCGGACCGGTTGGCCGAGCAGTACGGGGTTGAGCCGACAACCATGCTCGCCCGCGCCCTCTTCATGCGCTCCAAGGCGGTGGGAACGGACGATCCGCTCGAACGTTCGTACATGGCCCTCAGCGAGGTAGACCAGGCCTCCCGCCTCACCCCGGCCGACAAGGATATCGACTATTACCGCGAGATTGCCACGCTGGAATTTCTGGATCTGCTGAGCGCCCGCTATGCGGAGTTGCTCAACTCCTCGAATCCAAGGACGCTCCTCCCCAAAGCAAGTCTGGCCGCCCAGCTGCGACCGGAGAATCCGTTTGTTCAGGAGCTGCTCGGTGTCACCCTGCTGAAATTGGAGCAATACGAAGAAGCGCTGGCCCCGCTCGAAGCGGCGGTCGATGTCAGGCCGGACGATTTCAATTATTTGTCGAACCTGGCGTTTGCCTATGAGCAGGTCGGACGCTATGCGGATGCGCTGCTCATGCTCCAACGGGCCAGGGAGGCCAATCCCAACGCGGCTCAGGTCCTGGACCAGGCCCGTGCCCGCGTGGCACACAAGATGCGGGCCGCGGGCGAAGCCACAGGGGCCGCCGAGTAGGCGCGACTATGCCGAGCGGCGCTCGGCAATGAGCTGGTCGATCTCGTCTTTGAGGCGGTCCAGCACAACGTCGTACTTGAAGTGGCCGAGCTTGACGCTCTTCTTCTTGAGGTTCACTGTTGTCGGTCCGCACCACAGGCCCAGGTCCGCATCATCGGTTTCTCCGGGACCGTTGACCCGACAGCCCATGACGGCAATGGTGATGTCGTGCTGCTTGGCGTAGGCGGACATGGCCTTGACCTCCTGCGCCAGCTCGACGAATTTCTCATTTTCAACCCGCGAGCAGCTGGGACAGGAGATGATATTCAGGCCCTTGCCGAAGTCGGGGACCGAGATGAAACGGCCGTTCCGCGTGTCGTTGAGAATGGAGAAGCCGGCGCGGACTTCCTCGTGTTTGCGCTCATTGGGCAGGGTCAGGGACACGCGGATCGTATCGCCCACACCATTGGCCAACAGCTTCTCAAAAGCAATCCGGCTCTTGATCACGCCGTCCGGCGGCAGGCCGGCTTCGGTCACGCCCAGATGGAGGGGCACGTCCGGGCGCGCTTGGGAAAACCGCGTATTGGCCTCAACGACCTTGGCCGGGTCGGAGTCCTTGAGCGACACCACGAAGCGCTCGTATTGCAGGTCTTCCATGAGCTGACAGTGATACAGGGTCGACTGGACCAGGGCTTCCATCTGATCGCCGGGATATTGTTCAAGAAACGCGGGAGCCACCGAACCGCAGTTGACGCCGATCCGAATGGCGACATCATGTGCTCGGGCGACATCGACCAGCCAGGCGACCTTTTCCGGAATGGTTTTCCGTTTTTCAATGTGGTGCAGATGGCCGGGATTGTAGCGGATTTTGTCCACATGGGGTGCGACCTGGTTGGCAACTTTATAGTTCTCCTGGAGGTCCACGGAGAGGGTGGCCGTGGTCTGGGCCCGGATCTCTTTGAGGGCGGCGGCCTCTTTCGGGTTGTCCACCGCAATCCGGACAATCCCCGCTCCGGCTTCTTCGAGTTGATGCACCTGGGCGATGGTGGCATCGATGTCCGTTGTTTTGGTCGCGCACATACTCTGTACAACGATGGGGGCGCCCGCCCCGACCTGAACGTTGCCAATCCGGACTGCACGAGTAGGTTTTCTGTTCGTCATGCTTTCAACCCGCTCTCCGGTCTAATGTTTGACCGGCATTTGAACAATGGGAGCATTGGGGTGCTGTTCGGCGTGTTCCTCCAGCCGCTCCTGAACCTCGGCTATCCATTGCCGAGCCTTGTCCTCGTCGATTTCTCCGGCGTCTCTCTTGCGGGCGACCTCGTCCACAAACCGCTCGAAAAATGTTTTCATACACCACCCTTTTCCGTCCCCCGCCTATCACGAAATCGACGGATGAGCTAGGCGGCCCGCTTCCGCCCGTTTGTGTCAAATGATACCGTCTCCGCATGGGTGCCCAGATCGTCAAAGGCAAGGTCATTGCCCAGTCGGTGTACACGGAACTTGAAGCGGAAATCTCCGGGTTGATCCAGCGCACCGGACGAAGACCCGTTCTGGTCAGTATTTATATTGGCTCGAACCCGGCCATCGAAGTCTATATTCGATCCATGAATCGGATTGCCCGGGGGTTGGGAATTGAGTATCGCTGGTACCATCTCCCGGACAATGCCCAAGAGGCTGAAGTGCTGCGCCGGTTGGAGCAGTTGAACCAAGACCCCGAGGTCACCGGCGTGATTATTCAGCTCCCGCTGCCCGAACATGTCCGGCGCTCGGTTCTGGTCAACCATATTGCCCCCCAGAAAGATGTCGATGGCACCCATCCGGAAAATGTCGGGGCCGCCGTCACCGGAGAGATCCGTATTGGCTCCTGTACGGCATTGGCCGTCATGCGCCTTTTGGACGCGACCGGGATCGACATGGAAGGGAAAGAGGCGGTTATTGTCGGGCACAGCGATCTTGTGGGAAAGCCGCTCAGCCTGATGCTGGTCGACCGCTTAGCCACCGTGACCATCTGCCATATCGCGACCGCTCAGCGGGGGCTGTTAGCCGAGCATGTCCGTCGGGCGGAGGTTCTCGTTGTGGCAGTCGGTTCTCCTGGGTTGATCAAGGGCGACTGGGTCCGCCCCGGGGCCGCCGTGATCGACGTGGGCATCAATCAGGTGGGCTCACGCCTCGTTGGCGATGTGGAATTTGACGCGGCCAGAGAACGCGCCGCGTTTATTACGCCGGTTCCGGGCGGTGTCGGGCCGGTGACGGTGTCGATGCTCATGAACAATACCGTCAACGCCTTCCGTACCCAGGTGGGACAGCTGTCCGAAGGCTGAGCCCCGAGAGCCTCCCCACGGCCCCCTTCTCTCGTCGCCCGTCCACGCGCGGGCGTCTTTCTGCCTCTGAGTCTATCCGCTGCGGGTACGAAAGCGTGAACAACGGGGCGCAGACCGCCCAGCGCCGTCCCAACCGGGAGAGAGCGCCTCCCCGGACCGGCGGAGAGCACGGGGTTACGGCTCCAACGGTTCCTCTTCGAGCGTCACCGTGATTTGGCGGGGCTGGTTCCTTCGCAGAACGGAAAAGGCGACCTGATCTCCGGGGTTGTAGCGCTGCATGATTTCGGTCAAGTCCTGGGCGGTCCGAACCGGAGTGTTCTCGACCGCGACAATCAGGTCCCCAACGGGATGGCGCTCCCGTGTGAGATGGTCGTGCGCGGCAACAAGCGGCATGACAAACGGACCGGCCGGTGACATGGCCAGCGCAATGATGGCGGCCTTCTTCACGAAATCGTTCCGGTTGTGCTGCGTGGGCGCATTCACGCCTTCAAAACCGGAACGATGCGCCGGACTGTCCTCAATCACGCTGAGGACCAAGACGCCCTCCGGTCCTTCCTCGGCTGTCGCGTAGAGGACGCCGAGATAGGTGCGTTTGGACTCCGCCGCAGACGGGTCGGGCCATTCGGAGAATTGACCGTCCGTTGCAGCAGCGGACCAGTCTGCGTGCGGGTGCGGGTCTCCGAAACCGGAGCCAGGGTTGGCCGCCGGGGGTTCGACCGGAACGGTCGGTTGTGTCAGGCGACTCTGGACAGGAATCTCCAGCACTTGCGGGGCGCCAACCTCCTGGGGAGGCCGGTTCGTATGAGCCGGAGCGTCCTGCGCCTGGACGAGGCGCGGCGAGGTCCAGAGACCGGCGGTCAGAACACCGGCCATAAGCACTGGAAACCAGAGGACACGCGCCTGCATGATCGGACCCCCCTTTACCGTCCTCGCTCTTGGCCGCTCATTATTCATCCCTCGCTCTCAAAGCGCAAGCCGGCGCGTCTTACCGGGCCGATTTGAGCTTGGCCAGCTCGGCCTCCAGCTCGCTGACCGGAAGAACCTCTCCGGGGTTCTGCATGACGCGGACAAAGCGCACGATCCCGTCCGTATCAATCAGCACATAGGCCCTCTGGCTGAGCCGCTTTTCCCGGTCCAGCCAGCCCACATAGTTTTCAACCACCTCGGGTGCGTCAAACGCGCTCAACAACGGATAGCTGAGGGCCAGTTGTTCACGGAATATGCGCTGGGAAGCCGTGTGATTCGTACTGATTCCCAGGACCACTGCGTCGAGTTGCTTTTCCTGCCGAGCGTCCCGCCCGGCCGCTAGCTGGAGGGTTCAGCCTGGGGTAAAGTCCAGAATATAAAACAGCAGCAGGACATTTCGTTTCCCCGTAAACTCCGAGAGACAGACCGTCTCACCGTCCTGTGCGGGCAAACAGAAGGCAGGCGCGGGACTCCCGACCTCAACCGCCGCCTCGACGGGACGCCCCCACAGCAGCAGACCACCGATGAGAACGACGCACCAATTCCAGTTCGATTTGCTCATACCCACTCTCATCCGCCGTACGTCTAGCGTACGGCATGCACGTCGTAGCGCACTTCGCCACGTTCCAGATACGCTTCTCCGACCCCAACACACAGGCAACGATTCATCCAGAGATAGTCAGGGTGAGCGGTCTGACACCAGGGATTCGTCCGAATCGGCGTTCCGCTGGGCGGCAGCGCGCCGTCCAGAAATTTCTGATAGCCGTCTGCACCCAAATCCAACACCCCATTATAGGTCACATAAATCAACGCCCCATTGTGGGCCTCGACGGTCGCCCGCACATCGAGATACGCCACGCCATCGGTCCGGACGGTCAGCCAGTCCGCGCCAACCGGGCGCAGCGTGCCTTGCAGTTTGGGACCCTCAACTGCGCCGCCCGTGATGTAGATATTGGCCCGAGCACCGCCGGGCACCGGCCCTATTGTTTCCGGCGGCAGCTCCAGGGTGGCGGTATAGGAAAAGAGGTGCTCCATAGTATACTCGAACATGTCAGCTCCTTGTGGTGGCGGCGACTACCGGACAAGAGAAGACCTACCCCGTCCCCCCTGGAGCGTCAAGACGAGGGAAAAGGAGTCAGCCGATGGCAAAAGCCCAGCACTGTCTGATGTGTGCCGACGAGCTCTACCAGATGAGCAACTATGGGGAGCCGGCGGACGGCAACTGGCCCCCCATGGTTGAGGACGAAAAATACGGGACGCTGATTATCTGTCCCGAGTGCGAGGCGGAGCACCTCACCTTTATCGACGACACCCCCGGCCATCCGCCGGTGCGGCGTATTCGGATGCTCAAGCCCCGCGAATAGCCTCAGTGTCCGACCGAGGCCTGCGCCTGTATGGCCCGGTATTCGGGCTCAAAGAAAAATTGGGATTCTCCGCCGGCAGGTTTGAGGTGGTCGAGCCAGGTCGCGTCGGGGTCAAACTTGGCAAAGAACGGGCGCTGGACCCAGTCGGCATTACGCCCCTGGATAAAGCGCAGGACAAAGACCTTCTCGCCGTTTATTTCGGTGATGCCCTGCACCTCGACCTTGCCCGGTCCCGCACTCATGGACGGACCACGGGCGGTCCGCGCCAGGCCGGAGACCTGGGAAATGGCCTCACGGTAAATCTCCCAGGCACGCGCCAGCGGCACCTCAAAATAGTGCCGCGCCCCGGTATCGCGTTCAACAAACATATAGTACGGAATGATGCCCAGGCGGACCTGTGTCCGCCACATCCGGGTCCACACTGCGGCGTCATCGTTAATATGGGCCAGGAGCGGCCCCTGACCGCGGATGACCGCGCCGGTCGAGCGCAGACGCCGGATGGCTGCCCGGACCTGCGGCTGTTCCAATTCTCTCCAGTGATTGTAGTGCGCCATGAACGCCACGTGTTTACCGGCGGCGACGAGTTGTTCACACAGGCGCATGAGGTCGTCGGCATCCGCATCGCTCGTAAAGCGGAAGGGCCAGTAGGTCAGCGCTTTTGTGCCGATCCGAATGGTTTGGACGTGCTCGAACTCCGGTTGGGTCAAGGGACGCAGGTATTCAGCCAAGTGGTGGGTCTTCATGACCATCGGGTCTCCGCCGGTCATGAGCAGATCACTCACCTGCGGCTGTGAGGCCAGATAGCTGTGCAGCTGACCGGCGTCGTTGGAATTAAACCGCAGCTCCTGAATGCCCACGAACTGCGCCCAGCGAAAGCAGAAGGTGCAATAGGTATGACACGTCTGCCCCTGGCTCGGGAAAAAGAGGACGGTTTCGCGATACTTATGCTGCATGCCGGGCAGCGATTCGCCGTCCATGTGCGGGACATTCATCTGCTGTTGGCCGGCGGGATGCGGGTTCAGCCGGATACGGATCTCGTCCGCGGCGGCCTTGACCGCGATTCGATCCGCCCCTTTCCCGAGCAGGTCAGCCATGTGCGCAAAGTCTTCCGGCTGCAACATGCCCGGCTGCGGGAAAGTCAACTGGAACATCGGGTCATCGGGGATATTGTCCCAGTCGATGAGATTCTCGATGACGTACGGATTAATGCGAAAAGGCAGGACCGAGGCGACCACCCGCATCTGAAAACGTTGCTCATCAGATAAGCGTTGCAGTTCCGGAATCTGGTCGAGGTGGCGCTCATTGTACACCTTGAAGCGTGGGGCGGAGGATTCGGGCGTGACGGCAAGAGAGGAGCCGTTTGCAATATCCAGGCGGTGGGTCGTTTCGTCGAGCATAGAGATACCTCCTCCGAGGAGTCTCCCCTTTCCCACTCACACCGCTTCGTACCCACCCACACCACGTCATAGCCACTCACACCGCTTTACCAACGCCTACCGCTTCATACATTGCGAGCCTGAGAAAAGAGGGCCGCTCTTCCTTCTGGAGAGCGGAGGGAGACTGTAGAAAGAAATAGGCGAAAAGTCAAATAAAAAAGGCCGGTTATAAGAACAAGGTTTTATTCTGAATGCGACAGGAGGGAGAAGACTCCTTCCCCCTCCTTGGTCTGAAGAGGCGGAGGCGGCCTTTACGCCACCTCGGCAACCGGTGCGGTCGTGAAGGTGAGGTCGTGGTGATCGTAGTCGACGATCACGTGGGCATGCTCCGCCACCTCGCCGGCGATAATTTTCCGGCCAAGATTGGTCTCTATCTCTTTCTGGAGGAGGCGTTTGAGCGGCCGCGCCCCATAGGTCGGGTCATACCCGGTGTGGGCGAAGTATTCCTTCGCGCTTTCCGTCAGTTCAAGCGTGATTTGCCGCTCGGCCAGCCGCTCCCGCAGGTGCGCAAGCTGAATCTCGACGATCTGTTTGAGGTGGTCTCGGCTCAGACTGTGGAAGACCACGGTCTCGTCGACCCGGTTCAGAAATTCCGGCCGGAATTCGTTCCGCAGGGCATCCAGCACATCCCGCTTCATGCGCTCATACGCCTCGGCGTCATCACCGCCTCGATAGCCCAGAATGAGCTGGCTGCCGGCGTTCGAGGTCATGATGATAACGGTGTTCTTGAAGTCAACCGTCCGCCCGTGCCCATCGGTTAACCGCCCGTCGTCCAGAATCTGGAGTAAGGCGTTGAAGACATCAGGGTGGGCCTTTTCGATCTCGTCAAACAGGATGACCGAATAGGGTTTCCGCCGGACGGCTTCGGTCAGTTGCCCGCCTTCGTCATAACCGACATACCCCGGAGGCGCACCAATGAGACGCGCGACCGTATGCTTCTCCATGTATTCCGACATGTCGAGCCGGACCATATTCGCTTCATCGTCAAACAGAAACTCGGCCAGCGCCCGGGCCAGTTCGGTTTTTCCCACCCCGGTCGGCCCCAGAAAGATGAACGACCCAATCGGCCGGTGCGGGTCTTTGAGCCCCGAGCGGGCCCGAATCACCGCGTCGGCCACCGCCTGAACGGCCTCTTCCTGACCGATCAGCCGTTGGTGCAGCAACGCGCCGAGGTGCAATAGTTTTTCCCGTTCGCCTTCGAGCAGCTTTGCAACGGGAATGCCCGTCCAGCGTGAGATGATGGCGGCGATATCGTCCTCGTCAACCTCCTCCTTGAGGAGACGACTCGGGCCCTGCCCGCCCTGGAGCCTGGCTTCCCCATCCGCCAGGTCCCGTTCAAGCTGGGCCAGCTTGCCGTACTTCAGTTCGGCGACCCGGTTGAGGTCGTAGTCGCGCTCGGCCTTTTCAATGGCGCGTCGGGTCTGTTCAATTTCCTCTTTGAGGCTGCGGAGCTGACCGATGCTGTTCTTCTCCATCTCCCACCGGGCGGTCAGCGCCCCGGCCTCGGCCTGACAATCCGCCAACTCCTTTTCCAGCTTCTCCAGCCGGAGCCGCGAGGCCTGGTCGGTCTCCTTGCGCAGGGCCTCGCGCTCGATTTCAAGCTGCAACACCCGCCTGGACACCTCGTCCAGTTCGGTCGGCATGGAGTCGATTTCGGTGCGGAGCCGGGCCGCGGCCTCGTCCACCAGATCGATGGCCTTATCCGGCAGGAAGCGATCACTGATGTAGCGGTGCGACAAGACCGCCGCGGTCACCAGCGCCGCGTCCTTGATGCGGACCCCGTGGTGGATTTCGTAGCGGTCACGCAGCCCGCGCAGAATAGAGATCGTGTCTTCCACGGACGGCTGGTCGACCGTGACCGGCTGAAAGCGGCGTTCCAGCGCCCGGTCCTTTTCCACGTATTGACGATACTCGTCCAGCGTGGTCGCCCCGATGCAGTGCAGCTCGCCGCGGGCCAGCATCGGTTTCAGCAGATTGGACGCGTCCATGGCGCCCTCCGACGCGCCCGCGCCCACCACCGTATGCAACTCGTCGATAAACAGCACCACCTCGCCCTCGGACTCCTGGACCTCTTTGAGCACGGCCTTGAGCCGCTCCTCAAACTCGCCGCGAAATTTTGCGCCCGCAATCAGCGCGCCCATATCCAGGACGATCACGCGGCGATTCTTCAGACTTTCCGGCACATCGCCGCTGACGATGCGCTGCGCCAGCCCTTCCACAATGGCGGTCTTCCCGACACCCGGGTCACCGATCAGCACCGGATTGTTCTTGGTGCGGCGGGAGAGCACCTGTACGATGCGGCGAATTTCATCATCCCGGCCAATCACCGGGTCAAGCTTGCCCAAGCTGGCCGCCTGCGTCAGGTCCCGGCCATAGCGTTCCAGGGCCTGATAGGTGCCCTCCGGATTTTGATTGGTCACCCGCTGGTGGCCACGCACTTTCTGGAGCGCCGCAAGCAGACGCTCCCGGCTGAGACCGAGGTCACGCAGCAAACGGCCCGTCGCGCCCTCGTCTTCCAGCATGGCGAGGAGCAGATGCTCAACGCTGACGTAGTCGTCCTTGAGTTCTTTGGCCTCATCTTCAGCTCGGGTGAACAACTGGGAGAAGCGCTGGGTGACGTACACCTGGTCCGGTCCATTGCCCGGGCCGGAAACCTGCGGAATACGGTTCAGCGCCTTTTCAAGCTCAGTCCTCAACGCCTCGAGGGACACCCCGGCCTGCGTCATGAGCGCCGGGACGACTCCGTCGGGAGAGTCCGTTAATGCGGCCAGCACATGCTCAATATCAACGCTCTGGTGATTCCGCCGGGTCGCCAGCGCCTGGGCCTGGCGGAGAGCTTCCTGCGATTTTTCGGTCAAGCGATTGAGATCCACGCTGCCCTCCTTCCGCCAGCCGTTCGCGCTCGGTCGTTTTTAACTGGCTGTGACTCTTACCTGTAAAAAAGGTAAGGCTGATTTGGGGCGTGTCAAGGAGAAGCGGCACAATGCCCCGTCTCCCACTTCCGTGTCTCTCGGGGGGAAGGCCGACCCCATCCCCCCGGGTCGGGGGAAGGGAAAAGGCAAACCGGGCTATGGCTCGGGCGGCGTCTGCCCGGGCGCGTTTACCCGACGGCTCTTTCTTTTCGATCCATCAGATCCACGACTTTGGGCGACTTCGTTTCCGCCACCCAACTCGTCAGACGCTGCACGGCTTCGATCATATCTCCACACCAGCGCTCAATAAAATCGGCCGGCAGGTCGTGGTCGAGCGGAATCGCCTCACTCGCGGTGAGAGCCCGCGCGCCGTCAAAGCCGATATAGGCAATGCGGGCGGTGAGTTCCTCCCGCGGGCGCTGGAACGCCGAGCCGGGCAGAACGGCAACGCCCGTATCGCGCAGGAGCGCCTCGCACAAAGCGTCGCTGTCCAGGATACCGCGCTGCGCCAGCCGCTCGGCAAAAGGGGAAAAATCCGGAAAGAGATAAAAAGCGCCAACCGGAGCGTGCACCCGGACGCCGGCCGCCTGCAGAATCCGCGTACAGCGCTGGCCCAGGTCCGACAGCATGCGGCGGACGTGGGAGAGATAGCGCTCGATCCCGATGCTCGCCTGAAACGCCCGGGTCGCCGCATATTGAATCGGGGCGCTGACCGACGTATAGGTCTCGCTGGCCACGGCCGCCATCGCTTCCATCAGCCAGCTCAAATCCGGCGGAAAGGTAAACGTCCCGAGCCGCCAACCGCCGGCGCCGCACCATTTGGACAGCCCGGAACTGATGATGGTTCCTTCCGGATAAAAGCGGGCAACCGACACGTGCGCCCCCTGGTGATGCAGCTGGCCATAAATTTCATCGGACAGCAGAATCACCCCGAACCGCCGCGCGACCGCGGCCAGCTCTTCAAGCTCGTCTGCCGTATAGCTGCCCCCTTCGGGGTTCCCCGGATAATTCAACACCAGTATACGCGGCCGGTCCGGGTCGGCCTGACAGATGGCCTCCAGGCGCCGGGGGGAGACGCGCCAGTTCCCTTCAAATGTCGTCGGGATAAGATTGACGGTGCGGCCGATGATGCGAGCCTGGGGGATATAGGACACCCAGGCCGGGGACGGCACGAGCAGTTCGCCGTAAAAAGTCAACTGCAGGAGAAACAGGAGTTCTTTTGAGCCGGGTCCGACCAGGACGCCCTCGGGGCGGGCCTGCACGCGGTCTTTCTGGCGATGAAACTCCGCCACGGCTTCCCGCAGGGCGGGCAGACCGGTGACCGGCAGGTAGTCGTCTTCGTGGGCGTGCAGCCTGAGCGCATTCACCACTTCGGATGGAATGGGAAACGGCGATTGGCCCAGCCCGAGTTTATAGACGCGGTGCCCTTCGCGGCGGAGCGCGTTGCTCCGCTCATTGATCGCTAAAGTTGCTGATTGTCCAAGCCCCCGCACGTTGAGGTTGAGGCTACCACATCGGTGATGACCCTGAAGTTCCACTGCATCCACCTCCCCCACCGGCCCCTGTTGTCGTCTTCACGGCCGGTGCGCTCTGCGCGCCACCCTCCTAGAATACCGCATGTCTCGGGGGGACACAAACACAAAGACAAACGGGTTTTCGCCGCATATCGGCGCAAAACACAGGGACGAACACGGTCGAGACGGTTAATGATTGAAGGAATCTGCGGTGGCCAGGGAGCGAAGCGTGATACCGTCAAGGGCTCGCTCGACCGCCTGATTCCGCCGGTCGAGCAGAGCCGAGATGACATCCCCGCCATCAATGACGACGGGCTCACGCCCGGGCGTACGCAGGGTATCCAGCACACTCGCAACCGCAATCTGCTCGGGCGGACGGCCAAGCACGACGCCCTCCGGCTCGACGGTCTGCAGCAGCACGCCCTTTGCCAGCAGCGTTTCAATCAGCGCCTCCAGCACGGAGAACTGGACGTGCATGTTTTTGGCAAGAGCGGCGACCGACCACGGCGCTTGTTCGGCAAGATAGCGCCGCGTGATTTCAACCAGGGCGGTCAGCGCGAGGCGCTCCTGCGACAGCGGGGTCTTGCCGTCCAGTTCGGCTCGGTAGGAGTTCGGATGTTGATGAAAACAGGCGACTTCGGCACCCACCAGAATAATCAGCCAACTGGCGTACGCCCAGATAAAAAAGAAAACCAGGATGGCAAAACTCGAATAGATGGCCGCATAACGCGCCGAGCCGGCAATAAAGGCGGCAAAACCGACCCCGGCCAACTGCCACAAAACAGCCGCGACCACCCCGCCCAATAAGGCGGAGCCAAAGCGCACGGCCGTATTGGGAACAAAGACGTACAAAAACGTGAAGGCAATACACAGAAAGGCGAACGGCATCAGTTGCGTCGCCACAATAATGAGCGGGCCAAGCAACTCGTTCGCCATCAGATACTGCACCACGGTGTGACTCTGGGCCGAGGCAATGACGGTCAATGCCGTAAAGACCAGCACCGGACCAACCAGAACCACGCTCAGATAGTCACTGCATTTCTTGCCCCAGGGACGAGGGTGCCGCACCTGCCAGATCGCGTTGAACGAGTCTTCAATTTTGCTGATCAGCGAAACGACGGTATACAACAGGGCCGCCACCCCGACCGCGCCCAGCACGCCGACGCGCAGATTACTCACAAACTCCAGGATGCGCCGGGTGATTTCCGTCCCCTGCTCACCCAACGGCTCCAAGGCTTGGGCCAGGGACGGCTCAATGAGATTGTGCACCCCGAATGCCTTGAGCACGGCAAACATGACCGCCAAGAGCGGCACCAGGGACAGCAGGGTGACATAGGTGAGCCCCATGGCCCGCAGGCTGAGCGCGTCGTCCTGAACCTTTTGACGGACAACGGAAAAAAAGGCACAGGCCCGTGGCAGCCACTGCGTACGGATCGTACGCAGTGGCCGGAGATCAAGGCTCCAGGCCTTTTCGACACGGGACTCCCGGTTCCTGTCTCGCATAAAGAATTCTTGTGTTCAGCGTTCCTGTTTCGCCGTTGTCATGGCGCGTCCCACTTGTGTTCCGCAGGATTTTCGCCTACCCGAGTGAGACAACAAGAAGGAGGAAGATATGGAAGAGCACATCACCTTTCCGGCCGGCGAGGGCGATAACGCCATCACCCTAGAGGGTCTCCTCTCGACCTCACACCAGGCTCCCGCCCTCGGAGCGGTGCTGTGCCATCCCCATCCGCTGTATGGGGGCGAAATGCACAACAACGTGGTGTCAGCGTTAGCACACGCCTTCCAAAAGGAGAATATCGCCACGCTGCGATTCAATTTCCGTGGGGTTGGGCGCAGTGAAGGCACCCACGACGAGGGCGAGGCCGAGCGCGAGGACGTAAAAGCGGCGGTCACGGCTCTGCTGGACCGGCAGCCCGTCTCGACCGTCGTGGTTGCCGGCTACTCGTTCGGCTCGATGGTGGGCCTGCAGGCCGGGGCGGAAGACGACCGCGTCCACCGCCTGATTGGCGTGGCCTTCCCGCTGGGCTTTCGTGACCCGGCGTTTCTTGTGAACGTGACCAAACCGCTCCTGCTTGTCAGCGGCGACCGGGACACCTACTCCCCCATCCCCGCCCTGACCGAGCTGGTTGCAAAAATATCCGCCCCCAAGCAGTTCGAAACCATTGGCGGTGCGGACCATTTCTTTATGTCCAGAGAGGGCGAAGTCGCCCAAGCCGCGGTCTCCTTTCTTCAGCAGACCGAGAAACCGGGCGAATGACGCTCCGCCAGTCCGATCTATGGGGATGATTTTTCAGGCGATATCTCCTCGTCTGCATTGCCCTCGGCAATGCGCATCCGCACCTGGGTCGCCCGGCCGCCTTGCTCCTCAATAACCTCGGCAACGGCGTTTCGGAGGCGGACTTGGTCGCCGACCTTGAGCAGCCGGTTCAAGCGGCTGACCAGCAGCCCCGACAGCGTGTCTACGTCGGGCGCATACAGGTCAAGCCCCAGCTCCCGGTTCACTCGTTCGATCGGCAACTGCCCGCTCACCTTGAAGACATCAGCACCTTCAGGCACGATTTCCGGCGGCTCGCTGTCAAACTCGTCCTGCACGTCACCGACAATCTGCTCCACGACATTCTCCATGGTAATGACACCGACAACCGAGCCGAACTCATCGTCGACCAACGCCATCTGCTGGTGGGTGCTCTGCATCTCTCGCAAGAGCCGGCTGATCGGCAGGGTCTCGGGGATATGTCGGATCGGCCGCGCGACCGACCTGAGAATGCCATCGTCATCGCCAGTCAGGCCGAGCAGGTCTTTGACGTGAACCAACCCAACCACCTCGTCCAGTGACCCGATGCACAGTGGAAAGCGCGTGTGGCGCGTTTTCTTGGCGATTTCCAGACATTTTTCAAGCGACCAGTGCACATCGAAGAACACGACATCCCGGCGCGCAACCATTACCTGGCGGGCCAGCATATCGTCAAAATGAAACACCGCGTTGAGGAGTTGCAGTTCCGAGGCGGATAGCTCACCGGCCTTCCGCCCCAGATGAATATCGGCCCGGATCTCATCCTCCGTGACAGCGGGCACGCCCAGGCCGCCGGTAAAGAAGGCGGAGAACGCCTGCGTGATCCGAATGAGGGGTGAAAGACCTCTCTGCATCAGCGTCAGCGGCCAGACGATCCAATGCCAGATGGTTCGCCAGTGGGTTGCCCCGTACGTCTTGGGAAGAATCTCGCCCACGAACAGGATGGCAACGGTCAGACCGACAGAAAACGCCGGGACCCAGACTGAACCCAGCATCTGCGCGGCGTACATCCCGCAGAGTGTTGCCCCGGCCGTGTTCGCAATCGTGTTGAGTATCAGGATCGCGGAGGTCGGGCGGGCGATGTTCGTCTTCATGGCGATGAACCGCTCGGCCAGGCGGGCGTGTTTCCCCTCTGCCCGCGCCGCCTCAAGCGACCCGATACGAGTCGAGTACAGTGTGGCTTCGAACAGCGAGCACATGCTCGATATCAGCACCGTCAACCCGGCAACAACAAGCAGCATTGTCATCTCTGCCCCTCCGCTCTGTAGACCCGATTCATAACAGTGACGAAAACACGGTCGCCAGCCCGAGAAAACTGAAGAATCCAAAGACGTCGGTGACCGTGGTCAGCACGATGGAGGAGGATTGCGCCGGATCCTGCCCCATTCTCGCCAAGAGCACGGGGATCAGCGCGCCGGCAACGCCGGCAATAGCCATCGCAAGCACCATCGCGAGGCCGATGACGAACACCAGTCCGGGCGACCCGCTCCACACGTATACGCCGGCACAGGTGACGAGGGCGACGCCCAGACCGTTCACCAGGCCGGCAACAAATTCCTTGGTCACGACCTGGGGCCAGTGGCGCAGGGTGATTTCACGCAGGGCAAGCCCGCGCAGAACGACGGCCAGGGCTTGCGCGCCGGTGTTGCCCGACTGACCGGCCACAACCGGCAGCAAGACGGCGAGCGCGGTGAACCGGGAGATCGTATCCTCGAAGACCCCAACCACAGCCGCCGCCAGGAATGCGGTGGCCAGGTTGATCTGCAACCAGGGCAGGCGCTTGCGAATGGCGAAGCTCGCTTTCGAGAGGGCCCGCTCTTCCTTGCTCGCGCCCGTGATGCTGACGAGGTCGGCGCTGAGTTCTTCTTCGACCGCGGACACGAGTTCATTCAGCCGGATGATCCCAAGCGGCTTGTTGTCATAGTCGACCACCGGAATGCTGGTCAGCTTGTGACGCTCCATAGTCTCAACGATCTCTTCCCGCGTGGTAAATGCGGAGACGGCCACCGGCACCCCGGTGACCAGGGACAGCAGTGTCGTTTCCGCCTCAGCCAGCACGACCTCTTGAATTGGAACGGTCCCGGACAGACGCCCATCGCGGTCCACAATCAACAGGTCAAGCACGCGTCGTCGCTGCCGTATCGACCGCAGCCGTTCCAGGGCCTCCTCGACCTTCATCTCAGGGTGAAAGACCGTAATGCGGGGATCCATGAACCGGCCGGCACTGTCTGTGGGATGCTGCATGAGGGCGTGCAATGCCCCCGCCTCTGCCCGCGCCAAACCCGCAAGGAGATCGTCACAGCGTTGGGTCCCGAGTCCGCTCAACAGTGCGCCGGCCTGGGGAGGGTCCAAATTGCGGATCAGTTGTCTGCCGTGATCGAGGTCGATCTCCGCGAGAATATCCAGGGCCTTTGCCGGCGACAGACGTCGGAACGCTTCGATACACGTTTCCGGTGCCACGTGGGAGAGAAGCTCATCCGCCTCGGATGGCGTCGAGGTTTCGAGATAATCCGCCGCTTCCTCCGGATGGCGTGCAAAAAAATCCTGGACAAGCAATCGTTCGACTTCAAGGCTAGCTGTCGGCACGGTTCGTCTCTCCCGGCTGATTGGTCACAGGGGAACCGGAACTCCGCCTCCCAAACATCTCACTGAGCCCGAGCGAGTAGAACTCACTGAGGGAAGCCAGCAGGTGCATGGCCGGAGGACGAACCTGATGTCCCTCTAAACGTTTGAGGGTGTCGGCTCCGATCATCCCCAAGAATATTCCCCGAGGGTCCACAACCGCAACGGATTCCGGCGACGCTTGTCTCGCACCCAGCGTCTGAGCGCTGGCGTGGGAAGGCACCCCTGGCGTCGTGTCCAGCTCCAGAGACTCGACAGGCGTATCACGTCTGCTCCCGAGCAACTGGCCCGGCGTCACAGCGCCCACGAAGCGCTGGGAACGGTCGAGCACGAAGAGGCGAGAGGCGACCGGGCCACCGCTTTCGCTGAGACGGGCCAATGCCTCTTCTACCGTGAGGTCGGAGTGGAGCGTGAGCACCGACGGGTCGGCGAGCGCTCCGGCCGACTGGGCCGGATACCGCAGCGCTTGATCGAGCGACGCACGCACTGTGGATGAAAGACCGCCGAGCACGTCTTCCCGGACCGCTGGTTCCAGGTGGCGCAACAACGCGGCGGCAATGGACGCCGGAAGCTGCTCCACGACCCGCGAACGCTTTCCCTCCGGCCAGTGGGCCAGGCACGCACCGGCCAGGGCGGGAGCAAAGCAGGCAAGCACACCGGCAGCACTCTCGATGGACGCTTCCTGCAAGGCGGCCACGATTTCACCAAGCGAGCATCCTTCCAACACGCGTGCCGCCTCCTTGGGGTGACGGTTCATATGCACATATGCCGTCTTTTGCGTAGCAGTCTGCATCAGTCCCTCCTCAGCACCACCGATACTTCGTCACAATACTTTCTTGCCGGGAGATGCACCTGACCGTCAGCCGCGTCAAGCACGATGGACGTGGGGGTGATTTCTCGCACGACACCCTCAATGCCCGCCACCCGCACGACATCGCCGACTCGGTATGCCTTTGCCGCGTAGTACGAGGCCATGATGTTACTCACAATCGGACCCGAGCCCAGACTGAGCGAGAGCGCCACTCCCCCCAGGGTTGCGGCAATAATGATGAGAAGCGTTGCGGTGAAGAGCCCGCTCTCGAGGCCGATTTCCTGCGCCCCGACGAGGAGGGCAACCACAAGGACGGCCATCTGGGCGACCCGCCCAAGGACTGACGCATACTCGATGCCAGCCGCCGCAGCCACCCTCGTCGTCCACCGATTCACCAGAATTCCTGCGCCCAGCCCCATAAAGACAAGCACGACCGCTAACAGGACGCGGGGCAGGTAATAGGCGATGCTCTGCAACAAGTCCGTCACGACCGGCAGGGGCAGCTTGTCGATCGCGGCAGCCACGAAGAACAACAGCACCACCCAATACACGAGCGTTCCGATGATCCGTGGGGCATCCTCGGCGAGTCTCGTTCCGCTGAGGCTTTCAGCGAGACGGAATTGCCTGTTGATGCGGGCGACCGCCGCCACGATAATCTTTCTCGTGAGGAAACGTGCAATAATCGCCGCAATCCAGCCCACCAACAGCAGGCCGGTCGCGCCCAAGGCCGCAGGAAGCATCGTAGCGAGACGCTCGGATATGTGTTCTAGGACGTTCGTCCAATCAGAAAAGCTCATGGCTCCTCCTGCATGTAAAATTCGTCACCGGAATGAGAGATGCCGACAGTAATACGGGGCGCATATCTCTTTTTGTTGCGTTTGGTTATGCGGACATTGCGGAGCACCGTTAGGCCCGGTCGGCAATCCAGCCCGTCCGGCCTGCCTCAGCCGTCGGCCGGAACCAGGCCCACGGTCAGCCGTGTGCCGGTTGCTTCGGCGTAGCGGCGGAGGGTCGCGAAGGACGGCGACACCCGGCCGCCTTCCGGCCGCGCGACAGCGGACTGGGTCGTGCCGAGCCGTCGGGCAAGCGCCGCCGGCGTCAATTGCGCCGCCGTGCGGGCGCGGACCAGCGCCTCGACGCGCGCATATTCCTCCCGGAACTCGGCATCCTCCCTGAGACGCGCCTTCAGGTCCTTCAGCTTTGTCATGGCATCACCTGCCTCATCCGTTCCCTGGCGGTCGCGAGCGCACGGCGGGGTGTCTGGCGCGATTTCTTCTCGAAGACGTACAACTCGGATTCATCGTCCTGAGTCAGGGAACGTCAAAAATATTCGTATCGATAAATCTCATTTTTTTGCATTCTTCGAACCATGGCCTCCGCTCGTGCGTCCTTGACCCGCCGAGAGAGCTTTTTCAAGTCCTGCGGTTCTCCAGGTGAAGAAACAGAGCCATAGGCTGACTCAAGCGTCAACCGAACCGGGACCAATGTGACTTCGTTCTCTCCCATCTCAAAAGCCACGCGATCACGCGGCTTGAGACCGAGTAAACGTCTCACCTCAACCGGAATCGTGACTTGTCCCCGTTGAGTGATTGCAGAAACGAATTCTTGCATTATTGATGCTCTCCTGCTTTGGAGATGTCCAATGCCATTAATACGTTCTTCTCACCGCCTCAAACGGCTGCTCCGCGTCCTCGGCCAGGGCGGTGATGGCGTCCAGGGTGCGCCGCAGATCGTGATTGTGCCGCTCGTACACCCGCTCGAAGACGCGCAAATCTTTGAGATAGGTCAGATAGTGCAGGATCACCGCGTTATTGAGCTGCACGGAGGCAAAGTCGGAGGTTTGCGCAACAGCCCCGGGCAGTTGGCGGAATTCTTCCTGGAGCTGCGTGAATACGTCTTTTCGCTGCGCCAGCTTTCCCGCTTCGGGCAAGGCCGAGTCGTATAACGCGGTCAGCCGCCGCCGGGCCTGTTCGAGAAAACGGGAAACGGCCAACTCCTTTTCCCAGGCGGCTCGCAGGTGTCGGGTCAGCGCATGGGTCTCCCCGTGCGCTTTGACAAAAAAGGCGATAGCGCCGCGATACCCGGCAAAGTTCGCGAGCGATTCGTTAAAGGCCGTCTGGCCGGACAGGTAAAACGTATTATGAAACAGCTCGTGCAGCACGATATTGGCCAGGGTGACCCCGTCATATCCCAACAGTTGAGGCAGGAGCGGGTCGGCAAACCAGCCCAGAGTACTGAAGGCCGCCGCGGTCCGAATATAGGTGTCAAACCCCTGCGTCTCTAAACGCCGGGCCTCTGCGTCGGCTTGCGCGCTCTCAAAATACCCCTTGTAGGAGACCCGGCCGACAATGGGGAACCACCAGGTATAGGCTTCCAAACGCGTCCGGTGGGCGGCGGTGACCACGTAAATGGTCGGTGGCGAGGGGAGTTCGGACACGCTGCCATAACTCCCCCCAACCCGGAAGCCGAGGTCCTGCTCGGCAAAGTCCCGGACGCGTAAGACGAGCCGGAGTTTTTCCTGGGTGGACAGGTCGAGCTGACCGGGCTGCCGCAGGATGTCGGCAATCGGTCTGCGGTACCACAGAATTTTTGCCTCCTCATAGCCGGCCCGCAGAATGTACAACGGGGTACAGGCCGGCAGAACGCACAGGCAAGTCAATAGGACCCAAGGCCGCACGCGCATAGCCGCCTCGCTATAGTTCTTCCAGAACGGGTCCGTCCGTGTGGGCCGGTGAGAGGCCGGCGGTGTGGGCGTACTGCAGTTGGTAGAGGCGCCAGTAAATACCGCGCTGCGCTATCAATGCCTGATGGGTGCCGACTTCCCGCAGCCGGCCCTTGTGCAGCACGATGATGCGGTCGGCATTCTGGATGGTGGAGAACCGATGCGCAATCACCAGCGTGGTCCGGTTCTGCATCAGCTTGGTCAGCGCATCCTGAATGAGCACCTCGGACTCCGGGTCAACGCTTGAGGTGGCCTCGTCCAGGATCAGGATGGCCGGGTCATACGCCAGGGCGCGGGCAAACGACAGGAGTTGGCGCTGGCCGGCGGACAGGTTGGCACCCCGCTCGTGCAGGTGTTCGTGGTAGCCGTTGGGCAGTTCCCGGATAAAGCGCTCCGCATTCACGTGCTGGGCGGCGTGCTGCAAGTCGTCCAGCGTCAGGTCGGTCCGCCCCAAACTCAGATTGGTGGCCACATCGCCGACAAACAGGAAGACGTCCTGCAGCACCACGCCAACCCGGCGGCGCAGGGCGTGCATATCCCACTCGCGAATATCGACGCCGTCCACCAGGATGCGGCCCCGCTGAATATCATAAAAGCGGTTGAGCAGCTTGCTGATCGTGGTCTTGCCCGCGCCGGTCGCGCCGACCAGGGCGATGCTCTCACCAGGGGCGACCGAAAAGGACACGTCCCGCAGCACCCACTCCTCCTCGTTGTACGCAAACCAGACGTGCTCAAAGTCTATCCGGCCCGCCACCTCGTGCGGCCGATGGGCCTCGGGCGGAGAGGTGATCGTGACCGGCGTGTCCAGCAGTTGAAACACGCGCTCGACCGCGGTCATGGCCGTCTGCATGGTGGTGTATTTGGTACTGAATTCCCGAATGGGCACAAAGAACTTCTGCAGATACTCGATAAACGCCACCAGCGTTCCCAGGGCGACCAGACCCTGGCCGACCTGACCCGCGCCATACCACAGCATGAGCGCAATCGAGATGATGCTCAGCGCCTCGACAATGGAGAACAGGCTGGCCTCATACATATTGGACAAGTGGTTGGCGTCGCGGTGGGCGCGGTTGCGCTGCTCAAACTCGGCAAACATTTTTGGTTCCTGGGCAAACACCTGCACGACCATAATCCCGGACAGGGTTTCCTGCAGAAAGGCGTTGATCCGGGCCAGGCGTTCCCGGATGGTCCGATAGGTCACCCGCGTCCGGGTCCGAAAAAAATTCAGGATGAGCAATAACGGGGGCAGGAGAGCCAGCGTCACGACGGCCAGGCGAAAATCGATGGACAGCATAATCACGACAATGCCCACCAGGGTCAGGACGTCCATGAAGATGGTCAGGGTCCCGGCGGAGAACGCCTCGTTAATGGCATCGACGTCCGTGGTCAGACGGGTGACCAGACGACCGACCGGCGTGCGCTCGAAAAAGCTCGCCGGCAGTTCCTGAACGTGGGTGAACAGGTCACGCCGCAGGTCGGCCAGGCTGCGCTGGGCGACCAGCATCGTGGCCTGGAACTGGGCGTAGAAGAACAGAAACTCGCCGAGCAGGGCAGCGGCAAACAGCAGGCCGATACGCGCCAGCCCCGCAGCGTCCCCCTGCTCAATATACCAGTCCACGCCCAATTTGAGCAGATAGGGCTGGGCCAGGAGACAGGCAGAGGTCAGCGGCAGACAGACCAGGGCGACAATGAATGTCGCGCGGTACGGCCGGATATAGACCCACAGACGGCGCAGGAGCGCCAGGTCATAGGTTTTGCCGAGGGCGGCTTCGTCTTGTCCCTGGTTCACAGTTCCGCCAGCTCCTCTTCGAGCGCCTGATCCTGAAAGAGTTCCGTATACATGCTCCCCCGCTCGACCAACTCGGCGTGCGTTCCCGTCTCGACGATCCGTCCCGCATCCAGAACGACGATGAAGTCGGCGTCTCGGATGGCCGACACCCGGTGGGAAATGATGAGCACGGTCTTTTCCGTGGTGCTCGTCCGGAGCGCCTGGAGAATCTTTCCCTCCGTGGTCACGTCAACGCTGGACAGCGCGCAGTCCAGGACCAGGATGGGCGTGTCGGCCAGCAAGGCCCGAGACAGCGTCAGGCGCTGCTTTTGCCCGCCCGAGAGCGTCATCCCCCGCTCGCCAATGACGGTATCATAGCCCTTGGGAAAATCCTCAATCTCGCCGTCGACACTGGCCAGGGCGGCCGTCCGGCGGACATCGTCACCGTCCGCCTCGGACTGAGAAAAGGCGATATTGTCCTGAATGCGGGCCGAAAAGAGAAACGGGTCCTGGGGCACGAAGCCGATACAGCGCCGGAGCTCGGCCAGGGAGAAGAGCCGAATATCCCGCCCGTCAATGGTGATGGCGCCGCGGGTGACGTCGAACAGACGCGGCAGCAGATGGACCAGGGTACTCTTGCCCGCTCCCATACGACCGACAATGCCGACGGTTTTTCCGGCCGGGACCGTGAACGTAATATCGTGCAAGACCGTCCGTCCGTCAGGCGCGTGTCCATTGCCCACGCGACTGCCCGGCCTCCAGTCCTCCGTCGGATAGGCAAAATCCACGTGCCGGAACCCGATCTCGCCGCGCACCGTCCGCCCACTCCGGCTCGCGCCGTTCCCCTCGCCGTCAACGATATCGGGCTGGGTCTGCCAGATTACCTCCAGCCGTTGCATGGCGGCCTTGCCGCGCTGATAGAGGGAGATCAGCCAGCCCATGGCCATGGTCGGCCAGGCCAGCAGGTGAAGATACCCCATAAACGCCACCAGGTCGCCCAAGCTGAGCCGGCCGGCAATGACCTGCGAGCCGCCGTACCACAGCACGACCAGCAGCCCGGTTCCGGATATGCCCTTCATCAGCGGCGGAAACAGGCCGCGCAGGCGAGACAGGGCAATATTCTCGGTCTTGAAGCGCTCATTCAGCGTGCCAAACACGCCGTTCTGCCAGGCCTCACGCACATAGGCGCGCACGACGGGCATACCGCTGACGCTCTCCTGGACGCGGCTCGACAGGTCGGCCAGACCGGCCTGCACGTTGAGCGTGCGCTCCATGAGCTGGCGGCTCATCGCCCTGACCACCAGAAACATGAAGGGGTACGGCGCGATCGCCAGCAGGGTCAGGACCGGGTCCATGGCCAGCATGGCCGCCATGGCATACACGTAATACAGCGGGGTGTTCAGGATGTTGATAATGCCCAGGCCGAGCAGCAGGCGCACCGCGGTCACGTCGTTGACCAGGCGCGACATCAGGTCGCCGATGGGCTGGCGCTGGTAATAGCTCAGGGACAGGGTCTGGAGATGGGCAAACAGATCGTTGCGGAGCTGGTACTCGATATCCCGCCCGACGTTGAAGATCAGAAAGCGCGAAAAAGAGCGGACAACCCCCTGGAGCAGGGCGATCCCGATAATCAGCAGGACCGTAGACGCGATCTCGTCGACCGGCCGGCCGTGCTCGATGCCTTCGACCGCCTGCTTGAGCAGCCACGGGATGGACATTGCCAGGGTCGCCGTCGCCACCAGGCAGGCGATGCCACGCGCGTATCGATAGCGGTAGCGAAAGATATACGACCAAAGACGGGACATGACGGGATCGTCCCACCATATAGACGCGCTATATGAGCGGCAAGGGGAGCCGTGACCGGCCCGTAGACGGCTCCCCGCTCTTGGAACGGCAGAGCCGTCTTGCGGTCTCTGTTTTTCATTTGACCCGTTTCCGTCTACTATTGTTCCATAATCAGGCAGGCAGAACGCATGATGACCGCATACGAAACCGCCACGCTCGCGCTCGTTCAGCAGGACAGCCGGAGTGTCCTGTTTGCCGGGCCGGTTACGGCCGGTCTGATCGCCGGGGAGCTGAGGATCGGGTGCAGGGCCGCGCGCAACCGGGACGACGGACACCGCGCAATAAGAGCGGCATTCCCCCGGCACGGCTTCGCCTTGCGCATCCCGATAGAGCGCACCGCTCCTCCTGCCGGGTAGGACGCCGTCATCGGGTTTCAACGTGGGATATCCCACCGCAGTTGCTGAGGGGCTGCGTGACTGGACAGCACATGGGCACCGGAAAAACTATCGCCAATCGAGACGCCTCCCCTCCTCTCTCCGTCGTGCCGGCCCTGTTCAGGCTGATGCGCCCCAAGCAGTGGGTCAAGAACAGCTTTGTCCTGGCTCCGGTGCTTTTTGCCGGGCAGTTGACCGACTTGATGGCGGTGCGCGAGGCACTGCTGGCCACCCTGCTCTTCAGTCTGGCCTCGTCTGCCATCTATATCCTCAACGACTTCCACGACATCGCACATGACCGGAATCATCCGCTCAAATCTCGGCGCCCCCTGGCCTCTGGACACGTGTCACCGGGCCAGGCGTTCGTCTTGTTCGGCGCTCTGTGTGGCGTGCTGGTTTGGGGCTATCTGCAGCGGCCCGGGGTCATGCTGGTGATCCTGGCCTATCTGGCCCTGAACCTTGCCTACACCTATGTTCTGAAATACCAGCCCATTCTCGACATCTTCAGTATTGCCGTCGGGTTTATCCTCCGGGTCCATGCCGGTGCAGTGGCCGTGGACGCCCCGGTATCGGCGTGGATGTTTGTGACCACGCTCTGTCTGGCCTTGTACCTCGCGTCGGTGAAGCGTCGTCAGGAACTGACGCAGAGCGGCGGAGACGGGCGGCGGGTGCTGGAACAGTATTCGGTGACGCTAGTGGACCGCTACGCTGAGATGGCAGCCACCGGGACGTTGCTGTTCTACAGTCTGTTTGTGCTGACAGTCCGCCCCGAACTGGTCGTCTCCATCCCGGTCGTGCTGTATGGGCTGTTCCGTTATTGGTTTATCGTGGAAGCGCTTGAGGGGGGAGAATCGCCGACGGATGCCCTCCTCTCAGACTGGCCGCTCTTAGTGACGGTCATGACTTGGCTGGGGATATGTGCCTGGGTGCTCTGACCGGCTCAATGATTTTGTTGTGTCTGCTCGCACGAGCATAATGTGGTCAAGCATGAGATGACCCTTGTGCTCTGATTCAGAGTCGAAGAGTTGAAAATACTCTCGGGGATCTTGGTTGCGGGCGAGCCTTGTTAATCGTCGAACCGGGCACTCTCTCTCCACCGCCAGACGAGTTCCTCATCCGGCCCGTAGACGAACTGCCCGGTCTTGATGCGGCTGACACTATATTCCGGCAGCGCAACCACCGCCACACACTTGCCGCCGCTCTTGACTCCATACTCCTCGAAATGGAAGTCCAGAACGTTGAAGCCGTACTCCCGCCAATAGTCGGAAAGGTGAGCCTTGTCGGTCGGCTCCCAGTGCAGCGAGAACAGTGCATCCCTATCGTCCTGGCGACATCCGTCTTTGATATAGATCAACTCATTCGCGTTAACATACACATCATAGCCGGAGCGAATGATGGGCTCACCCGCTGCCTCGATGACAACCCTGTCTCTCCAGAGCCACACAATTTCCTTCTTCTGCCCGTACACAAACTGCCCAGTCTTAATCTGACTGATGGTATATTCCGGCAGTGCAACCACCGCCACACACTTGTTGCCGCTCTTGACTCCATAATTCTCAAAACTGAAGTCCAAGCCCATGAAGCCATGCGGCTTCCAATATCGGTGAAGGTGCGCCTTGTCGGTCGGCGTCCAGTGCAGCGAGAACAGTGCGTCCCTATCATCCTGACGACACCCGTCTTTGATATAGATTAACTCATTGGCGTTGATGTACATATCGTAGCCGGAACGGATGATGGGCTCACCCGCCGCATGAATGATTGTGTTGATGAGCGCTTCCTTATTCGCGAGATACTTATCCATATCGAAACGCTCTGGGAGAGCGTCCGGTGTGACGCGCAATATGACGCCATCGGCCAAGTCCGCTACTGTCTCCACGCCCGGCAAAGCCCGCACCTCAAGATGGTCGTAGTCGCGGCGAGGCCCATTCATGGGGAAATGTCGGTTTAAACTGTAGAGCCATACAATATGTATCTCATGATCAGCCGTGGCCCACTTTCCTACTACTTGAACCAATTCCTGCTCTCTGTCGGGTACAAAGGTATAGTTCGCCAAGCCGTCGGTATGGATATACACCGCAAAGGGATCATTGCTGTATACCCAGCCCGTGACAGGGTGTGCCCGCATATACCGCAAGACTGCTGACTGCACCAACCTCGCTCTCGACAGACTCCATGAGAAATCCCATGAACCATTCCCGTTGATCGCGGATATGACCCGTCCGGTAACGACAGCAGAGCCAGCAAGCCAGAGAGCTAGTGAGCCAGCCATAACCGTGGCCACGAGGCTGACCCTGCGCTGCCTCCCTATACACGTTCTGGCTCTCAGCCATCTGCCGATAGGCCCGAAATACTTTCCCGCCCGCTCAATGCGCAACAGGTGGTCTAGGGTGCGCACTGCCAGGAACAGGAGGGGGATATACACCGGACAAAAATGCCGGTCCCCTTTGCCTATGGGAGTGGTTGATGCAGCCACGAGGAAGAAAGAAAGATAGATCAACGTAAAAGCACCAAAAAGCGTGAGCGTATTCCAGCCAGGCCGTGGCTCAGCTTCCCGGCACGAGTGCATAAGGCCATAGCTAGCCGTTCCTGCAAGCGCCAGCAGGACTACTCCCACCGCTGTTGTGGCACCAGCAGGGAGAGGATTCAGAAGCGGGAACGCCCAGATGGCCAAGATGTCAAGGGTTTGTTGGAAGTACTCGAGAAAGGGAAGAAAGGCGGGCCTATTCCGGTAAGGGTCGGTGAGCGTTCCTGAGAGCAGCATATTGCGCAACAGCCATATCCCAAGCGGTGTCACGGCGATGACTGCATACGTGGCACTGTGCCGGACCTTTTCCCGGAGAGTCTTATTGCCTCTGAAGAGCAACACCGGCAAGACGGTAAGGACTATGGTAACGCCGACGTACCGAGTGAGGCAGGCAAGAGCGGTGAAGAGGGCTGACCGGACGAGAGAGGAACGCGTATCAGTGTTCAGGAATTTCTCGGTCTCGACCAATGCAAGCGTGGTAAACAGGATGAAAACGGGCTCGGACATAGCCCATACCGCACTCTGTATGAGGGAGGCCTGCAGCATGATGGCAAGGCAACCCCAGAGGACAAGAAATCGAGACTCTATCCTCTGGTGCAGCCACCGACCCGCCACGAAGAGGGTCAGCCCGAAGGCGACAGCATTCACAAGGCCGGCGACTTCGTGGGGGTCAAGCACGAACAGGCCGGCCAGCGCGAGCAGTCCCGGAAACAGGGGAGGCCAAGCCACATAATCGGCTCCGTCCATTGTGGTAAAGCCGTTTCCTGCCAACAGGTTCCGGGCCGCGGCGATGTAATTGACAGAATCCCAGCTTAGGGCGACCCCATAGGTGACTTCATGAAGCAGAACAAGCACCGCGCCCAGAACGGCAAGGAAGATTAGGAATAGCGTGAATCGCTGCGGCCGCAACCGGGCAATGCGCCCGAGAGCGACCCTTTCCAACTCTTGTGCCACTATTAATCTCCCTCCTGACATATTGACGGCTCCTGCCGCGCGACGTTGTGGCAAGGTAAGCCAGTCTCGCACTCTGTCAACGCTTGCCCGATTTTTCGACTACTGACTCAAATGGAAGTTGTCCCGCCACCGCCAGACGAGTTCCTTATCCGGCCCGTAGACGAACTGCCCGGTCTTAATCTGACTGATGGCATAGTCAGGCAGGCGGACGATTGCCACGCATCGGTCGCCAGCCTGGAGCCCCCGCTCCGCGAACCGGAAGTCCCGAACGTTGAAGCCGTACTCCTGCCAATAGGCGGGCAGGTGCGCCTTGTCGGTCGGTGCCCAGTGCAGCGAGAACAGCGCGTCCCGGTCGGCTTGGCGGCACGCGTCTTTGACGTAAATCAACTCCCTGTCGTGGAGATACACCGCAAAGGTGGAACGGATAAGGGGTTCACCTAATCCCGTGAGGAGTTTGTCAAGAGCCGCCAGGTCTGCCCGGACCAGCATGACGTGGTCAAGCATGATGTAGTTCGGTATGAGGACGAGGTCCGTGCTGCCAGTCTCGTCGTCGAAGAGCTCCAGTTGCAAAGTTTTCCCGGCGACGTCGACCAGCGGATGGACGACCAGGGTGAATTTCCAGTGATGCAGCCAGCCCTTCCCGCGCCAGACTGCGGCCTCCGCCCCGTCGGCCAGCAGGCGGAGCCCGACCCCGGCGCCCGCGCCGCCGGCAATCAGGAAGGCGAGGTGCTGGTCGGCCCGCGCAGTGAACTCCGGAGACCAGGCCCTTCCGGTCGCCTCGTCCCCCTTGCTTGGGTGATAGCTCGTCAGAAATCCCGGGCCGGGGTTGCTCTGAGTCCTCCACCATTCGCCCTCGTAGTGCGCATGCTGTCCGTGGTTGGTGATGGCCGCGCCGTCCAGCCGCCAGCCGTCGAAGCCCTCCTCAAAATGCCCAAGAAAACGCTCCCCAACGTAGTTGAGCGGCCCGACACGAAACTGATTGCCCGCAGGGGCGCTGGTCGAAAACGTTTTCCCCCTCTTCAGGTCATGCTTGGCGAAACGCGCGGCGGCCCACCGAGGATCCTGGGCATCGAAAGGCATCCACAGGGCGGGACCGACTTGCACGGTATAGTCCGCGAGGGCGAGTGCTGCGGTTTCACTGGAGGCCGGCGGGTAGATGTGGAAGTTGACGCCTCGTTGCGCCAGGTATCCGGGCGGCGGCTGGCGGTCGTGCGCCATCATGCGTTGATGGTTGGGGTGCGCAACCGGAGTGCGCGCCACGGTTGCGTCGGCCAGACCGCCAATGTCGATGAATTTCAGGTCCGGAAGATAATACGGAAGGATTCCTAGAGCGCCCTGAGCCATCAGGGCGTCATCGGGAATGATCCCGCGCTCCATCGTCTCGTAGGGCTTGAAACGCCGGATCTCTCCCTTGGCGTGATCGCGGTGGTTGGGGAAGCGCAGACCAACAACCTGTAGGGCAAGCTGCCGGCGCAGGTCGTTGGAGAGGGCGACAAGCATCGGCATCCCGGGCGCGGCGAGCAGCCACCCCAGGTTCTCTTCATCAAGTTCGAGGTGCTGCGCCAGCGGTCTCGGGCTCCCCTCGAACAACAAGACGCCCTGCATGGCACTGGTATAAAACAGCACCGGCAGGAAGAGAACGATGGCGCACCCCCGCGGTCCGGCCGACCACGTATATGAAGCAACGCGTCGGACCCGCCGCAGTCCGTCTGCCATCCGGGAGCCCAGGTGCACAATGCCGTGCGCAGCGGGGAGTGCCAGCAGCGGCCAGTAAAAGTCCAGCGGGCGATACTCGAAATAGTCGCCGCCGATGCGCGCCAGATACGCCATATGGACCGTGATGCAGAGCAGCACCAGGGCGTAGGTACCATCCCGGTACGTACGCCAGCGCTCCTGCAGGGCGACGAACGCCAGCGGCAGGAGCAGATACAGGCCGGTCTCCAGCCCAGCAGCCCACAGATAACGAAAGCCGGACTCATACCAGGGGCGCACATGCTTGGCGTAATAGGTATTGGGCAGCCACTCGCCATAATAGCCGTAGCGGAACAGAAAATGGGCGGCGACAAGGGTGGTGAATGGCGTCACCAGGACGCTCACATCGCCCCAGTCCAGTCGCCCGACTGTGAGGAGACGCTGCACGGCGAACCAGCCGAAGCAGCAGGCTGCCAGCATGATACCCTCGGGCCGCGTCAGAGCGGCCGCCGCCAGACTCAGCGAGGCCGTCAGCAGGCTCCAGCGGCTGTTGCCGTGAACGCCCAGGCAGATCACCGCCAGGACGACAAAGAAGGTGAACTGCCGCGTTTCCAGCCCCCCCCCGGAAGTCCAGACGGCAAAGGTTGCGCTGCTGCACAGCAGCCCCAGCGCCATCCAGCCCACCAGGGCCCGATGGCGCAACGAGGGCGTACGGACGACCCACCACACCATGAGGGCGATGGTGCCGGCCGTGCAGGCGACGGACAGCCACGGGGCGGCGTCCTCCGGCCGTATCCCGAGAGTGACCCAGATGGTCGCCAGTTCGAGGATCCACAGAAAATTGGTATAGCCCTCAACGTATTCGCCGGGATTGAACACGAGACCGTGGCCTTCAAGCAGATTGCGGACATAGCGAAAACTGATGAAGGCGTCGTCGGTCAGAAACCAGGCGGCGCTACTGAGCCAGCCCAACACCATCAGCCACGGCAGGCAGGCCAGAATATGCGCCACGCGGATTCTTGGTCGCGGGGCGAGCACGTGCTCAGGCATTACGGAGAGCCTCGCGCCTCTCCTCGCTCAGGCATGGCCACACGGATCCCGTCAACGTTCTCATCTTAGAGCTTCAGCCGCTTGAAAAGACGCTCAGGAATGCTGCGGATGAGGAGCATAATGTATCGCCAGAACCATGGCAGATAGGTCACGCTTTTTCCCGTGTCAAGAGCCTTGACGATCCCCCTGGCGATGGTCTCAGGCTCCGCCCACAGCACCCCCTTCTCGAATCCGACCGTCATCGGCGTGTCGACAAAGCCGGGTTTAATGTCGAGCACATTCACCCCGGACCGGTAGAGCCTGTTCCTGAGTCCTTGCAGGAAAACGGAGACCATGCCCTTGGCTGCGCCGTAGACATAGTTGGACTGACGGCCACGTTCACCGGCGACGCTGGTAATGACCGCGAGGGTGCCGCTTTGCTGTCGCTCCAGTCTGTTGGCGAGATGCGTCAGGAGCACAACGGTGCCGATCGCGTTGGTATGCAGTGCTGCCACGGTGGCCGTGCAGTCGGTTTCGCACGCTTGCTGGTCGGGTAAGGTTCCGTGGGCGATCAAGGCGGCGTCAACCGTGTCCAGGGCGGCAAACGCGGCAGCGATGGCAGCGGCGTGCGTATCAAAAGCCTGAACGTCAAGGTGGCGGTATCCGACCGAAACCGCTCCCCGAATTTTCAGGTCCGCAGCCAGGGTTGAGAGACGCTCCTGGTTCCGAGCGAGCAGATAGAGCCGATCGCCCTGCTGCGCAAGGATTCTGGCCGTCGCTTCGGCGATGGCCGAGGTCGCCCCGATAATGAGAATATGTTTCATCGTCTACAGCCCCAAGCGTTGTGATTGCAGGGAGTGCAACCGCTGATCCGCGCCGTAGGCTTTCCTGACCTGCAGAAAGGCCTGCCATTTGGGATAGCTCCGCTGGAACATCGCCGCCGACAGGCGCACATCTTTTGTCAGATACACCCGTCCACCATGATCGAGCACGATGCGGTCCAGTTCATTCAGCAGCTCAAACACGCCCGCCTCCAGCCGGAAGTCCAGGGCCAGGGTACACCCTTCCAGCGGAAAGGAAAGATAATTGGCGTTCCCTTTCCCAAAGGCTTTCAGGACCGCCAGAGCGCAACTGTGCCGAGAAGCGGCCAGCCGCTCCAGCACGGTTCTGAGCCCTTCGAGGCTGGCCTCTTGCGGCAGGACCAGTTGGTACTGAGTAAACCCGCGCTGGCCGTACAGTCTGTTCCAGTGGCGCAGGCCATCCAGCGCATAAAAGAACGGTTCATAATGCAGCCGACGGTCCGTTCGTTTTTTTCTGACTCGGTTGTAGTACAGCGCGTTGAAGGCGCGCAGAGTAGAGCGATTCAGCATAAAACTCGGCATATCCACGGGAACGACGAGTCGGGGCCTTTTGCCCGGGGTGAGTCCTCCCTGGTCGGCGTGTTCGCCCAAGATCACCACAGACCGCCCGGGCGATCTGCCGAGCGACAGACAATCCATCCAGGCAACCGAGTAGGGGACATGCTGGTGGAGGGCAAAAAGCTCCAGGGTTTCTGCAAGGGTGGCCGCCTTGAGCAGGGTGGCGTCAATGTAGGCGCTCCCAATGGGTTTCAGCCCAAATGTCGCTTCGAGGATGACGCCGGTCAGCCCCATCCCGCCACAGGTGGCGTAGAACAGTTCAGGATGCTGTTCTCGTGAACATTCCACGATACCCTCAGAGACGGTGGCGATTTTCAGACGACTCACGTGGTCGGTGAAGCTGCCCTCCAGATGATGGTTTTTCCCGTGGATATCACTGGCGATCGCGCCGCCAACCGTCACGAATTTCGTGCCGGGCGTGACAGGCGGGAACCAGCCCCTCGGGAGAAAGACCGACAGGATATCGGCAAAGCTGACGCCGGCCGAGCAGGTGAGCCTCCCACTGGACGCATCAAAGCGCAGCAAGTGATCCAGATAACGAGTGCTGATGACCTGAGGGGCCAGCGAGCTGTCGCCATAACTGCGTCCCAGCCCGCGGGGAATCAACGGATGCTGGAGATTGCCGCGGAGGCGCCTGAGCACGTCTTCAGGGGTAAGCGGGTGCAACACCTCCGCGTTGATGGTTGGGTATTTACCCCATCCGCTTAATTCCATATTCCAAGCTCGCACACGGCCTCGAACAAGGGGTGGGCACCCTTGGCCGAGACCAGCCAACGAAAGCCGTTCCCGAGGACCGGGGGCAACGGAAAAACGCTCCGCCTGTCTGCACCCTTCTTCCAGGCCAGCGGATGGGTGCTCCGTCCGGTGGGCGCGCTCTCCACAGAGTAGTCTGTGGAGGGGAAGAAGCAAGCACGCCGGCGGAGCACATCGCCGGAGCGGATTTCACCGGGCCAGCACTGCTCATTCCTCGGTCCACTGCCCCAAGTGCATCATCAGCCCCACCGTGGCCCACCACACCAGCGCGACTTCCGCGTCCCCCCAGTTATACTGGGTCAGGCCGCCAATCAGAAAACCGACCAGGCCGAGCCAGCAGCCCAGGGTCAGGCTTTTCAGCGGCTCGGTCCGTTGTCTCGCATAGACACGCCAGCCCGTCACGATAATCGAGCCGACCAGGAAGAGAAAGGCCGCCAGGCCAAGCAGACCGGTATCCACCCACATCTGGAGGAAGTTATTGTGCGCGTGCGCATCGGTGTCGGCCTGGGGATAGCGCTGATAAAACGCCGCCCGAAACTGCTTATAGTTCCCAAACCCCCAGCCGGTCAGGGGCCGCTCCTTGATCATATCGATATTGGCCAGCCAGATCTGACTGCGCCCGATATTGGCCTCAACGTCAAAGATCGACCGTCCCCGTTCGCGCACCCCCTGCCCGGCGCTGACAAAAAGCAGACCGCACACCGCCACCCCCCCAACCACGGCCAGCACGGCGCGACGGCCCCGTACTAGCCCGTACACCACCAGCACCACACCGTAGGCGACCCAGACGCCACGCGTGAGGGAGAAGAACAGAGCCAGCAGCATACACACCCACCCCCCGACCAGCAGGAGACGCTGCGTTTTCAACAGCCCGGGAGCCAATCCCCAGGCGGTGATCAGGCACAGCGGAAAGAGCAAGGCGTGGGCATAGGTGATCCCGGACGGATGCAGCCCTTTTACCCGGTAGCCCTCCTGGCGGCCAAACCAGAACGGGTCGAGGTTGGACTCCTTGCCGACCAGCGTCTTGGCCAGATCGAGCCCGGTAAAATGCTGCACGATGCTATACACCGCCACCGCTCCGGCGACCCAGAGCGCCACGGTCAGCAGTTTTTCCACTTCCCGCCCGCTGCGGACGAGCACAAAGACCGCCAGACAGCCGCCCATGAGCCACATTTTCCGGTACCCGATAAAGGACTGCAGCGGATCGGGACTCAGAACGGTTGAGACCAGGAGGGCGGCAAAAAAAACGAAAAAGGGCCACCACAGCGGCGTGCGGGGCAGAGCGCGGGTGCGCCACAGCGTATAGCCGAGGAAGGCCAGCAGACAGCCCAGCGCGGTTTGCTGAAAGGCGATGGGGAGATTCCAGGTGGCAAAGAACAGCACCAGCAGGCCGACCCGCAGAACGTCGTCCCACCGCTGAAGTGGCATCAGGGCCGACACAACCCACATCCTATACGCCGCGCCGGGTCAGGATGACCTTGACCGTCTCGGTCAGGACGCGGACATCCAGCCACAGCGAATAATTGTAGATATAGGCCAGGTCGTATTTCAGCTTGTACTCGGGCGAGGTGTGGTATTCGCCGTTGACCTGGGCCAGACCGGTCAGGCCGGGTTTGACCTGCAGACGTTCCGCATAACCGGGAATCGTCTGCTGAAACTCGGCGACAAACTCGGGCCGCTCCGGGCGGGGACCAACCAGACTCATGGACCCGTTGAGGACGTTGAAGAGCTGCGGGATTTCGTCAATCCGGGTGGCCCGCAGCAGGCGACCGACCGGCGTCACCCGGCGGTCATCCGAGCGGGCCAGCACCGGACCGGTCTGCGCCTCGGCCTCGTTGACCATGGTGCGCAGTTTATACAAGGTAAAGGCTTTTCCGTGCCGGCCCACCCGCCGCTGCCGGTACAGCACCGGTCCTGACGACGAGAGCTTGATCAGGCAGGCGGCCACGCACACCAGCGGCAAACACAAGACCAGCAAGACGCCGGCAATCAGGCGATCACCGAGACTTTTCACCAGAAAGGCCAGTTCTTCACGCGGATTCTTCAGCACCTCGACCAAGGGCACATCGTGCAGACGCACGGACGCCACCCGTCCCACCAGAATGTCATAGACGGAGGGGACCACGAGGACGCGCGGCCGTTCGGCCGCCATGTGGCCGGTGGGCAGATTCAGCAGCCGGTCAACAAACGTGTCTTTCCAGCTTGCGGACGACAGGAGAATCACCTCATCGATCTCGACCCGTTCAAGGACCTGGGGCAGACCATCTATCCGTCCCAGCCACGGGACACCGACCGCTTCCGGTGTCTGACAGGCGGCCTCCTCCAACCCGATTGCGCCCACAACATCGAGACCGGGAGACGGATGGAGGTCGGTCAGGCTGGAGAGAAACATCCGCACATCCTGCGCGAGACCGATCAGGAGGACCCGCACCGGGCTGGAGTGTCCGAGACGGTGATTCATCCACAGCCGCACGCCGATAATGCCCAGGGTATTAAACACCCAGAAGGCCACCAGCACGGAGCGCGGGAAGGACAAGTCGCCCCGAAAGAAATACCACGCCGCCGTGGCCAGCAGTTGGATGCCGAGGGCCGTCGCCACCCGCGTCACCAAACGGACACGCCGGTGCGGTGCCGGCTGGTCGTACAAGCCGAAGAAATAGAGCAGGGCCACCTGCGTCCCCAAGAGCAACAGCAGGGGATGGACCACTTCGGTGAAACGCGAAGCCGGCAGGAAATCCGCCGTCAGGGGAAAGGGCAGATAGACGCGCAGGGAAAAGGCGCTCCCATACGCAAGACAGGCCCACACCAAGTCGGCCAGCATCAGCAGGAGAACGGTCTGATCGCTTCTGCGGGGTGACCGTCTTCCGGAGTCGCGCCTCCTTCCTGGCGTTTGAGACGGACGCACAGGCTTCACAACGTATCGCTCTCCCTCGGGGCGTTTGGAAATCGTGCGTACAGCGCCCGACGAGAGACTATATACCGATGCTTCCAAAAGTAGTAGGCAAGACCGCGGAGATGTTTCCAGCCCAGGCGCGAGAAGGCCGAGCGGGCGATGCGTTGCTCGGCGTGCGTCACCACCGCGGCCGGCTGGTAGACCACCTGCCACCCCGCCTGGTGCATGCGCAGACACAGATCGACATCTTCCGGACCGTAGAAAATCCGTTCGTCCAGCAGGCCGACCTCGTCAAGCGCCCGTCGGCGGATGAGCTGACAGGCGCCAATCACATAGTCGACCGACCGGAGCGTATCGTGCGCCCAGTCCGCCAACTCGGCCCGCCGGGCAGCGCGGTGCGTGAGCGCAGACGGAAAACGACGGCCGATCTTGTCCAAGAGCGTCGGAAACAAACGACAGGACAGACACAGCTGCCCCTCGGCATCAACGAGTCTGGGCCCGCACAGGCCCACCTCCGGGCTGGCGTCAAGCAACTGCACAAGCTGGTCCAGCGCAGCGGGATGCACAATCGTATCGTCATCCAGGATGAGAATGTATTCTCCGCGCGCACACCGGATACCCTGGTTCCGTGCCGGTGCCACCCCGAGGTTTTTCCGATTCGCAATAATGCGGACCTGGGGAAAGCGGTCTCTCAACACCGACACCGTCAGGTCCCGTGAGCCGTTATCCACCACAATCACCTCGTGGCTGGCCGTCAGACCGGCAGGTAACGAGGCCAGACAGGCTTCAATCTTCCGGGCGGAATTCCAGGCCAGGATGACAACCGAGACCTTCATTGTTGAGCCCCGGACTGTCCGAACGGCCGAGACGCGTCTCGAGTCGCTGCCTGAGCGGACCAGCGTTTGGTTGACACAAAGGGCCGATACAAACTGTAGAAGCCGGCCCGTCTGAGGCGTCTCCAGGCCCACAGCCTGGCCAGACCACGAAGACCCAGGGCCAGGAGGACCAGCCCGTATTCACGTATCCGAATGGCGCGCAAAAACTCGGCCCAGGGATATGCCGCGACCGGGCCGTTTGCGAGCAGGGGGGCGTACTGGCGGCGAATCTGCATTTTTCCGCCCTCGGCACGCACCCGCTCAGCAAAATAGTCGCGCCACGTCTGCGGCAGGATAAAAAACACCTGGGCCTGCATGACTTTACGCACACGCTGTTTTCCGACCGCAACGGTCAGCCAGGCATCTTCCAGCAGCAAGTCTTCCGGCATGGGCTCGCTCAGCGCATCTTTGCGTATCAGAAAGAGGCGACCGCCGGCATTCCCGAAGTTGAATCGATACGGCAGTGCGCCCATACGACTCCAGATACTCGCCTCGGGCTCCAGCATTGGCACTTCACGCGTAGCAACCAACCCCAACTGCGGCTCCGTCTGCATGCACGCGTATAGATAAGCAATGGCCTGCGTATCAATGCGGACGTCGGCATCACAGAACAGGAGCAGGTCGCCGCACGCCCATTGCCACAAAGTATTCATGGCTCGGGGCTTCCCCCGCCAGTCTGCCAGCAGCACGCGACACGTCAATGCTCCCTGCCCCCCAGTTCCCGGAGAGGACTGATACTGTTGATGCGCGTCGGCTTGAGCCTGCTCTGCGGAGGAGAGCGGAATCTCCCGGAGCGCTATCGCGTGACGCGTACAAAAATCCCGGACCGCCAGCAGTGGCGGACAGGGCCGGTCCGGGCCGACCCCATTAATGCACACGAGCAGTTCCCGGGCACGGCCGGACGGAAGCTGGGGCGACAGACTGGCCGCCAACAGGCTCTCCAGCGTACTGCCCAGGTCCGGTTCGTCCGCCCGGCACGGGACGACGAGAGAGAGCGTTTCGTCAATCATAGAGGTCTTGTCGGGAGGTTGGGGGAGGTGCAAAGCGCCAACGGCGGACAGTTGGAGACCATCGTCAAACGCGCCAGCCCGTCTTCTTGATATCCAGGCTGGATTCCATGTCTTCACTTTCCCTCCGCTCCACAAGTTGTGCCGGGAGCGCCTCAATATCGATATATTGCGAGACCCCTGAGAGCGTCACGGCTCCCAGACGGTCCTGATTATCAAACTCCCCGAGCGCCTGCTCGGTGATGTCACGCGTCTCCTCTATCAGCGTATTTGAGAACTCGACGCAGAGGATATCCCCGTCTGGATAGTACTGGAGCTTCATATCTGCCTCCTGCCCTATTATGGTTTGAAACTCCGATCAAAGAAAGCGTTGAAAATCGTCTCATTAAGGGAGGAAATTTCACCCTGGGCAATTCCTCCATCCTGCGGAGGGATTATACATGAGTTTGTCTCGATTCTCAGCGGTTTGGTGAGCTGCCGATCAGTGCAAAAGACGCCGATAGTGTTGCTCAAGCAGGGCGGACCCGACGCCTATCCATTTTTCTCACTACCGACAAGCCGGACACTGCCCTTTGAGTGACGGTACTCTGAGCACACGCCGCTCAAGTGGACGCCTGGAATCCTATCAACAATGGACCGATAATACATATCTTGTCGGGATGTTTGTCGAGGTATAAAGCGCTGACGGCCGGAGGCGAGAGACCATCGTCAAAGCCCTGGGGTCTAGGCCGGGAGGTCATCGACCCGGCCGACAGGCAGCAGAAGCCCGGCGACGCCTTCTCCTACTGAACTTGTACGTTTGACGTATTACACCAAACATTCTATCGTCATCCTCCGTGATTCAATCATTCGGAGACAGTAAGAGTCGCCGACTGTTCGAGAGCGGCCGGCTGAGAGGCTTTCGCGGCCTTGATTACGAGCGGGCACTGATGCTGCTCGATGCGCTTGACGCCGCGTCTTCGCTCGCTCCGCTTCGGGCGCTTCAGGCCGTTCGGCTCCACGCACTGACCCGCGACCGGCGGAGACGATGGGCAATGACGGTGAACCGGCGCTGGCGGGTGACGTTTCGATTCGCGGACGGCCCTGCGCACGAGGTGAGCATTGAGGACTATCACACAGGATAAAATCGGGAGGCAGGCTATGACACGAGTAAAGACCCATCCTGGTCGGGTACTGCGGGCGGAACTGGAAGCGAGAGGTATGAGCGCCAACCGGCTGGCGCTCGCCCTCCGTGTCCCGGCAAACCGGATTACCGCCATCCTACGGGGCGAACGGGCGGTCACGGCCGAGACGGCCGTACGCCTCGGCCGCTACCTTGGAACCGGTCCGGCCTTCTGGATGAACCTGCAGAGCGGATACGACATCTCGGTCGTGGAGAGCGTCAAGGGGCATGTGATCGTAGGCGAGGTGCCGGCCTCGGTTTCGTAACGCTCGTGTGCTGGAACTGAAGTACGGCTCATTAGAGAATGGCCCTCAGCATTGGATGTCAGGAGGGCTTTCTGCTGGGCCATGGCGGGCACCCAGCGCCGGCGGCACTGAATCTTATTTTCAGACTAAGAATCTGATAGGAGTCCCCAGAGATGGAACACGAAATCATTACGGCGTGGGCGGGGGTCGGGATTGGGGTCGGGCAACTGCTCTTGATTGCTTGGGGCTTGCGCCAGATGGGCAAAGCCTCCCAGGAGCGCAACCGCCAACTGGACGCCATGGAGGCCGCCCAACGCGAGCAGAGCCGCACGCAGGCGGAAGCGTTGGGCAAAATCGGCGAGGGCATAGCCGAGCTGCTCCGGCGGACCGCCTAGCCCCTGTCCGCCTGTGGAGTTCGCCAGGACCGCCGCCTTCCCTTTTCTCGTCGTTCTTTTCTTCTCCGGCCCAGCGGTCGCCCAAGACTGACCGCCCGACATGCTGGCCGATCAATATCTGCTGGAGGCGACCGAGGCGATGGAGCCGGGCGAGCGATTAAAGGCGGGGCGGGCGGGCGAGAAAATCGAAGCCCTAAATAGCGAGCCGCCGCCGATGTTTGCGTATTGCTACGGCAAGTTGCTGGCCGAGCATGGCGTGGGACCGGAAGTGTGGCGCAAGGGCCAGGCGTTGCTCAAACAGTTCGTCCTCAGGGCCGGGCGAGCCTCGGAATACTCCACCCCGACCCTGAGGTTGCTGGCCAGGGTGGACGCCAAATTGGAGGCAGCCGCAAGACGTGCCCCATTGTTGCGCACGATGAACGCGCAGATGGTGCGCATTGAGGGGGGGCGCTTCCCCAGGGGCGGTACCCCGGAGCAGGAGCCGTGCCCGGGCGATGAGAAGCCGGCGCACCAGGTGCGGGTCAGCAGCTTCGAAGTGAGCACATACGAAGTGACCCCAGGAGCTATGGGAAGCCGTGATGGGGGCGAACGCATCACAGCCCGCTTACAAGGAAAACCCCCGTTATGAGTCCAGACCCTAGAGCGTTTCACGATAAATTGTAGCCGTGCCAGTCCGCGCTCGTAGGGAAGGACAGGGGCCGGCCCCAAGCGGCCTGGGAGGGGCTGCGTGGGACTCTCTTCCTGGGAGGGCGGCCATCCTGGCTGCCATGCGGACTGGAAGCCCGCACTCCTCCTAAAGGGGAAGAGAGACGCGCTACACCGTAGCGTTCTTTGCTCTCGGGTCGGGCCTCATATCCGGGGTGTTCCCTTCAAGCGGGGAGTGATTCTTTCGTGCCTTCTTTGTTGGAAGGGCAGAGGCGTTGGGGAAGATTGGCCCATCAGTGTACAAGACGCCGATAGTGCTGTTCGAGCAGGGCGGCGTCTGCGCGAATCGATCTGACCGCGGGAAATGCGCGTGAGAGCCGGGTAACCAAATCCGGTTCGGTAATAAAGCGGTTCATCTTTTGACGCAGGTCATCGATATCGCGCGGCTGAAACAGCAGGCCGTTCACGCCATCCGTTACCCACTCGCGCATGCCGCCAAAGTCGGCCGTAATCACGGGGGTATGGGCCAGAAAGGCCTCCCGAATCACCAGCGGAGCATTTTCATACCAGATCGAGGGCACGACGACGACATCCACCTCAGCCAGGATGCGACCGAGTTCATGCTGCTCGTAGCGCCCCATGCACCGAATACGGGCCGAGTTGGCCAACTGCGAGCGAAAGCGTTTTTCGTCCGGATAGGGTGCATAGGCCGCCTCGCCGCCATAGATGCGCAGTTCTGCCTGAGGCAGGGTCTGAAAGGCTTCGACCAGCAGATGGACGCCCTTCACCGGGTCAACAACGCCGATATAGCCAAAGGTGAGAGGCCGCTTGCCCCCGTTTTTCTGAGGAATACCGGTTTTCGGAGCGGGCCGAATGGCGTCGGTCTGCAAGCCGCACTCGTGAAACAGAATTTTCTCTTGCGGGACGCCAAAAGCCACAAACTGCTCGCGGAGGAAACGCGACGGCGCCAAAAACAGCGACACCGATGCACACAGCGCCCGAATATGGGCCATACGGGCCTGAATCTGTTGCCGCGCCGCGAGCGAGACGGACTGAGAACCGGCCCGTTTCCCATACCAACGCCGGGCCTGCTCTCTGAGCCAGGGGTGTCGGCTGAGCAGCGGTTTCAGCCAATGATGAATGGTCGCCATATTTCGGTCGAGCACATGGTGAAAACACTGGGCACAGCCGGTATCGGTCTGGCCTGGGCACACCGATAAATCGGGTTTCAGAAACCGGCCGCGCTGGCAGATGAGCCAGTAGTCGTGCAGCGTCATCACCACCGGAATCTGACGCCGCACCGCCTCGTGCACGCACGTTGTGGACAGATACATGAGATGCTGGAAATGGACGATGTCGGGCTGGAAACGATCCAGCATCTGTCCAAAACGGGTGGCGATGTTTGCATTTTCGTAACTAGCCGGGAACGTTTTACTCTCCCGCAGGGTATGATTCACCCGTGTAATCTCAACACGCTCAACGCGCGTCGTCTCCACCCGATACTCAGGCTGCTCCGGGTCTGCGCGGCGCGTAAAAACCGAGACGGCATGTCCCTGTCGTGCCAGCTCTTGAGTCAGAGCGGCCGCGTACGTTTCGGTCCCTCCCAGATATTCCGGCGGCAAGCCGTGAACAACCTGACTAATCCTCATTTTTTAGCGCCTTCTTTTCATGTACCGATAGTCCTTCTTTGAGGGAAGAACCCTCCTGCCCTTGCCATTGAGAAAACAGCAGGGATCAGTTATGACAGGCATGTTACATATCAACGAAAAACATACGAATTGTGCGACATACGGAGGAAGTAACACGTGCGCCGACTTGGGTCTCTTATCCTCATGGTCTTTTTCCTTAGTCTGACCGCCCCTTCTGCCGCGTTGGCCTATCTCGATCCGGGCAGCGGCAGCATGCTGCTCCAACTCGTACTCGGCGGACTGGCCGGCCTTGCGGTGATCGCCAAACTCTATTGGCACCGCCTGCTTGGCCTCTTTGGCCGACATGCCCCACAGGAGGAAAGCGAGTCGGACATGGATTCGACCTCCCTCACGCCCTCAGACTCCTCTGACGGCCCACAGTAGGGCGGAGAAGAGGCCGCGTCTCTCCGTATCCGCCCATTCAGACGCAGACCAGCATGGGTGCCCCCCACTTTGAGCCGGGCTCATTCCGCGACCGGACCAGTCGGGTCTTTTACCAGGACGGGGCGGTTCTGCGCGGCCTCAATCCCCCTGCCGCCCAGGAGTGGGAAGTCCTCAAGACCAAGCCGTTTTTCCGGCAATCCATGGGCGATGGGAAAATTGTTCACACCGAGCAGATGGTTGAGTCCCCGGACGCTGCGCCCTCGCCTCACGCCGAGCGCTGCGATGCCCACTGGTCCGTTATCCTCAAACACCAGGCCATTCCGTTCATTTCCTACCCCTACGAGTGGCCATTCAGCATGTTGCGGGACGCCGCACTCCTGACCCTTGAACTCCAGGCCGCTGCCCTGGACGCCGACATGACGCTCAAAGACGCCACCCCTTTCAACGTCCAGTGGTCCGGCAGTCAGCCGGTCTTTATTGATATTCCCTCGTTCGAACGGCTGCGCCCCGGCGAGCCCTGGGTCGGCTATCGTCAGTTCTGCCAGCTCTTTCTCTATCCACTCTTTCTGCAGGCCTACAAAGACCTGCCCTTTCAGCCCTGGCTGCGCGGCAGTCTGGAAGGGATTGAGCCGGCCCAGTGTGCCCGGCTCATGTCGCTCAGAGATCTGTTCCGACCGGGCGTGCTGTCGCATGTTGTGCTCCAGGCCAAGGCCCAGGCCTCGTACGCCCAGACAGAGCGCAACCTCAAGAAGGATTTACGTCAGGCCGGTTTCCATAAGGCCCTCATCCAGGCCAATGTCGGCCGGCTCCGGAAACTCGTGGCTCAACTGACCTGGAAGCAGACGCGTTCAACCTGGTCCGACTATACCGAGGCCCTCCCCTACACGGAAAGGGAGCAATACCAGAAGGCCGATTTCGTGCGGCGTATCACGCACTCCCGGCGCTGGAATCTCGTCTGGGACCTGGGCTGCAACACCGGGATGTTTGCGCGCATTGCCGCAGACAATGCGGACTCTGTACTGGCGATGGATATCGATGCGCTGGCGGTTGACCGCCTCTATGGCGCGCTCAAGCAAGAGCACTCCCCGAACGTGCTGCCCCTTATCAGCAATGTGGCTGATCCCGCCCCCAATTGCGGTTGGCGCGGGCAGGAACGGAAGGCCCTCGTTGCCCGCGGGCGGCCCGACCTGACCCTCTGTCTGGCCCTGCTCCACCATGTGGTCATCAGTGCGCATATTCCGCTCAGCGAATTCGTCTCCTGGTTGGCCAGTCTCGGCACGGCGCTGGTGATTGAGTTCGTCACCCGGGACGACCCCATGGTTCAGACCCTGCTGCGGCATAAGGCCGATCACTACACGGACTATGACCTGGAGTACTTCGAGCGCTGCCTGGCGGATACCTTTGCAATCGACAAGCAGGAAACCCTCGAATCAGGGACGCGCAGACTCTACTACGCGCGGAGCAAACAGGCATAGTCGCCCGAGATGAACCAGCATCAGGTATCCTCCTCGATATCCCGATACCCAGGACTTGCGCTGTGCAGTCTGCACTTCCTGATAGTGTGGAATTTCGCAGTGACGCAACCGTTATTTGATCTCCTGTCTCGTCACGCTGAATTCTTTGTCATCCGGCAGTCTGCCCCGCTTGATATCATCCTGTTTGTCCTGCTCTTGTTCCTCGGCTTCCCTACCCTGCTTCTACTCCCGGCATGGGTGATGAGCTGGATTCACAGAGGGATCAGTCTTGGGCTGCTGTTATGTCTATTAGCCGTTGGCTCGGCTGCCCTCGCCGTTCAAGCTTTACAAGCAGTTCCACAGATGCCAGGTTTCGTTCTCGTTGCTGGCGCTACCATGATTGGCCTGCTCACGGTCGTCGGCTATTACCGCTTCTCCGTGATACGGACATTTTTCACCATGCTCTCACCCGGCCTGGCGCTCGTTCCAGCCTTCTTTCTCTTCTTATCTCCGGTCTCAGCCCTGCTGTTCTCTCAGGAGGAAGCTGCCGTCACGCAAGAGGAAGCTGCCGTCACGCAAGTTGAGATTGACAATCCACCGCCCATTGTCATGGTGGTTTTTGATGAATTCTCTTTGGTCTCTCTCCTTGACGATGATCTACAGATTGACCCTGATCGATATCCGAATTTTGCGGCTTTTACGAAGAGCGCGACGTGGTTCAAAAATACGACCACTGTGAGTGACACAACGATGTACGCGATTCCGGCTATACTAACAGGGCGATATCCAGATTCTTCTCTTCTGCCTACAGCCAAGGATCATCCGTACAACATTTTTACCCTCTTGCAAGACGCCTATACAATTAAAACATTCGGGACCTTCACCATGCTCTGTCCCGACGATCTCTGTAATAAGTCCAGAAAGGACAGTCTGCCTCAACGCCTCGCGGCCCTCGGCTCCGACCTATCAATTGTCTATCTTCATCTGCTCCTTCCGTCGGACCTGCGTGTATGGCTTCCCCCTATTACCCAGAATTGGATGAACTTTGGCGGAACGCCTCCTCCCTCCATTCCCGTTTCTTCTCCTGTCAACAAAAAGGAAAAAGCCCAGATCAAAAAAGACATTTGGGATTCCATAGCCGAGGGTATGTGGGTTGACCGCTTTCAGCAGTTTGCCGAATTTGTGAGTGCCATTAAGCCCCAACCACAACCAACCCTCCATTATCTTCATATTCTTCTCCCCCATGTCCTTTACAACTATTTGCCGTCAGGAAAGCTGTACAGCAGAGATAGAGACCTCGCTGGGCTTTCTGAGCACAGTAAAGCTCAATGGGGGAATGACACATGGGCGATTGCGCAGAACTACCAACGCTATCTTCTCCAAGTCAAATTTGTAGATAATCTTTTTGGACAGCTACTTGCCCACCTTCGTCAAGTCGGCCTCTATGATCGTTCTCTCATCATTATTACCTCCGACCACGGGGTTAATTTTCGAGCCGGTGGATTTCATCGCCAAATGACGGATACCAATCACGTTGATATTGCCCTAGTCCCATTTTTTATTAAGGCACCACACCAGCAAAAAGCACTCCTGATCGAATCTTCCGTCGAAACAACTGATATCTTGCCAACCGTGGCAGAGCTTCTAGGCGTTACACTCCCCTGGCCAACGGATGGACAATCCGCCTTGAAGGCTAACAGCAAGCGAGAAGCTCTCTCCTTTTTCTCGTTCAAGAATATAGACAAACGCCTGAGCCTTGCCCCTATCTCGCGACATATCTTGCAAGAATCCGTTGACTATAAGCTCGGGCTCACTTCAGAGAAAATATCTCTCTGGGATTTAGGGCTTGGTCACAGCAGTGAGTCCAACTCTCTCATCGGTCGTTCCCTCTCCGATTTTGATCATAGAGAGGACCATACCATCTCTATCAAGTGTGACTCTCCTGATCTCTTTGCTGCTGTCGACCTTGAATCAGCCTTTATTCCCGCTCACATCACCGGCCGAATCCGTTCGCAAGAAGACGCCAAGACTACCCGTACCTTGGCGGTCGCAGTGAATGGCACAATTCAGGCCGTAACCCGGCCATGGCAATTCCCAGTGAAAGGCGAATCTGGTTCTTGGTCAGCAATTGTGCCGGAGAAAGCATTTCGATCAGGCAAAAACGATGTCGAGACGTTTGTTATTTCGCAGCTGGAAGACCAGATCACCCTCCTGCGCCCTATGGCTATTTTTGACCAACTGCCTGAATCTCCATCCCCCGACCCCCAGATGATTATATCTCCACAGGGTACACCCCGTCCTGTAGTCGTTTCCAGCCTCCAAGGTTGGGTTGACCACGCTGAAATTCGTGACGGCCATCTTGAAGTGGCCGGCTGGGCTGCTGATGTGAAACAGGCGCAGACTCCTCAAGAGATTTGGATTTATGTCAATGGAGAATTTTTTCACACGGGACGGCTCGCTGTCGCTCGGCCAGACGTAGCGGAACACTTTGGAAACTCTGCATTACAGCAGTCGGGATTCCACTATATCTTGCCGCTGGACCAATTCCAGGAAAGTCCTTCCCTGACCCTGCGTGTCTTTGCCGTTTCGGAAGATGGTCGTATCTCCGAACTCCGGTATCCGCCGCTGCTTCGTGACGCTCCCTCTCCCGCTATTCGTCTTCATGCCAGCGACCAAGACAACTCGGCTCCGGCCCCACACCGGAATTAGCATTTTTGCTGGGTCGTTTTTCAAAAACACGGACGAGGAATCATGAGGAGTCCGAAGGGTATGACCGTTAAGCCGGAAGATATCCAATTAAGCCCGGGGCAACAGCGCTTGATAGCCGAGCAGGCAAGCAGAAATGGGAAACCGTGGCAGAGGGTCTTGCAGGAAGCCCTTGATTATACCGGTGCCGCCGACCATGAAGGTCTGGATTCGGCATTCATGGACTGGTGCGCCGAACAGGTACGCGGGAAAGATATTATCTCTCTTGACGAGGCGCACCATATCCCCTCCCGTTGCTCAGGATCGCCGGCTCAAGATATCATTGATGGACCGTAGCGACCGCTAAATGAGCCGCTACTTTTTCGATTCCAGCGCCTTGGTCAAGCGATTCTGACGTTGACCATTTCTTACGACCGAACGGCCAGGCGCACCGTATACGCATTGCCATTCCAGCTCGGCGCTCCGGCCTCGTAGCGGAACCCGACCACTTCACACATGGCTCTGAGGGCCTGAGCCGTCGGCAGCCACCACCAGGGGCCGAAATCCTCAAAATTCCACTCCGCCACCTCCTGCGTGATGCCGAACGCCCCGTCTCCGACAATGCCCTGCCAATACGCCTGGACAATCTCACGCTCGCGGCCTTGTAGAGCCGGAATACACAGCATGGCTGCGGAGGGCAGTTCAAGCACCCCCTGCGCTCCTTCAATCCGCGTTGCGGTGATCGCCGAGGTCAGAACGAGCGCCTCACGGGTTATCTTGCGTAAGGCGCGTAAAAACTGCATCGGTTCGGGCATGTGATACAGCACCCCGGAGCAGTGCACGATATCGAACTGCGGGCGGGGGTCTGCCTCGGCCAAGGTTAGGATGTCTGCACTCACACACTCGACAGCCGGCAGCCGGAGCGTACGCCGTCGCTCATCAAATAACGCCCACAGCTCGCTGTCGGGCGGTGAGACATCAATCATGGTCAGCGTACGCGCGCCGTGTGTATGGGCAACGGACACCTTTTCATTAACCGTCCCCCACAGCTCGCCAACGTCGGCAAACGATTTCCCATCTACAACCTGACGAATGTAGGTGTCTCGCACATCCCTCATGGGGTTCCCTCACGCAGCAAGCGCCGTTTGAGACGATTTTTCAGGGATAGCCACTTGTCTTGAACTGCCCTGTCCCCTACAGCAGGTTGAAGTGTTTGCGCAGCGCGGGGAGTGCCAGAAAGAAGCGCTGGCCCGTCGTCGGTTCCACGGCCCCATACAGATAAAGACTCTCGAACCGAGAGGCGGCCGAGACCGTGGGCTGCAGGCCCCGGGCCGTAATCCGGCGGCGCAGGAGCGACAACAAGCCACCCCGACTTTCATCTTGAGCCCAGACCCGCCACTGCGTATACCCCGCGCGGTGGGCCTGGCGAATCCGGTGCCGGAGTTGGTGGGTGAGCGTCTGGCGGAAGCGGGCAACCTCGCCAGCGTTGTTTGGGGATGCGCCCGCCGTGGCGCTTTTCCTTCATCACCTCTCACCCTCTTGCGCCCGCAGAGTACCACCTCGTCCCTTGTCCGCGTATCGAGCGGGACCATCCCCCCCTATGCTGCGCTGGTCATCTTTTCTGTTCTTGCGGTTCCCCAGTATCGGTCGGGAACAGCGGAACCGCTTTTTTTTCCAGGCCTAACCCTTTGGAATCGCTGGACTGTTGCGGTTCCCGGCCCGCTGCCGAAACCGCCGGGGTTGCGGAACCCTCGGGAACCGCAAAATAGCGGTACGGAGCGCCTCTTTTGCCGCTCCCGGCGCACCCGATTTTCCCCTGCTCGACCAGCGCCCGGAGCGTGTCGAGCAGCGGTTTGCGCTGGCTCCTCAGGGCTGCCTGCATGGTCGCCACTCCCACCGGCTCTTCTTGCTCCGCCAGGAAGCCCAGGATCTCTGCCTCCTTGAGCGCGGTGTCTCGGGCCTTTTTCGTGCCCGCCAACTCGATCAGGCCGGTCTCCTCGTTCAGGCGCAGCACGGAGGCTTCCAGGGGGCGGCCCCGCCGCTGGGTGGAGGACAGGATCCGCGCGTGCTCCTCCCGCTTGAGCGAGAGAATCACGTCCACGGTCCCACTCAGCGCCTGACTCCCCAGGCCCTCCGCCCCGTATGACCCCCCGCGCTTGCGGGCATGGTGCAGACAGAGGACATGCGCGTTGCTCCGGCGGGTCAGGGCGAGGAGGGGTTGGAGCGCCCGGGCGGTGCGCGCGTAGTCGTTGATGTCCCCGATGGGGACGAGTTGAATCAGCGTGTCCACAATGACCAAGCTGGGGTGGAGGGTGTCGATGAGCTGCGCTAACTTCCTGAAGGTCTCCTCCGGTTCCCGCTCGAAGACGAGCTCCACGGGGGCCGTCGCGGGCAGGGCCATCTGCTGAAAATGCTCTTGGACATCCACCGGCATTTCTTCCAGGGCCAAATAGACGACGCCCCCCTGCTGGACGGCGCGACCGAGCCACCGCTCCCCGAGCGCGACCGCCCGCCCCAGCGTCCGGGCGGTCAAAGATTTCCCCACTTTGGGCGCGGCATAGAGAAAGGAGAGCCCACCCCGCCGGAGCAACCCGTCGACCACCCAGTCTTCTTGCGCCGGGGAGGTGTGCTGGAGTTCCGCCCAGGACGTGCTCTTGAATCCGTCCGGGCGCTGGTCGGCCAAGTTGGCCACCCCTTGGAGCACGCGCTCACGCAACGGAGCGACCGCCTCCCCGGTATACGCCCGTTGCAGGCCGTCCTCCAGCAGGGCGATCAGACGCCGGCGGTCGGCATGCCCCCTGACGAGCTTGGCCGGTTTCACAAGGTTGGCGGCGCTGGGGGTCGCCTCCTCCAGCGCCGCCAGGTACTCGGCCGGCGGGTGCCCGGGCTCTCGTTTGAAGGCGTCGTACAGGGTGAGGCGGTCAATGGTGGTCCCCAAGGCGGCGATGTGCTGCATGGCCCGGAAAATCAGGGTGTGCTCGCGATGGAAAAAGTCCTCCGGCGCCAGGTTCACCCGGTCGAGCGCGGCATGATCGATCAATATCCCGCCCAGGACGGCCCGTTCGGCGGCGAGGTCGTGGGGAGGGATGCGGCGCGGCTCCGCCGTACGACGAGGCTGCGGCAGGCCGCTCCCCCGCCGCCTGCGGTCACGAGGCCGGCGGGATCCCATTTCACGCTGAATCCCGTCGATGTCCTCCCGGATAATCTGAGCCTTTTTTTCAATTTCATGATAGGCCAGCGGTTGTTTGTTTGGCATACTTGTCCCCGGAATGTGTCTCTCGGGGAGACTAGTTGAGGGATGTCATGTCCCGGGGTTGACTGAACAGTCAGTCCCTATGCCGGGGGCTGACCAAGAGTTAGTTATGAAATTCTAGCACGATACCCCCCACTCCTTCAACTGCTCGCTTCGCGACCCAGAGCACGCCTCGCATAGGACCGCGCAGCCGACGATCCGACGGCCAGAGAAAAACCCGCTATATTCAGGGGTTACCGCGTTTATCGGGGAACGAATGGAAATGAGAGCGGCGCGGGAAAAAACGGAAGAAGTGGGATTCGAATATACCTTACAAGATATTGTTTTTACTGTGTTTATATTATTTCTGTTTGCCAGGTATCCATTCGTGGGGATCGATGGGGGCTATGAACAAAGCCCTGGCGGTGATGACCGACAGCCCCCAGTCCCTCCACAGGCGGTTGCGAGCGGAGCCCGAGGCCCCAAAGCGGCAACGCTCACACGCGCTGTCTCTGCTGGCGAGTGGACAGGCCCCCTCCCGCGTCGCGCTGGCGGCCCTGCTGGCCGTCCATCGCCATCCCATCCGGGCGTGGTTGACCCAGTAGGAAGCAGGCGGCCCGCCTGCGCTGCTGACCCTCAAGAAAGCGCCAGGGAACCGGAGCACTCTCACCCCAGCGGTCCTGGCGCAACTCCGCCAGCGCCGTGGACACCCGCTCCCAGACCCCTTTCCGGGCTCAGCGGACGAACCGGTTGTACAACGTCTTGGGGGGACCATAGACGGGCGGGGCATCGCGCCAGCGACACCGGCTCTGTAACACATGCACGATTCCCGAGATCACCCGCCGGTCATCCACTCGGGGTACCCCACGGATGTCCGTTGGTAAGAGCGGTTGCAGCCGGGCGAACACCGCTTCGAACAGCCAGAAATGGTCAGCCATCGCCTCACCTCTGGCCATTCTAGTTCACGGTCTTGGCTCGCGCAGTCAAGAGCGATAACACATTCCCTGACCCGCCGTAGCGCCATGTGCAGTAGCGTGTCATGAGCTTGTCTGTGATGGACGGTGGGTTCGCATGCGGAAACACCTCCCACGCTCGTTGTTCCCCGACGACCTGGAGGCCGGCCGCGTGTACGCTGGCGTAGAACATGTCTCTTGAGAGGGGGGCCTCATCCGGGTCTTCGACCAGTTGTGAATACCCCTGCCGCGCCGCCACTGATCGGGCGTTCCACTTTGCGATGATGGGAGGAATGTGTGCAGCCTCCACCGCGATGGGTTCAGCGAGAAGCAAAAAGCCTCCTGGAGGGGCGAGCAGGTTCGCCATTTGTTGCACCACACCGGGAATCATCGCCGGTATGAGATGGTGGAGAAAGCCTACGCAGGTAATGAGATCATACGATTGGGTTGCCTTTGTGAGAAACTGGATCGCGTCCGTCTCAATCAATTCCACCGTCGCCTGTTGGGTGGCAAAGTGGGCCGCAGCCACTTGCAACATGGTGCGACTGTGATCTATCCCAGTGCAGGTGTGGAAGGCATGCCCAAACCGCCTGAGCATCTGGCCCGTTCCGCAGCCGACATCCAGCATCCGAGTGCCAGCACGAATGGTCCGCTCGAATGGTCCAAACAGTACATGAGAGAGCAGCGCTCTGGGCGTCACGACGATCTGCTGATACTCGGTGCCGATGGTATCATGATACCGTTTGTCCTTCTCCCGATGGTGTTCCCAGTCCATGCTATGCCACCAACTTCTTGTACTCCAGCGGCTTGGTCTGCACGATCCGGCGGAGCGTATCCAGGAAAATATGGGGGACGTTAATCACAAAGAGGGCGGCAAACGCGGCCAGGATACCGAGGATCAGCCGAGAATGCTCCTCAAAGCGGATATTCATATCTTCGCGCAACTGCCGGTTCTGCGCCTGCATGTCCGCCCGCAGTTGGACCATCTCTGCACGTAGCTGTCGATTCTGCGCCTGCATGTCCGCCCGCAGTTGGACCATCTCTGCCCGCAACCCCGTCAGTCCCTCGTCCAGCCGCGTCTCTAACCGAGTCAGCCGTTCGACAATCTCCCGATCGGTTAAGGCCGGTGCCGGAGTAACCGCTCCTGCCGGGTTGGGCAGCACAACGATGCTCCACAGTACGCACCCGAGCATGATCCCTCGCATACCGTCATCCAACCGGCTGAGGTGGGAAAAGTCAAGTTGCTCTGGTACTGGGTACTGTCCTAATTTGAGGTTTTTCCCTCAACAGAAACAGTGACTTACAGTTCAAAATAGGACAGTACCTGGTACTGGCTGCATTCAGCCACTTCTTTTTCAAACGCAGCCACTCGCGATTTTCCTTCTCTCTTGAAGTGGCTGCATTTGCAGAGGCCGAGGCAGCCCCGCCGATTGACCCGCTCCCGACCCAGCCGATGGCAGTCTTTCCTCGGCCAGAGCGGAAGCCGTTTCGCTTGCATGTGGGGCGGGGCGGGAAGATTAGGTCAATATCCTGTTGATCTAATTGCCGGCTGCGTCGGCTGGCTCTGGCTCTTCCTCGTCGCAGTCGGCCACCTGCTCCAGGAGGCTCTCGACCGATTCCCGATTGAACGAGACAAACGGATGAGCATATTCTTTGTCGAATTGGTCGGCTAATGCGTCGCACCCATCGGATGTAGACTGGACTTCTATCGTATCTGCCCCATTCCAGAGTTGGTCGATCTTGTCTTGGAGAGAGTCGGCGGAGACGGACGGAGCCAGACCCCACAGCAAGCATGTCAGTCCGGCGAGGAGCGGTTTCATGGTGGCCTCCCTTCAAACTGTACTACTCAGCGGGGCAAACCGTACCAGTGGGTGTGGAAGTGTACCAGTCCCCCTTAACTCCTCCTGAGAGTGGCTGCATTTGCCCGCCCGAGTGGCTGCATTTGATCTGCGGATGTTCAGGCTCAAGCCAGCTTCCGCCACTCCACCCCCCAAGTTCAGCCACTCCGGGGCAAATGCAGCCAGCACCGTTGCTCTCTTCTCCACTTTTGCAGGCCGGCAGGCCACGCTCCTCACTCTATGGGGTTCCCTCACGCAGCAAGCGCCGTTTGAGACGATTTTTCAGGGATAGCAGCCACGGACGCTTGGTCTTGAGCAGGGCGGTATACAGCGGCAGGAACATCCGCCGGACCGAAAAATACAGCACCGTCCGCCAGGAGTGGCCGTACGCAGCCACAAGATGGGCCGGAATCAAACTCGTGCCCTGCCCTTGTCCGGCGCCCTGCTCCCGTTCCTGCCAGAGCCAGTCCGTCACCGTCGTGATCCGCAGATACTCCACCGCCTGCGTTGCACAGGCGCGTCCGAGGCCAAGGCCGGGAACCGGCGCGGTGGCCGCCTCCCGCTCCTGTCGCGCGGCTTCACAGGCCGCCAGAATGGTATCGGTCATCTGCTCCAGCCGGAAGTGATCCTGAATACGCCGGCGCCCCTGTTGGCCCATGCTCTTGCGTTGCTCGGGCTCGTCCAGCAGGCGGGTCAGAACGGTGGCGTACTGCCGGGCTTCGTCTTCTTCCGACCCACGGTCAATCAATACCCCGCATGCAGGCGTGACCAGCTCGCGCTGCCCGCCCACGTCAGCCCCCACCACCGGCACTCCGCAGGCCAGGGCTTCATAGACCGAAAGCGCAATCCCCTCCCATTCCGAGGGCAGAAAGAAAATATCCGCCGCGGCCAGGAGGTCGCGGATATCCGTATTGGACAACGTCCCGACAAGACGGACCTGCCGCTCCAGCCTGTGCTTGCGGACAAAGGTCTTGAGCCACGCAAAATCCGGCCCGTCGCCGGCAACCACAAGCACAAAATCAGTACGGTCCCGGGCGAGGCGGAGCGCGGTCTGCGCCAGGACTTTCGGTTGTTTCTGGGCACACACGCGTCCGACAAACACAATCAGCGGCGTTGAGGCGGCAATCTCGTAGTGCTGGCGGGTCCGGCGGCCCCGCTCGGAGTCGGGCCGCCAATAGTCCGTGTCGATATTCGTGTGACACACCTGGATAGCATCCGGGTCGGCCCCCCGCCCCGCCATCCAGGTTTTCAGGTGTTCCGACGACACCAGACTGCGGTCAAGCGTTTCCTGATAGGTGACCGACATCTGCGGATAACCGCCGTTCTTCCACGCCTCTTCCTCAATATGGCAAAAATCAAGCAGGGGCAGCCGTGGAAAATGCGCCCGCAGATAGGGCAGGAGCTGGTAGCCGAACTCGCTGTGCGAGACGAGCACCGCGTCCATCTCCCGGCTGTGGATGAGAGCGCGCAGAAAACGCGGATAATCCGCAGGGCGCAGAAAACGGTGCAGGATAAAGACATCAGGCGTCAGGCGGGCAAACTGGGCCAGCCAGGGGTGATCGCTCCTGAGCGTCGTCGCTATGGTCACTTCCCAGCCGCGCGGGACGAGTTGGCCGAGCAGGTCCAGGTTGAACTTGTCCGACCCGCCCATGGCCAGCCACGGCACGATCAGCAGCAGACGCGGCTTCTCCTTGTGGAGCCGGTTCTCCCACGGGAGCGTATCGGAGACGGCTTCATACGGCGCGAGCGGCGCGGCCTGGGGCGTGGGAAACTCCTCCCAGAGACGCGGGTAGCGCTGCCGCATTTTTTTCCGAAAGGCAGCCTCGCGCTTCCCGCCGTCCCAGTTATCCCAGCGGTCGCCGTGATTCTCGCGGCGGCGGTACCAGTCGAGGTACTCCGGCAGCGTCGTACCCCAATGGCCCTCGCTGGCGCAGTGCAGCCAGAAGTCCCAGTCTTCCAGCCCGCCCCGGATCGTTTCGTCATAGCCGCCGACGGCGGTATGCACGCTACGGCGCACCGCGCTGGTGATGTCCACAAGATTCTGCTCAAGGAAGACCCCCCCGTTGTGGAAGCCCTGCTCCCACAGATACTCGTGGGCGTCAAAGCCAACCGAGTAGCCCTTCACAAACGCGAATTCGGGATAGGACTCCAACAGCCAGATCCATTTTTCGATGGCGGTCGGCTCCAGCATATTGTCCGTATCGAGCTGGACGACGTAGTCTGCACGCGCGGCCCGATACGCCGTATTCCGTCCGGCGCTGGGTCCCTGGTTGACCTCGTGGTCTATCACCCGAATCCGGATGTCCTTATTGCGGTAGGAATCGAGGATAGCCAGCGCTTCCGGGTTGGTCGAGCCGTCGTTGACGATAATCCACTCCCACTGCTGGAAGGACTGCCGCAGGACGGACCGCGCCGTGTCATGAAAAATCGCGCCGGTGTTGTAATACGGCGTCACGATGGTGACGACCGGCGGGGCATGCGGGTCGGCCGGGGCATAGTCATAGACCGGACGCCGGTCCGAGGCCGGGGTGCTGGTGTAATCGGGGTTCGCCGGATCAATCATCAGACTTGTTCTCTTTTGCGGGCAATTCCTGGGCGGGGTCCACCAGTTTCAGCAGCAGGCCCAGACGGCCCCAGGGACTCGTCCGCCAGTGTTCGATCTGTTCGCCGCGCTGTCGGGCCGTCCGCTCCCAATTGTTGCGCTGTTCTTCCATCCACGTTCTCGCTTTCTCCAGCTCGCCGATCCACGCCTGTTGTTCGGTCCGCTGCTCTTCCAGCCACGTCTTGCCCGTTTCGAGTTCTTCTATCCAGCCCTTGAGTTCCTGAATCAAGTCCTTCTGGGTCGCGGCGACGCCGCGCCAACTGGCCTGTTGCTCTTCCAGCCAGGCTTTCCCGCGTTGGAGGGCCGCATTCCACTGCCGCAGCTTCGTCAGCGCGTTGAACGCTTCGTCAAGGACCGGACCGTCGGCGTGCGGGCCCCGGTCATGATAGAGCCGGAGGGCCCGGCGACCCGCTTCAATAATTTCCTCCTCGCCCCGTTCAAACCGGTAGGCGTGCGAGGCATTCTCGCCGTGCCAGCGATAACCGACCAGGGGCTGGGCGAGAAAAGCAACCTGATGGGTCACACACAACTTCAACCACATGGCATAGTCACAGGCGAAACCCAGGTCCTGGTCGAATCCTCCCTGTTCGAGCAACGCCTGTCTCCGGGCCAGGACGGTGGGCGCACATATGCGGTTCCCCCGCAGGAGTAAGGTCCGAAAATACGCCAGCCCGTCCCACACCCCATCTTCCGTTGCCGTCTCAAACCAATCCGCCATGGGGCTCGGCGCGGAGGCATCAACCAGGGTTTCAACACCGGAATGGACAAAGCCGACGGTCTCATCGGCGCCGAGCAGGTGGACTTTGCGCTCAAGATTCTCCGGCTGCATCACATCGTCCTGGTGAAAGACACACGCAAACTCCCCCTGGGCGAGGTCGAGACAGCGGTTCCAGTTGGCCGGAATGCCGAGTTGCTCGGGGTTCCGATGCAACTGTATTCTCGGATCGGAAAACGACTGAACGATGTCACGGGTCTTATCGGTTGAGCCGTCATCAACAACGATCAGCTCAAAATCCTGATAGCTCTGGTTCAGAATGCTGCGGAGCGCTTCTTCAATAAACGCCGCGCCGTTATACGTGGGCAGACAGACGCTCACCGCGCGTGTCGGGGTTCGTGTCCTCCTCCCCGCTGCCGCCGGGAGGGAGACGGAGTGCGGGCCTTCTTTCCTCGGTTTGTTCCGCACGGCCTCATACACGGCTTCCATATCCTGCGCGTATGTCTGCGGGTTGCGGATTGGTGTTGCGGCCGGCGAGAGCTGGGCCCGCAACCGGGCATCGGTCCGCAGCCGCTCCAGGCAGCGCCCCAGGTCAGGGGCGTTCTCGGGTTCAAACAGCAGGCCGTTCACCCCGTCCTGAATGATTTCCGGAAGCGCGCCACGCCTGGCGGCAATCACCGGCAGGCCGGCCTGAAGCGCCTCTCTGGTCACCAGGGAGAAGGTCTCTTCCCATATGCTGGGGACCACCAGCACGTCGTGCCGGGCCAGGATCGTGCTCAGTTGGGCATACGCGTAGGTGCCGCAAAAACGGACAGGAAGGTCTGCCGCGTCCGCCTCCAATTGGTCGGCATAGGCCTGCCAGGCGGTCACGCGGCTGCCGTACAGGGAGACCTCAACGGGGAGCCCGCGCACGGCTTCAATGAGGACATGCGGGCCTTTATGCGGCATGAGCGGGCCAATGTATAACACGCGTAGCGTTCCGGTCTCCCGGTCGTCTCGGTGGAGAGGCCGAACGGGGACGATGCCTGGCGCAAGGACCCGAAGACGGGATTCCAGGAAAGGGAAGATCTGTTGCATTCTCTCGGCCAGAGACCGGGAGGGAGTAATCACGCGCTGCGGAATCCGGAGGAGTTGCTCAAAGTACCGAAAACGGTAGCGGATCTCGTCGGCGCTTGTCACCGTCTGTAAACAGGCAAGACAGCGTTCCCCCCGGTCCGGTCCAGGACAGAGGCAGGCGTGGTGATCGATCAGGTTGATGCGGTAACAGGCGAAAAAGAAGTCGTGCAGGCTGAGGACGACCGGATAGCCAAGCTGGGCCGGAATTTTGATCACGCTGCCGGACAGATGTTCGATATGCTGAACGTGGACCACATCGGGCCGGGTGTCGGTCAGCACGCGGCGGAATCCGTCGTTGAAAAACGGATTGTCATACTCCAGGCGGAAACTGGAGCCGTAGCTGCGATTGTTGACAACACGCACAACGCGCACCTCGTCATCCGTGTCGGGATGTGCGTTGTGACCGGGTGCATCATGCCGCACTGAGAATTCTTCGGCAGTGGGATCGGCGGTCCGCGTGAAGACCGTCACCCGATGGCCACGCTGGGAGAGCGCCTGGGACAGGGTCGCGGTCACGATCTCCGTCCCGGCCCCCCCCTGGGGCGGGTAGCCATGCACCACCTGAAGAATACGCATAGGCCGTTTACCTCCGTTTTATGCTCTCTTGAAGAGAAATCCGACGAATCAGAGAGGGGGCCAGCACATGCTTGCGTTCGCCGAGCCAGGTCCCACATAATGCCGCAAGCTGCCACGCCAGGGCCATCCCCCCCCAACGCAATCCAACCCGCAGCCGGCCCTGCTGCGTGTGCCAGCGCCAAAATGACAGGTCGCGGCGCGCCGCGCCCCAGGCAAGGGGCAGAACGGCGCGCAGCGCCAACCGGGGGGCTTGCCCTAAATCGCTCACGGCCACCGCGTGGTCGAAATGTCGCCTGAAATTGGGCCAGGCACGATAGCCGTGGGAATGATAGACGAGGGAATCGGCACAATAGGCCGTCTGATAGCCGGCTTCCAGCACCGCCTTTGCCCAGAGTTGATCCTCGGCAAATTCCACCTCGGGAAAGGGGAATCGCTGCCACACGCTGCGGCGTAACGCCGAGCTGACGTTTGAGAAAAAATAAAACAGGGCGGGATTGTTGGCATAGTCGGGCGCGTCACGGCTGTTGCGGCAAGACGTCGTCCGGCCCGCCAGCTCTTCTTCGACAATCCGGCGCCACTCCATCGGGTGGCAGTCCGGGCGCGGCGTGTAACGGCTGTACGCCCCGGCAACCGCGGGATCGGCCCGGAGGGGAGCCAGCAGCGTGCCCAGCCAGTCAGCACGGGCCGGCGTCGCGTCCTGCGTCAGAAACACCAGATAGTCGCCCTGGGCCTGGGTCGCGGCCAGGTTGCGGGTTTTGCCGTGGCCAAATTCCCGGGCCGGAATCCGCAGGACGCGGACGGCGTGGCGCTCGAGAATGGCGCGGGTCCGGTCACGCGAGCCGGAATCAACCGCAATGATTTCCACGAGCCGGAAATCTCCGCGCTGCGCCCGGACACTGTGGAGCAGTTCAGCAAGATAGCGTTCCCCGTTTTTCGTGACCAATAAAACGGAAACGCTTGGAAGATCAGCCATCATGTCTTACGGGGAGCGCGGTCATCGTGCGCCTCTTGGCCAGAGCCTGCGTCAACGGGGACGGGCAAGACGCTAGGTTTGTGTCTTGCGGCAAATGATAACGGCATCGTCGGGACGCTCCCACATCCGGTTGACCGCGGTATGGGTGATTTCAGCCCACGCCGCGAGGGTTTCCCGCTGGGCCTGCATGCGCTGCTGGAAGCGGTCCTCCATCGCCAGAAGGTCGGAATAGGGCGTGAGTCGTAACCGTCGCAGGAGTCGAAAATACACCGGTCTGAGCTTTTCTTTCAGCCAGCCTCTCGGCCGGCGCGGCGGGTTCCCGGCCGCCTCCGCCGCCTGCGGCAGGGCGAGCCGTGGCAGTAGATAGGGCGCGTCCTCACGGTTGGTATGCGTCACCTCAAGGCCGGCGTGCTGGCACACCGCTTCCAGCAGCTCGGGGTGATAGAAGCGGACATGCTCGGGGTCGCGCCAGAATCCGAACAATTGCATCCGGATCGATTCAGGATTGGGGATCACAATCACCACGGTTCCGGCGGCGTTGACGCGCGGCGCGAGCAACTCAAAAAAGCGCAGGACTTGGTCAAAAGGGAGATGCTCCAGAAAATGCGAGCAAAAGACCCCGTCATAGGTCTCGACCGTGTGCTCCAGAAAGGCGCAGACCTCCTGTTCCACGATATCCCAGCCGTGCTGTTTCACCCAGGCCACAACGGCCGGGTTGCGTTCAACACCGAGCGCGGGAATATCATGCTCGGCCAACAGTTCCAGGAAAATACCCGAGCCGCAGGCGAGGTCCAGGACCTTGCGACAGTCCCGGAAATGGGAAACATAGCCGGCGAGCCCATCACGAATGATCTGGCGGTCACGCAACATGAATTCATAGTCAGAGTAGTCAAAGCGCTCAGCCATAGCGTTGTCCTCACATGACTTACAGGTAGTCGGCAAAAAATCCCCGGCAGCGTGCAAAGGCATACCAGCCAAAGCAAAAGAGTCCGACCCCACAGCCGGTGCTATACACCAACGCCCCGCCCAGGTTCAGACTCCCCGACAGAATAATCGAGCGGTAGGCATCGGTAATCGCCACCATCGGGTTGAGGACGAACAGCCCACCGACGGATTCCGGGATCAGGCTGGCCGGATACAGAATCGGGGTCAGGAAAAACCACACCGTAAACCCGGCGGCGGCGAGTTGTTCGACATCCCGAAAAAAGACATTGCCACAGGCGAGCAGCATACCCAGGCCAATCGCCAGGAGCAGCGCCAGACCCAGGGGCAGGCACAGCAGCAGCCCGACCCCGCCGATGAACGTGCCTTTCCACAGCATCAGCCCAACCAGGAACAACAGGAACCCGACGCCCTGCACCAGAAAGCTGGCCAAGACCACCGCCACGACCAGCAGTTCTGACGGAAACTGCAGTTTCTTCACGACATTGGCATTGTTGGTGATGGCCGTCACCGAGCGCAGACAGGCCTCCTGAAACGCCAGCCACGGCCACAGGCCACAGAACACAAACTCGGCAAACCCGTGCCCGCCCTCAATCTCGCCTACCCGGTAGATCGCCGAGAACACCATGGTGTACAGACCTAACAGGATGGCCGGCTGGATCAAGGACCACAGGCCGCCCAGACTCGTCCCGGCGAAGCGGGCACCGATCTCACGCCGGACCATGGTCGCCAGGAGATAGCGATGGGTCGTCAGGGTGGTAAACATTGCAGTCTCTCGCCCCGGCATGGTGAAGCGTCAAGCGACCTGCTGCTCCTGGAACTTATCCTTGCTGGGCTTCCATGTAGCTGCGCAAAACCGCGTTGATCCGCGTCTGGTACCCCCGGCCCTGCGCCTTGAAGAAGGCCAGCACATCGGTGTCTAACCGCAGGGAGATCGCCGACTTGGCAGGGGGCATGACCACGCTGGCCTTCGCCCAGTCGAATTCCCCCTCTGCCGCCTCCCTGGCCGGCTCAACGGCGGCGGCGCGCTCCCGCCGCAGCCGCGGCCAGTCGGTTCTGCTCTTATCCTTCCGGAGGGTCGCTTCCCCCAGTGACATGCTGGTAATAGTCTTGTCTTTCATTGCGCCGCGCTCTCCTTGCGGTGATGACTCGACAGCAGTCGTCCCGGACCGTGTAGATCACCGTCATTTCGATTCCGTCGACCAGACCAACCGCAAGCCACCGGGGCTCACCCCGCCGGGCCGAGGGCACTGTCAGTACCGGTCCTGCAAAAATCCGGATAGCATCGAGAAAATCGATCCCTCGCCTCTCTCAAACCGTCTGCCGCTTGTCTTCATCCTATTGGAAGGTCTGAAAGAGCTGTGCGTCCCGCGCCATTCTTGTCTCTCAGAGAGAACGGCTACCTCCTTGCCAAGCCGGTCGGTTAGCCACAGGCGGAACCTGACAGCGCCGGACTCCATCTTCTTCCTTCCTGGGAGCGCGGCCATCCCGGCCGCCTGCTTCTTCCTTTTTTTGCGGGCGGGAAGCCCGCACTCCCGGAAGGAAACATGACAAAGCCGCCCTAGCGGGACACCAGGAAATCACCAATAACGAGATGATCCATCCCCGTCTGCTGGAACATGGCAATGGCGTCATGCGGCGTATTCACGATCGGGTCCCCCTTCAGATTAAACGAGGTGTTGAGCAGCCCGTGAATCCCCGTCAGTCTGCCGAATTCGGTAATCAGCGCGTGGTAACGCGGGTTGGCCTCGGGGGTCACGACCTGGGCGCGGGCCGTGGCATCCACGTGCATGGCGGCGCTCAGGTCGCGCCGTCCGGCCGGGGTCGTCGGCAGGGCCATGGTCATATAGGGGGCGGAGATAGACGTGGGGAAATAGCGCTCTCGCTGCTCCACGACCACCGAGGGGCCAAAGGGCCGCCAGTCCTCGCGGTGCTTGACCCGATTATTCACCCGATCCTTCATGGCCGTATCGCCGGGATTGGCCAGGATGGAGCGGTTCCCCAGGGCGCGCGGCCCCATTTCCATCCGGCCCTGAAACCAGCCCAGGATATTGCCGTCCGCCAGCAGCTCGGCCCCGCGGGTCGTCACGTCCGAGCAGGCTTCATACGAGACCCCGGTCTCCTCAAGGGCGGTTTTGATGTCCTGATTGCTCCATTCCGGGCCGAAATAGGCGTGGGGCAAGGGATGGGGGCGGTTGCCCGTTTCCCTGGCGTACAGCGCAAATGCCGCGCCGATGGCACAGCCCGGGTCGTTGGCGGCCGGCGGCACGTAGAGGCGCTGCACCGCGGGATGCGCGGCCAGTTCGCCGTTCATCTTGGCATTCAGACCCACGCCACCGGCCAGGCAGAAATCGTGCCAGCCGGTCTGCTCGAAGAGCAGGTCAAACAAATGCGCCCCGATCCGCTCCGTCACGGCCTGAAGCGAGGCCGCAATATGCTCATCCGTCCCGTTGATCGGGTTTCTCCGGTAGGCCCGCGGCTGCCCGAAAAAACGGCTCAGCCCAACCGGCACCTCGGACAACCAGCCGACAACGGCCTGTGACCAGTAATCGTACGGCCGGGTGACAAACCCCTCCGGCGTGGGGGTGACGATGTGATCGAACACCTCGGCGAAGCGGTCCTCGCCATACGAGGCCAGCCCCATGACGCTGCCCTCGCCGTCCAAAAACGTAAATCCGAGGAAGTGCGTGACCGCAGAGTAGAGCATGCCCAACGAGTGCGGCATGGGGATTTCGGCCAGATGGGTGATCTGCGTCCCCTCGCCTTTGGCCAGGATTGCGGTGACCGCCTCTCCCCGCGCGTCCAGCGAGAGGATATTGGCCTTTTCAAAGGGCGAACACAGGAAGGCGGTCGCCAGATGGCAGTCGTGGTGGTCAATCACCTCCAGCCGGACGCCGACGGTTTTGGCAAAGGTCTCGACATAGCTGCGGATCGCCTGCAGGTTCCTGAAATAGCTGAGCAGGTCGTGCGGATGACGCTGGAAGTGCGAGAAAAACGGCTCGACCTTCCAGTCATCGCACAGGCTGCGGGCACAGTCGAAATAAAACGCCAGGGCATCGAGATCGCGGAAATCGACCCCGGCCTGGCGCAGGCAGAAGCGGATCGCACGATGGGGGAATTTGCCGTGGGCGTGTTTTTGCCGGATCAGGCGTTCTTCCTCGGCATACGCCACCAACTCCCCGTCCCGCACCAGGGCGGCGGACGCATCGTGAAACAGCCCGGTCACGCCGAGGACGATCATGCCTCCCCCTCGGCGGCAAGCTGGCTGCGCACCTCGTGGGCTATGGCGGCCGGGTCGGTCAGGGCCGAGGATGAGACCATACTCAGGAACAGCCGCGCGGCCTGGAACACCTGCCCTTCGGTCAGGGTCATGGCAAACTCGTCCTCAAGCGCGCGCAGGGCCGCGGCGCGCTGCGCCTCGTCCAGGAAACGTCCGTTCTCTTGCATGCGGGCTCTCCTCCTGCCTTCCTTTAGACTGGGAGTGCGGCCATCTTGGCCGCCTGCTTCTTCTTTTGCGGGCGGGAAGCCCGCACTCTTATTGATTCATCACGTCCAGCGGTGCGGCAAACGGCACACGCCCAGCTCCCGGCTCTCGCCCCGCACCGAAAAATCCTTTTCCACGCTATCAAACATGCGCAGGCCGGACGGGTCAAGAACATGGGTCCGAAAGGTATAGTTGCCGGGTAACAAACTGAGGCGGACCTCATACCCGATCCGAAAGGTGTGGGCGTCCACACGCTGGGGTTCGGCCCGGTCCATGTCGCTGAAAATGCCGTACACGCCGAACTTGTCGTTGCGCCGTACATGGCCAACCGCAAAGACGGGCGGCTGGCCGTCCGGCACCTCGGCGATCATTTCGATCCGGGCGGTCTCGCCCAGGTTAAACACGTCGGTTTCCCGGTTGTCGGCGTCCATCAGGCAGACCTGGCGCAATCGGCTGGGCCGGGAGGCATCGGCCACGGGCTGCGCCTCTGCTTGCTGCTCTTCCCGGGCCTCCAGCTCGCGCAGATAGTCCTCAAACGCCAGCGTCACCTCCGCCGTCCCGCCCCAGGCCCTGACTTGGCCGTGGTCGAGCCACAGGGCTTTCTGGCACAGCTTCTGGACGTGGTACATGCTGTGGGAGCAGAACAGGAGGGTTTTTCCTTCGTCCAGAAACGCCTCCATGCGGCGAATACACTTCTTCTGAAATGCCTCGTCGCCGACCGACAGCACTTCGTCCGTAATCAGGATATCGGGCCGGATGCTGGTCGCCACGGCAAAGCCCAGGCGCATATACATGCCCGAGGAATAGGTTTTGACCGGCTGGTCGATAAAGTCGTCCAGTTCGGCAAAGGCGATAATCTCCGGGACCAGGGCCTCGGTTTCCGCGCCCTCCAGGCCCAGCATGGCCGCAGAAAAATAGATATTCTCCCGCCCGGTATATTCCGGGTGAAAGCCCGTGCCCAGCTCCAACAACGCGCCCACCCGACCGGCCACCTCAATCGTGCCGGACGACGGCCGGGTCACGCCGGAGATGAGCTTGAGCAGGGTGGATTTGCCCGAGCCGTTGCGCCCGATAATGCCGCACGACTGGCCGGCTTCCAGGCACAGATCAACCTCCTGCAAGGCCCAGAAGTCGTGGTGGTAGCGGCGGGACGAAACAAACAGTTCCTTGAGCCGGTCGAGCGGCCTGGTGTACAGCTTATAGCATTTGCCCAGATGCTGCGTGCGGATAACCCAGTCTGGCATGGCAGATCAGCGAGGGATTATTCTCTCATCCCCTCCCTGGAGGGGTGCCGCGCAGCGGCGGGGTGGGTCCGTCCTGCTCCCTTTCCTTGGAAAACTGGCAATCATTTTTTGAAGAGGTCTGAATGGGTCCCGGTTCGCAGGAATATGAGTTCTTCTGGGTCCTCGTCATTCCAGATAAGAAGCCAGTCAGGCTCGACATGACACTCCCATGACGGTGCCCATTGTCCGGCCAAACGGTGGCTTATGACGCGGGTCACGCGGCGTTCCTGTCGCGATTTTCTCGATGATCTCCTGCAGCTTGGTCGTATCCTTTCCGCGTCTCTTGGCCTTTTTGACGTCTTTTTTGAACTGCGTCGTGAGATGCAGCTTATTCATCGTCAAAGAGGTCGGCCATCAGTTCATCCACGCTGTTGTAGCTCAGCAGGCCCTGCTTTGTCCGTGCCTGTCGAATGGCGGCCAGACTCTCGGCATTGGGGACTCTTGACTCGTCAGGTTGCTTCGATGGGGACGGCTCACTCACATCGGCCACTCCCTGGTGCTCCTGCGCGTGCAGTCCGCTCTTTGGGTTCGATTTCGCCTTGTCCATTATTTCCTCTTTCTCGTCCATCTCTCATGCCCCTACACAAGATCATCTTCCGGCTATGCGTTCAAGGGTCGGGACGCCGAAACCCACCCCGCCGCTGCACGGCACAAAGAGGAAGCGTGTCCTCCAACAGCCAAACAAGGGCTGGGGTGAGGAGGACTCGGGAGAACGAGACACCGCCGCCATCTACAACAGTTTCACAATGGCCGCAACCGCCGTCACGATGCCCAGCCCCATCAACCAGAGATGCTTGTCTAAGCCCGCGATGGCCGCCTTCACCTCGGCCTTCACCTCGGCCCTCAGGTCAGCGATATCAGCCTTGGTCGTCACACTCTCGGTAAACGCCTCCCGGATCGTGTCCGTGATGGCCTCGGCCTGTTGCGCCTCAAAGCCCGCCGCGGTCAGCGCCTTGGCCGCGTGCAAGGCATCAAACGTTGCGCTCGCCATAGGAGGCCCAGCCTACCAACTCGCCCGGCAAAACACAAAGCGCTCCCGCTCAATTGATAAGGCCGGTTGAAAAAGTGGGAGTCGGCCTGCCCGTAAAGGGGGAAGGGAGGTCGGGAAACGGGCAGGCCGCTTACCCCCGGCCCCGAGGGGAGCAACCGGGGGAACTGCTGATATGCACGCGTCTCATCATGGAACGGAATAGCACGTTCCCTGTTCTCCTCCCCTTATACTCTCCCCCGTCCCAACACACAATCAAATGGTTTTTGTGATGGGGACGCGGCCCGGCAACGCTCAGGTGTCGGGTTCGTCGCCTCACCATCACAAGGAGGAAGAAAGGAGGGGAGACGCTCCCTCTTGAGATCAGGTCACGGGCTTCGACAGCCGGGTCACGCGCTGGAGATCACCCAGCGGGAATACCGCGTCCGTCCAATCCGTGCCTTCCACCCAGCGACAGCGCGCCGACTCCCGATCTGGATACACCCACATGATCACCATGACCGGGCCGCCCCCTTTCTCTCGGACCAAATCGCCTTTCTGCAACTGCCACGGCACGGCCACGGGGGGTGCCTTCGCTTCCGCCTGCTGGAACATGGCTCGTGCCACGAGATGCGGGCTGGCGGAGATCAATCGATAGGTGCTGCCCTGCCGAATCCGGCGTATCATCGACCGCGCCGTCTGCCGCCCCACGGCAAGCGTCTGGCATATCACTGGCAGACTCGCCTCCTCCGTGCGGTGCATCGTCATCACAAAGATCGCCAGCACCCACGCCCGGAGCGACAGCCTGCTCCGCTGGAGCGCCGTGCCCGTCTTGACGCTGAAATAGTGCCGGCACGTCGCACACCAGTACGGCATGGGCTGCGCCTGACTGACGACGTTGGTCTGCGGAGACCCACAGTGCCCGCACACCCGTCCCTCCGACCAGCGCACGCCCTCCAGCCAGCGCTGGGCCGCGGCTTCATCCGGGAACCGCTCAAATAACGCGGCCATGGTCATCGGGGCAGCCAGGGTTGCGCCGGGGTTGGGCGACGACGGGGACTCCTGGGCGTCTACGACGTGCTGGCCGTCTTTATCCTCTTTCACGATTGCCGCTCCAGGAGCGCGCTCTGCGCGCGGATACCCGCCCCAATCTCAGCCAGGGCGTAGCGTGGCGCGATCAGCATCCGATTGGTGGCGACCCGGCTCTCGCTGCTTCCCTGCCTCACCCAGAGGCCCCAGGGAATCAATCCGCATGGGGACGGGCGGGCCCCTCTCGGCGGCCGTTCAAATTGTGTCATTTTTCTTCCTCTGCCACAAAGGAATGTACAAACCATAGTGGTCTGCCTTGCCAGCAAAAGTCAACCGTTTTAGAACGAATACCATGTCAATACGGAACCCACCCCGGCCCTACGGGCCACACATCCTCGGAGAGGAGCGGCATATATCCCCTCCCGAGAGGGGATGGGGAGGAGGACGCGGCAAACGGACTTCTGTCGGCCTCAGCCCTGGAGCAATGTGAGCAGGGCTACCACCACCCCACCCTGGGCAATCAGCGCGCCCGTCATCCACTTGAGCAGGTCGGATTTGACCTCGGCGAGACTGGCCTTGGTCCCCAGACGCAGGACTTCGATCTCAGCCTTGGTCTCCTGACGCAGGGCTTCAATATCCCGCTGGACCCCGGCGATACTGGTCTTGGTCTCCTGACGCAGGGCTTCAATGTTGGCCTTCGTCTCCTGACGTAGGGCGTCGATATCCTGGTGGATTGCGGCGATATCTCGTTGGACCCCGGCGAGACTGACCTTGGTCTCCTGGCGCAGGCCCTCAATGTTGGCCTTCGTCTCCTGGCGCAGGGCGTCGATATCCTGGTGGATTGCGGCGATATCTCGTCGGATCGCAGCGACATCAGCTTGGGTGGCAAGGTTGGAGTTGAGCAGATGCACCTGCTCGTCGGCCAGGACCTCGGCCTGCTGCTCGGTAAAGCCGTTCTCGGTCAAATGCTTGACGAACCGATGGGTGTCAAAGGCAATCGCTTCGGACATGGAACGACACTATAGCATAGGCCAAGCGAGCGGGGCAGGCCCGGAGAAAGCCGTTCTCGGTCAGCAGCAGAACCGGTTTGCGGATTGGTTGGACACACAGACACCCGCTCCGCCCACCACACCGTCCAGGTCCAGCGGCGGCAAACACATCGGCGGCTCCTTCGATCCGGCGGGAGCGCGGCAAATCAAGAGCTTGGCCGTTGAGGAAGACACGACCGTGCAGGAGCTGGTGGCCGCGGCCTTGGGTATGCCCTTTGAGAGCCGGGGAAAGCCGATCATTGCCCGGCTCTCTTGACACGAGGGACGCGGGAGAGGAGAAACAATATCATGACGGAGTTTGAGGCAGCGACGAGAGCTTTTCAGAACGCCTCTCTGTGGGCCAGGTCTGTCCAGGCCGGGATAGCTGGGGTGGTGGGCTTGGCACATGGCTGATATAGAGGCGCGTCACACGAATCAGAAGAGAGCGATCCATCGCTGGCTTCTCGCTCAGCAGGAAAACGATCACCCCCCTGGGAACCCCCGCGGCGGCGAGAAAACGGGGACCACAACCGCAGGGGGGGCCGGAGACAGATAAAGAGACAACCATATCCTTCCACCATCCCCCACGCGGAGCGCCTGGAAGCCGTGCGCCCGTTACGGGCAGGTGAGAGCACACCCGACAACGGCGTCGAAGAAGTGACGGCTGACATCCGAAGAGATGAACACGACCGGCCTGAGTATTCCTGAACTCGGGCGCCGCCTCCGAGCGATGTACGAGAGCGCTCCGAAGTCAGAACGGCCCATCATGTTCTCGCTCTTCGGGGTCCAGTATGCCGGGCATATTGGCGTCCATGCCAGGAAGATCGTGCAGGCAGCAGGGTTTCAGGCCTCGTCCTATGTGGCCTATTATACGCGGGAAGTCTATCGGGGCATGCGGCTGGGGCGGTATGTGATGGTCAAGCCGGAAGCGACCCTCAAATGAGATTGTCCTGACGCACGGTCCCGGCGCGACGACAAGGGGAGGACGTCACGGTGCAGCGAAACGGGCAGCTGAGCGTGACCGTGCGGACCGGACGAGGGCCTCTGTTCCGTGTGTCTGTCCCGTGTGAGGGCGGCGCCCACGAGACGTGGCCGGGCGCTGCGCTCCAGGAGAACGGCCACGGGACCTGCACCGGCGCGCTGGGCCCTGCTGGCGTTGCCGTGGAGGTGGCGGCCGAGCAATGTGATCCCGTTCAAACGGAGGACCCAACGTGGAGCATAAGGGTGTCCTGGGACACATCAGTGCTGTGACAGGGACGCTCCGTTCGAGCCCCCCTGTCTTTTCCTTTCCATCCGCAATAACGGAGCCCCACGGAAAGCCCCGGACAAGCAGACAGCGTCATGAGTGACCAAGATACGTTCGAACGGATCCTGGCAGCGTTGCATGAGGCCATGCTCGACGATGCCGGGTGGCCAGCCACCTCGGCCCTGATTGATGAAGCCTGCGGTACGGTGGGCAACGCCCTGTTGGTCAGCGAAGGCCCGCCGGACGATATCCGGACCCACTTCGTCGGGATCTACTACCGGGGGCAGCGCTCCGAAGACCGGGAACGCGAGTGGCTCGACGTGTACCACCCGCTCAACGAAGGCGTGGCGCGTTTCCTGCAACTGCCCGACAGCCAGATGGTCCTCGCCCCCGACCTGTACACCGCTGAGGAGTTGCAAACCTCGCGCGCCTATAACGAGGGGTTGCGCCGGCTCAGCGCTCAGCAGAGCGTGATGGCGCGGCTGGACGGGCCGGCTGGCTGCACCCTCACCTGGGTCAGCGGCGACCCTGTCGGCTCGGGTGGCTGGACGGTGCAGCAGCGCGCCCTGCTGCAAGGGCTCCTACCCCACATCCGACAATTTGTCTGCGTCCGGCAAGCGTTGGTCAGCGCCGGGGCACTGGGCGTGTCCGAGACCGGCCTGCTCGACAATACCCGGGTTGGTGTTATCCACCTGGACCGGCGCGGGTGCATCGTGGAGGCGAATGACCGCGCCCGGGCCATCCTCCGGCAGGGCGACACGGTGGTGGACCGAGGCGGGGAGCTGCGGGCTCGCCAGCCGGCCGACCATGCCCGGCTGGCGCGGCTGGTAGCCGGGGCATTGCCGACTTCCGGTGCCCCCGCCGTCAGTGGGTCGATGACGCTCCGCCGGGCGTCCGTGTTGATGCCCTTCGTGGTGCACGTCAAACCCGTGGGGGTCCAGCGGCCGGACTTCGGGGCGCCGCGCGTGGCCGCGCTGGTGCTGATTGTCGAGCCGGGGTCCATGTCCCGCCTCGATCCCGCCCTCATAGCCGAGTTGCTGGGGCTGACGCCGGTGGAGGGCCGGATCGCCGCCTTGTTGGCGGAAGGCCGGACGGTACGCGAGATAGCCGGGGCGCTGGAGTATACGGAACGCTCGGTCCGCTGGTACCTGTATCAAATCTACCACAAGCAGGGCCTCGCCGGGCAGGTGGACCTGGTGCGGCTGGTGCTGGCGGTGACCGCGTTCGCCTGACCGCCGGGCGGGGCCACTTTTCTCTCATTTGACAGGGACAGGGGCCGCATCATTGCGTATGCGGAACTCTCCTCAGCCGTCGGCAGGCGCAGAGGAGGCAGGAAGAGGAGAAGCCTCACCTGTTCCGAACCAGCCTGTGTGTACGCCGCATGACTAGGCGGGACAGCCTGACCAGCGCCGACGCGGAAGGTGGAGGTTGTGGCACCCCGAGTCCCAAACGCTGAATGCTCTAACCGGACCCGGTGCACCCTGCTTGACGACTTTACTATCATTTGTTAGGGACAGGGGCCGCATAATTGCGTATGCAGAACTCTCCTCAGCCGTCGGCGGGCGCAGAGGAGGCAGGAAGAGGAGAGGCCTCACCTGTTCCGAACCAGCCTGTGGTGTACGCCGCATGACTAGGTGGGACAGCCTGACCAGCGCCGACGCGGAAGGTGGAGGTTGTGACACCCCGAGTCCCAAACGCTGAACGCTCTAGCCGGACCCGGCGCACCCTGCTTGACGTGGGGCGGGAGCTGTTTGCCGAGGTGGGCTATACCCGCACCACGACGGAAGAGCTGGTCCAGCGGGCGGGCGTGACCCGCGGGGCGTTGTACTATCACTTTCACGACAAAACCGCGCTT
>JAJDTY010000068.1 GCA_022826945.1 Candidatus Binatia bacterium
GGACAGTCCGTATGACGCGATTATCGTCACCGCCGCGGCTCCGCGTATCCCGCCGGCGCTTATTGAACAACTCGCCGAGGGGGGCCGTCTCGTGCTACCCGTCGTCCGGGGCGAGGAGCAGCACCTGCTGAGACTCCGCAAACGGAACGGTCGGATTGTCGAGGAAAACCTGGGACTGGTTCGGTTTGTCCCACTGGTGGGCGGGGATTCGTAGAACAGAGCTGCTCCGGGGGACCAGCCCGCGGAGCTATCCCTGGAGCAGTGGTCAAACGCGACGCTCTTCCCTACTTCCCCTCATGCACAATCAGTTGGGCGGAGATATGAGCGGGGTGGAGCTGGCACTTCACGTCAAACAAACCGGCCTTGTCAGCCACGAACTCGACCGTCTTGGTCTCGCCGCTGTTGACCACCTCTTCGACGTCAAAGGCCGAAATGGCAAAGCCGTGGTTGGGCGGGTCGCCGGGAATTTTATTCACCACCTTGATCTGGACCGTGTCGCCCTGCTCGGCGACCAGCACGGAGGGAACAAACATCTTGTCACCCTCGTATAACACATTGACGACCGTAAATTTCCGCACCGCAGCCGCCTCTGCCTCGGCGTGCTGGTCGGCCCATACCGTGGGCACTCCTGCAACCGCTCCGAATGCAAGCAGGCTCAGCGTTGTTCGTGTGATGCTCCACCACTGCTGGATCATACCGTCCTCCTTCACTGCGCTAGGATACGTGTAGTGAGCCATAACCCTGCACTGATTGCAACGGGAGCACCGGTTCGTTCGCTTCCAGGGCTGACCCTCTCCCACTTCCTTGCTATGATGCGCTGGCATGCCAGACCACGCCGCCTTCAAACTCGTCTCAGACTTTCAGCCCCAGGGCGATCAGCCCCAGGCGATCGATCAACTTACCCAAGGCTTGCAAGACGGACTGCAACATCAGGTGCTGCTGGGTGTGACCGGCTCGGGCAAAACCTTTTCTATGGCCCATGTCATTGCGCGGCTGAACCGGCCAGCGCTGGTGATGGCGCCCAATAAAACCCTGGCGGCCCAGCTCTATAACGAATTCAAAGAACTCTTCCCGGACAACGCGGTCCGCTACTTCGTCAGTTATTACGATTACTACCAGCCCGAAGCCTATGTCCCTCAGAGCGATACCTATGTGGAGAAGGACGCCTCGATTAACGAAGAAATCGATAAGATGCGTCACTCCGCCACCAAGGCCCTGTTAGAGCGGCGCGATACCATTATCGTTGCCAGTGTTTCGTGCATCTATGGGCTCGGGTCGCCCGAGTCCTATTTTGATCTCATCCTCTTTGTCGAAGAGGGCAGCGAGGTGGACCGGGACGCGCTGCTCCGCAAGCTAGTCGATATTCAGTACCAGCGTAACGACTTTGATTTTCATCGCGGCATGTTCCGGGTCCGGGGCGATGTGGTCGAGGTCTTTCCCGCCTATGAGGAGAACCGGGCGGTCCGGATCGAATTCTTTGGCGATACGGTTGATACAATTGCCGAGATTGATCCGCTCAGGGGCAAAGTGCTGCGACGGCTGGACAAAATCGCCATTTATCCGGCCAGCCACTACGTCACCACCTCCGGCCGGATGAAGCGCGCCTCACAAGCGATTCAAGAGGAGTTGGCAGAACGGCTCAAAGAACTGCAACAGGAAGACAAACTCCTTGAGAGCCAACGCCTGGAGCAACGCACCCTGTACGACCTCGCGCTCTTGCGCGAAATGGGCTTTTGTCCGGGCATTGAGAATTACTCGCGCCATCTGGATGGCCGGCAGCCGGGCGAGCCGCCTCATACGCTACTCAACTATTTTCCTGACGACTACCTCGTCTTCATTGACGAGAGCCATGTCACCGTCCCCCAGATTGGCGGTATGTACCGTGGCGACCGCTCGCGCAAGACCACCCTGGTCGAGTACGGCTTTCGGCTGCCCTCCGCTCTGGACAACCGTCCCCTCAGCTTTCATGAGTTCGAGCGGCGCGCCGGTCAGACGGTTTACGTCTCGGCGACACCGGGTGACTATGAACACGAACAGAGCAACGGCCGCGTGGTTGAACAGCTCATTCGGCCCACCGGCCTGCTGGACCCCGAAATTGCGGTTCGGCCTGCCGGGGAACAGGTCGACGATCTGCTCGAAGAAATCCGGCTGCGAAGCGATAAGGGCGAGCGAGTGCTGGCCACCACCCTGACCAAACGGCTGGCTGAAGACCTGACCGATTACTATCAGGAAATCGGCGTCCGGGTGCGCTATCTCCACTCGGATATCGACACGATTGAGCGGGTGGAGATTATTCGCGCGCTGCGCCAGGGCCGCTTCGATGTCCTGATTGGTATCAATCTCCTCCGCGAGGGACTCGATATTCCCGAGGTTTCTCTGGTGGCCATTTTGGATGCGGACAAAGAGGGCTATCTGCGCTCTGAGCGTTCCCTGATCCAGACCATTGGCCGGGCCGCCCGGAATGTGAATGGAACCGTCCTCCTCTACGCGGATAAAATTACCGATTCGATGCAGCGGGCCATTGATGAAACCCTGCGGCGACGACGCATTCAGTCCAGATATAACAAGCAGCACAGCATCACTCCCGAGAGTATCCGCAAAGCCCTGTCTTCGCCCCTGGTGAAGGTCTATGAAGCCGACCATATGACCGTCCCCATCGTTTCTGAGGACAGCGAAGAATATATTGCCGCCCAAGACCTGCCCAAGTTGATCGAACAGACCCGCAAGGAAATGAAGGCCGCGGCTGCGGCTCTGGATTTTGAACAGGCCGCGGAACTTCGAGATCGCGTGCAGGATTTGGAACGGCGCGCCCTGGGTTTACCTGGAGAAGCAGGCGCGGCCCCACCCCCGGCCTCAGAAACGCCGGCATCGACAGCTAAGAAACCGAGTGCACGAGGCCGCCCGAAAAGGGCCGCTACGCGCAGCACAAACAAAGCCCTGTCCCGCGGTCGCCGCGCGCGCTGGCAACGCTGAGCGGAATCAGGAGACGCGGCTTTGCGGTAGGTGGACTTCCTCGTGGAATATCAGGGTACTTTCGCTCCGCTCGTAAACTGCTAAAAGCGGACAGCCAGACCCAGCCAAAGGGATGTCCATGTCAAGAGACCACACCAAACACCCGGATGAGCTCACTCACGCCCGAGCCATCCTCGAAGCTGAAGCCGAGGCGATCCGCTCTATTCGTCTCAACAACGATTTTCTTCGCGCGGTGGATATGCTGGAGAACTGTCGCGGCAAAGTGATTCTGACCGGCATGGGAAAAGTCGGGATTATGGCCATGAAAATTGCGACCACGCTGTCCTCAACCGGTACGCCAGCCTGTTTTCTACACCCCGGCGAGGCGGCTCACGGTGACCTGGGGCTGGTCGGCAAGGCCGATGTCCTCATAACGTTTTCCAATAGCGGCAGAACGCGTGAGGTCCTGGAAACTATCCACCGGGCCAAACAGTTGTACGACATCCCGCTCATCGCCGTGACCGGCCATCCGCGCTCACCCATTGCCCGGAAAAGCGACCTCGTTCTCAGCGTCGGGGCCATTAAGGAACCCTGTCCGATCGGCCTGACGCCCTCGGCCAGCACCACGGCCCTCCTGGCCCTGGGCGATGCCTTGACCCTGGTTCTCATGACCCGTAAACGCTTTACCAAAGCCGATTACGCCAAGTTCCACCACGGGGGCTATTTGGGGAGGCGCGCCCGCAAAGAAGCAGAAGAAGAGCTGGCCGTCAGAACCTGAAGCCCCAGGGTTGGACAAGCGATGGAGGCGGGTCGAACCGTGACCTGCCGCAAGCTAAGGAGGGACCCATGAGCTATGAAACCCTGACCCAGAAACAGGATGAGGCGGTCCTGACTATCACTGTCAATCGCCCTGAGGCGCTCAATGCCCAGAGCCGCTTGATGCTGGAAGAGTTTGATCAGGCCATGACGGCCGCCGCGGAAAACGAGGCGGTCAAGGTCATTATCGTGGCTGGTGCGGGCAAGCATTTTTCCGCCGGCCATGACATTGGCACGCCGCAGGAACGGGAAGACTGGAAAAAACGCCCGTATCCGAAGGGCATGCCAGGTGAATATAAACGCGGACGGGATCTCTATCTCGACTGCACCCTGCGCTGGCGGGATTGCCCCAAACCGACTATTGCCCAGGTCCAGGGCTACTGCATTATGGGTGGGCTGATGTTGGCCTCGGCCTGCGATCTCATTATTGCTGCGGACGACGCCAAGTTTTGTGATCGCACCGTGCGCTGGGCGGGCGCCCATGTCCAGTATGCCAGCCTGGCCTGGGACATTGGCTTTCGCAAGGCCAAGCAATACCTCTTTACCGGCGATTGGATCACAGCCGCGGAGGCCGAACGGCTGGGGCTGGTCAACGAGGTCGTGCCGCGCGACCAACTCGAAGCAAAGACCATGGAGCTCGCCCAGCGCATTGCCCTGCAGGATGCCTATGCGCTGCGGATTGCCAAATTCTCGATGAACCAGATGCAGGACGAGGCTGGCTTTCGGACTGGCGTCACCGGCGCGTTTCAGTCGTACGCTCTCACGCGTATGTATCGGCTGGAAAAAGGCGAAGACACCTTTTCCGGGTCCAAGCGGGCCAAGGAACGCGACGCCGCGTTTGGGGATAATCGCTAGAGAGTATTCTCACACCCGAAACGCCCTCATTACCTCATCCCCCAGATAGTTAATGACCTTGACGGCAATCCGGCCGGACGTGGGTTTGGCGAACGGGCGGGAGGGGTCGATTGATGAGCCGGTTGAAACGCGCTTCGAACTCGGCCTGGAAGTCGGCCTCGACCTGATACTTCTCTACCTTCCGATACCGGCGCTAGCGATCAGTCCTGATCAGGCAGGTCGCCTCCATATCCCCCGTTGACGACCCCTCATCCAGAATCCAGACTCGGCCTATTAGACAATCAATTTCCCGACGTATATAAGAGGCACCGCGCATCGTCGGACGCTGAGAACTAGGTCACTTTATACAACCGTCTCCGGTCTCTTTATTCTCCACGTCAGCCTCCGTATGATGAAAGGACTAAGGACTTAGGTGGGAAATTTGAACGACAGCCTCCCTTCATTATCGGCTCGGGCCAGCGACCTGCGCGCCCTCCTGTTTGAGCGGATACTGCTCTTTGACGGCGCCATGGGGACGTCCATCCAAGCCCAGAATCTGGGCCCGGAAGACTTCGGTGGTCTGGCCTACGAGGGCTGCAATGAACACCTGGTGTTGACCTGCCCTGAGGCGATCACGCAGATTCACGACCACTTCCTGCAAGCCGGTGCGGATATTATTGAAACGAATACCTTTGGCGCTACGAGCATCGTCCTGGCCGAGTATGGTCTGCACGAACAAACGGGCACCATCAACCAAGCCGCGGCCCAACTCGCCCGGGCTTGTGCCCGACGCCACGGCTCTCTCCATCGACCCCGCTTTGTGGCCGGCTCCATGGGGCCAACGACCAAAACGATTTCTGTCACCGGCGGTGTAACCTTTAGTCAACTGCGACACGCCTATGCGGAACAGGCAGAGGGCTTGCTGCGGGGTGGCGTAGATCTGCTGCTGATGGAAACGGCGCAAGACACGCTTAATCTAAAAGCCAGCCTCTTGGGAATTGACGATGCGTTTCGGACGGTCGGGCACCGCGTGCCTGTGGCTGTCTCTATCACGATTGAGACGATGGGTACGATGTTGGCCGGACAGGGGGTGGAAGCGCTCTATACGTCCGTGGCACACCGGGATCTGTTCGCGCTCGGACTGAACTGTGCCACCGGGCCTGATTTCATGACCGATCATCTCCGCACCTTGGCAGAGTTCTCTCGTTTTCCTGCTTTATGTATCCCGAATGCCGGGTTGCCGGACGAAGAGGGGAACTACAACGAATCACCCGAGATGATCGTGGCCAAGCTCGAACGTTTTGTCGATGCCGGCTGGCTCAATATGCTGGGCGGCTGCTGCGGCACGACACCCGCGCATATCGCATTACTCAGTCATATGCTGGAGGGTAAGCGGCCTCGCACACTGCCAGCGACGAAACGGAGTGTGGTCTCAGGGCTCGAACCCCTGGTGATTGACGAGGACAAACGCCCGATGCTGGTCGGTGAGCGCACGAACGTCATTGGCTCGCGTAAATTCAAACGGCTCATCCGCGACGGTGCGTTTGAAGAAGGCGCGGAAATCGGCCGACGGCAGGTGCGGGGTGGCGCCCATATCGTGGATGTGTGTCTGGCCGACCCGGACCGTGAAGAACTCGGCGACATGACCGCCTTCCTGGATATTCTGGTGCGGAAGATCAAAGTCCCCTTGATGATCGACTCAACCGACGCCCAGGTTATTGAGGCCGCGCTTGAACGCTCGCAAGGCAAGGCGGTCATCAACTCCATCAACCTGGAAGACGGCGAGGAACGGTTTGCCCAGGTCGTTCCGCTCATCAAATGCTACGGCGCGGCGGTGGTGGTGGGCTGTATCGATGAAGATCCGGAACAGGGCATGGCGGTCACCCGGCAGCGGAAACTCGCAGTGGCTAAGCGGAGCTATGATTTGCTCACCCAGAAATACGGTCTGGACGCCGGAGATCTCATTTTCGATCCGCTGGTATTTCCCCTTGGAACCGGTGACCGCAACTATCTTGGTGCCGGCGAAGAGACAATCGAAGGAGTCCGGCTGATTAAACAAGCGCTACCGGCCTGCAAGACCATCCTGGGTATCAGCAATGTGTCCTTTGGCCTCCCCCCGGCCGGTCGCGAAGTGTTAAACTCCGTATTTCTCTACCACTGCGTCAAGGCAGGTCTCGACTTGGCGATTGTGAACACGGAAAAGCTGGAACGCTACGCCTCGATTGCCGAAGAAGAAAAACGGCTCGCCAATGATCTGATTTACTGGCGGGGCGAGGATCCAGTGGCCGCTTTTGCCGCCCACTTTCGGCAGAAGAAAGAAAGCGTCATTCAGGACACGCGCGCCGATCTGCCGCTGGATGAACGGCTGGCACGGTATATTATAGAAGGCTCCAAAGACGGGCTGATAGACGACCTCAACACCGCCCTCAACGAACGGGCACCCCTGGACATTATCAACGGACCACTCATGGCGGGCATGGATGAGGTCGGCCGCCTATTTAACAACAACGAACTCATTGTAGCAGAGGTCTTGCAAAGCGCGGAGTCCATGAAGGCCGCCGTCGGACATCTCGAACCCTTTATGGAGAAAACGGACGGGGGACTTAAAGGCACGGTCATCCTAGCCACCGTCAAGGGTGATGTGCATGATATCGGCAAAAATCTGGTGGAGATCATCCTGGCCAACAACGGCTACCGGGTGGTCAACCTCGGTATTAAAGTCGCGCCGGAAACCTTGATAGAAGCCGTGCGTGAACATCAACCCGACCTGGTGGGTCTATCCGGTCTGTTGGTCAAATCGGCCCAACAGATGGTGGTGACGGCTCAGGACCTCACAACGGCCCAGGTGAGCTGTCCCCTGCTGGTTGGCGGAGCCGCGCTGACTCCGCGTTTTACTGCCAATAAAATTGCGCCCGAGTACGACGGTCTGGTCTGCTACGCAAACGACGCCATGCGCGGTCTGGACTTGGCCAACCAGATTATGGATGAAGACAAGCACGCGGCGCTTCTCGTAGACCTTGAGAAAGAGCGAGAACGCCTAGCTCAACAGGAGCGTACGCCAAAACAAGAAGCGTCCGAAGCACGTCCTGTCCGGCCCGCTGTGCTTTCACACGACCAGCCAGCTCCCCATCCGCCCGACCTGCGGCTGCATACGCTCGACGATTATGACCTGGACGCGGTCTTCGCCTATCTCAACCCGACCATGCTGTACGGCAAGCACCTTGGGCTCAAGGGAAATCTTGAGACCTTATTAGCGCAGGGCAACGAAAAAGCGATCGAATTACACCGTCAGGTCGAAGCCGTGATGGATGAGGTGATTGCAAAAAAATTGCTGCGCGCTCAGGCGACGTATCAATTCTTTCCGGCCCAAGCCGAAGGCGACAGCCTGCGGCTGTATCGTGCCAACGGCAAAGATATTGCCGCAACGTTTCTCTTTCCCCGCCAGCAGCATGGCGAGGGATTGTGTCTGAGTGACTTTGTGGCTCCGACGGGCAGCGGTCAGCAGGACTATATTGCGCTGTTCGCCGTGACTTGTGGCCACGGGGTCCGAGAACTCGCAGAGCAGTACCGCACGTCAGGCCGTTACCTCCAGTCCCATATTCTGCAAGCTCTGGCGATTGAGGGCGCAGAGGCGTTTGCCGAACTACTCCACCAGCGCCTGCGAGAGATGTGGGGCTTTGCCGACCCGCCGGAGCTGACCATGCGGGAGCGTTTCAAGGCCCGGTATCGCGGCGTCCGGGTGAGTTTCGGCTATCCGGCCTGTCCGCGCCTCGAAGACCAGGAACGTTTGTTTCAGGTTCTGCCAGTTACCACCTCAATCGGCGTCGAGCTGACCGAGGGCTATATGATGGAGCCGGAAGCCTCGGTCTCGGCCCTCGTCTTCCATCACCCCCAAGCCAAATACTTCAACATTCTGGACGATGAGTTGGCCGCTTTCGAGCAGCGGCTGGTCGAGCGCGCAAACACGCTCAGCATGGCGGCACTGTAGCTGGTCCTCCGGGCTCGGCCTGACTAGTAAGAGTCCAGGGATGGGGTGCTCGGCAAACTAAGGAAAAACTCGGGGACCATTATGTCGGAACAGAACCGTCCAGTCTTTCAATCGGTTGAGGCCGTTCAGGCAGCATTTGCCCAGTGGAATTATATTACCGACCGGGCGCTCGCCCTGACCGTTAAGCTTGCCGCCGACCTGGAAAAACCGTTGTTGCTCGAAGGAGAAGCCGGTGTGGGCAAGACGGAAGTTGCCAAAGTGCTGGCCAGCGCGCTCAACACACCGCTGATCCGCTTGCAGTGCTACGAAGGGCTGGACGCGCAGACGACGCTGTACGAATGGAACTACGCCCGGCAAATCCTGCATATCCGCATGGCCGAACAGCAGCCGCAGGAGCGTCCGCTCCTTGAGCGCACCATCTTTAGTGATGAATTTCTTCTGAATCGTCCTTTGCTTGAAGCCATTCGTCATCCGGGCCCCCGGCCGGTCGTCCTCCTGATTGATGAGGTCGATCGCGCGGACGAGGAATTTGAAGCCTTTCTCCTGGAAATTCTGTCCGACTTTCAGGTCAGCGTACCCGAGATCGGGACTTTTTCCGCCAAGCAGCCGCCCTATGTTGTTCTGACCTCAAACCGGACCCGGGAACTACACGAGGCCCTCAAGCGACGCTGTCTCTACCTGTGGATCGACTACCCGACACCGGACAAAGAGCGCGAGATCATCCTGCGCCGAGTGCCGGGGATTCGGGCTGCGTTGGCTGAGCGCATTGTCGCGGTCATGCAGGCGTTACGTCAAATAGACTTCTACAAACGCCCCGGTGTTGCCGAGAGTGTGGACTGGAGTCGAGCCTTACTCGGACTTGGGATTGACGAACTCCAGGCTGAAACCCTGGAGGACACCGCCGGTGTAATTCTGAAATACCATGACGATATTGAGCGCTTACAGACCGTTGGGGCGGATACCATCTTGGGGGGCGGCACGGAGTGAGTAGGAGCATACCGCCGACAGAAGACCCACCCAACGAAGAGTCCCCCGCTCTGAGCACGCTGCCCGATACGTTGCTCACGCGCACGCTTGAACTGTGTCGATTGGCCAAGGAGACCGGACTCGGCGTGACCCCGGGCCGAGTCATTGACGTCGCCCGCTCCCTGCGCGGTATTCAGTTTGTCAATGAGGACGAGTTCCGTCTCGCCCTGCGGACGAATCTGGCCAGTAGTCGAGCGGAAGAACAGCGATTTGATCGGGTGTTCAGCGCCTACTGGTACGGAGAAGCAGAGAACGAAGGCTACCGCCTGGGAGTACAAACCGAGTTGCTCCGCGGAAACTTTGATCAGGGTCTCCAGGAGGCGCACCAGGATATTATCGGCCAGCTTGAAGACAGCAGCGCGCGGGAGACCCACCGAGACCTGAACCTGACGGCGCGTTGGGACGAGGAAGCGCCATCCATCGAACAGACCGTCCGTGCCCTGGCCAAGCGCCTCGCCACGCGCCCTAGCCGTCGTCTCAAACCGTCCCCACGGGGCCAGCGGATAGACCTGCGACGCTCACTCCGGCGTAATATGCGGCACGGCATGGATATGCTGGAACTCGCCCGTATCCAGCGCAGGGTGCGTAAGACCCGCCTCGTCCTGCTGTGCGATGTGAGTGGGTCCATGGATGCGTTTAATCCATTTCTTTTGCAGCTCATGCTGGGAATCCAGAAAGAACTCAAGAATGCGCGCACAGTCGTTTTCAGCACAGCTGTCACCGAAATCACATCCGTGCTGCGCCGTCGCTCTGTTCAACACACCTTACAGCAGGTCGGTGAGACGGTCCGACACTGGTCCGGCGGCACGGATATCGGCGGAGCACTCACCAAGTTGAACCGGAGTGTCCTGCGTGAAGGCTCGACCCGCTCAACGGTAGCCATTATTGTCAGCGACGGATACGACAGCGGCCGCACCGAAGTTATTGAGCGCGAAATGCGTGCCCTGCGGCGACGCGTGCGCACCGTGGTCTGGATCAACCCCATGTACGGGGCCTCAAGCTTTGAACCACGCGCCCAGGGCATGAAGGCCGCCCTGCCCTATATCGATCATTTTTTACCGGCGTATAATGCCCAATCGTTGCAGGTCTTGGTACGCGAGTTGGCGCGGGTCTGAAGGATGAAGAGCGGCCGACCAAAAGGCTCCCGTCGGGCTAAGACGCGGGGACCGCGGCTGGCCTGCGTCATCGTGCGGGCCGGAACCCTTGACAAACTCGACCCTGCCCGATTAGTCAAGTGGCAGTTTTTCCGAAGCGAGGGGATATGCCAACCAAGTATGTTGATGTTGACGGCTATGCGGTGCATTACTTTCACACCGGCCAGACAACGCTGCCACCGGTTGTTCCTGATGTCAGCAAGGGCAAGCTCTTTTTATACGTCCACGGGGCGGGCAGTAATGGCCATTTTGCCCACAAGATGCTGGATATGCTCTCGGCCGCCCACAGCCCGCTCGCCTTCGACTTTCCGGGCCACGGGCGTTCGAGCGGAACGGAAAGCCTCAAAAGCGTGGCCGCCTATAGCGACTTCACCTATAGTCTGTGGCAGGCGTTAGGTGTGCGTCCGGTGGTCATTATTGGCCATTCCATGGGCGGCGCCATCGCCATGGACCTAGCCCTGCGTCATGCGGATATGGTTGAGGGCATGGTCCTGACCTGCACGGCGGCGAATTTCAACATCTCGGATGAGCTTCTCGGTACCTGGCAGGCAGTGATGAAAGGCCGTCAGGGACAGCCTTTCACCAAGGTGTCGTGTTCACCTCAGACGCCGCAGGAGATTATCCAAGAAGGCTGGATGGAGCAGATCAAAACCGACCCGCGCGTCCGCTACTTTGATTTGCTGGCCTGCCAGCAGGTTGACCTGAGGGCGCAGCTAGGACAGATCGACCGACCCACGCTGGTACTGGCCGGAGCGGATGACGCCACCACGCCAGTCGCTCAGGCAGAAGAGTTGCGGGATCATATTCCGAACGCACAACTGGCGGTCATTCCTGAAGCCGGGCACTGGCTGCCGCTCGAAAAACCGCAGGGTGCCTGCGACGCCATTCAGACGTTCTTCAACTAAAGAGGCAGAGTATGAGTATCAGTCGAAAAGCCGCATTGGCCGGCGTCTACGAGCATCCGCTCCGCTGGGCTCCACATAAAACCCAATACCAGATCATGGCCGAAAGTGCCCGAGGCGCCCTGGACGATGCTGGGCTGAGCATAAAAGACGTCAACGGCCTGTTTACCTCGGGTGTGGGCGGGATGGGGATCATCGCCCTGGCCGAGCACCTGAACCTCAACCCCGATTTCCTGGACTCCAACTCGATCGGGGGTTCGTCCTTTGTTTCGCATACGGCTCATGCGGCGGCGGCAATTGCCGCAGGTTACTGCGATGTTGCCCTGATCCTGTACGGCAGCAAATGGTCCTCGGACCGTTTTGCCATTGGCACCGGGGGCGGCGGGAGCGGCGATCCACCCGAGCAGTTTGAAGGCTGCTACGGCCCGACAACCGTTGGCGACTATGCCCTGGCCGCGCAGCGGCATATGTACGAATTCGGCACAACTAGTGAACAACTGGCCGAGATTGCCGTGACTACGCGTAAACATGCGTCGCTGAATCCGCACGCAAAGTTCCGCGATCTGATTAGCGTTGACGACGTCCTGGCCTCACGCGAGGTGTCTTCCCCGCTGCACCTCCTGGACTGCTGCATGATCTCCGATGGCGGTGGCGCCCTGGTTGTCACCTCTGCTGAGCGGGCGCGTGATCTCAGAAAGAAGCCCGTCTATCTCCTGGGTGCGGCAGAGTCCTGCGCCCATACCAGCGCCGGGGTGCGCGATATTACCGACGCGGCGGCCAAGCAGTCCGGCCCGAAAGCTATGGCGCGGGCCGGGGTGAGTCACAGCGACTTTGATATGGCCATGATTTATGACTCCTTCACCATTACCGTTTGCATCACCCTCGAAAGCCTGGGGTTTTGTCAAAAAGGGGAAGGCGGGGCGTATGTTCAGAACGGTCGTATTGGTCTGGGCGGTGAACTCCCGATCAATACCGACGGCGGCGGACTGTCCTCCAACCATCCCGGTATGCGTGGAATTTTTCTGGTGATTGAGGCGGTCAAGCAGTTGCGAGGCGAGTGCGGGGAGCGCCAGGTCAAGGATTGTGCACTCGCCTTTTGTCATGGAACGGGTGGAACGCTCGGGCTCCGACACAGCGGAGCCTCTCTGGTCCTCGGAGTATAGTAGCGGTCCAGAAGGAGAAAGTGATTATGGCTGATGAGAAAAAGAAACCGAATCGCCCGGTCCCACGGGTGGATGAAGAGTCGCGGCCGTTCTGGGAAGCCTGCGCCCGGCACGAGCTGTATGTCCAGAAATGTCGCGCGTGTGGAACGGTCTTTTACTATCCGCGCGCCTTTTGTCCAGAGAATCTGTCGCAGGACTTTGAGTGGCTGCGCTGTAGCGGCAAAGGGACCGTCTATACCTTTACGATCACCCGTCAGAATCAAAGTTCAGGCTTTCGCAACAAAGTGCCCTACGTCATGGCCTATGTCGAGTTGGAAGAAGGAGTGCGGCTGCTGACCAATATCGTGGGCTGTGACCCGGAGAGCGTCACGATCGGTATGCCGGTCGAAGTCACCTTCGAGGACGTGACGCCGGATGTCTCGGTGCCGCTGTTCAAGCCTGCCTCATAGTCAATTGGGTCGGTTGGGTCAATTGAGTCAGACCCAACCGACCCAATTGACTCAAATCGTTCGCTTCTGGCACTATAGGGCCTTATTTTGCAGCCAGAAAAAACTGCTTCGACAAAAGGAGACAAAAGAGGAAACGTGTCGGCGACTTTGTATCTCTTGGAAGACACATATCCTCTTTGAGGAGCCGAGTTCGATCGTCAGCCCTCAGACAGCTCATGGCACGAGTCATTGACCTTCATCTTCACTCTGAAGCCTCGGACGACAGCCGGGCGCCGGTTGAGGCCTATCTCAAGTGGCTGGCCCGTAAGCGGGACGAACGGCCGCTGGATGGTATCGTGCTGACTGAGCACCGCCAGTTCGACACCCAGAGCGACTACCGGACGCTTGAGGACAAGTATGGCATGCTGATCCTTAAAGCCTCTGAGGTCGAAACCGAATACGGGCATGTCCTTGTGTATGGGGTCAATGACGCAATGCTGCAACGCTTCGACTTCTCCAATGTCCGGCTGCGAGCCCAAGAGTTGATTGACGAAGTGGCGCGCATGGGCGGGGTGGCTATGCCATGTCACCCGGGTCGGCCCACCATTGGATTGATTGAGCACTATGAAAACCGTCCTCCGCTTGAGGGAGTTGTTGGCGTCGAGGCCCTGAACGGCGGAAGCAAAAAAGGCGAGAACGAACGCGTTGCCGAACTTATCGACACCTATGGCTACCACGCGTTCGGGGGAAGCGATGCCCATCTGGTGAGCTTTGTCGGGATCTGTGCCACAGAGTTTGAGAAAGATATTACGAATACGGAAGAGTTGGTTGAGGCGCTGCGAACGGGCGGCTACCGACCGGTTGATTTTCGTGTCCGGCGCGCCCCGGCCCAGCCGGCATCCAGTGGGACCTAGGAGAGACGCGCATGGCGCTTGAATTTGATCGGTCCATTTTAGGCCAGGTATTTGACGAAACGGACTTTCCGCCGGTTGAGAAAACCGACCTCTTACAATTTGCGGACGCGCTGGGAGAGACCAACCCGCTCTACACCGATGAAGACGCAGCGATGCATGGGCCCTATGGCGGTCTGGTAGCGGCTCCGACCTATGTAACACGGCTCCGACCCAAAAAAATGACACCCGAACATATGCCACGCTTCGGTAAGGTCGGCTTTGACGGCGGACGTGATGTTGAAATTTTTGCCCCAGTCCGGCCGGGTGACAGGCTCAAAATGGTCAGCACCATACATGATATTTACGAGAAGACCGGGCGCAGTGGCTCTATGTATTTCATCGTTCTGCGGAATGAGATCACAAACCAGGACGGTCAGAAGGTTGCCGTTGTTGACCATAGGATTATGCAGCGATGAAAACACTCTATTTTGAAGAGGTCGAAGAGGGCGACGAGTTGCCTCCCATCGACCTGCTCCTAACCAAAGACTTTGTCCGCAAGTACGCCAAGACGGCCGGCATGGATTTTCCACGGTTCACGGACGACGAAGGGGCACGCCAAGAGGGTCTGCCGGGCATGATCGCGCCTGGGGTCTTGAGTATGGGGCTGCTAGCCCGACTGATCGGCGAGTGGAACCAAGCGGCGCAGATCACCCGGATCGGTACGACGTTTCGCAGCCCGGTCCTGCCTGATTGCGCGATTCATCTGCTGGGCTTTGTCACCCAAAAGGATGCAGAGCGACATACGGCTGAGTGTGATATCTGGATGGAGAACGATGATGGAGAACGCTGGGTCATTGGCACGGCGACTGTTCTGCTGCCAACCCGGAACTCCTAGTATTCAGAGAGTGGAACAATGCAAAAAAGACGACTTGGCTACGTGATGGTCCTCTGTTTGGTCAGTGCCCTCGGGCTTGGCCTGCATGCGCCAATAGCTTTTGCTCAGAATGGAGCAATGCAGCAGGGGCTGGATGACTCACTGGACAGGCTTGACAGCCCCACCCCGGTGTACGAACCGTCTGTTTTTGAACCCTTTAATGAGAAGATGTTCTCCTTCAACATCTGGATGGACGAACATATCCTCCGACCGGTTGCCCGTTCCTATGCCGGGGCTGTGCCGGAGCCTGCGCGGCTCAGCGTGCGCCGTTTTTTCCATAATATCGGGGTTGTGCCGCGCTTCGCCAATAGCCTCTTTCAGCTCAAGCTGGACGGTGCGGCGCGGGAAGCCGGGCGCTTTGTGATCAACACGACGATTGGCGGTCTCGGCTTTTTCGATGTGGCCAAAAATAAGTTCGGGCTCGAAATAAGCGAAGAAGACTTTGGTCAAACGCTCGGGAAATATGGCGTGGGGTCGGGCCCGTATCTGGTATTGCCCTTTATCGGACCTTCCACGGTGCGTGATGCCATTGGCCGGGTCGCGGACGGAGCCATGGACCCAAAAACGTATTTTTTGTCCGCGGTCGAAGTCACGGCAACGGATGCGGGCACAGTGGTCACCAATGCGGTCAACGAACGCTCCCTCAATCTTGAACTCTTCGAGAGTGTGGATCGCTACTCTCTTGATATGTATAGCGCGGTGCAAGACTTCTATTTGCAAAATCGGGAGAGGCAGATCGCAGAATAAGCCTCCGACCTCTTGCAAACACCAGGAAAACAGCGACTGGCGTATCGAGGAGTCTGATCGTGGTCAAAACTCTCCTTTTGGTGGCAGGTCTCCTTTTTCCTCAACTCGGCTGGGCCGATTCTCCGGCGGAGGTAACAAAACGGCTGATTTCTACCATGCAGTCGTGTGGTCAGGAATTTGGTTTGCCCTCCGCTCCCCCGCAGTGCACCAATGAAGAGATTGAAAAAAACCTGGCCATTGCTCAACTGTCGCGCTGGCTGATGGGACCGCACTGGGACACCCTCGGCCAAGAGAAGCAGGCTGATTTCATCAGCCTCCTCACACGCCTGCTGCGCGAGTTGGCCTATCCTAGAGCGTCGGAATTTCTGGCTGACACGCAGTTCGAATACGGCGATACGCATCAGCAAGGGAATGAGGCCCTGACCGAGGTCTCGGTCGTGAATCCAGATGAAGGGCGGGTGACCATCGGTTTTCGACTCAATCAGTCGGAGGGCGTATGGAAGATCTGGGACGTCCGGCTCGACGGGGTCAGTATGGCGAGCAACCTGCGCAAACAAGTGCAATCGCTCATGTCCAAACAGTCCTACGAAGAGTTGGTGAAGCGGATGCAGCAGACAATTGCGAACGCCAAGACCGACGAGGCCGGATAACAGCGAACCGCTCAGACTCTCTCCCACGCTTGAGTAACCGCCATGGCTAGGATAGGTTGCCCGACTCAACCGAGGACTGGCAAGACCTGTGCCGGGTGTGGGGAACTTGACGATAACGTTGGCAGATATCGTGCCCCATCCTCCTAGCATGCATACGTTCTCCGTCCTGTCCGTTCCCGCGTGCTTTGTGAGTGGAGACACTATCCGTGCAGGCGATCCCTCCGTCTTTTAAACAACGCCTCGTCGCTCTGGAAAAACGGGCCCTGCGGGCTTGCGCTCGGGGAATCGTTTCGTACGCGAAGACAGCCCTGGCCATCTGTCTCTTGCTTACTGTTGCGGCGTCACTCTACACCGCCCAGCATCTCGAACTTGTCACCGGCCGTAATGATCTGATCTCGACCGAAAAGCGCTACCTGCAACTCGATGAGGAATATTCCGAAGAGTTTGTCGGCGTGGACCAAGTGGCCGTGGTCGTTGAACCGCAAGACATCCCGCAGGGCAAAGCCTTTGTGACACGTCTGGGTGAACGGCTCGCTCAGGAGCAGGAACATATTGCTGAGATCTTTTATCGAGTGGATGTTTCTTCCTTAGAAGGCAAAAAGCTGCTCTACCTGCCGGCTGAGGATTTGCGCGATTTACAGCGGAGTCTTGAAGACTCACAGGAGATTATTCACGAGTTGCTGACGAACCCCGGCCTGAATACACTGTTCGAGGCGATTAACACCCAAGTCAGCAGCGCCGTTGTTTCGCATCTGGTTGACGACTTCCTCGGGCTGGGGGCCCCGCTGGATGAGGACTCCGGTGAGTTCTCCGACTCTCAGTTGTCCTTCCTCACCGCGCTGTTACAAGAGATTGCGCGGGCGCTGTACGGACAAGACTACCGCTACCGTTCACCCTGGGCTGAGTTTTTTGGCGGGACGGCCCAGCTCGATGACGACGGCTTCCTCATTACCGAGAACCGCAAATACATGTTCCTCATGGTCGAGGCGAAAGAAGACGCCGCTGCGGGTTTCAACGACCTTCAGGATTCGATGGCGACCATTCGGCAGGCGATTGCCGACCTGAAGATGGAGTTTCCAGGTCTGGACGCTGGCGTTACCGGCACGAAGGCGCTGGGCAATGATGAAATGCTCAGTGCCCAGCACGATACGGCCGTAGCAACGGTGATAGCCCTGTCGGGTATTGCGCTCCTCTACTTGGTCTTTTTCCGACGTATCCGGCATCCGCTCTTCATTGTTTCATCGCTCATGATCGGCCTGAGCTGGACGCTGGGTTTTGTCACACTCTCAGTCGGTCATCTGACGATTATTACCGTCTTCATCGCGCCGATGCTGCTCGGTTTGGCCGACGACTTCGGCGTCCATTTCATGACTCGCTATGAGGAAGAGCGTGGCAAGGGAAAAAACCAAGCCGAAGCCATTACCATCGTGTTTGAACAGACCGTCCCCAGTATTATTGCGGGGGCGTTAACCACCTCGCTCGCCTTTTTTGCAGTCATACTGGCGGACTTTCGCGGGGTTCAGGAACTCGGCATCATTTCGGGCGGAGGAATCCTGCTATCCGTTCTCGCGATCCTGACTTTCCTGCCAGCCTTGATTGTGGGGATGGACTCGTTCTGGCCCTGGCGTGTTCCCGTGGGACAGCAGACGGTCTTACAGACAACTTTTTCCGGTCTGGGCCACTACGTCGAACGGAAGAGAAGTCTCCTTTTCGGAATCGCCGGACTGGGAACGGCGGCGGGCCTCCTGGCGCTGCCGTGGGTCTCTTTTGACTATAATTTGCTGAATCTCCAGGCACACGGCACGGAGTCGGTGGAGTGGGAAAAGCGTATTATTGAAAACTCCGAGCGTTCGTCCTGGAATGCCTTGGCAACCGCACCGACGCCGGAAGCGGCGCGCCAAAAGGCTCAGGCGTTTGCGGCGCTGCCCAGCGTGGAAACCGTTGAGAGCGTCGCGTCGCTGATTCCGGACGGACAGCCGGAGCGCCTTCACCTCCTGGCAATCATCCGTCCGCTGCTGAGTGAACTCCCTCCGCTCCGCAATAATCCTGAGGAGGTGGGGGTCGAGCAACTCGAACGGACTCTTGATAAGCTCCGCCTTAAAATTCGCGATCAGGAAAACGGCAGCGCAACGCTCCTGCACGAGGCACGCCAACACCTGCTGGCCGTTTTTGAAGCGCTCCGAACGCTGCCCGAACAGAACGTCCAACAGCGGCTAGCCCTTTTTCAGGACGCGCTTTTTCTCGACTTTCAGGATAAATGGTCCCTGCTCAAGAACAATCTGTCTCCGGCCGGGCCGATCACATTTGCCGATGTTCCGCCTCAGTTGCGCAGCCGTTTTGTCAGCCGGGACGGACAGCGGTTCCTTTTACAGGTCTATCCCAAGGAAAATATCTGGGAGCGCGAGCCACTGACGGAGTTCATCCGGCAGTTGCGCACGGTTGACCCGGATGTCACCGGCTCCCCGATTATTGGCTACGAGTCGATTGGGGCGATGCAGGCTGGCTATGTGGAGGCGGCCTGGTACGCGTTTCTCGCCATCCTGGTTGTCACCTTTTTGGCTCTCCGACGTGTCACGGATGCACTACTGGCCATTCTGCCGCTCGGGCTGGGCATGATCTGGACCGCGGGCCTGATGTGGCTATGGGACGTGCAATTCAACCTGGCTAATATGGTTGCCGCCCCCCTGATTATTGGTATCGGCGTGGAGAATGGTATCCATCTCGTCCATCGTTTCCGAGTAGGTCGTGACGTCTCGGTCGTCAGCCTGATTGCCGGCAGTACCGGTCAGGCGGTTGTGCTGTTCTCACTGACGACCATGGTCGGGTTTGGTAGTCTCATGGTCGCCCAGTACTATGGAATCTTCAGTATGGGCCTCCTGCTGACCCTGGCAGTCGGGAGTGTCCTGATCGCCTCGATTGTAATCCTCCCGCTGCTCTTATACCGGACGGAAAAGAGCAGACAGGAGACGGGGATAGCCGCTCCGGAACTCTCCGTGCAGGACTCGGCCCAGGGGGACCTGTCATAGGAGGAGTCTATTGAGTCCTTTGAGTCCGACCCAACAAACCCAACAGACTTAACAGACCCAATAGACCAAGTAAGGAGACGTATCGCCTCATGGTCAGCGGACCCCAGTTTGTGCAACACCTTAAGAATGCCGGCTTCGACTTTTTCACCGGGGTGCCCTGCTCTTTGGTCAAGGGGGTGATTGCCACGCTTGAAGAACGAGGTGGCTACATCGCCGAGACACGAGAAGATGCGGCGGTGGGCTTGGCGGCAGGAGCCTATATGGCCGGCAAACAACCCGTTGTCATTATGCAGAATTCCGGTCTGGGGGTCTGCCTGAACGCGCTGTCTTCTCTCAGTTTGATCTATGCCTTGCCCTGTCTGCTGCTGATTACGTGGCGCGGCTATCAGGGCAAGGACGCGCCGGAGCATATCATTATGGGAGACATCCTGCCCGATCTGTTATCCACCCTGAAGATTCCGTATCGGGTGCTTGAAGAACAGACCCTGGAGGACGCGGTTGGTTGGGCCGCCTCGACCCTGAAGCAGACGAGTCGCCCAACGGCGCTGGTCCTTCCGCCTGGAGTTACCGCATGAATTTAGCCCAGGCCCTGAGCATCGTTATCCCCACCCTGCAGAACGCCCTAGTTGTCCATGCGAATGGGTTTATTTCGCGGGAGTCCTTCAACCTTGAGGATCGTCTCGGCAATTTCTATATGATCGGCTCAATGGGCCTAGCCTCGTCCATTGCGCTCGGCGTGGCCCTGAGTAAACCCGAGCGGCGCGTGGTCGTCTTTGACGGGGATGGCAATGTCCTCATGAATATGGGCTCACTGGCCCTAATCGGCGCTCAGCAGCCGCGCAATCTGGTCCACCTTGTTTTTGATAACGAAGTCTACGGCTCGACGGGCAACCAGCCGACGATCTCCAGTCGTGTGGCGCTCGATGCAGTGGCGTACGCGAGCGGTTATGTTGATGTGCGCCGCGCTGAGGATACCGATCAACTGTGCGCTGCAGCACAGGAGTTGCTGGAGCCAGACCCATCTGAAAAAGATGGCCCGTCCTTTCTGTTGGTTAAAATTGAGCCGGACCGGGAAGAGCGACATATCGGTCGGATTACACACGAGCCCCAGCACATCGTCCGGCGCTTTATGGAGTCCATTAATCAGGACATATAGGCCCCATGTCCCTCACAATTCCACGATGCAGCAATACATTCTTCTGAACCCCGGCCCAGTCAATGTTTCTCCGCGTGTCCGGCAGGCCCTCCTGCGTGGAGACCTATGCCATCGGGAAGCTGAATTTTCTGACCTGCTGGCTGCGGTTCGCACTAAGCTCCTACAGGCGTTCGCTCCGGAAGGCTATACCGCAGTGGTGGTGAGCGGCTCGGGCACCCTGGCGGTTGAAGCCATGGTCTCCTCGGCTCTGGCCGAGGGGGGGAAACTCCTCGTAATTAACAATGGCGTCTATGGTGACCGGATGCGCCAGATGGCCGAAGCCCACCGTATCCCGACCATAGAATTGACCTATGCCTGGACCGAAGCGCCACACCCGGAGCAAATTGAATCCGTCCTGAGAAATGATCCCGCTATCGCGGCAGTCGCCTTGGTTCAGCATGAAACTACAACCGGCCTGCTCAACCCGGTGACGGAAATTGGCAGGGTCGTGCGTCAGCAGGGGCGGTTGTTTCTGCTTGACGCGGTGAGTGCGCTTGGCGGCGAAGACCTCGATGTTGTGCGCGACAGCGTGGACCTGTGTGCTTGTACGGCAAACAAATGCGTCCAGGGCCAGCCGGGCGTGGCCTTTGTGTTGGTTCGAAACGAAGTCATGGCGGTCATGCAGAACTATCCCCGCCGTTCGTTATATCTCCACCTGCCGCTGCACTGGGAAGCGCAGGAACGACGGAGTATTCCATTTACTCCGGCCATCCCGGCCTGGTATGCGCTGGATGCCGCCCTTGACGAACTCCTGGAGGAAACACCTGCGAGACGGGTCGAACGCTATCGTCTGGCCGCCCGGTTTCTGCGCGACGGCTTTACGGAACTCGGCCTCACCTTCCTCCTGCCCCCGGAATTACGGTCCAACTCCCTGACCTCTTTGGCCCTGCCCCAGGGTGTTTCGTATCCAGACTTACATGACGGTCTCAAACAACAGGGCTTTGTCATTTACGAGGGACAGGGAAAACTCCGAACCGATATTTTCCGAGTGGCCAATATGGGCCATCTGACCCTGGACGATTTCCAGCGTTTTCTTGACGCCCTTCAAGAGGTGTTGTCAGGCGGGAGATTATGAAGGCGATTATCCTCGCGGCCGGGGTTGGTAAACGCTTTCAGACCATCACCGACCACCGGCCCAAATGTTTGATTCAGGTCAGTGGAAAAACCTTGCTCGAACGTACCCTCAGGGCCTTGGGCGCGGCCGGGGTCAAAGAAACGGTCATCGTGATCGGCTATCGCGGAGATATGATTGTCGAAGAAATCGGCGAGCGGTGCGGTACGGTGGCCGTGCGTTATATCTGGAACGAGCAGTACGAAAAGGGGGCAATCCTGTCGCTCTGGAGCGCACGCCAAGAGTTTGATACCGACCTGCTGATCATGGATGCCGATGTGCTGTTCCCGATCCGTTTGCTGCAACGCTTAGTGCAATCCAGACACGCAAGCTGTTTTTTGCTTGACGCGAGTTCCGAGAATACCGGCGAGGAACAAATGCTGCTCACCCGGGCCGGGCGGGTGCTGACGATTATCCGGGGCGGGGCGGGCGACTACGACTTGGTGGGCGAGTCGGTTGGTTTTCTCAAAGTCGCGCGAGACGCCGCACCACTCCTCCGTTCTATTCTCGATGACTATGTGGCTCAGGGCCGAGACACGATCGAGCACGAAGAAGCCTTCCCGGCGTTTCTGGCCCAACACTATGTTGGCTTTGAACGGGTTGACGACCTGCCCTGGACGGAAATCGACTTTCCGCAGGACCTCGAACACGCCGAGCGTGACATCCTGCCTGATATCGAACGGCTTGACGCGCTTGACGAGGGACTATGACAGACATCTATTTGACAGGAGACCCGGAAAAACGGCAACGCGGACGGTGGGGGAGTCGGCCCGAACTCATTCTTCTGCTCGTGCTCAGTTGTCTTGCCGCATACGCGTATATGCGCTTCGACACGCGCCTGGATACCCTCGAACAGCCCTGGTCCGCTACCGAGAAAGGGGAAAGCCATCGCTGCGAATGGCAGCCATGGGTTCTGGCCCGAAACGAAGGGGAGCACACATGCCCCGCTGGATCCTATGTCAATGGGATGGGCGTCAACTACGACGACGGCTTCCGGCGGTCCTACCCCCTCCAATATCGGTTGTACTGCTGTGCGCTTGTTCCAGCAGAATAGGCGATGAATAATTGGAAAAATGGGTGCCTGATTTACGATATCATTCCTCTTTTTTTACCCTCGCCCCTGGGAGAGGGCAGCCTGCAGGGCCGGGTGAGGGCATGAGCGGATGCCCCGTAGGGGGCAATCGACACAATCTGCATCACACGTCCCTTGGAGGGAGAGCCTGTCCTGAGGGGGGCAGAACGAAGACGAAGGGGCTAGGGTGAGGGAGCTTCCGTGCCATTAAAGGAGGGGGATGGGCCTCCCGTCCCTGCTGCTCGCTATCTCATCGTCAACGGGGACGACTTCGGCCTGTCCGCTCAGGTCAATGCCGGCATACTACACGCCCATCAACAGGGCATTCTGACCAATACCAGCCTCATGGTCACGGCTCCGGCCTGGGAGGAGGCGGTCGAACTTGCCCGCTCGACACAAAGCCTCGGGGTTGGCCTCCATGTGACCTTAGTCCAAGGGCGGGCTGTGCTCTCTCCCTCGCGCCTCCGCGCGATCATCGACAGCGAGGGGAATTTTGCGCACGATCCAACCCGGGCCGGATTGCAGTATTATTTCTCTCGACGGGCGCGGGAAGAGGTCCGAGCCGAGTGCCGAGCCCAACTTGAGCGTTTTCTGGAAACGGGATTACCCCTGTCCCATATTGATGGACATCTCAACATCCATATGCACCCAGTCGTTATGGACGCTCTCCTGGCGCTCGCGCAAGAATACCCAGTTCCGGCCATGCGTCTGACCCGAGAAGACCTGACGACCAGTCTGGCACTCGATCCGCGCCATGCCTTGAGGAAACGCTGGGAGTCCGTTGTCTTTACACCCCTCGCCCGGACGACGGAAAAAAAGCTGCGTCACGCCCGTATTCCCTACCCGGATCATCTGTTTGGCCTACATCAAAGTGGGGCATTGGATGAATCTTATCTGCTAGGATTGTTCCCCCAACTCCAAGCTGGCGTAACGGAACTGTACTGCCATCCGGCCTGCCTGCCGTGTGCCGAGACCGAACGGTGGACGCCAAACTATCGCAGAGATGCTGAACTTGCGGCACTCACGAGTCCGACGGTACGAGCAACGGCCGCGGAAGAGAATATTCAGTTCGTGAATTATCTATTTCTCCCTCACGCTCCGTGAGGAGCAGGGGATTAACCGACGCGAACCATTCGCCCGTCTTTTTGGAGCCGGAAGGTATATTCCCGCCAGCGGACCGTATTGCCCTGCAAGCTGGCACACCAGACAACAAAAGAGAGAAGGTCCGTGATGAGAGTCAGCAGAATGGCGGGGCGCGGCAACGTCGATCGCAGAAAGATGGTGTTCATTAGAGCGGCGGTCAGGAGGCGCATCCCGATGACGCTGAGGGTGAGAACGGTCATCTCTACAGACGACCAAAAACAGAGCAGGCTCACATAGGCCCAGACAGTGCCAAACGTCACAACCGTACTGATATACCCGCCGGGACGACAGTTTCGTTGCGTTCGTGCCCAGCGTAACTGATGGTAAAACAAGCTGCGTAACGAACCTGCATCGGGGCGGGTTTCCACGACGAGGGGCAGGACTTGAAGCCGATACCCGGCCTGGGCAACGAGATACCCAAGGTAATAGTCATCCGCCAGGTAATCGGACAGCCTGGCAAATCCCCCAATAGCGTCGAGGCAGGCACGTTTGAGTGCCATGGTTGCGCCGAAGGCGTACGAGGGCTGTTCGACTTGGCTGGCAACTACGACCTGGGTGGTAAAGGTCGTATTGATCATGAGCGATTCCAGCAGGGCCGGCAGAGGTTGTCCGGAACCGCCACGATACACACAGGTGACCAGTCCTGTTTCCGTCTGCGTTAAGGGCGGAATGATCATCTGCAAGTAATCGGGCTCAACACAGACATCACTATCGGTAATGACGAGATAGTCATACCTCATCTGTGGTGTCAGATGGTGCAGGGTGCTGACCTTGTAATTGGTCCCGATCACAGAGGGCGCAACAACCAGGGAAATATCGCACTGGGGAAAGTCGTGCTGCACTTTGGTGACAACAGCCGCCGCCGGATCATTGGGGTCGCGCACACCGCATAGAATTTGAAAGGTCGGGTAATCGAGCCGACAAAAGCTCGCCAGACTGTCATATAGATCGGGTGGTGCGCCTTTGAGCGGCTTGAGAATAGTGACCGGAGGAAGCGCCATGTGAGGGGTCGGGCTCGGGTGGAAAAAGCGCCAGGCCGCATAGACACTAAAAAGGTAATAGACCAGGGCAATACACAGCAGGCCGACCAGAAACCAGAGTGCGAGAAGAGACATGGCTCAGACACAGTCTCCCCCCGGTCGGGAGGAGACGTATTAGGCAGCCGGAGCAGACGTAGCGCTCATCTCCCGCCGCTTCCGCATGGTACGGAAAAAATCTTTGCCTTCCTGCCACATCCGTTTCCGCTCCTCCGGGTCACGCGCCATCTTTTTCACAGCCTTGAAGATGTAGCGCGGGCGAAGGTAGTACGAGCGGTAAAATTTCTCAACCGTTTCAAAAATTTCTTCTCCGGACAGATTGGGGTAGTTAATCACGCACTGCTGATAGCCAGACTCGCCCACCATGTCCTCGGCCTTGATATAGCCGTTGTCGAGGGCGAAATCGTAAAAGGCGGTGCCAGGATAGGGGGAAGCCAAAGAGACTTGAATGGTTTCCGGATTCATCTCCTGGGCGAAACGCATGGTCTCCTGCATGGTCTCACGGGTTTCTCCCGGTAGGCCCAAAATAAAGGTGCCGTGGATCAAGATGCCAAGTTTGTGGCAGTCCCGAGTGAACCGACGCGAGGTTTCGAGGGCCACGCCTTTTTTAATATTCTTGAGAATGGCCGCGTTCCCGGACTCATAGCCGACCACAAACAGCCGCAGCCCGCCGTCCTTCAGCACCTTGAGGGTCTCGTAGTCAACATTCCCGCGCGCGTTGGTAGACCAGCACAGGCCCATAGCGCCCATCTTCTTTGCGATCTCACGCGCACGTTTCGGGTCGGCCGTAAACGTGTCGTCATCAAAAAAGACCTCTTTCATACCCGGAAAGAGACGCTTCATTTCCTGCACTTCCTCAATGACATTACCCACTGAGCGGGTGCGGTAGGAGTGGCCGGTGGTCACCTGCGGCCACAGACAAAACGTGCAGCGCGCCGGACACCCCCGTCCGGTATACAACGACACATAGGGATACTGGCAATACGGACTGTTATACTTCCGGAAGTCCAAATCCCGGTCATAAATCTGAGTGACAAAGGGTAACTGGTCGAGCTCTTCATCGGTGAGCGTCGGACGTTCAAGATTATGATGGATCTGTCCGTCCTGGCGATAACTGATGCCGCGGATGTCCTTCCAATCCCATCCCTCGGCGACCTCTTTCATGGAGTAGTCAAACTCTTTCCGCGCGACAATATCGATAGCTTCAGAAATCTGTAAGGTCTTCTCCGGCTCGGCCGTGGCCTGACCGCCTACAAACGCGATACGGCAGTCCGGATTTTTCTCTTTGATCAACTCCGCGGTCTGCGCGTCCAATTTCACCGACGGCGTGCTGGTATGCAGCACAACAAAATCGTACTCCTTGGCGATCTCAACGGTCTGCGCCTGATTTAATCCCTCAGGCGGCGCATCCAGAACGCGACTGTTCTCGATCATACCGGCCGGATAACATAGCCAGGTCGGATACCAGAACGACCAGACCTCACGAGTCGCCTGATAACGTGAGCCTGCTCCCCCATCAAAATTTTCATATGCAGGCGGATTTAAAAACAATGTACGCATGCGTGCATCTCTCCTTCCCAGCCGCGACCTCCAAGAGCGCGCCGGTTCTGCCGAAGGCATGGTATTATACACAGGAAAAGAAGGAAAGCGAGTAGTGCTTGATCTAGCACCTTTACTCTGATTCAGAATAAGGGATAATAGGTCCGGCCGAGACACCTGAGAGAAGATGGCAAGCCGAGGTCCCCGCGTCTTGGCTCTTCTCGAACGTGTTTATTCGGTATATAGTCTGAACCTGTACACCCTGCACGTGCAGGCAGTATGGAGAGAAACTCTGGAGGGAAAGTAATATGAGCAAGCTGAAGTGGTGGCAGCCCTATCTTCTCGTAAGTGTATTCACCTTGACTGGCGCATTTGCAGTCGAAGCGCAAGAAGCGGAGCCGCAAGAGCCAGCCGGAGGGCAAGACATCGAGCAGGTCATAGACCTCGGAGAACTCAGGGTGGTCGGCTCCCGTGTGGCGGGTCGCTCGGCTCAGGATTCGCCGGTGCCGGTCGACGTCATTCAGGGCGAAGACTTGCAGACCTACGGTATCCGGGACATGGACTCACTGCTGTCCGCCACCGTACCCTCCTACAATGTCGGCCAGGAGCCCATCAGCGACGAGGCTACCTTTGTTCGACCGGCCACGCTACGCGGTCTGCCGCCGGACTCCACACTGGTCTTGGTTAACGGTAAACGTCGTCACCGTGGGTCGGTGATCAATTTCCTGGGTTCTCCGAATTCCAGAGGATCACAGGGGGCCGATATTTCCACCATCCCGTCTATTGCCTTGGAGAGCGTCGAGGTGCTGCGCGACGGCGCTGCGGCCCAGTACGGCTCGGACGCTATTGCCGGCGTGCTGAACTTCAAGCTTAGGGAAGACACTGAGGGCCTGACGGTCCAGACGAGCTACGGGCAGAACTACCACGGCGATGGCGATAAGGTGAACGTGGCCGCCAACCTAGGGGTACCGTTAACCGAGCGCGGCTTCGCCAACTTCAGTTTCGAGTTCACCAATGTGGACGAGACCAGTCGTAGCGTGCAGCGCAGCGATGCCCGGAGCTTGATCGAGGCCGGCAACATGGATGTGCGTCGGCCAGCAGCGCAGATTTGGGGAGCGCCCGAGGTCCAGTACGACTACAAGTTTTTCGGCAACCTTGGCTTGGACCTGGAGGAGATCAACAGCCGCATATATGCGTTTGGTAATTATGCCGAGCGCAAGGTGGAAGGTGGGTTCTACTTCCGGAACCCCCACTGGCGGTCTGGCGTCTTCAGGGGCCCCTTGGTGGATGACAATGGCTTTGCGGACCCTAATGGCGTCCCGTCGGTCAAAGTTATCGACTTGACCGAGCAAGGCACGGGCAATTGCCCGGCGGGCATCCCTATTGTTGGCCCCAACGTCGTGCCTGGGGTTCTCAGCCGTTCCAACAGCTCCAGTGGTAGGCCAGACGCGGCTATACTGACCGCAGTAAACAATCACCCGGACTGCTTTTCGTTTATTGAGCGGTTTCCGGGCGGCTTTACGCCCCGCTTCGGCGGCTATGTGCAGGACTGGAGTATCGCCTTCGGCCTGACCGGAGACCTGGAGAGCGAGTACTCGCTGCTCAACGGCTGGTACTACGACGTGAGCGCCTACTTCGGCGAGAACAGCGTCGACTATTTCATGATCAATACCATCAACCCGCAGTTGGCCGGTCTGCAGACTGCCATTCCAACCGAGTACCGGCCCGGCGGCGTCTCTCAGTCTGAGAAAACGTTTAACCTGGACATTTCCAAGCCGGTTGATCTGGGCATCTTCTACTCTCCGCTGAACATGGCATTTGGGTTCGAATACCATATTGAAGAGTACGAGGCTAAACTCGGTGACGAAAACTCCTGGTACGCCAGTGACCGGTTCGCCCCTCAGGGCCTCGGCGTCGGCTCGAACGGGTTTACCGGATTCGGACCCAACATTGTCGGCGATTATGAACGGAACAACTACGCCCTGTATATGGACCTGGAGGCCGAGGTGATTCGGTCCCTCACCCTTGGCGTAGCCGGACGGTACGAGAACTTTGACGATCCGATCGGCGAGTCCGTCAACGGGAAGGTGTCCGCCAGATGGCAACTGCTAGAGATGCTGGCTATGCGTGGTGCGGTCAGCTCGGGTTTTCGCGCCCCAACACCCGGCCAGGCCAATGTGAACAAAATCACCACGTCTTTTGCCGCCGATCTTGGCGGGCTGGTGGACGACGCCACGTTTCCTGCCTACCACCCGGCTTCGGTCTTCTTCGGCGCCAGCGATTTGACTCCGGAAAAATCCGTCAACTACTCGGTGGGCATTGTCTTCAACGTGGCCGATGTCGATGTCACCGTCGACTACTACCGTATCAAGATGCAGGATCGCATCGTCCGCAGCAGCCGATTTAATGTTGCGAACGAACTCGCCAAGCGGGGCATCACCCGGGCGGAGTTCGACGCGGCGGTCGGGCCGAACCAGATTACATTGCTCCGCTTCTATTCCAACGAACTTGACACCACCACCCAGGGCGTCGACGTCGTGGCGACCTATCCGCTGCAATCGGTCGCTGGCTTCACCCAATTCACGCTGGTCGGGAACTGGAATAAGACCGAGGTGGACAGCCGGACCCCGGAGTTCATCAGTGATAAGCTTGTACGTCAACTGGAAGAGGGCCTGCCACAGTTCCGGTTCTCGCTGACAGCCGATCACAACTGGGGGCCGTGGCGCTTCCTGTCCCGGCTGTATTTCTACGACGACTTCCGCGACTACCCGACCGATGGCGATTTCGGCTTTAATGCCGGCGAGCGCTTTCTGGTGGATGTGGAACTCTCGTACACTTTCCTGAATCTGCCGTTCATGGAGGCGGCGACCATCGCGCTCGGCGCGGAAAACGTGTTCGACCAATATCCGCGCAGGACTCCGAACGCGCCTGATATCGCCGGTCTGAAATACCCGGAAACCTCACCCTATGGCTTCAACGGTGGGTTCTACTACCTGCGGGCCGGACTCGAGTTCTAAGTAGAAGACCGGGCGAGCAGCGTCCGTCATGCCATTCACCCAGTCGGGGGCAGGACGCCCCCGCCTCTCAGACGGCCAGATACGGCCGGGGGTTTTAACCCCTGAGCGGGTCCCCCGGCGGGGAGGCCGCCCGGAGGAAAGATTGACGGCAAAGGTTTCCTCGGATAGCAGCCTTTGAGGTGCAAACAGCATACATAGTAGGGGAGTGCAGAGAAACTGGCGGTTTTCCTGGTCAGAATCTGTCAAACTGAGCCACTACGGCGAGCGATTTTCCTGTAAAAAAACAGCAGCTTGCTAGGAGGAAGAACTAATTCAAAGGGAATTATATACTAGGGTTGAATCCCCTTATTCGTCGTCGAAATACTCTTCCTCCTTTTCCGGCGTACCGTCATCTTCATCAAAGTACTGTTGCCCTTTCGGTCTGCGCCTGAGTAATGCACGGGCCACATCTTCCGGTGTCGCGTTGCCATAATTTGCGGGTGGTAAATCTTCGTCTCGTAGTTCTTTCTCTTTCTCTGCCATACTACTCCTCTCTTCAATCATTAAGCGTATCTAACGCTATTGCTAATATTTCCTTGACATGCGGCCTCAGCGCCTTACGAAGAGCGGCGCTGTTTGTATTGTGAATAGTCTTCACAATTTCCACAATATCATCCAGAGATAAAGTAATGTTGTAATCATAAGAGGTGTAGTCTCTGGAGTGGTCGGGTTCGTTTACGATCAAAATAGATAAACTTTTTTCGTCCATCTTATAACCATCCTCCCTAGCAGGTTTTCCGTCTATAGGATGCTTCGCCACTTGCCAATATTCGTGCCAATTCCTTTCCCAATGAACATCTGTAACCTTGCTGCTGACAAGAACAACAGTCTCCCTTGGGTTCCTATGGCCATGACGCTTAATTTTCATATAATCCCCCACATGATGTTGGAGGATCAGATAAATAGAGGTGAGCCACAAGCGGCAGGTGCTACAGGCAAGAGAGAAGCCGCCGCCCGGCTGATCCAGGTTGCCGGGCCGTTGAACACATCACGTAGGAATAGAGTGAAGTCCCCGCCTATTCGCCGTTGGTGTAGGGAGCTACCCCATACCGAAACACGGCTGTTCTATTGAGCAGGCAACCCGACGCGGGTTCCTACGCATGTGTTCACGGCAATGATAGCAAACTGACTAGGAGTGTCCAGTTGAGATTTTTACAGGTAAAATGTTGACGGGGCGGTGAGACGAAAAACCCACCTAGGTGAGCATCTCCGTGTTTCGTCTTAGTGGTCCATGCTCCGCGCTGGGGATTGCTCCCAGCCGGAATGTCGGACGCTCCCACCCCGCCAAACTTATGCCGCTCGTGCATGAGACGAACGGCCATTATCTTTAATCAATTCTTCGTAGGACAGAGATTTACCTACCATTCCCTCTACCACGCTCTCCATTTGGTCAATCGTATCCAGGTGGCGGATATTGTTACGCCCGACAAACTCATTGACATACCGTTGCAGATGTTTCGGGCTAACCTTATGAAAGACACCCTTGTGCGCCCGTTTCAGCGTCGCCCAAAATGATTCGATACCTTGCGTATGCACCTGACCGTCAACATACTCTCCGACGCTATGATTGACTGATCTATGGTGTGGTAGTCCTTCATAGGCGCGGTATTCATCGGTGTATATTTCCGTGTCGTCTTCGACTCGTGCAAGTACAAACATCTGGAGCGTTGGCATATCTGCCGAATCTATGACCCGCGCAGTTACGCGCTTAGTTGCCCGGTCTTTCATGCCAACAATGATTGATTTCCCCCCGGTTCCGCCTCCAGGGTGGAGTTTCTTCTTACTGTGTTTGTTCTTCTCCAGTCCCCCTAAGTAGGCTTCATCGACTTCCACAGGTCCGGTAAAGAACGAGTTAAATCCGTCATCGGTAAATGCTTCTCGTATGCGGTGCAGGAGGTGCCAAGCTGCCTTCTGTGTAATGCCAAGGTCTCGATGCAGTTTCATGCTCGACACACCCTTGAGAGAAGTGACATCCAGGTAAATCGCATACACCCATTTCAGCAATGGGATCGGTGAGTTCGCCATAATCGTGCCGGTTTTGACGGAGAAATATCGCGCACAGCGTCTACAACGATATGGCATTTTTTTGTGTGAACATTCGTAGATATTACTGCTGTAGCAGTTCGGACATCGCTTCACACCATCCGGCCACACGATATCCTCGAACCATTCTCGCGCTGCTGCTTCATTGGGAAACATTTTTGTGAGTTCCATCATTGATATTCCTTGTCGATAACTCTTCCCCGGTCCTCCCTTGTGTTGAACCTTCTTGGCACGATACCGTGCCGGTAACAGTAGTAGCGGGGCACCGTTTGCTAGCTCGGTATCCGCCCCGCTACTCTGCACACATTTCCACTGTATTAGTGAAAATGATCTCCTTTACCGGGGCAGGGTTTCACCCTTCTTGAAGAGTTGCATACAAACCTCCTTTATGTTAGATTTTCTCCGTGCCCATCCACATAAGGATGGGCACTCCTTTACCGGGGCGGGGACCACAACTCCTCGCCCCGGTTTTCTTATTCAGCGTTAAGGGGAAGGAGAATAGGATGGAAAAATCTACCAATCCATCGCTCGAAGTTGAGGGAGACGTATTGGTCGAGATATGTATAAAGTACCTTGAAACGGAATCCGGTAAGGACCAAAACCCAAGCAGTTCTCGTCTCGCCCTGGAAGCTCTCCGTCTGTATCAGTATGAGAAAAGAAGGAATGTGGAAAGTTTAGAGCGACTATTAGAAGGACAAAGGCGGGTTAGGAAGAAATAAAGAAATTATGGTTAGGGTTATTCAACCTTAGTATATAATTCCCAATTCAAACGCACATACCAGGAGGTCGGACATGAAGACCAAGCGATGGCAATCTGGGATATTGGCGGGGCTCTTGGTCTTAACAGGTGCACTGGAAATCTCAGCTCAAGAGACAAGCCAGCCAGAACCGGCCGCCGCACAAGACACCGAACAACAAGAACAGGTCATAGAACTCGGTGAACTCCAGGTAGTCGGGTCGCGCGTGGCGGGCCGCTCGGCCCAGGAGTCGCTGGTGCCGGTGGACATCATTCAGGGCGAAGACCTCCAGACCCACGGCATTCGGGACATGGACTCGCTCCTGTCCGCCACCGTGCCCTCCTATAACGTCAATCAGCAGCCGATCAGCGACGCCGCTACCCTGGTTCGTCCGGCCAATCTGCGCGGGTTGCCGTCCGACTCCACCCTGGTGCTAGTCAACGGTAAACGTCGCCACCGCGCCTCGGTGATTACCTTCCTGGGAGGCGGGGTCTCGGACGGCTCTCAGGCTCCCGACGTTTCCGTGATTCCCGCCATTGCGTTGGATCGGGTGGAAGTGCTGCGGGACGGGGCCGCGGCCCAGTACGGCTCGGATGCCATCGCGGGGATTTTGAACTTCCGGCTGCGTGAAGACCGCGAGGGTTTGACGGTACAGACCAGCTACGGACAGAACTACCATGGTGACGGCGACAAGGTGAATGTGGCTGCCAACCTCGGCCTGCCGTTGACCAGGCGTGGCTTTGCCAATTTCAGCTTTGAGTTCACCAACGCGGACGAAACGAGCCGTAGCGTACAACGCAACGACGCGCGAGGCTTGATTGAGGCGGGTAACGAGCACGTGCGGCGACCGGCAGCACAGATTTGGGGGGCGCCGGAGGTTCAGTACGACTACAAGTTTTTCGGTAACTTGGGCTTGGATCTGGAGGAGATCAACAGCCGCGCATATGCCTTCGGCAACTATGCGGAGCGTAGGGTTGAAGGCGGTTTCTTCTTTCGTAACCCCAACACCAGGGGCGGTGTATTCAGGGGTGACCCGCTTGAAGACGGTATACCGACAATCCGGGTCGCCGACCTGTCAGGTACGGGCCGCGGCTGTCCTGCGGTGCCGGCAAACCCTGCGGCCGACTATACCAATGTGAGCCTGCCCGATCACTGTTTTATCTTCAATGAGCGTTTTCCGGGTGGATTCACGCCGCGCTTCGGTGGAGTCGTTGAGGACTGGAGCATCGCCTTTGGCCTGCGCGGAGAACTGTCCGGCTTCGGTCTAGCGCTGCTGGACGGCTGGCACTACGACGCTAGCGCCAGCTTCGGCCAGAATAGCGTGAACTTCTTCATGCACAACACCATCAACCCCCAACTTGCCGCCATGCGCACAAACATCCCGACCTCCTACAAACCCGGCGGCTACCGGGAGTTTGACAAGACGTTCAACTTCGACATCTCCCGACCGTTCGATGTGGGACTGTTCCACTCGGCGCTGAACTTTGCTTTCGGGCTGGAGTATCGGGAGGAAGAGTTTGAGATCGAAGCTGGTGATCAAAACTCCTGGTATATAGACGACAGCCCTCACGGCCTCGCCCGACAGGGCTTCGGCGTCGCCTCCAACGGCTTTCCCGGTTTCAGACCGGATATCGCCGGCACGTTCAACCGGGACAGTTATGCCGGCTATCTGGACCTGGAAGCCGAGGTAATTAAAAATTTGACCCTCGGCCTCGCCGGGCGGTATGAGGACCACCAAAAAATCGGTGACACGCTGAACGGGAAGGCATCCGCCCGCTGGCAGTTGCTGGAAGCGATCGCCGTGCGCGGTTCGGTCAGCTCAGGGTTTCGCGCCCCGACCGTGGGACAGGCCAACGTCCGGAATGTCACGACCGCATTTGACGGCGGCGAGTTGGCGGACCGGGCCACCCTGCCGCCGGACCATCCCATATCTGCCCTGAAGGGCGGTAAGGGTCTGAAGCCGGAAAAATCAGTCAATTATTCCGTGGGTACGGTCTTCAACCTGGGGGATCTCAGCGTCACCGTCGACTATTACCGCATCAAGGTGCAGGATCGTATCGGGCAGGGCAGTCCGCTACGATTGACCGCAGAGGATGTTGCTGCCCTGCAACAACAGGGTATTGCGGATGCCAGCAGTTATTCGTTTGTGACTTTCTTCACCAACGATTTCGATACCACCACCCAGGGGGTGGACGTGGTAGCGACCTACCCCCTGGAGACCGGTGTCGGGAATACCTTGTTCACCCTGGTGGGCAACTGGAACGATACCGAGATCGACAGCTTCAACCCCGACATCATCAATATCAATAAACAGCGCATGATTGAGGGTAATCTGCCGGAGTTTCGTTTCTCACTCATGGCCGACCACACCTGGGGTCCGTGGCGGTTCCTGACAAGGCTGCACTACTACGACGGCTTTTTCGAGGACCATGTAGGGAGCAACCTGCCCATCACTTCCGGCGACCGTTTCCTGGTGGACGCGGAACTCTCGTACACCTTCCTGGACCTGCCGTTTATGCAGGCGGCGACCATTGCCTTCGGCGCAGAAAATCTGTTCGATCAATATCCGCGCAGAAATCCTTACGCGCAACTCGTCGGCGCGAAGTACCCGGAATCCTCGCCGTACGGATTCAATGGCGGCTTCTACTACCTGCGCGCCAGCCTGGAATTCTAGGCAAAGTCCGACGAACATACTGGCACCGAGAGGGCGGGTTCCCATCCGTCCTCTCGATCTGGATAGAGTGTTGAGCAAAAACCCGGTATCAAAAAGGCCGTGGTAAAGAAATCGGGAATGAGGATATACGGCCTGCTGATCGCTCTACTCCTCAGCCTGGGGACCCCACCGGTCAGAGCCCAAGACGTTAATCCTCCACAGGAAGCACAGCAAGAACAGGAAGGAATCGTCGAACTGGAAGGCGTCAGAGTGCTGGGCTCCCGTCATACAGCACGCTCAGCACGAGACTCACTGGTGCCGGTAGACGTGATCCAGAGAGCAGACTTGCAGACCTACGGCATCCGGGACATGGACACGCTGCTGTCCGCCACCGTGCCGTCCTACAACGTCAATCGGCGCGCCGGCGATGCCGCCGCACTGGTCCGTCCGGCCAATATGCGCGGTCTGCCACCCGACTCCACGCTGGTGCTGGTCAACGGCAAGCGCCGGCATCGCGCCGCGGTGATTACCTTCCTGGGCAACGGTATTTCGGACGGAGCGCAGGGGGCGGATATTTCGGTCATCCCGGCCATTGCGCTCAAGCGGCTGGAAGTGTTACGCGACGGTGCTTCGTCTCAGTACGGCTCCGACGCCATTGCCGGAGCCCTGAATTTCGTGCTGCGCGACGACCCCGAGGGAGCCATGCTGGAAGCGCGCTGGGGCCAGAACTATCACGGGGACGGCGACAAGGTGAGTGTGGCCGGCAACCTCGGCCTGCCGTTGACCGATAACGGCTTTGCCAACCTCAGTTTCGAGTTCATGAATGGAGACGAAACCAGCCGCAGCGTGCAGCGCAACGACGCACGGGGGCTGATTGCCGCCGGCAACGACCACGTTCGTCAGCCGGCGCAATTTTTCGGCACGCCTGCCGTGCAGTATAATTACAAATTCTTTGGGAACCTGGGCCTGGACCTGACCGACAGGCATAGCCTGTATGCGTTTGGCAACTATGCCGAACGCAAGGCCGAAGGCCACTTCTTTTTCCGCAATCCCAACACCCGAAGCGGGGTGTTCCGGGGCGACCCGCTTGAAGACGGCACGCCGACGATCCGGGTGGCCGACCTGTCCGACGATCTCAAAGGCTGTCCGGTGGTACCAGCCAACCCGGCCGCAGACTACACCAATGTGAATCTGCCGGCTCACTGCTTTATTTTCAACGAGCGCTTTCCGGGTGGTTTTGCGCCGCGCTTCGGCGGCTCTATGCAGGACTGGAGCGTCACCTTCGGCCTGCGCGGGGAACCGTCCGGCATACTGGACGGCTGGCACTACGATATGAGCGCCAGCTTCGGTCGGAACAGCATTGATTTCTTCATGCATAATACCATCAATCCCCAGCTCGCCCACCTGCAGACCGCCATTCCAACCTCGTACAAACCCGGCAGCTATAGCGAGTTCGACAAGGTGTTCAATTTTGATATCTCCAGGTCGTTCGACCTGGGCCTCTTCTCTCCCGCGCTGAACTTCGCCTTTGGGCTGGAGTATCGCGAGGAAGAATTTTCAGCAAACGCCGGTGATCCTGACTCCTGGAAGATCGAAGAAAGCCTGGCCCGCCAGGGTTTTGGCATCGGCTCCAACGGCTTTCCCGGCCTCAGCCCCACGCATGCCGGTACGTTCAATCGGGGCAGTTATGCCGGCTATCTGGACCTGGAAGCCGAGGTGATCAAAAACCTGACCATCGGCCTCGCCGGACGGTATGAGGCGTATGAGGGGATCGCGGATACTCTGGACGGTAAGGTTTCCGCCCGTTGGCAATTTCTGGTGGATATGGCCGTGCGCGGCTCGGTCGGCTCCGGCTTTCGCGCCCCGACTGTGGGCCAAGCGAACGTTCGCAATGTGACGACATCGCTCATCAACGGCAGACTGGCGGATGAAGCCACCCTCTCCCCGACCGACCCGATTGCGCGACAGAAGGGCGGCAAGGAGCTGGAGCCGGAAAAATCGGTCAACTATTCCGTGGGCACGGTCTTCAGCCTGGGCAGGCTGGACGTTACCCTCGACTATTACCGCATCAAGCTGCAGGATCGCATCGGGCTGACGAAGACGCTGACACTGACCGAGTCGGATATAGCGACACTCCTGGCCCGAGGAGTCGCGGACGCGAGCAGTTTCACCGGGGTGCGCTATTTTACCAACGATTTCGATACCACCACACAGGGCATCGACCTCGTGGTGACCTATCCGCTGGAGACGTTCGCCGGCAGTACACTGTTCACCTTTGTGGGTAACTGGAACAAGACTCAGGTTGACAGCCGCAATCCGGCCATTATTGACGATGGGCGAGTGCGGCAGCTTGAAGACAATCTACCGGAATTCCGTTTTTCACTCACCAGTGACCACACCTATGGGCCGTGGCGACTCCTGACCCGACTGCATTTCTACGACGGTTTTTATGCGGCCTATCTGCGGGATTTGCCTATAGAGGCAGGCGAACGCTGGCTTGTGGACGCGGAACTCTCGTACACGTTTATGAACCTGCCGTTCATGGGGATGCTAACCCTCGCGTTCGGCGCCGAGAACCTGTTCGATCAGTACCCGGCCAGAAACCCGTATGCACGCCTCGCCGGCGCAAAATATCCGGCCTCGTCACCCTACGGGTTCAACGGTGGGTTCTATTACCTGCGAGCCGGATTCGAGTTTTGAGTAGTGGAGGAGCGGGTATTTTTCTGGCAAAAGAAATAGTAGCCCGTGAGGGCAGATGGATTGACTCAAACGCACCGTAGGGAGGGCGGAAATGAAGACCAAACGGTGGCAATGTGGGGTATTGGCGGGGCTCTTGGTCCTGATGGGTGCACTGACAGTCTCGGCCCAAGAGACTAACCAGCCAGAGTCGGGCACCGCACAAGACGCCGAACAACGGGAGTCGGTCGTAGGACTCGAAGCCCTCAAGGTGATCGGCTCTCGCGTGGCGGGTCGTTCGGCTCAGGATTCCGTGGTGCCGGTGGACATTATTCAGGGCGAAGACCTCCAGACCTACGGCATCCGGGACATGGACTCACTGCTGTCCGCCAGCGTACCTTCCTATAATGTCAACCAGCAGCCCATCAGCGATGCCGCTACCCTGATTCGCCCGGCCAACTTGCGCGGGTTACCGCCCGACTCCACCCTGGTGCTGGTCAACGGCAAACGCCGCCACCGGGCGTCGGTCATCCCTGAATTCGGAGGCATTTCGAACGGGTCGCATGGGGCCGATATCTCCACGATCCCGGCCATTGCGTTGGACCGGGTAGAAGTCCTGCGCGACGGGGCCGCTGCCCAGTATGGCTCGGACGCCATCGCCGGTATCCTGAACTTCCGACTGCGCGAAGACCGAGAGGGCCTGACGGTCCAGACGAGCTACGGCCAGAACTACCACGGCGACGGCGACAAGGTGAATGTGGCTGCCAACCTCGGCCTGCCGTTGACCAGGCGTGGCTTTGCCAATTTCAGCTTTGAGTTCACCAATGCGGACGAGACCAGCCGGAGTGCACAACGTGCCGACGCCCGGGACTTGATCGAGGTCGGTAACGAGCATGTACGCCGACCGGCGACCCAGATCTGGGGAGCACCCGAAGTCCAATACGATTATAAGTTTTTCGGCAATTTGGGCTTGGATCTGGAGGAGATCAACAGTCGTGTATATGCGTTTGGCAACTATGCGGAACGTAGGGTTGAGGGCGGCTTCTTCTTTCGCAATCCCAACACCCGGGGCGGTATCTTCGACGGTGGCGAGAATCTCTTGATCGCCGACTTGTCGGACGACCGTCGGGGCTGTCCTCCAATTGCGAAGAACCCCGCGGCCGACTACGCCACGGCATTGGCGGGCTTACCCGACCACTGCTTCGCCTTTAACGAGCGTTTTCCGGGTGGATTCACGCCGCGTTACGGCGGGGTCGTCGAGGACTGGAGCATCACCTTTGGGCTGCGTGGAGAAGTCGAGAGCGCGGCGGCACTGCTTAATGGCTGGTTCTATGATGCCAGCGCCAGCTTCGGTCACAACAGCGTCGATTTCTTCATGCATAACACCATCAACCCTCAGCTCGCCGCCATGCGCACGAACATTCCGACCTCGTACAAACCCGGCGGCTACCGGGAGTTTGACAAGGTTTTTAACCTGGACATCTCCCGGCCGTTCGATGTGGGGCTGTTCTACTCGGCGCTAAACTTCGCCTTCGGGCTCGAATACCGCGAGGAAGAGTTTGAGATCAAATCCGGCGGAGAGAACTCCTGGTATGTTGATAACGGTCCCGGCGGCCTAGCGGCTCAGGGCTTCGGCATCGGCTCCAACGGCTTTCAAGGCTTCGGGCCGGACATCGCCGATACGTTCAACCGGGGCAGTTATGCCGGCTATCTGGACCTGGAAGCCGAGGTGATCAAAAACCTGACCATCGGCCTCGCCGGACGGTATGAGGCGTATGAGGGGATCGCGGATACCCTAGACGGCAAGGTCTCGGCCCGCTGGCAATTATTGGAAGCGATTGCCCTGCGCGGCTCGGTCAGTTCGGGGTTTCGTGCCCCGACCGTGGGACAGGCCAACTACCGCAAGACCTCAACCGCGCTGGAGGGAAACCGGCTGGTAGACAATGCCATCCTACCGCCGGACCATCCGGCAGCAGTCCTGAAAGGCGGCAAGCAACTGGAGCCGGAAAAATCGATCAATTATTCCGTGGGCACGGTCTTCAGCCTGGGCGACCTCGACGTGACCGTCGACTATTACCGCATCAAGGTGCAGGGGCGTCTCGCCCTGACGAGCAATCTTAAACTGACACAGGCGGATATCGACACGTTACTGGCCCAGGGGATTTCAGACGCGCGCAGCTTCTCGGGGGTGAACTTCTTCACCAATGATTTCGACACCACCACCCAAGGCGTAGACGTGGTGGCAACCTATCCGCTCCACACTTTCGCCGGCCACACCCTGCTGACCTTTGTGGGAAACTGGACCGACACTCAGGTGGATAGCTTTAACCCGGACATCATCAATTCCAGGCGACGGCGTCAGTATGAGGACGCCCTTCCGGAGTTCCGTTTCTCCCTCACGGCCGACCACACCTGGGGGCCGTGGCGCTTCCTGACCCGGGTGCATTACTACGACCCGTTTTTTGAGGATATCGTGGAGGCCGGATTGACCTCCATAAACGGGGAACGCTGGCTCACCGATATGGAACTCTCCTACACCTTCAGGAACCTGCCGTTCATGCAGATGGCGACCTTTGCCCTCGGCGCGGAAAACGTGTTCGACCAGTATCCGCGCAGGAGTCGCTGGGCGCCTGTGCTCGGCAATAAATATCCACCCAACTCGCCCTACGGATTCAACGGCGGCTTCTACTATCTCAGAGCCAGCTTTGAGTTCTAGCGGGGAAAGGGATGAAGACCATACGGTGGTCCTGCTGGGGAGTAGCGGTGCTGTTCATCCTGCTGGGAGCAGTGACGGCCAGACCGCAGGAAGTGGAATCGCAAGCGGAGGTCGTCGGGCTTGACACCTTGCAGGTCGTGGGCTCGCGTCTGGCAGGACGCTCGGCCCAGGACTCACCAGTGCCGGTGGACATCATTCAGGGCGAGGACTTGCAGACCTACGGCATCCGGGACATGGATGCGCTGCTGTCCGCCACTGTGCCGTCCTATAACGTCAACCAGCATCCCATCAGTGGCGACGCTACCTTCGTGCGACCGGCCAATCTGCGCGGGATGCCGCCCGACTCCACGCTGGTGCTCATCAACGGCAAACGCCGCCACCGTGCTGCGGTCATTGCCTTCTCCGCGGACGGCAGTAATCGCGGGACGCAGGGCGCCGACCTGTCCGTCATCCCGGCTATCGCTCTGGAGCGGGTCGAAGTCCTACGCGACGGCGCCGCAGCCCAGTACGGCTCGGACGCCATCGCCGGTATCCTGAACTTCAAGCTGAAAGAGGCGTCCGAGGGCCTGTCGCTCCACACCAGTTGGGGCCAGACCTACCACGGTGACGGGGACAAGGTGAATGTCGCCGCCAACCTGGGTCTGCCGCTGACCGACAACGGTTTTGCCAACTTCAGCTTCGAGTTTCTGAACGCCGACGAAACCAGCCGCAGTGTACAGCGCAGGGACGCGCGGGGGCTGATCGAGGCCGGCAATACGCATGTACGCCGACCCGCAGCGCAGATATGGGGCGCGCCCGAAATCCAGTACGACTACAAATTCTTCGGCAACCTCGGTCTTGACCTGGAGGCGCTCGATGCCCGGCTGTACGCCTTTGGCAATTATGCCGAGCGCAAGGTGGAGGGCGGCTTCTTTTTTCGCAACCCCAACACGCGTGGCGGCATCTTCAGGGGCGATCCGCTTGAAGATGGTATGCCTACAGTCCGGGTGGCCGACCTGTCCGGCGCCGACCTTGGCTGTCCCGCCGTGCCCGCCAATCCGGCGGCCAACTACACCAGCGTGAATCTTCCCGATCACTGCTTCCTCTTCAACGAGCGTTTTCCCGGTGGGTTCACGCCTCGCTTTGGCGGCTACCTCCAGGACTGGAGCATCGCCTTTGGCATGCGCGGGGAGACGGCGAGTGCCGCGGCGCTGCTCGACGGCTGGTCGTACGACGCCAGCGCTTCCTTCGGCTACAACAGCGTGGACTTCTTCATCCACAACACCATCAACCCGCAGTTGGCCGCCCTGCGCACCGTTATCCCCACGAAATACCGACCCGGTGGAAACGCGCAGTTTGAGCGGACGTTCAACCTGGATATGGCTAGGCCCCTGGATATCGGCCTCTTCCACTCCCCGCTGAACGTGGCCTTCGGATTTGAGTATCACATGGAGGAGTTCGAACAGAAAGTTGGGGAGGCACAGTCCTGGTTCATCGATGAAAACCTGAGAAATCAGGGCTTCAGCATCGGCTCCAACGGGTTTGCCGGCTACCGGCCAGATTCGGCCGGCGTATTCGAACGAAACAACTATGCGTTGTATCTGGACCTGGAAGCCGCAGTCATATCATCCCTCAGCCTCGGCTTGGCCGGGCGATATGAAAACTTCGACAGCGCAATAGGAGAGTCGCTCAATGGCAAGGTGTCGGTCCGCTGGCAACTGCTGGACGCGCTGGCCCTGCGCGGTTCGGTCGGTTCGGGCTTCCGCGCCCCGACGCCGGGACAGGCCAACATCCGGAAAATCAACTCGCAATTTACCACCGCCGGCTTGGTCGACCAGGGCATTTTCCCCTCGCGCCACCCGGTTGCGGCCTTCTTCGGAGGCCAGCCATTAAAGTCGGAAAAATCGGTCAACTATTCCGTCGGCAGCGTGTTCAACGCAGGCGACTTCAGCCTGACCGTCGACTATTATCGAATCAAAATTCAGGACCGTATCGGACTGACGCAGGATTTCAGAGTCTCAGCCGAGCAGCGGGCAGCCTTCAACCGCCTCGCCCCCGACGCGAGTACCATCACCTCGGTCCGCTACTTCACCAACGCGTTCGACACGACTGCGCAAGGGCTCGACGTTGTGGCGACCTATCCGCTGGAGACGCGGGCTGGCGCCACCGTGTTCACCTTCACCGGCAACTGGAACAACTTGAACCTGGACAGCCGCGAACTGCACGTCATCAATGACAAGCAGGTGCGCCAGATGGAGGACGGCTTGCCGGAATTCCGTTTCTCGCTAACCGCTGATCACGTCGCCGGGCCGTGGCGGTTCCTGACCCGCGTGTATTTCTACGACGAATTTTTTGAAGCCCACGCCAACACGGACACTCGCTTCCTGACCGCTGGTGAGCGGTGGCTGATGGACGTCGAAGCCTCGTACACCCTGCTGACGCTGCCCTTCGTACCGGCTGCGGTCCTTGCGGTAGGCGCGGAAAACGTGTTCGACGCCTACCCGCGCAGAAATCCGTACGCGCGGGACCTGGGCGCGAAGTACCCGGAATCCTCACCCTATGGCTTCAACGGCGGTTTCTACTATGCGCGTGCCGGCTTTGAGTTCTAACCCGGCCGACGGGTCGGCTGCGGGTCAGGCCGGGAGGGGGTCTCTGGAAAGAAGGCGTAGCCGGCTCGGGCCAGAACGAGCAGGCCGACCGAGTTGTAGACGGCCTCGCGCGCACGTTTGAGGAGCATGAGCGTCAGACCGGCGCTCTCCTCAATACCGAGTAGACGACAGAGGAATACTCCACCCGCTTCACGCACCCCCAACGCGCCCGGGATGATCAACGCCGCAGCTGTGACGGGTTGAATCATGGTCTCGATAATGAGGGCGTCCATCCAACTGACCGGTACACCAATCAGAATTAAAAACACATAGACTTCCACCGCCCCAACCGCCCAGCCCAAAAAGTGGTACAGGCTGGCCGCAATGAAATCCCTGGCGTCACCGTCATACAAATGAAAGAGATGCGTATCGATGTGTTGGGCCCGCTCCTGCCAGTGCGCCAAGCGGCTCCAGCCGGGAAATCGGCGCCGCAGCCAGCCGACGCATTTTTCAACAAGACCCCGCTGCTGCCAGCGGACGAGGACCATCACAAACCCGTACGCCATGACCAAAACGGCCCCGAATATCCACCAGGCATGGTAGCCGATATCCAGGCGATACAGAAAAAACGGTAAACCGAGCACAATAAAGGCAACCTGAGAAACTGTCAGAGCCGTCTTGGCAGCGACAACCGAGGCCGTGCCAACATCGGAGGTCACGCCGTGTTGTCGCAGAAGATAGACTTTAACGGCCTCACCGCCGACATTCGCCGTTGGGGTCAGATTATTGATGGCCTCCCCAGCCAGTCGGGTGAGCGAGAGCTGAAGCAGGGAGAGCTGCCTGGCGGTCGCTGAGCCGCCCATGGTATAGCCCCAGCCCTTGGCGTCAAACAGCGCCACAAAGCTCTGCGGGATCAGGACCAGAGGGGCGAGCCAGCCAATGTGGTAGAGATGCTGGGCGACCTCAGCAATGCCGACCTTCCAGAAAAGAATCCCCAGCAGGCTGAGGCCGAGCAGAGCTGCGCCAAGCTGGAGGACTCGGCTCTTTTTCTGCTCGGCGGTCATACTGGAGTCGGTTGGGTTTCCGGGGTTGGTTGGGTTTCTGGGGTCGGACCCAAGGGGCCCAACCGACTCAACGGCGACGGCTACTCAGGGGCTCCAGACGGGAGGCCGGCCATCTCTCGCACCACGGTCGCCAGCGCGCCCCAGTCGAGGTCGCCCCGCCCTCTGGCAAAGGCGGCCCGCAAATGGTTATCAGCCAGGTCGGCCAGCGGCAGGGGCGCGGCAACGTCTTTGGCCAACTTTTGCATCAGCCCAACATCTTTCAGGCCCAACGCCAGCGCGAAGCCCGCAGGAACGAACTCCTGCTTGGCAATTCGGCTGCCATAGCCTTGAAACAGGGGCACGGGCAGCAATGCTCGGATCAACTCCAGAACAGTCTCGTTTTGTAAGCCGCCCTTCTCGGCCAAGGTCAACGCCTCGCTGATAGTTTCGATGCCGGCAATCACAAAGAAGTTGCCCACCAGCTTGAGGACATTGGCGAGATGAGGCTCTTCACCCACCACGATGACCCCCTGCCCCATGACCTCAAACGCGGGTCGGCAACGGTCGATGGCCGCGGCTGAGCCAGCCGGACAGATCCACAGTTTTGCCGCAGCCGCGGCCTCTGGGCGGCCAAAGACCGGCGAGGCCACAAAATGTACCCCTCGGTCGAGGTACAGAGGCGCCAGTTCTTTGGTCACATCGGGCGAGACGGTACTCATATCAACGTGAATCCCGTCCGGTTTGAGGCCGGCCAGAATGCCGTCCTCACCCAGCGCAATAGCCCGAAGTGCGGCATCGTCGGCAATAATGCTGATCACAATATCGGATTGCGCGGCCAGCTCGCGGGGGGAATCGGCCCACTGCGCACCGTTTTGGCGCAAGGTGTCGGCCCGTGAGGACGTGCGATTAAAAACCGCGAGAGGAAAATCGGCATCGAGCAGATGCTGTGCCATGGGCAGGCCCATCCGGCCCAGTCCAATAAAGCCAATCGAGGGAGTCATATTTGCTTTGTCCTTTGGGTCTTTGAGTCCATTGGGTCCTTTGAGTCCGACCCAACAAATCCGATCTTAGTGCATGGCATGCGGTTCACGCAGAATAAATTCGGCGATCTCCGCATCAAACTGCTCGCCGTCGGCCGTAGTCATCTGATAGCTGCCGCGCATGGAGCCAAAGGGTGTGGTCAGCGGACAGCCTGAGGTGTATTCAAATGATTGGCCCTGCGCCAGGACGGGCTGCTCGCCCACCACGCCCGGTCCTTTGACTTCTTCCACATGGCCAGTCGCGTCGGTAATAATCCAATGGCGGGTCATGAGTTGGGCGGTGACCGACCCTTCGTTGGTGATGCGGATGGTATACAGGAAGAACCACTGGCTCTGCTGAGGAGAAGAGCGGGTCGGATCGTATTGGGTTTCCACGCTGATGCGAATCCCTCGGGTGACTGCTTCAGAGGCTGGCACGCTGTCTCCTCCTCTTTCTCTCATTGACAGGCATGTCGGGAGTGTATGACCGCCCCGCCAGCGCGTCAACCAAGGATGGCACCTTACTCTTCATCCAGGGCCGCTGCGATATCGACCGCCAGCCGCTGGCCCGTTTCATTGTCCAGCGTGCCCGACGGCCATTCAATGCCGAGCCCCGCACCCTCGGTCGAATCCGGGAATCTGGGAATAATATGGAAGTGGACGTGCATCACGGCCTGATGCGCACTGGCACCGTTATTTTGCAGAACGTTGAACGCTGTAGCCCCAGTGGCTTTAAGAACGGCCCGACTCAGCCGGGGCAGCACCCGGCCAAGGGCCGCCGCGGATTCGTCCGAAAGCTGGTCTATTGTTTCTGCCCGCTCTTTTGGGATGAGCAGGGTATGGCCGCTGCTCAACGGACCAATGTCGAGAAAGGCGAAAACCTGGTCGTCTTCATAGACTTTGTGACACGGAATCTCGCCGGCAATGATTTTCAGAAAGATCGTTTCTGCCATGTCCCGAGAGTAGCGTATGACAGGACAGGCGGCTAGGGTTTGGCCGCTGCCGAGACATAAACGGCCGCGTCCCGACAGCGACCGGACGTTTTTTCCACCTTTTTGTTTATGGCAGTCCGGCGCCCGGTACCTCAACCTGAACCGTTTCGATAGCAGCCTTGGACTTCCCCTGGGCTAACTCCTCTATGGTTGTGGCCGCGGTCAGCATGAAGAGCGTCTGCCGCCCTTCCCCGCCCAACATACAGGCAACGGCCCGTTTGTCCGGGACAGGAATACGATGCGTGACCTCCCCGCCGTCTTTGACCCGAATAAATTCACCGCCTCCGAACGAACTCACCCAGACCGCCCCTTCGGCATCCAAACAAATCCCGTCAGGGGTCGCCTCACCCAGTTGGGCAAATATGCGTCGGTCCGACAGCGAACCGTCGTCAGCAATGCTGAAGGCGGTTAAACAATTCGCAAACGTTTCGGCAACAATGAAGGTGCTCCCGTCCGGACTGATCACGCTACCGTTCGGAAAGCCCAGACCGTCCGCGACCACGCGGGTCTGTCCGTCCGGCGTGACCATGACGATGTTTGCCGGCTTGGCTTCTTCGCCGCCCATCAGGTCGTAACCGAAATTCCCGATATATGACCGACCCTGGGCATCAACGACCATGTCATTGATATCGCCCTGGACGAGTGCAGAGACATCCGCGACTTCCGTGAGGCCGTTCGGGTCCTGCCGGAGCAGTTTTTTATCGTGCATGGAGACGATGAGCAGGCGTCCATCCGGCAGAAAGCCCAGTCCCGACGGGCGCTGCGGAACCGTTGCGACCAGTTCGGTGTTACCCTGCGCGTCTACCGTGAGCACTTTCTCGGCAAACATATCGGAAACCCAGAGTTTGCCGTCGTGCCAACGCGGGCCTTCAAGAAAAATAAATCCATCTGCGAGAAGCTGCGGAGTCATACTGTCCCCCTTTCCTGCTTAGCGGCCCCGGAAGACCGGTTGTCGTTTATCCATAAACGCGTTGACGCCTTCTTGATGATCTTCTGTCTGGCCACAACGCAGATGCGTTTCCGCCTCCCGGTCGAGCATGGTGCGAAAATCCACCCCACCCGAGGCGTTGACGTTGGCTTTCATATAGCGGTAGCTGACCAAGGGGCCGGCGGCGATCCGTTCGGCCAGTTCCAGCGCTTCGTTCATGAGCTGGGCGTGGTCAAAGACACGGTTAACCAGACCGATCCGCAGGGCTTCATCCGCGTTAATCATGTCCGGCAGAAAGAATAACTCCTTGGCTTTGGCCTGGCCAACCAAACGGCTGAGCTGCCAGGTCGTGCCATAGTCGCCGCCATACCCCACCCGCGCGTAGGCTGTCCCAAGCCGAGCCCGGTCGGAGGCAAAGCGCAGGTCGCACGACAGGGCGATACCCAGGCCGGCGCCGGCAGCCGGGCCGTTAATGACCGCAATCGTAACCTTGGGCATGTGGTGCAGCAGCCAAGGCCAGGTATGGCCTTCGCGGAGTTCGTCAACCTGCTGCTCAAGAGTAGAATCCCGGGTGCCGATTTCCTCACCCTTTTGCATGGCTGACACATCGCCCCCCGCACAAAAGCCCCGGCCCGCGCCCGTCAGCACGACAGCGCCAACCTCGGGGTCTTCCGACATCTCGCGCAGCGCCGAAACCGCCGCCTGGTTCATGTCTCTGGTGAGCGCGTTGAGCTTGTCGGGACGATTCATGGTCAGAATGCCAACCCGGTTTGTGACTTCGATATTGAGATCCGCCATCTATCTTCCTCCTTATCTCCGTGTGGATGAAGCTTGCACTTTATCGCGTTTTGCGTAGAAAGGAAGGGACAGTTCAGGAATGGAAAAGGAGAGGGAATTATGACGGCAACCGCGGACCCGCATCAAATTACGAGTGTGGAACAGCTTCGCGAACGTATTGGATCACCAAGCGAGCTCGTTCCACATAAGCTCTGGACCGAGTTGGACGAGTCATGCATGGACTTCATCAAACGCTCGCCGTTTCTCTTGCTCGCCACGGCAGACGCCGAGGGGAATCAGGATGTCTCACCCAAAGGGGACGGGCCGGGGTTTGTCTGTATTGAGGATGCACACACACTGCTCATCCCGGACCGGGCCGGCAACAAGCTGGTCTTCGGACTGACCAATATCATTGAGAATCCCCATATTGGCCTGATTTTCCTGCTACCGGGCACGCCGGAAACCATGCGAGTCAATGGCACGGCTGAACTCACGGCCGACCCTGAAGTCCTGGAGCGTCTGTCCGCGCGTGGAAAACCCGCAGTAGTTGCCATCCGGGTCCATATTAAAGAGGTGTTCTACCACTGTGCCAAGGCATTTATCCGGTCACAACTCTGGAAGCCCGATACGTGGGAGGAACGATTAAAGATCTCGTTCGGCAAGATTCTGGCAGCCAAGATGGGCGGCGATACTGGCATGGCCGACAAGATTGACGAATTTGTCGAACAGGACTATCGGACCAACCTATAGGTTTCCTCCTTGAATTCCCTCTCCCACGAGGGGAGAGGGGGCCTGTTTCCTACAGCAGGTCCAACCCCCTCCGCTCCCATTCCATGGCCACAACCCGGCCCAAGCCCGACTCCGTAATATATAAGGTCCTCGAATCGACACCGCCAAAGGCGATATTCGTGACCGCTCTGTCCCCACTCGGAATCCGGTCGACCTGCCGCCCGTGCGGATCAAAGACAATAATGCCCCCTCCCAGCACACCGCAGACCAGGACGTAGCCTGCTTCATCCAGACAAAAGCCATCGGGATAATGGCCGGCCGGCAGTTGACAGAATGGCCGCCGCAGGCCGAGTTCGCCAGGGGCAAGAATAGGAAAGGCGCACAGGGAGGCGGCAAAGGTTTCCGCTACGAGCAGGGTTTTGCCGTCCGGGGTGAGGCCGATACCGTTTGGATGCTGCAGGTTGGTGGCAACGCGCCGAATCCATGCCCCATCCGGACTGGCATAGTAGACACTGCCCGGACGCCGAGTCGGCGCATTCATGGGTTCAGGCCGCGTGGGGTCTCGCTGAAGCGGGTCGGTAAAATAGCAATTTCCTTCAGCGTCAAAGACCAAATCGTTTGGCGCGCTGAGTTGTACGCCGTCACATGAGGTGTATAACCGTTCGACCTTGCCTTCGGCGTCAATCCGCTCAAGGCGTCCGGTCTCGTAGTCCGGCGCCGGTCCGATGGGCAGCCCCTTGCGCCAACGAAAGCCGCCGTTATTCGTGACGTATAAGGCTCCGTCCGGCCCCCGGGCGGCCCCGTTCGGACCACCGCCCGGAGTGGCGAAAGTGGAAAGTGCTCCGTCAGACGAGATTCTTCGAACGCGGCCCCCACGGATTTCTACACAATACACACTCCCGTCCGGGTCACACACAGGACCCTCCGGGAATGCCAAACCGGTGGCAATAACGGTGTGAGGCATACGGTCGAGCGCACCCGACGTGCGCTCAAACATTCAGGCCGCCTGCCGCTCTTTGTGTTTCAGCAGCCTGCCGGCAATCTGATCCATAACTTGGTCCGCCAACACCCGGACCTCATCTTCGAGCTTAGGCTGAATAGGATGCGGGACCAGAATGGGTTCGTACTGAGGCATGCCAAGGGCTGCACATTGGGCGTGGGCAGCGCTCAGAAACTCCGTTGTCGTGATATTTGCAGTCGGAATCCCTCTCTCTTCCAGCGCGATGACATCGTGCGAACTGCACGATATGCAGCCGCCTCAATCGCTGAGCGCTTCAATGACGGCGTCGCACTTTTCTTGCAGCTCCTGCTGAATAGCTTCAGCCGCAGGCCGGCCTGGAGTCAGTTTCGTCCGCCGCAGCACTTCCTTGACGCCGTACTGCTCACGCAGGATTTCCTCCAGGCGGTCCAGGAAGAAGACGCCTTTTGCTTTGTTAATATCCAAGAGACCAACCGTCGTACCAGACAGGGTGTCCAGCCGGGTCGCGAAGGCTTTGGGCGATTGGTCGGCCCGCGAGGTCGGGTCAAGTAGCACGGTTCCCATACACTTCTCCTTTCTTAGAGGCAAATCTCTTTTGTCGTAATGGTACTCCCGGATCTTCCCCGGACTAAGCCTGGAACAGCAGCAGAAAAACGGCCTGCCGTTCCACCGGCGACAACAATAAGAAGACTCTCCGGTGCGGGAAACTTCGGATAGAGCGTGTCATCAGTCAGCGGCTCAGTCTGGGCGTTGATGCCAGCCAACATACTCACTCCAGCACCCTCTCCGCCGTTGACCCCAGGCCGCAGTTCACGCAGAGGACGACGGATGTGTTCAAATAAAAATTGACGAAGATCACTTTTAGACCACCCATCCTGGGCAAAGGTCTTGGCGTGCTCCGGTCCGACAATCAGTGCCGTATCCGAGAACACCGGAAAATTCTTGTGATTCCAGACCGAGGCCATAGTCCAGCCAAGCGAGAGGGCCAACTGCTCTGCACTGCGACTGGCATGGTCATTGATCTGAAGCGGGGAGTGACCACCAAACAGGGTGACGGTACTCTGTTCCGGACGAAAACCTTTCTCTACGTGCAGCGGCTCCCACGGACTCTCCTCCTCGGCCTCGCCAATACAGAACGTGAATTGGGCCGGATGACCCAGGGTGGCTTTGCAAATCTCTTGGGGCTTTGCTCCGCCAATGTTGAGAATAATCAGGCGCAGCGCGCGCCCGATCGTGGCATTCGCCCGAAATCCATGGCCCAGGGCGTTATGCCCGCAATTCACCCCAATGGTATGGCGTATGGGACCGTTAATAATCGTCAGTGGGGTTGCCGAGAATGTGGTGACATTAATAGCGTGGGCTGCAAACTGTTCTTCACACAGAGCTTCCACCGCGGCAACGACAACCGGAAAATACGACGCCTGACACCCCGCCATCACCGCATTAATCGCAACTTTTTCAAGACTGGCCGGTCCATAGTTGGGACCCACCGTCCCCAAGACCTCTTGTGGGTCGCGGTCCACTGCGGCGAGCAGCGCCATAACGCGCTCCGCGGTGGGCGGAACAACCGGCAGCCCATCGGTGAGCCCACTTGAAAAGAGGGCTTCAAAAGGGTCGTTCTCCTGAATATCGATGGGTTGTGAATGGAATGCGGCAGCATCCGCCATGTTTCTCCTCCAAGCCTGCCCAGCCTTTCACCCTTGCTGTACAGCTGTCAATCGTCTGGGTCACAGACTCGACCTTCCGGGAACGCCGGTAGTGTCTCCCTTTGCAATTGTTCTTCGCCGTCCTCACCCCGCCCTTTCCTCCTGTGCGAGAGCTGGCAGTGAGCGGGGCGCCCAACTCTCGAACAGGAGCGCCCCGGCCGGGCGCCAGGGCGGAGCGGGGACCTTTTTTGCTCTCCATTGCATTTTTCTATCATTTGTTGGGGAAAAACGCGCGCCTGGAACGCCGTTCCAATTGCACTAATTGTGCAGCGATAGTATACTGAGGCTTACATACTCTCACATGGGACCAGCCTGACACACATGCGCAAGCAAGCAAGCAAGCAAGCAAGCAAGCAATATACCAACCTATCGCCGCCGTTGCCGAATTGGAAGAACCCGGCGATCCGGCCGGGGGATAACCTCGCCCTTCGTGGTGTCAGGGATATAGAGCCCATAGCAAACATAGCCAGATTACTGATCCATGCGCCGTCTCTCTTGGCCTCTTCTGATCCTGCACCCGGCTCTCCTCTGCGTTCTGTCCACAGGAAGCCTTGCCCAGCCCCCCCCCGGGGAACGCTCCGCCATGCGCGCTCTTCAGATCAACCAAGCCGATATTGCCAACGGGCACCTCTCCCCCGCGAGGCTGCGCCGGATAGGGGGCCTGCTCTTCTCGACTCCCTTTACCAAGCTCGACGGGCACGGGCATGGG
>JAJDTY010000065.1 GCA_022826945.1 Candidatus Binatia bacterium
GCGTCGTAATAGCGGCTCAGAATATGAATGCCGTCGGCGACCCCGATCGCCATCAGCACGACCGGCATCATTGAGGTGATGAAGAACATCGGGAAGCCGGTGGCGGCCATGATGCCCAGGGTCCAGATCACCGCGGCGACAACGACGGTCAGGGGCAGCAGGATGCCGCGCAGGCTGCGATAGGTACAGTACAGGGTGGTGACGATCACCACCAGAATCAGGGGCAGGAAGGTTTCCATATCGCGCCGGCCCTCCCGTTCGAAGTTGACCTCAAGCGCGCCGCGACCAGCCACATGGAAGGATTCAGGCACACCGGCCGCTTTTTTTTCCTCAACCATGTCGCGGATCGTGGTATACACCGCTATCCGTTGGGCCGAGCTTTCCTGCGTGCCCTCCCCCGGCTCCATCTTGGCCATAACCAGCAGCCCGGTGCCGTCCTGCGACACGACCCAATTGACGAACATGCTGTTGGCGAACAGGCTCCGTTTGAGGCCGGCCAGAGCGGATGGGGTGTGGGGCACGGTTTCCATGAACGGATCAACGTTCATGCCGTCAGTCGTGCCGGTGATGTTGTCCATGGTCGCGACACTGGCCACATCTTCGTCGCGGACCGCCTTGATGCCCGGCAGCAGGGCAATTTTTTCCGAGAACTCTTTGACAATGCCCAGGGTGCGCGGGTTGAAGACACCGTTTTCATCGGGATTGTCGTTGAAGACGCCGACCATGATGAGATCGCGTATGCCGAAGCGTTCCTCGACCATCCTGTTATACTTGACGACCGGGTCGTCGGCCGGGAAATTTGCCTCGACATCGCCCTCAAAGCGCAGGCTTTGCAGGGGGAGTGTGGCCAGAACCGTACTGGCGAGGGCCAGTATGATGACCAGCCATCGAAAACGGATGATTAACCGAAAAAATGACTCCATGTTTTTCTTCTTTGCGGGCCTGGGAGGTGACCTGATTCGGAATCACACTACGTGAGGTTCGTGTGACGGCGCAACAACCCGACAGGACCCTAAAAATCCATCGGCAGTCGTAGATGGTCGTGATAGATCCGGTCGCGGTGCGCCAATAATTGGGGAGCCAACGCCTCGGCCACCACAGGGTCGGTATTCACGAACGAAGCCCGGAAGGCCGCGTCCATCGGACACAGATCGAGCGGCAGGGGCTCGACGAGTACGGCGAAGGTGGACCAATAAATGTCCAGGGCGGACAGTGTGTCACCGATCAGATACTGGCGGCCTTGGGTCTGCTGTTCGGCTAACCGCGCACTCAAAGTCCGCAGGATCTGGGCGACACGCTGGGGGGCGGCTTCGGCAGTGGCCGGGCTATAGCCGTACTTACCGCCCAGGTAGGACGCGGTCGCCTTGCCTTGCTCGCCCACTTCAGGGTTGGACAAGAGTCCGTGGACGATCATGATACGACGGAACCAGCCAAAGCCGGTCTCACCACACAGCTCGTTGCACAGCCCGAACATGAGAATGCGATCGGCCTCATCGTCCGGTACGAGCGAGGGCTGGGGGGCCAGCCGCTCAACCAGATAGAGTTGTTCATTCCAGGTGGTGCGCGGCCGTTCCTCATTCCACACGGCGACGGGCGCACTGCTCTGACGGGTCCAGTCCTGCAAGGCGGCATCGTGCCCGGCCGCCTTGCCGACCAGCGTAAACGGCAGGTTCTTCACATGACACATCCCTTTGAGCCCCTCGGCCCAGGGGTTGGGGCGGCCCGGAGGGGCAACAATCCGTAATCCGTCCAGGGTTTTGGCCTGCTCGATGTCGATGTAGTCTGCCATGCGGTTTTCCTCCTTGGTGTTCACGATGTCGGGCCTTTAGAGCAGGAAATGGACGAGAGGACAACTCACGTCTCGATGTCGGATAACGCCGTGCTCATCCGACCTGCGGGATATCACTATCAGGGTCGTGGTTCAGTTTCACATCGCTCTTGCCCTCTGCCGGCGGAGCGCCGCCCTCCTCACCCCCGCCCTCCCCTCCAGGGGCTGAGGACCCGATGGTTTTGCCGAGGCCGGGCAGAGCACGTCCCCGGGGGGGATGGCGCGGTCCCTGCTCTTCCAGCAAGCTGCCGGGCCGTGAGCCCGCTGGGAGAGGATTGGGGTGAGGGGGAATCAGCAAACTGAACCACTACTCCTATCAGTTATCGTTTGACATCGGCTGCCGCTTCCGGTACGGGAGGTTGGCACCAACGCTGACGCTGGAGATACGGAATGAAGCTTTTTGACACGAGCAGTCTCGACTGGATCCATTTCACGGGGGACAATAGGTTTGACTATCCTATCGACTACTGGGCCTCCGTCCTCACGATGCGCCCGGACGGTCACATCGACATTCTGTTTCGCTGGGAGCCCAATTCCTATTGCCACTTTCATCGGCATCTTGTCGACACAACGACGACCGTGCTGCAGGGGGAACACCACGTCATCGAGATCGAGCAAGGCAGGGAGATTGAGCACAAGGTTCGTCTTGCCGGTGATTACGCACACAAACCGTCTGGGGACGTTCATATGGAGTACGCGGGCCCAACGGGATCGCTCCTGCTCTTCAACATGTACGCTCCCGATGGCCGGCTCTTCGATATCCTCGACTCGAATGAGAACGTGATCGCTCCCATTTCGACCGAGGACCTTATGCAACAACAGCGTCTCGCGAGCTAACCACGAGCGGGCTCGCGGAGAGAAGGCCACAGCGAGGAACATCTATTCCATCACACTGGGCCTTCTACGCCAAACCTACAGCGAATCGGCAAATCCTTTGATATCGCGGACGGTGGCAGCGTATACGTCCGGGATCGCTTTGGGGAAAAGGACGTCGGCGGCGTGGCATGTCCCGTTGACGGTCCGGCTGTAGGTCGGCACCCCCGCTGCCATGAGCCGCTGATAATGGACGAGACCCTCGTCCCGCAGGGGGTCTAATTCGTTGACCGAGATGACGTGCGGGGGCAGCCCTTGCAGGTCTTCCCCGGTGGCCCAGTACGGCCAGCACAGCGGGTTTTTCGCGTTTTTGCCTTCAGGGTCGTAAACGCTTGCCAGCACCTCCATCTGGCGGCAGTTGATCAAGTAGTTGTCGTTCTCGTACAGAGAGCGCAGATCCTGGCTCGGCTGTGCCCACTCGCCATAAATATACGGGCACAAGGCGTAGACGCCGGCAATTTGTTCAAGGCGTCCGTCCTGCTTGGCCTGCAAACATGTGGCCAGCGCGAGATTCCCTCCGCCAGACTCACCGGACGCAATAATCTTCGAGACCCCCAGGCTGGCCTTGTTGTCAAACACCCATTGCAGTCCGCTCCTGCAGTCGTTGAGACCGGCCGGAAACGGATGGTTGCCCAGCTTGCCCGCGCCGTTGCGGAATTCCACACCAACGGCGATCATGCCGATGGCCGCGAGTTCATCGCGCCAGCGTCGATACGATGGATCATCGGCCGTCAGGATCACCATGCCGCCGCCGTGCATGTGGTACACACAGGGCAGCGGGCCGGACGCATTCTGGGGCATATGAATGTACAGATTGATGTCGTTGCCATCCACGCCCTTGATGACCTCGGTCCGCCGCTCAATATTCGGCATCGCTGGCAGGTCGGCGCACAGGGCGGCAAACACCGTGGCCATGCCAGCCTCACTGCCCGCACAGAAGTCGAGCTTGTCCGGCAGGGGCGAGTCCGCGTTGACCGGTATGGGCGGCAGGGCCACATCGAGTTTAAAGGGCGCACAGGCGTCGACCAGGCGGGGATCCGTGCGCGGATCGGTCTTCATCACTTGGTCCGGATTGCCGAGACGGCCCGGTAAGAGCGGCAGATCGTTCTGGCGTGATTGTGATATCGCTGTTGTCATGGTGTGACTCCTTTCTGATTGCTCTGGCTAAAGCATGGCGAAACTACTCCATCATCGTCTCGTATAACAACGGTCGGCTCCCCTCATAGTATTGCCAAGTTATTGGCCTCTTGGGAAGAGTCACCGTGACCGACCCCTCGTGCTGGAGCTGCGCGCTTTCTTCCAGCCTGTCTTCCTCGAATTCGATAATGACAAGTTCCCCTTTCCTCGTACTCTGCATACCAAACCGTCACGGCGGGGAAAAGAAGTCGGGCGGAGACTTGGTGTCGGCAGACTCGTCGGCACTCCCGGTCCAGGCTTGCGCGCGAAACCTTGGCTGTGAAAGACTCGCAGACGGCTGGCGCTCCATAAGGAACCCAGCCCGTTAATTCAGAGGGAGGAGCAGGGATGGAACGCATGACTCCTGAGGAATGCCGGAGTTTCTTACTCAGTCCGGTGCGGACCGGCAAGCTGGCCACCGTGCGGAAAGACGGCCGGCCCCTGGTCGTGCCAGTCTGGTATGATCTTGAGGGCGAGACCCTTGTCTTTATGACTGGGCGTGACTCGATCAAGGCACGCAACATCCGTCATGAGCCCAGGGTCAGCGTGTGTGTCGATGATGAGGTAACGCCGTTCGCGTATGTCGAACTCTCAGGCACGGCCGTCATGTCCAATGATGCGGACCAGGTGCGCTATTGGGCGGCGCGGATTGGCGGGCGCTATATGGGGCAGGCGTTAGCCGAGGCCTATGGCAAAATCAACAGCGGGTCGGGGGAGTGGATCGTACACGTCACGCCAACGCACCTGCATGGGTATAAAGAGGTGACCGGTCGGTATCCACAGCCGACGTAGCCGCAGGGGCCCGCGCGGTCGGCATGGCAGGTTCCCGTACACCAATTTTTTGAGACCGCACCCCCTGGCTCAGGCGTCGTACAGTTCGGCGTTGCGCTGAGCCGCAGCTTTCAGTTCGTCGTCGCTGTAGTCGAAGCGTGGCTTGCCAGCCGGAACGCACAGCCCGCGCTGGACGGCCTCGCGGGCTTCGACGCGCGCGAGCCAGGCGGTCAGGTGGGTGAGGTCCGAGACATCCACGTTGGCCCACCGATACGCGCGCGCCCACGGAAAGGTGGCGATATCGACCATCGAATATTCGCCGCAGAGATACTCCTGGTCACGGAGCGCGTCATTCAAGACACATAGCAGACGTTTCGATTCCGTGACGTAGCGCTCGATCGCATATTCGTCGACAATACCCTTTGGGGCTGCGATACGCTGAAAAAACATGGCCTGCCCGAGCATCGGGCCGATCGCGCTCATCTGGAACATGAGCCACTGCATGGCCCTGTGACGAAGCTTGGGGTCTGTCGGCCAGAGCTTGCCGCTCCGCTCGGCGAGATAGAGCAGAATCGCTCCTGATTCGGCCAGCACGAAGTCGTCATTGTCGTGGTCGACTATGACGGGAATGCGCCCATTCGGATTCAGTTTGAGAAACTCCGGGGTCTTCTGTTCGTTTTTGTTGAAGTGGAGATACTCTACGTCGTAATCGATGCCGAGTTCTTCAAGGGCAATAGAGGCTTTCCACCCGTTCGCGGTCGGGGCGGTATACAAGGTGATTTCGCTCATAGGTCTGGTCCTCAAGATGTATCGAGAGTCGCGGAGCCGGCGGATGTACGTGCTCCGGTGAGCATGGTTCCAAAAAATGGCGAGAGAAACAACCGGCTGAGTAGTCGCGACAATTTCATGATTGCCATTCGTTCATGACGGCCCTACAGTTACGCATACGCCGTAGGCGGCAAAACATGAGCAGCGTATGGTGCTGTACCGAGCGGCACGAGAGGTCTGTATCAAGGGCGGGTAGGAAGAGGAGTGGAGGCAGAGTCGTGCCCTCGAACGCACCGCATAGCGCCGTTTCCCCCACAGGGGTCTAGGTGCGGAAATCACGAAAAAGCGGGACCCCTGTGCCGCCGACCAGCATATCCAAAGATTGACATGTTCCGCACTTCGGAGGGAGGGAGCCTATTATGATGTCCCAAGGGAGACAGATCGTTCGTGCCCATATCCTGTTGACCACGCTCGTCGCGTCGGGGCTCGTGCTCGTCGGCCTCTGGCTGGGGCCGCAAGTGTGGCAGGTGGCGGCGGCGGAGCAACGGCCGCCCTGCGCGGATTGGGATCAATGGTGGTTTCACCACCGGATCACGCCCGAGCATATCCGCTATTGCCTCACCCACAAGCATGTCGAGATCAATCAGAAGGACCAGGAGGATGGGCGCACCCTCCTGCACCGCATCGCCCGAGACTTCCACGAGCAGCATGACGATCTCTCATACGATATCAATGTCGAGAACCGGGCGTCCTTCCTTACAGGAAGGGCGGTTCCCTTCGAACACGTGCGCGGTGGAGAGGGGGAGATGCTGCACTCCCTCGTACCCGGCTCCGACCTCCGTGGGGCGAGACCGCCAACGGAAGAAGAGCGGCAGGAACAGTTAGAACAGGAACAGGAGCGGCAACGAGAGTGGGAAGAGCAACGCCGTTTGGAACGAGAGCGGGAACAGGCACGCCGGCGACGGCCCGGCGCAACCCGGCCCGAACGGCTGGCGATGGTGCGGGAACTCTTAACGTGGAACACCCTCGACCTGGAGGTCCTGGACAAGTCCGGTCGGACCGCCGTGCAGCTCGCGCTGCGGAAGACCCAAAACTGGCAAGTCGCCAACCTGCTCATTCAGGCCGGTGCAAGGCTCACGTTCTCAGAGGACAAAGCAAAAGAATTGGAAGAAAACGTCCTGCCGATGGCACAGACGTTAGCCCCCCGCGTCCGCAACCCGCTCAAGGGTGAGATGGATATAGATGCGTTGCTGGCCTGTCAGACCGCGAACTGTGTGATGACACACGCGCTGAAATGAGCGTCTTCATGAGCGCCGCCCCGCCACCCCCACACGGGGGCTCGGGTTCCGCCTCGCCACGAGCAAAAGAGGCCGGGTGGTATACGTCCGGGATTTCAAAAATAAGTGGTCCACCTGTGCCACAACCACTTTCGCTTGACGTGCGGAAGTTTCCGTGTTCGGGTAAGAAAATCATTTAATGTAGGAGGGCATGCAATGGCAGATGTCGGGTCCGAAAAGGTCTTCGAGAACGACAAGGTGATCGTTTGGAACTTCGAACTCGCCCCGGGCGAGGAAACGCCCGTGCACACGCACGAGCACAGCTATATGTGGTACGCGATCTCGGGCGCGCCCCTGCAGGTGACCGACGAGAACGAGAAGGACTTGGGCACAATGGAGGTGCCGACGGGCGCAATCTTTTCGCTGAAAGTGGAGGATGGCGAAATCGAGGTGGTATCCGGGCCGGGCAAGGGGATGCGCGTCCCGGCACGTCATAAGGCACGCAACGCCGGGACAACGCCGTATCGGGAAGTCCTGGTCGAGTTTAAATAAATCTCGGCGCTGCTCCGTCCGTTATAGGGAGAGAAACTCCCGGACCGCTCATCCTGCTTCTGCAAGCTCAGCACGAACGGGTCTGGACTGCCCTTCCCCGTTCGCCCCGAGCGCAGGGAAACCCGTACAGAGCCCTATCGTTCTTGGGCTTGACGCGCCAGTCGCGCGTACCCGTCACGGGTCTGCGGCAGGCGGCGGTCTAAAATCCGCGACGCGATGACCGTGCGCAGAATCTGGGCCGTCCCGCCCCCAATCGTGAACATGCGGGCGTCACGCACCATGCGTTCAGCCGGCGTGTTGCGCGAATAGCCCTTGGCGCCAAACACCTGTAAGGCGTCATTTGTGACCTTAATGGCCATTTCCGAGGCGAACAGCTTTGCCTGCGCAGCCGCATTCGGGTCCGGGAACGGACTCTCGTGGGAGCCGCGCGAACGGGCCGCGCTGTGGATCATGAGCCGCGCCGCTTCGATCTGTGTCGACATGTCGGCCAGCATCCACTGCAGGCCCTGAAATTCGGCAATCGGCCGACCGAACTGTTCTCGGTCCAAGGCGTATTGTTTCGCTCCTTCATAGGCTCCGGTTGCCAGCCCTAAAGCAACCGTGCCCGCACCAACCCGTTGGGTGTTGTAGGCGTTCATCAATTCGGCAAAGCCACGCCTGAAGCCGCCCGGCGGTGTTAAGACCCGGTCGGCGGGCAGTTCGAGATCTTCGAAATGCACCTCGGCCTCAGGAATACCCCGCAAGCCCATCGTGGGTTCACGGTGACCGATGCGCAACCCGGGGTCCTGGTCGCGAACGGCGATAAATCCACCGATGCCCTGCTCCGTCCCTTGTCCGTCAAACACGCGGGCGAAGATCAGATGGAGTTTCGACACACCGCCGCCGGTAATCCAATGCTTCATGCCGTTCAGCACATACGTATCGCCGCATTTATCCGCCCGCGTGGTCATCTCCGAGGCGGCACTGCCGGCCTGAGGCTCGGTAATACAGATGGCGGGCTTATCCCCGGCCAGGACAAGCGCGGCCGCACGCTCTTTTTGCGCCGGCGTGCCGTAGTGCATGATGGCGGAAAGCGCCCCCATATTCGCCTCGACCGCAATCCGTCCGGTCACCCCGCACACTTTTGCCATCTCTTCAATGACGAGCACCACGTCGAGATAGCTCCGTCCGGCCCCGCCAAACTCCGGCGGGATGGTCATGCCAAAGAATCCCGCCTCATTTAGCGCCCGCACATTCTCCCAGGGGTATTGTTCGCTACGATCAACCTCTGCGGCGCGCGGTGCGATCACGTCCCGTGCCAATTCGTGCGCCCGCGCCTGTAACGCCAGCTGCGGCTCAGTCAGCATGTAATGCATTGCCGAAACCCTCCCTACGCGTGCAGGCCGGCAACTCTTTGCCGCGCGTGTTCCGCCCGCGCGTCGTCGCCGCAGGCCTGTAACACGGTGGCGTACTTTTGCCAGCTCCCAAGACTGTTGGGTCTCAACAACGCCCGCTGCGCCAGCAGCGTCCGTGCCTGCTCGTAGCGTTCGGCGCGAATGGCGGCCTCGATGAGAATCTGCGTAAAGACATCCCGCTGCGCATGCGAACCTCCGATCCCGAACCAGCGGTCGCGCAGCGGCCACAAGACCTCGACCGCCCGCGCATACTCCTCGTTTTCATACGCCAGCACGCCTTCACACATCGGCACCACCACATCCGCCATCAGCGAAGCGGAATAATTGTCCGGGGTATGGGCAAAGGATTCGAGCGCATTGATATACGCCTGCGACGTCTCCTTGTCGTCCGCGGACGCCAGCGCCATCAGGCTGTGCAGATCGGTAAACGCCAGCACATGATCATCGACCCGCTTCCGCGCATACTCCGCCAGGGGCTCCCAGCGCTCACCAACATCAACCCCCAGCAATTCCAGGCGCTTGAGCAGCGAAGCGCCGTTTTGCACATCCAGGAAGAATTCCGTGTTCGCGGTCAGGATCCTGTTGTCATAAACGTCCAGCGTAAAATCATAGTCGCCCCGCTCAAGCGCGAATAAGGCCAGGTGCCACCAGTTATGGCCTTGAAACGGGTTGCGGTCAGCCCATTGCTCGACCGGCCGATCGATCAGGGCAATCCCTTCGTCCAGGCGGCCCTGCATCTCCATCACGTGGGCGACCGAGTGGATCGCCCACAGGTCATCCGGGTTCAGGTCAATGGACCGGCGGCCAAAGGTTTCCGCTTGCGCATAATCGCCGCATTCTTCGAGCGCGAAGGCCAGCATGCCGAGGACGAAGCTGTAACCGGGGATCGACTCATCCCACAGGTCGAACACGCCGGCGACGGTATTGCGAATGACATAACTCCGACCGGTCCAGAAGGTCGAATGGTGGTGCATCTTGAGCGCCAGCAAGTCGTGAGGAGAGTCGGCCAGTATGGCCTCCCAGGCCGCACAGGCCCGTTCGAGATTGCCGGTTGCCAACCCTTCCAGGGCGTCACAGTGCAGGCGTTCGCGGCGGGCGTCAGCCGCAAGATGTTCGCGGGCGTGGGACGCACTGGCCAGCATTTTCGGGCGGACCGCGACCGTCTCGAGCATGGACATAATATAGCCTCGGACCACGTGCGCCATCGGAAAATCCGGGTCGAGTTCGAGAACCCGCTTCAGATTTTTTGGCGCGGCGAGGCGATAATTCCAGAGGTCCGTGAGCACCTGGTCATACTCGGTCAGGGCCTCGGCATTCGTCACCGTGATCTCAAGACCGCGAACGTCGGTGGGCATGATATTTCTCCTTCGTGTTACGGCAGCGCAGTGTTGGGTCAGATTGAAAAGGAATTATAAATTATTTGTGTTGTTTCGGCCACGCACTCTCCGCTGTGGCGTGTTGGACCAGCGTCCGTCTGACGTTACTGACCCAATACCGCCAAGACTTCTTTGTCTCCACAGGATATATCACCTGCTTAATGCTTGAACGAAGAGCTGAAGTTCATCAGGGAGGATCGGCATGAGTGTACTCGATGGACCGCGGACAGAATGGCGTCGGATTTTGCACGAAGGCCAGCCCAAATGGGTCAAGCCGGACGGCGACGGGCTGCTGCTGGGCGATGGCCGAACGGTTCATGAGGCCGAGGCCACCTATCTGCCGCCGTGCGAGCCAAGCAAGATCCTGTGCATTCACCTGAATTATGAATCGCGCCGGGCCGAGTTCCGCGTCCCACCGATTGAAACGCCCACGTATTTCCAGAAGCCGACAACGGCGCTGAACAGTCATCGGGGTTCCCTCGTGCGTCCGCAGGGCACGCAGTATCTCAACTACGAAGGTGAGGTAGCGGTGATTATTGGTCAGCCGATGCGCAACGTGGGCCGCGCTGAGGTGTGGCAGTATATCGCGGGCTTTGCGCCCGGCAACGACGTGGGCAGCCAGGACTTTCGCGATACGGATGCGGGCTCGATGCTGCGCGTCAAAGGGATGGACGGCTTTTGCCCGATTGGCCCAGGGATCGTGAGCGGGGTGGACATTCGTCAAGCCACGCTCCGGACCTACCTCAATGACACGCTCGTACAGGAAGGTGCGCTGAGTGAGATGATCTTTCCGATCGACTATATCCTGGCCGATCTGTGCCGCCATATCACGCTCCTGCCCGGAGACGTGATTATGTCGGGCACCCCCAGAAACTCACGCCCAATGAATGTTGGCGATCTGGTCGAGGTTGAGGTCACCGGTTTGGGGCGACTCTCGAATCGGGTCGTCGAAGCACCGGCCCCCACATATCAGGTTGGACATCAACCGACCGACACCGATGCGGTCCGCCGCGTCGCCTTAGGGTCGGATTGGCGGAAGGAGAAATGATGAAGGTCAAGACCCTTCTCTCTCATGGACGATCTATGGTAATTTTTTCGTAGACGTATGCTGAAAATCTCTTCACCTCTCTTGCGGACTGGCCTTCTCGCCCTTCTTCTGCCAGTCCCGCTGCTGCTGCCGACTTTCCACACGCATCCTGAACAGCACCATGCGCATGGGCACGAGAGCACACACCGCCACTCGGCGGTTGTCCACGCGGATTTCCTCGTCTCGTCATCCCATGACCACGACGAGCATGACACAGGTCATAACGCCCCGGATGAACACTCCTCAAGGTCGGATTCCCGTATCATCCTTTCCGCGCTGCTCCCACGGAGCTTTGTGCTGCTCGGCGTTGCCCTCGAATACCGACCGCTTGCTCCCCCCACTGCGCTTCTGGTCAACACCCGACAACCATCAACCGTGTCGTGGGCGTGTCAACCTGACCATCCACCGGCCAGAGAATCGGCTTGTTTTTCGGCCATTTCTCCTCGTTCTCCCCCCGGTCACGTCTAGGTTTCGTACCCAACTGTCGTTTATCCCCTGAATAACGAGAGGACTTCGGCCTGGGGAACTCCCGCCATGCCCCCAGGAAGCCGTGTCTCTCCTATGGAGGACCGCGCCCATGTTGCGGAATTACTCGATGGGCTTCGGTGCGCTGCTGTTGCTGACCAGCTGCCAGTTGGGCAACGCCCGTCTGCCCGAAGACCAGGTCCAGGAACCGACCAGCATCACGAAGTGGACGACGAAGACCGAGCTCTTTGTGGACTTTACGCCGTTAGTCGCGGGGAAAGCCACGCCTCTTGCGGTGCATCTGACCGACCTGGAGACAGCTCAGGCGGTTTCCAGGGATGTCGTCATAACGACGCTGGAAGGCCGAGACGGCCAGGACCTCACCGTCCGCTCGGACACCCCGATATCGCCGGGTATCTACCGCTCCGTGCTCACACCGACCGAACCTGGCACGTATCGTTTGCGGTTTACCCGCTCGCATCCCGACACCCAGACCGTGCTCGATACGATTGACGCGGGCGCAGTGGTAGTGGCGGCAACCGAAAAAGAGCGAGGCAGTCCAGCAGAAGAGCCGGCGGGCGACGGCATTCCCTTTCTGAAAGAGCCGCAGTGGCAGATAGGATTAGCGACACAGGCAGTCGCTACTCGGGAACTGCACCCCACGCTCCAAATCCACGCGGAAGTCAAACCCGCAGCCGGGGGAGAAGTCCATATCACTGCACCCATCATTGGGCGGGCGGTGGCCGTGGATAAAGGCGTTCCCACACCAGGACAGCGCGTTGAACCGGGCGAACCGCTGGCCCTGCTGCTTCCCTTGCCAACCAAGAGCCGAGCCGAACTCGTCTATGCCGTGCAGGCGAGCCAGTCCGAGCTTGAGGCCGCTCGACACGAGTTGGCACGCGTGCAGAACCTGTATGCAGACCGCATTGTTCCCAGGCGGCGACTGGAGCACGCGCAAAAAAACGTGTCCGTCCTCACAGCCCGACTGTCTGCCTCCCGCGCGGAACTCTCCCTGCTCGATGTGAACCCGACCAGCGCCGCGGCCCTCCAAACGCCGCGGGCTAAACGCTTTCTCCTCCGTGCACCGATGGCCGGGACAGTGGTCACGGTCAACTTCACCCCCGGAGCACTCATTGAAGCGGGGCATCACCTGTTCACCATTATGAATCTGGAGCACGTCTGGATTAACGGGCACGTCTTTGAGGCGGACATCGCCAAAGTCCGCCAGGTGGAGCAGGTCCGCTTTACCGCTCCGGCCCTCAGCTCGCCCCTCCTCCTCTCTCCGCCAGACGCACAGGTGGTGACCCTGGGCAGCGTGCTGCACCCCGAGAACCGCTCTGTCCCGCTTATCCTGGCGGTCAATAATGCTCAGGGCCACTTGAAAATTGGCATGCATGGTGAACTTGGCGTGCCAACCGGAGAAGTCGTCCATGCCCTTGCCATCCCGGTCAGTGCCATCGTGTATGACAGGGGCATACCGCTTGCCTTTGTCCAGGTGGGGGGAGAGACATTCGCGCGGCGGGAACTGGAACTTGGCGTCCAGCAGGACGACTTTGTCCAGGTGCGGGCAGGACTCAGCGCTGGCGAGCGAGTCGTGACTCGGGGAGCGTATCGGGTGCATCTCGCGTCCCTCTCCAGCACGCTCCCCGAACATGACCATGCACACTAGCCCCAGGACACCGGCATGAATCGTCTTATTCACTGGTCGTTGGCCAATCGGAAGATTGTCCTGACGCTCGCCCTGGCGGTATTACTCGGCGGCACGCTTGTCGCCGTCCGCATGCCCGTCGATGTCTTCCCGGACCTGACCGCGCCAACGGTCACCGTCCTGACCGAAGCGCACGGAATGGCGGCAGAAGAAGTAGAAATGCTCGTCACGCTTCCCCTCGAAACGGCGGTGAATGGGGCAGCAGGCGTACGGCGTGTCCGCTCGTCGTCCGCGACCGGCATTTCCGTGGTGTGGGTCGAATTTGCCTGGGGCACGGATCTGTATCAGGCCCGGCAGGTGGTGAGTGAAAAACTCCAACTGACCCGGGCCGTTCTCCCGCCGGAAGTCGCGTCGCCCATTCTTGCGCCGATCTCCTCCATTATGGGCGAAATCATGCTGGTGAGCCTCACGAGCGCGCATCATTCCCCGCTTGAACTCCGTTCGACCGCAGACTGGGTGATACGCCGGCGGCTGCTTTCCGTCCCTGGGGTGTCCCAAGTCATCCCCATTGGCGGTGGGGTCAAACAATATCAGGTGCTGCTGTCCCCAGAGCGAATGGCGGCGTATGGGGTGAGTCTCACCGAAGTGACGGAAGCCGTACGCAGGACCAACCAGAACACCTCGGCGGGGTTCTACGTGGACGGGGGCCAAGAGTACCTCATTCATGGCGTGGGGCGGGTACGGCAGCTGGCGGACATCGCGCAGACTGTTGTGGCCATACACGCTGAGCAGCCCGTGTTTCTCCATCAAGTCGCTGACGTGCGGGTCGGGCCAGCGATGAAACGCGGCGAAGGGGCCGTCCAAGGCAAGCCGGCCGTGATCCTCAGTCTCCAGAAACAGCCTGGGGCAAATACCCTGACCTTAACCCAGGCCTTGGACACAACCCTGACCGCCATACAACGCACCCTTCCGGACGGCATGCGCATTAGTGCCCATATCTTCCGCCAGGCCGACTTTATTGCGGTGGCGATCGAAAACGTCGTTGCTGCCCTGCGAGACGGCGTGCTGGTGGTGGTCGGCATCCTCCTCCTCTTCCTGCTGAATATCCGCGCCACGCTCATCACCCTGGTCGCCATTCCGCTCTCCCTGCTTGTCGCCGTCCTTGTGCTGCATCTCTTCGGCGGCACGATGAACACGATGACCCTGGGCGGCATGGCCATTGCCATTGGGGCACTGGTCGATGACGCCATTATCGATGTCGAGAACGTCTTTCGCCGACTGAGAGAGAACGCGGCATTGCCGCAGTCAGCACGTGCCAATCCGCTGACCGTCACGCTCAGGGCGTCCCTGGAGATTCGTCCGTCCATTACCTTTGCCACGGCCATTATTGCGCTGGTCTTTGTTCCGCTCTTCTTCCTCAGCGGCGTTGAAGGGCGCCTGCTCGCCCCGTTGGGTGTAGCCTATCTGGTAGCGCTGTTTGCCTCGCTCCTGGTTGCGCTGACCGTCACGCCCGTGCTCTGCTCGCTGCTCCTGCCCAGTTCAAAGGGAGTCACCACGCGCAAAGAGAACCCCCTGGTGCGGCACCTCCAGCGCGTCTATCGAAAACTGCTCACCCACGTGTTTCCCCGGCCCGGTCTGGTTATCCTCACGTCCGCCATACTGTTTGTCGGAACGCTTTCCCTCGCCCCGCTCTTGGGCCGGTCGTTTCTGCCGGAGTTTAATGAAGGCACGCTCACGATTAATACCGTCACGCTACCAGGCACCTCTCTGGCCGAGTCTGACCGGCTGGGACAGCTGGTCGAAGAGATTCTCTTGTCGTTTCCGGAGGTCAAAACCACGGCGCGGCGGACCGGACGGGCCGAGCTGGACGAACATGCCCAAGGGGTCGAAGCCTCAGAAATCGATGTAGGACTCCAGATGCAGGCGCGCTCGAAAGCGGAGTTCCTCGACGCGTTACGCCACGCGCTCACGGTTGTGCCGGGCATGAGCATAACCATCGGCCAGCCGATATCTCACCGTATTGACCACATGCTGTCCGGCACGCGGGCGAATATCGCGGTGAAAGTCTTTGGCGACGATTTGCAGCGCCTGCGCCGCCTGGCCCAAGCGGTCCGGGATGCCATGGCCCAGGTTCGTGGTGTTGTGGACTTGGCTGTTGAACAGCAGACCGACCTGCCGATTCTTCACGTGCAACTCAAGCGGGAACAGATTGCCCGGATCGGGCTCACCGTTGGAGACGTGGCTGAGGCGTTAGAAACGGCTTTCCTCGGGAAGACCGTCTCTCGCGTCTTGGAAGGCCAGCGAAGCTTTGACCTGGTCGTTCGCTACGAGGACGCGACCCGGAAAGACCTCAACACGATTCTCTCTATGCTGATTGACACGCCACACGGGGGAAAAGTCCCGCTCCGGCTGTTGGCGGACGTCAGCCGGGCACTCGGGCCAAACGCGATCGGGCGCGAGAACGTGCAGCGCCGCATCGTGGTGAGTTGCAATGTGGCGGGACGGGCACTCCAGGATGTCGTGCAGGAGATTCAGCAACAGGTCGCAGCACAGGTGTCGCTGCCCCAGGGCTATGACGTTGTCTATGGTGGCCAGTTTGAAAGTTCCCAGGAAGCAGCGCGCACGATCGGCCTGTTAAGCCTGCTTGTGTTGGGTGGCATTCTGCTCTTGCTCACCACGGCGCTGCGGTCTGTCCGTGACGCCCTCATTATCCTGGTCAATCTGCCCTTGGCGTTCATGGGCGGCGTCATGGGGATATTCGTGTCTGGCGGGATCCTGAGCGTGGCCTCGCTGGTGGGGCTGATTACGCTCTTTGGCATCGCCACCCGAAACGGCATTATGCTGGTCACCCATATTCGTCACCTGATGGAAGAGGAAGGCGAGCGGTTCCGAGCGGCGGTGGAGCGCGGCGCACTGGAAAGGCTCTCGCCCATTCTGATGACCGCCCTCTCGTCCGGGCTGGCCCTCCTGCCGCTGGTCGTGCGGGCCGGCGACCCGGGCAGCGAAATACTCACGCCAATGGCGATTGTCATTTTATGCGGTCTCATTACCTCGACCGCGCTCAACCTCATTGTTGTTCCGGCCTTATACCTCAAGTTTGGCCGACCACTCACCGTGCAGGGAGAGGAGCGATGATACAGAAACGATGGGCGCTATGTGCGTCGGTGTGGACGTTACTGCTGGTCGGCCAGATCGCGCAGGGGGGGACGGAGGAGACAGACGCCCCCTTGCGGGTGGATTTGCCAACCGCGCTGGTATTGGCCTTGCAGGGGAACCCCGATATTCAGGCAAAACGACACACCCTCGGGCTGGCCAAGGGACGCGTCCAGCAGTCTGAGTTGCTGTTTCAAGAAAATCCCCGTGTCAGTATTGAGGCGGATTACCGCAACCGGCGGTTTCGGGCCCCTACCGGGCGGTCAACCGCCGATGCCGCAGTCGTGCTCCTTCAGGAAGTCGAAATTGCGGGACAACCCGGACACCGCCGTCGGGCAGCCACCTCTCACCTCAGCTATACGGAGTGGCTTATTGCCGATGCGGAGCGGCTCCTCCGGCTGGAGGTCATGCATGCCTTTTATGAGTTGATGGCGATACAAGACAGCATCCACGCGCAACGGGACATGCTGGAGACCCGCCGGGCACTCCTTCAAGCCGGCCGTGAGCGGTATGCGCAAGAAGATATCTCGGTGCTGGAACTCGACACGCTGCGCCTCGATACCGACGAGGCGCGCACCCGTCTGCTCGCCGGCGAGCAGGAGCGCGTACACGCAGAAAAACGGCTCCGATTGCTCCTCGGCCTGGGTGTCGAGAGGCCGCTCGTTGCGGTCGGAGATCTCTTGAAGATCTCGAGGCTGGATGCGCTCCCGGACCCGCTGCCGTCACAAGCGGAACTCATCGCATGTGCCCTGGAGCATCGGCCTGACTACCATGCCGCGCGCTTTAAAGTAGAAACCCGAGAGGCCGAACTGCGCCTCGCCCGGGCGAACCGGACGCCGAATATTTCCCTTGGGCCAATGTATAAGCTCGACAATGAAGACCAGGTGGTGGGAGGAGCGCTGACCGTCCCGCTGCCCCTCTTTAATCGCAATACACACGCAATAACGGCCGCGACGGCGGAGGTCGAGATGGCGCGGCAGGAGCTTGAATCCCGAACGCTCACCGTACGGCACGAGGTCGCGGCCGCGTATGCCCACCTGGAGTTGGCCCGGCAGCATCGCGCCGCCTATGGAACAGACTACTTCGATGCGCTCACGCAGACAGGAGATTTTACCCGCCGGGCCTATGAGGCAGATGAGATGAGTATTCTTGAGTTGAGCGGGGCTCTGGAACGGCTCACGCAGTCTCGTTCTCGGGCGGTGGACACGGCGCTCACCGTACTCCAAGCGCAGGCAGCATTAGCAGCCCAACTCGCCTTCCACTGCCTCGATACTACCCACGAATGAGGGCGGGCTGATGAAGCTCGGCCCCATCAAGACTTCTTTGTTTCCAAAGGATATGTTACCTCGTAGCGTTTGAATGAAGAGTTGAGACTGAAGAAGGAGGACTGTGAGAATGAGTCAAACCACAACCCAAACTGAACCAAGCCGTATCCCGAATGCCGACGAGCTGGGTTTTGATCCCGGGGCCCTGCGTGAGAAATATGCTGCCGAGCGCACGAGACGTCTACGCGCAGACGCGAACAATCAATACCAGGAAATCACCGGCCAGTTCGCACATTATAACGAAGACCACTATGTGGAGCCGGGCTTTACCCGTCCCGCGCTGCAAGAAGAGGTCGATGTGGTAATTATTGGCGGCGGTTTTGGAGGCCAGCTGGCGGCCGTACGGCTGCAAGAGGCCGGCATTACCAATTTCCGCATCATCGAGAAAGCCGGGGATTTTGGCGGGACCTGGTACTGGAACCGCTATCCCGGCGCCCAGTGTGACATCGAAGGCTACCTCTACCTGCCCCTGCTCGAAGAGCTCAATTACATTCCAAAAGAACGCTACTCTTTCGCGCCGGAGATTTTTGCCCACGCGCAACGGATCGGCAAGCACTACAATCTCTACGAACGCACCTGTTTCCAGACCAAAGTCAAAGAGGCCCGCTGGGATGAGGAAGCCGGACGTTGGACCGTCACCACCGATCGTGACGACGAGTTCAAGACGCGCTTTGTCATCATGTCGAGCGGGCCGCTGAACAAACCCAAGTTGCCCGGGATCCCTGGGATCGAGAATTTCAAAGGCCATACCTTCCATACCAGTCGCTGGGACTATGGCTATACGGGTGGTGATACCACCGGGGGCTTACATAAACTCCACGATAAACGCGTCGGCATTATTGGGACCGGTGCCACAGCGATCCAGTGCATCCCCCATCTGGGTGAGCATGCGAAGCAGCTGTACGTTTTTCAGCGTACGCCGTCCTCCGTGGACGAACGCAACAACACCCCCACCAACCCCGAATGGGCCAAGACGCTCAAGCCCGGCTGGCAGACGTACCGGAACCGCAACTTCACCGCTCTCCTGGACGGGGTGCAGTTGGAGGACGATCAGGTCCGCGACAAGTGGACCAGCCCACTCAAAAAACTCAGCGACCTGCTCTCCAGCCAGGACGAATCGGACCTCTCCGGCCGAGAAAAGGCGCTCCTGGCGGAGATCGCCGATTTTCAGAAGATGAACGAGATCCGTGATCGCATCTCTTCGACCGTGAGCGACCCGGAGACGGCCGAGGCGCTCAAGCCATGGTTCGGCCAGTGGTGCAAACGCCCGACCTTCAACGATGAGTATCTGCCGACCTTTAACCGGCCAGGCGTCAAGCTCGTGGACACCAACGGACAAGGGGTCGATCGCGTGACCGAGCACGGCGTCGTGGTGGATGGGGTGGAGTACGAAGTGGACTGCCTGATCTTCGCCACCGGCTTCGAGGTCGGAACCGCGTACACGCGGCGGGCCGAGTTCGGTATGTACGGCCGGGATGGGGTGTCGCTGGCCGATGCCTGGGCGGACGGGATGCGGACCTTCCACGGTTTCCTGAGCTGCGGGTTCCCGAACTGTTTCCACATGGGGCTGACGCAGACCGGCCTCACGGCGAACTTCACCTATATGCTCGATAATCAGGCCCAGCATGTTTCCCAGCTCATCACGCTGGTGAATCGCCGCAACGCGAAATCAATCGAGCCGACCCCCGAGGCTGAGGCGGAATGGGTGGAGATCGTCACCGGGCCGAACATGATGACCAAGTATCAAAACGCCTGTACGCCGGGCTACTACAACGGCGAAGGGACCAACGAGGGACAGGGTTTTCTCCAGACCGTGTACCCCAAGGGCGCGCTGGCCTTCTACGACATGCTCGCCGAGTGGCGGGAAAAGGGAGATTTTGAAGGGCTGATTGTGAAATAGACGGGGAATACCATGCAACCTCTTCTCTTATATGGCGTGCCGTTTTCGCAACCGGTACGCGCGGTCATGTGGCTGATGCTGTATAAGCGGACGCCGTTTGAAATGATTCTGATCAACCCCGGCTCGAAAGGGGAAACCGGGAGCCGTAATCCGGCCTATCTGGCCAAGAATCCCGGCGGAACGATTCCGACGATCGAAGAGCCGGACAGCGGCTTTGTGCTCAGCGAGGCGCACGCCATCATGTGTTATCTGAGCAACACGCACGGCTGGGAGGACGTCTACCCGACGGATCACCGGCTGCGCGCCAGGATAGACTGGTATTTACACTACCACCACCGCAATGTCCGGGACGCCTCCGTCGGACTGGTCGCGCCGAAGATCCGCAAGGATCTGAATATCCCGGAGGTCATCCAACAGGCCGCACACGCGACCCTGACGAAGGCGCTCCAGGCTTTGGAGTCGAGTTGGCTGGCGGAATCCCGCTATTTGACGGGCGAACACCTCACGCTGGCCGACTTTGCCGCCTACGTGGAGATCGGGCAGTTGCAACCCGGTTTTACCAACGTCTACGATTTCGAGCCCTTCCCCAACGTGCGACGCTGGCTAGACGAGATGAAACAAGTGGACGGACACGACGATGTGCACGTCGTACTGGCGGAGCTCGGTGACATCAGCGGCGAGCCGCCGACCATGGAGGCGATCAGGAACGCGAACAAAAAAGCGCTCAGAGTCCTGAAGGCAAAACTGGGTGAATTAACACAGTGACGGCCATTCCAAGAAAGACGGTCTCCACGGATTCGGGCGGATGAGCCCTCGCGCGGGGACGAACATTATGGACTGAGCATTGAGGGGAGGCGGCGTGTGTTTCGTAACACTGCTGCCTTTCAGCATTTTAAGGAGGGACGGAATGACAAGTTCTCAACAGTCAACGCCAACAAACGGGACTGAGCCGGTTGGGCACTATGACGCGATTGTCATTGGCGCCGGGGTGTCCGGCTTGTATCAGCTATACCGCTTGCGGGAGCTTGGGCTCTCGGTACGCTGCTATGAGGATGGAGACGGCGTGGGCGGCACGTGGTATTGGAATCGTTACCCCGGTTGCCGCTTCGATTCCGAGAGCGAGACCTACGGCTATTCGTGGTCGGAGGAACTGCTGCAAGAGTGGGATTGGAAGGAGCATTATTCCGGCCAGCCGGAGAACGAAAAATATCTCAACCATGTGGCGGACAAATTCGACCTGCGCAAAGACATCCAATTCAATGCGCGGGTCGAGTCGGCGATCTACGACGAGAAAACAAATCGCTGGGAGATTAAATTGGAAAGCGGCCAGCGCGCCCAGACGCAGTTTCTCATCGCGGCCGTCGGCCTCTTGTCGGCTCGATATACCCCACCGTTTGAGGGCGTAGAGAGCTTTACAGGGGAATCGTTTCATACCTCTCGCTGGCCAAAGGAAAAAGTCGACTTTACGGGTAAGCGCGTCGCGGTCATTGGAACCGGTGCGACCGCGGTACAGCTCATCCCCGAAATCGCCCCAGAAGTCGGCCATCTCACCGTCTTCCAGCGCACTCCCAACTACTGTGCGCCGTGTCGAAACTCAGAGGTGGCCCCAGAGACACAGCGCCAGTGGAAGGCCACCTATCCGGAAATTCATAAAAGGTGTCGTGAAACGACAGTCGGCATGCGGCACGAGTTCGACCGGCGCAAGGCGCTCGAAGTCCCGGAGGAAGAGCGGCTCGCGTTCTATGAAGAGTTATGGGCGAAGCCCGGCTTCACCAAGTGGTTGAGCAATTTTCACGACATCATGACTAACGCGAAAGCCAATGAGGACTTCGCCGAGTTCGTCCGCAATAAGATCCGTGCACGAGTCAAGGATCCCATAGTCGCGGAAAAGCTCGTACCCAAGGACCATCCCTTCGGCTCCAAACGCATTCCTTTGGAGACGCACTATTACGAGGCGTACAACCGAGACAATGTCCTGCTGGTTGACGTCCGCGAGGCTCCAATCGAGCGTATCACCCCCAAAGGGATCAAGACCACTGAGAGGGAGTATGCATTCGATGTCATCATCTATGCCACGGGCTTTGATGCCGTGACTGGATCGTTGACACGAATCGATATGCGCGGCGAAGGCGGACAAACGATCAAGGACAAGTGGGCCAATGGACCGCGCAACTACCTGGGGATACAAACCGCGGGCTTTCCAAACTTCTTCATTGCCATCAACTCCGCGTTTTGCAACTACACGGTCTGCGCCGAGTCAATCGTCGAATGGATTACCGATTGCATCCGCTATATGCGCGAGAAGGGCTTGCGGTGCATTGCTCCCAAGCCGCAGGTAGAAGACGAGTGGATCGCGTATATCAATAAAGTGGCTGAAGGGTCGATTATGACGCAAGCCAGGTCGGCATGGTTTATGGGAACGAATATTCCTGGGAAGCCCCGTGCGGTCCTCCTTAACCCCCTTCCAGCCCCGGCCTATCGGGCCAAGTGTGCCGAGGCAGCGGCCAATGGCTATGAGGGCTTTGTGCTGCAATAAAGGAACGCCATGATGGAACCCCAGGGATATTGTGCGGACGCCTTCGCGACCGTGCGTGAGGCGTTTCAGGAAAACTTCGCAATAGACGAGGAGCTGGGCGCCAGCGCGTGTGTCGTCCACGACGGAGAAGTGGTCGTTGATCTGTGGGGCGGCTCCGCAGCGCCGAGCGGCGAGCCCTGGCAGCAGGACACCATCGTCAACGTGTACTCCACCACCAAAACCATGGCCGCGGTCTGCATGTTGATGCTTGCCGATCGCGGTCTGATCGATTTCGACGCGCCCGTGGCCCGCTACTGGCCGGAGTTCGCCCAGAACGGCAAGGAGGGTGTCCTGGTTCGTCACGTGATGAGCCACTCGGCCGGGTTGTCGGGTTTCGACTCACGCGTCGAGATCGCGGAGCTCTACAACTGGGATGACATCTGCGGCAGGCTGGCCCGCCAGGCGCCGTGGTGGGAGCCTGGGACTGCCTCGGGATACCACGCCATCACGCAAGGCTATCTGCAGGGAGAAATCCTGCGCCGGGTCGACGGCCGCAGTCTCGGTACGTTTTTCCGCGAGGAGGTCGCGACCCCGCTGAACGCCGATTTTCATATCGGGCTGGACACTCGGCACGATGCGCGCGTTGGCGAGATGGTTCCGCCTTCGACGACCATGGACCAGATGCCGGGCGATCCGGATTCGATTGCCACGCGGACGTTTCGGTCTGCCGCGTTGACGGGCCGGGAGCCGCAGACGCGCGCCTGGCGTGCGGCGGAGATTCCGGCCGCGGGCGGGATCGGCAATGCGCGGGCCGTTGCCCGCGTGCATGGGGCGCTGGCTGCGGGCGGGGCGCTTGACGGCGTTCGGCTGATGACACCCGAAACCGTGACACTGGCCCAGCAACGGCAGACCAACGGCAAAGACCTCGTGCTCGGCGTGTGGATGCTGTTCGGCATGGGTTTTGGCTTGATGAACCCACGGATTCCGTTCACGCCAAGCCCTGGTGCCTTCTACTGGGGCGGCTGGGGCGGATCGATCGCCGTGGTCGATCCCGATACACGCACTTCAATCGCCTATGTGATGAACAAAATGGGCGAAAGCACACTGGGCGACCAGCGCTCGGCGAGGATTATCGCAGCAACCTATACCTCGCTGAAACGGTGACAGACGTTGCCATAACCCGGGGGACATGATGGCGGCAATTGATCTCTACGAAGCGATGCAGACCTTACGGGCCGTACGGCGGCTCCGCCCGGACCCGATTCCAGAAGACGTGCTCTACCGGGTCCTAGAAGCCGCAACCTGGGCACCGACCGGCGGCAACCGCCAAGCCTGGCGGATCATTGTCGTCAAAGACCCTGCCCGCAAACAACGTCTCGGTGAATTATATAAGCAGGTCACACTTCCATATACCAAATCGTATATGGAGCGGTTGGCCGGTGCCTCCGAGGAGGAACGGAGAAGAGCCGAGCGGACGATCCGCGCCAGCACCTACCTAGCGGAACATTTTGGCGAGTCCCCGGTGCTGTTGGTCGTGTGTTTTAACCCGGAAGGACTTGCCGTCACCGATGCGAAGCTCGACAGACAGTCCGTTGTTGGCGGTGGCTCGATCTATCCGGCAGTAGAAAACCTCCTGCTTGCCTGCCGGGCCGAGGGTCTGGGGTGTGTGCTGACGACGCTGCTGTGTATGGAAGAACCGGAAGTTCGCGAACTCTTGGGGATTCCTGATCCGTGGGGAACGGCGGCCGTCGTGCCTATTGGCTATCCCGTCTTGCGCGGGCATGGACCGATCTCGCGGCGATCGGTCGAAGAGTTGGCGTTTACGGATGCCTGGGGAACGCCGTTTTCTCGGGAGTAGCTGATCACGATAAGTTGTAGCCGTGCCGATACGCTTGCGTCATGCCGGACGTGATCCGGCATCCGGAGGGCGGAGGGCTGGGGGCCTGGATTCCTGCTTGCGCAGGAATGACGAGCGGCCACACAGCATCATTATTTGCCCTAGGGCTGAAGGGCTCTGGCATGACACACAGAGTGACGACACCAAACCAAATTATCTTAATAGGACCAATCCGCACGGGCAAAACTACCTTGGGCGGACTATTAGCTGCTTCCTTATCATGCTCATTTACTTCACTTGATGAGTACGAGCAAATATATACACAACCTGTAGGATACGATCCGGCTACTGCCCAAGACATTCTTTCAACCCAAGGGCTGCTGAAGTATTATGCCTATCGTCGCTCTTTCTTCGATGAAGCCGTCGTGCAATTCCTTACCAATCACCCTGAAGGTGTCCTTGAGTTGGGTGGAGGCCATCCCATCGTTCCCGACCCAGACAAGCAAGCACGAATTGCTGCCGCCTTATACCCCTATAATCGTGTGATCTTAGTCCTCCCCACCCCGGATCTGCACGAGTCAGTTGCACTGCTGAAACCTCGGCAAGGATTATCGATGAACGACCCGGATTTGAATGAGTTGTACATTGTGGACGATACGTTCTATCGGTTGGCTAAAGTAGTCGTCTACACTGAAGGTAAGACTCCTAAGGAAACCTGTAAGGAGATTCTTGACCTTCTTAAACGTATCCCCCCAGTCTTGGAGGATGAGTAGGGGGGTCGGGTATAGTTGTGCTGGACACAGTCGCACCTCCCTGACTAGTGAGTTGGTGGTTCGACTTTCTCTATCAGAGAGTGCTCGGCTGTGCCATTCTCATGAGTTTCGATTTAGAATCGTGAACACAGCGGTGAGCAGTAAGCTTACCCACAAGGAGATACACTATGGCGCCCCAAGCGATCTCAGCAGATTTTCCGTATGCACCCCACTACGTGGACGTCCACGGCTCACGGATTCATTATATAGAGGAAGGCAACGGCGATCCCGTGCTGTTCCTGCACGGCAACCCGACCTCGTCGTATCTGTGGCGGAATATTATCCCCCACGTCCAATCCCATGCGCGCTGTATCGCTATGGATCTGATCGGGATGGGCAAATCGGACAAGCCCGATATCGACTATTCATTTTTTGATCACTCCAAATACGTCGAGGGCTTTATTGAAACGCTCGGCTTACAGAATCTCACACTCGTAATTCACGACTGGGGCTCGGCCTTAGGGTTCCACTATGCCATGCGTAACGAGGCCAACATCAAGGCCCTAGCTTTCATGGAAGCGGTCCTGATGCCCATACCCAGTTGGGACGCGTTTCCCAAAGATGTAAAGAAGACGTTTCAAGCCTTCCGGACACCAGAGGTCGGATGGGACATGATCGTCAATCAGCATATGTTCGTGGAGCAGGTCTTACCCTCGATGGTCGTTCGCGAACTCACGGACGCCGAAATGGACCACTATCGGGCTCCGTATATCGACCCGCCGAGTCGCAAGCCGTTGTGGCGTTGGCCGAACGAGGTTCCGATCTCGGGTGAGCCCGCCGTCGTCGTGGCGATGGTGGAGGAGTACAACCGCAAACTCCGGCAATCCCGGCTGCCGAAGTTGCTCTTCTCCGCCACCCCAGGAGGGATCATCGATGCTCAAGCCGTTTCGTGGTGTCAGCAAAATCTACCGAATCTGCAAGTGGTCGACATTGGCGCGGGCATTCATTTCGTCCAAGAGGACAACCCACATCTCATCGGGACCGAATTGGCCAAGTGGTATACGAATTTATAAGCATAGCGCCGTTTTCACGAAGCCGCTGCCGCTCTGGGATCGCGTCAGTCGGGTATGGAGCAGATTCGCCTGCTTCTTTTCTCTTGGCTGAGAGTGGTACTTAGCCGGGTGGAGAACTATCGGTTTCCGTAGTGACGGAGTTGCTCAGGGAAGGACGATGCCTCCTGCTCCACCCCTTCCAGTCAGAAGTGGGAAATCGCAAGGACAGTATAGATACAGACGTCAGTCTGGGTATCAGTGTATAGCCCCCAGCATGATGTGGCTCTGTTGAGTGAATTACAAACCATACTGCTGTGCACAGTAGCCCGCACTGTGTGCTACGCGGCTAAAGGGCTTGATGCCGTCCTAATCTACTGCTGAAACCGTCATTCTATGAGGGTTTCAGAGAGTGTGAAGTGAAGGCCTGCGCCAGCCCTTTTTGCCTCAAGATGCACGGCCCTCGGCCTCAGTGAAGAAAACCCAGACACCGTGCCTCACTATCTGAGCGCCTGCGCAATCCGTTGCAACATCTCGTCTAACGAGAGCGACCAGACTCAAGCAGCTGGCTTTATTCATGATCGCTTCGTAATCGCCTGTCGTGAATTCGCACTGGTCCTACTGGGTGAAGTGCACACGCATTGTCGATAACTTGCCAATACCTGCGACCCTTGCGCTCATCAGTCGACGGGGCTACGGTCCGGCCATGAGCACCTCAGCCAATCAGCCTACGGAACGACTCTGGCTGTCATCACTGCGCGACCATTCCTCCGTCAACCGACATGGGGATACCAGTCACAAACGACGCCGCATCAGAGCATAGCCACGCGACGGCTTCACCGATTTCCGACGACTGGCCAAAA
>JAJDTY010000055.1 GCA_022826945.1 Candidatus Binatia bacterium
GAGCGAGTCCGTGCACTCGTGTTTGCCAGTGGTGGTTCGGGCGCGTATCCAGAAACGCGCGCACAGTTCTTAGTCGATACCAACGCGGTGGCGGAGAAAATGTTACAGGCGAACTCCGTCGATGTGGCGGGGATTTCCTCCGGCCCCAGCCGGGTGCAGCTTCAGAACAAAAACCAGACGGTCTGGGAGCAGTTTGCGGCCCACTTGTCTGAACATTCCGCCGTGGGCTCAGCCTATACCTTGCGCCACGTCCAGGCCGAACGGCCCTCGCTGTACGATCTCACCACTGAGCTGGGCGCTGTGACTACACCGACACTCTTGGTTGTCGGCGATGAAGATGAATCCTGTCTGGATGTCAATCTGTATCTCAAACGCACCATGCCCTACGCGGGACTCAGTATCTTTCCTAAAAGTGGCCACCTGTTGAACCTGGAAGAGCCCGAACGATTTAATGCTTTGATCAACGAATTCTTTCAGACGGTAAAAGCCGGACAGTGGAGCCGCCGAGACCCACGCTCGGAGACGGTGAGCGCGTTCGGGCAGAAGACGTAGTCAGGTTGCTTGCCGTTTGCTCTTGTCCCGCTCCCCGGCAGGGAGCGGGACAGCGTCCGGGTCGCTGGGAAGGATATTTCCTTGAGACTCCTTCGCCCCTCTGGTCCTACTGGGCAACCCAACCGCCATCAACAACCATCGGATGGCCAGTCACAAACGACGCCGCATCTGAGCAGAGCCAGACCACGGCTTCGGCAATTTCCTCGGGTTTTCCCAAGCGCCCAATTGGCTCTTTGGCGGTCATGCCATCTTCTATACGTGGGTCCAGCTCCATGCCGCGTTCGAACATCGGTGTCCGGATGACCCCTGGACAGACGGCGTTCACTCGAATGCCGGCTTTGGCATATTCCAATGCCGCGGTCTTGGTCAGTCCGACCACACCGTGCTTGGCGGCCACATACGCGGGTCCACTCCGAAAACCAACCAGACCGGCAACGGAGGCGGTATTGACAATCGTGCCGCTGCCTTGCGCCAGCATATGCCGGAGCTCATATTTCATGCACAGCCACACCCCGGTCAGGTTAATCGCAATCACCCGGTCCCAGTGTTTCGGTGTATAATCGCCAGTCCGTGCAGCGGCCCCCGCAATTCCGGCGTTGTTGAATGCGCAGTCAAGCCGCCCATACGTCTCAACCGCTTGCGTGACTAATGCCTCGACTTCCGCAGCCTGGGCCACGTCGGTTTGCACGAACACGGCCTCGCCCCCAGCGGATTTGATGAAATTGACCGTCTGCTCTCCCCCTTCAACAACCACATCGGAGACAACGACCGTCGCGCCTTCGCGGGCGAACGCTAATGACGTAGACCGCCCAATACCCGACCCGCCGCCCGTCACCAATGCCACTTTTCCATCTACTTGGCCTGCCATAATTTTGTATTCCTCCTTACTCTGTGTCAGAGCATTTCTTCTAGCGTGTCGGAGGCTATCAATAAAGGGAAAGCATATCCCGCAGAGGTCTCGCTCCTCCGTAGCGATGGATGAGACAGTGTGCGGGTGAGCCCACCTGCCGCGAGCAGCAAGGTTTTTCCCCGCAGACTAGCGACGTTCCGAAAAAAGATGTTATGCTGCCGAGCCTACTGCATAAGGAGGGTAAAGCATTATGCAACAGCGCGGATTTCGGAGTAGCATCACGACCCAAGGATGAGTGCATGAGCGACCAGACCAAATACCTGCTTGAAGAACGCCAGATGCCCACGGCGTGGTATAATATCAACGCCGATATGCCCGCACCCCTGATGCCGCCGCTCCACCCGGAAACCAAACAGCCGGTCACGCCCGAGTACCTCGCTTCCTTTACGCCAACAGCGCTCCTCGCTCAGGATGTCAGCCAAGAGCAATATATTGAGATCCCGGAGCCGGTCCGCGATATCTATAAACTCTGGCGACCGACTCCCTTTTTTCGGGCTCGCCGCCTGGAGCAGGCACTCCGGACACCGGCCCACATCTATTACAAATACGAGGGAGTCAGTCCGGTTGGTTCGCATAAGCCAAACACGGCCGTGGCCCAGGCATTTTATGCCAAGCAAGAAGGGGTCAAGACGCTGACGACGGAAACGGGCGCGGGTCAGTGGGGCACCGCATTGGCCATGGCCTGCAATATGTTCGGGCTCGGCTGCGAAGTGTATATGGTCCGTATCTCGTACCAGCAAAAACCCTACCGCCGCCATGTGATTGCGACCTATGGCGCCGAGGTGTTTGCCAGTCCGTCCGACCGAACCGAAGTAGGCCGGCGGTTTTTGGCCGAGAACCCGGACCATCCCGGCTCCTTGGGGTTGGCGGTCTCAGAAGGGATTGAAGCGGCCCAAACGTCCGGAGGGACAAAAAAGTACAGTCTCGGCTCTTTTCTCCCGCATGTGTTGCTACATCAAACCATTATTGGTGAAGAGACCCTGCTGCAAATGGAAATGGCCGGCGAGTATCCGGACATTGTGATTGGCTGCGCCGGGGGCGGCTCGAATTTTGCCGGTTTTGCCTTTCCGTTTGTCCGAGAGAAACTCAAGCAGGGCAAGCACACGCGTATCATCGCGGTTGAGCCGGCCGCCTGCCCGACCTTAACCAAAGGCGCCTTCACCTGGGATTGGGCCGACGCCGGCTGTGTCGCGCCGATTTGTCAGATGTATACATTGGGGCATTCGTTTATACCGGCCACCATCCACGCCGGCGGGCTGCGCTATCATGGTATGGCTCCGCACGTGAGTGCGCTGGTACATAGCGGCCATATTGAAGCAACCGCGCTCGATCAGGTTGCGACCTTTGAGGCTGGTGTGGCGTTTGCCAGAGCAGAAGGTATTGTGCCAGCGCCAGAGTCAAATCATGCGATCTGCGTCGCAATGAATGAGGCCGTGCAATGCCGGGAAAGCGGCGAAAAGAAAGTCATTGCGTTTAATCTCAGCGGTCACGGTCATTTTGACATGAGCGCCTATGCCGACTACCACGCCGGAAAACTCGAACGCTACGAGTATCCGGCTGAGGCGATTGAACAGGCCATGCAGACCGTACCTGAGGTGACCTTTGCGGGGTGAGGCGAGATTGTCGGTCGGACGAGCAGGGTCGCTCGGTGGCTCTCACCGTTTCCCCTTCCCCCACGCCAAGCGGCTCAGAAGCCACCCGCGGTTTCCCCTTCCCCCCGCCACCATCGCTTCGAGGGCATCCGGCTTCCAAAACCCAGGGCAAGGTCAAGCCGCAACATCAGCTTTCGTAATCGCGTGCCGGCCAGCCAGCGTCCGAGCCGCGTATACCATTTGGAGAAGTCCTTGTTATAGGGACACACCCGGATACAAATAGAGCAGTCACTATTTTGGGCGGCCCAATAGCCGAAACATTTTTCCCCATCGACCGTCCATTTTACCACCCCTTTGATGTTGGACTGATTGTAGATTTCGTCCGACGGGGCGTTCGAGGGGATAGCGTTCACCGGGCAGCCCTCAGAACACCGCCGACACGTATCGCAAAATTCCTTCACTCCAAACCGAATCGGTCTATCGGGAGCAATCGGCAGGTTGGTAAAAATTTTGCCGAGCCGGACGCGAGGGCCGAACTCCTTGGTGATCAACAGCCCAAGCCGCCCATACTCGCCCAAGCCGGCCTTGATCGCATACGGAATCGCGAGCGCGGTATCGTTCATACTCGCAATCGCACTATAGCCGAGGTTGCGGATGTACTGGGCGAGCGACAGGACAACGAGGGCGTCGTGCGAATACCCCAGACCAGTTGCCGCCCCGCTGAGGGCCGACGGAACGGTCCGAATCAGGTCGTAGTCCATGGCCTGAGCAACCACAATGACAGACGACAGGCCCTTGGGAATTTCTTGCGGCTTTTCGCGTTTGCTCATGTCGCTGAATTTATGCACGTACATCCAGCGTTCGTCGTACTCGGCAATGCCAATCAGATCTGCCCCAAAGGATTTTCCGACCCGTTTTATCTCGGCCGCAGCTTGAGTCGGCGTCCCCAGGTCCATCTGTTCTTCGGCTATATCTCGGTACAAGGTGAATTCGTCGGAAAAGCCTTCCCGACGATCCTGGTCTTGTTTGAGTTCGGTGAAGAGGTCGCTGACATGCCAGGCGGCATTGCGGAGCGCATAATCCTTTTGGGTAAAGCCATCAACCTTGCGCCAGGTTTTGAGCGGCTCTCTATACGTCTCGTAGAATAACTCGCTCTTCTGGGTCCGAATGCGTTCATCCCACCACGAGCGACGAAACACATCATCTTTTTGGTTGAAGCGCTTGAAGTGAGGTCGGAGGTGGAAGCCTGCCGCTGCATCCGATTCCGAGACCGTATCGTCTTTCATCGTTGGCATTCAGTCTTCCTCAGCATGGGTAGCTATCCCTCTCAAAGTATCAAGAAGTTGAACCCGCGGGCTACAACCCCGTCTATAGCCCATGAGGAAATGTATACTTTTGTCTGAGCGAATACGTCAACAGTGGAGCCAAAAGCCCAGGTCTCAACCAGAGCGTGCCGCACGGTGGTAGCTTGATCGTCCTCGGGACACTAGTACACTGATGAAGAGATACGCTAGTATGCTGATCCAGCTCTAGTGGCCGTGATCTAGAAGGAGAAGAAGCAATGGCAGAAGTGTTTGATGTCGAGCGGGAGGTCAAGGCCCGCTATGCCGTGGGAGCACAGCAGGAGGAAGCGGCGCTGTGTTGTCCGGTGGACTATAACCCGCGCCTTCTCGCGCTCATCCCTGAAGAAATTCTTGCGCGTGATTACGGCTGTGGAGACCCCTCGCAGCACCTCCGGCCCGGCGAAACCGTGCTTGATCTCGGCTCGGGCGCGGGCAAGATCTGTTATATCGCCGCCCAGGTCGTTGGGGCCGAAGGTCGGGTTATCGGCGTTGATATGACACCGGAGATGTTAGCCCTGGCGGAGAAATACCGTCACTCCATTGGCGAACAACTGGGCTATCACAACATCGAGTTTCACCGCGGCAGAATCCAGGATTTACGGACTGACCTCGATGCCGCAGATGCCTATCTGCGCGAGCACCCTGTAGCCTCGTTTGAAGAACTCCAAGCCTTTGAGGCAGTTATGACCGAACAGCGTGCGCAGCGGCCGCTCATTGCCGACGGTTGCGTTGACGTTGTCGTCTCGAACTGCGTGCTTAACTTGGTCCAGGACGCAGACAAACGGCAACTGTTTGGTGAAATCTTTCGGGTGCTGCGCCAGGACGGGCGGACGGTGATCTCCGATATTGTTGCCGACGAACCGGTACCGGCCCACATGAAGGCCGACCCCGAATTATGGAGTGGCTGCGTCTCTGGGGCCATGCAGGAAAAGGAATTCATCACGGCGTTCGAAGAAGCCGGTTTCTCCGGAATAGCCGTCCTCAAGCGTGACGAGCAGCCGTGGCGAACGGTCGAAGGGATCGCTTTCCGGTCCATGACCGTGGTTGCCCATAAGGGCGAACCCGGAACCCAGGAACTCGATTATCGAACGACCACTGACGCCGAGGCGTGCTGTGCGCCGAGTAAATGCTGTTAGCCGAAGGAATGGATACACGCGCATGCACGCCGCTGAACAATCTTTTCAGCCTTTTACCGAGCGGTTACACCAGGAGGGAGGCCTGCCTCTTAAACGGGCCGAGCTGGAGACCGTTCAGATCAACCTGGGCAAGCTGTGCAACCAGGCCTGCCTCCACTGTCATGTGGATGCCGGTCCGAAACGGACCGAGATCATGGCTCCGCGGACGGCCGGACTGGCCCTCGAACTCATACGCGCAGCCGGAGCTCGAACGGTCGATCTGACCGGCGGCGCGCCCGAGCTGAATCCATCCTTCCGCTTTCTGGTTGAGCAAAACCGCCAGGACGGTCGGCATGTGCTGGACCGCTGTAATCTGACCGTCCTGTTTGAGCCCGGCCAGGAAGACCTGGTCGAGTTCCTGGCCGCACATCAGGTGGAAATTTTTGCCAGTCTACCCTGCTACTCGGAAGAGAACGTCTTGGCGCAACGCGGCCACGGTGTCTACGAGAAATCCATTCAAGCCCTCCGGCAATTAAACGCCCTCGGCTACGGACAGGCAGGTTCGGGCTTAGTCCTCAATCTTGTCTATAACCCGGTTGGCGCTCACCTACCGCCGCCTCAGAAAAACCTGGAAGCGGATTATAAACGAGAACTCGGCAAACGCTTTGGACTGACGTTTAACAGTCTGCTGACGATTACGAATATGCCTATCGCCCGCTTTGCCCATAGCCTGGAGCGAGATGGCAAGCTGGCCAAATACATGGAACTGTTGGTCCAGGCCTTTAATCCGGCCACACTTGAGAGCCTGATGTGCCGCCACTTGGTGAGCGTCTCCTGGGATGGTTATCTATACGACTGCGATTTTAACCAGATGCTTGATCTACGACTGGGCAACGGCACCCCCCTGCGTTTAGGCGAGCATTCCGCCGACAGCCTAGTCCGGCAGCTCATCGGTCGGGATATTCGTCTGGATTCCCATTGCTATGGCTGCACTGCCGGTGCGGGTAGCTCCTGCGGCGGAGCGCTGTCGGAATAGGGCGTGGCGTTCGGCGGGAATATATTCTTTTTCGTTGAGCCAACCCTCTCCAGCGCTCAAACGGAAGCATTTTTGGCGAGCTGAGCCAGCGTCAACTCGCTCAACTCATGCGCAATGGGATCAGCCTGCGTAGCGAGCCGTTGAGCTACCGCCTGCTGATCTGCGAGCGGTCTGTTCTGACCAAGTTTAAATTTTCCTTCAATGCGCGTGATATCGATCACAAATCCGACAATGGCCTTGAGCAGCTTTTGCTTAAAGTCCACCGGGATATCTCCCGGCCATGGTTGCGGCATCTCAGACTCATAGACGGTAGTAAGCCGGTCAACCAAAGTAGCGAGTCGCTCGCTATCCTCGATAATGCGAGGCACGCCATACACGTGTACCGTTGCATAATTCCAAGTTGGAACAGCGGGCGTCGTCTCGTACCAACTCGGGGAGATATAGGCGTGCGGCCCTTGGAATATAGCAAGCACTTCCTGACCGCCCTCGAAAGCCTGCCATTGCGGATTGGCCCGCGCCATGTGGCCGAGCAGTGTCCCGTGCGCTGACGCGCTGGAGTCAAGAAGAAGCGGCAGATGCGTCGCAAAAGGATGTCCATCTACGGAACTCACTAACGTGGCAAAGCTATATCGCTCGATAAAACGCTGGAGCTGTTCGGGGTCTGAAACCGCAAATGCCTTTGGGCAGTACATCATTTCTCTCCAGAACGTTGATAATCTTTCGCGTACTCCGGCAAAGCGATACCGGCTCGGAGTTGCGGGTCGGCGACCGGCTGTTGTGGCACCAGGTGCAACGGCAGCTCGCCCGCCCAGCAGTTGAGCTGATAGTCTTCCTCCGCGTCCACTGGCGGCCCGGTACGGATTTTTGCCGATACTTCTTCCAGGGGCACGCGAATCACGCTCGTGGCCTTGAGTTCCTGAGCCGACGGTTCGCGAACGTCGGCCCAGCGTTCGGTCATGACGTGATCGACAATGGCTTTGAGGGCGGTCAGCTTTTCGTCCGGGTCGGTGACTTCTGTCGCCTGACCAAGAATCACCACGGAGCGATAATTCATCGAATGATGAAAGGCCGAACGAGCCAGCACCAGACCGTCCAGCAGGGTGACGGTGACGCAGACCGGCAGGCTCCCTCCAATCGTGCGCAGCATCCGGCTCGCAGCCGAGCCGTGAATATACAGACGATCCTCAATATGCGCGTAGATCGTAGGGATCACATACGGCTGGCCGTCAACGCTGAAGCCGACATGACAGTACAAGCCTTCCGCCAGAATGGCCTCGACGACTGCGGTGTCGTATGACGCACGCTCCGGCATGCGGCGCAATCGAGTTCGCTCGGTTCTCTCAAAATGCGACATGGATGTTCACCTTTCTTTCCGCTTCACGTTGAGGATTATCGGTTCAAGAGTCTCACAAGAATTCTGATAGGTCTCTAACGATTTCATCGGGCTGAATACCACCCTCACCCATACGCCGCTGGTTCGCCGAAATCCATACAGTGGCAAACCCTTCCCCTTTTGCTCCGCCAATATCGCGTTCAAGACTATCGCCGACAAAAACAATCTGCGAGCTGTCCACTTGAAGAGCCAAACGGGCTTTTTGAAATGGAATGGGCGATGGCTTGATATAGCCATGCTCAGAAGAAAAGAGAATCACCTCGAACAGATCATAGACCCCAGCCCTTCTATATTCATGGAGAAAGACATCACTAGGCGCAAAGATATCTGAAATAACACCCAGCCGGTGTGTATGGCGTAACTGTCGTAGCACTTCTCCATGAGAGACTGGAATTGTCCCAACTTCGTGTAGAGCGAAGGTTTGTTCGAGGAGAGCTGTTTCGTGCGGCGTCCACTCCTGTGCTTCGAGGAGCGTCTGTAGATAACGACGAACTGAAGGGAATGGCCGACCGGTATCCCACTGGCCGTAGTCTGCCAACATCTGTTCAATAATCACGCGGATGCTGCGTTGCACGATGTTATCGCTCAGGGACTCTCCCCCAAGAGCGTGGTATGTTGCGGCAAAGTCTTCATCTTCAGCAAAACGGTCAACGCCAAACATAAAGGTCTGGGCCATATCCAGAAGAATAACTTGGAATTGATCGATGAAACGCATTGAGGCTTCCTGTGCGTTTTTTATCCCCCTCCAGCCTATCTCTCGACAGCGCCCTGAGAGAAGCGTTAGAAGAGGAGGTAAAAGAAAATAGGAGGGGGACAGATGAGCCAGTTTGAAGATTATGCCAATAAGTACGAGACAATGAAAATGCAGCGGCGCAACGGCATTCTCGAAGTCACCTTTCACGTCAACGATGGCCCATTGGTCTGGAATGAACCGGCCCACCGCGAAATCGGCCATGCCTGCGTTGATATCGGAGCCGATCCGGAGAATAAGGTCGTTATTCTGGCTGGAACGGGCGACAGCTATTGCGCGGATATCGATTTTGCCAGTTTTGGTGACGGCCTGGGTACGCCGCGCGGCTGGGACACTGTCTATTGGGAAGGCAAGCGTCTGCTAATGAATCTGCTCGATATTCCCGTGCCGATGATATCCGCAGTCAACGGGCCGGCCCTCATCCATGCGGAAATCCCCGTGCTGTGCGACATCGTGCTGGCGTCCGAGACCGCGGCGTTTCAGGATGCGCCTCATTTTCCCAACGGGATTGTACCGGGTGACGGCGTCCATCTGGTATGGCCGCTGCTTTTGGGAGCCAACCGGGGACGCTATTTTCTTCTGACCGGGCAAAAGCTGTCCGCCCAGGAGGCGCTCACCCTTGGGGTGGTGAACGAGGTGCTGCCACCGGACCAGTTGTCCGCTCGCGCCTGGGAGCTGGCCGAACAACTGGCCAAACAGCCCCCCCTGACCCTGCGGTATGCGCGTATATCCATTACCCAGCAGATCAAAAAACTGATGCTTGACGGTCTGGGCTATGGGCTGGCCCTGGAGGGTCTGGCCGTTATGGATAGGCAGAACTGAGAAGCCGTCCGCTGGTTTTGGGACTTGCCCAGCGGCTTCTACTCTGAGGCGGCCGGCGGCGCAAGCGGCTTGTCCAATTCTCGTTTGTACCGGGCACACTCGGCGGCGTCGGCACTCCCGTGCTCGATCCGGCACTGCCAATACTGCTCTTCCAGTTCCGCCCGGTTGCCCAGTATCCAGGCAAGCTGTGGGTCGCGCCTCGACTCGGTAAAAGACATCGTATACTGAAGCGTTTGGCAGCCCGCGAGGAACATGCCAAAGATCGCCAGGACTCCCCCCATGAGTTGAATCCGCCTCCGCCAGCCCGCTCTATTCGAATGAAGTCGCATAGTAAAAGAGACCGTAGAATCGCTCTCGCATATCTGTATCGAAACAGATGGGAGTCGCAAAGTACCTGCCTCTTCTCTTGACCCCCTGTGAGGCGTTCGGTAGTCTTCGTCCTCAGGGACTGAGGGAGTCTGAATCATGCGATCCTACCTCGCCGCGGCGGTGCAAATGACCGCGTCCTCTTCAAAAGAAGAGAATCTGGCCAAGGCCGAAACGTTTGTGCGTCTGGCTGCAGAACGGGGCGCCGCCCTGGTCGTGCTGCCGGAGGTCTTTTCCTGGCGCGGACGGCATAAAAAAGAGCCCGAACAGGTCGAGTCCATCCCCGGTCCGACCACACAGCGCCTGCAGGATTTGGCAACCCGACTCGGAATTCACTTGCTGGCCGGTTCCTTCCTCGAAAAATCGGACGAAGTCCGCGCCTATAACACCAGCCTGCTGATCAACCCGCAGGGCGCCCTCCTGGCGCAGTACCGTAAGATTCACCTCTTTGACGTTGATATCCCCGGTCAGGTCAGCATCAGAGAGTCCGACAGCATGAAGCCGGGGGAAGAAGTCGTCGTGGCCTCCACGCCGCTCGGCACAGTCGGTCTTTCGGTCTGCTACGATCTTCGCTTCCCCGAACTCTACCGGGGGCTTTCCCGCAAGGGCGCGGAAATCATCTCCGTTCCGTCGGCGTTTACCTTTCCGACCGGCGCGGCCCACTGGGAAGCCCTGCTGCGGGCGCGGGCCATTGAAAACCAAGTGTATATCATTGCCCCGAATCAGATCGGCAAAAACGTGTACGGCTTTGCCGACTATGGCAACTCTATGATTATTGACCCGTGGGGTAAAATTATTGCCCGGGCACCCGATCGCGAGTGTTTCATCACCGCCGAGATTGATCTCGATTATCTGGAAAAAGTGAGGAAGGAACTGCCGTGCCTCGCGCATCAGCGGCTCTAGCTCCGGCCCCGGTCAAAGCCTTTTTTCGGGTGGTGACGTCCGAGGAAGCCCGCCGTCAGCTTGCCGCCTTTGCCCCCAAGACCAAAAGCGAACAGATTCCGGTACTCGACGCCTGCGGGCGGACGCTGGCCAAGCCCTTAACCTCGCCGGTCGATCTGCCCCATTTCAACCGGACGAATATGGACGGCTACGCGGTCCGCGCCCAGGATACCTTTGGGGCGTCGGCCAGTCTGCCGGCCTACCTCAAACTCGTTGGGGCAATCGAGATGGGCTCGGAAGCGAAACGCCGGCTCAAGAAGGGTGAGACCATGCGGATTGCGACCGGCGGCATGCTCCCGCCAGGCGCGAACTCCATGGTCATGGTGGAATACACCGAGGAGTTGGGCGACGGGACGGTCGAGATCTTACGTAGCGTATCGCCGTGGGAAAATATTCTCCGGGTTGGCGAGGATATCAAAAAAAAGAAGCCGATTTTTCCCGCCGGTCGTCGCCTGCGCGCCCACGATATCGGCGCACTCACCGGCGTGGGGATTACCAAGGTGCCGGTCTATAAGCGCCCGACCGTGGCGCTGATTTCCACGGGCGATGAAATCATTCCGCCCTCACGCTCTCCCCGCCCCGGCCAGGTCCGGAACGTGAACCAGTATTCTCTCCACGCCATGATTACCGAATGTGGCGGGACCGTGACGGACCTGGGAGTCATCAAAGATGATTCGCAGGCGTTTACTCAGGCGCTCTCCACCGCGCTGAAAGCCGCCGACGTCGTGATGGTGTCCGGCGGCAGCTCGGTGGGCATCAAGGACATGGCGCTGGACGTTATCTGTTCATTCCCGCGCTCGGAACTTTTCTTTCACGGTATCTCCATTGCTCCGGGCAAGCCGACGATTTTTGCTCGCGCCGCCGGCAAGCCGGTCATGGGGTTGCCCGGTCACCCGGTGTCGGCGCTGGTCGTTTTTGCCCTCTTCGGTGCGCCGCTGGTGCGGATGATCGGTGGCGAGTCCGCGGATACGGCCTTTGTGCCGCTGCGCACGACCCGCGCCCGGCTGACCCAAAACGTTGCCTCCGCCCCCGGACGGGAGGATTATGTCCGGGTCACGCTGCAAAACGCCTCCTCAAATGGCGAGCGAGGCTCGCAGCTCGCTCAGCCGCTGCCAGGAAAATCCGGTGCGATCTTCAGCCTGGTGCAGGCCGACGGCATGGTCTGCATTCCCCATAACGAAGAAGGACGAGAGGCCGGCGAAGAAGTTGAAGTGATTCTGTTCTAGTGGTTCACCATGCACGACCATCACCCGCCTGGGCAGCCTGCCGCCAAAACCGACCGTAAGCGCTATCTCAAAAAGAAATCGCTGGAAGACGCTCTCGATATTTTTCTTGGTGCCGTCCCTCCTAGTTCAAAAACCGAACGGGTCCCGGTTGAAAAGGCACTCCACCGCACCACCGCCGAGCCTATTTTCGCGATGCTGTCCGCCCCGCATTACCATGGCGCAGCCATGGACGGTATTGCTGTGCGAGCCGAGGATACGTTCGGCGCCAGTGAATTTGTTCCACTGACCCTCAAGCGGGTCGCAAAAGACGGTCGGCCACGTCGGAAAAAGAACGGCACTGCCACCCTGCCGCCGTTCCAATATGTCGATACCGGTAATCCTATTCCGACCTGGGCTAATGCGGTCGTTATGATCGAGCGGGTGTTTAAGAAAAGTGAAGCCGAGATTGAGATTCGCGATTCCGCCACCCCGTGGCAGCACGTCCGCCTGGTTGGCGAGGATATTGTGGCCACCGAACCGCTGCTGCCGCGTGGCCATAAGCTTCGTCCGTACGACCTTGGTGCGCTGCTGGCCGCCGGCCACACCACTATTCTGGTCGTGGCTCCTCCGACGGTTGGCATTATTCCAACCGGTTCCGAACTGATCGAACCCGGCGACCCGGCCGAGCCGGGCCGGATTATCGAGTTCAATTCCCGGGTCGCCGGGGCTTTTGTGGAAGAGTGGGGCGGTGTGCCCAAGCGTTTGCCCCGAGTCGTGGACGATCTCAAAACCATTACTCGCGCGCTGGCAAAAGCGGTCAAGCGGTACGATACCGTTATTATTATTGCTGGCTCCTCTGCGGGTGAGCACGATTTTACGTTGCGGGCCCTGGAATCGCTGGGCGAAGTCCTGGTCCACGGCATTGACGTTATGCCGGGTAAGCCAGCAATTCTGTCAGTTATTGACGGCACGCCGGTCATTGGTCTGCCTGGTTATCCGGTTTCCGCAGTCGTGATCTGTCAGCAAGTCCTGCGCAAGCTGATCGCCCATTATCTCGGCCGGCCGGCAGAAGAGCCCGCTAAGGTCCGAGCGGTCCTGCCGCGCAAGGTTCCGTCGCGGCTCGGCCTGGAAGAGTTTGTCCGGGTCAACCTCGGTCAGGTTGGCGACACGGTCGTGGCCAATCCCATCGGACGCGGCGCCGGGGTCATCACCACTATGGTTAAGGCCGATGGGGTGTTGCGTATTCCGTCCCTGGACGAAGGGTTGAACGCGGGCACGGAGGTGCAGGTCGAACTCCTGCGTCCGGCAGAGGAAATTGCCAATACGATTCTGTTTACCGGCAGCAACGACCTGACCATCGGCGTGCTTGACGATCAACTCCGCGCTCAGCATCCGGGTCTCAAAATATCCGCTAGCAATATCGGCTCACTCGGCGGTCTGGTCGCCCTGAGACGGGGCGAGGCTCATATGGTCGGCACCCACCTGCTTGATCCCGCCAGCGGTGTCTATAATCTGCCTGACCTCAAAAAACAGCGGCTGCTCACCAAGTCGGTTGTGATGAATCTGGTCATTCGGGAACAGGGTCTGATCGTTCCCAAAGGCAATCCCAAAAAGATCAAGAATCTCAGAGACCTGACGCGTAAGGACGTCACCTTTATCAATCGCCAGCCTGGGGCGGGCACGCGCGTCCTGTTGGACTATAAGCTCAGTAAACTTCGCATCAAACCAGAGCGCATCAAGGGCTACGAACGCGAAGAAACCACTCATATGGCGGTTGCGGTGGCCATTGCCAGCGGTCTGGTGGATACCGGTCTCGGCGTCAAATCAGCGGCCAAGGCCCTGGAACTCGACTTTGTTCCCATTGAGCGTGAGGAATACGACCTCGTCTTTCAGAAAGACTTTTTCAACGGCGAGCAGGGTCAGCGGCTCGCTGCCGTCATCCGCTCCGACGCTTTCAAACGTGCAGTCGAACAACTGGACGGCTACGATACAACCCAGACGGGCCAGGTCAAATAAGAGGCAACCGCTCGCTGAGCGTTCAGGCCGCCCGGTTTAACCCTGGTCCACCAGCGTTCGGGCCGCGTGGGCCGCACCGACTTGGGCGGCCTTGGGATTCAGAATGACGCGGACCGGCATATCCTGCAGGAGCTGACTGAAGCGCCCTTTATCCGTAAAGGACCGCATGAACCCACCGTCCGTCATCTTGGGCAGTAGCTTTGTTACGATTCCGCCGCCGATATACACCCCGCCAACACTCATCACCGTTAAGGCCAGATTGCCGGCCTGGGCTCCGTATAAACTGATAAACAGGTCCACCGCTTCCTCACAGGTCCGGCAACTACCGGTAACACCAGCTTCGCCAATGACTGCGGCCGCGTCCTCGGTTTGCAGGCGTACCTGCAAGACTTCTGTCACAGGGCGCTGCAATGCCTGGCGCAAAAAATTGAAGATGCTCACCAGGCCAGGGCCGGACAGCACACGCTCATAGGACACTCGCCCGTTGTGCTGCTTTGTGAGGAAGTGTAGCAGTGCCACTTCTTTGTCGTTCCGAGGCGGGAAATCAACATGGCCACCTTCCGTGGCCACGGGTCTATAACCTTGTCCATCCCAAAACAGAAACGCCTGTCCCAGGCCGGTGCCGGCCGCAATCACCGCACAGTTACCGCGCCAGGGTTTGCCCGCATTGAGCGTCAGAGTTTCTTCAGCAGGCAGGAATAACGCTCCATAGGCGGTTGCCTCAAGGTCGTTCATAAGCCGGACTTGGCCACCACCGATGGCCTGGCGTACATTGGAAGTGTCAACTTTCCAGGGTAGATTTGTCGCCTCAACCCGGCCGTCAAGAACCGGCCCGGCAATACCAAATGCGCCGGCTGCTATTACCACGTCCGCTTCCTTGGAATGAAAGTCGGCAATGACATCCTCCAGCCCGGCGTACTGCGTACTTGGAAAAGACGACTCCCGAACGAGGGAGAGCCCACCTCCTCCCTCAAGCGCATACAGGGCCAGGTTGGTCTTGGTTCCGCCAATATCACCGGCCAGGACATGGGTTGTCATGACCGCTTTCTCTCATGCCGCATTGTTTCCCGCAAGGATAGCCCGGTCGTGAGGCATCAGGTCTGGGGCGGTTCAACGTGCCCGCCGAACTTGAAGCGCATGGCCGATAAGATTTTCTCGGCAAAGGTATGAGCCCGGCGGGAACGAAAGCGCGCATAGAGTGCTGCTGAGAGGACATCGGCGGGCACCGCCTCCTCAACGGCCGTCGCAATTGTCCAGCGGCCTTCGCCCGAATCCCGAACCTCGCCGGAGAACTCGGACAGCTCCGGACTCTCCGCCAGCGCCATAGCCGTTAAATCCAGCAGCCAGGAGCCAACCACGCTGCCGCGGCGCCACACCTCGGCAATATCCGGCAGATTTAACTCATAGTGATAGTCCAGCCCGCTGCCACGGGCGCTTCGCAGGATATCAAAGCCTTCGGCATAGGCCTGCATCAGCCCGTACTCGATGCCGTTATGGATCATTTTGACAAAATGTCCGGCTCCGGCCGGGCCACAGTGCAAATAGCCCTCCTCAGCCGTGCTGTTCATCTGATCACGACCCGGCGTTTCTGGAATGTCCCCCTTGCCGGGGGCCAGGGTGCGGAAAATCGGGTCGAGTCGCCGGACCGGTTCTTGTTCCCCGCCGACCGTCAGACAATAGCCGCGCTCGACTCCCCACACCCCACCGCTCGTCCCAACGTCCACGTAATGGAGCTCTTTCGGTTTGAGGGCTTTGGCCCGTCGAATGTCGTCCTTAAAATGCGAGTTTCCGCCATCAAGAATGATGTCGTCCGCGTCCATTCTCTCTGCCAGGGCGGTCACTGTTTCATCCGTTGCCGCGCCCGCCGGCAGCATGACCCATACGGCGCGGGGCGGCGTGAGTTTTTGGATCAGATCACCGAGGGAAGCGGCACCAATCGCCCCGTCCCGCTCACACTGTTTGACCGTCTGGGCATTTAGATCAAACACCACACATGCATGTCCGCCGTGCATGAGGCGGCGGACCATATTGCCACCCATCCGGCCTAAACCAATCATGCCGAGTTGCATCGTGCTGACTCCTCTCCGTTTCAGAGCATGAAGAGGGGAGACCCACCCCGTCCGTAGGCCGGGGTGATACCGAAGGGACATTTCCCTGCTGGGCATGAGGCAGCCCAGCAAGGTTCGTATAGCTGCTGCGATTATTTCGCCGTGGTCCGAACGCCGATCGTGCCGCTTCCTCGCAACTGCTCAAGCTCTCCAGCATCAAAGCCCCAATCGCGCAGGGCCTCTTCCGTATGCTCACCCGGGCTGGCGGGAGGACGTTGGATGGCGCTCGGGGTGCGGCTGAAGCGCGGGGCCGGAGCCGGCTGAGGGACACCCTCGACCTCGACAAACGTAGCGCGTTCCTTGTTGTGCGGATGGTTGGGTGCGTCAGCCATATTCAGGACAGGCGCGTAGCAGATGTCGCTGCCCTCCAGGAGTTCGTTCCACTCCGCCAGTGTCTTGGTCTTGAAAATCGCGGCCAGTTTCTCGGTCAGTGCCGGCCACTCGGCCCGGTTATTCTGGTGAGGCAACTCTTCCCGCTCCAGCCCGGTCAAACGCAGCAGTTCCGCATAGAACTTCGCTTCAATCGAACCGACGGAGAGATACTGGCCGTCACTGGTTTCATACACATTGTAGTAATGCGCGCCCGTGTCCAGAATATTTTCTCCACGGTTGTCCGTCCACTTGCCGGCCGCGCGCAGACCGTAGATACCGGCCATCAGTGAAGCCGCGCCATCGATCATGGCCACGTCAATGACCTGGCCCTTGCCCGACTTCTGGGTTTCGAGCAGGGCGCTGACCACGCCCAGTGCCAGGAACACTCCACCGCCGCCAAAGTCGCCAACCAGATTCAGGGGCGGAACCGGCGCTTCGCCCTTCCGCCCAATCGAATGGAGTGCCCCAATCAGAGCAATATAGTTAATGTCATGCCCAACCGCGTTGGCCAGCGGCCCCTCCTGGCCCCAGCCGGTCATACGTCCAAAGACCAAGCGGGGATTACGGGCCAGACACACCTCGGGGCTGAGCCCCAGCCGTTCCATCACACCGGGACGGAAGCCCTCGATGAGTGCATCGGCCTGTTCAATCAGCTTGAGCGCCGCCTCCGTCCCTTCCTGCTTTTTGAGGTCAATCGCAACCGAGCGGCGACCACGCCCGAGCAGGTTGAACTTGGCGTCGGTCGGCACGCCGAGGTCAGCATCTTCGGCTCGGTCTATACGCAGCACATCCGCTCCCATGTCCGAGAGCAGCATCGCGCACATTGGAGCAGGCCCGATACCCGCAAATTCAACAACTTTATACCCAGATAATACGCCCATACTTTCCCCTTCCCAGATTCGTTCCGTGACCGCCTGAGCAGCCACGCAGGCGACCTACCCATATCACAACTGGCCTTCCCTGAGCAAAGGAGACCAAGGAGAGGTTGCTGTTCTTGACAAATGGTCGTTTGCATCCTCAAACTGTCGGCATTCCAAAGGAGGACATAATGACACAGGAAGAACGCAGTCTCGCGGTCGCCCAGGCGTATGAGGATATGTACAACAACGACATCGAACGCTTTGTCTTTGAAGTCTACACCCCTGACTGCGAAGTGAATGGGGGTTTTATTCGCGGGCACGAACAGCTCATCCAAATTGAACGGCAGGTCCTCCAGGCCGCACCACAACGAAAGATGCGCGTTGACCGCAAGCACGCAACCGGAGACGTTGTCGTGGTTGAGGCTGTGCTACTCGACCCGGACCGGGGCGAGAATTGGCAACTGCCCTTCTGCGCCGTGCTCACCTGCCGCGACGGGAAAATCGCCACAGATTGGACCTATACGGAATTCTCGAAGTGGCCGGGACTCCAAATCTAGCCGTGGTGAAGGATGGGTGAATGAGCTCCAGTACCCGTTATGTCGTCGTCGGCCAGAACGGCTCGCCCTATTCCATGAAACTCCGCGCGGTCATGCGCTATCGGCGTCTGCCCTTTGACTGGGTTCTGCGGACCGAACGGAATATGGAGGAGTTCGCCGAGGTGTGGCCCCTCCTCATGCCCATGATCCGTTTTCCGGGCGAGACGAAGTGGCGGGTTGATTCCACGCCGATTATCGAGGAGTTGGAGCAGCGCCATCCTGGCCAGCGATCTGTCATCCCTGATTCGCCCGGCCGGGCCTTCCTCGCCTATCTCATTGAAGACTTTGCAGACGAGTGGCTGACCAAGGCCATGTTTCATTACCGCTGGGCCTATGACGCGGATATTCAGTACGCCTCGGTCTGGATCGCCGATGACTTCTTCCCCGATCAAAAAGGAGACGCGCGCGCTGCAGCGGCAGAGCGTTTTGCCAGGCGCCAGATTGAACGCATGCCGCTCGTGGGCTGTACCCCGCAAAACGCGCCCATTATCGAGGCGACCTATACCCGTACCCTGGACTTGCTCGAAACTCACGTTGGCCTCTACGACCACCTCTTTGGCAGCCGCCCGTCCATTGCCGACTTCGGCCTGCTTGGACAGCTCAAAACACTGGCTACCGATCCGACACCCCTGGCGATTATGCGCGAGCGGGCCCAACGCACCGAAAGCTGGACGCGCCAACTCGACGATGCCTCCGGTCTGGAAGGCGAGTGGTATCCCGAGCACGTCGCGCTGCCCGAAGCAACAGTCGGTCTGCTGCGCCTAGCGGCAGAAACGTATCTGCCGTTTCTCGTTGCCAATGCGGCGGCGATAGAAAGAGGCGACGAGAAAGTTGAAGTCACTCTGCTCGGTCAGACGTATGCCCAAGCGCCCTTCGGCTATCAGCGAAAATGTCTTGCCGCGCTACGGCAGCGATTTGCCACGCTGAATGCTGCCAGTCTGGACGAGATTGGCCCGCTCTTGGAAGAGACGGGCTGCTTACCATACTTCAGTCACTGAGGAAGCCCGTAGAGCGATTTACGCAGCCTTGTCACACTGACAGATGACATAGTGGCATTTTTTACACAGTTGCATCGGGCGTAGACCGGGATGGGAGATGCTCTGTCGGCTGTCCACAAACTGTGTTGCCGCCTCCAGGTCTATGTCCATCAGCGGGCGCTTGGCGCACTGGATACAGCCTTCGGTCCGGGTGTTGTTTTCTATGCACCACCGCAGCAGAACCGTGGATCGGCAGCCAATGGTCCGGGACGACTCCATCCCGAAAAAATGAAATCCGGTACCCTGACGATTGGTAACATAATCCAGTCGCGTTCCCTGGAGATGTTGGGCGCTGTTCGGGTCGAGGAAGGCTTTGATCCCGTCCTGCACGACCACCGTATCGTCCGCTTGCGCGGTCCGCTCAAGGTTCAGGCTGTACTGGAAGCCTTTGCAGCCGCCGCCCGCGACCGTCATCCGAATGCCACCGTCCCGTAGGCCCTTCAACCGCATGGCATGCCTAATCATCTCGACCGCCTTTGCGGTAAAGGCGAGCAACGGCTTGGCCGTCTGGTCGATGTGAACACCCTGCTCCATATTCCCCCCCTTTGCGAGCAGCCTTCCTGGAAGCCCTTAGCGTGCTAACGCGTCGGCTGTCAATCTTCGGGACAGTCGGCTCTACCCGAGTACTGCTTCTCCCTTTCTTGCCTTAAATGTGTGATACAAATGCAGGGAGGATCGCTGATGCGTTTTCCAATCGTCATCCATAAAGACCGAAATGGCGGCTATGGTGTCACCGTGCCCGATCTGCCCGGCTGCTCTTCGGCTGGCGATACCCTGGACGAAGCCATCGACTCGACGCACGAAGCCATTACCTGCCATCTTGAAGGACTGCTGATGGACGTGGAAACGATTCCCGAGCAAGCGCCGTTGGAAGCCCACCGCACCAACAAGGAATTCAGAGGCGGAACCTGGGCACTCGTGTAGGTTGATGTCTCGAAGCTGTCGAGCAAAGCCAAACGAGTAAATATCACCATACCGGCACGGGTGCTGGCGATCGTGGACGAAGCTGCCGCCCGCGAAGGAGGAACACGCTCGGGCTTTCTCGCCCGCGCGGCGCTCAGCTACGTGGAACGACATTCGATCAAACCCTGATCTCTCTCCAACTTCTTGAATTCGCTTCCTACCTGTCTTTCTTTACCATGCTTACTCGCTCAGCGGCCCCTCGGCGGCGAAGCGGCGCAGGACGTTGTCGGTGATACGCGAGACGGTGTTCTCATACTGGTTGTGAGATAAGGCTCCGTCCCAAGCGATCGAGCTGGCCGAAAAAACCGCGCCGCCCTGGGGATATTCAAAATACACCATGTCGGCCCGGACCTTGGGATTGACGGTGCCGCCCTGTTGCGAATCGCTCAGCAAGACCTCTTCAATCACGTGCTGATAGGAGTCCGAATGGCCGGAAGAGGAGGCTAACACTAGGGCGTGGGCGGGTGTCCCCAGGGAACGTTCGGCCCGGTCCAACTCGAAACCGGCCGCTCCGTAGTTGAGGACCAGGGACTCAAAGTCGCCAATGGCCTCTTCGTCGCTAATCCCCTCAAAAATAAATGCCGCCCGGGGATCAAAGCTGTCCGGCTTACGCTCGTATGGCGCGCTGTTATCAAAGCCCTGAGTGGTGAAGCCGACACCAACCAGGCGTTGCGGGGTTCTGCCCCGGTCCCGCCATAAGCCGCCGGGCTCGCCGGTGGTGCTGTGGTGGTATTCGCCGGGCCTGGCATGCCAACTCCGGGTGCCGACCCGGCGTCGAACCTCAACCACGTGGGGGCGTCCGGGAGCAAACGAGGTGATCCAGTAAAAACCGTTACCGCCTAAATACATCAGCCGCCCGCCGGTGTGCAGATAGGTTTCCAACGCGTCCAGCATCGGCCCGGACCAGTACTCGGGATGGCTGCCGGTGATGATGACCTTGTACGGGGCGAGCAGGTCCAGACCCTCGGCGTGCAGGTCTTCATCGGTAATCACGTCATAGGCGTGGCCCTTGGCTTCGAGCCAGTCGATCAGGTGCAGGTCGGCGGGCAACTGGTGCGGGCAGTTGAGCGCCCGCATGTGGTAGCGCGGGCGCATATTGATGATGGGCCGCAGCCGGCTGGAATAACACACCCCGCTGCCGTCGGTATGACTGTCGTACAGGCTCAGCAAGCGGTTCTCTCTGATGTAGTGGTCGTCCGGCGCAAGCTCGCCCTGCTTGCGATTGGGAAACAGTGCCGGCGGGAGGGTGGTGAGCTGCTCGTTGGCGTAGGCCAGATAGCTGTTGGTCGGAGCCAGGAAGGCAATGTCCGCGGTGGCCCGGCCCCTTGGCGGACGGATAAAAAACGGAATGTGGTCTTCGCTCCCCTCGGTCCGCAGGCGTGCGGCGTACACCCCGCTTCGACACTCGGCCGGCAGCGTCCAGCTAAAATCGACCTGCCAGCCGGCGTCCTCAAGGTCGTCGTCATGAAAATGAATCGCGCCGTACTCGTGCGGAGTGTTGCGGAAATCCGTCTCCGCACCGCTCCAGTTATAACCAGTCATGGCCCGAGCGGGCATGTTGATTGCTCGGCCGTGTAAACCGTGGGGCGAGGTGTCGATGATGGTGTCGGAGGCAACCTCGGCCGAAAAATCCCAGGCCGCGACGAGATCGTCGCCAAAGGCCAGCGGCGAGGCTCCGCGCTGGAGCGAGAGCAACTCGTCCCGACTCAGGGCTCGCCGGAACACCCCCGGGCGGTCGATCTTGCCGTTAAAATGGCAGTCAACGCGGGCCTCGCCGTCATCACCCGTTTGCCACAGGCCGGCCATCACGCAATCGACCTCAGTCGTGGGAGTGGCCTGGAGTTGGGTCGTGGCCGTTGCGGTCGCCCGGGTCTGGTCCTGTGGCCACGTGCGCAACGGCTCTTGATACACGGCGATCTGGCCGCTGTGGGCGTCAAACGTGGCCGCCACAAAATACCAGTCCAGGGAGCGGAGCGGGGCATTGATCCGTACCTGCTCCGTACGTCCCGCCGGGTCAGTCAGCCACACGGCCAAGACACCGCCCTCATCAAGCACCAGACCATAGCCGCCTTCCGCCTCGGACCACTTGGTGAGAATGCCCTGTACACCTTTTTGCGGAGTTGTGGGATATATCCAGGCGTGCAGGGTGAATCCGTCGTGCAGACCCAGCAGTGGTGTATCAGGCACGATAATGTGTGAGCCGGTGTGGATATCCTGGCGGCGGCCTGGATACTCACCACTGACCGGCGTTGCAACGAGTTCCTCTTTGAAGCCCGGGCCCTTTGGGTTGGGATCGCCATGGATCAAACGCACAATGTCCGCCTGATAGCTGGGCTGCATGCAACTCACATGGAATCGAACCGTCTCCCCCGGCGCGACGCTGAACTGATCGGCATAACCAACAATCTCCATTGCTTCCCTCCTTTTACATGGACGGGCTAGTGCCCGAGTCCCGGAATTTCCTCCAAATGCGGCAAGGGCCGACCCAGCACATCGGAGAACAGGGTCAGGACGCGTAAGGTGATACCCCAGATCACTTGGTCCTGAAAACGAATCGCCGGATAGTAGAGCGTCTTGCCGTCCGCAGACAGCTTGAGATGGGTGGCGTTCCCGGCCTCCCACGGATGCACTAGCGGCATCCAGTAGGCCGCCGCAACCTCGTGATTCAGCGTCAATGTCGGGATGGCCGGTCCCAGATAATAGAGCGCAGGAAACAGGGTTAGGGGCTGTTCCCGTCCGCTCAGCCAGATGGAGAGAGGGGCAAGTGACCCCAGACGGTGGGCCGGGTCCAGGCGCAGGCCAACTTCTTCGCGCGTTTCACGCTCGGCCGTAACGTGAAGGTCGGCATCCTCGGGAGAAAAGCGTCCGCCCGGAAGGGCCATATGGCTCGACCACGGATCGCCTGATTTTTCAGCCCGCCGGATCACACACAGCTCGGGATCATCCTCCGGTCCGGCGAGTATCATGGCCACCGCGGCACAACTGCGATCGGCATTGAGACGACCGGGCACGGGCTGACGGGCGGCCAAAGAATTCCGTATTGCTTCAACGCTCAACACGCTGGACCTCCGCCTAAAGCATCATCATCTTAAAATAGGGCCAGCGGATTGAGCGGCGAGCCCGTTCCGCCAGGGACCCGCAAGGGCGCAGCCACAAAGAGAAAGGTCCAGCGCTGGCGGGCCTGCGCTTCGCGGGCCAGGTCTTCGAGGTTCAGATTATCCAACAGCGGCATACCCAGGGCGACCACGGCCAACCGGTGAATCGGAAACGGCATCCCTTCGATCCCGGACGGGAAGACTTCATTCGTGCCGTCAGAGCCAACCGTTGCCACATCGCGCGCCTTGAGCCAGGGTACAACCGCAGTGTGCAGGCCTGCGGCCCCCTGGGTGAGATCCCAGGAGCCGACCTCCTGGTATCGTTTGTACAGCCCGGTGCGCACCAACAGCACATCGCCGCTCGCTATGCGGATACCGGTCTTTTGCTCCCAGGCTTCCAGGTCTTCGACGCGGACTGCGGTGCCCGGTTCGAGATAGGGGACCTCCTTTAACCAGGGAACATCCACCAGAATCCCACGTGTAAAAATCCCTTGGTGCATGGTCTGTACACCGAGCTGCTCCGAGCCCGAGGGTTTGACCGCCGAACGCGGAAACCCATTGTACATCTTGCCCTGATGGAAAATATGACACAGCGCATCCACATGCGAATGGGCAAAGCCGTGATACCGGATCGTATAGATATCCTCGGCAAAGACGTTGCCGTCGTCATCATGCACCAGGAGACTGTGCTCAAGCGGGAACTCATTATTGGTGCTGGCCTCTTTCGCCAGGTCAAAGGCCAGAGAAACCGAGACGCCCTCGGTCACCAGCGTGGCGGCCTGACGCCGCTTCTCGGGGGTAATCAGATTGAGCGTGCCGAGCTGATCGTCCTCTCCCCAGCGTCCCCAATTTGAGAGGCTGGCCATCCACTGCTCCAGCGTCGCTGCCGTGAGCTGGGGGAGGGGGTCTGCTGCACGAGCAACGCTTGGACGGTCCAGCATGAGAACGGTTACCAGGAGTACACTTACCGGCAATGCTATAGCTCGATATTTCATCACTCCCCTCCTCGCTGGCATGTGTACTCGGGATGAGACGGAAGAGCAAGACAAGAGAGGAGCGCGTGCGACGGAATCCGGCAACGGAGTCTTTTGTATCGGTCCGGCCGCAGGTAAGTATGGACGGGACGGATGCGAGAAAAAAGGAGCCACAAAACATGCCACGCCTGAGCAAGCTGAGTCGATCAATCAAAGGAAAAATTGCGTTGGTGACCGGGGCCGCCAGCGGCATGGGACGGGCAACCGCCCATCTCTTTGCTGACGAAGAGGCTCAGGTTGCCGTTCTGGACAGAAATGCGGAAGGCGTTGCGCAAGTCGTCGAGGAGATTACCCAAGCCGGCGGCACGGCCATGGGGTGGACCCTGGATCTCGCCAACGCTGCGGAGATCGAACCAACGCTGACCCGGATCGTCGAACATTTCGGCGGGCTCGATATTCTGGTCAATAATGCCGGGATCGATGCCTCTGCCCGTATTCAGAGCAGCAAATACGAAGAGGTCTGGGAGCGCTGTTTCAGTGTGAACCTGACGGCCCACCAGCGTCTCATTCGCGCCGCCCTGCCGCATCTCACGAAAGGCGGGGCCGGACGAATCGTCAACATTGCTTCGACCGAAGCGGTCGGCGGCAGCGCCTTTGCCAGCCCTTATACCGCGGCAAAGCACGGCGTTATGGGTCTTACCAGAGCGCTGGCGGTGGAACTGGCGACCCAGGGCGTCACCGTCAACTGTATTTGTCCAGGCGCGATTCATACCGGCCTGACCGCCGCCATCCCGGACAAAGCAAAAGGCATTTTTGCCCGCCGGCGCGTACCGCTCAAACGTTACGGCGACCCGGAAGAAGTCGCCCACGCGACGTTGAGCCTCGTTCTCCCGGCTGCGTCATACATCAACGGAGCCACGCTGGTTGTTGACGGCGGCTTTACGATTCAAAATAACGGGGGTGCGTTGAGCCGTTGAAGTACGCTCTTGTTTTAGAGGCTGGCTAGAAAAGGTAAGATGCACGAGGAGCTACACACGAACCCTTATGCCGTACGGTGTGAAACTGTCATGGAAACGAGAAGGGAAAAATATACTCAACAGGTGACGGACTCGCTTCTGAGTGACATGGTGCGGGCCATCGTGACCGAAGTCGATCCCGAGCAGGTCATTCTGTTCGGCTCGCGGGCGCGGGGAGACGCACGCGAAGACTCGGACGTGGACTTGCTCGTGATCGAGTCCACCCCCTTCGGCAATGGCAGGAGCCGACGCCAGGAGGCCGTCCGCCTATGGAGGGCCGTATCGGGCCTCGGCGTTACAAAAGATATTCTGGTGTATAGCCGTGATGAGGTCGAATACTGGCGCAACTCGCTGAATCACGTTCTGGCACGGGCCCTCCGTGAGGGACGGGTGCTGTATGAGCGACCTTAAAGAGGCTCGTACTCTTATTGGGGCGGCGGAACGAGATAGGTCGGCGCTGCGGGGTATGCACGACTCTAATGTCTTCGCCGATGAAATTTTTGGCTTCCACGTACAGCAGGCCGCCGAGAAACTGCTCAAGGCGTGGCTTGCCCTCCTGGGCGAGGTTTACCCCCTGACTCACGATCTCGATTTGTTGTTGGACCTTCTGCAAAAGCGGGCATTCGACACGGCTCGTTTTCGCAATTTATAGAAAGCGACTGATTATATCTGAGGAATCAAGATAAACTTAGGAGATCCTGTTCTCCCCAAGACCGGCTTTTTCTATTCCGCCAGAGCCCGCCGCGCCGCTAGGTGCTTCACCTGACCGGCCACCACGCGTACCTTGCGCGGACCGGCCAGCCACATGCCGCCAATGGATACGAAGGCAAACGCCAGCGCAATCCAGAAGGCCGCCGTATAACTGCCGGTACGGTCAAAGAGCAGGCCGGTCACCCAGGGACCGGTCCCGCCGCCCAGACTGCCGGCAATGGTCAGCGTGCCGTAGATGCGGCCGTACTGTTTGCCCTGAAATATCTCCGCTGGGATGGCGCCGAACACCGAGACCGTGCCATAGCCCAGCATGCCCTGGGCCGCGACCATGGCGTATAACAGTACTAGGCTGGGTTGCTCGGGCATGCTGAGCAGGATGACGTAGCACAGGACAAAGCCCATCATGCTGATGGTCCAGACCCACTCGCGTCCGATCCGATCGGAGAGTGTACCCAAGCCAATCTGGCCGCCGCAGGCGGTCAGTCCAACCAGCCCGAGGGCGAAGGCCGCCACTTCGTGTGAAAAGCCGATGTCGGTCAGGTATTTGGTTTGATGCACCTGGATGGCGTACCAGGCGTACAGACTGCTGAAAAAAGAGACGCCCAACCACCAGAAACGGGAGGTGCGGACGGCGCGCGCCAGGGTCCAGTCGATCGCGGCCCAGGCGTGGTCTACGACATTATCGGCCGGGCGCTGCTCGCCGTGAGCGGTGGGTGGGACGCGGTCTCCGTCGGGCGCCAAACCGAGGTCCTCGGGCCGTCGGCGTTGCAGGATGACGTTCAACGGAAATACAATCACCACCAGAGTCCCAGCCACCACCCAACACGCCTCACGCCAGCCGGCTTGGTCAATAATGCTTTGCACCCACGGAAAGAGCAGGATGGAACCGACCCCCACCCCGGAAAAGGCAAGCCCCAGAGCCAGCCCACGGCGGCGCACAAACCAGTAGGGGAGAAACAGGGAGTGGCCAAGATAGCTGATAGAGGTGCTGGCGCCGCCAACCAAGATGCCAAAGGTGAGATACAGGTGCCACGGCTGAGAAACCAGGGTAATCGCCACCATGCCGGAGCTGACCAGAATCGCGCCCAGCGGGATGACTAGGCGTGGCCCCCAGCGGTCCATGAGCATGCCGACCATGGGCGCATACACGGTTGCCGCCAGAAAACCGCAGGAAAAGGCCGCGGCCGTACTACCCCGATCCCAACCGAATTCCGCCAGAATGGGCGGAAATAACAGGGAGAAGGTCGTGCGCGTGTTCACGCCAATGGCCAACGTGATAAAGGCCACCGCCACGACCGCCCAACCATAATAAAAGGGAAATTCTTTTTGCCGCATCGGATAGCGTCATGATGACAGATGTAGAGGCGCACCTTATACAAAGTCGGCGGCTTTGTCTGTGGCCGTTGCCGCCGACTGCCCATTGTCTTCCGCCCTCGGAGCGATTACCCTCGCCCCATCAAGTTGATATGCACGTGAGCGGCTACTCAGAAGGAGGGATCGTATGGAATTTGAAACTTTGGCCACCGGTTACGGACTGATTGAAGGGCCACGTACCGATGAGCAGAACCGGCTCTATTACAGCGATGTACGTGGCGGCGGTGTCTTCCGACGTAGCCCCGACGGTGCGATTGAAACCTTAATAGCAGACCGGAAGTTTGTCGGCGGCATCGCCCTGAACGCGGGCGGCGGTATCCTGGTGACAGGTCTGTCTCTGGCGCAGTGGGACGAGCAGTCCGGCGAGCTACGGGATATCTTTGGCGAGTGGGAAGGAAAGCCGCTGTTCGGCCTGAACGACCTGACCATGGATGACCAGGGCAGTATCTGGGTCGGTTCGTTTGGCTGTGATATTCATACCTTTGATTTCAAGAGTACGCCGCCGCCGGGCTCGCTCTTCCGCATCGACCCGCCGGACCAGGTGACGCACCTCTGGGAGGGGGTCGAGGTGACCAACGGCCTGGGCTTCAGTCCGGACCGCAAGCTGCTCTACCACTGCGATTCCACCACCAAGGCCGTCTGGGCCTATGAGGTGCGCGCCGACCGCACGGTCAGCGACCGGCAACTGTTCGCGCAGCTACCCGAGGGCATGCCCGACGGCATGACCGTTGATGTCGAAGGCGGGGTGTGGGTCGCCACGGTGGCCGGGCGAGGTGAAATCGTGCGCTTCAAGCCGGATGGAACGGTCGATCAACGCATCAAGGTGCCGGCCAAAACGATTACCAGTGTAGCCTTTGGCGGGCCCGACATGTCCGACCTGTACGTAGTCACCGCTAACAACGATCAACGCGAGCTCAAGGGCAGCGTCTTTCGGGCGCGCTCGGATATCCCTGGGCTGCCCGTGCCCCAGGCACGCTTCTAAGGAGGGAAACCATGTTAAAGTTTATGGGTGCTGTTCGGCGTTTGGAGCATGTGTCGCATGACGAGTTGGTCCATGTCTGGGAGCATGTGCACGCCCCGCATGTCGTTTCGCTGGTCAAGCCGGAACGCTATCGCATCACCTTCTTTGATCCGCCCTCGGACAGCGCCGATGCGGACAGCCGTCCGCCGGACGGCATGGCCGAGCTGTGGTTCCGGGATCGAGAGCATTTTGAGACCACGATCGGACGGCAGGCCCCGCCCAATATCGACGCCGACAAATTCAGCACCTATGCCGCCATCCAGCCGGGCTGCAATCTGTTTGTGACCGAGCATCTCAACGTTGACGGGCCGACGACCCGCGACACCACCAAGCTCGTCTTCTTTATCAAGAGACGCCAGGGCATTGAGCGCGCCCACCTGGACGACTACTGGCTGAAGGTCCACGTGCCGAACGTTGTCGCGGCCATCAATAATACGCCGGACGCGGTCTGTTATTCCGTGGACTTGGTTGACCTGGATGATGCCGAGCGAGAGCGCGCCTACGACGGCGTGGCCCAAATCTGCATCAACCACCCCAACGCGACATTCGCCGACATCCAGGGATATGAGCCGGACGGTTTCGGCGAGCTGGTCGAACCCATGCTGGTATGCAGCGGGCACGAGGTGCGTATTGTGGGCTGATTGGTGTCGGGAAAGCCAATGAACGGGAACGAGCGCTCTATACCCCAAGATTTTGATCCAGATACGGCACCGGACCTGTCCAGGGATAGCTGGCCGGAGAAATTCGCCAGGGCAACTGCCCGCCGTGGCAGGTCGCCGGTCGCCAAACCGAAAGTGTCAACGACCATCTGTCTGTCGCAGGACGTGATCGATCACTTCAAGGCCCAGCGGTTGCGGATGGCAGACGCGGATCGACAAGGCGCTCCGCGAGTGGATCGGGAAAGATGACGCCGTGTAATAACGGATCGGCTGCGCGACTTTGATCAGCTTTCATCCGCGAGGAGCGCCTTGAGCTGGGATCCTGTCAGGCCGTTCGCGGACGCCACCTCGCCCAAAGCGTCCACCGTCATTGTAAGACGTTCCTAGGCAGCGCCGCGAAGTCGCTCATAGTGTTGCACCGACATCATCACACCAACCGCCCTGCCTTTCCTGGTCACACACATGGGCGCACCCTGCACGGCATCAAGCAGATAGCCGAAGCGATTCCTGACGTCTCTGGCAGCAATTTCTTTCATGAGAGCTGTAATAGCTACTACGGCCTCTTCTCACAATGAGAAGTTATATTCCGATTTTGTGTCAAATGGTCCCGGTCAGCCGCCCCTATGAGTCAAGCAATGCCCGCTTGACCGCCTCCGGCTCCCTTTCGAGTACACGCAGCAGGGTTGCGGCCGGGCCGCTGACTCGTCGTGTTCCTTGCTCCCATTTCCGGTAACCGGATAGGCTCATACCCATCAGCGGTGCCATCTGGGTTTGCGTGAGGTTCGCCTGCTTTCGAACCTCACGCGGAGTCACAACGGTGTGGAGAATGGCAGGATCGTCGCCCTTTGCACGGGCGAGAGCTTCATTGAGGGACTGAATCAGATCGTCGCCAAATGTGCTCATTATTCTCACTGAACAGCTTGTCAGCCTGACGGGAGAATGTCAGCGTCTCAGCTACTGTCTGCACTAAGCAGCATATACCCCATTGGGGCACTGTCGACAAGTCTAACGGGTTTTGGCGAGCTGGTTGAACTCATGCCGGTATGCATCGGACACGAGGTGCGTATTGCGGATTGATTGGTGTCGGGAACGATGCGCTTCCGCCGCCGTTTGATGAGGGGTAAGGCTAAAATTCAGGAACTCCAGGCGAGGTTGTAATCTTTGTGATCTGTTCTTCATTGTCATAGGAGACCGAGAGCGTGAATTTACGGTCGAGAATCAGGACCTTAAACCAGAAAATTCCGTAAGAAAAAGATTTCAAACTGAGCCACTACTCTTTCAGGCTTCCTCTTGCCTCATCCGTTCGTCTCTTATATTTCTAGTTTTTTCGTAGCAGGAGGAATGATTATGCATTTCATGTGGTTTACGGAACGTGCGTATCACTACGATCCGGAAGAACATCCGGAGCAATATCGCGACCTCGAAAACGAGATTGTTCGCAAACGCAGCTTCTTCGGAACGCCGAACAGCTTTTTTGACCGCAAGCACGGCGTGCGGCTGCTCAACCAGTATCTCGACGAGAAGATCTACACCGACCAGGAGCTGATGAACTTTGACGGCATCATGCTCAACGAGCACCATGCCACTCCCTTCTGCCTGGGCGCGGTCATGGATGTCGAAGCCTCGATCCTGGCCAAGGCAACCAGCCGGGTCAGAATGGCTCTGCTCGGTAACCCGGTTCCGACCGTATCGAACGCGCTCCGGCTGGCCGAAGAGTTGGCCATGATCGACCTGATCTCCAATGGCCGCTTGATCTCCGGCTGGGTCCGCGGCGCTGGCAGCGAACAGCTCGCCAATAACGCCAACCCGGCCTTTAACCGCGAGTACTTTGAAGAGGGCATCGACTTTATCGTCCAGTCGTGGACCCGGCCCGGTCCGTTTCGGTATGAGGGCAAGCATTTCCACTTCCGGCACGTGAATCCCTGGGTGCTGCCCGTCCAGGAGCCGCATCCGCCCTTCTGGATTCCCGGTCTCATCAGCCCGGAAACCGTGGCCTGGTGCGCCAAGAACCGCTACCCCTACGTGGCGCTCGCCACCCGGCTCGAACCCACCCTGGAGCTGTGGGATTTCTACAACACAGCCGCGGCCCGTGAAGGCTATCAGGCCGGCCCGGAGAATTTTGGCTACCTGCAACCGGTCATGGTCTGCGATAGCCAGGAGCGGGCGGAAGAGTTGGGTAAGCGGATTCTGTACGGCGGCGCCTTTGCCCACTTTGCCCGGCCCGAGTGGATGTTCCCGCCGGGCTATAACTCGAAGGCCGCGACCCGCCGCTTGGCCCGGACGAACTTCGGCGCCAATGCCTCTGCCGGGCCACTGTACGGTGAGGGTGGAGAAACGACGATCGAAGAGATCGAAGCTGTCAAAAAGACCATTTACGACAGCTATCCCGACGTCCTCAAGGAAATGGTCATGATCGCGGGTACGCCGGACGACGTGATTCCCAAGCTCAAGAAAATCCAGGACATCCTGCGTCCGGGTATCTTCTCCTTCTGGCTGGACGGCCCGGTGCCGGCCAAGGACCGGATGCGCTGTCTGGAACTGCTCAACCGCGACGTCATTCCGGTCATGCGCGAGCACGGCAAGACGCTGGGGCTGGTTGATCCGTTTAAGCAAAAACCCGGCTCGCGGCCCCTGGCCAACGGCAAGCCCGGTCCCGTCACCGATGCCGATGCTTTGGCCGAATTGATGGCCGCCTAAGCTTCATCTTACTGACCGGCTCCTGCAAGCCGGAGCCGGTCGGTCTCTACTCCCAACCCAACCGCAGCCTTCCGCGATGAGGGGAGAACAGCAATGAGCGATTTCGATCCAACCCAGCGCGGCTTTGTCAGCTATATCGACAAATCGCGCGAATTCTACTTGGCGAAGGGCTACGGCAATCCCTACCGCTGGGCGTCCAACCCGGACGCGCCGTTCGCACCGCTGACCAAACCGCTCAGTGAAAGCCGGGTCGCTCTGGTCACCACCGCAGCTCCGGATTTGCAGGGTGGACAGAAGCGCAGTCGGTATGCCGCAGCTACCCGACCTGCCCCTGAGGCGCTCTACACCCGTCACCTATCGTGGCACAAAACGGCCACCCATACCGACGATGTCGAAACCTTTCTGCCGGTCCGCCGCTTAAATGAGTATATAGCCGAAGGTCGGCTTGGCAGCTTGGCGCCGCGCTTTTACGGCGTGCCCACGGTCTATAGTGCGCGGCAGACTGTGCACGAAGATGCCCCGGCCGTCCTGGACTCCTGCCGTGAGGACGGCGTCGATATTGCCCTGCTGGTCGCCCTGTGACCGGTGTGTCACCAGACCGTGAGTCTGGTCGCCCGGCATCTCGAAGCGCACGGTATTCCCACGGTCGTCCTTGGCTCGGCCCGCGATATTGTTGAGCAGTGCGGGGTGCCGCGCTTTGTCTTTACCGACTTTCCGCTCGGCAACCCGTGCGGCAAGCCGGGGGATAAGGATATGCAGCGGGCCATCGTCGGCATGGCGCTCGACCTGCTTGAGACCGCGCGTTATCCGCTTACGACGCTGCAAACGCCCTTTCGCTGGGACGAAACCGGCGAGTGGCGCGAGACGTATATGGAGCTGCCCGAGGACACTCAGGCGGCGTAGGAAGAGCAGGGCGGTTCACTCGGCGTCACACCGAACCCGCTCCGGCCCGGCCGTTATCCGGGCCGGCCCAGCAGATGTTCCCGTAAGGTCGTGCCCGTGTAGTCATCCCGGTACACCCCGCGTTTCTGGAGTTCCGGGACCAGCAGGTTCACCAGATCTTCATAATAGTCGGGCGCATAAAACGGCGGCGTAATCTGAAACCCATTGCCGCCGCCTTCTTCGAGAAAGTGCTGCATGGCGTCCGCCACTTGCGACGGGGTGCCGACCAGCGGGTTGGTATCGCTGCCGGTCAGATAAGTTTTGGCGATATCACGCAGCGTGATGTTCACATCGTATTTTTGATACATCTCGAACAGGCCCCTGGTGCCGGGTACGTCCAAATCCTGGACCGGCACGTCAATATCAAACTGGGACAGATCGAGATTGAAGTGCATCGACATCTGGGCCAATGAGGCTTCGAGCGGAATCCGGGCGCGAATGGCGGCCCAGCGTTCGCGCGCCTCGGACGCGCTCTCGGCCACGAGCGGCTGGCCGGCCCACATGATGGGGATGTCGTCCGGGTTGCGGCCCAGGCGCTCGGCCCGGCTGGCAATATCCTCACAAAACGCGTGCATCTGCTTGACACCGCGGGCGGCGCTGAAGATGCCTTCCGCGTGCTGGGCGGCAAAGGCCCGGCCCCGGTCCGACTGGCCGGCCTGAAACAGAAACGGCCGCCGGCGGTCAGAGGGTATGACCGTAAACGGCCCCTGGACCCGATACCACTGGCCCTGAAAGTCGACGCGGTGGACTTTGGACGGATCGGCAAAGACCTTGCGCTCCATGTCCATCTGGACGGCATCCGGGGCCCAACTGTTCCACAGGCCGTAGCATACCTGCATATACTCGTCGGCGCGCTCATAGCGGTCGTCATGCGCTGGCAGGCTCTCCAGCCCGAAGTTTCTGGCCTCGGCCGTTGAGGTCGAGGACACGATATTCCAGCCGATGCGGCCCTTAGTGAGATGATCGAGCGTCGATAAGGTCCGGGCCAGCAGAAACGGCGGGTAAAAGGTCGTGGACATGGTGACGGCAAAGCCGAGTTTTTTGGCGACTGCCGAGAGATAGGTTATCAGAGAGACCGGATCGTGGCTGGGGAATTGGATGGCGTAGCGTACCTGGTCGGGCTGCGTGCCGCCCGCCAAGCTGTCCGCGAAAAACAGCATGTCGAACTTGCCGCGCTCCAGGGTGCGGACCACGGACTCCCAGTACTCGCCCTCATACCATTTGTGGCGAATCTTCTCGCGCGGATAGATCCACGACAGCGGCATATGCGGAGCCGGGGTAAAGAGGGCGAAGCCGGCGAGATGGACTTGCTTGGGCATAACCGTATCCTTATCTACGCTACCCGGCATAGCGTACTGCGTTCAGGGCCACCTTGTCGAGCGGCTGGCAACGCTTGCTCTGAACACCGGACCATCTTATGCTGGACGCATGGCACGCAAAAGACAACCACGACGGATTCAGCGCAAGCGCACTAAGGACTGGAAGATGCCGAAAAACGCCGTCTATGTCGGACGGCCCGGCAAGTGGGGCAATCCGTTCTTTCGGCTCAAGGAAAACCCCAACATGGCCGTTGACCGGGGCTTCCTGGTGGCCGTGTACAAGCTGTGGCTGAATGACCAACTGGTCCCAGGGCTGGCCGCGCTTTTCAAGGGAGGCGATACGCTCCCGCCCCCGCCCTCGGCGGAGACCATTCAGCAACGCTTGAAAGGCAAGAACCTAGCCTGCTGGTGTCCGTTGGACGACGACTGCCACGCGGATGTGTTACTCGCCGTCGCCAACGAAGCGGGTCCGGAAGGCTAGGGCTTACCACCAGCCCAACTCAAAGGTATGCAGGGCGCGCCGCTTATAGTCGTACAGAGAGGTGCCGCAAAACCCGCATTTGAGTGAAGACCATACCGAGCGTGGGCGAATCGCCGCGTGGAGCGGCTTCATATAGTGCTGGTTATCCTCTAGCAAATCCTGGGTGAGGGCCCAGCGCGTAATTTCGTATAGCGCATAGCCGCAGGTCGGCTCTGGGCAGGTCAGGACCATCCCGGCAATAAACGGTCGATTCGACCCGGCCCGGTCCACCTATCGCACCCCTTTGGCATCGCGTTGAGTCCAGCGACCGAGTTGTGACATATGGACTTCGTCCGGTCCGTCGGCGATACGACAGAAGCGGCTGGTCTGAAACACGTGCTGCATCGGTGTGTCCTGACTGACGCCCTTGCCGCCGAACGCCTGAATGGCCCGGTCGGCCACGGTCTGGCACATCTGCGGGGCAACGATTTTAACCATGGAAATGAAGTCGCGCGCGCCCTTCGAGCCTTCGCGGTCCATCTTGTCGGCCGCTGCCAGCACCAGCAGCCGGCACTGCTCAATATCACACCGGGAGCGAGCGATTTCATGTTGGATGCTGGTCTTCTTGATGAGGGCCTCGCCAAACGCCACCCGCTCGCCCACCCGCTGGCACATGAGATCGAGACAGCGCTGGGCCATGCCAACAAACATCATGGCGTACTGAAAGCGGCCTGGCCCAAGCCGGCCCTGGGCAATCTCGAAGCCGCGCCCTTCGCCCAGAATGAGATTCTCCTTGGGGACTCGGACATCCTCGAACACCAGTTCGCCTTCCCCGCCGGGAGAGTGATAGCTGCCAAAGGCCTTGAGCGGCCGGACAATCCGAAAGCCCGGCGTGTCAACCGGGACCAGGATGGTTGAGTGCTGGGAGTGACGGTCGGCCTCGGGATTCGACTTGCCCATGACCAGCATGACCTTGCAGCGCTCGCTCAATATCCCCGTGATCCACCACTTGCGCCCGTTGAGCACATAGTGGTCCCCGTCGCGCACGATGGCTAGTTCCATATTGGTGGCGTCCGAGGAGGCAACCTGGGGTTCGGTCATGGCATAGGCCGACCGAATCTCGCCGTTCAGTAGGGGCTTGAGCCACTGCTCCTGCTGGAGCGGCGTCCCGTATTTTGCCAGGACCTCCATATTGCCCCGGTCCGGCGCGCTACAGTTGAAGACTTCCTGCGACCAGAACACCTTGGCCATCACCTCCATGAGCGGCGCGAATTCCAGGTTGGACAGACCTGGACTCCAGGGCTCATATTCGTGCGGCAGGAACCAGTTCCAGATACCGGCCTCTTTGGCCTTACGCTTGAGGTCTTCAAAGAAGGGGGGGTATTGCCACAGATTGTTCTGGTCCTCGACAAACTCGTAATAGGCGTGCTCGACCGGATAGATATGCTCATCCATGAAGCGCTCAAGCCGCGCTCGGAGGGCCAACACTTTGTCGCTGGGGGCAAAGCTCATGGCAGGCCCTTCTCGTCCTGGGCCGCGCCCAGGCGTTCCTGCAAACGGTTCATGCCCCTGAGCCAGCGATCATAATCGCCGGTTTTGCGTTGCATGTATTCCAGTACCTGGGGATGCGGCAAAATCAGAAAACGTTCGGCCCGCAGACCCTCGACCACAACCTCGGCCAACTCCTCCGGCTCCATCAGGCCGTCCACACTCGCCGCTCGGCTGCTCTCGTTGTTCTCAAGCATGGGAGTTCTGACCGCTTGGGGACACAGCAGGGAGACCTTGATGCCCTGGTGTGCGTGCGTCAGCGTCAGCCACTCCCCAAAGCCGACCGCAGCATGCTTGGTCACGCCGTAGGAGGCCGAGCCGATCTGATTGAGCAGGCCCGCGGCAGAGGCGGTGTTCAGCAGATAGCCGCCACCCCGGGCAATCATGCGCGGCACCAGCGTGCGGGCCGCGTAGATATGCGACATGACGTTCACATCCCAGCTCTTCTGCCAGACCGCATCCGAGGTTTCCACGCCACCGGTCACAGCAATGCCGGCGTTGGAACAGAACAGATCGATCGGGCCGATATCGCGCTCGGTCTGCTCAATCACCTGCACCACATCAGTCTCTTTGGACACATCGGCCGTCATGGCGACCGAACCAATCTCCGCCGCGACCTCCGCCGCCCCGGCCGCGTTCAGGTCCACCACCACGACCGCCCGCGCGCCCTCGGCCGTAAAGCGGCGACACAGGGCCTTGCCAATACCACTCGCCCCGCCGGTGACGACGATGATTTTCTCTTGAATTTCCACCCTCAGCCTCCCCTGCGTCCTCAGCTCAACTGATACACCCGGGCGGCATTCCCGCCGACAATCTTGGCCCACTCTTCTTCAGTACAGTCGGCCAGCATGTCACCGAGAAACTCCTGGCTCTTGGGAAAGGTCGATTCGAAATGGGGGTAGTCGGAGCCCCACAGCAGACTATCCACGCCAATGATCTCCCGGTCGCGAATCCCCATCTGGTCTTCCTGAAAACTCAGAAAGACGTGGCGGTGAAAGAACTCGCTCGGCATGATGTCTTCTTTGAAGCGTTCCCCGGCAATCTCGCGGGCGCGCTGGGTGTAGTTATAGTCCAGACGGTCCAGGAAGTGGGGCACCCAGGACAGCTCCATTTCGACCGAGCCGACCTGGAGTTTGGGATAGCGCTCAAACACGCCGCTGAAAATCATGTCGGTCAGACACACGCGGGGCCAGTGATCCAGGTTGACAAAAAAGGACGGCTTGGCCGCGTCGAGGAGGAGGGCGCTCGGGTCGTCCGGGTCGGGTCGGTTGGTGGTGACGTGCAGGCTGATGGGCAGGGCCAAATCCTGGGCCGCGGCCCACACGGGCTCGTACTCCGGCCTGTCGTAGCTCCGGCCACGTAGCGGCTCAATGGTAATCATAATGCCGCGGTGGCCCAGCTTGGCGCAGTGTTCCATCTCCTCGATCCCGGACGGAATATCGTCAAGGTTGATCATGGCGATGCCCCGCAGACGATCCGGATAGGTATCACAGAACTCGGCCAGCCAGTCGTTATAGGTCCGAAACAGGGCGGTGAGTAACTCGCTGTCCTGAATGCGCTGGTAGAGTTGTAGCCCGACGGTCGGATACACCAGCCCCATGTCGATGCCGTCGGCGTCCATGTCTTTGATATGCTCCTCCGGAATGTAGGCGCCGGGCCGGATATTCTCCACCTTATCCTGAAAACTCAGGCGGTCCGGGTCCTCGAAGCGCAGGCCAGCCTGGGCGGCGGCCGCCGCGGTCTGGACTTTAATGCCCTCGCAATACCACCAGTCGCCGTCCTCGGCCGGGATCACTCGCGGGGCGCGGTCGCGGAACTTTTTATCCAGCCGCGTCGTCCACAGGTCGAGCGGTTCAAAAATATGATCATCCGACGAAATAACTTTGTGCTTTTGCATACGATGCCCTCCTTATGGAAAACGTTGTTGTGCCCGCATTATCCGTCTGGAGGCGCAATTTTGTCAATCGAAACCGAGGAATTCTACCGATTTTTGCGTTGACCCGTCCATTCTTTGGCGCTACAGGGGAATCTCAGGCATTAACACTCATTGGCAGGAGGGACGCTATGGAACTCAAAGTGACCCGTTGGAATAAGCCCGAACCGCCGACCCAGTCGGAACTGGTTCGCGCCATGGAGGCCGAAGGGCTGGCCGCCTATATTGAAGACGACGAACCCAACCATTCCTATGAGGCGCATACCCATCCGAACGATGAGGTGCTGGTTGCGGTCCTGGGTGAAATCACTATGGGAGTTGGCGACCAGAAGTGGGTCCTCAAACCCGGCGACCGGCTCGACCTGCCGGCCAATACGCTGCACTGGGCCGAAACCCCGTCAAGCGGCCCCATCCGGCTGCTGGGCGCGAGCATCGGGGATGCATACGACCCGACCCGCGCGGACCGTTCCGAAGCAACCCGGGCGCGGCCGTAGGGCAGGGCGGAGAAAGAACGCCCATGCCGGCTCGTACCCCCAAGGAAGTCGAAGATCTCTTCCCCGAGGCAATGAACGCCCGCGATATTGACGCGATGATGGCGCTCTATGAGCCGGACACGGTGTTCGTCCCCGAGCCGGGACAGGCTCCGGTCCAAGGGGAGCAGGCGCTCCGCGAGCACTTGCGCACGTTTACCGATGCGTATCCTGAGCTCTCGACTGAGGTCAGACACGTCATACAGGCTGGAGATATCGCCCTGTCCTGGATTCCCTGGAGTATGAAGCGTACCAGAGCTGACGGCACGGAAGAAACTATCTCTGGTCGGGCCGTCAATGTCGTGCGCCGCCAGCCTGACGGCACCTGGCGCACGCTGATCGACAATCCGTTCTTCGAGGAATACTGGGAAACACCGACCGAATCGTAGATGCTTCGCAGGGCTACTTCATCGGCGGCGGGATCTCATGCGGATCAAGCTCCAGTTCTAACGACCCGAGACTCGCCAGACAGAAATCGCTGGGCGGAAACTGAATGGCACCGACCGTGCCATCGCGGAATAAACGCTCCAACGGTGAACTCTTAAACAAGGCGTGGGCACCGCCAAGAGTCATGGCGTTACGCCCGATACGCGCTGCGGCTTCACCGACCAGATATTTGGCCCGATAGAGGGCCGCGATGGCATTCTGCGTTGGGCCTTCGGCATCGCTCAGCCAGGCCGAGTGATAGACGCTCAGCCGTGCCGATTCGAGGTCGGCGTTCATCTCTGCAATCTTTCGTCGTACATCGGGATGATAGGCCATGGGTTGGGTAAAACCCCGCGGCACCCGTTCCTGAACGACCTTCAGAATTTCTGCGTAGATCGCTGCGGCTACCCCCAAATAGACCGCCGTATACGAGGCCCAGAACCAGTTCGCCCCGCGGGCAATGGAAGGAAAGAAATTATCGGTGTCGAACACAACCGATTCCTCGGGCACAAAGCAGTCTTCCAAGAGCAGGCAGTCACTCCGGGTGCCGCGCATTCCCAGAACATCCCATACTTCCTCTACCGTCTGCCCTGAAGCCTCCCGCGGGACCAGAAAAACGATGGCCGCACCGGGTGTGGTGGCGTCCTCGCGACGCGCCGGGACGGCCCGAAAATCCGCCGCTCCAACCATGGACGAAAAAAACTTCTTGCCGTTGATGACGTAGCCGCCGTCCACCGCTCTCGCCTGGGTGGCCGGGGCATACGAAGCCAGCAGGGCCGACGTGCTCGCCTCGGATGTCGAACCGGCAACCAGATTATTACCCTTAACTACCCAGTCTGCCACGCGTTGCTTCACGTCGAGGGTAATCTCGATATTTTCCATGAGATAGCCGACCCAGGCCAGGTGCATATTGAAGGACAGCGCCGTGGCTGGGCAGCCCTGGGCAAGCTGTTCCAGGGCGAGTGAGTGGCCGAACAGTTTCTCCCCCCAGCCGCCCAACTCGGTGGGAATATTGAGCGTGTGAAACCCCGCCTCACGCAGCAGGGCATAATTCTCGACCGGGTTGGTTGCCTCTCGGTCGTGCTCGGCCGCCCTGGTGGCAAAGTCTGTCGCCAGTTCCTGGCACTGAGCCTGAATGCGTTTGTGTTGGGCCGTCAGCTAGAAATTCATACCGCCCCCTTTGCTCTGCTCGGATGCTAGTCTTCGTCATATGTCAGAGTCAAGAGAAAAGCGTTTTGGCCCTCGTCCCCAGTCGTGGTAAGAGACAGGAAAGCAGGTGATAATCGTAAAGGAGGAGCGCATGGGTATCGTTGATTTTTCTTTGGACGGCAAAGTTGCCATTGTAACTGGTGGTTCAAAAGGTATCGGCCGGGCGATTGCTCTGGCCTTTGCCGAGCATGGCGCGGACCTCGTGCTTGCCGCGCGCAGACCCGAAGCTCTGGAGCGGGCCAAACAGGATGTCGCGGCAACCGGCCGGCGCGTGTTGACCGTCCAGGCAGACATGTCGGTCAGTGCGGACTGCGACAAGCTGTATCAGGCCACGATCGAAGAGTTCGGCGGCGTTGACATTCTGGTCAATAACGCTGCCGGGGTTTCGCTGGTGACCCTGGCTGAGGAGACCGAAGAGGAGTTCCTCCGGGTCATGAAGACCAATGTGTGGGCGCCGCTGCATCTGGCCCGCTTATGTCGCGAGTCCATGCGTCAGCGCGGCGGGGGCGCGGTGATTAACATCACCTCAAATGAAGGTGTCCGGCCCTCCATGGGTATCGGAACCTATGCCCTGTCCAAGTCGGCTCTCATCAACATGGCGCAGCTCCTGGGCAAGGAGTGGGCGGCCGATAAAATTCGAGTGACCTGTATCGCGCCGGGTCTGATTCGGACCGACCTGGCAAAGGAACTGGTTGAGGCGGTTGAGACCAGTGGCTCCCCGATCAATCCGCAGAAACGGGTGGGCGAGCCGAACGAAATCGCCGGGCTGGCTTTATTCCTGGCCAGCCCGGCCGGGACGTTCGCGACCAGTATGACCTATGTGGTGGACGGCGGCGAGGTCAGTGCCGGGCCGGGCGACGTGGTGGTCATGACCGCCGAGGAGGCGGTCCAGGCGCAGAAGCAGGACTGAGGCTGTTGCATCGGTGGAATGGCAGCCATGCCCACCAAAACGCCCCGCCAGCGCTATTTTGAGGAGCCCATCCGAGCAGCGGCGACAACCCGGCCCGTGTTTGAGACTGGTATTCCGATGCGGGACGGAGTCGAGCTGGCCGCGGATGTCTACCTCCCGAGTCCGGACGACCGGCCCGCGCCGGCGATCGTCCAATCCACGCCCTACGATAAAAGCACCGCGGTTTTCTTTTTGGACGAGGCGCGTTTTTACCAGGAACATGGTTACGCTGTCATTGTGCACGATGTGCGCGGGCGAGGGAAATCTGAGGGCCGGTGGCGGGCCTTTGTGCATGACGGGCCGGATACGCATGACGTGATCGAGTGGGCGGCTCGCCAGGACTGGTGCACCGGCAAGGTTGGCACGACTGGGTTGAGCTATATGGGTTGGACCCAGTGGGCCGCGGCCGCGGAACGTCCGGCGCATCTGCGCTGTATGATCTCCACCTCCGCGGCCGGTCGCTGGCAACAGGAGATTCCGTACACCTGGGGCGTGTTTCAGCTTTATTTCGGCTGGTGGGTATACCTAGTCCGACGGCGGATTGCCGAATTCCACGGGCTCGAAGTCCACGATTGGGACGATATCCTGCGCCGTCTGCCGCTCACTGCCATTGGCGAGTATATCGACCCGGTCGGGGAAACCTGGAACGACATGCTGATACATGACACCCTGGACGCGCACTGGCAGGCGCTACGTTTTGATGAGCGCTACGATCAGATCGATGTGCCCTGTCTCCACGTGACAGGCTGGTTTGATATGGAGGATCTGACCGGCGCCTTTCATCACTATGAGCATATGATGCAGGCCTCTCCGGCTCGTAGCAGGCAACAGCTGATCGTCGGACCGTGGAGCCACGTCAACTGCCGCTGGCCGCACGATAGCTATGCCGGGGTGAACTTCGGACCGAACGCGGCGCTGGACATGCATCAGGTCCATTTACGCTGGTTTGATCACTGGCTCAAAGGTAGAGACAACGGCGTTCAGCACGACCCGCCGGTTCGTCTGTTTGAAACCGGACGGAACGTCTGGCTTGAGACGGACCACTGGCCGCTGAGCAATACGGAGCAGGCGTTTTATTTGCACTTTGATGGAACTCGCGGTTCTCTATCCGCTACGTCTCCCTCATCCGATGAACCTGCGCAGACCTATCGCTATGACCCGAACGACCCGGCCCCAACCCAGATGGACGTCAAGCAATATCCGCTTGAAGATATTCCGCTCAATCAGGACCCGGTTGAAGCCCGGTCTGACGTCATCTACTACACCAGCGATATCTTGACGGAAGAAGTGGTCGTCTCGGGCTGGCCGCATATCGGGCTCTTCGCTGCGAGCGATTGCGACGACACGGAGTGGCATGTCAAGCTGACCGATGTGTATCCCGACGGACGCTCAATGAAGGTCAGCCAAGGATGTCTGCGGGCCTCGTATCGGGAGTCGCTGCAACGGCCTACGCCGCTTGTCCCCGGAGTGGTGACCCCGTTTACGGTGGAACTCTGGCCTGTCCACTATGTCTTTTTACCCGGCCACCGTATGCGGGTCAGTATAACCAGTAGTGATTTTCCGTGGTTCGCCCGCAGTCTGAACCAGTTTGGTCGTCTCGCCGATCTGGCCCAGCCCCGGATTGCAACGAACAGGATTTGGCATACGCCGGCCTATCCGTCCCGTCTTCGGCTACCGGTTCGGAGCGGTGAGGCCGGGACACCCTAACTCAACGCCTGCCGGATGATACCGGCCACACGCTCCTGTTCTTGTGGCACATCCGGAGGTTCGACCGGGATGGGCAGGCGGTCCAGCTCGTCTTTGACGACGCCAGTGAGGACCTCCGCCTCGCGGGTCGAGAGCTGCCACTGAGCAACGATGTCCTCGGGGCTCCACTGGACGATCTGCCGAAAGCCGTAATCCGCTACGGCCTTGTTGGTAATCTCAATGAGCTTTTCCATACTCCCCCCTTAGAGTCGGCTGGCAACCGACCAGGAGCCGCCGTCCACAACAAAGGTCGAACCGCTGATATAGGACGATTCGTCCGAGGCCAGAAAGAGAATCGTGTTTGCAATCTCCTCAGGCTGGCCAATCCGTCCCAGGGGATGATAGCGGGCCGCTTTCTCTATGACTTCCGTGCTCTGGGTGCTGCCGCGTGCCTGCGGGGTGTCCACGAAACCAGGGGCAATACAGTTCATCCGAATGCCCTGAGACGTGTATTGGCTGGCGGCAACCGAGTTGAGATGGATGATGCCGGCCTTACTGACCGCATAGGGTAGAGATTGGCTGTAGGCCTGGACCCCGGCCATGGAGGCAATATTGACGATGGAGCCGCCGTCGGTCTTCAACATGGCCGGAATGGCGGCCTTACAGCAAAAGAAGAGCCCTTTGAGGTTGGTTGACATCATCAGATCCCAGTGCCGTTCATCCACTTCGGCCAGCGGCGGTGTCAGAATCAGGACCCCAGCCGCATTGACCAAGACGTCCAGGCGACCGAAACGTTCAACCGCCGTGTCAACCATGCGCTCGACCTGGTCCAGCTTGGAGACATCGACGGTCACAGTCTCGACATCCGGGCTGATCTTTTGCGCCAGGCTTTTGGTCTGCTCCAGACCGCCCGGGTTCCGGTCGGCGGCCACAACCGCAGCCCCCTCCTCGGCGAAGCGGCGGACCGTCGCCCGCCCAATGCCTGAAGCACCACCGGTCACAAGAGCGATTTTGTCTGCGAGTCTGCCGGCCATATTTTACCTCCTCCCACGGATGCGGACATGCTCGGGCTCGTTTTCGAGCCATGCTCGCGTTTACACCGGCGCGCCCCAGGTCAGCACGCGTCGTGGATTCTCCACAATCAAAGTATCGATCTGTTCGGCACTCAGTCCGCCGCGACCCAGCATGGGCACCACGTTCTTGACGAGGTGGGCGTAGCCCCATCCGCCGTAGCGGGTGAGTTGGACCTTCATCGCAATATCGTGGGACAGGAGCAGACGCTCCGAATAGCCCGCGTCGATCAGGCGTTTCAGCGCGGTGACACTGCCGGCATCCGAACCCGTGTAGCGGCCAACGCTGTCTACGTAGAATTCCATGCCAAAGAAGTCGTACTCGACGTAAGCGCCGCGTTTGGCCAAGGCCGTGTGATATTCCAAGTCATCGCTCGTCGGGCTCAGATGACACAGTATGACCCGATGCGGATTTGCGCCTTCGCTCTCAAGAATATCGAGGACTTCGGTCCCGTTTTTCTGCCACGGCAGTAGATGGACGCTGATCGGCGCTCCGGTTCGACGCTGGGCGCGGGCGGCGGCACGCAAGACCTTCTGCTCGTTCTCGCGCACCTTGAAGCTGGTGCCGATCTCGCCGATGAGGCCGGAGCGTACCCCGGTATCGGCAACGCCCTGCATGAGATCGGATTCAATCTCATCGGCGAGCATCTCAACCGACCGATCAACCATATCGTAGGGATGGGAACGGCCAATATAGTAGCCTGAACCCATAACGATATTGATCTCGGTCGCCTGAGCAATTTCTGCCAAAGCCAGCGGCGTGCGTCCCAGGCCGTTATTCGTACAGTCCACCACGCTGCCGCCACCGGCGGTCTTAAACCGGTGCAACTCCTCAATAGCCAGGGCCGTGTCATCAAGGACGCAGTTATCCAGATTGCCGAATGGTTCGCGACGAATGGCGCCGAGCGTCGCCATTTCGACCGGCGCGTGCACGAATGCCTTTCGCTCCTCGTCTTCGGGTTCTTCGCACCACACCCGAAGATCGATGAGCAGGTGCTCATGCGTCAGGGTGACCCCCAGAGTGTCGGGCTCAACCGGACCGAGAACGGTCATCACTTTGCCTTGCATTGCTCTTCCTCCGCCAGAGTCATATTGAGAGAGTGCGCCATCGAGGTAGATGCAGGCTATACCAACTTTCATTTCAAAGGAAAGAGTGCCGAGTAATTTCTCGCCGTCTTATGTGAGCGGAGAATCGCGCTCGAATCATAGAAGGGAGCCATTATGCCGAACAGCACGCGACGCATCGTGACCGGGCACGACACAAACGGGCGGGCAACGGTCCTCTCCGACACCCCAGCGCCAGTCTTCCATCCGCGGAACAGGCCGGGGGTTGAGGTCACCAATCTGTGGGTCACAGCCGAGACCCCTGCGCGCCTGACCGACGCAACCGACCGGACACAGGGTCCGGTCGCCCTGACTCCTCCCGCCAACGGTACGGTCTTTCGGATTGTCGAGTTCTCACCGGAAAAGGATTGGATCGACCAGATAGACCGCAAGGCCGCCCAGGAAAGCTTTGCCTCATTCGGAGCGGAGCAGGCGCTGGACGACTCCGAGCAGCCACGACATCCGCTGATGCACAAGACCGAGACGATTGATTATGCGCTCGTGCTTTCGGGCGAATGCCATATGGTCCTGGACGACTCGGAGGTATTGGTCACGGCTGGTGATGTCATTATCCAGCGCGGCACCAATCACGCTTGGAGCAACCGCTCGGACCGGCCGTGTCGGATTGCGTTTGTGCTGATCGACGGCACGAGAGGGCAATCGGAACAGAGCTGACGAAGGAGCTTCTTCGTCTCACGTCATTTGCGGATGCCTCGCTCAGTCGTACGGCCCCACCGCATTGCCCTCACTTCATTACCAGGGTAATATACTGGTATGGCTATCGCACAATCACGCCTGACGGCCCAGGGACAGATTTCAATCCCGGCTGAGATCCGACGCCGACTCGGGATAGGACCCGGAGCTGTACTTGAATGGGACCAGGTCGGAGAACAGATCGTCGTCCGAAGGGCTGGACGGTTTACCTCTGAGGATATTCATCGTGCCCTGTTTCCTCAAGGTTGTCCCAAGAGGCGAACAATGACAGAGATGAAAGAGGGCATAGAGCAACATATCAGAGACCGGTATGCGCGCGGTTGATACCAACCTCCTGGTCCGGCTCGTCACCCGCGACGATCCAAAACACGTCCTGGCTGCTGAGGCGTTTGTTGCGAGAGGGGCATGGGTTTCTCACATTGTTCTGATCGAGGCTGTTTGGGTCCTCTCTACGGTCTACGATCTTGGTCATCGTGAGCTGGTGATGGCAGTCGAAATGCTCCTGCAACATGAATGTCTGACAATCCAAAATGCGGAAACCGTAAGTGCTGCCCTTGAACAGTATCGACAGAAGCCAAAGCTCGGTTTCTCTGACTGCCTGATCCTGGAAGTCGCTCGTCAAGCTGGACATCTCCCCCTCGGTACCTTTGACCGCAATCTCAGCCGCCTGGGGGGAACGGAACGGCTTCCATAACGGTACACTTCCGGCCCGACACTCAGGATTTCATTTTCCTGACGAGTTTTTTCCTGGTTGCGTTGTGGGCGGCGGTGAAGATCACGAAGCCCAAGCTGGGGTGACGGTCGCTCCAGGAGGGTAGATTGAAAATCTGCCCCTACTCACCGGACCGTACACGTGCTATGGCGCAAAAAGACCGGAGGACTGAAACCCACCCCGGCCCGGACGGGCCGCCCCTCCAAGGAGGGGAGAGATGGAGGCGAGGAAAGCCATGTCGTTCAAGCTGGAAGAAACGACCATTGCAAAGATTCATACCGCTCTGCGTGCGGGCGAAGTCACCTGTGTGGACCTCGTGGAGGGCTATCTGGCCCGGATTGAGGCCTATGATCGGAGCGGTCTAACACTCAATTCTATCGTAACCGTTAACCCGCACGCTCGGGACGAAGCCGCTCGGCTTGACGCTCAGCTTGCAGCGTCCGGCCAGTTGTCAGGCCCTTTACATGGGATACCCATTGTCGTGAAAGATCAGGCGGAAACGGCTGGGATTATGACCTGCTTTGGCTCGATAGCCCTGGACGGTTATATCCCCAACAAAGACGCTACCGCTATAGCCAAGCTCCATGCAGCCGGTGCGATTATTCTGGCCAAGACTGCCATGCCGGACTTTGCCACCTCCTGGTTCGGCTACTCGTCCAAGTCCGGTACGACCAAGAACCCATACGATCTGGGGCATGATCCGGGCGGCTCCAGTGGCGGAACGGGCGCTGCCGTTGCTGCCAACCTGGGTGCCATTGGCCTGGGCGAAGACACCGGTGGCTCAATCCGCTTGCCGTCTTCGTTCGATAATCTGGTTGGCCTCAAGGTCACGCCCGGCCTCATCAGCCGGGCAGGCATGTCGCCGTTGGTGGTCTTCCAGGACTCTGCCGGGCCTATGTGTCGTACGGTTACGGACGCCGCAAAAATGCTTGAGGTGCTCGTCGGGTTTGACCCGGCCGACCCCTATACCGCGACAGCGGTTATTGTGGGTGCAGTCAAGTATTCGGAACTGCTCGACAAGACCGCTCTCTCGGGTGTACGGATTGGTGTGGTACGTGAGGTCTTTGGGGATGCCGCCGATCCGCAGGCTGCCGAGGTCAATGCAGTCATCGAAGCGGCACTGGCAGCGATGACCACGGCGGGTGCAACTCTGGTTGATATCGAGATTCCCGATTTACAGCACTATATCGAATTATCTTCCATGTATGTCACTCATTCGCGCCACGACATTGATGGCTTTTTGGCAGCCCGCCCTCAGCTGCCGATGAAAACCTTGAGGGACATCGTCGAGGCGAAAAAATACCATCCCAAATGTGATCTTATTGATGCGCTGGTCGAAGGCCCCGAAGACCCTTACTCAGACCCTGAGTATTATCAACGCTACACCGCGCGTGAACAGTTCCAGCGGATAGTCATCAATGCAATGGCAAAGGTAGGGGCAAGCGCGCTCGTCTTTCCCACCACGCAAGTGCCCTCGCCCTCACGGGCCGAGCTTGACGCCGGTAAATGGCCCCTGCTGGACTTCCCGACCAATACGCTCATCGCAGCCCAGACCTGGATGCCGGCCGTGAGCGTGCCCGCGGGTTTTACCTCGAACGGCCTGCCCGTGGGTCTGGAGATCGTCGGTCTGCCGTATCGTGAGGCAGAGCTCCTTTCGTTGGCCTACGCGTATGAACAGCTCACCCAGCATCGCCGACCCTCTGCCCACGTTCCCGAGTTGGTGGGGGACTAAGGTTCAGACCCGCTCTGTATCGAAAAAGCGCTGCAATATCCGGTGCAGATGAAACGCGTCAGCGGTTCCCGCGACTTCCCGAATGGAATGCATCGCCCACTGCGGGACGCCGACATCTATGGTGCGTACTCCAATCTCGGCTGCGGTCAGCGGTCCGATGGTGCTGCCGCAGGCCATATCGCTGCGCACGACAAAGGCCTGGACCGGCACGTCCGCGTCCGCGGCCAGTTTGTGCAGGATGGCGCTGGTTTCGCTGTTGCTCGCATAGCGTTGGTTGGCGTTGAGTTTAATGACCACGCCGTGGTTGAGGCGGGGGCCGTGGTTGTCGTCGTGTCGGTCGGAAAAGTTCGGGTGCACTCCGTGGGCATTGTCGGTCGAGATCAGCATGGAGCGGGCCAGGGCGCGGCCGCGTTCTTCCGCGTCCGGCACGACGCGCTCCAGCATGTGTTTTAGCATGGGTCCACATGCGCCGGACGCCGACGTACTGCCGACCTCTTCGTGATCGTTGCATACCAGCAGCGCGCCGTGTTCGGTTGTGATCGTTGTGAGGGCCTGGAGGCCGACAAAACAGCTCAATAGGTTGTCCAGGCGGGCCGAGGTGATGAACTCGTTTGCCAAGCCGATAAGCTGCGGCGGCTGGGTGTCATAGAAAAACAGCTCGTAGTCCAGCACCTGACGCACATCGGTGACGCCGTCCGCTTCGAGCCGTTTGTGCAGGAGCGCTTTGAAATCCGGCTTTTCGTCAGCCTGGCCGAGAATGGGTGGCAGATAGGTCTGGGCATTAATCGAGCGACTCTGGTTTGCCTCTCGGTCGAGATGAATGGCCAGGCTGGGAATGACGGCTACCGCTTGGGCGAAGTCGAGCAGCGCATGAGCCACTTCGTTCCGCTGACTCAGATAGCTGACTCGTCCGGCAATTGATAAATCACGATCAAACCAGGGGTTGAGCAAGGCGCCGCCATAGACCTCGACCCCGAGTTGCAGATAGCCGTGGCGGTGCAGTTCGGGCTGGGGTTTGACCTTCAGGCACGGAGAATCCGTGTGGGCGCCGACCATGCGAAAGCCACTCTCGGCCGAGGTACAGCGCGTCGGCATCCTCCAGGCAATAATCGCTGAGTCATTACGGGTAATCCAATAACGACCCCCCGGTGCGAGCTGCCACGCCTCGGACTCGTTTAGGCGCTCAAAGCCTGCACTCGACAGTCGGGCGGCCATCTGGGCGACCGCGTGAAACGGGGTTGGCGATGATGCTAAGAATTCGGTCAGGGATTGGTTGAACAGGTGTTGATCCATTGCTCCCTACGCTCCTTGCCTGGTATTAGATAGATACGATTCTCCAATACCACGAAGCGTTCAATTCGAGCCACGGCTCCGAGAAGAGAACTGTACGCGGGGAGGCTGATATGCACGGCATCGCACTGGCATTGATCGCGTGGGCGCTGATACTGCCGTATCTGATGCCGTCTTGGGCCTACGCCCATCGGGGCTTCGGACCGGCGGAGTTGGGCCTGCCGCTCGGGGCAACAGTGGTGCTCGGCGTTGTGTGCTATTGGATCGTGATACTCTGGCCCGCGTCGAAGAAGAAGGACTCTTCGGTACGCTAGGGGCGACGCAAGCGTCGCCCTTTTTTAATGAAACGTTCCGCCCTCTTCGGCCAGTTTCTGGAGCAGCGGTGCCGGCTGCCAAGATGAGGGATCGTGTTCGGCAAAGGCGCAGACGCGTTCATATACCTGCTTGAGTCCGACGCTGTCAGCGTAAAACATGGGACCACCAAGATAAGCCGGGAAGCCATAACCATAGACGTAGATGACGTCGATATCGCTGGCCCGCTGGGCAACGCCCTCTTCCAGAATCTTGGCCCCCTCGTTCACCAGGGCGTACATCAGCCGCTCGACGATTTCCTCACGGCCGATGGGCCGCCGCGTCATTCCCTTTTCTTTGGAGTAGTTGACAATCAACTCCTCAATGGCCGGGTCGGGTCGGGGGGTGCGGTCGCCGGGTTCGTAGGTGTAATACCCGGCACCGGTCTTTTGGCCGTAACGTCCCAGCTCGCAAATCCGGTCGGGAATCGCGCAGTAGCGCGCGCCTGCGGGCAGGCTGTCCGGCAGCCCTTTTCCCTGTCGAATGCGCCAGCCCACGTCGAGACCGGCCAGGTCGCCCATGGCAAACGGTCCCATGGCCAGACCCAGGTCGTAGACCGCGCCATCCACATCCTGGGGCAGGCTCCCCTCTTCCAGCAGGTATTGAGCCTGAGCACCGTATTTGTGCAGCATGCGGTTGCCGACAAAACCGTCGCACACCCCAACGACTACGCCGATTTTTTGAATGGCTTTGCCAACCGCCTGGGTCGTGGCCAGGGTCTCAAAGCTCGTCTTGTCGCCGCGGACGATTTCGAGCAGACGCATGACATTGGCCGGGCTGAAGAAATGCGTACCGATAACCTTATCCGGGCGTGCGGTCACCGACGCAATTTCATCAACGTTGAGCGTGGATGTATTGGTCGCCAGGATGCACTCGGGCTTGGTGACCGTATCTAATTGAGCGAAGACCTGCTTTTTGACCTCCATGTTCTCGAACACGGCCTCCACCACGAGGTCAACTTCGCTGAGCGCTGCGTAGTCCAGAGTCGGCGTGAGGAGCCCCATGCGCTCCTCGACCTGTTCCTGCGTGAATCGGCCTCTCTTGGCGCTGCGTTCATAGTTGCTGCGCACTACTGCCAGGCCCTTATCCAGAAATTCTTGGCCGGTTTCGAGTATGGTGACCGGGATCCCGGCATTGGCGAAGTTCATGGCAATACCGCCGCCCATCGTGCCGGCCCCAATGATGCCCACTTTTTGAACGGAGCGCGTCGGGGTGTCTTTCGGCATGTCACTGACCTTTGCCGCGGCCCGCTCGGCAAAGAAAACATGGCGTTGAGCAGCCGACTGCTGGCTGGTCAGAACTTGACGGAAGAGTTCCTGCTCTTTGGCCAAGCCTTCATCAAACGGTAGGGTGCAGGCCGCCTCGACACAATCGATGCAGCGCTGGGGTGCATCGAAGCCGCGCCGGGCTTTGCTGGCTTGTTTGCGGGCAGCGTCAAAGAGGGCGAGGTCAACGCCGGTCACCTTGTCGTTCAGGTCTCGCACCTTTTTGAGGGTGGCTCCGTCCGCGACGAGCTGACGGGCAAAGGCTTTTGCCCCGTCGAGCAGACCGTCCTCGTCAACGATCTCGTCAATAACACCAACGCTCTGCGCCTGGCCGGCCCGTATCGGGGTGCCTGAGGTGATGACCTCAAGGGCGGCTTCGGGGCCGATCAACCGCGGCAGGCGCTGGGTTCCACCGCCACCGGGTACCAATCCCAGGGCGACCTCGGGCAGCCCAACCCGCACGGATGGCACCGCGACGCGATAATGGCAGCACAGTGCGGTTTCGAGGCCACCGCCCAGGGCCGTACCGTGAATGGCAGCCACAACCGGCTTGGGGAGGTTCTCAATAATCTCCATGGTATCGAGGAAATTCGGCGGCTGGAGCGGCTTGCCGAATTCGGTAATGTCCGCACCGGCAATAAAGGTCCGACCGGCGCAGATGAGAACCGTCGCAACGGTGTCGTCTTTACCGGCCTCGGTAAAGCTCTCCAACAGACCCTGACGAACATGTTGGCTCAGCGCGTTCACGGGTGGATTGTTGATGGTAATGATGCCGATGCCGTCCTCTTTGGTATAGGTAACCGAATGACTCATAGTGTAATCGTCCTTTGCTCTTGGTTTTCTCCGGGCCGAGGGCTAGGGTCCAGAGTGCTCTTCATAAGTTCGCTTCACGCCTGAGGTCGAATTCCTCCGGGCCGGCAGGCATTCGAGTCCTACAGTTCGCGACCACATTTCTCGCCATCAAAAATGGCGGCCGTCACATCTCGCGGGGCCGCCACATCACCGATTCTGACGACTTCCGGGAAAGAGTCTTTGGCCGCAATATAGAGTTCATCGTTGGGTGCGCGAAGAATCGACATCACTACGCTATCAATCCGCTCGCGGGTTTCCAGCCCTTCCGGCCCGACCCAGATATCATACACATCGACTTCGCCAGGACGGATCGCTTCGACAAAATATTGCTGGGTAATCCGGATGCCGAGCTTCTTTAGCCTCGGGAAGATATACATGATATCCAGGTTGCGAAAGAGGCGTTCGCCGGCAAACATGCGCGGGCTGAGAACCTCGACCTCGACCCCTGCTTTGGCCAGCACTTGGGCCAGGGCAAAAGGCAAATGGCCGCCCGTCTCATCCAGAATGAAAACGCGCGAGCCGAGCGCCTGGGTGTCTGCGAGGACTCGCCTGGTTGCCGTGCCAACATCAAGCACGTGGGGGAGATCAGTTCCGGGAATGGTCTCACGCTCAGGACGATAGAGGCTCTGACCGGTGCGTTCGTAAGAGGCGCCGGTTGCAACTACAACGCTTGATGCTTCGATATTCCGCAGGGATTGGGGTGTGACCTCCACGCCACACTGGACCTCGACCCCCGCATTTTCGACCTCCCGCTCAAGGTTGTCGATCGCAATCGACCAGGCAGTCAGACCCGGCAGTTGTTTCAGCACACGCAAATGGCCGCCTAACTGGTCGGCGCGTTCAAGCAAGGTAACCGCGTGACCGCGCTTGGCAGCAACCGAGGCAGCTTTCATCCCAGCGGGCCCGCCACCGATGACCACAATATGCTTTTGGTCCGCCTCCGGGACGCGCTGCAGCGAACCCTCTCCCCAGTAGGCTTCTCTGCCGCTGACCGGATTCAGGGTGCAGATGAGCTCGCGGTGTTCAAACAGCCGTGCGCCACACTCATTACACCGGTTGCAGCGGATGATTTCGTGTTCGCGACCTTCGCGCGTCTTTTTCACCGTAAAGGGGTCTGTCAGAAGCTGTCTGGCCATCGCGACCATGTCTGCCGCGTCGCTTTCCAATATGGCTTCAGCCGTCCGGAGATCACGGACCTTCCCCACAACAAAGACCTTGCCACGATCGCCAACGATTTCTTTGGCACGTTTGCTGAACGGCGCCAGCCAGCCATCCGGCTCGTCCCCTTCCATACTGGGCAGCGCCAGATGAAGCGTGTGATAGCCACCAGCCGAGATGTTGAAGAAGTCAAACAAGCCGGTCGCCGCCAGCACCTCGACCTGTTCTTCTGCCTGCTCCGGGGTAATCCCACCCTCGGGGCCAAGAAATTCATCCCACGACAGCCGGACCCCCACTACAAAATCAGGCCCGACCCGCTTACGCACTTGCTCGGCGCATTCGATGAGCACTTGACAGCGCTTGGCCGGTGTCCCGCCGTAGGCGTCGTCGCGTTTATTGTAGGTCGGACTCATGAACTGACCCAGGCCGTAACTATGCGCCCCGTGCAATTCGACCCCATCGAGCCCGGCGCGCTTGACGTTTGCCGCCGACTGTCCAAAGTCGTGCGTTAATTCCGCGATCTCGTCAGGCCCTATCACGAGGGGAATTTCATTGTGCACGACTGAGGGGATACGCGACGCCCCCCAGATGGGTTTGTTGCGGTCGATGAACATCCGGCCGCGATCATGGACGCCCATTGAGGCAAGCTGGACAAAGATGCTGGCGCCCTGCTGATGCACGGCATCGGCCAGCTTCGTCATGGACGGAATACAACTCTCGCTCCAGACATCGACGATATGGAAAAACGAACCTAGCGCGCTTCGGGCGGCCGCAACGGTTTCGGTAATGCACAGCGCCACGCCTCCTTTGGCGCGCTCACGAAAATACGCGATCTGTCGGTCAGAGAAAACATGGTCGCGGGGGTCACCGTGCTGCGAGCTGTGGGCGGGTTGCAGAATCCGATTCCGCAGCGTGAGATTGCCGAGTTGCAACGGCTCCCACACGCGTGACAGATCGGGACTTTGTGATTGCTGTGCCGACGTGCTCATCTGTTCCCTCCTTATTAGATTAGAGCAACGACTCAGGAGCTTCTCTCTACTCAGACTATCCAGCTTCAGGTGGAGCGAAGGATGTCGGATCGGCAAAGCGATGTACCACATTGGCCGTAATCTGAGCGATATCGTTGTCATAGCCGTTGCGAGCAAGCGCGCCAAACCACGAAATCGAGCCAACGGAAAATACGGCCCCACCGGCCGGTGTCTCAAAAAACACGAGGTCTGCCCGGACGACCGGATCGGGGGAGGGCACGATGGTCGATGCCTGGAGTTCTTCTTTAGTCCGAGTCATGTCAGGCCCAAACTCGGTTGCGGAAGCGAGGATAACAGTGTGGGCGGGGGAGCCGAGCGTTTGGCTACAGCGGTCAACCTCCTGACCGGCCGCACCGCCGCCGAGCCCTGAGGTGCCAATCTCTTCATCCGTCACTCCCTCAAATATCCACGCGGCCCGAGAGGTATAGCTCTCCGGACTCCGCTTGTAGCCGACGGCCCGTTTGAATCCTTGCGCAGCAAAGCCGACTCCCACGAGGGTATTCGGCGTCCGGCCCAAACGCCGCCACAAGCCGCCGTACTCACCGGTAAAGGCGTGGTAAGACTCTCCCGGTTCGGTTTGCCAGTTCCGCACGCCGTCCTCAGCCCGCCGTAATTCGACTGCTCCAGGCCAGACGTCGCTCAGCGCGACACGCCAATAAAATCCGTTGCCGCCGAGATACATCAATCGTCCACCACGCCGCAGCCATTCTTCAAGGGCATCGAGCATCCGGGTTGACCAATACTCTGGATGAGTCCCGGTCACAATGACCCGGTACGGAGTCAGCGCGTCGATCCCTTCGGCATGGACATCTTCGTCAGCGAGGATATCGTGACCAACCTGGAGATGGTCGAGGAAGGCGTTAATGTCCGTATCCGGGGTGAAATTCCAACCGTCCGCCCCGGGCCGGAGTTGGAGGACCGGGCGGCGTCGAGAACTGAACATGACGCCACTGCCATCCGTGTGTTTCTCGTACGTGGACCGACCAACTTCAGGATGGTGGCGTAGGTATTCGTGCTCAGGACGCAGGCGGGATCGCGTGGCGATAAAGTCCGCGCCTTCAAACAACATCCGGTGATTGGCGTAGGCCATATAGGTGCAGGAGGACATGAGCAGGGCGACATCGGCCGTTGGCGCATGCTGGGCGGGACGAACGAAAAACGGTATCCGATCCTGGCCCTGGGCGGCTCGGAGGCGAAAGGCATAGATGCCGCTCGCAAGATCGGCTGGTAGGTTCAGCTCTGCTGTGACCGGCCAGTCGGCGTCATATAAATCGTCACTATGAAAATGAATGGCATCATAATGCGATGGCATGGCTGTCCAGGCGTGATGACTGCCGTCCCAGTCGGGACCCGTAACCGCCCGCGCGGGAAGCTGGTAGAGGAGGCCGTAGCGCTCATGACCACTGACGTCAACGATCTGCTTCCCACCCATGTCTTTGGAGAAGTCCCATTCCAGGGTCTTTGCATCAAGGGTCAGCACGGGTCTGGCAAGGCGACCGTCGAAATGATCGCCGTCAGATGAAGCCGCGAACAAACAACGGTGGAGCCGTCCCGTTGGTATTGCGCCGATTGCAGCGCTCGCGGTATGGGGCTCGAATCGCTCAAACACGTCCTGACCGGGTGAACGACTTGGCCACGGGGTGAGTGTGCCCGTCACAACGCCGTCCTTCAGATTCGCTAGGATTTCGACTTGGTACCAGCGTTTGGCCTGGAGAGGCTGCTCGCGCAGGATGAGCTCGGCCTTCCCGACGCAAGTCACAAGACGTTTCTCCGATAGCCTCAGCACCAGCAGCGATCCAGATTCACCAACGACCGAAAACAGGGTCTGATCCTGACCCGGTCGCGTCGCGAAGACGTGAACTGTGAATTTTATCTGTCGTGTGACCGAGAGACCCGACAAATCGACTTCTCCGTAAGAGCCGGGCTGTAAACACTGTTCAGTAAGCACGACCTCGGCGGGCAGATCACTCGGCACTTCTATTTCTTTGAAACCGGGTCCACTCCGGGTTGGGTCGCCACAGATAATACGGACGAGATCGAGTTGGGCAGGACCGGGCGTATGGCTGGAGGCCATACAGCGGATTGCTTCCCCGGCACGGAGTGAGAGTGGTTCACAGTAGCCGGTAATGGTCTTTATGTGCTTGGGATCGTCCATTAAGGAACTTTCCCTGCTTCCGTTGCCTCAGGCACTTCTTCAAGCCTACCCGTTTTGACATTGTAGATATAACCGTAAATGGGAATGTCGCCGGGAACCAAGGGGTGATTGCGGACACGCGTCACGTCTTCGACCAGACTTTTTGTGCTGTCGGAGATCGTCAGCCAGTCGATATAGCTCCCTTCTGTTGAACCAGGTCCCTCGCCGGAGTCCTGCCAGCCTGAAGCGCCCATTGTGGCGGTCTGCAAACTGCTGGCGAGGAGGCCGCGCATCACCTCATCGGTGAAGGTCGCCATACCACACTGGGTGTGATGAATGACAAACCACTCCCGCGTTCCCAGCAGTTTGTACGAAATCACGAAGGAGCGGATGGCGTCATCACTCGCCCGTCCACCCGCGTTACGGATCACATGCGCATCGCCCTCCGCCAAGCCGGCATATTTGGCGGGATCGAGCCGCGCGTCCATACAGGTCAGAATGGCAAAACGTCTGCCCGGCGGGGCTGGCAAGTCAGCTTTCTTCCCAAAATCCTGGGCGTAGGCGGCGTTGGCCGCGAGGACTTCATCTCGGATCTGACTCATGAGGTGTCTCCTTTGCTGACATATCGATATACCAGATTGTCTGGACGCTGTCGTAGGTCCATGTGGAATAGAATGAGGGGCGTACCACTGGGCAGACGTTGATCGTATAAAATGATACGCCTCAGTAAAAAGCAACGGAAAGGAACGCAAACATGGCAAAACCCAAGCTGTACGGGATTTCTGGCTCGCGGGCGATACGTTCAATGTGGGCGATTGAGGAAGTGGGCATTGAGTATGAGCATGTCTCGGTCAATTTCATGGACGAGTCGAAAACGCCGGAGTATCTGGCAGTAAATCCGAACGGTCGCATTCCCGCCTTGCAAGATGGCGATGTGACCCTGTTTGAGTCCATGGCGATCAATCTCTATTTGGCCAAAACCTACGGCGGCGATCTCTACCCCAGTAATCCTGCCGATGAAGCCCTGGTCTGGCAATGGAGTGTGTGGGTCATGACCGAGATCGAGCCACCCCAGATGGACATCGTGGTCCAAAAGTTTTTTACGCCTGAGGAGAAGCGGAACGCGGCGGTTCTTACCGCTGCCGAAAAAACGCTGGCCCGACCCTTGAAGGTGCTCGATGACACCTTGGCCAAAAGAGATTGGCTGGTTGGCGATGCCTTTAGCATCGCCGATCTCAATGTCTCTGGGGTGATGATGCTGCTCTCGATGGTGAAATTTGACTACTCAGCCTACGCCAACGTGAAGCGTTGGGCAGAGGCCTGCTATGCCCGGCCCTCGCTTGAGCGGGCCAAGGCGGTTGGCAAATAGTCTGACGCGGGCACTCCGTTCTACAGGTCGCGTAAGAAGCGCAGGATGCACGCGGTTGTTTCCTGCGGCTTTTCCGCCTGCACCCAATGACCGGCGCCTTCGATGATTTCGAGAAAGCGCAGGTCTTCAAACGCGTCTGGAAACGTGGCGCGCCAGTTGGGATCGTAGAGCAGGACATCGTCTGCCGCCCCGGCAACAAAGGCCGCGGGCTGAGAGAATTTCTTGCCTTCGAGTTCGGGCGTAATGCCATTATTCGTCGGGATATTACGGTACCAGTTCACCGGTCCCCGGAAACCGCTCGTCCGGTACTGCTCGACGTAATAGTCGAGGTCTTCCGGCGTGAGCCAGCTTGGCAACTGCTGTGGCTCGGGCAGTACGTCCAGCAGGCCGCTCGACCTGGGGTGCTCCAGTTGCTTCATCCAACTCTGCGCCGGCGCGTCGGCGCACAGCCCGTAATACAGGATACGCAGGCTGCGCTCTAAATCTTCTTCAAGCTCGGCTTCCACCCGGCCCTCTTCCTGAAAGTAGCGGATATACCAGAATTGGTCGTCCATGCCCGGCGGATTCACCGCGGCGTCTGTCATGCGCCAAAAGGGAACGGACAGGCCCATCACGGCGGTACAGCTCTCCTCGTGGAGCAGGGCGGTATTCCAGGCCACAACGCAGCCCCAGTCATGGCCGATGAGCGTGAATTCATCATAGCCCAGGGCCGGGGCGATACCGGCCACATCGGCGGCCAGCGTACGAATATTATAATCCGAGACGTTGGGGGGACACTCACTGCCGCCATAGCCGCGTTGGTCGGGCACGGCGACGCGATAGCCTGCGGCCACGAGCGGATCAATCTGGTGTCGCCACAGATACCAGCACTGCGGCCAGCCGTGGAGTAGAATCACCAGCGGTCCATCGCCTTCCACGACGGTGCGTAGCCGGACTCCGTTGGTTTGAATCATCTCAAAATTGCGATCGATCATGCGTCACTCCTCAAGGTTGATAAGCCTGTATAAAAGGGTTCGTTTGCGATGACTGGCAAACCAATTAGATCTTACTACCTGTCGCGTTTTGGATTTCCCGGCGCAGCTCCGCACTGCCCAGACCTTCTCCGTCCTGCTCGCGTCCCAGGGCGTATTGCGGGCCGATGGACTCAGGCCCCTCTCCCGGTGGCAGCGGCGGCGTGTAATAGCCCAGGGCGTAACTGCCCAGCGTATAGCCGAGCAGGTCCTGCAATTCTGTTGATAAGGTTTTTGCAATCTCGGGCGGACAAGACAGGTACTGGTTTTCCTCCTGGCGCAGCCAAGCCAGCGAGTAGGTAATATTCAGGCCGATCCGGTCGTCGGCCGAGTTATTCGCGCCGGCGGCGTGCAAGACCGAGCCGGTATACAGCAGCACCGAGCCGCGCGTCATCTCGGCCTGGGCAATTTCGTTCTTGTCCGCCCGGCGTCCATCCGGCCAGTCCGGACTGCCCGGAATAACCCGCGTGGCTCCGTTTTCACTGGTAAAATCGGTCAGCGCCCACATGGTGTTGAACTGAGGCTCGATGCCTTTCAGATAGGTTCCCCAGGCCCAGCGGTCACGGTGGATTGCCTGCTTGGGTTGGCCGGGTCGAATACGAATAATCTGGCCGAGATGGAGTTGAATGCGGGAGCAGTAGGGCGACAGAAAGGTCTGGGCGGCTTTGAGCACCGCCTGATTGGTCACCAGGTCTCGGCACGCCGGTGAGCGGGCCACCAGCGCGCCCGTGCGTGTGGTCCGGAGACCAACGAAAGGGTCCTGGCCGTTGCGCGTGGCTTCGATATACGGTCCGGTTTCACTCAGCACCCCATCGACCTCAGCAGGGGCAAGCACATCCTTCAGGATAACCGCCCCGTCCTTTTCAATGATCGGGAGGATATCCGCGGTGTCTGCCGTTGCCGGGAGGGTTGTCAGATGTGCCATGATTCTCTCCTTCTGAACTTTTCCTGATCCGTCATGAACTGCACGATAGCATGGAACAGCCGGGACGCTGGCGGGCCCAGTCGGGCCGTTTTTGGGCGTAGGCTTCTTTATCCGGCTGTTCATCATAGGGATGACGGAGGAGTTCCAGCAAGTCGTGCACCATAGAGGGGTCGCCCTGCTCGGCCTTGTCGATGGCGAGCTGGGCGAGATAGTTGCGCAGCACATATTTGGGATTAACCGCGTTCATCCGTTTCCGGCGCGTCTCGTCATCCGTTCCATCTTCCCTCACCCGGCCGTGATAGCGGCGCAGCCACGCGGCGATGCGGGCCGTTGTCTCCGGGGTTAGCTGTTCCGGGACGTAGTAGGCGTCCAGCAGTGGTTCTATGAAAGTGGCATCGTCGATTGCGTCTGCGGGTTTGGCGTCGAGATCGAGGCTTGCCAGCCGCCGATAGAATATGGTCATGTCGGTCTCGGCCAGTTGCAGAATTTCCAGCAGGCCGCCGAACAGAGTGTCGTCCAGGTCGGGCTTGAAGGCTTGGAGTCCCAGTTTGTGGGCCATCATAGCTTGCCAGCACGGTTCAAATTCCTGCCCATAGCTGTTCAGCGCCTCTACCAACGGTTCTGTCTGCTCAATCAGGGGGTAGAGGGCGTTGGCAAGCTGGACTAGGTTCCAATGGGCAATCTGGGGCTGTTTGCCAAAGGCATAGCGATGACCCGCGGCATCGGTGGTATTGGGTGTCCAGTTGGGGTCGTAGTTTTCCAGCCAGCCGTACGGACCGTAATCAATCGTCAACCCCAGGATGGACATATTATCGGTGTTCATCACCCCGTGGACAAATCCGACCCGCAGCCAGTGCACAATCATCTGGGCAGTCGTTCGGCAGATTTCCTCGAACCAGGCCAGATAGGTCGCACGGGACGGTTCGCCCAAATGGGGAAAGTCGGTCCGGATGGTGTAGTCCACCAACTGTTGTAAGACGTCGATCTCTCCGCGGGCGGCAAATATCTGGAAATTGCCAAAGCGCACAAAAGACGGCGCGACCCGACACACCACGGCTCCCGGCTCGGGTTTAGGATTGCCATCATAAAACATATCACGGATGACGTGTTCACCCGTTGAGACTAGGCTGAGCGCGCGGGTGGTCGGGACACCGAGATGGTGCATGGCTTCGCTGCACAAGAACTCGCGGATGGACGAGCGCAGGACGGCCAGTCCGTCCGCACTCCGCGAATAGGGTGTCAAGCCAGCCCCTTTGAGCTGGACCACCCAGCGTTTTCCAGTCGGACCGATGATCTCGCCCAGGTTAATGGCCCGGCCGTCCCCGAGTTGCCCGGCCCAGTTACCAAACTGATGACCGCCATAACACATCGCGTAGGGGTCCATGCTGTCCAGCACCCGATTACCTGAGAAGATATGGAGAAAATCGTCCGACTCGCAAAATGCACGGGAAAGGCCCAATTCCTCGGCCACTTCCCACGCATAGGCAACTAGCTGGGGTTGCGCGACTTTTGTCGGCTGGACACGAGAATAACATGCCCGCGTGACCTGACGGCGGACGTTTCCGGTTTCAGGGTCGGCGGGCAATTCCCGCGTAAAGTGGTTATCGAAGGTGAGCGTCTCTTGCGGCTGGTATTCCTGTTGGGCGTTCATGCCGACACGTTAGCCCAGCGCGGTGTGACGCTCAAGGCGTGTTGTCCTGTCTACCGCGTCTCCGCTTCTCCATAGAGCGGTTCCGCCACAGGCTCCGTGTCATACTTGCGCATCAACTCGAGGAGGGCGCGTTGGTCCGGCGGTTTCCCGCCTTTGGTAAGTTCGGCCAGACCCTCGAAGTATTTCTCGCGCGAGTCGGCCGGACAAAACATGATCAACAATACTGAGCGTTGCGCGCCTGGGTTGGAAAAGGCGTGTATCGCTTCCTTGGGGACGAGGGCGGTCGTTCCGGCCTGGGCCGTCATCTTCTCGTCTCCGACGAGGAGTTCGATGGCTCCCTCGACCACGTAGAATATTTCCGCCATCTGCCGGTGAATATGGCGGCGCGGTCCCTCAGTCCCCGGTTCCATCACATACTCGAACAGGCCGAAATGACCCTCGGTGTCTTTTCCCCTGACCTTAAAGGTACACCGGGTGCCGGTCCCGATGGCGACCGAGTCGCCCTCTCCACGCTGAAGGACGATTGCAGAATCCGGTAGCGTCATCCTGCCCTCCTTACACGACCCCAAAGACCTGCTCGACCGCCTCCTGAAC